>NZ_JBIOLF010000002.1:0-1458615 GCF_051710745.1 Enterococcus sp. DIV0756 | reverse complement strand
TTGCTTTTAATCTATGCGAGCACGGTATTTGATGAGCGTGAATTAGTAGCAGATAGTGCCCGATCGAAAACGGATCGAGTCGCTAGCTTTTTCTATTTTATGGAACGCTTATTAGGGGTCGAGGAAGGGCTGTTAGCGAAAGAAATGGAGGGTATGTTTGACTAAAAGAAGGGAAAAAATGAAGGAGGAATGGGTTTTATGTACAGTAGGTTAATTACAAACGATATAAAAAGAAGCAAACTAGTTACGGCCGCAACAACGATTTTTATCGCGATCACGGCAATGCTGGTTTCTTTGGCAGCGATTCTAATGATAAATCTGGCAGGTTCGATCGACGGGATGATGGAACGGGCCAAAACACCACATTTCTTGCAGATGCACTCAGGAGCGATTGATCGGGAGAAATTGACTGATTTCGCCGAATCACAGCGAAATTTGGACGACTGGCAGGTGCTTGATTTTCTTAACGTTGACAATAGCGACTTGTTGATCGCTGGTGAGCCGCTGACGGACAGTGTACAAGACAATGGCTTTTCTGTTCAGAGTGAAAGATTTGACTATCTATTGGACACGAAGGATCAAATTATTCAGCCAAAAGTCGGAGAAGTTTACTTGCCGATCATTTATGAACGGGATGGAATTGCAAAAAAAGGGGATTCACTAGAAGTTCGCGGACATAAAATGAAGGTGGCAGGATTTCTGCGTGATTCACAGATGAATGCCTCACTTTCATCATCAAAACGCTTCATTGTTCACAAAGACGATTATCAAACGTTGGAAAATTTCGGTAATGTTGAATACTTGATCGAATACCGAGTAAAGGATACGAATAAGATCAGTGAGTTGGAATCAGCCTATCTTGCGGCCGATCTTCCTGCCAATGGTCCAGCGCTAACGGATACGCTTTTTAGAATGATCAACGCCTTATCTGATGGGATAATGATCGCAATCATTTTACTGGTTAGTCTATTGATGTTAGCGGTAGCCTTTCTGTGTATTCGTTTTACACTTTTATCAAAAATTGAAGATGATTACCCTGAAATTGGCGTATTAAAGGCTATTGGGCTAAGAAATTCTGATGTCAAACGTCTGTACTTGGCTAAATATGCAGCCTTAGTCCTTGTCGGCTGCTTGTTGGGTTTTCTTTTATCCTTTGCTTTTCGCGGAATTTTATTGAAAAATATTCAGCTTTACATGGGAGAGAGCGGCAATCAAGGATTGTCATTAATTGTTGGGCTGTTAGGAACTGTCCTGATATTCTTCGGTGTCTTGTTATATGTAAATCTTGTGCTGCGACGTTTTCGAAAAATTTCTGCAGCCTCCGCCATTCGTTTTGGTGTTTCACAGGACAAGGTTCGTGGCGGCAAGGGACTAAAAATTGCTGGTCGTTCTTTTCCAAACGTGAATGGTTTGCTTGGAATCAAAGATGTGTTGTCCCGAAAAAAAATCTATGTGACCTTGTTTATGGTTCTGTTGCTGTCGTCCTTTATTTTAATCATGCCGCAAAATCTCTATAGCACGGTCTCATCTCAAAGCTTTTCCCGCTATATGGGGATTGGTAAGTCAGATTTACGGATTGATATTCAACAAACGGAGCGTATACCTGAAAAAACCGCTGACATTATGGAAAGTCTTGCTCAAGACAAACAGATCACGAAATCTGCAGCCTTGACTACTAAAGCCTTTTCCTTGATTAAAAAAGGAAAGGCAGAAGATCAGCTGAAAATCGAGCTTGGAGACCATACTGTTTTCCCAGTGGAATATGCTGAGGGGAAAGCACCGAACAAATCCAATGAGATTGCCTTGTCCAGTGCATTATCAGATGATCTGGAAAAGCCCCTCAACAGTACAGTGACTATTCGTACTTCAGCAGGAGATCGTAAATTAAAGGTTTGTGGTATTTACTCCGATGTCACTAACGGTGGAAAAACCGCAAAGGCAGTTTTTTCTGATCAAAAAGCCGGAACTATGTGGTGCACGATCAGTGCCAATGTGAAAAAGGACGTTTCGCCAAGTCAAAAGGTCAAGGCGTATCGGTCGAAATTTACCTACGCTAAGGTTTCAGATATCAAGCATTATATGAATCAAACATTTGGCTCTACAATCAAAACCGTAGCGACTGCAGCGAAAGTAGCTGTGATCGTCGCGCTTGTGATCACCATGTTGATTGTTTTATTATTTGTCAAAATGCTGCTGGCTAAAGATCGTCATGAAATCGCGTTGCTACAGGCATTGGGCTTTACCAGTCGTGATATTCGTCAACAGTACTTTATGCGTTCACTGGTTATTGTTGTATTAGGAACGATCATTGGAACGATTCTGGCAAGTACTTTAGGAGGACAAGTTGCCAGTGCTGCGATGTCTATGATGGGCGTGACTACCTTCCGCTTTTCAATCAATCCACTAGTCAGCTTTGTACTTTGTCCACTAGGAATGCTGCTGGTTACTTTACTGGCAACCACAATAGCTACGAGTTCACTACAAAAAATAAAAATCAGCGACAATATAAAGGAATGATGACGATGAAAAAAATGATTGTTGGTACAAATATTGAAAAATCTTTTGGACAAGAAAAGGTTTTGCGAGAAGTCTCGGTTGAAATTGGAGCAGAAGAATTTGTTTCCATTATGGGCCCTTCTGGTTCAGGAAAAACCACTTTGATGTTCGCCTTAAGTGGAATGGATAACATCGATGGAGGAACCGTTCAATTTGATGGCAAGGAATTATCTAGTCTTTCAGAAAATGCTCTGGCCGATCTGCGACGTAAGCAAATGGGCTTTGTCTTTCAGCAGCCGACGTTACTGAAAAACTTAAATGTTTTAGATAATATTGTTTTGCCAGCTCAAAAAGGCAATGAAAAGCAAGCCAAAGCCTTGATGGCAAAAGGACAGGAATTGATGCAGAAGATGGGGATCGCCGGATTAGAGCAGCGCGATATCACTCAAGTTTCTGGTGGTCAATTGCAGCGGGCCGGGATTTGCCGCGCACTTATGGGTGATCCGCAGGTGATTTTTGGCGATGAACCAACAGGGGCGCTAAATTCCAAGTCAGCCCAAGAAATCATGGATATCCTAACAGAGATCAATCAGCAGGGAACAGCCATTTGTCTAGTGACTCATGATGCAAAAGTCGCGGCACAAACACAGCGGGTGTTGTTTATGAGTGACGGCCAAATCGTTAGTGAAGTCCAATTTACTCCAGATGAAGCGAAAAACTTGGAGGCACGCATGGTAAAGGTTACAGAGAAAATGCGAGAAATTGAAATTTAGCAGAGTCGCTGTTTATTCGTGAAAAGAAGCTGAACCGAAAGTCTATATGATTTTCGGCTCAGCTTTTCGTTTCAGCCCCACTTTCCCAGTCTAGCTTCTCATGCTATCCTGAATAATGAGGGGAGGGCCGCAAATGATTGAAAGCAGGTTATTGCAAATTCTTTTTATTTTATTGGAAAATGGCTCAGCAACAGCGCCAGAATTGGCTGAAAAATTTGAAGTATCAACGCGAACAATTTATCGTGACATTGATGCGTTAAGTGCTGCCGGTATCCCAGTTTACGCCGTTCGTGGAAAAGGTGGCGGCATCTTTATCCAAGACAATTATGTCCTAGATAAAGCTGTATTTTCTGATGAAGAGCAAAAGCACATTTTGATCGCACTTCAAAACTTGAATCTCGCAAATGGAACGTTGGACAGTTCTCTTGTTTCAAAACTCAGCACCATGTTTAAAAAAGAAACGCTTGATTGGTTAGAGATCGATTTTTCTGATTGGACCGGATTACGAAATGAACGATTCGATCAATTACAACAGGCGATTTTTTCAAGAAAGGTTATACAAATTAATTATCTAAGTACGAAAGAGCAGTTCACAGCGCGAAGGTTAGATCCCTTGAAACTGGTTTTTCGTAATAAGGCATGGTACCTTTATGCCTTTTGCCATCTTAGAGCCGATTATCGGTTATTCAAAATTGCCCGCATGCGGGATGTACAGATTTTATCTGAATCCTTCAGCCGAGAAACACCAAAAAAGATCTTCTTAGAAAAACCAGCAGCTCCAGAAAAGCAGGTTGAACTGACACTGCTGTTCGATCACGCTGCAGCCTACCGTGTTCAGGAGGAATTTAGGGATGTTCAGCAAACTCAGAATGACAGCTTGATTGCTGTTGTGACGCTTCCAGATGATGAGACAACGATTTATTACTTACTTTCCTTCGGTGATCATTTGGAAGTGCTTGAACCTCCGGCTTTTCGTGAGAAAATGCAGAAGTACATTGAAAAACTAAGGAATAAATACAAAACTTGACATCCGATTACAAGTTTTGCTTGATAAACTGAGGAAAAAGGAGGCGCTTTAGATGAAACCCATTTTAAAAGACCAATCAGAATTTCCAACGATAGAAAATTTAGCAAAGCATCTATCTTCAGAAGACCTGAAACTTTACCAACAGCTTTTAGACGAAATCCATAAGCATTCCTATCAAGAGGATTGGAACTATTATAAGGATGGGAATAACTGGTTAAGTAAAATTCTCTTCAAAAAGAAAAATCTTGGTTGGATCTCTGTTTGGGAGACGGGTATTAAGGTGAGTGTATTTTTTGCTGATAGAATTTGGCCTCAGCTGGTAGCCCATGAACTCTTCAGCAAGCTTGAAGCCAGCGGCGCAGAGATTGATAAAACAGGAAAATTGAATGCTGTTTTGGTTCCAATTAAAGATGAAGCTAGTTTGCAGACAGCGGTTGAATTGATTCAATTAAAAAAGACGATTAAGTAATGGTCGGAACATCTCCTAGTATGTCCTGCTAAATTGTTCATTGTTCAAAAGAAGTGCTAATTGGCTTGTTTCTATTTCTATGTCAGATAGAAACGGATTAAAAGTATAATTGAGACTTTCTTGATCTTCACCTGATTCTTTTTTTAGTAAGAGTTTATACACTTATGATAGAAAAAGAAAGAGGTGATAGAGATGGGCGTAGTCAAAAAAACACTACTAACACTTGCGGGAATGATCGTTGGAACCGTTGTGCTGCTTATCATTTATATTGTCTTTATCCAACCAACAAATAGCCAAACAAAAGGAACTGAAATAGGAATTGCGCGAAGAGTTACTGAGAACCAAATTGAAAAGGAAACAGTGAAAACCCTCAAAAAGTATAATCCAAAGGAACAATCTTTTTCGATTGACTTACGATCTAAAGATTTATCCCAACTGAACCTAAGAGACAAACTAACTGAACTTCAACATGCAAGTTTTAGCGATCAAACACAATGGCCTGATGAATTACCAAATGGTTTTGATCCAGATATTTTTATGGAGAATGGAAAAAATCCTGGATTAAACTTAAGAGAACTTCATCAACAAAAAATTACAGGTAAGAATATTTCAGTGGGGATTATTGACCAAACTTTGTATACAGAACATAAAGAATACAAGGATCGCTTGAAACATTATGAAGAGATCAACGTCCTTTCTAAAACTGCAGAGATGCACGGAGCGGCAGTATCCTCATTAGCTGTTGGCAAAAATGTAGGTGTTGCACCAGAGGCAAATTTGTATTTTATTGCTTCAGCCTTATCGGATAATTTAGCGACAAATCTAAAAACAAAAAATAAGCAAGAGGCTTCTGGCACATCTGGGATAAATTATATACATTACGCTAAAGCAATTGATCGCTTTTTAGAACTAAACGAAACATTACCTGAAAAAGAGCGAATTCGAGTTATTTCGATTTCTCGTAGTTTTAACAAGGAGGACAAAGGCTATGATGTTTTTAAACGCTCCTTTGAAAAAGCAAAAAAGAGTGGCATCCTAGTTGTAACAGCTTCAATGAAGGATGAATATGGTGTAGGAATTATGGGAATGAATCGAGAGCCGATGAATGATCCAGACGATCTCGCATCTTATTCTGTAGGCTCTTGGGCAAAAGCCGAGGCAAACAAGTACAAAGATTGTGTCTTCTTTCCGATGGATTGTAGGACACGGGCAGGAACGTATGGAGAAACTAGTTATGAGTATGATTATTCCGCGGGATTAAGTTGGGTGGTTCCATATATCGCCGGACTTTATGCTCTTAGCTGTCAAGTGAATCCAGAGGTCACTCCAGAAGTATTTTTAGAAAAATTAATTGCAAGTTCTAGTTCTTTAACTGTAGATAATGAAGGAAAAACTTTTGAAATGAAATATGTTGTCAATCCAGTGGCTCTGATTCAATCCTTAAGAAAATAATTGAATAAAAGAAGATCGATTCTTAGATGTTAGTTGAGAATCGATCTTCTTTTAGCGTAATGAGCTATTGTTCAATCTAAAATACCCTGCATTTATTGGGTAGCTTCCTTTTCACTATTGAATTTATGAGGAAAGTGTAAACGAATCTCAAAAAAGTCATTAGTTACCCTTGCATCTGCTGTTCCATTATTTTTCTCTGTCAATAGTTTTACAATCGCTAAGCCAAGTCCGTTTCCATTACTGTTTCTTTCATTTTTGCCAACATAGAACCGATCAAATAGTTTAGTTGGTTCTAAAACAACTCTCGAGTCAAATTTATTTCCAATTGTTAACATGGTTTCTTCATCTTGAGATATTTGTATTTTGAGTAAATGCTGGCCGTGAATCAAAACATTGGTGAGTAGATTTTGAATGATTCGAGTGAATAATTTTTCATCCGCTATTAGGTAGATATTTTCAGGAATGTCTAATTCTAATCGTATGCCCTTTTCCTCAAACGCTGCGGTTTCGTTTAAGATGACTTCTAACAAAACGGCACTTGCATTTATTTCATCGAGTGAAACATCTGCATTTTTTGATTCATAATAGGAGAGTTCAAAAAAAGAATGAATTAATTTTTTCAAATAGAGGTTCTTGTCAATAATTGTGTGTACATACTCAAACTGTTCAGCCGTCAAATTACTTTTTTCCAGAAGCTGAGTATAGCCAATAATAGCAGTCAGTGGTGTTCTCAAATCATGAGAAACATTTGAGATGGTTTCCTTTAACTCTTGCTCGGCTTGTAATAGAGCTGTTTTATTATTCGAATCTGCTAGTATTTTTTTATTGATTGACTGAACCAATGAATTGATCGCTGCATCGTTTAGGTCAATCGTAATCAATTGGGGAAAATCAAAAGTCTGGTTGTTCAGTTGTTGTTCAATGCTAAGAATTTTTTTCCGAATGGATATAAGACGATAACTGACTATCAAGCAGACTACCATAAGTATAAAGGCAACTAAACCCACTATTTCAGCTCCTTCCTTTCGTCAGATCAACTTTCTCAAAAACGTAAATCGCGCATAAATTTGTCATAGTCCAAAGAATTACAGAAGAGAGCATCGCAAGCATTATGTCCTTTAGTGTCGTACTTCGCTGAACGATAATCTGAAGCTGCTGTGTAGGGAAATATCGGTAGATTGCATCAAAAACAGGGAAAGAATCTGTAACTATAATTGCGATTTGAATAGAAAGAAAAGCAAAAATAGTTGAAAAAATCAAGGTTCTCCCGATATCTTGAAAAATGAAACTTATCAAGACAACCACGTTTAGTAAAGAAGCATTTAATAAAAAGGCCAGACAATATACGCGAAGTACATACAAGAGTTCCTTATAAGAAGGTGTCGCCCCCCAACCGTTGATTAGCGTAACCACGGTCATTGTTAGTAAAGGAGTCAATAATAAGAGAATGGAGCCAGCACCTGTAAAAACGAGCGATTTTGATACTACTAAGTGTTTTCGTGAATGGCCATTGGCGATTTGCTGATGGAGGGTTCGCTGAGTGAAATCTGTTCCCAAAAAGAACGCCCCCAAAATGATTACACCGTAAATCGTATAATTTAACCGAAAATCAGCCTGCAAGGCTAATTGACCAGAGGATAATAAAGGCTCCACGTTTTTTTCAGAGTGAAACAATTTATCTAAGAGTACGTATGAAAAATAGCAGGCTAAAAGAACAGAAAAAGGTAATACCCGCAGACTGAGTAATCGTCGAATTTCAATTTTTACTAGATTTGTCATAGTGACATCCCTCTAACTAACTGTAGAAAATAGCTTTCTAATTTTCCTTCTATTGTGTCAACGCTCAGAATTTTTATGTGATTATCATCCAAGCATTTAAAGACAGTGTTCAAGTCATCTACAAAATCATATAAAAACAATGAGTCGTCAGGTTGAACTTGATAATTCGTGGTTTGTAATTTCTTTTCTAAACAGGTGAGAGCCGCTGGAAGATCGTCAACTTTCAGAGATAAATGGCGACGGCATTTATCAGATAAAGCTCTTCGTGAGATTTGTTCAATTATTTGACCTTCATGGATGATCAAATAATCAGTTGCTAATTGATCTAATTCATCCAAAATATTACTACTTATCAACATCGTATTATTGTTTTCACGATTTATTTTCGCTAAAGCTTTACGTGTTTCAATAATGCTGACTGGATCAAGTCCAATATAGGGCTCATCTAAAACTAAGAGAGCAGGGCTGCCAAATAGAGCATTGGCAATTCCCAAGCGTTGCTTCAGTCCTAAAGAAAGTGCCTGAGCTTTCTTATTAGAGTGGTTTTCCAGTCCAACAGTCTTAAGCAACTGAGCGATAATTTCTTTATTTGGAATTCCACGCGAAATGCGAGTCATCTCTAGATTTTCGTAAACTGTTAGGTTTGCATACAAGGCCGGTGGGCTGAAGACCACACCAATTCTTTGGCGCTCATGACTTAACAAGTTAGATTCTGATTTTCCAAAAAGCTTTATAGATCCGCTGTCACATTTGTCAACGCCGCATATAATATTTATTAGTGTCGTTTTTCCCGCACCATTTAACCCAATAAGACCATAAATCCTGCCTTTCTCCAAAGAGATAGTAATATTTTTAAGCACACGTTGATTTCCAAATAGTTTGGTTAAATTTTGAATTTTAAGAATTGTATATGTCATGCGTACTCCTTATCTAATCGCGCTTTTTCAAACGATAACCAACGCCCCAAACGGTTTCAATATAGTCATTCTCTTGGTCTGCTTCTGCTAACTTCATACGCAGGGAGCTCACATGAACATTAATGGTGTGTCCATCGTCATGATAGGGTTCCTTCCAAACACTCTCAAAAATATTTCTTTTAGAGAAAATCTTTTTCGGATTTTCCATTAATAATTTCAGAATACTGAACTCTTTGGCGGTAAGAAGAATCTCCTGTTGCTTCACCAAAACAGTTCGTTCCTCAGTATTTAAAGTCAAGTTCTTAAATTGCTGAGATTCAGAAATGTATTTTGCATTTCGCCGCACAACTGCTTCTGCGCGGGCTAACACTTCATCAATATCAAAAGGTTTAGTAATATAATCATCTGCACCGATTTTTAATAAATCAATCTTAGTGGTAACCAATTCTTTCGCAGAAATAATAATAACAGGAATATTCGAGAATTCACGAAGCTCCACAAGAATTCGATCGCCGCTTTTTAAAGGTAAATTTAAATCAAGTAATAGTAAGTCGAAGGGGGTACTTTTCATAAGATCCAATGCTTTTATACCATCTAACGCGACTTTCGTTTGCCAGTTTTGTTTTTCAAAAACACTTTGTAAAAGCTTACATAATATCGGGTCATCATCAATAATTAATACTCGCAAAGTAAACCCTCCTTACTTTTATGTCCTTTTTAGTTATTTTAACATGAGGGAGAAATTACTAACATGGGCAAAAGTACTAAAGAATCAGATTTGACAAATACTTGACAATTGGTTCGCTGTATTTAAAAAAAGAATAACATTTTAGAACCCTTATTAAAGCTTGAAGTGGTATCATAAAGAAAAACTGTCGAAGGAAACTTTAACAGTCGGGTATTTCTAGTATTCGACTTTATTAAAAAAATAATCATTGGAGAAAAATATGGAAAATAAATTAGGGATTATTCACGGAAGATTTCAATTATTACACAATGGCCATTTAGAGTATCTTCTAGAGGGGATGAAGCGATGTGAGTATCTATTAATAGGAATCACGAGCCCTGACCGTAACGATACAAAATACACGGCAGCGAATCCTCATCGATCATTAAGTCGTTCAAATCCAATGACTTATTACGAGCGATTTGAAATGATCAAATTAGCAATGCTGGATTGTTCTATCCCAAGAGAAAAATTTGACATTGTTCCGTTTCCGATCAATGTACCTGAGAAATTATTTAATTATGTGCCTAAAAATGGCAAGTATTTGATGACTCTTTACGATGAGTGGAGTCAAGAAAAATATGAAATTTTGACTGCGCTTGGCTGTGATATTGAAGTCATGTGGGAACGGAAAAATGAACAAAAAGTAACTAGCGGCTCGGAAGTTCGATCAAAGATTGTTCATGGAGAGCCTTGGGAAGCACTAGTTCCAAAAAGTGTTTATCAGTTCATTAGAAGCCACGAGATAGACAAAAGAATTATTCGTCTTTCCGAGGAGGAATAGTGATGCTAAAAATTTGTTCTTTGAAGGATGTTTCGGCTACTTATCAGTTTGGCGGAAAAGCCAATGGTTTAAAGAAATTATTTTCGAACGAGTTTGCTGTTCCCGACAGCATTTTTATAGAGGCGACGGATGATCCTGCTGAAATAGACAATCAAGCGTTTCAACAAAAGCTTTTGAATGATTTAGAAGAGTTTAAAAATCCAGAGGGGCTGTACGATATTGCGATCCGTTCCTCTGCGTTAAATGAAGATGGCGTGACTGACAGTCTAGCCGGGCATTATGAGACCATCCTTGGGCTGATGCGTTTTGAAGAGGTACTTTCTGGAATCAAAAAAGTGATTCTAAGCCAAGAAAACCTTGTTGATCAGCAACATAATAAAATGGGCGTGGTAATTCAGGAGTTTATTCATGCCGATTATTCTGGCGTTATTTTTTCTTCAAATCCACTAACCTTTTCAAAAAATGAAAGCATCGTCAGCTTCACGGATGGCTGCGGCGACAAATTGGTTTCAGGAGATGAAGAGGGGATAGAGGTCTTAATCAGTTTTCACGAAGAAGAGATGGCTTTGTCTCATAAGCAAGGGATTCCTTTTGGAGAGCAAAAATTGTTTGAATTGTGTCGGAAGGTAAAAAGGCTAGAGCATCGCTTGGGCTATCCGCTCGATGTTGAGTGGACAATTCGAAAGGGGACGTTTTCCTACATTCAATGTAGACCGTTGACCTCGATCACAAAAATCAAGGCGATGACAGCTTCTGTAGACAAGGTAAATTTGGCACAGATTCCTAAACAGCTTTTAAAAAGTGATAAGGTTGCTATTAGACTTGAAGCACAGAAAAAGAAGACGCCTATCTCGGATGCTCAAGTAATCATCAGCAATGACTCCAATGAAAAAATTCCTGATCTCAATAATATCCCTAGAAGTTCATTCTGTCAGGGCTATAGCGCGGTTGTCATTTATCCGGGGTTAGTGTCAGAAAAGGTGATTCGATCCTTTATCGGAGACACTGAAAAACTCGCTTTAGCTTCACTCGATAGCCAATACAGCAGGGTAAAATCCTTTCCAAAGTATAAAGATATCCATGAATGTATCACAGACTTTGTTGAAATGACGAGAAAGGACTATTGGATTTCATCAATTATCATTCAAGAAATTTATTCGCCAACGTTCACCGGTGTCGTAAAAAAAGAGGGCGATTATTATATGATCGAAATCATAAAGGGACACTTCTTTACTAAGGGAACCATTCCATCTTCGAATTATCTCGTTTCACGAAATGCTGAAATTCTTTCAAAAAAGGAAGTACTTCAAACGGAGTGGTATGAAATTTCTGAAGGAGCGGTGATTAGACACACGGATACTGGTAGCCAGCGAAACTTTCTATCAACACAAGAAATCCAAAGTATTCTAGAAACATTTATTCCATTTTTAGAAGAACAAGATGCCTTAATAGAATTCGGATTATTAGCGGGTGACCGCGCAACAAAACCATACTTGATTGACCTTGTGAAAAATACTGAACCATTTCCAGAGCTAACCTCTAAAGATATCTCTCAAGGCATTTTATCCCATGGAAAACTAACAGGGAAGTTAGTCTATGTAGATGTAAGTGATGAGGAATCATTTGATCTTCATTTCCATGATCATTTTAACGAGAATGATGGGAATCACGAAGAGAAACTCATTTTCGCGTGTAAAAAAACAAGTATCGGACTATTGCACTTGATACATTCAAATAATCGAAACAACATCGCATTTGTGTTCGAGAGTGGCTCCATTTTGTGTCATTTATCCATTGTACTAAGAGAGAATGACATTCCAGCAATCCAGGTTGGTTCTTTCGACGATCAGGATTTGGAGTTTGGAAGTTACTACACAGTAGATGCAGAAAGTGATCTGATGGATAGTACTCACAGGATACAGAAAATAAATAGATAATTTGGTTCTAATGTACACTAATCGGATTAAATTAGAAAAATTCGATTAGAATAAATCTTGAACATCTAAACAGAGACGGATTCGTTTCTTTGGATAGCGTCTTTAAGTCTAAACATTTTATAAGAGCTTTTCGAATGAGTTTGTTCCAGGATAAGGAGCAACTGTTTGAAAAGCTTTTTCACGTCAATTTTTCGCATAAGAATGAATAGAGATCTTATTATGGTTTGAGAATAATGTTAGTTTTTCTCAAACCATAAAAGAGAGAAAAAGCTTGAGACTGTTAAACCAAGAATTTCGTTATAGCAGCTTTTAGCATCATTTTGATGGATTTTTTTAATAAAAAAGTTTTATCAGAATGGTTTCAAAGAATTTTTTGTGTCGGTTGCAGTTGATAAACGATTAAAAGAACTCAGCAAAAATATCCGGGTTATGCACAAGGCTTAAGCAAGTGATTCAAAATGAGCTCAGAAAACATGTTGTGTGAATGTATCTATAATCAAGTGATCGTTAGACGTCGATTGACAGTCATTTTAAGCTAAAAAGACCTATAAGATACCACAAACGACCGTTTAAACCAGTCAAAACTAACAGCAGCAAGCTTTTTCAAGCATCGAAACTTAAGTAAGTCTAAGCCAGAGATCGTTCAAGCCATTGATTGCTGAAGAGCTGTCAGATAAGAAATTATGTTTTCGTAACAATATCTATTTTCCCGAAAGCATGATTTTTGGATCAATGAATAGGATTAAAAGGAATGAATTCATCAGTAATGATCGTTTTCTAAGCTTTTATCCGCTAAAGTCGTTTTATGCTTTAAACGATCATTTTTGAGGATTTTAGATTGAATTTGGCATTCATTGTAACTCGATACAAATGCTTTCATATTAATGATTTAAGATGATTATTGCGACGCATTAATATGAAGCAATCAAAATCTGAAGTGAACGATGAATGATCATTCATTCATAAAAAATCGATTTAATTTTTTTATGAATCTCTCCTTCTATGTTTTTAGATACGTTATTTAATCCCTGTGATAACACTTTTTATGTTTTATAGAAAGAACCATTTTTCAGTAATGCTATAAATTTTCATGCTGCTCTCTCCTACTCCATAAAAATTATTTAATGTTATTTTATAGTTGACAAATTGGTATATACCTATTATGATAGAGTTAGAGGTTTCACCCTCTCCTACTATAAAATGAAAGGACTGAATCGAAATGAGTCGTGAACTACTCAAGGAACGCTATGAAAAGGAATTCGAAAAACTACCGGATTTCATTCAGAACTATTTATTGTATTTAGAAGCGATTCCCCGTTCAATCAATACGTTGTACGAATATGCCAAAGAATATCGACGATTCCTCTCCTGGCTTACTTCTGAACAGATCGTTCAAGTAGATGCTATTTCAGCGGTTCGATTGGAAGATTTTGAAAGACTAAATAAAGATAAAATCGTTTTATATAAGTCCTTTTTAAATCAATCGCCAAAACGAACCTTTGAAGGAAAAGCCGAAAATGAGGTGACTCAATCCCCTTTGAGTGAAAGAAATACTCATCGATTAAAGGTTACGGTTCAACGGAGTATCACTGCCCTTCGTTCCCTTTTTAAATATTTATCAAATGAGGAAATCGAGGAATTTGACGAACAGTTGGGTGAATATGTCATTCGTCCAATGCTGAGAAGAAATATTATGGTCAATATTGAAAATGGCGGTGTGGATGCTTCAGATACGGTTCGAAAAGATAAAATCGAGAAAATGCTCTATCTAGATTCTGATGCGATTGATTTTGTGGAATTTGTCTATGAAGGCTATGGAAAGCAGTTGACCACTCGCCAAGCAAAAACTGCCTATGAAAAAAATCGGATTAGAGATACCGCTATTCTCGCCTTATTTTTAGGTTCGGGCATTCGTTTATCGGAACTGGTCAATACAAATGTCAGTGATCTCAATTATGAAGGATTATACGTACAGGTTCAGCGTAAAGGTGACACACTGGATCATGCGATGATCTCCCCGATTTTCATCGACTACATCCAGGAATATGTCGATCAGCGAAAAATGCTTTACAACGCAGATGATTCTGTACCGGCGCTTTTTTTGACTAAGCATAAGAATGTCGCTAAACGAATGGAAGGCGGTTCGATCGAGAAAATGATCGATAAATACTCCACTGCTTTTGGCAAACGAACGACGCCTCATAAGTTGCGCCACAGTGTTGGCACGATGGCCTTTAGAAAAACAAAAAATTTGAAGACTGTTAGTGAGATTCTCGGTCAACGCGGAACATCCGCAACAGAGATTTATACGCATATTGTAAAAAAAGAAAAACGTTCTGTGATCGATGATCTTTGGACGTAAATACAAGGAAGCAAAACTGGTTGATACTCTAGTCTTCAAACCAGTTTTGCTTCCTTTTTTAATCTCCTTTTTTATCAATAGAGTGAATTACGTTACAAGGTACTCCATAAGCCAGCACATTCTTAGGAATATCTTTCGTTACAATGCTCCCTGCTCCGATCACAGAGTTTTCGCCAATCGTTACACCAGGTAGAACAATGGTGCCTGCACCGATCCAAACATTTTTTTCAATTACGACAGGTAAATTGTACTGGGCTTTTTTTAACCGCAGTTCAGGCGACAAGTGATGAGTCCCGGCGCAAATGGTCACATTTGGGCCAATCATTCCCTCGTCATGGATCTCGATTCTAGTATCATCCACTAGCGATAAACCAAAATTTGCATAAACATTCTTGCCGAAATACGTATTCTTTCCCCAATTCGCATGAAATGGTTGTTCAATATACGCACCTTCTTCAAAACTTCCCAGCAGTTCTTGTAAGATGACCACTTTTTCTTGTGTTTTACTTGGTAAGGTCTGGTTGAATTGGAAAAGCAAATCGCGATAGTAGGCCTGCTCTTCTTTTAGTTCGTCGGTTTCGTAATAGATTTCCCCTGAATCCATTTGTTCCTTCATGCTTGGATTAATCAAGATTTTTCCCTCCATTTAAGACCTTGCGTTGTATGGGACGTTTTTTGTGGAAAAAGATTCCGACTAAAATCATGATCAATAGTATACTCAATAATTTGAATGGTGCGAAAAGATCGGAAGTTCCCGAAACGAATTGCAGCGTACTTAAACCAAATGGCGCGATAAAGTTGCCGAGATTGCAGCCGATCAGGATGATCGAGGTTGCTGCGGTCATTTTGGCGGGTGATGCATAGAGATTCAATGAATTATAAATGAATGGGAAAATCAAGCTGCCGGGAATCCCGCTGATGAAATAACCAATCAGCAGCAAAGCAAAATTATTTTCTGAACTCGCAATCAGAAAGGTTGATAAGGCTAACAAAGCAAGTCCTAGGTACAGACATTTATCCCCTAACAAACGATTCACAAAGCCGAATAATGATCCGGTGACGATCCCGATGATCGGCATGACTGCTAAAAAGTTTGACGCATTGTAATTCGCTCCTTTGATATCAGTCACCATCGTTGGAAAGCGAACACCGATCGCTACGAAAGTCATCACTAAGAATAAGGCGAAAAACGCTAACAAATAAACTGAAGCTTTTAACTCGCCTTTTTCACTGGTCTTTTCCTTTTTGACCTCTTTGATTTCCGGTACGAAGATAGTAAACAAGATCAAGATTGGAAAAGCGATCAAGTAGACACTGAAGGAGAATCTCCAGCCGAATGCCAGTAAGGCCCCTGCTAATAAGGTCAACCCGGCATTTCCGATGTTTTCAGCTGCTCCACGATAACCGAGTAAGGAAGCACGTTCTTCTGGTTCGTCTCGGAATAACAAGTTGATGATGGAGACAGCAAGTGAATTGAATAGACCAAAACCAGCACCTAGAATGAAACGACTGATCAAGATTGGGATGTAACTATTCAGAAACAATGGCGCTAGTCCTCCACCGAAGCCAACTAGTAGTAATCCCAATTGCACCGTTCGCTTAGTGCCGATTTTTTCTGCGATAAAGCTAGAGAGAACGACGAAAACCACAACGGCTAAAGCCGGTAACGTTGCGACTAATTCCACTTGTGTTGTTGTCATGCCAAGAGCTGCACGCATTTGAGGTAGTGCCCCATTGATCGACAAGGCACTCGTCAACAAAAGTGAGATAGATAAGATAGACAAACGAGTCATGATACTGTTTTTATTAATCATTTTCTGTTCCCCCTAAACTTTCTTCAAATGCAGCAAGGTTGTTTGAAAATCACCATAGAAATCTGGGACGTTTACCCCAAGATTCATCAATTCGTCACCAAAATATTGTTGATTGGTTACTTGATCTTGATAACAGGCATTTTCGTCTAATCCGGTCAAAAAGACTTCATGGAAAACAGGCTGAGCGGATGCCAACGTACGAGCCATCATGACTAAGGCTTCTGCTTTATCATCTGAAACAAACATCCAAGCGGTCAAATTTCCTTCAAAGGGACTATTTAAACGGTAGAATTCTCCAAATTGAACCAATGGACGAATCTCTTGATATTGTTGAACTTGTTCCTTTACAATCATTTTCTCTTCTTCTGACATTTCCGTCAAATCCAGTTCATAGCCGAAGACTCCGCTCATAGCGACATCTCCTCTAGTTTTCAATGACGTGATTCGTCCAGTTTGATGATTTGGCACCGCCGAAACGTGGGCAGTCATGGAAGAAATTGGATAGGCTAAGCTCGTACCGTATTGAATTTTCAAGCGTTCCACTGCATCGGTGTTATCCGTCGGCCAAGATTGCGGCATATAGTACAGGAAGCCGGCATCAAAACGTCCACCGCCGCCAGAACAGCCTTCCCAAAGAATTTTCGGATAACGTGCCAACAAGTTTTCCATTAACTCATAGACTCCGAGAATGTGGCGATGAGCGGTTTCTCCTTGATTTTTCGCTGAAAGCTCGATGGAGTAAACGTCTGATAAGCTGCGGTTCATATCCCATTTGATGTAATCGATCGACACCTCGTCTAAAATCATGCAAATCTGTTCTTCAATATTTTTCCGCACTTCCTTGCGACCCATATCCAGTAGATGCTGATCGCGGGAAGAAGATGGTGTGCGGTTCGGCTCCTGCATCAAGTAATCTGGATGCTCTTCATAAAGTTTAGAATCGACCGAGATCATTTCGGGTTCGAACCAAACGCCGAATTGCAGACCTTTGTCGTGAACATAATCTGCGATCCCTTTTAAGCCATCCTTCAATTTGCCCTCATATTCGAACCAATCACCTAAGGAAGAATTATCTGAATTGCGATGACCGAACCAGCCATCGTCTAGGACGAACATTTCGATCCCAAGATCAGTAGCTTCATCCACAATCTGTTCGATTTTTTTACTGTCAAAATCAAAGTAGGTCGCTTCCCAATTGTTTACTAAGACTGGCCGCTCCTTGAATTGATGCTCGCCGCGAGCCACTCTTTCTCGTAATAAATGATGAAGACTACCGCTCATACCGTTCAAGCCTTGATCTGAATAAGTCAAGATGACTTCTGGGGTTTGGAAGGCTTCATTGGAAGAAAGCTCCCAAGAGAAATTGTAATCATTGATCCCAGCCAACACACGGACTTGATCGATTTGATCCTTTTCCAATTCAAAGGCATGATTGCCAGAATAAACTAAATGCATGCCGATCACCGGACCGCTCATTTCATTTGTATCATGATTGACTAAGGCGATGAAGCTGTTCATGTGATGGCTTGATGCGCCGCGTCGGCTTTCAAAGCTTTGAATACCGGAATGGATCTTGTCGCGATTGATTTGGCGTTCTCGTAAATGAGCACCTGGTAAAGAGATCACCTCGTCATAAACACCGCTATTGGTTAGGTCCATTTGCATCGAAGCGATTTTTTCTACTATAACGGTTTCATTCGTTTGATTCAGAACCTTTACTGATCGGGTAATAACCGGACGCTCGTGATAAATCGTATAGGCTAACTCCAGATAGATTTCCTGATCTCGATCTTTTAGAACTACGGTCAAGGTCGTTGCTTCGTCTTCATTTAATACATAAGAGTGCGGCAAGCCTTCAAGGTCTGGCTTTCCTGCTTCGATGCGATAGTCATGATAACGTAAATCATGCAGATTCGAACCATTTTCACGGCGAATGATCGAAGCGGGCAAACGATAATCCATCGATCCATGACTAGAGTACTCTTGTGGTAATGTATCCTTCGAGTAAGCCCTTTCAGCGTTGCCCGGGACATTGCCGGAAAATCCACGGTCTCGACGTAAATACTTTTTGTTTCCATTGTACTGCTGGATGGTTTTGCCAAAGTATAGGTGATTAAAGACCCCGTTCTCTTCGATCTGCGAGATGTAAGAGATTTCATTATTGCGTAAGTGGAATACCTGCGTTTCTTGATTAAATTCGATGTACGTCTGATTCATTTGTTGTTCCTCCTTATTCGTTTTAGTGAATTAATTTTTCGTGGAAAAATTAATCTGATTCGAATGTCGTATATCATTCAACTAATGCGCTTGAGCATTTAGTTAGTCGAGCTTTCTGGTTATTTTTCTGGCTTATTATCCTGCGAAAAGTTGAACTGACATCCTCTTAACTTGTTGTTTACCTTATAATGTTTACTAAACACTTTTGTCAAGAGAAATCCAAAAAAAAAGAGAACTTTTTTTTCAAAAGCTCTCTAACTCGCTATTTATTGGGAATAAAACTTTCGCGCACGACTAATTTTGAAGGAAATGTCATGATCACGGGTTCCTGCCGTTCTTCTTCGATCCGTTCTTTGGCTAACCGTACCGCTGCTTTAGCGATTTCCTGCGCGCTGATATGGACCGTCGTTAAGCTAGGCGTTAAAAACTCGGCAATTTCAATGTCATCAAAGCTTGCGATCTCGATGTCTCTACCGACAGTGATAGTTGCTGATTGCAGTGAACGGTAAACACCTACCGATAACGGATCACTACCAACTAACAGTGCTGTCGGCAGTTCTTGCCCAGATTCCAACCACTCATCCATCATTCGTTTTCCTTCGAGGGGTTCCCATAAACCTAACTTGGCTTGCGGAGAAAGATCATTGGCCTTCATAAAGGCTTGATAAGCGCGAAAACGTTTCTCATTATCACTATAGATTTTCTCTCCGTCCTCATCAATGTCAATATTGAAACCGCCGATGTAGCCAATCTGGCGATGTCCCTTCTCATAAAAAAGCTGCAACACGCGTTTCGTCATCCGTTCAAAGTCTGCATAGACCATATCGACTTCTTGATTGATATCTGGATTATCCACTACCACAATGTTCTTATTTTGCTGACTTAAGCGTTTGACAGCTGTTTCTGAAACTGTTCCGACAATAATAATCGCGCCAAGTTTATCGAAATCCTGCCAAGTTTTCGGATTATCCTCTAAATTATAGACCCGGTTCATCCCTAGATGCAGTCGCCGCGCCTCTTGTTCCAAACCGATCCGCAAAGCATTAAAATAAGGATCATCCAATTCCTTTTGCCGGCTGGTGGTGGTGATGACACCGATCGACGGCAACCGCCGCTTCACATATTTACGCTTATCAATGTCATAATCCAGCTCTTTGATGGCTTTATAGATTCGTTCTTTTGTTGAGTCAGCAACAGATAACGTAGGATCGTTGTTCAATACTCTAGAGACCGTTCCCGGACTGACGCCGGCACGTCTTGCCACATCGCGAATTCCGACCATTATTGTTCACCTCGATTGTTTACTAAACAATAATGGTAAATTCGTTCTTTGTCAACTATTCTCACTAATAAATCGCTTGATCGCCTCAGCAACTTCTTCAGCATTGGTTCCAATCGCGGGATGCCCGGGACTTTCGAACAAGTGACATTCCGCTTGTGGAACCTCCTCAATGATTGCTTGATACTCCTCTTTAATCGTTGAACGAATCATCCCATCATTCAAGGTAGCTGTTAGCAACAAAGGACATTGGAGTGTTTTAAGAGCTGCAACAAATAAGGGCTTGCCTGAATGGATAAGACGCACCATTGAATCAGTATCCTTTTTCACGATAGTTTGCCAATCCTCTCCGATCATCCACTGATAAAACTGTGCTGCTTGAGAATTTTTCGCAGCTGCCGCACGTTCCGCCACAAGTGATTCTTCAAACCCTTCATGAAGGGTGCGCCCATCGAAGCTGTCCGCGGTCACCGTCGCAACAAGGTCTGGTCTCAATAAGGCAACATTGAGTGCGACCCAAGCGCCGCCGCTTGTTCCTACTATATGGACGTCTTTCATTTTCAAGTACTCCAGCAAAGCGATCGTCTGATTGGCTTCAAATTTCCATAGTTCGGTCGGGAACTCGGCCAGCCGAGTTGACTGTCCATAGCCTAAAAAATCCATTAAGATCACTTGGAAATCTGTGTACAAAGGCAACAATTGTGAGAATAATTTTGATGAAGAGGTATTGCCATGGAGCAGCATGAGCGGTTTTCCTTCTCCGATGATTTCATAATAAATCTGTTTGCCTTCATAATCAAAGTAACTCATTTTCCTTCCCCCTTTTTTAAATAACTCAAAAAGCGATCAAACTGACACGCTGTTGACCGCTTTATATGTCCATTTATTTAACTGTATTCATAGATGAATTGATTAATGGTCTCCGCTACTTCCTCGCAGCAGCTTTCGATTGCAGGATGTCCAGGCTTATCAAATATCTTGAACTGGCCCTGAACGACCTCCCCGACGATTGATTGGTATTCTCTTTCAATATTAGGACGAATCGTTTTATCTTTTTTGGCAGCAGTTAGAAGTAATGGGGCTTGGAGGATTTGTAGGGAATCGAAAAATAGTTCTCTTCTGGAAATAATCAATCGCCACATCGAATCAGTATCACGTGCCACAACGTCTTTCCAATCTGCGCCGATACACCGATGATAAAATTGAGAGGACTCTGGATCTTCTAGTGTTGACGATTGTTCAGCCAATAATGCTCGATCAAAGTCGTTCGGTAGTGTCCGTCCATGGAAGCTATCTGCGGTAACAGTAGCGATAAGATCCGGTCTAAGAAAGGCGGCATTAATAGCGACCCAGGCGCCACCGCACGTTCCTACCAGGTTTGCCTCGCAGATATTGAGATGCTCTAATAAAGCAATGGTTTGACGCGCCTCATCCTTCCAAAGTTCTGTAGGAAATTTATCCAGGCGCTCAGACCGTCCGTAGCCTAAAAAATCAATCAAAATAACTTTAAACTCGCGATAAAGGGGCAGGATTGGTTTGAATACTTTTGAGGATGAGTTGTTGCCGTGTAAAAATACAAGTGGTTTTCCTTCTCCGATCGTTTCGTAAAAGACTTTTTTTCCCTTGTAGCTAAAGAAACTCACTGCGATCCCTCCTTAGAACTTGATACATTTTTAGTATAACAAGAAAAACCGACAACAAATGTTATCGGCATCAATATATTTTTTATAAAGAATTAAAAATATGGGTTGGACATTCTTTAATTATTATGTTATATATCAAATTTCATTATTTATTCCCATTTGTTTGAATATTTTTATTGAAAAAGTGGCAATTAGAATGGTGACGATCGAAGTAGCTACGATTAGCAACAGCAGCATTCCTGTAGAAGCGATTGAGGCAAAGCCGCCATACATCACTTGGCCTAACGGAATCGCCAGAGTTGTAACAATCATGACGAGCGACATGATCCGACCAAGCAACGCCTTATCGGAAACCAATTGAATGTAGACAATCAGTTGAACAGACACAACCGTAACCACCCCCATCGCACTGGCAACAATGGCTGTCATGAGCCAAAAGGCGATTGTCGCGTCTTGAATCAACCCAAAGGGAATCACCAATAAGCCAAAGAGGATCGCTACTAGAATCAAATTTTTTGTAATACTGGTTTCATTTAGACGATTAGCAATCACACCGTAAATGATTGTCCCTAACAAGCTACCAAGTGCCATGAAGGTATTCATTAACCCAAATTGCGCATCCGTTGCTTCTAATTGGATTCGGGATACGTAGGGAATGATCACTTGAACAAAAGAAGCTAGGAAAAAGTTCAGTAAAAAGGCAACAGCGGCCACTTTCACGATCACTTTTTGCACCTTCAGATAGGTGATGACCTCTTTTAAATCCCCTGCGACTACTTGAAAAAGCGTCCCATTAACTGCTGTGTGTGCTTGAACGGGAATGTGCAGCAGGACTTCACAGAAGATCGCGATCACAAATAGAACAGCCGTAAGAATAAACATTTGATGAACCGCGTCAAAGCGATAAATGATTCCCGCTAAAATTGGTCCTAGAACGGTTCCTAATGTTCCGATTGAACTAATGATTCCATTGGCTTGGGGAATTTCTGCTTCCGTACAGATGACAGGAATCGCCGATTGAACCACAGGCGTCTCAAAGGCTGAGACCATCCCGATAATAACTGTTAGAATCCCGATTGCCGTTACTGGATTGGCTAAGCGTGTGACTAAAAAAAGTCCAATTGACAACACTAAATAAAGACAATCCATCATCAGCATTAAATTTCTTTTCGGCAATCGGTCTGCTAATACCCCACAGAAAGGCAAACAAATCAAACGTCCTACGATGGATAATGAAGCAATCACACTAAAGGTCAGGGCCGATTTAGTAATATCCAATACATACAATGAAATCACGAATTGGACGATCGTGGTTCCCAAAACAGAAAATAATTGACTTCCGATTAATAGATTAAAATTCTTATTTTTTATCATGATTAACGCCTTCTTTCTTAACTTTAAGCAACAGCCTCAAAACCTAACAACAATTTATCATACCTACCGTTGGTATCTAACTGAGTAAAAAAAATAGCTCATTCTTTGCTATCTTTTTTTATATAGGCAAACATGTTAGCTGCTTCTGTCATAATTTCTTCATTAAAGATTGGAATTCCTACACCATCAAATAGTTTTTTAGTAAAACGCAGCTTTCGTTTTAGTTGGCTTTCTGAATAGACAGTTAGGTGCAACCCAATCCAAGAGTTCAAATTCAACATGAGCACTTCCGCCACTTCTTCAGGAAATTCCGTTTCAATTGAACCGTCCTGAATCCCCTCCTCTACGATTTTCGTAATCTCGGGAATGACTTCGTTGAACATCGAAACAAATTGCTCACCGATAAATCGCGGACTGCGTAAGGTTACCGCAGCTGAATAATTCAATTTCATTCGTGAATAATCAGTAAACGCATCGAGGATCGCGCTTTGCAATTTTTCCATTCCGTTCGTTCCTTGATGTCTTCGTAAACTTTCTTCTACAGAGTCTGCCGGCTCGATAATCGTTTCAAAGATCTCAAATTTTGAGTTGAAATGCTGATAGATCGCACCTTTTGTCATTCCATCTAGGCCATTCACGATATCTTGAATTGATGTATTGTCATAGCCCTTTTCTAAGAATAATTTTTTTGAAACAGCTAAAATTTTGCGTTTCGTTTCTTCGGGATCTTTTCCTCGTGCCATAGCATCAGCTCCTTACATACCACCGGTATCTATGTTAACCTTAAACGTTCTCTACCGAATTGTCAATTGTTTTTGTAATGTTTTTCAACTATTTTAAATGCGATAATAATAGTTCATTAATTTGAATTATCCCTTTAACTAAGGCATGTAAAAGCATTTTTACCCGATATTTCTCGCGGTTCGAGGCATTTTGTTTTATGCTAGAAGTAAGATAAATGGGATTTGAGGGAGGAAACATGGAGGTTGGGCAACGATTAAAAGCTCGTAGAAATGAACTGGAATTGACGCAGGATTATGTCGCCGCGGAGTTGGGCATTACCCGTCAAACAATGTCGAATTGGGAAAATGGCAGAAGTTATCCGGATATCGAACGCATCATTCGCTTATCGGAAATTTATGGCCTTTCTTTAGATGAGTTATTAAAGGGGGATCAAGAAATGGTTAAGCATTTACAAGAGAACACGGTCGTCAATCACTTTTTAAAGATTTTTATCGGGATGCTTTCGGCGAACGGGCTGTTAATGCTGCTGTTGCTGATTCTTCCATCAATGAGTGAACTATTTCTTTGGATCATTTTTGGCTTGATCGGAGCCAATAGTTTGTCACTCTTCTATCTGATCATCAAAAAAATTTAGGAGGGATTTTTTATGAATCAAACAGCGATAATGATCCTTTTAATGATCTTATTTCTTTTAGCCGCTGGCTGCCTGTTTTATTATCTTTTCTCACTGGTCATGCTGGACGCCAAGAGCCGAGGAATCAAACATCCAAAATTCTGGTCGCTGCTGGCTACTGGTGGGCAAAACGGCGGAGGATTGTTGCTTTATCTTTTTGCACGGCGAAAAACCACTAGTCTAATGGCACCGGTTGAAGTGAAACAATTTCTTCGCATCAAGAGAAAAATCTATTGTTTGCTGGCGGTACTATTTTTTCTTTTTCTAGTATTTATTGCAGTAATTTTCCGATTCAACTAAAAAAGAGCCGTTCATGGCTCTTTTTTAACTGTATTTCATTTCTAATGCCAGCAAGTATTGTTTACGCTCTAATCCTCCCGCATAACCGGTCAGATTTCCATTCTGTCCAATCACCCGATGGCATGGGATAACGATGGCGATTTTATTCGAACCATTGGCCCTTCCGACGGCGCGGACCTTACGTTTATCGCCCAAACGTTCAGCAATCTCCTGATAACTGACTGTTTCCCCACTTGGGATCGTCAGCAAAATCTGCCAAACCTCCTTCTGAAAAGGCGAGCCATCAAAGAAAATCGGCAACGAAAATTCTGTTCGCTCACCTTTGAAATACTCACCTAATTGCTCCTCAACCTGCTTGTTGATGGCGGTTTGTCCATAAATTATTCGGAAATTGTATTTATCCCGCAAAGCTTCGATCTCGCGTTCTAAACCGCGACGATCTTCAAATTCCAATAAATAAAGAAAATCGTCATCTGTTAAGCAAAGCATGCGACCGATCGGCGTGGAAATAAACGATGCATTCAAGGTACGAGCAGCGACCTTTTTGGCGGGATTTCCCATGATTTTGGTGAAGGCATCATTGAAGCCGCTGGCCGATTCATACCCATTTTCCAACTGCTGATCAATCACTTTACTTCCTTGACTGATCTCTTTGAAGGCCAGCCCCATCCGTCGAGCACGAGCATATTGGACGAAGGTCATATTGTAGATATCCTTGAATTTTCTACGAGCCGTGGCAGAATTTAAGCCTATTGCTGAAAAATCTGCTTCCTTCCAGCGTTTTTCTGGATGTTCCTCCACCGCAGTTACCAGCTGTTGAACCTCCTCTGGAATCGCTTGGGGAAATGACAGCGGCTGGCAAATTTTGCAGGGTCGATAGCCTGCTAACAGTGCTTCTTCTGCAGTATGATAGAATTCACAGTTTTCCATTTTCGGTTTACGGGCACGACAGGTCGGGTGACAAAAAATGCCCGTCGTTTTAATCCCTACAAAGAAGATTCCATCATAATTTCGATCTCTCTCCTTCAAGGCCTGATAATACTCCGTTTGTTTTTTCTTTGAAGTAATCATTCATGACTCCCCCTTTTGTTAATCCAAGTATACTTCTTCTGATACCTGACTTCTTTCGAAAAATGAACAACTAATTTTTAAACGTAAGATTTATTAAATAACCAGAATACAAATATTTTTTCAGTTTCAAAGATGGTCAACCAGTATAAAATAACCGATGTTTGACATCGATTCGTCGCTGTCTTATACTTTGAGGTATAAAGGAGTTGGCACGAATGAATCAACAAGAAGCCAATCGACGGATGGAGGAGGAAATCCAATTTTTCCCCTGGTTCGTCCAAAATTATTTTCGTAAAAAGAGCGGTGATCAATACTCTTCCATCACCTTATATGAATACGCCAAAGAATACCGGCGCTTTTTAAATTGGCTGATCCAAGAAGGCTTTTCTTCCGCGGAAAACCTCTCAGAAATCTCACTTGAAGAGTTTGCAGCCTTATGGCCAGAAGACTTGGAGTTTTACAAAGCACATTTAGTAAAAGCACCTAAAATTTTAAAAGAATCCACTAAGAAACGGCTGGAAGAGAGCGAGCAAGCCTTACCTTTGCGTCAAAATGCCACGGTTCAACGTGGGGTGACTGCTTTACGTTCCCTCTTCAACTACTTAAATGAAGCCATCGACCGCAACACAGGCAAACCCTATCTTGAACACAATATGATGGGAAAAGTCGCAAATGTCAAGGATAATAAAACCATGGCTGAACGCGGGGCTGCGATTGAGAAGAAGCTGTTCCTTGATGAAGAGGCCCTGGACTTTCTTGATTTTGTTGAACATCGCTATATCGAAACTTTAGAAACGCGCCAGGCAATTACCGCCTTTAAGAAAAATCAAGTTCGCGATCTGGCGATCATTGGGTTGTTTCTCGGAACGGGCATGCGCTTATCCGAACTTGTCAACATGAATGTTCAAGACCTTGATTTGACTGCTGGCGAAGCTCGGGTCTATCGCAAAGGTGGAAAATGGGATATGGTGGTCATCTCTTCCATCGCGATTGAATACTTATCGGATTATCTTGCACAGAGAGAACAGCTGTATCAACCCGACGAAAATGAAAAAGCCTTATTCCTGACTCGTTACCGCGGCAAAGCCAAACGCATCGCTAGCGGCGCCGTCGAAGCAATGGTGGGAAAATATTCGGAAGCCTTCAAGATCAAAATCTCCCCCCATAAGCTGCGGCACTCTGTTGCCACGCAGCTCTACAGCAAAACCAATTCCTTGGTGCAAGTCGCTGAGCAGTTGGGGCAATCAGGAACGTCGGCTACCACCGTGTATACCCATATCGCGGGGAAGAAAAAACGCGATGCTATGAATGATTTGTGGACGTGAGATTCATAAAAGAAAAGATTTGGACTAAGTAAAAAAAGATCGAGAAATGAACTTTCTTTTCTGATTGCCACAAAACTTTAGAAAAAAGAACACCGATCCTTACTATTTTTTTGTAAGATCCGTGTTCTTTTCTATTTGTTTTGCTAAAAAATAATCATAAAGCTTTTATTTCTCTGACTGTTCCTCTGATTGGTCAACAATCACTTTTTGCGGCTGTTGTTGCAATGTATTAACGATGTCTTCAGTCCCTTTTCGTGTGGCCATTGAATCATTGATCAAAGTGACCAAATCCAAACCAGTGGTTTCTTTGATGGTATCAAACGTTCGAGCTAAGCCGGCTTCCCCTAACTCATGTACGCCGTCGCCGCCACCAAAGCTGACTATCTTATCGATATTACTGATTGGTTCATTGACTTCTTTGGCGATTGCTGGTAAGACTTTAATGAATTCCATCAAAATACCTGCTTCGTTTAACTTGGTCAAAGCGATTGCCATTTTTTCCTTACTTTCTGCTTCGGCAACCCCAACTTTATGAATCCGTTCAGCATCTGCTGCCCCAAGTTTTTGAATTCGTTCTGCTTCAGCTAAAGCTGCTAATTTAACTTTTTCGGCATCTGCTTCCGCTTGAGCAATTTCTTTGGCTTTTTCTGCCAGAGCTTGTTGTTCGACAACATATTTATCCGCTTCTGCTTTTTTCCGTAAGCTGGCATTCAATTCTTTTTCAGTTAATTCTGCTTGTTTTTCTTGAATCTCGATATTTTTTTCTTGTTCAATCAAATCGATCTTCATTTTTTCGCCAACCGCAATCTGTTCTGCTTTTGCATCAGCGACTTCTTTTTCTTGCTTATATTGCGCCTGTTTCAAAGCCATGTTCTTGTTGGCTTCGGCAATTTCCGTTTGACGACTAATTTCTTCTTGTTGAGCTAACTGCTCATTAGCTGCTTGCTTGATTCGTGTTTCACGCAGTGCATTTGATTCTGCTACTTCCGCATTTTTCTTCACTTCAGCGATTTGCGGGCGACCTAAAGCATCCAGATAGCCATTTGAATCACTCACATCTTTAATCGTGAAGGAGACGATTTCTAGCCCCATTTTCCTTAAATCTGTCGAAGCAACCTGTTGCACCTGTTCTGCAAAATCATCACGATTTTTATAAATTGCTTCTACTGTCATCGTCCCTAAAATTGCCCGCAAGTGACCTTCCAATACTTCTTGTGCTTCATCTTCTAATTCTTGAGTTGATTTTCCCAAATATTGTTCAGCTGCTGTTTTGATCGATTCTGTGCTATTTCCTACTTTCACCAACACCGTGGCACTGGCCTTAATTGGCACTCCCTGCTCGGTGTAAACTTCTGGTGTACCAATTTCTAATTTATGGGTTAATAAACTTAACTTGTGAGCCTTTTGAACGATTGGAATAACAAAGGTCCCACTATTTTTTAAAATTTTTATACCGTCTTTGCCTAATAAAGAACCTGTAATAATCAAAGCCTCGTCTGGTTTTCCAATACGGTAACGAGCCATTAAAAAGACAAGCAATACGATACCTAATACAATGATCCATAAAAAAGGATTGCTAAAAACTGATGATATTTGTGAACTGTCCACTGTTACACTCCCTATTCTGTAGTCTGATTTTTTGTCACTAAAGCAACTCCTGCAGGATCAAAATCAATAATCAAAACCTGCGCTCCCACCGGTAAGGATACCTTTGCTGCAACATCTTCCGGTCGGTATAATTTGGCTGGATAACTCGTCCGCGCATCGCCACTTTCAATGACCATTACTTCGCCAATAGAATCCCCAGTGATTTTTTCTGTTAATTGGCCAAACAAATAGTCCACTTCAGCAATAACGTTACTTTTATTCTTATCCGTTAGTTTATTGTAAAGTAGCATTAAAGGTGAGAAAACCAAACTAAACAACAATAAAACAATTACCAACAAAAGACCTAGCAAAAGAAACCACACGATTCCCCGTACGAGAAGTGGATATTGCGTTAACATTTGATTGAGTTGCGCAAAAAAAGCTATCACTTTAGCCACATCCTTATCTTGGGTTTATATCTATGATAAGACAATCACAAACCTTAAACAAGAAAAATTTAATAACTAAGGATAAACTTCACCCCTTCCTTCTTCAATTAGTTGTAAAACAAAAAGATCTTTGAAAAATATCCTTTATTTGTTAAACAGATAAAGGATATTCAATAAACTTCATGCAATAGTATTTGGTATATCAGTAATTAGTGATGATTCTTCAAAAGTACAAAAAATTACTTATTTAGGTAAAGTGTTTTTAAACAAATAACCATCATTCAATCTTAATAACTGTAGATTGAATGATGGTTTCTTTATTCAATTCTATAAACGTCTACTTAACTTTTTAAAACACGAACTTTTGAATTTGTTCCAATCTTTCTTTGCATTCCAGAATGGTCGTATCAATAATGTCTAAGGACGGTTTAACTTCCTTCACCAAAGGGACGATTTGCCCAGCCATTACAGCGCCGTTTTCCATGTCACCGTCTTGCATGGCTTTTTTCAGTGAGCTTTCTGCTAATGCTTTTATTTTTTCAGTGACTTCGACAGGGGCATTCTGTGTTTCTGTTTCAATCAATGAATCGGACAAATTATTTTTGAGCTGGCGGCAGGGTTCTCCGCTATAGTAGCCAGTAATGACTGTTTCCATATCTCCGGCATTCACCACGGCCTCTTTGACATTTGGATGAACCAGCGTTTCTTCAGCGGCCATGAACACCGTCCCCATTTCAATCGCTTCTGCACCTAAGGCGATTGCGGCAGCCATGCCTCTTCCATCCGCGATACCGCCAGAAGCTACAACCGGCGTTTCAATCGCATCGACTGCTTGTGGAACTAATACGGTGGTTGCTTCGATCGTGGTATGCCCTCCGCCTTCCCAACCTTTCACGATGACAATATCGGCTCCTGTCTGATCCGCAATTACCGCGTCACTAATAAAACTTACCTTTACGATCACTTTACAGCCGGCGTCGTGCCATAGCTTGAAGTATTTCTCGCATAATTCTGGATCAAGGTTTGCAAGTGTGTCTGCGTAGATTACTGGCGGATGCATCCGTTGAATGATTTCCGTCGTTGGGTCAAGTAATTCTGGTATCATGACCGTATTAATGCCATACGGTTTCGATGTCAGTCTTTTTGTTTCTTCAATTTGGCTCACAACGAACTCTAACGGAGCAAAACCAACGCCTAAGACACCTAATCCACCTGCATTCGACACCGCCGCTACTAATGGAGCTGTCGATATCCAAGCCATTGGTCCTTGAATAATGGGTTTTTCAATGTTCAAAATTTCACATACACGATTTGTCATATTGATTCTCCTTTGCTTATGATAGAATCATTTTAGAAGCTGCGGGTGACACTTACAAGACAGTTAAGGCTCAAGTGTCGACCGAATGATTAAGGAGAAAATTATATGAAAGTTACTGGCGGGGCTTTAAAATTACGAGACGCTCTCATTCGCTTGCTACGGACAAACGCCTATTCAGAGATTTCTATCAAAGATATTACAAAAGAAGCCGAAATGAATCGGACCTCATTTTATCTCTTTTTTGAAAATAAAGAAGAATTAGCACGTTTTACCAGCGAGCTGTTCCTAGAAACCTATAGTGAAAATTTAGTTGAAAGCTACGATCTCTACCCAAGCGAAGAGAACAATAAAAACATCCAGAATGCTTTCCGGTATATCGATAAGCAAAAGGAGATCATTCATGCGCTCTGGTCAATTGAGAATCTTTCTTTTTCGCCTTATTTGCTGATGCAGGATTCAATAGAATACCATATTGAAAATTATTTACGAAAACAGCAACGCTCACGTATCGATAATGACATGATTTCCTTTTATTCTAAGCTTTACGCTGTCAATGCCATGACGACGGTCAAATGGTGGATAGAAACCATCCCCCACCCAAGCTATGAGAAAACAGCTGATTTGATTGATACCTGCTGTACAAAAGGCTTAAACTATTTGCTTTTGGAGTCAGAGGCTTAATAATCATGAAGTGTCAATCCGATTAAACGGTGAAGTATCGAACATTTTTTAATACATAGCATAGTAAAACGGCGGGAAAATCCGATCACAAATCCGATTCTCCTGCCGTTTATTTACTCGGAAGCTTCTCCAGCTCCTTGATATCCGCTAACTTATCTCCGCTTTTGGCAATCGAGGGAAAATCAAATTTCTTGGTATTTTTCCTATGCCATTTAGATACCTTATCGATATTATAAAGATAAATACTTTTGCCTACATTCAAATCCGGATCAAACAGCTTGCTTTCCCGATCGCTTCTGATTACGATCGTACTTTCCTTATTATGACTATAGAGATGATGCTCGGCTTTTGCGTTCACCATGATGCTTTTGTCATCAGAATACTCCTTTTGTCCCGAAACATTGTACAGGTTAATCAGCCAACCGTTTGACTTAAAATGGATCGTATATTCCACATCTTCAGGCAGAGTAACTTTTTCTCCAGTTCCCTCGATGATCCTCTCCTTTTCCGGCAACACTCGTTTCGTAATCTTCGTAATTTGAATATCATCAGCCGTTAAAAAAACAGTGTCTATCCAGCGAATGACGCCGAAAAAAGCAATCGTTAGTATGACTATTACTGTTATTAAAATAGAGAGTATTTTGAAGATTTTTTTTCGTTTGGTATCAAAATTCAACTCTTCAACCATCTCTGTATCTTCCTTTAAAAGTCGCTCCAAAGAAATATCAAACAATTCACTTAGCTGCACGACCTGTTTCAAGTCTGGATAACTTTTGCCATTCTCCCATTTTGAAACTAATTGCCTCGTGACAAAAAATTCCTGAGCCAAGTCCTCCTGAGTCAGATTATATTCACTTCTTTTTTCCTTAATGATCTTTCCAATATCCATGAATCACACTCCTCATTACTCCCTCCTATTTTAACGGATACCTCGAAAAATGAACATTCACTTTACAAAAAAAGAGCTGCAACAAAACGTAACATCCTATTCTAACAAGCTTTTGTGAAGGGGCCATTTGTTGCGGGCATTTTTCTCAATTGTTTCCTTTTGTTTCTAGTGAATCTTTTGCCACTCGATTAGAGTGAGCGTTAAGCACTGATTCTTGTACTGAAAACCCTTTTCGACGGCTGAATGGTTGATGAAATCCTCAGTAAAGAAATAAGCTCTATTGATTCATGATTACAAATTTTCTAAAAGGAACGAAGGACATGACAAAACTAGAAGCAACTAAAAAAAATACTCTAAATAAGAATTATCCATTGCTTGATCTGGCACAATACTTTTCTTCATTATTTGTTATTTTAATTCATTGTGGCCGGCTATCTAAAAATGACATTGTTCATTTTACATTGAAAGTGTTTTGCGGACGTTTAGCCGTTCCACTTTTTTTAGTCAGCGCCGGTTACTTTTTCTGCTTAAAGCAAAAAGAAAATCCGAAGTATGCTCGCAGCTATTTTAGACGGCAGTGGCAAGTATATCTGATTTGGAGTGTGATCTATCTTCCTTACGGCGTTTGGTTTGTCCAAAAAATCGGACTTGATCCTAGACTCTATCTTGCTGCTTTACCAGTAGGCATCGGCTATTTAGGCTTTTGCTACCACCTTTGGTATTTTCCAGCCCTTTTCTTAGGGTTCTTTCTAGTCCAAAAGTTAGTGAAGCATGTCAATTTTTCAATCACTTGCTGCATCTGTTTTTTACTATTTACGCTTGGTGCTACAGAAACCTATGCTGGCTATCTCCAAGGGACCTCTCTTCATACAATCTATCCCCTTTTTCAGCAACTATTCTTCACCACTCGAAATGGGCTATTTTATACGCCGATGTTTCTGCTTATCGGATTCTTTCTGGCTAGCGACGCTAAACATACTCTAGTTTTTAAAAGATACAAATGGCAAGGGCTGATAATCAGTTTGCTTCTTTTAGGCGGTGAAACGATCCTTGTTTGTTTGAAACAAGGAGCAGACAAAAATTTTCTCTTTTCTCTGATACCTGCTTCACTGTTCTTAATGAATTTACTGTTAAGCTCGCCATTTTTAGTGAAAAAAGATTTCTCTCAGTTGAGAAAAAATGGCCAAGCCCTTTATTTTTTACATCCTCTTTTTCTTGAAGGCTCTAAGTGGACTTTTAAACAGCTAGGACTCGTTGATTTTCAAGGATTTCCCTTATTTTTGATCACCTTTGCTTTAACTACCTTTAGTGTGAAGCTTTTAGTTGTTGTTAAGACGCATTTGATTACAAGCAGCGGAACAAGGAAATTTCGAATTTTTAAGAGCTTTAAATGGCGGTTTTATAGTTAGTACCCGATGAATGTTCAACTTATCACTAGCCATGCTCTACGACAAATAGCCCGCAGCTTTCGCGGGCTTAAAATTTGCTCTCAGTTTTCAATCGTGCACGACTCCACCCTATCCCAACGTTGGATTTTTTTGATAAGGCGTCACTCGGCTACTTATTCTCGTTTGCGCATACGATTCAGCAGCCTCTTGCGTTGCTTCTTAGATTTTTCCGGCGGCGATTCTTTGTTTGCGGATGCGCTTGCTTCTTCTGCTTCCTCCTCATATTTCGCGGTAATGATCAGCTTAGCTGGTGTTGCTTGTTCATCTACCGCCAGGTCCTCCACGGAGACACCTGCTGGCAGACAGGCAGTAATCATCATCATTGCCTGGCTTTCACTGATATCCTGTGGTTCAACACCCACTGGCAGCTGGATGGTTTTGATCAACCAGCCCGGTTTTGGCTGCTCTTCAGTAATTGTGAAATCCTCCGGAAAGCTTACTTCTCCTGTATTTTGGACAGACTTCGGCTGTTGTTCTTCCTTTACAGGCACTGATTCCACAACTGGTTCTGCCTCAACTGACTCATGCATAACAGTCATTGGCTCATCAGTTGCGTTCTCGTTTTCTTCTCGATCATCAAATAGCGTTTGGACTTCTTGCACGATGATTCTTGCATGTAAGACTTTTTTGAACAAAGCCACCCCGTCTTTTTCAAACAAGTTTAGCTTGGTCAATTTGGTTAAGGCTGTTTTGACTTGATCCGCAGTTTTTGTCGGATCAAAATGTTTAAATTTGAAATGATGGGACTTGCCATTTTCATCAGCAAATTCCGCATCCAACGTAATCGTTTTCATAATTCTGCTCCTTCTTTTTCGTTTTTTTCGTTCTTTCTATCTAGAATCAGAGTCATGATTCTGCCACACCTTCCACAAGTTGATTGGTTTGTGTATGAAACTCTTCAGATTCTTCAGCAACATACGTTTGTGCTGGAAATAATTTCGCGTTTAGTAATTGCCAATCTTTCTTTCCGAAGTAATCGGTAAAATAAATATAGTAGCGCCGCATGGCAGCTGTCGATCGGGTTTTCAAGAAAATATGGTTAACTAATCCACTCAAGATATGAGTAAATTCTGCTTCGCAAAGGTCCGCCCGCACTTGGAGCGCAATCAACAGTTCGATGGTGGCCGATCCATCTTTGGTCTCATGATAAAACTTGCGAATCCGTTTTTCGACGGTTTGCCGTGACAACTTAAATAGTTTTTGATTGGTAATGCCATAATCCTTCATCCATTCTCTCCTTTCCTTTGGAATAATTCTTTGTTGAGATATCTACACCAACAACATACGCCTATCCGCCGGTGTTATACAAACCAAAAAATTTATTTTTCCTCAAACATAACGAACGTTTTGTATCGAAATACCGTTACGAAGAATCATATGAATATTTGAAATTACAGAAAGTTGATTCCAATTTTTTGTTTTTATTCCAAAAAACAAGAAAAAAGCCCATCGATTGATGGACTTTTGACAAAAAAGGCATTTAAATTACCCGATGATCACTGTTTCGAACGTTATATTTTTTGCTAGGACTATTGGGATAAGAATTCTCTCCAACATACTTGGTTATTTTCGTATGATCTAGGTACTTTTCAAATTTTAAGAAGCTTCCGCCGGTTCCATCAGGATTACGAAGGTGTAAAACGATTTGATTCCCCATTTTTTCCGTCAGTTGCCAACAGTTCCGGTCATAATTTTCCCAGATAATTTGTTTACTTACTTCATTTTCAGTATTTTTAAAGGTTTTTTCATAAAATACGATCGCCTCATCCATGGAAGTCCAGTCAGTAGTTGCGGCTTCAGTACTAGGTATGGGTGCCTCAGCTGTTTTCCGTTCGGCGATATTTTGGAAGCCGTACTCTAATTCATGATTTTTTACTTGGGTAAAGTGCAACGCGCCATCAGAAGCTTCCTGTTTTTGGGTCGTCACTAAAACTACAGGATGATCAAAGCAAAAGCCAAAAAAATAAACTTGCCTTGGTGACAGTCCGACACCCGTTTGAACATCCGAATAGACGGCCACGATACTATAATCTGATGTTGATTTTCCCGTATTTGACCATTCGGCAGTCACGATCGTCCTGTTTACTGCTATCGGTCGTTCTTTAGCAATCCCCAACACATCATCAGGCAGCTTGATTCCATAATAGTTTACATTCTCATTGGGCTGATATTCCTTGTAGCTTTGATTTGTTGTGCTTTCCCAATTCTTCATGAAATGTCGAAATTCATCGGCTTTTTGGGTATCCCATAACGGGAGCGAATGCGTCGCTTCTGTCGTTTTCTCGGCTGGTTCGCTCCAAACTGAAGCAGCCGAGGATTCTGAAGCAATCACCTCATCACCCTCATTTTTATGATTCGCGTGAATTTCATTTTTAGCACATCCATTTAAGCATAATAGACCAATAAAAAGGTTTATCGCAATAACGGCTTTTCTCATTTGATCCCCCTGAACATCTATCTTATACTGTTATAATAACTAAATAACAATTATGATTATAGTGTTTTTTCATTCTATTAGAAAAATCTAACTTTCTCGATTATTATCTACTTTTCTTATAAAGATTTCCCAAATAGACTAGCTGTATATCTTAGTTGAAAGATGATCTATATTAGTCATTTAATGATTTTTGATCAAACAGTATAATCGTTTTTTATAAATCAGGAATCGTGGGCCTATTAAAAATACAATTGAAACACGGAAATTTCTGGCGGAACCGCGAATCTAGCATGGATCGAGGTCGTCCCTAAGCCCGTGTTGACGTACAGCTTGGTATGGTCACTAAGTTCGTACAAGCCTCGAATGTATTTCTCGGCGAGAACATTTTTGACTTGATAAAACGGCAACCGAATTTGTCCGCCATGGCTGTGTCCGGCCAGGATCAACTGTGTATTTGTTCCGATGAATTTGTCAGCGACATCTGGCTCATGGGTCAGTAGTAGTGAATAATCATAGCTTTGGCGATCGGCCAAGGTTTCATCAACCGAAGGATTTCCCAGCAGCGAATCATCCATTCCGCCAATAAACAGCTTTTTACCACTTTTTAAAAGAAGCGTTTCACCGGAATTTTTCAACACGTTAAATCCCGCAGCGTTCATCACTCGTTCATATACTCGGGCAGCTCCACCACCATAATCGTGATTTCCCCATACGGCGTATTTTCCAATCGCAGCCTTCAGCTGGCTCAGCTTCTCGATGATCTCCTGTTCATGCTGATATTGGGCATAGTTATCGAATAAATCACCGGTGAAGACGATGATGTCCGGCTTTTGTTTGTTTACTTTGCGAATTACTTTATCTAAACGCTTCGTTTCATAACTTTCAGATACTTGAATGTCTGAAAGCTGGACCACCTTTACTTCTGCTGGAAGAGAATGATCACCGATCTTCATTTGATGGACGACAACTAGATTGGGCTCGATTTGAAAGGCATAAAAAGGGACTATCACACTAAGCAGCAGAAGTGCTGCAATTATTTTTTTCTTCATTGTTTACCTGCTTTCTTTACTCGTCTTACATAGCGATGCTAATTAGCGCGCCTCCGGATAGAAGCAAGCTGCCAACTAATATTCCTATGATTATTTTTCTTTTTGCTTGATTGTTCATATACTCTCCTCCTCTGTCATGAAGCATACAAAACAATTATGCAAAACTTATGCAAAACTTGTGCAAAAGAAAAAAACAGCACGTCATGTACTGTTTTTGTTAAAGCGGCAAAGTTATCGTTGCAATAAAGCGATCGTTCTCCTGACTGAGCAACAGCCCTCCTCCAAGTGTTTTCAAGGCTTCTTTGACGATTGAAAGGCCTAAGCCTGTACCAGATAAGCGGTTATTCCGCGAGTCTTCTCCCACAACGAAAGGATCTGCTAAATGAGAAAACTGCTGATCAGAGAATACGGTGGTTTTATTTTCAAAAACGAGCTGATACCAGTCACCGTGGATGCCTCCGCGAATCTTCAGTTGCTCGTTTAAGCTGTATTTCATACCATTCGTCAATAAATTAATTAAAACCATTCGCAATAGCTGTTCATTTGTCCGAATTTCACCATTTTCCACTTCAAGCTCTACACGAAAATTCGGGTCGAAGACTTGCTGCTGCGCGACTTCCTGTTCGATCAGCGCACGAAGCTCAAGCGGTGCCAGCGGAAGTTCTTCCTTCATTTGCTGACTGTAGGATAAAATATTCTTTACTAAATCATTCATAGTCGCCAGCTGTTGATCAAGATCTGCTAAAAAGGTTGGATTTTCCAGCCCCATCTCTTCTCCATCAACTAATAGCTGCATGACAGATAAAGGCGTTTTTAATTCATGAGCCAGGTTGGCAGAGAAGCTTTTCAGCTGATCATTTCGTTCCAGCATTTCCCTTTCATGCTGCTGCAGGGATTCTTTCATCTGATTGATCGACTGGCTCAAACTGCCTAGTTCATTTTTTTCCTGAAGATCAGAATCGGCAAAATCCAGCCTGGAAATATTACGCGTTGTTCGTTCCAATCGCCGAAGAGGTGTAATGAGCTGATTTCGAACTAATAAAACGATCAAACCAAAGATCAGCAACAAAAAGAAGAACGTCGCGAGGATTAATATCGGCAGCAGCGTATCGATCGCGGCTTTAAAATCAGGAATACTTCTCCCGATCAGATAGATGGTGTCGCCTTGACGAAAGAAGCGCGTGTAAAAATCACTCTTTTGTTTTGTTTGCGTATATAAACGTTGAACGGAATGACCGGATTGGACTTTTGCAATCGTTGTTTGATCGACCCAAAAACGATTCAAGGCAATCCCCTCACGGTTCAATCGAAAAGTGAGGTCATCCGTTAATTCTTCCTCCGAAGCGAGATTTTGTACAGGTAGAGATACTTGAACCAGCTCCTTTGAAAGCTGTTCTTTCTTCCCTGCTTGGATCATTTTCTGAGCTTCTTTGACGGGCTGCTCCATTTTCCAATAGTAGTATGTAGGAAAAAGCCAGCGGTAAAATAAGGTCAGCAGGATCAGCATCAGAATAAAAAGGATGCCCACTCGCTGAATGAATGAACGGGCCAAACTATTTTTGCGGAAGTTCAAAGCGGTAACCTATCCCATAAACAGTTTGAATAAAGCCTTTTCCAAGCTTATCTCGTAGAATGCGAATAAAACTGTCAACGGTTCTTTCATCATTTTCATGGTCCAATCCCCAAACCGAAAGCAGGATCTGTTCTCGGGTCAAGGCGATCCCTTGATTTTGATAGAGATATTGGAGCATGTCGTACTCTCGTTTTGTCAGATTTAATTCCTTGTCATTCAATAGAACCCGTTTTTCATTTGGCAAAAAAACTAGCGGCTGCCAAATATTTTGCTGAATAACGCCTAGTAATTTCGCCACTCGAATCAGCAATACTTGGGCATGAAAAGGTTTGGTCAAAAAATCATCGACTCCCGCCATTAAAGCTTGAACCTCATCTTCCGGCAAATCTTTCGCCGTCAGCATCAGAATTTTAATGTTACGTTCCTGCTTCATCTTTTGCGCGACTTCGAGTCCATTCATTTTCGGCATCATCCAATCCAATACAGCCAAATCAATTTTCTCTGTGTAAAAAGCTTCCAAAGCCGCTTCCCCATTCGCAACTGCTGTGACAGAGTAGCCTTCCTTTTCGAAAAACTTCTTTACTAATTCACGCATGGTATCTTCATCTTCACCAAGTAAAATCCTCATTTTAAAAAATTCCTTTCTGCAAGCTATATTATAGTAATTTCAAACAAAAAAAGAACACCTAAGTGTCCTATCTGCATTGAATCTAGTAAAAACTTATCTTTTTACACCATCAAAAAAGCCGATCGTCTCTGCGATCAGCTTTTTATCGAGCAACCTGTTCATTTAGCCAAGCAATCAGCCGCTGAGCCACCTGCTCATTTTGATCCTTAATCTCTGCTTTTCCATCACCCTTTTGCGCGCCATATGCACCAAAGCCTGCATGATTTCCTCCAGCGATTTCTTGATATTCAGTAGCTTTAGGCAATTCTTTTTTAGCTTTCTGAAAGGCGTCATGATTCAATACATGATCATTTTCGCCTGTTAAAGAGAGCACAGGAATTGATTGATTCGCTAGGCTGCCTTTTTCGTCTGGATAACTAGCTAAGAAAAATACGCCTGCCAGTTGCTCTGGATGGTTTTTCGCAAAACGACTAGCCATCACGCCGCCTAAGGAATGACCGCCGATCACGTAGTCCCGTTTCGGTTGATCAGAAAGAACTTTCTCACCCTTGTCCGGTGCCAAGACAGCTAAATCCAGCGGCATGTTCAAAATATAGACCGGATACCCCACCTTTGCCAATTGCTGAGCCCATGGACTGTAGCTGCCTGGATCAACTAGGGCTCCTGGGTAGAAAATAATCATTGGCTTGTCTTTATCTTCGGAAGGAAAATATAGCCAGTTGCTTTCCGCAGTTGCCTGCTGGGTGACCTGCTGCGCATCTTTTGTGGGCGCATAGGTTTGGCTTTTTAAGTATGTTACGCCACCGACTATGGCAATAATGATTCCGATAAAAAGGATTAGAAGGATTTTTTTCCATTTCTTCATTGTGATCGTTCCTTTCTTTCCTTGTTATCTTATCATTTTTAAGAACGTTGGAGCAATTTCTAAGCGCTATGAAAAAAAAAGACATAGGATCGCAGCACAAATAATCCGATTCAAGAATTTTCGGCTTATTTCCGAAGAAGCAACTTCTGTCGCGTCGTTTATTCGAAAAAAAGCTGTGACAAGACTTCTATCACAGCTCTGAAACTCAAAATGGATTATTTAAAAAAACTTCGACAGTTCCATGGGAAACTCGGCCAGCTGTTTGAAAATCAATGGACCTCAATCTGACCCTTTAGTACATTTTTGGTGTTGTAATAAATATGCTTCGCCACTTCAGCGTTATTCATGGTGTACAAATGAATCCCCGCCACATCCTGCGTCGCTAAATCAATGATTTGATCAATGGCGTAAGCCAACCCAGCCTCTTTAAGTGCAATCGGATCATGTTCGTATTTTTCCAAAATGGCTAAAAACTTACGCGGCAGCTTGGTGTTAGTGGTCTTGATTAGACGTAACGCCTGCTTTCGATTTACGATTGGCATAATGCCCGCCAAAATCGGTACTTTGATATCCGCTAAATCACAGGATTCTTGAAAATGATAAAAGAGTTCATTATCAAAAAAAAGTTGCGTGATTAATTGATTGCAGCCGCCAGCAACCTTCCGCTTTAAGTTCTTAATATCCTCGATGCGATTGGATGATTCAGGGTGTGTTTCAGGATAGCAAGCGCCGCTGATATGAAAATGTGGTGCCTGTTGCTTCACATAATCAATTAAGTCGCTGGCATAAGTAAAATCTTCTTTAGGCGGTAGCTCTGGAATAATATCTCCTCGCAACGCTAAGATCTGATGAATCCCAATTTGATCCAACTGCGCCACCAGTCTCTGTACTTGTTCTTGATCTAGATAGGCCGCCGGCAAATGGGCGATCGTCGGTACCTGCAGCTCTGTGTGAATATAGTTGGCGACTTTTAATGTCGTCTCTTCGATGGTTTGACGATTGTTGCTACAGGTGACACTGATGAAATCAGGCGCTAGTTGCTGCAGCTCTTCTAATGTTGCAAGCAATTTCTCTGTCCCGACTTGGGTATTCGGTGGAAATACTTCAAATGATAAGGTGCTGGACATCGACTCACTTCCTTTCTATGAGAAATTATCTAATTTTCCTTCTTAGTTGTGATACGTTACACAATAGCATGCTTTTTTCCTCTTGAATAACTGATAAAAGTAATAACTAGTTATAGCTTATAACTATAACCTCCGTTATAATCATAGAAAAAGAGGTGAAGCGATGCGTTTGCAACAGTTGATCTATTTTGAAAAAATCATTGAAAAAGGCTCTATAAACGAGGCCGCAAAAGCATTATATCTGACTCAACCTAGCCTCTCCAACGCATTGAAGGAGCTGGAAAATGAAATGAATGTCCAGCTGCTGGTTCGGAACAAACAAGGGATCATCCCCACTGCTGAAGGTCGTGAATTTCTGATCTATGTCCGCCAAATATTGGATCAGGTCAATCTGCTGGAAGAAAAATTTAAAAACGAACCGCTGCGCAGGCAAAATTTTTCGGTATCTGCCCAACATTATGCCTTTGTGGTCCATGCTTTCGTGGAACTGTTGCGAACGGTGAATGCCGAGGAGTACAACTTTACTTTGCGGGAGACCGAAACAGAAAATATTTTTGACGATCTTGCCAGCTTTAAAAGTGAATTAGGTATTCTTTATTTGAATTCCTTTAATCGCCAAGTTCTAACTAAGCTGTTTAAGGAGAAAGGCTTGGAATTCACGCCGCTCTTTCACGCCAAACCCCATGTCTTTGTCAGTCGCACCAATCCCTTAGTGGCTAAAAAATCACTGAAATTGGCAGATCTCAAGGATTATCCGTATCTCTCCTATGAACAAGGAGAAAATAATTCTTTCTATTTTTCTGAAGAAATCCTAAGTACGTGGGATCGGAAAAAGAACATCAAAGTCAGTGACCGGGCGACGATTTTTAATCTGATGGTAGGCTTGAATGGGTACACCATCAGCTCAGGGATCATCAGTAGCGAACTAAATGATGACAAGATTGTCGCGATTCCTCTAGAGTATGAGGATGTCATCACTCTAGGTTGGATCAAGCAACAGCAGCTGGAGCTTAGTCCTTTAGGTCAGACCTATCTAGAGCTGTTAAAAGAACATATTCGCGGGTATGGGTTTGAGATCATTGAAAATGGTAGAGATCGCGTTCGATAAACACCCCTATCAATTAGATGTTTATCGAGCCGATCCTAATGAGTTGTTAGAGGATTGCTATTTGGGGATTTCCAGAGTGAATTTCTTACTATATGGGGACGAAGGAGCTACAAGTGTGATCGTGCCTTGATGCAACATGACTACTTTTTTTACAATAGAGAGCCCTAACCCACTCCCATTTTTTGAATTACGCGAAACATCTCCTAGCACGAAAGGCTCAAAAAGGGTTTCGCGAATTTCAGTTGGGATAGGAGACCCATTATCTGATATACAGATTTGAAAGGCTTCTTCGGATTCACTCATTTCAACCCGGACAATGGTTCCGGTCGGATTATGATTTATGGCGTTGATCAGCAAGTTATTGACAGCACGTGAAAGCTCCATCCGATCAATAGTTGCCATGAGCGGCTTTTCTGGTATTTCCAATGTCAATTCCATTTGCCTCTCTTCAAACTCGCCAAAAAGCTGAGCACAGGCTGAACGAGTCAATTCCACAACATCTGTATCACGCCTATTTAGCTCATAATCCTTAGTTTCCATTTTAGAATAATCGAATAGCTGTTCGATCATTTGATTGACATGAAGCGCTTTTTGCTTGATTGACCTGAGATATTGTTTTTGCTTGTCAGGGCTATCAACAACATCGTCAACTAGCGCACCCGCATATCCGACAATCGTCGTTACAGGGGTTTTGAGATCGTGTGCAATATTAGAAAAAAGCTGCATTCGCTCTAGCTCAAGCTGTTTTTTTTCTTGTTCCGTTTGTTCAAGCCTTTCTGCCATCTGGTTAAAGGAATCTCTCATTACTAAAAATTCATTCTCAGCATCAAAGTCAAGTCTCTGTGTCAAGTTTCCACCTGTAATACTGGAGAGACCATTTACAATTTCATCGACAGGTCTCATAATTTTTTTCAGTATCTTTTTACCGAAGAAGTAAATTCCACCGACATATAGCAAAATAGTTGCTCCACCCCAGCAAATAAACATCCCGCTCACCATCAATTGCGCGTTTCGTGGCATCTCAGAAAAAGAAATGTCATAGGGGAGGCTAAACCGTTCTCCAATGCTTTCTAGTAACCAGCCACTGAGCAAGTCCAGAGGAATTATAGCAAAAAGAAGGGCTACGGAAATAAGTACAAACCAGTACATTACTTGTCCCTGAATACTTTTTTTCATCTGTCCACCTCCAGCCTGTACCCAAGACCACGAATCGTTTTTATCGAAACATCCTGAGTCACTTGAAGCTTGCCACGTAATTTACTTATGGCAACCATTACGGTATTATCATCCACCACCGAAGCACTATTCCAACCAGCTTCGTAAATCTGCTGTTTGGTAAAAACGCATCTAGGATTTTCTGCGAATAGTTTCATCATTTTAAATTCCGTGGAGGTCAATTCGATCTCCTCGCCATTATGCAAAAGAGTACATGAATGCAAATTCAATTGAAGCTTGCCAATGGCTATCATTTTTACCTCTTCTGCCCCATTTGCCCTTCTGCGCAAATGAGCATTGACACGAGCCAATACCTCCAGTGGATCAAACGGCTTCACCACATAATCATCGGCTCCCAAATCTAGGCCCAAAATCTTCTCATGCCCTAACCCTTTCGCACTGAGAGCAATGACCGGAATGTCGTAGTCTTTTCGGAGCTCGGCTATCATTTTGTAGCCATCCATTAGTGGCATCATGATATCAATAATAGTCAAATCTACAGCATGTTCTGCCAAGCGGTCAAGCCCCGCCACACCATTAGCTGCCTCCAGTACCTCATACCCATGTTTCTCTAAATACAAGCGCATCAAGTCGCGAATATCCTCTTCGTCGTCAACAATTAAAATATTTTTTTTCATCTCTCTACCTCACATGGCGTTTACGCCCAAAAATAAAATGTTTGCCAGTAAATCACATTGAATGTCATGAGTAAACCGACAATGGCAGTTACGACACAATTGATTTTGTGCAGACGGCCAGATTTTAATTTGTTTCTGTTGGCTAAAGCCGCTATCGCATATCCGATAGGAATTAGGGCAAATAACGCAGACAGGCTGCATGGTAGCCACATAGTTGAAACTGTATACGAATCCGCCATGATGATCTGATAAAAGCATATACCGATTGCTATGATTGCCAAATGAACAAGTAGCTGGAGCTTGTCGATTCTTGAAGGGGAATTCTCCTTCTTCTTTCTTTTCCTGATGATAAACACAATCAGCCGAACCAAAAGAGCGATCAATGAATAGATAACACCCACCGGTATCAGGATGATTAGCCCAACTTGAACCCAAAAAAGCCCCGTGTTTTGCTTCACATAATCATGACTGTAATTTTGTAGATGTGTGGTGCCGTGCTCATCCTCATAAACAAACATCTGCAGCCCCAATACATCTAGCCTATTTGAGTCAATGAGTCGAACCTCACTGTCAGTCAGCGCAACACTTAGCGTATCAGAGTCGCCAGTTTTCATAAGCGGGAGTAATTCACCTTGCCCCAAAATACGCAGAATACGCAGCACCCCAACATTGAAGGTTCGTGTGGAAAGATAGTATCCTGCCAATGAATTAACAGGTGGCAGAGTCGCGCTTTTTTCCTGCTGGATAGAACCAAAAACAAGGGGCATGAGTCCCGAGTTGAAAGTAACTTCACCTACCTGATTTGCCATAACCACCGCTCCGCGACCAGATGCAGGATCAAGTACTAGATTCGCCGTACACCCTGCCGTATTTCCCGGATGACCGATTGTGTTCACCCCATATTGCGTATTCAAAAATCCGTGGCTGACTCGCGGTTGACTGGAGTCACCATAAAACAATGACGGAGTAATCATCTGCTCAAGCGTTTTGGCTTGCTTAAATAAAGGGGACTTTCCTTCTGTGTCTGGAAGCAATGCTTTTGCAAACATTGTCATATCAGCAAGGGTTCCCGTGGCCATTCCTGCCGGATACAACAGTACATGACGAATGCATGTGCCATAATCTTCAACGGTATCTTCGTCGATATAATAGCAATTTAACAGGCGCCTCTGTTGATAGACCCATTTGTTATCAGCAAGGGTAGGATCCATAGAAGTGTGCGCCATTCCAAGAGGAAGAAAAATATGCTGTTTTACATACTCATGGAAGGGCATTCCACTGATGTTCTCGACAATAAACCCCGCAAGAGCACAGCCCCAATTGGAGTACGCATAGGTAGTGCCCGGTTCATATATTTGCGGTGGTTCACTACGGTTCAAAGCAGTTTTTAGCGATACTACCTCGTCTATATTTTTCGTTTCAATATCAATCGTCGTTTCCTGCCATCCACCTTGATGGTTCATCAAGTGAAGAAAAGTGATTGGCTTGTCATAGGTCAATTTGGTGAGAAATCCGTCTGGCAGATAGTCCGAAATGTCATCTGTAAGGTTGATCTCCCCTTGTTCAGCCAACTGCATAATGCTAACCCACGTCAATAGCTTGGTGACGGAGCCCCATTCGTATACGGTGTCCTGATTACTTTTCACATTATCAGCGATATTTGTCATTCCGTGATGTAATGAGACGATCGTCTTTTGTTTTTCAAACACGGACACCGCTACGGAAGCGGCCGTATCTTCATGTTCTTTAATATAGGCTTCAATTTTTTCTTGTATCCCATTTACAGGCGGCAAAGTGGTCTTCTTCTGTATTGTTTTTTTCGTAGTGGAATCCTCCGAAGACGTTTTTGCCTGAGTGGCTATCGGCGACTGCAACACAAGCAAGAAAGAAAAGAATAACGCAAAAAAATGTTTCATACTGTACCTCCCATTTTTTATTATGGAGGTATCTTATCAAGCGAACCTTTCAGCAATTAACAAATCACCTTAACGCAACCTTAAAGATGGTCGAAAACGCACTTCACCCATAAATAGGCAACCACCACTGCATAATCAGTGAGATTCCTGTGCCAAATAGCCAACCGCCTACCACATCAGATAAATAATGAATGCCTAAGTACACACGAGAAAAGCCAATCATTCCAGCGATCACTAGACAAGCTATCACTAATAATGGTAGGAATTGCGGATAAACAGCTCCTCCGCCAAGTGCGATGCAGCAATAAAGGGCCCCAGAACATGTCGCATGGAAGCTAGGAAAACTGGCATCCACTTCCTCGACTAATCGTTGTCCATCTGGACGCGGGCGCTTGATCAAACGCTTGATGAGATAGGCCAGTCCCCAGCTAAGGGCCAAAGATAAACCCGCTGGTTTCAGAATTGCTGAGCGAAATGGCGGGACAAAAGCCAATGCACCAATAACAATCACCACCCCCGTGGCTGTTCCAAGCTTGGTGAAAAAGAGCATGATCCGAGTGGCAAAGGGACGCCGCCAAGCAATCACTTTGCGCGTTACCAACTCATCAAACCGCTGTAAAACAGAAAATAAAAGAGCAATTAACAAAACCAGAAATAATAGCAAACAACTGACTCCACCGATTAACATAACCTCTCCTCCTTCCAAATGTCGCGGGGAACTTCTGCGACTCAAACAACCACCATTCATCTTATTACATTAAGTATACCCTAATCATGAAGCCCTTTCTATTATTCATTCATCAGGATAATTGTCATCCGCGATTTTTAAACGAGCCTCCTCATATAAACAAAATTTATCGTTACCCAATGTTTTGACTATACTTTCCCTCTCCTTTTATACTGCGTAAGCAATCAAAATTTAGGAGGATTTATTTATGCTTACAGGTTTAAATTTATTAAACAACCCCTTTTTAAATAAAGGAACAGCCTTTACTAAAGAAGAACGGACAAAATACGGAATCACAGGGATGCTGCCTAGCACCGTCCAAACATTAGAACAACAAGCCGTTCAAGCTTACGGACAATATTTAAGCAAACCATCAGATTTGGAAAAACGCATTTTCTTAATGAACGTGTTTAATACCAACCGGACATTATTTTACAAATTGATGGGCCAACATTTAGTTGAATTCATGCCAATCGTGTACGATCCAGTCGTTGCGGATTCAATCGAACAATACAACGAAATTTTCGTTGAACCACAAGATGCTGCTTTCTTATCCATTGATGATCCAGAAAGTATCAAAGACAGCTTGAAAAACGCTGCTGACGGCCGTGACATTCGTTTGATCGTTGTGACTGACGCAGAAGGGATCTTAGGTATGGGCGACTGGGGTGTCAACGGTGTGGATATCGCCATCGGTAAATTAATGGTTTACACTGCTGCTGCTGGGATCAACCCTGCACAAGTTTTACCTGTTTCCATCGATGCTGGTACGAATAACGAAGAATTATTGAACAACCCACTTTACTTAGGAAACCGTCATGCTCGTGTGACTGGCGACACTTACTACGACTTCATCGATCAATTCGTTGAAGCAGCGACAGATCTTTTCCCTGAGTTGCTCTTACACTGGGAAGACTTCGGCCGCGGCAATGCAGCAAATATTTTAGAAAAATATCAAGACAAAATCACGACCTTCAATGATGATATCCAAGGTACTGGTATCGTTGTTCTTGCTGGTGTATTAGGTGGATTGAACATTTCTGGTGAAGCCTTGAAAGATCAAACCATCCTGACATTCGGTGCTGGGACTGCCGGCGTTGGTATTGCCAACATTCTATTAAAGGAAATGGTTCGCCAAGGAACACCTGAAGAAGAAGCACGCAAACACTTTTATCAAGTCGATAAACAAGGCTTGTTGTTTGAAGATACAGAAGGCTTAACACCTGGACAAATTCCATTTGCTAGAAAACGTGCTGAATTTACCAACAGCGAAGAATTAACAAACTTAGAAGCCGTTGTAAAAGAAATTCATCCAACCATCATGATCGGCACGTCAACTCAACCAGGTGCTTTCAGTGAAACTATCGTCAAGGAAATGGCGGCTCACACTGCTCGTCCGATCATTATGCCGTTATCAAATCCAACAAAATTAGCAGAAGCTACAGCGAAAGATTTGATCGAATGGACGGACGGAAAAGCCTTGATCGGTACAGGAATCCCTGCTGCTGACGTGGAATACAAAGGCGTAACTTACCAAATCGGTCAAGCCAACAATGCCTTAATGTACCCAGGACTTGGTTTAGGCTTAATCGCTTCAACTTCAACTCGGGTAAACGATGAAATTATTTCTCAAGCAAGTCGTGCGCTAGGTGGAATCGTCGATGTGACAAAACCAGGTGCATCTATCTTGCCTCCAGTTGCTAAATTGACGGAGTTCTCTCAAATCATCGCTGAAACGGTTGTGAAATCAGTCGTTGACCAAAAATTGAACCGTGAAGAAATTACGGATGTCAAATCAGCGGTTGAAGCGGCTAAATGGCTTCCAGAATACCAAGACTAATCCATCCCTCTCCTTCCCCTAAATCGGATTAGCTTATATATAGAAACAACTCTCTAAAATGAGGGAGTAGATACTGCTCTACTCCCCATTTTTATGGATTCAACACTGTTTTACTAAAGAAAGGATCTTTTAAAAATGGCACAAAAAGAATCAACAACTGCGATGCCAGTTGAAGAAAAAAAGACCAGCTTCTGGTCAACTAAAATCACGGGTGTTAGCCTGCCGATCTATTTGATCATGGTCGTTGTCTTGATCGTAGCGATGGCTTTAGGCAAATTACCGACCAACATGATCGGACCGATCGCTATTCTAGTTATTTTTGGGAACTTATTCCATTTTATCGGCAACAAAATTCCAATCGTCAAAAGCTATCTAGGCGGCGGTTCCGTCTTTGCGATCTTCGCTTCTGCAGCAATCGCAACCTTTGGTATCTTACCTGCTGAAGTCGTGAAATCAACGCAAAATTTTGTCAGCAATATGGGCTTTTTAGACTTTTATATCGCGGCTTTGATCACTGGTAGTATCCTTGGGATGAACCGTAAATTATTGATGAAAGCTTCTGTTCGCTTTATTCCTGTCGCACTTATTTCGATGGTCGTTTCCTTCTTTGCTGTCGGATTGGTTGGTATGCTGATCGGGAACGGTTTTGCGAATTCCGTTCTATACATCTCATTGCCTGCAATGGCTGGCGGTGTCGGTGCTGGCGCTGTTCCTTTATCAACGATTTATGCCCATGTTTTAGGAACCGATGCCTCATCGATCATTTCTCGTTTGATTCCTGCAACTGCCATGACCAACGTTTTAGCCATCATTGGGGCTGCGTTGGTTGCACGTGCGGGACAATCATTGCCAAAATTAAATGGTAATGGCAAGTTGATGGAAAAAGGCGATCTTGGCGATGGCAAACCTCGCGAAGTCAAACCGGATATTGCTCAACTAGGTGTTGGATTGATGGTTGCCTTGACCTTCTTTATTTTAGGTCAAATCTGTAACTTCTTCGTTCCAAAGATCCATGCCTATGCTTTCATGATCATCATCGTAGTGATTTGTAAAATCACCAATATCTTACCTGAATACTATGAAGATGCGGCGATCATGTTCAACAACTTGATCGTCAAAAACCTTACTGCTGCTGTGTTGGCTGGTATTGGTATCGCGTTATTAAACTTGAACGTTCTAGCGTCTGCATTGACTTGGCAATTTGTTGTTTTATGTTTAACCAGTGTGGTCGTTATTTCATTGGTTTCTGGATTCGTTGGCCGTCTATTTGGGCTATATCCTATCGAATCAACCATTACTGCTGGTCTATGTAACAACTCGATGGGCGGAACCGGTAATGTTGCTGTGTTATCTGCCGCAAATCGCATGGAATTAATCGCCTTTGCTCAAATGGGGAACCGTTTAGGCGGCGCAATTGTGTTGATTATCTCTGGATTCTTAATGCAGCTGTTTTCATAATAAAAAATGGACGAACTTATTTCTTTCGATTGAAAGTGTAGGTTCGTCCATTTTTTAGTAAATTATGTCTGGATTGCTGCTCTTTCATCGGCATAAAATAAAACGTCTATACTAGATCTTCCAGTGTGATTTCATTGGTTCTATAATCCCTGTTACAAAGACGATGAAGAAAATAAGTATCAGAGAAAGAAATGGGATAACATGAATGGATCCATTTTCAAAACACAGTAATAAATAGATCAACGATGGCAGCCCAAATAATGGACGACTCTTTTATTCTGATTGATAAATTTATCATAGATCAGCATACAAACAGGTGCGACGGCGCAGATCATTATAGTAAACATCCATGTTTCGGTTACTTCAAATGAAACCATACTGATTAAAATAACCAACGATAGCAGTAATATGCCCATAAGCTTTTGCTTATTCAAAAAATCCCTCTTTTCCATGATTCAGACTTAGTTCAAGCCAAAAATACAGCGTAGACTAAATAAATATATTATGTAAACTTTAAAGCGTCGTATTTCGATTTTTCGCTTTTTACCAGTTTATCATTTCTATTTGCGGTTTTGAACATGAAAAAGGAGACTGGTTTCCAATCTCCCTTTTTTACTTCTTTCTACCATCTTCCTCGTTTCAATCTCGCTTTATTCACGTAGCGTTTCGCATTTGCTGGAATCCGTTCTGGTGAGTCATCTGTATCAATCTCCCAAGGGTAAAACCCTTCTTCATTTTTTTGGAAATTTTTCAGCTCGTCCTTTTGTGAAACCTCATTGTGTTTGTTCTTCTTCCGCAAACGCATAAGGAAGTAAGATAGTGCAATAAGTATTAGCGCGATAAAGCGAATCGTCCCTACCATGCTCATTCCTCCTTATTCGAAAAATTAGAAAAATTAGTACGATTCGAATGACGTGTATCATTCAACAATAGTGTTTTTGATAACAGGTATTCAACTTTGCGTATCTCCCTCTTGCTTAACTGGGAGTAGTTGAACGGACCTCCTCCGGTTCATGAAGTCGATAATTAATTAAACCGGATAAAAAATGCTCTGCATCATCGATTCTCATTCTAAAACGGTCGTGGCGAGCAAAAAAACCATAGCGAATCGTTTGTGGCTGCTTAAAAAATTGCGCAAATTCTGGGAACATGACACCAGTCGTGATTTCATGCTGCACTCTTTTTTTCATGACTAAATCGATTCTGTTTTTAACCTCGAGAAATTCTTCTGGACGTTCAAAAAGCGATGATTTGAATTCACTTGTCGCTAATTTTTCAACCATTTTAGAGGCCGCCACTAATAACTCCAGCATTGTTGGATATGCCGTGTCACGCTTTTCAATAAAGCGAATATTACCAAGTGCATTATCCAGCCCAAATTGATAATACTGCTTCTTTTCCTTATAAATCAGCAGTTCATTGGTTGCATAGCTCAACCAGTGATCATGAAATTTTTCGTAGCCATCAGCGATAAATCGATTCATGAGGTCTTCACAAATTCGCATGATCTTCGCTTCTTTGAAAATACCATAAGCCCGAAGCAGCGCAAAAAGGATTTCGCCATCATAATAAACAATTCTAAATTCTTCCTTGATCCCTAATTGCTCATTCAACACATGAATGGTCCGATTCTCATTAGTGACAAAATTATCAGTTACAGCAACAATCAACCGTTTTAAGATCGGATCAAATTGTCGATCACCCGTTACTTCACTGTATTTAGCAATCGCCAAGATCGCTGTCGCTTGGGCGCCGAGCTTGTATTCGACACTTGTACTTAACGGTTCCTTCACTAAAAGGTAGCCTGACACCTCAGAAGTTAAATTGCGAATCCCCCATTGCATACACTTGGTAAGCAACTGCCACACTTTTTTATCCTGCGTATAGTCAGCAGCCTCGGCTAACGCATACAATGAAGAAAAATGACGAACCGAATTATAGCCTTTTATTCTTTGGTCATAGCATGGAAAATAACCGTAAATAAACTGTCCAGTTTCTGTTAATTGGCGGGTTAAATAGTCACTCCCCTGTGCAATTACTAAATCAGTCATTGCCTTTAAATTTTGAACAGAGACGGCGCGAACACGATTTCCGTTCCCATAATCAACCAACGGCAATACTAGATCTTTTTCAAAGTAGAAAGCCTTCGTTTTAAACAAAAATAACGGCACATTTTCTAACTCAGCTACCTTGCCATTTCTTATCCCGTATTTTCTTTTCAAATAGCCGCGATAATTTTGCTCATCAATTGAAAGTTGCGGAAGATTTCGTCCGACCTTATGTTCCTTACTCGGTTTCAAGATAGCATTTCCCGCTAGCTCTTCCATTAGAAAGCTCCGCTTCTTTTTTCCCTCCACCCGGAAGTTGAACTCTCCGTAGTTGTTTCGTTTTATACTAGTGATTAATTCTTTTAAGTTTTGAAACGTGACGCGCTTTTCTTCTGTTACAATATCAATCCGAAAATATGGAACGTCTTCGAGGTGTTTTCTTTTATAATATGATAAAAAGTCGCTCCAAACGCTTTGATAATTCTTTCCATGGAACTCTAATACCTGGCTGCGCTCCGTTGAATGACCAATACTTAGAATTAGCATCGGACTCACACTTATTGATTTCAGCTCACTAAGCAGCTCTTTCACTACTTGGAATTTCTTTTCAATTAGTTGAATAGACATTTTACCACCTCATAAAAGACTGATGAAGAGGGAAACCTCTTCATCAATTCATTTTTTAGTCTTCTTTCTTTGTTTTTCTAAGCTTCCAGATACCAATACCAGAGAAGAAGGCAGCCAATGCACCTAATGCTGTCAGAGAATTGTCTGTATCATCCCCAGTTGCTGGATATTGTTTCGCACTTCCAGCGTAACTCGTTCTACCACTTCCAACGCTTCCTGAACCGCTAGCACTATACCCTCCTGCAGAAGTTGTCGGCGGTGTCCCTGGATTGTTCGCCATTAAAGGAATCCCTCTGTCAGTATCAGCGTCGGCATCGGCGTCGGAATCTGCATCAGCGTCAGCATCCGCGTCAGCATCAGCATCCGCGTCGGAATCTGCATCAGCGTCGGCATCAGCGTCAGCATCCGCATCGGCGTCAGCATCCGCATCCGCATCGGCATCGGCATCCGCGTCAGCATCCGCATCGGCATCGGCATCCGCGTCAGCATCCGCATCGGCGTCAGCATCAGCGTCAGCATCGGCATCCGCGTCGGCATCAGCGTCAGCATCCGCATCGGCGTCAGCATCAGCGTCAGCATCGGCATCGGCATCCGCGTCGGCATCGGCGTCGGCGTCAGCATCCGCATCGGCATCGGCATCCGCGTCAGCATCGGCGTCAGCATCAGCGTCAGCATCGGCATCCGCGTCGGCATCAGCGTCAGCATCCGCATCGGCGTCAGCATCAGCGTCAGCATCGGCATCCGCGTCGGCATCCGCATCCGCATCGGCGTCAGCATCAGCGTCAGCATCCGCGTCGGCATCCGCATCCGCATCGGCGTCAGCATCAGCATCCGCGTCGGAATCTGCATCAGCGTCAGCATCCGCATCAGCATCCGCGTCGGCATCCGCGTCAGCATCCGCATCAGCATCCGCGTCGGCATCCGCGTCGGCATCCGCGTCAGCATCCGCATCAGCATCCGCGTCGGCATCGGCGTCAGCATCGGCATCGGCATCCGCGTCGGCATCGGCGTCGGCGTCAGCATCCGCATCGGCGTCAGCATCCGCGTCAGCATCGGCATCGGCGTCTGTTTCGTCATCGTCTGGAATGATTGCAGGTGTCGGTAAACTTGGGGTGTTGTTTTGATCGTAAGCAATCAATTCAATTTCATCTAATGCGTCTACGTCATCTGCAGAAACGGGGATCGTGAATTTACCTGTTTCATCCGTTGTTCCTTCAGCAATTTGTACGTCATCTTTATAAATTCTCACGGTAGTATTTGGATCAGCATATCCGGTTACTTCATAGCCACTTGATGAATTTCCTGTAACAGCTACATCATATGGCGCAGTAACAGTAGCCGCTTTATAGAATATCGGTGTATAGCCATCATTTTCCGAAGCAATATTAATCGAAAGAACATTTGCTTTTACAATTGTGGCTAGAAAACCAGCTTCATAAGGATTGGCTAAGTCGATTCCTTGGCTGATTAACTCTTGGGGTAACGGATCAGAAATTGTTGTGGGAATCGTTACTGTCGTTTCTCCTAAAACGCTTGCATCCACGAGATCCCCGATTAAAGTTGAAGCGACATCTACCAATGTTCGCGCTGTAGCAAATGTTGCATTAAAAACAGGCTTGATCGTTAAGTTTAAGGTTTGGTTCAAGAGTCCCGCTCCAGTTCCTGTAATCGTCAGTGCCTGTACCGCATTGTTCAGATCATTTAGTATTTCAGTAACGTTTTCTCGAATAATTGTCTCTAAAACACCATCAAGATCGCCGTAGATATATTGATCTCCCTGAGCCTGCAATTGTAAAGCTACATCAGCTGCAGTCAAGTTGCTTAAACTTTCTAAGCGATTCAGTTGCGCATAAACCTCATCCAAATTGATGTTTAACAAAGGATTTGAATTAATCAATCCATTAATTGAGTTGATCAGAGTTGTGGTGGCACCATCAACTACTGAAATTAGTGGCGCTAACCCATTTTCAGGAAGTAAAATAGTTGTTGAAACCATTCCTGCTCCATTAGGAACGGTGTGTCCGCGAAGACCCTCTGGAATTGCAAGAACCGCGAGGCGATTTCCTGGAACAACACTTAGATCAATCCCGCTATTGGCTGAAATAGTGAAATCTACATTTCGAATAGCATTTTCAATCGTAAAAGGACTGGCTGCCGTTGTCCCACTTGAATTGGAAGAGTTCAAACTACTAAATAATTGTCCATCAATTAGTGCTGCGTACACTTGATTTGAGTGCGTTGAAAAAAACGGTGTGGCAATTGAAACTGGTGATAAGCTTAGCAATAAGCCGGTTGCTACAGAAGTTCCTACATAAATATATTTTCTCGAACGTCGTTTTGCTCGCGCCTTTTGGTCCATTAACTTTCGATAATCCCTCTTCAATTTCTTCATCCCCTAAAAATAATTTATTTGAACTATTTTTTTCGGTACCAGAAAAAATATTCTGTGCTAACTTAAGTTAATGAAAATTTAACAGGGATAGTTTTTCCAAACAATTACCTTGTTTGAAAATAACGAACGTTGAAGCTGATACACCGATTAATAATTAGGAACACCTTAAAATAAGATTACGTTATACTGTGTTATGAAATTTACTTGTTTAAAAAAAGAGGAATTATGACGTTTATGTGAACAAATAGTGAATTGTCCGTTGGTAGCAGCGATTATCTGTAATTCACCTCGGTAATTATTTGTTATTTTAAAATATTTCCAAACTGCCCATTTGGTCCGCGCTCCCGCAAAGTAAATAAGAATTCTTATATTTCCAGAAAATTGAAAAAAATGACAGCTCTTTTTGTTTGGATGAAATAATACCCCTTTCTTTAAAAATCACTCTCACCTAGAATCTCTTTAAAAGACATAAAAACGGCTCATCGGGCATACCGATGAGCCACTATCTTCTATTAAACTATTGGATCAAAGCACTTATTGTTCTGCCTAAACAGACAAACAGCAGTCTTTGACTATCTAGGATTTAACAATTTCTTCGATCAAAAATAAAATGAACATGATTGATCGAAAGGTATAGACACTTATTTCATTCAACAAATAGAGCGTAAGATATGACTGTCCATACTCATCATTAGTCAATAATTATAATGCTGATTCTATCGATGAGCTTTTTTTACTGGACTTGTCATACTGACGTAAAAAGAAAACCGAGAACACCAACGTCAATCCTTCCGTTATCGGCAGACTGATCCATGCGCCCGTCAGTCCCAAGATTCCGGCGAATACAATAACCAAAGGAATCAAGAAAAAATAGCCTCTGAACAAAGCCAACGCAAAAGCCTGCTTCGCTCGACCAATCGCTGAAAAGAAGATGCTAAAAACGACATTAAAAGAAGAGCCGAATAAAGATAAGAAGAAAATCGGTATGCCGTAAGCCGCTAGTTCAATCATCATTGGATTATTCTCTCGATTGAAGGCGGAAATGATCGGATATTTCAAGAAAAATAGCAGCAGATACAAGATTACTGCCATCGCAAAACTGGTTCTTAACCCAAAGTTCAAAATCTTTTGAACCGTCGCTTTGTCGTCTTTATTCACAGCACGGCTAATTAACGGCTGAATTCCCTGCGCAACCCCTGTAAATAAGGAAAGAGCTACTACCAAAATATTCGCCAACACGCCATAAGCGGCGATCGCAATATCGCCTCCTAAGCCAATCAACACCTGATTAAACACTAAGATACTTACACCCGTACTCATTTCTGCCAGAAAAGAAGAGAGACCTAACTGAACACTCTGAATAATCGTTCTTAGTTTGGGGTTTGCCCAGCCTAAGGATAGTTGACGCTTTGAAAACTTGCGATGGGTACTCAGTATAAGCAGACTAAGGATTGGCGACAAAACCGTCGCTAACGCTGCCCCCGCCATCCCCATGTTCATTGGAAAAACAAAAATATAATCAAAGACAATGTTGAAAATACTTGAGCAGATCATCGCCTTCATCGCCAATTGAGGATTCTGATCATTTCGAATAAACGCTAAGCATAAGTTATTCAAAATAAAAAATGGTGCCATTACTAAAATAAAACGCATGTACATGACTGTCAGATCCACGGTCGCTCCGCTAGCTCCCAGTAAGACCGCCAAATGCTGGCTGAAAAAGACACCGATGAGCGTGAAAAACAGTCCGATGGCCCCTCCAACAATCAACAGCTGAGAAAAATAATTCCCACTTCTCCCCTTAAGCGTAAAAAGTGTGGCTCCTCCCATTCCCAGCAACAATCCTAATCCTGTCAGCAAATTGAATACAGGTAGGGCGATATTTAGGGCTGCTAACCCTAGTACACCTACGCCGTTGGCGATAAAAAACGTGTCCGCCAAAATATACAAGGACAATCCCAATGTACTTAAAACACTTCGTGTCACATACCCTTTGATCTCATTCATTTGAATCCCTCCACAAAAAAATAGCATCCTACCCTCCAATGGCCTAAGGGGTAGACTGCTACTCAAAACAAAACCCGGCGATTTTGCTAAAAGTTCTTCATAATTTTCTCTCATTCTAGCAACAAACAAGTAAAAACGCAATCACTACTTTTATCAAATGTCAAAATAGAGGATGTGCTCCCCATTTTCTGGGTCGTATTGCTGGCTGTCGATGAAGCCAAAACGCCGATAATAGGGAATAATTTTCTCGTTTTCATCATGCACACTTAAATAAATCCGATTCACCCCATAGTGTTCGTTCATAAAGTTGAGTAATAAAGGAACAAACAAGCTTCCATACCCCGTTCCTTGAAATTTTTCATCGATCATTAAACGATCCAGCCACATCTCTTTGCCCTGCTTGGCCCCGATCATCGCAAAGCCAACTAAACATGTCTCATCATATAGCGCTAATGGCTGCCAGTGAAAAGATACATCATAGGCCGCTTCCAACAAAGATTGCGCATTGCTTTCGATGAAATTTTTTTGTTTTTTGGAAACAGAAAGAGCAACAACTTCTCGCCAATTGCTTTCATCTACCTTTCGGAATCGGATTTTCATTGATCGCACCGCCTTTTTCTTTCAGAATTTTATCCATAGAGTATCATAACGTGGATAAATTTTCTCAACAACTTTAATAATGAAGGAGCTAGACCTAAAGTTTTTTAGACTTTTGGACCAGCTCCTAGTTGCAAATAAACCATGACTCATAAGTAGCATCCGTAAAATAAAGTTAAAAACAGAAGACCTGAGAAACAATTCTCTGAAGTTCTACTCATTTCCTATCCCTAAATCCTTCACTTAAGCACCGTGTTTGATTTGTGATTAGAACTTCACTTGAAAGGAATAGATAATATCGAAGGCTAAACGTTTTGGATTAGAAAACTCTCCAAAGTAATTGCCGTCGATAGAAAATAATCCTTTCTCCATTGATTCCATTGAAAAAACTAGCTGATTCGGCGTAGAGCTGATCAGATCCAGATTCGTTTTTGTTGCATCTAACGAATGTCTCAGAAAAAGCTTTGCAGAATTTTCTTGCCCAGACGGATCAGACTCTTGGCTTTTTAATAAACGAATTTGAGAAGGGTTTGACCGAACTCGAATTTCATTTACCGCAACATCAACGTCATTAGGTGAATTGTTTGTTATGGTATATTTTGGTGATTTCACTTTTCCGTTATCTACATCAAGTCCTGCAAATTTTGTCGCAACAGGAACAGTCATATCAATCATTTCACTATCTGTCACAACGTTTATCGTCAGTTCCTTTGTCGTATCCTTGATTCCTATAGTCGCATTGTAGACACCTGGCTGATCATCTATATCTGTGGTTGCGATTGTCAAACTGCTTGTTTCGACCGATCCAGTGTGGATATTCCATGCCTTTGCCAGACTTTTTTTCAAAATAAGCTCCTTTAACGCATTCGCTTCTTCTGCTTTGGACACTTCACCGTCATAAAGGGTAAAACCTGTTGCCTGGATTGCATACTCATTTTTTATTACCGTCTGTTCATCCTTTACAAATACGGGAATTGAGATCACTGTTTTCTTGCCATCAGGAGTGACCAGCGTTACCTCAGCTTTTGCTGGCCCCACCACAGAAGTATCTGGCTTCTTCGTGTAAGTTGCCTTTAACTCTGTCATATCCCCATCGTACTGAATATTGGTTAGTGTCTTCATCGCATCTGTTGGCAATGAGCCATTAAGAGTAATGATCTGAGTTATTGCCTCTGCGGTCGGTGCTTTTGGTGAATCTACTATAAAGTCAATTTTATAATCGAAGGTTAGCTTTTTGCCACTAGTTGTTGTTTCTTCTACCCGAAGAATGCCTTCGCTCTCCCCTTGTTGACTAGTGTCTGGGTACTTCACGAACTCTTTTACTTTCAAATGACTGTACTGGCTCGCATCTAAGTATTGCCCTTTATTTTTATCCAGTTCTTCTTGACTGAGTTTAAAATCAATGGGTTCTTTCTTCGGAGTTAATTGATTGATCGCCAATTTTTTAAACCCTTGATCGGTAATTTCATAGTAACTGTCAGCATGGGAATTGTTTTGTTGTTCATTTTCGATAAAATAGTGTTTGTCTTCCGCTGTCCAAGCCCGAACAACATCACCTGTAGTGACAGATTGTTTTTGCCACTTTTTTAGCACGTCTTGCTTTTTATCATTCCCGGTTGCTTCAATATGCTGATCACCCAATTTCGTGGGCTCCAAATGAAATTGGTTTGTTACCTTGAGATTAAACCAATCAAAACTATAATATTTTTTGTCTTTGAAATAGAAATGAATTTCATAATTTTCGCTACTATTCCCTTGAGCGGCACTAATGAAGGGCTTGCTACCAGAATGAAGGGTAAATGCGGCAGTGGTTCTTTTTACACTATAATCTAATCCTCCAAGAGCGATCGTACTCCCCCAATTGACTTTGATAGAAACCTCAATATCACAAAAAATCGTGGGGTCTTTTGCCAATGACACCTGTAATTTTACTTGTTTCGTGCCAATGGTATCAAAGGACGGCTGATTTTTCAAAGTGACTGTATACGCGTCTTCAGGAATAGTTTGTCCGCTTAATTCAACACGTTGAACATATTCTTTCCAGTTTTGCTGATTCACTGATCCCCCTAAATTAATTGTCCCGGGTTTCTCTTTTGCCGTAAGACGTTCTACTGTGAAGGGAATCGTATAATCATACGTCAGTTTTTTCCCACTATCTGTGGTTTCTTCAATTCTAATGACTCCATCCGTTTCACCTTGTTTACTGGTATCGGGGTAACGAACAAACTTTAAAGCCTTTAACTTAGAATAGTTGCTCGTATCTAGGTATTTTGAGAGTTGTTTATCCATTTCACTGTTGCTGAGAGCATAATTTATTGTTTGTTTGACTGGAGTCAAGCGATTTAAATGTAATTTTTTGAATCCTTGATCCGTGACTTCATAGTAACTGTCTGATGGTGTTTTATTTTGTTGTTCATTCTCGATAAAATATTGTTTATCTTCTGCCACCCAAGCTCGAACGACATCACCAGTCGTGACTGGTTGTGTCTTCCAACGTTTAATCGCTGTTTGTTTTAGCTCATTTCCCGTGGCTTCTAAATGCTGATCCCCCTTTTTTTCGGAGGTCAATGCAAACGAGGATATTCCTTTTAGGTTAAACCAATCAAAACTATAGTACTTATTGTCCTTGAAAAAGTGATGGATGCTTTGATTGTCATGACTATTTCCTTGGGAAATTACAATTTCTTTCCTTCCATCCTGGCGGAGTGTAAAGGCAGCTGTGGTTCTTAATGGAGAATAATCCAGCCCGCCAGTTGCAATAGTGCTTCCCCATTTCACCTCAACATTGGTGTCTAGATCGATATAAATAGTTGGGTCGTTAACAAGAGCAACGCGCAAATTAATCGTCTTTTTTCCAATTGTATCTAATACAAGAGAATTTCTTTTCGTCACTTTGTAGGCATCAGAATTTAAACTTTGTCCATTTAACTGAACGCTTTGAACAAAATCAGCCCAGTCAAACTCTGATTCCGTTTGCCCTAATCGTCCTGTTCCAGGCTTTTCTTTTGCCGATAGCTGTTCTACTTGAAATGGAACGTCATAATCATACGTCACTTTTTTCCCGCTAGCAGTTGTTTCTTCTACTTGAATAGTCCCCTTTGTTTCACCTTGCTTTTTCGTATCTGGATAGGTCACGAATTTTTTTACTATAATTTTACTGTAATCGCTCGTATCCAAGTAATTTTTGAGCTGTCCGTCTAATTCAGATTGACTCATCCCGAAATTTACTGTTTGTTTGGTAACTTTCAGCTTATTCAGATGTAATAGTTTAAACCCACCAGTAGTAATCTCATAGTAATTATCACGACCATGAGAGATGGGGATTTCGTTCTCATAAAGATACTGTCTCTCTTCCAGCATCCAAGAGCGGACCACATCTCCTACCGCTACCTCTGGATTTTTCCACCTACTTAAAACCGTCTGCTTTTGCTCATCCCCCGTTGCCTCGAGGTGCTGAGTTCCTGCTTTATTCGGTTCAAAATGCATAGAGGTAGAATTCTTTAAATCAAACCAATCAAAGCTGTAATATTTTTTTCCTGGGAAAGAATTATGTATTTGACTATTATCATTCTGATTCCCTTGTGTCACGGTAATTTGTTTCTTTGTACCCGGTTGGAAGGTAAAGGCTGCGACGGATCGGCCTTCTGCAGGGGAGTCTTGAAGTTCGATTCCTCCGATTTTGATTGTATTCCCCCATTTAACATCAAGCGTACTGTCAACATCGACAAAATTTGTTGGATCATTTTTCAAAGCTACTCGAATAGTGATCGTTTTTTTCCCAATCGTATCCAGCGTTAACGGATCCTGTAAAGTTGTCGTATACGCTTCCTTACTTAAGCTCTGCCCATTCAACTGCACATCTTGAACAAAATTCTTCCAATCAATTTGTTCTAAGGACTGACCTAAAAAGCTGCTACCTTCTTTTCCTTTAGCGGTCAAGCGATCAATCATAAAGGAAACCTCATAATCGTAAGTTAGTTTCTTTCCGCTACTTGTGGTTTCTTCGACTTGAATCGTTCCTTTGCTCTCGCCTTGTTTACTTGTATCCGGATAAGTCACAAACTTTTTGGCTATAAGATTACTGAAGCTGCTTGTATCCAGATAATTAGCAATGTTTTTATCCAGATCGGCTTTACTGGTTCCATAATTAATCGTTTGCTTTGACGGTACAAGGCGATTCAAGTTTACTCGTTTAAACCCTTGATCGGTAATCTCATAGTAGCTATCTGCGTCTGCTATCTTAAGTTGCTCATTCTCTATGAAATATTGTTTATTTTCAGCGGTCCAGGCTCTCACGATATCTCCCGTATTCACCGTTTGTGCCCGCCATTTTTTCATGGCCTCTTGCTTCAGTTCCTCTCCTTTTGCTTCCATATGTTGGTCGCCTTTTTTAGCAGTAAAGAAGTGAGCAGAGCCAAGATTAGCCATATTAAACCAGTCAAAGCTGTAATACTTTTCCCCTGAAAAATAAGGATGGATGGCCAAATTGTCATCATTATTCCCTTGTGCAACAGTGATCTTTTTCGAACTTCCAGAGTGAAGGCTAAAAGCCGCTGTTGTTCGCTGTGGTACATTATCAAGACCGCCCACTGCAATCGTATCACCCCAAGTGAATTTAAGATCGGCTTTTCCTTGAGTCGTAACTTCTGAAGATTTCTTCCACTTCAGTGTATAGTCAATGCTACGAGAACCAACTGTATTGATTGTCGGATTATTGATAACAGATAGATCAACCTCCTCTTTAGAAATGGGAATTCCTCCCACTGAAACAGCAATTCTGTCACTAATCATATTTCTTACATTGCTCATATCAGACCCTAACCTTAAATCAAAAGAAGGGATTTCATTGACCTTCATTTCTAGGGGAGACATATAGATCTCGCCTGAGGCTTTTCGCTCTGTTCCTTTAAACGTATGATAGCCATCCACGACATTTACTAAATTAGGTGTACCTCTTAAATAGCTTTCTATTTTCGTCACTTCTAATTGTGGTTCAAAAGTCAACTCATATGAATCGCGTATTGTTGGTGATAAAAGCCGTTCAATCTCGATCTCATTTGTCCCAAAACCCACGCCAGAGATTCCCTTGAATCCAGGTGTTGAAGCGGTGGAACGAAAATTTGAGACCGTCGCAAAATGGCGACCGGTTACCCAGTAATCAAAATAACCATCAGAGGAGCTAAAAAACCGTCGAAACCCGTTGTGGTTGCTGTTGGAAAATGCCGATTTATCTCCCACGTTTGTACCGATCCCGATAGTTCCTGTGAACTGTTGCGTTAATGGAGAAATGATTGACTGATAATCAACTGTATTGGCATTGATGTATGGAATTACAATACTGTTATATCCCTCCATTCTAGATGATCGCAGGTTGGCTGAAGCTTTGCCTGAATCTTCTACTTTGGAGGCTTTTTGCAAGGAAGGAGGAATAGCCTCTACTTCGGAATTTTCCAAAGCGCCTTCTGCTTCTTGCTCCCCTATCTGGGAATCCAACGACTCATCTTCATCATGAGGCTTCTCTATTTTTGCCGTTTCTTGTTCATGGATCGGTTGACTCTGGGCAAATACATAGGGAGAAATGGTCATTGCATGAGTCAATAGTGTCAGAACCAAAAAGCTCTTAAACATTTTTTTCAAACTTCTCCCCTACCTTTTGTTTGACACTCTATACGCACTTGAACTACAAAATTGGATTGGACATATAATCTTGCTTGTCGAAATATCCGATTTTTTCTTTGTTTTTTCTTCAAACTATCACCTCTTTAGATAGCTTTTAACGAAAACTATTAAGTAGAATAGGACGAAACAGCTGCCTACTAAAAACAAACGGTGGTGCGCTTTTTCGCCTAGTTGTGGCAATATTTTCTTTTTTTCTGATTGATTCTTTCTACGGATAGAAGAATTTAACTGCTTGCTTTTTCTATTCTCTTTAATAAAATACCCTTGCGCTGGTATAGCTGCTTCCCCTGTTTTAGTAAAGCAAACGTTAGGAAAAAGAAGCGTTCCTACCGCAACTAGAATCACCATGAAAGATATCCTTGTTTTCATTGTTAAACGATCGCTTCTAATTGCAATATCAAACTGTAGCTTGGAGTTACAGCGTTATCTGTAAATTGAAACCCTGCACCGACATTTCCAGAATAAGTAAACGGTAACTCGTCACCAGTAGAAGCCAATGTTGCTAGCTCCGTTAAAGAAACCTTGGGCTTTCCATTTTCAACAACTGGAATTTTAAATCCAGTCTTCTTATTTTCGATACTTAAGCCTAGTTCTGGCACTTTTGCAGATTCTGTCGTGTTGGAATCTTGAAAATCTTTTACAGAAATTTTTACACCTTTCGCTGAATTATTCGTGATTTTATAAATAGGTGCCACGATTCCAGAAGGAGTAGCATCCGTTTGTGCAAAATCAGTTGACGTTGGGACAGTCACATCGATCCAGTCCGTCGGATTCTCTGGGTCCGGTCCGTCAGGATTTGTGGGATCAAAAGTTTTAAATTCACCATTCGCTGGAACAATCGCTTCTTCACTCTGTCTGACTTGATCATACACAGTATTTGGATCTTCTACTCCCCCTGTCCATCCATACACCGTACCACCGATTAACGAGCCAGAAGCTGCTAAACACGCATAAGCAATAAATCTAGTTATTTTTGTCATTTTCATTAATCTTTTCCTCCAAAAGTTTGAATACTTCTTTTCGTTTTACTAAACAGGCACAGATAGCTGCCCTTTTACATTGCTTTGACCAACGAGTGATTGTTGATCATCGTAATACATCACCTGATTTACTGTTTGATAAATTCCTTTATCTATTTCTTTTTTTAGCTTCCCTTTTTCTACATATTCCCCAGGATTGATCAATCCCGAGTCATAAATCTTTTCCTTTTCGCCTTCAATCAGCGTAACCACTCTTACAGAATAGACATTTTTTGGTGAGTTCACTAATTTTAAAGACAGTACTCTCTCATTGTTTAAAAGCATCGTAGGATTCATTTGGATACGCATATAATTTTTATCAGCCTTATCTTGCAGGTATTTTTCTAGTTCATTGTTCGATAGTTTTTTTGCAAACTCTCCATCGGGAACCTTACCTGAAATAGTCACGCTCGGATTGTGATAGAACGTCTTAAACAGGAAGAACCCTGAAACTAAAAACAACATAAGAAAAACTACAAGGATTTTTCTTTTTTCTCTCTTTTCTTTTAATTTTTCTTCTGGCATCAACGATTCACCTCCAATTTATTCAAATTATTTAAATTTTTTACAATTTGAGAGTAATTCCATTATAATGGCTTAACTTTTAAACGAAACGTCGAAATTATGTACATCGTTAGACATATTTATAATTTTCTTTTTGTTAGACATAAAACGGAGCTGACTCGAAAGTTCAAAAAAACTTTCTAGTCAGCTCCGTTATCCATCATTTAAGTAAATGTTTTATCATTAATGATTTTTTGAATCACAGTAAATAGCTCTCGCCATAAAGAGTTACTATTAATCGAACTTAAATAGAAATAATGACTATTGATCGGCTTCGCAACACTATTCACATCGAATATAATTAAATCCGCATGATCAATTTTATCAGTGAAATGAATCGATTGCGTATGGTATATCTGCAGTATTCGTCTTCTCACAATATATTCAGCAGATAAATTTTTGGTAAACTCTAAGAAAATGCGTACAGGCTTTACTCGATTGGCCTCATAGATGGTATATAAAAAAGTAGCAATTTCCTCCAGTATTTCCTCTGAAACAGCTATTTTAAGATGCCGTCGGATTCCTTTTTTGATCGCCGTCATCCGTGTTTCATTAAAAATAATATTTCGTTCATAATGAGGCATCCCTAAAGCATTCAACTGTGCATAGGCTGGCCCAAGAATCATCAATAAACACAAAAAAAGATTGAATTCGTAAATTCTAAAATAGAAATCCTCGTCTTTTTTTAGATAGAGAAACGTATCAATCTCTTCGATTACATTGCGAGAAAAGAACAATACGTTATTTTCTCCCTGCGCCATCCTTTTTCCACGTTCAATTTGTTCAGACGGTTTATCTAGTTCCGGAAAGTAGACACGTCCAAAAAATTCACCAAATTTCAACTCCAAATCCCTTGTTTTATGGGACTGTTTTTCTATAATTCTCTTATTGAAAATCTGAACCTCTTTTGATGGTTGAAAAAGTGCGAGAATCTCATGTACCTCTGGAGGATAATCGTCCGTGATAAGATTGCCTTCTTCTGCCCGTGTTTGAATAATCGCATAAAGAAAATACACACAACGTCTTTTTGCCTCAGACTGCACACGTCCAATTTGATCAAATTTTCTTCTTAGAAGGCCATCGATCGTCTCCAATGATATAGAGGAAAATGGCCACTCAATATCCTGATAAACAAAATACGTTAGATGAAACAACGTGAGTCGAATATTGAGTTCTTTTCCTTCAAATTGAAATCGATTGTTTTTACCAACAATTCGAATATCAAACGGTTTCAGAAAACGATTTAACTCTTGATAGATCCGATTAAAGCTAGAGGTTGATATAAAAAGTTTTTCAGTCAGTTCTTCTCTTGTAATCGTCGGAAAATTAATTAGTAGCAGCAACATCTTATACATTGACGACTCCTGGTAAAAGGTTAAACGCAACTTAAAAAAAACTTCAAATTTCTGTTGATCATAGAGCGGATCAACCTGAATATTTCCATGACTTGTGGCATATAAAAAATTTTGATGAGCTAATTTTTCTTCAATTGTTCGATTGAGTCGATAAATGATTGCCTTTGCATTTCTGATAGGAATCCCCAGATCCTCCTCAATTGTTTTTAATGAAGAAGCCTCAGAAGATAGAATATAATACAAAATGTAAAGTTCCTTCTTTTTAGATTTAGGTAACATTTTTTCTCTCCTCGACTAATATTCAGGGGCTTTTTAATAGAACATCACTAAGGGTTCTGAATACTCAAAACTCAAATCTGGTCAACTGAACATTCTTTCCTACATTAAATCCACTTCAGTATAACAAAAAAAACCGATAACAACTGTCATCGGTTCGAAAAAAACTAGTAATATTAGACAAAACTTTTTTTCTTATTATTTTCTAAGAAAAAGAATGATTTCACTATTATTCTACTACTTCCTTCGTTTCACGCATAAAGATCGCTGCCCCGACAGCACCGATCAGAACGATCGTGCCGGCAACATAACAGATTTGGATTAACCCTTTATCAAAGGCATTCACCACAACCTTCTGCAATTCGTGTGCAAAAGGCGCTTTACTTAAGGCATCCGAAAAGGCAATTTCATGACCAGAGAAAGGACCCGCCTTCACTAAGCTGTTTGTTAATTTTTCTGGTAGGTGTAACGTACTAGCGTGTTGATTCACAACCGCTGCATAACGATTGGCTTCAACTAAGCCTAAAATAACTACACCAAAGCTCGTTCCAAATTGGCGGAAAACATTTAGTAATCCAGAAGCCATCCCCATTTCTTGCGGCGCCACACCTTCTAAACCAGCGGAGTTCAATACTGGATTGACGATCCCGTTAGCGATTCCGATCATGACCAGCGTTGGCCACAATTGAGCATAACCCATAGTTGGCGAAAGTTGTCCAATCAAGAAAATAAAGCCAGCACCGCTGACTAACAGCCCGGCAACAATCATCCATTTCTTCGAGAATTTATTTCCAAGAATCCCCACGACTGGTCCTAAAATTAATGACCAAACTGACAACGCCAATTGTCGAATGCCGGTATCAAAGGCGGACCAACCGATATAATTTTGCATCAAGACCGTCAAGTACGTATTAAACGCATAAATACCTGAACCTAGTGCGAACGCGACTAAAACAGACCCGATAAAATTGATATTTTTAAACATCTTTAAATTCATCATGGGATTTTCTACTTTTGCTTCCACAAAAATAAACAACGCCAAGAAAACAACCGCTAAAAGCAGCCAGCCGCCAACTCGCAGATCAGTCCACGCCAAGCCGATGTGCGTTTCTTTTTGAATCAGACCGTAAATTCCGCTAAACAATGCGGCCGCTGATAAAATCATTCCAATAAAATCAATTTTTTGATCCTTGCCGTAGCTTGGTGTTTCATTAACAAAACGAATCGTCATCAACACAGCAATAATACCAATCGGTAAGTTAATAAAAAAGATCGATTCCCAACCAAAGGCATCTACTAGCAACCCACCGACTAATGGACCGGATGCGGAAGACAAACCGATGACCGATCCTAAAATGCCTAAAGCTAATCCACGTTGCTTCCCTTCAAAATTAGAGGCAACCAGTGCCATAGATAAGGACATCATTCCTGCCCCGCCAACCGCCTGAATACCGCGACCGATATCCAAAATCAATAAAGATGGCGCAAAGCCGTTCACTACTGAGGCAATAACAAACAAAATCAAACTAGCTAAAAAGATTTTTTTGCGTCCGTACATATCGCCCATCTTTGATACAATCAGCAATGTGACCGCAAACACTAACGTATAGGCATTTAACACCCATTGCAGCTGTGTAAAGGGTTCGTTGAAGGCCTTTTGCATGGTTGGCAACGCGACATTTACGACCGTTACGTCTAAAAGTCCCATAAAGACGCCTAATGACATTGCAACTAATGAGAACCATTTTCTTGCAGAATTTTTCATAAACTATTTCCACTCCTACTATCTATAACATTCAATCGACTTCACGACGCTTACCGTCGATCCGCGAGTTGTTTTTTGATCCAGCTTAATTTTGTTTTTGCGAGTTGGATATCCAACTCATACGCCTCCACAAGTATCCGGAAACGCTCCGCATTTTCTGGAAAGCGCGCTTGAAACTCGGTCATATCTTCCTGCGCTTTTTGATAAAAGGCCAAATCCTTTTCAATAAATGTTTGAAACTCAGTCAAGATTCTTAGCTGTTCCGTAAGATCGACACTGTCCAACGAGCGTAATTTGAAATGAATCATGTCATTACGCTTCGCATCGGAGGGAATCTTTTCCTTCATTAATTCAATAAAGCGGTCCACACCCTGGGCAGTAATATGCCAGAGCTTCGTCTTTCGTCCTTCCTCGCAAATGGTTGATGTAACGAGGCCTTCCTTTTCCAACCTTTCTAATGAGGGATAAAGTACACCACTGGAGACCCTCCGCATCGGTTGTAAGGCAGAGCCGACAATTTTTTGCAGCTTATAACCGGTTTTATCACCGGAAATCAATGAGCCTAACAGTAGTAAATCGTACATAATATCCTCCTTTTTACCAAATCTATATCAGTCTTTTAGATACATCAGCTTTCTTATTATAGGTCTTTTAGACTTATTGTCAACTGAAAAAGCTTATCACTTTTGAATAAAATTTGCAGCACAAAAAAGCTCCGAGCATTCGCATCGGAGCATGCAATAAATAGCCGTTCTTTCTTCGCGTAAACAGCCAACTATAAAGTGTTTTCGAAAAATACTTTACAACTATTAAGCCAGATACATTTTTTCTTTCACTAAGGAATGCAAAAACACATCTGACTTTTCATAGTATTTTTCAAAATAAAACCCATGCCATTTTGTTAGTATGCTTTCGTTTTCTCAATAAATGCTCGAATGGCTTGATCAACCACATCTCCATTGCCATCAATCGTATGACCGCCTGTATCACAAATGACCGTATCTGCCTTCACGCGGTTCAACAATTTTTCAATAGCTTCATAGCTTGCCATTGGATCATCCTTGGCGTGGCAAACTAAAAGCGGTACACGGATCGCTTCTAAAGCATAGTCATCATAATTTAAGGACATATCCGTATTTGTGATCTTGCTATCTGCTCGAACGCCTGGGCGTCTCGGGGATGCTGGCAGCATTGTTTCAAACAGCTTATTACTCTCAATCGACGAGCCCATCATTTTATTAAAGACAAAGCCAAAATGCTTCATTGAAAACCACATAATAAAATCATTGACAATCGCTGGTGGTGGTCCCTGCAGCCCCATTTTCTTTATTTCTTCGGGCGTTCTTTTCTGATCGGGGGCACCGGATGACAATAAAATGAGCCCCTTCATTCTGTCAGGATATTCCAAAGCCATTCTTAACCCAGCGGCACCGCCTGCAGAAGTCGCTAAGAGATAACACTTATCAATATCTAATTGGTCCATTAGTTCAGTGAATGCTTGCGCCTGATTTTTCGGCGTTGGTTCATTTGGTAAACTTGAACCTAAATAGCCAAATCGCGCGGGTGCGATTTTTCGACATGTATCCCCTACTACTTGATCCAGACTAGTCATCCCTTGATCATAGCCGCCAAATATCCCATGAGAAATGATAACTGTCTCTCCGGCACCTAAATCAAGATAGTTCATTTTTCCGAAGCTGGTGTTTAGCGTTTGGACTTCGTATTGGTTCAAACGGGCATAGGCGTTTTTCATGTCTTTCTTATAAAGATAAAATTCTATACATATAATTATTAGTACAACAAACAATAACAGGTATCCCATTTTATTTTCTCCTTATATTTTACTGATTTAAGTATAACAGATCCCTTCTGGTCATTTTAGCGTGAAAATTTTTATTTCGATAAAGTCCCTCCTTCTTAAATGCAGCTTCCAACTTCCCAATCGGAATGCTACACTAATACTGATTTGAACCGTTCTCGCGAATACACTATGAAAGAACTCGAGGTGCTCCTATGATCGATAAGAAGAGTCATATAGACTCCGCATTGCACTTAAAAAAACTCGTCAGAGAAAATCACTGTCCAGAATCTTCAGAAATTATGGACTACCTGAAACATTCAGAGGTCATTACTCGCATTTTATCCGAGAGCATTCGCACGGATACCTTCACGGGCCTGCGCAAGCTAGAATTCTTATTGGCAGAACTTTCGGAGATTCCTTTTTTTGAACGCTTGGATGGCAGCCAAGCAATGCTTGAAACACTCTATAATCATACAAATGTTGACGAGGGCTTTTCGTTAACTGGAAAACAAAACGGTGTTCTCGCTTGTCACAACGCACTTTGCACATCGATTTATATTCGTGCTGGCAAAAAAGAATGGGCGGCGCAAGGCATCCAGTGGATTATCTCGTATTTTCCATTTGAAAAAGACGAACCTTCCACTTGGCATGGCAAGGATCTCTTTCACCGTTTCGGTGGTTGTGTCGGTAAGTCCCCTTGTTATGACGGTGTTGTGAAATCTGTCAAAGTACTCTCAGAGTATAGGAAAAAATACGGGGAGCTTACTGGACTTTCTGCCAAATTACAGCAAGGCTTGGACTATATTTTGAAGCACCGTGTCATTTTCCATCAGAACAACGACGAGTTTTTATACGATGATCTGATCACTCTTTTTTATCCCTACCCTTATCGAACGAATATTATAGAAGCTCTTAGCGTTCTAAAGTCAGAAAAACTTTTGGATCGTCCTGAATGTCAAGCAGCCCTTGACTATTTAAAAACAAAACAACGGAGTGACGACTATTGGCAGGCTGAGAAGCTTTTTATGAAGAGCTCGTGGGTCCCTTTTGATGATTTGAAAAAACCGGGAATGTGGATCACCGATGAAATTAATTGGATTTTAACGAAATAAAAATGACCTTGGTGACGATTTCTATGTCATCAAGGTCATACTTTATCTATTCAAATTAATGACTCAAATGGTAATACTCTTCTTCCATCCGCTGCATTCTTTCCCGTTCCTTTTTGTTGTACCAAGGAGAAACCGTGAAGGCCAACACATCGTTGATCAAATAAACCGAGCTGTTGACAAACATCGCTAGACTCGCAGAGCCATGTCTGAAGGAAATATACCAAAGAACCATTTGGGCAAGCCCTGAAGCCAACCACCAGAAATATTGATTGTTATAACGTAAGAAACTGATAATCCCAGCACTCAGACTAATAGAAAAGGCAATCGCATCGATCCAAGGACGCGGATCGTCAGTGAAGCGTTGAATCAAATAACCGGAAACAAAATAAACGATGATGGTACTAATAATCGCAATCCCCCAAGTTTTTCCAGTAAACTTGCGAATTTTGGCAGCCATATTATGATTCCATTCTTTACTTAACAATACGGGGATATCCAGGGTAATCATGTATGCAATTTGTTCGCCGATGCTCAAATAATTTTTTGCCGAATAGCCAACATAGATAAAGCAGATGGCCGAGATGATCCCTAAAATCCCATTGACTGACTTCGCGGCATTGATTGACAGAATACATAAAACCCCCAAAGTTGTTCCAATGAAGGTAATTACAGTTAGAAGGTTGATTGGCTGATTAACTAACGTCATTACCTGACAGCCTAAACTGAAGAAAAATAAATAATAATTTTGTTGCGGCCAGCCTTTTAACTGGTGAAGTAAAAATTTGAAATAATTTATCATGGTGGAGCTCCTCTAAATCTCTATTTATAATGTCATTTTTTTGTCTGCACATTTCTAGAATACAGACGTTCTTTAATTCGCTAAAAAAAGGAACGACTAGAAAATTCCTTTTTCAATCTTTCCGTTTGAATAATAGCGGGGATTTTTAAGCTCCTGCTGATTCAACTTATTCGTTTCTTCTTTAATCAACGCAATCACTGTTTCAGCAGCTTGCGGATCAGCCACAAAATCATAACGATCGCCATCAATCTGAATTTTCGGGCAAATATCAAAGCTGTCGTACCATTGTTCGTAACGTTCGTTGACCATTCGATAATAATCATAAAGCTCCGAGTTCGCGGCGATTTGTTCATAATCTCTTCCACGTTTTTCAATTCGATCCAGCATCACATCAAAAGAAACTTTAATATGAACCATTAAATCAGTCCGTTTCTTTGGTGCGGCAGTCTCCAATTCCTTCAACATCGTGTCCAATAAATTGTCATACTGCAACACTTCCTGTTGACTGACGCGCCCAAGATCGGCATTTAAATGAAACAACAAACTGTCTTCATAAATAGAGCGATCCAGGACATTATCCGCCTGCTTCAAAGCATCCTTCATCGCCAAAAACCGTTTATTTAAAAAGAATATTTGCAATAGAAACGTATATTTTTCTGGATTCGAGTAAAACAACGGCAGCACTTCATTGTCATCCACGTTTTCATAAAATGGTTTTGAATTCATCTCCTGTGACAACATATCTGTCAGACTGCTCTTCCCTGCACCAATCGTGCCAGCAATTAATAGCATTGTTTCATCCATCTCCTTTTCATTAAGTTAGAAATTTATCTTTTAAATCCTTGATAATAGTACTCCTAAATTTTTTTGATGTAAAGACTAGATTTTGTGCTTGTTTAGTGATATATAAAACCGACAACACAATATATAGTGTTGTCGGTTTTAAGGGATTGTATCCACTTTCTTCGCTATGTTGACGATTTTTTCCAAAAGTCGGACTCGCAACTATCTCTTTTTTTGGTACTATTTTTCTAAAACCGTGAAAAATAGCTTTATTTTCGCTTCGCATACGATCCGACTATACTTCCCCTGTGTTTGTTCTTCTAAGCCAAATACTTTACTACCAACTTTTAATCCTGCAAAAAGTCGGACTCGCAAAAGAGACCTCTTCGCTTTATGCAAAGAGGTCTCGAACTATTAATAATCAAACTGACGGTAGTAGCGGCGAATATCTAATGGATGACAATTTAATTTTTCAACATGGGCATCGATTCGTTGAGTGACACAGTGCATTAATAGATGCGGCAGCACTCGTCCACGATTTTTCTCGCTGATGCCTTCGATTGGGTAATCCTTTGAGTCGATGAAGGTATAGTTTCCACAAATACGCGGCAAGAGATTTTTCACTCGCTCAGCTAATGGACGCTGCTCATCTTCCCCTAAAAATAGTGTTACTGGGGTTGTTTCATCCACGATTTCTAACGTTCCATGTAAGAATTCAGCGGCGTGGATTGATTTAGAGCGTAACCAGCTTTGTTCTTCCCAATAGCACATCGCGTATGAGTAAACGGCACCCCACTGATTACCAGCTCCGATAAAGTAATGCATAGCATCGTGACGATGTTTTTCAGCAAACGCACGGCCAAAGTCTTCTGCTTGTTTTTCTGCTTCGACTAACCCTTTGGCTAAATGATTTTCCAATTCTTCATAATACTCATCGTAATCTGGAAAATCGCCATTCTTGTTCATCAAACGATCCGCAACCATAAAGAATTTGATCTGCTCAGTTCCAGGATTCGGATAGGTAATCACGTGATCACAGCTTTCAGCCAGTTTCGTCCCTGCGGTATCAATAAAGCCTAATAAGGTTGCGCCGACTTCTTTAATCCTATCCACTGCCTTCACGACTTCTTCCGTTGTGCCTGTTACTGAAGAAAGAATCACTAATGAATCCTTCGTCAGTCTGCGATTACCGGTAGTATAATATTCAGCAGCGTGCTGCACATAGACCGGTAAATCGCTGCGACCGTTAATATAGGTTACTGCCTGCATCGCTGAAGCATAGGTGCCGCCGATGCCTAAGTAAAAGATATTGTCATAACCTTTTTCCCACACCTCATCAATGATTTTTTCAACCTGTGGGCGTAGCTCTAAAGCTCCTTGGATATCATCAATTTGCTGCTGTTCATTAAATTTCAACATGTCATAAACTCCTCAACTTTATATTTTACTTTTTAATACTGCATCAAAATCATCAAAAATTCGTTTGCTTAAATCAATTCCCTTCGCCGTTGCCGTGCGATAAGCCAGCAGTTGGAATGGAATAATCAATATTAATGGAGAGAAAAGCTCTGAAACTTTGATATCTAAGCCCAAAGTATCATTATCAGAAGCTTTTTCTGTCGTCACCCTCAGAATGTTTCCTACAGAACTAGCCATATAAGCCGCTAAAGCCTGTGATCTTTCAAGATTCACACTGGGTGTTTCGATAAAGAATAGCGTATGTTCCCAATCAGCCTCTAAATAAGGACCATGCATGTAAGCTTCTAATTCAAAGCCTTGACTAGGCCGGCGCACGGTTTCAGTGAATTTTGTTTCGAACTCCTTCGCGGTTCCCCAGTTTGGTCCGTAGCCTAATGCAACGAAACGTCCGCCAAGCTTCAGCAGATTTTCATGCTGCTCAAAAAAGTCATTGGATTTTGCAATCACACTTGGAATATGGGTAATTATTTCCGCTAATTCTTCCTTAAGCGCATGAAGTTTTTGCTCATCAATTTGTTTTTTCGAAACGCCGACTTTAATCGCCAACAGGATCAATTGTAAAATCGTGGCTGAAAAGCCTTTTGTTACAAAACCAACGGTCTCGATTCCCATGTTTAGGTCAATGACTTTATCAACCACTTGAGCAATCGGACTTTCTACATCGCTGGTTAACACGATCCGTTGAATCTCGCTGCCACTTAATTTCTTCATCGCATCGATCGTTGACGCGCTCTTCCCGCTTTGAGAAACGCCGATAATTGTATCTGTTCCTTTGATCAAGTGCCCATAATGATTGAAATTATAGGGCTCTTCAATCGTAATCGTGACATCCGCCAGTGTTTCAAACGCGAACTTTGCTGATAAACACGCATTATAGGAGGAACCTGTCGCTAAAATCGTGACAGTATTCATTTCTGACAATTGTGCATCCGCTGAAAAATCATACTCGTTTAAAATCTTCGTCAATGTCTCCTGCTCTTGATCAATGTAATCAAGCATTGTCATTGTTGACATGTTTTCCCTCCATTCTTAAAAGAGCCCAATCAGTGAACCAAGGATGCCGAAAACCGCTAATCCTAATAAAATCGTTAAGGCTTTGACTTCTTTTTTCAGTAGATAGAAGACGGCTCCAAAAGCACCAAGTGATAAGATTCGTGGCACGATGTCGTCAAAAATACTTTGAACCGTCACCGCGTTTTCACCTGTCCCAATTTTTAACGGAATATTGATATCGATCATTGAAGCAGTCATTCCGCCAACCACCATCAAACCGATGATCGAAGCGCCTAAGGTCAAGCTGCCCATCATGCCATTTTCCTGAATTTTCTTCAGAAAGCCGGTTCCCAATTTATAGCCCCAAGTGGTAGCGAAATAGCGGAACAATAAATGTGGAATATTGAAAATCAGAATAAACAAGATTGGTCCTAAGATATTGCCCTGCAATGCCAAAGAAGTACCCACGCCAGTAGCAATCAAGCGTAATGTTCCCCAGAAGAAGGAATCGCCAATCCCAGCCAATGGTCCCATTAATGACGTTTTGATATTATCGATTGTGGAAACATCAAAATTCGGATCGTTAGCATTTTCCTCTTCCATCGCCGCATTGATCCCTAAAATCAACGTCACGATGTGAGGGGTAGTGTTGAAGAACTCCAAGTGACGCTTCAACGCTGTCGCCATCGCTTCTTTAGATTTATACAATTTCTTCAAAATCGGAATCATCGCATAACAGTAAGCCAGATTCATTTGTCGTTCATAGTTCCACGAGAATTCCATTTGGAACGAACGCCAAAATACCTTACTCAAATCTTTTTTCGTAATTTTCAACTCATTGTTCTCATTAGAAGTCTTCATCATCATCCACTACCTCCCCTGTAGAAGTTTGGGCACCATTGTTCTGTCCACCACGCACATTCATAATATTGATCACGACTACCGCTACAATCGCACCAAAAATCGCGATTCCAGTAACAGGAATTTCTAAGTAGGCAGCTAAGGCAAAGCCTAAGAAGAAATACGGCGCCACTTGTTTGTTGATCAATAGACGAGCCAGCATCGCAAACCCTAGTGCTGGAATCAAACCAGTTGCGACAGATAATCCATGCTGAATGAATTCAGGAATCATCGCCAATAAATTCCCGACGGTTTTACTTCCTACCATAAATGAAATCATAACCACTAATCCTAACATCAAGGATAGCCCAATTCCTGCCATCAGGTGCATCCGTTCCACACCTTTATAATTTCCATCGGCAGCGTATTTATCAGCATTTTGGTTCATGATCGGAATCAAAATACCAAGATAAATATTCTTCAAGATCAAGGTTAATGTCGCTATCGGTAACCCCAGCAGCAACGCTGTTTCTGTTCCTGCGCCAGCCGTAATCGCAAAAGCTGTGCCTAATATACCACCTGTCACTACATCTGGCGGAATCGCCGCGCCAACAGAGAAAGAACCGATAAATGCTAATTCTAACGTTGCTCCCATGATAATGCCGGCCTTAACATCTCCTAAAACGATTCCCGTAAAAAGACCTGTAACAATTGGACGAGATAATAGTGACGTGCCTAATGCGTACTCAGATTGAGCAATAAATGCGACTAAACCAAGTAAAATTGCTTGAATAAGCATGTTTCTTCAACCTTTCTTTTTTAAAGAACTTCAGTAACAGCAACTTTTTTGTCTGTTGGTACTTGTCGAATTTCCACTTCGAGTCCGTTGCCAACCATTTCCTTCAACATTTCTTCTTCCTCAGGCAAAACATTAACCGCTTTTCCGATACTCCGTGAACCTTCTTTCGCTTTGATTCCGCCTAGATTGATTTTTTGAATCTCTGGGTAAGCCTCTGCTAATTTCTTCGCATCCGCAATCGATTCAACTACGATAAACAGCTTGTACTTATCGGTCACCCCGCTCTTTAGTGCAACGATGGAATCCTCGATATTCTTGATGACTAGCTTGACTCCTTGCGGTTTCGCCAGCTTAATGGTAGTTTTGCGCAACTCATTGGTCGGTACATCATCATTGGCGATTAAAATACAATCCGCACCCAAACCTTGAGTCCACGAAAATGCGACCTGACCATGCAGCAAGCGATGGTCCACTCTTGTTAATAAAATCATTTTTACCCCTCCATTTTTATTAAAATTCTTCTTCATCCATTTGGTTCGTGATTGATTGATTGCAAAATTGAATCGTCTGCTTAGAACTTTCTAAAGTTGTTTCTATCAATTTCGGCAATGATTCCGCTTGTTGAAACTGCATGGATAGCTCCACTAAAAAAGGGAGATTCATTCCCGCCACTAAATAGAAATTCGGACGATCAATCTGAGTCAAAAATTCATTGTTCACACTGCCACCGAATAAATCCGTCACTACGACTAATTCGCATTCGCGATAGGTATTCATGATCGCTTTTACTTCTTTTTCTAAATCAAAGCTTTCTGTCAAATAGCAATCCAGTGTTTCTATCGTAAGCTGATTTCCGCAAATCAATTCCAACGAAGATCTGATTCCGGATGCTAATTTTCCATGAGATGCCAGAACGAGCTTTCTTTCCAATACTATTCACCTCTCAATCTTCTCTACACCTTAATAAAAGCAAGCGGTGTGCCAACATTAGTGGCGCACCGCTTGCTTCTTTAAAATTCATCCTCATTCATTGAAGTATCCGTGTTTTTATAGACAATATCAAAGATATAAGCCAACTCGGAATCTGGTATTGTGACACTATAAACTCGTTCTATGACACTAAACGCTTGTTTGATCCTTTCCAGTCGTTCTTTTTGACACTGATACAATTCATCATAACCTTCGTAGGTTTCAATCGGAACATTGCGGATCAAGCGTTCAATCAAGCAGCTGACATGCACGTATAAAGCCAGCTTTTTCGCATTGGAAAGCTGAATTCTCCCTGAAAGCTCCAAATCCCGCATAAATAAGTCAATTTCACTCATGACTTTATCAGTATCCAAAATAGTGACGGAATCAATCACCTTTTCCAGTGAAAAATTGCGAATCACATTCGTATTGAAAATGTGGTTTTCTTCTGCGGTCATCACTGGGGCTAACCATTCTGATAAGACCTGCTGCTCGTCGCCAGAAATCAGCTCTTCTAAGGAGAGATATGGCATTTCAGCGATTTTAGGATCGTCGGTTCCAATAATTCCTAGCACGTCATAGATTGAAAAAACTGTTTCATCCAATTTCTTTTCTTCTAAAATGCGATATTCATAAGGTAAAATCTTCAACTCGCAGGTACTTGGAAGACTCTTCTCCAGTAAATGACAGATTTGATTGGCGGTTCCAATCCCTGTTTGGCAAGTGGTCAATAATGCCTTGGTACGATTTTCCTCAGGATAAATAATTTCCCAATCGAAAGCCGCCTCAGTCGCTGATTTCATCGCTAATTCATTCAATGTTCGCTGATGCTTGATACTTTCTCCCACCGCAACTGCTAATGGTGTGGTGACATTATTCATGATCACGATTGGCACATTGATCTGCTTGGGAAAATACTGATAGATTTCCTTCAAGCTGCCCATATCTACTAAAATGACTAATCCATTGGAAATGTCGTTGTTTTCACTATAGTCTAGGATTTCTTCGGCAATCTGCTGAGGCGTCACATCTAAAGGCATATCGAAAGACTCAAAAATATCTTTTCCCAAAAAACGATTGGCTACATTGGCAATGCTGCTGGCAGTCGCATACCCATGAGCCACGATTACCGCTTTGGTCATCCCTTGATCTTTCGTCCAATCAGCTTTTTTCAAGTACAAGGTCAAGACAATCCGATCCATCGCTGAGATCTCAATGTCGATCTTTGGTTTGCACAATTCCAGGATTCTTTGAACATAATAGTAGCTTGCAGGATACGCCTCCGATACCTGTACTTCAAGCTGCCGGATCCGTTCCATAATTTCATTGTCTTCTGAAATCCAACGACTGGAGCCTCTTTGGAATAAATAATAGCCTACCGCATACACGCTGTTGCCGTTAAATTTGATTTGATAGGCGCTTTCCATCTGACGGAAGGTCTCCCGTACATACTGAGTCAAATACAGCAGCATTTCATGCTTTTGCTGCCGATCTGTTTCAAATAATAAATAATCAAACAATTGATCCACGAGTTCCTTGAGCTTTAAGTGGCAATCACTCAACACGCCATGCGATTTCTGATATTCTAAAATCATTTTAGCAAAGGTATCCTCGACTCGCCTTTGGCTCTGACTATTAGAAAACATCAAGTTATCCAGCCTAGAATCACTGTGGATTACTACTTCCTCCGGCAGCGAGGTTTGCAGATTCTGCGTATTCAACGAAAGCAGTGCTTCAGGAAGGTGATAAATCGTCAGCCGAACCTGCTGATCTTGGATCGCCTCGGAAAAGGCCTTAGCGACCATCACCCTAACAATATTCTGCAATTCACCAATGTTTCCTTTAAAGCTGCCGCTAGCTAACAATTCTAATGTTTGGCCACTGATAACCAACTCCCGCTTGATTTTCGTTTGTTCACTAATCAGAAAGGAATAAATTAGTTCTAAACGTTCGTTTCGCGCTCGCTGCTGCAACGAAGGGATGGTTACCTGAATTGGAATTCGCCGAATAAAGGTCGTCAAAAAATTGCTCGTCAAGTCTTCCGTTGTCGCAAAAAACAATCTAGTTTGAACATTGATCGGGTGGTTCGTATCCCCCATTCGATAAATCAACCCTTGATCTAAATAAGTAAATAATTTCTCCTGTCCCTCGGCATTTAGCCGGTGAACTTCATCTAGAAACAAAATACCGCCATCGGCTGCTTCAAATGCTCCTTTGCGATCAGCATCCGCCCCTGTATAGGCGCCTTTAACACTGCCAAAGAGATTACTCGTCAACAGCTCCGGATTATTGGCATATTGCGCACAGTTTAATGTAATAAAAGGGGCGTCCTCCGCAATCAGTTCATTTTGAAGACAATAATGATAAATCAATTTGACTAAATAGCTTTTCCCCGTCCCACTCTCTCCGTTAATCAGAACCGGCAAGCCGCCATCCGGATAATTAAGCGCCGCCTTGATTTGTTCGATCACGCGATTCAAACTTTTATCATGGCCAATCAAAAGTGAAAAGAAATCCTGTTCCTTTCCAAATAAAGGCTGTTCAGCTAGAATCCCTTGAACGCTTTCATAATAATTGCTGCTTAACGCAAAAAATTGCTTTTCAAATGCGCCTTTATGAAAATAATAGACCGGACGTGAGTTTATCTTTACCAATTCACCATTTTCTGCCAATTGATTCAAATACTGACTGACCGTGTTGCGTTTCACCTTAAAAATCTCCGCCAACTTTGACGCCGTAAAGAGATCGCTTAAATCATTCAAATCGAGAAAAGCAGTTTGATTTTTCAAATAATTCAACAGTTCTTCTTTCAATACACGTCCCTCCCTCCTTTTATAATAGAAAAAGCGGCTTCAAAGTCAATATTTGTTTTTTCCGATACAATAAATAATTTGGAAAAAAACGGCTTTTTTTGTTACGAACGACCGCTATCAATTCTCTATAAAGCAAGCCCCGTACCAAACAGTGGCAGCTCTTTTGAAGAAAGAAACTTTGTGAAATGCGTTTATTTTTTTCAACACTTTAACAAATGTTTTGAACTGTTGAAAAGAGTGTTGAATATTTTTTGATCGTGTTTAAACAAAAAAATCATCCAAGATCGCTTCTCTTGGATGACATAATTTCATTAAACAATTCCATTCAGTGGAAACAGTTTCCATTTAGAGTTGCTTTTGTTCAAGAAACTTGAACGAAAAAACCACAGAGAGTATACCACCGATAATCGCTGCGATGGTTCCTCCAGTATACAGTATCCATGCTGGCGTATTGGAGATACGAATCAAAAGCCCCATAATATCAATTCCCAATCGCTCAAACAAGCCTTTTCCTAAGAAAACAAAGAAGAAAATAATTGCCATCACGACCATAATAATCAAACGGCTCTTGCCTTCATCAAACTTAAAATAAAAGGGCAGGATCAAACTTATATACAAGGAACCGACGATAAAGATACCAATTAAAACAAGTAAAAAACTTTTTATATCTACCACTCTCCCCTGCATCCGATTCATCACCAAAACAATGAAAATCGAAAGCACGATCGCAGCAATTGAACTAATATAGGCTAAAAGGTATTTCTCCACCACATACTTCTTTCGCGAGATAGGCAATGTGAACAAAAAGGAGAATCCATGGTTCATCTCGTCTAAGGTGATGGTCGTAAAAATGATTGACAATACAAAGAACAACATGAATAAGGGAACGAGCACCAGCGTTTGAAGATTATACGCATTCATGACTGTCAAAAAAATCGTCGCTAGAAAAAATAATTTTTGCTTTCCTAACAAATGAAGATCCTTCACAAATAATCCCTTCATTTTAATTCCCTCCCATCATCATAAAGACAATCTCATCGATATTCGCTTTTTCAACCGCTACTTCAGGATAATTTTCACAATAAAACTGCCGTTGCTTCGTTAAGCATTGATAACCAAAACTAGCAGGCAAGGCTTTTGTGATGTATTCCTTATCCAATTTAGAATACTGATCATCGGTGACCTTTATGATCCCGTATTCGTCTAATAAAACATCTGTATCTTCACTAAAAATAATCTTTCCTTGATCAATAAAATACAAGGAATCACAAAGCTGTTCCAAATCCGTAGAAATATGGGAGCTGATCAAAATACTACGAGACTCATCTTTCTCCAGATACTCCTGCAAAAGAGTCAAGATTTCCCCTCGTGCGACGACATCCAGTCCGGCGGTCGGCTCGTCTAAAATCAAAAGCTCGGCATTGTGGCTCAATGCAATCAACACGCTTAAACGCGCCTTCATTCCGGTAGAAAATTCTTTTAACGGTTTATTTAACGGCAGCTGAAAATCGATACATTTTTTCAAAAAATACTCTTGTTCAAATTGAACATAGAAGTTTCGCAAAATTGAGACAATTTCTTTGATAGTCAGCTGTTCATAGAAACCAACATCTCCCATTGAAACACCAATACGTTGCCGGTCTTTATCCGAAATTTTATTAACTGGTTTGTTAAACAGGTCGACGCTCCCGCTATCACGACTGATTAATCCGAGAGCTAATTTAAATGCGGTGCTTTTTCCGGCACCATTGCGTCCAACTAGTCCAACAATTTGTCCACGCTCTAGTGTCAATGAGCAATCCAATTCGAAATCTTTGTACCGTTTTTTTACATTTTCTAATTTCAGCATTTATATCCCCTCCAATAATAATTCCAGAAGCTCCATTAATTCCTTGTCACTCATTCCAGCCAAGCGTGCTTTAGTGACAATGCCTTCAAGTTCCTCTTGGATTGCTTTTAGTTGCTCCTCCTTTTTCAATGACGGATTGATACCGCAAACAAAACTTCCTTTTCCGTGGACAGTGGTAATCATTCCTTCTTGATCCAATGCATCGTAGGCTTTTTTGACTGTCAACGCACTGATTTTCAATTCTTTGGCTAACGATCGCACTGAAGGCAACGCGTCGTTTTCCTTCAGCTCCTCTTGGATGATCGCATGTTTAATTTGTTCTACCAGCTGCTCATAGATTGGCGTCATCGATGAGTGCTGAATAATAATTTTCATGATTCCTCCACCTCTTCGTAAACAGTATATAACAGTATATATCAGTTGTCAATATACTATTTGGTTGCATCACGAAAAATACTTATAGTCAGTCGTCAAAAGATCTGTCAAAATAATAAATAAACCTGCCAAGAAAGTGTCACACTTAGCATTCTCGTTTGTCTAATGAGTAAAGGAGGTAAAAGAAATGAAAAGCGAAGAAGAGATCCTACTGATTCAATCTGCTTTAACTGGTGATTGCGAAGCAGTGACTGAATTACTCAATGAGGTGAAATACCTTGTTTTTAATTTGTCTTTACGCATGTTGGGGAATGTCTTTGATGCAGAAGATGCCACCCAAGAGATTTTATTAAAAATTGTTACGAACTTAGCTGCCTTCAAACAACAGAGCCGTTTCAGTACTTGGGTATATCGTATTGCTGTGAATCATTTGATCACCGACCAAAAGAAACGGTCCTTTCAGGAGCAGCTAACCTTTGATCTCATGCAAAAAGATTTGGATCAGCCGATCCCAACCATGGATGGTGCCTTTAGTGAGTTGGAGGAGGAAGAGTTGAGTGAAGAATTAAAGCTTTCCTGCACAAACATTATGCTCCAATGTTTAAGTCCAGAAGAACGTTGTGTTTTTATTCTTGGAACGATGTTCAAAATGAATAGCCAGTTGGCCAGCACCCTTTTGCAAATAACACCAGATACCTATCGCCAGAAGCTTTCACGGACACGAAAACGAATGGGGCGATTTTTAGAGAACTATTGTGGGCACGCTGGAGGAAAATGTGACTGTAGAAGACGTGTGCCTTTTGCGATTAAACAGCATCGACTAGACCCGAAAAGACTGGATTATTCCTCGTTAAAGGAATTGACCATCGCTGAAATTCACCAGCAAAAAAAGAATATGGAGTTTGTTGATGAACAAACCCTGCTATTTGAAACCTTATCCCATTACCAATCAGCATTTGATTCACAACAATTTCTACGAGCACTACTGGAATCAAAGCAGCTTTCGGAATTAATCAAGGAGGACTCCGTCTATGGCCTATGAAAAAATCTTTACCTATTTATCAGCATTAGAGAAAAACAACCATCAAGAATGGTTTCATCAAAGCAAGGAACAACGAACAGCTGCTGTTCAAGAGTTTCAACTACTAATTGATGACTTATCCGTCGCGCTACATGAAAAAGATCCAGCAATTCCAATTTTTCCAGCGAAAAATCTCACCTTTAAGCTTAATCGAGATACCCGCTTCAGCCATGATAAAACGCCTTATAATCCCGTTTTTCGTGCGCATATTGGGCCAAAAGGCAAATTGCCGATCCCAGTGGGCTACTATCTTTTCCTAAAACCCAATAATCACTCTTTCTTAGGCGGAGGTCTTTTTGCTGATATGTTTTCTGAAGCCACTGAAATGATTCGCCAAGCGATCATTGAACACGAGGCAGCGTTTCTAGCAATTGTTCAGAACCCAATCTTCAAGAAACATTTTACTGTTTTAGGCAAACAACTCACACGAATGCCTCGGGGCTACGAAAATTATGCCGACTCCCCGATCGCTGACTATCTAAAATATAAGAGCATGTATTTAGAATATCCTTTAACCGATCAAGAAATATTGAATGCCACTGATTTTGTTGCCGAAACAGTGGAAAAGTTTTTGTTGATGAAAGAATTTAATCACTTTTTAAATCAGGCATTGAAAGACTTTACCTTTCCAGAGCGAAACTAAAGAAGACCGCCAACCATCAGAATACGATGGTTGGCGGTCTTCTTCACCTTACTTTGAGTACGGACTATTCTATTTTTGCCGTTCCAACTCTCCAACCGGCCGCTTACTTTCTTTCGGCTGGATCACAAGCGAAACAATTCCCGCTAAAACAAAAACGAATGCAATGAATGTAAAGGCCCCACTGTATGAGCCGCTGGTATTCACTAACCACCCTATGATCATAGGAGCAAAGAAACCACCGGAAACCCCAATCGCATTGATGATTGAATACTTGGTCGAGACTTCTCGTTCAGCAAATAACTTCACAGGTAAACTCATTAAAGTCGCAAAGCCAATGCTCGCCGACGCAACCGCAATTGCTAAGAAAATCATGCTTAACACTAACGAATCACTCATTGACAACAGAAACGCAACTAAACCACCCAGTGCAGAAGCAGCAAAGATCACTTGTTTTTCGCGATCCCTAAAATAGCGACCTATCATTGAACCAGCAAACATGGCGCTAACCATCATCACTAAACCAATCAAGGCACTCATCATCGCCATCTTATTCATCGTCAAGCTGAACTCATCAACGAGATAAGAAGCAATCCAGCCAGTCATTCCATAAACCGCCGCATTGATAAAAAATGCAGCAAAAACCATGATCCAAACATTTCGATCCTTAATCACTTCGGAGAAAGTAATATTTGACTGGCTAGCAGAAATGATTGGTTGTCCGCTGTTTTTTGGAATGCCTCGAATCATTAGAAAGCCAATTACTAATACAATCACACCGTATACGAAATACGTCATTTTCCAACCAACCGCTGTTAGTAAGGGCGCTACTAAGAGCGGTCCGACAATTCCGGCAAAGCCAGAGGAAGCAATCATTGACGACTGTACTGAACCTCGTTTTGCAGGTTCAACCTCCATTGTAATAAAGGCACTCACCGCGGATGGATACCCGGCATGCGCAAACGATCCTGCTGCAAAACGAATCAATAACAAATAAATGAACGAAAAACCGAAACCTAAACAAATCATTAATGTGCCGATCAGCAAAATCGCAAAAGTCATAATTTTCCGACTCCCCAGACGATTGCCTAAAAAACCAAAGGGAATTTGAAACAAGGTATAGCCTAAGAAAAAAGCACTTAAAATCAAGCCTTTTTGTCCAGCATTCATTCCTAAATCCTGTGCGATGGGAATGACGGACAAACTTATGATATTTTTGTCTAGATAGACACAAGTATAGCCAAGAAATATCAGAATCAATGATCGATTAATCTTGCTTTTTTCCATAAACTATACACTTTCTAGATAAGCCAGAGCTGCTTCTACATAAACAGCTGCGCCGAATGACAAAATAGATTCATCTAAAACGATTTTCGGATTATGCAGCATTAATTCTGTGTCTGCCGCAGTAATAAACATTGTAGTCGTCGGAATTCGATGACTGATCTCGCCAAAATCTTCACTCCCCATCATTGGTACAGCCAATGGAGACTCCTGCAAAACATTTGAAGGAAAGACTTTTTCTAATCCTTCTTTGATCGTTTCAGTAACGGTTTGATCAATTTCATTACTACAGCAACCATTGGTAAAATCAATGACAACTTTCGCGCCAAATGCTTGGCCAATGGATTCTGAAATTTCGACCATTCGTTGCTTAATATGTTGGCGAACTTCCTCTTTTAGGGTCCGTAATGTTCCTTTCATATAAGCCGAACTAGGGATAACATTTGAGGAGCCGGGCGTGCCACCGACAAACTCTCCGATTGTTAAAACAAAGCGTTCAGCTGAACTGATTTCGCGAGCAGAAAGAGTTTGCAGTGCATCGTAAATCTTAGTCGCCACATTAATTGGATCAATGGAAACTTCCGGCATCGAACCGTGACTACCCACGCCTTCAATCTTGATTTCAAACCAATCCGCACTGGCCATAAACGTTCCTGCCGGTGCGACAAAAACATTCTTCAGTGGCAAATCTTTGAAAGGAAAGACATGGATCATTGCTCCAGCATCAACTTTGGGACTTTCTAATACCCCTGCATCTAGACAATCCTTAGCTCCTTGCAAAATTTCTTCCCCTGGTTGGAATAAAAATTTTACTACTCCTGATAATTCCGCTTCGCGCTCTTTTAAAAGCTGCGCAGCACCTAATAACATTGTTGTATGCATATCATGTCCACACGCATGCATCGCACCATTCTCTGAGCGGAACTCCAAATCAGTGTCCTCCACCAGCGGAAGCGCATCCATATCGCCCCGCAATAAGAAAACCTTCTCTCCGTGACCGATGGTACACGTGATGCCCATCTTCCCGCATTCTTGCGGTTCATATCCATATTCAAGTACTTTTTTCCAGACAAATTCTTTTGTGGCTGGCAATTCCATTCCTACTTCTGGATTTTGGTGCAATTGTCTGCGAATCTTTACTAATTCGGTTTGCAATGCTGTCTCTTCGTTCGTTTCCATCTTGATTCCCCCTTTTGAGAAAAATCATAGCACAACAAAAGAAAAAATAGTTTTTTACTTTTTAATCTCAAAAAAAGAAAAAAAGCTGTTTCTGAATTATAGTGTTATTTTATACAAAAAAAGAAGTCAATTTCACTTGACTTCTCAACTGCTCATTTTATTGTTTTATTTAACTTTTAATGCCGCTAATTGTTTCTCGATATCCTCTTCTTCGACATCCGCGGCTAGTAGTGCACAAGCAGTATAAGCACTCTCAACCATTGCGGTATCAAATAAAGTAACCTTTTTATCCGTCATTTCGATGGCCATTTCTAAATTCATTTTGGCGCTACCTAGATCATAAAACGCTAACAGTTCATCTGCCGAATTCTCTTCGATTGCCAGTGAAATCCGCTCCATAGATGTACCAATGCCGCCATCTTCCAATCCGCCAGCAGTTGTAATGGGAACATCCTTCGCAACTTCACCAATCAAACGTTTCAACCCTTCTGGAATTTCTTTTGTATGGGAAACTAAAACAACCCCTCTACTCACTGAAAACACCTGCCTCAATCATTGATTCGAAGAAGTAAGCAGATGACATCGCACCTGGGTCAATATGACCGATTGAACGCTCTCCTACATATGAAGCACGGCCTTTTGTAGCTTTAATGTTTTTCGTTTGTTCAACAAGTATCTCTAAGGTCGCAGGATTTAAAGTACCGTTATTTAAATTATCTACTGCCGGCACCCATAAATCTAACATTGTCTTTTCACCAACCGTAGAATTTCCACGTTTCATAATACCGGCGATCGCTGCCTTCAATAAAATTTCTGGATCGCTTGTTTCCTTGCTGGCTTTCATCATTTCCATCATCGCCGTACCGTAGAGAGGTCCGGATGCTCCACCAACTTTGCTGATTAACGCCATTGCAGTCGCTTTAAAAATATCTGGCAGCTCGCCAGACAGATCCGCTGCCATTACCGCATCCATGCCTCGAGCCATATTGTTTCCATGGTCCCCGTCACCGATTGGTGTATCCAGCTCGCTCAAATAATCCTTCTTAATTTGAATTTTTTCATTGAATAATTCTAATGTTTTACGCAAATTTTCTGGTGTAAACATAATGTGCCTCCTTGAATACTTTTTCATTTAGCTTGCGATTAGTGAAATTAGCCAGCTCAAAATTCATTACCAAGCAATAGTATGAACTGGTTCATTCAATAAACGTAAACGTTCATCATCTAATTTGATCATTGTAATTGATGCACCGGCCATTTCAAGTGATGTCATATAATTACCGACTTTACTGAAGGTCAGTTCGATTCCTTCTTCGGATAAAATTTTCTTTGAATCGTTAAACAGGATAAACAACTCCATTAACGGAGTCGCCCCCATACCGTTCACAAATAAGCCGTATTTATCGCCTGATTGCCAATTGAATTCTGCTTTCAATTTACCAATAATCTCTTTCGCAATCTCGTAAGATGGTTTGATTGCTTCCCGACGATACCCCGGTTCACCATGGATACCAACTCCGAATTCCATCTCATCATCAGCTAATACGAACCCAGGTTTTCCAACCTCAGGTACAGTTGCGCCAGACAATGCGATTCCAACGGTTTTAATGTCTTTTACTAAATCTTTACCATAAGAAGCTAGTTCGGAGACCGTCTTTCCTTCACGAGCCATACCGCCGATTATTTTATGAACTAAGACAGTTCCAGCAACACCACGACGACCTTGCGTGTATGTGCTGTCTTCCACAGCAATATCGTCATCAACTAAAATCGAATCAACTTCGATATCCTCCATTTCAGCCAAGTCCTTAGCCATATCGAAGTTCATCACATCGCCAGAATAATTTTTAACGATCATGATCGTGCCTTTGCCTTTGTCCGTTGCTTTAATTGCCTCATGAATTTGATCGGGTGTTGGTGAGGTGAATACTTGTCCGCACACGGCAGCACTCAGCATGCCATCACCGACAAAGCCAGCATGTGAAGGCTCGTGGCCACTTCCTCCACCACTGACCAAAGCAACCTGATCATAATCATCACTGCGCGCTACCACTAATGTTTCAGGGACTTGCTTTACGTAATCAGGATAAGCGCCAACTAATCCACTTACCATTTCTTCCACGACATTCTTTGGATCATTGATAATTTTTTTCACTTGCGTTTCCCCCTCTGTTATCAGTGTATTCCTTTTTTCACAAATATGCTCTTACTAACATTCTATCTTCTGCTAATAATCCGTAAACCAAGGTATCTTGCCATATGGGTAACCCATTTATTGTTTTTTGAAAAAGATATTTTTTCTTAAATGAGCCTCTTTGATGAAACCTAAATTTTCTAAAAGTTTCCATGATGCTCTATTTTCCGGGTGACATTCGGCAAAAATACGATGCGCACCTTGTGCGAAAACTTGGTCAATCATAACCATGGCTGCTTCATAGGCAAAGCCTTGATGTTGATAGTCGTAGTGAAAAACGAAACCTATCTCCCAGCTGCCTTCTACGACTTCTTCCAGATAGATATTACCAATCACTTTTCCTCCAAGACAGACTGCCCAAAATTCGTCAGATTTACTATGGCTGAGGGCTATTTCTTTACTCTGTTGCTGATTGATCGGTTCATAAGGTTCAAATTTCACCACTCGTTCATCCGACAAATATTCCCAAAGATCCGCCCAATCACTAGAAAGGAATTTCCTAATTATTAGCCGTTTGGTTTTTATTTTCTTCGTTTCCTTCATGCCACTTTCTTCCTAAATTAAAAATAGACGAGGGTAATAGAAATTTCTATTACCCCATAACACTTACATAGGTAAAATCATGAACAATAGTGCTGCTAAAATGCCACCAATAATTGGACCGATGACTGGTACCCAAGCATAGCCCCAATCAGAATCGCCCTTATTTGGAATCGGTAAAAATGCGTGAGCAATTCGTGGTCCCAAGTCTCGGGCAGGATTGATGGCGTATCCGGTGGTCCCTCCAAGTGAAAGACCTATAACTAGAATCAAAATCCCAACAGCTATGGGATTTAAACCATCACCAAATTTACTCATTCCGAAAGCTAATAAAGCAAAGACCAGCATAAAGGTTCCAATAATCTCACTAATTAGGTTGGCGCCCAAGTTGCGAATTGCTGGACCGGTTGCGAATACACCTAAAATTGTCGCTTGATCTTTGGTTTCTTTCCAATGCGGATAGTAATGAATGTATACCAAAACCGCCCCAATAATAGCACCGATCATTTGGCCTAAAATATATGGGACAACCATATCCCAGCCGATTTTTCCGGCAATCGCCATACCAATCGTTACAGCAGGATTCAAATGGGCAAATGACATATAACCTGCAGCATAAGCACCAATTGTAACAGCGGCGCCCCAGCCTAAGGTAATCGCTATCCAGCCCGCTCCTTCTGCCTTTGTTTTTCGCAAACTTACTCCGGCTACAACACCATCACCTAATAATACTAAGACCATTGTTCCAATAATCTCTCCAATTACCTGCGTTGACATACTCGTGTCCATAAACTCATCCCCTTTAATTTTTTGTTACTATTCAGCTGCACAGTAAATTTTTTCTCTCATAAAAATTTAGTTGCGCTGTGCAGCTGATTTATTCACTTATTTTTCTTTAGGTTGATGTTTATATTGCATCGTCGCTTGGACTGCTTCTTGCCAGCCTGCGTAAAGATCGTCTGTCACGTCTTGATCCATCGCTGGTTCGTAGCGCTGACCATCAGAAGCGAATTTCTTAATCTCATCCACATCTTTCCAATAACCAACCGCTAATCCAGCAAGATACGCTACACCTAATGCTGTTGTTTCTAAATATGGTGCACGTTCTACCGGTGTTTGCAGAATATCTGCTTGGAACTGCAGCAATAGATCATTTTTCGATGCACCGCCATCCACACGTAATAATTTAATATCTGTACCAGAATCTTTATTCATCGTTTTCACAACATCCGCTGTTTGATACGCTAATGATTCTAAGGTTGCACGAATGAAATGTTCTTTTGTCGTTCCGCGAGTTAATCCGAAGATTGCCCCACGAGCCTGTTGATCCCAGTACGGTGCGCCTAGACCAGTGAAGGCAGGGACCACATACACATTCTCGCTGCTATCTACCCGTTTTGCATAGTCTTCAGATTGCGGAGCTTTTGTAAACATGCGCAACCCATCACGCAACCATTGAATGGCAGAACCAGCAACGAACACACTTCCTTCTAAGGCATATGTCACTTTACCGTCAATACCATAACCAATCGTGGTCAATAAACCGTTTTCAGAAAGAATTGGTTCCTCACCCGTGTTCATTACAATAAAGGCACCCGTTCCATAAGTATTCTTAACCATTCCTTTGTCAAAGGCCAGTTGACCAACGAGAGCCGCTTGCTGGTCTCCTGCCATCCCTGCGATTGGCACCTTGTTACCATAGAAATGATAATCAGCTGTATAACCATAAACCTCTGAATTTGATTTTACCTCTGGTAGAATCTCTTTTGGAATATCTAATAAATCTAAAATTTCTTGATCCCATTCCAAGTCATAAATGTTGTACATCATTGTCCGACTGGCATTCGTATAATCAGATACATGGGCTTCACCGCCTGTTAATTTCCAAACCAACCAAGTATCGATTGTTCCGAATAGTAATTCACCATTTCTTGCCCGTTCACGTGAACCTTCTACATGATCCAAGATCCATTTTACTTTGGTTGCCGAGAAATAAGAGTCGATTAACAGTCCTGTTTTCTTTTGAATCATTTCAGAGTGTCCTTGCTCTTTTAACTCATCTGCAATGTCACTTGTTTGTTTCGATTGCCAGACAATTGCGTTATAGATTGGATGTCCCGTTTCTTTTTCCCAAATGACCGTTGTTTCACGTTGATTGGTGATCCCGATTCCTTCGATTTGATCGGGTTTTAAACCGCCTTCAATTAATGATCCTGCAATAACTGATTGAACCGAGTTCCAAATCTCATTTGCATCATGTTCTACCCAGCCTGGTTTTGGAAAATGCTGCGTAAATTCTTTTTGAGAAGAACTTACTTCCTTCCCTGCTTTGTCGAAAACGATTGCCCTGCTTGACGTTGTTCCTTGATCGATTGACATGATATAAGACTCCATGTTCCCACTCCTTTTTATATTATATTTGGTGCTTTTTTAAATCCGTTAATTGAGTTTCCTTGATCTGTTGATCTAGTTCTGATTGATACGCCTCCTTCGTTCCTGCATCCCATTCAAAATAGCCAGCCATGGCATCAACAACAGCGTCTTTGATTTCCATTAAGCGATGGCTGATAAACAGCATATAGTTGGTTCGGCGTAGCAAGTAATCCACTGGTGTCACTGTCATCTCTTCTTCCATTGCATAGCGTAACGACATGGATTCCGCCAAAGATAGTCCTTCAAAAGTTCTTTGATCTTTTAAATCGAAAACTTTCTCGGCATTCGAACCGTAAAGCTCGGCAATAAACTTGGCATCTTCAGGGCTTAATCCCTGATCTTCACCTTTCTTAGCAATGGCTTCTAAGGCTTCATCGACAGTTTCCGGATCAAGTTCTCCGCCAGATACAGGATATTTTTCTGAGTCGATCAGTTTGAACTGACTGTCAGATAAAAGCTCAATAATTTTCTTCATCGCTCCTGTGGCCATCAAACGGTAATCTGTCAATTTACCACCAGATAAAATCAATAACCCATCGTCAGCAATCGTTAAATCACTGCCGCGAGAAACGGCAGAAGGATTGTCCTTAGGTTCTTCCTTTGCCGCATCAGTAATTGTCTTTTCTACTTCTGGGCGCGATTGTTTGCCTTCTGAATAATCTTTTGCTGCATGTATGATTTTTTCGAAGTTTTCGTCACTGATTTTTTCTTTCTTTGTCCCATTGTAATCGCCGCCGGCTTCACTTATCAATGGACGCAAGCCCACCCAGGCGGCTTCGATATCCTCAATCGTCAAGTTGACCTCAGGGTATCGATGATTAACGATCTTCAACAAATAATCTACATCTGACTGTTCGACGGTCGGATGATTGAAATCCCCTTGATAGTCAGTATCCGTGGTACCAAAATAGGTTTTATTTTCTCTTGGAATGACAAAGACCATTCGTCCGTCATTTTCTCCAGTGTCAAAATAAGTTGGCTGCGGCACGTTAAGTTTTTCACCATCAACAACTAAATGCACGCCTTTCGTTGGTCGCATATGCGGCTTATGATCAATATTCTTATCCAGTTTATTTACTAAATCTGACCATGGTCCTGCTGTATTAATGACCAACTTGCTATTAATAGTAACCACTTCATCAGTTAAGCAATCTTTTGCTTTCACGCCAGAAACTTTTCCTTGGTTATCATGGAAAATTTCTTCGACCTTCATACGACTGAGGGCAATCGCGCCATCATCCACCGCTCGCTTGATATTTTCAATCACTAAACGGGCATCGTTATTTCGATAGTCTAAGTACACCCCGCCGCCTAAAAGACCTTCCGAAGCTAGCTGAGGCTCCCGTTCCAAGATTTCCTCTTTACTCAGCATGTAATTTGCATATTCACCCCCAGTAATTCCAGCTAAATGATCATAAAGATCCATAGCGACTTTTACAGAAAACAGGTTGAAAGTGGAACCTGGTTCATCGAAGATCGGCAAAATCATTGGATCCGCTTTCGGAATATGTGGAGCGATCCCTTGAATAATCGCACGTTCGCTGACCGTATCCGCAACGACTTCGACATCAAATGTTTTAAGATAGCGTAACCCTCCGTGGACCAGCTTTGTCGAGCGCGAAGAGGTTCCTTCAGCAAAGTCTTGCATTTCCAGTAACGCCACAGATAATCCAGAAGCTGCCGCCTGCAAGGCGACTCCAGCTCCTGTGATTCCACCACCGATTATTACTAAATCAAATGTCTCCGCCTTTAACTGTTGAATCATTCGGTTTCGCTCATTAAAAGAAAACATACTTTTCACCTCACTCTTTTTCATTGAATATCCCTCTTTAAAATGGCAAATAATCATTACAGAATCAGTTTATCATAACGAAAAACGCTTTCAAAAGATTTGAACCGCAAGAGACTCAATCCTGCATTCCCCTACTCCCTTTAATGATACCATGCAAAGAAACCACTTTCGTTCTTTATTTTTGCTCTCTTTCTAAGATATAATTGCGGTAAATGCAGAATAAAGGGCGGATTCGTATGAAAATTTTGATTATTGAGGATAATGAGCAGATCGTCGATGTTCTAACCCGTTATTTGAACAAGGCAGAATATGAAACTGCAGTGATTCATGATGGCAAAGATGCCCTTCCCTATTTCGAACAAAACCAAGTTGATTTTGTTCTGCTGGATATTATGCTGCCAAATGTTAACGGTTTTACGATCTGTCAACAGATTCGCGAAAAATCAACGGTACCGATCATTATGATTACCGCCAAATCAGAAGATGCAGATCGTATTTTAGGACTAGAGATCGGAGCGGATGATTATATCATCAAGCCCTTCTCACCCAAGGAAGTCCTGTCAAGGATCAAGGCGATTTTGCGGAGAATCCATTTTGAAAAAGAACCTACAATTACTCAATTGTCTTTAGGCTCTCTTCGCTTATTTCTAGAAAAGCGCCAAGCGATTGGAAATGAGCAGGAAATCAAATTGACTAAAAAAGAATTTGAATTACTGGTTCTATTTGCAAAATATCCCAATAAAGTCTTTACCCGCGATAATTTACTGGACGCCGTTTGGGGATACGACTATTACGGTGATAGCCGGACTGTCGATAGCCATATCAAGCGGCTGCGGGCAAAATTGAAGAAGGCTAGCGTTACCGACTGTCAGATTGAAACCGTTTGGGGTGAAGGCTATCGAATCGAGGTTCACTCATGAAAAAGATCACAACACGACTAATCCAGCAATTTGTTGGTTTATTGCTGATTTTTGCTACCATGATCGCTCTTTTCTTTGGAGTGCTGTTCGCAAAACAGACAGAGGATCTGCATCAAGAAGAATTGACCCACCGTAGCGAATTGATTAGTGATACCTTGACCGACTATTTCAGCTCTGGCACGAAAATGGGACAAAGCGGTGGGATGGGTGGATATGGTGCTTTTTTACGCTTTCTCAATCAAATCGCTGGTGAAGAAGTCTGGGTATTAGATACTCGCATGAACCCGATTGTCTCTTCTCATCACGACAGTCCCAGCAACCAAACAGATCCGCCGAATGAAGCGAAAAAGCTAGTCACTGCTACCTTTGAGACAAAGCAAATGCAGGTAGCAAAAAAACGGAATCTGTTTCAATTACAAGAATTAACGATTGCCACTCCGGTCATAACGGATGATTCTGTGGCAGCTGTGGTCTTGATTCGTTCAAAGGTCGATATCATCCATCAAAATCAAATGTCTGGCTATTTAATGCTGTTATTGAGTCTCGTTGGTGCTGTGATCATTGCGAGTTTTCTGGCTTGGCGTTTGTCCAAACGCTTCGTTAAACCGATCGAATCGATGCGGGGATACGTAAACGAGCTGGCAAATGAACATTACGAAAAAGCTTTAACGATTCAGACAAAAGATGAGCTGCAGGAATTAGGTGATCAGCTGACCCTGTTGAGCCAACGATTAGCAGAAGCCCGTTCGGCTCGTGATCGAAAGGAACAATCGGAAAAGGATTTTCTTTCCCAAATATCCCATGAATTACGGACACCTGTTATGGTGATCAAAAGTTCACTGGAGGCGATCACCGACGGTTATTTAAGTACACAGGAAGAAAAGGACTATCTACTGCAGCTACTAAAGGAAAGCACTAACTTGGAGCGCTTGATCAATGATTTATTAGAGCTGAGCAGACTGCAATCAACCGAATTTCACCTGCAAAAGGAGCTCGTTGATCCTTTGGACTGTATCAACGACGCCCTCCGCAGCTATCGACTAGTCTTGAAGGAAAAAGACCAAGAAGTTCGACTAGAAAATGAACTGAATGAACCAAAAATGATTCATGCCGACTATCTGAGGATCACACAAGTCATTAAAATTTTGCTGGATAATGCGACGAAATATGCACCGGAGCATTCATCGATCACTGTTCGAATTGCGGTTAATCCATCCATGCTGGAAATTGATGTAAGCAACGAATGCCATGATGTGGTCGAGAATCCGGAGCAGTTATTTGAGTCCTTTCAACGGCAGAATCGTACAAATGTGAACGGAACTGGGCTTGGATTAGCCATCGCTAAGCAAGTAATTCGTCGTCATGAGGGACAAATCACCGCAGAAGGAAAGGAAAAACAATTTTTGATCAAAATTTTATTGCCTTCTGCATAGTTGCCATACTTTTGTCACATTCTCTTCCTATACTACAGTTGAAGGAGGAGATCACTCATGAGAAATCACAAAAAGAAACTGATGATAGCTTCATTGTTGTTTGTTGGTATGTTGGGCTTCAACGCAATAAAGGCAGAAGCCGCCGCAACGGTTCAAGACGTTCAAAATCTACGCTACTGTACGATTGATAACATTTATAAAACTTCAAGAGCAGATTGCCCTTTGCGACAGGATCGTCTTCTCGATCGTTTAGATGAAGACAGAACCACTAGACCAAGAAATGGCAAACAGGATGGGACTGGGTCGGGTCGCGCTGACCATCCAAGAATCGCTGATTGTCCAAGTTATGCCGCAAAGCAAACACAAGCGACTCCTGCGCCAACCGCTGAACCGACTACAACTGCCTATAGCGTCCAACCACAGGATGGTACCGGTAATCAGTACGCCCAGCAAAACAGGAGGGATGATTCTGCACAGGTAAAGAATGATGCCAATCAACCAGCCACTCAAGCACAACAGAGCCAGCAGCAGGTTCAGCAACCTGTGCAGCAAGAACCGATTCAACAACAGCAAATTCGGCAGCATCAGCAATCTACCAATCAAACGTCGCAAAATCAGGCGCCGGCTCAACAGCAGCAAAATCGTGTCCATCATAATAACACCCCTAAGCGTACGGGTGGACATCAAGGTCAACATCATTAAAATGGGACATTGATGTCCCACTAATAAAAAGACGTTTCTAATTTGCTCCGTGTGGCCGAGCGAATTAGAAACGTCTTTTTCTCAACTATTTTCTTTGAAGTCGATGGTTGTTCCCACTGATAATACGGGGAAATCTTTTGCTGCTACATGCATCGTTCCTGGCAAATCGGGCGTCTTCTTTCCATCAAACTTGATCGTCATATGATACAACTGTTTAAATGTTTCGTTCGCAGTTGTTCCGATCGCGGTAATTTCGTACTCGTTCCCATCAAAAACAATCTGGTCACCTGCCTTGATTTCTTGCTCTAACGGCTTCGCTTGAATATTATAGCAATAGTCCTTCAACCCCTCTGGTGCTTCACTTCCGAAAAGAATCAGCATTCTTTCTGATTCAAACTCTGCTGCCAAAGCACCGATTTCAACGATGGTTGTTTCAAAATAAACCATGTTTTATCCACTCCTTTCTATTGATACAATCCAAAGCTGACCAGCCACGCCACGATTACCCGAGGAACGCCCGTTAGAAATCTTGAGTACAAGACAGAAAGCACTCCGACCTCTACCGTTTCAACCTCTGCTTCTTCAAGTGCCAGCCCCACCGGAATGAAATCACATGAATTTTGCGTATTGATGGCAAATAATGCTGGTAATGCAAACTGCGGCGGGATCGTCCCTTTTCCGATTTCTACGCCGATCAGCGCTCCAATCACCTGACTGATAACTGCTCCAGGTCCCAATAGCGGTGACAAAAACGGCAACGAACAAATGAATCCTAGCAGCATCAGGCCCCAAATACTTCCAGCCAGAGGCGTCATGATTCGAGCAAAGAGATCACCGACACCTGATCCCTGAATGATTCCGATTAACAACGAGACGAAGGCCATAAACGGAATAACCGTATTGAGCATCGTCTGCACACCTTCACGAGCAGATTGGTTAAACGTAGCAACGACCTTCCCAGCGCCCATCCCGATCTTCGCGATAAAGCTGGTCTTCTTAGGTTCTTCGACGGTTTTCTTTTCTTTTACAGGTTCACTGATGGCATTTTCAAACGCAGCTGGTTCAAATTGTTTTTCTTCTTCTGCAGCTAAAACAATCTGGTTTAGCCCCACAGCAGAAACATAGATGTCTTCTTTAATGAACTCCGCCAAAGGACCGCTTTTCCCTGTAGGAATGATGTTGATCGTGGGAATCCCTTTTTTGGGATAGATTCCGCAGCGGAGTGTACCGCCGCAGTCTACGATCGCCAGTGCAACTTCTTCGTCTGGAATTGAGGTTTTAAAGCCATTCACAGATTCCATTCCTGTCAATTCCTCAATTTTATCAGCAATGGCCGGCTTCTCTCCGCCGCCTGTGATATAAATGAACTTATTCTTTTCCTTCGTTGGTGTGATCGTGATCGGTCCGCCGTAGCCGCCAGAACCTTTCGTTACGGTAATCGAATGATAGTTACTCATCTTGCTGTTCTCCTTTCAAAAGTAATTTCTTCTTAAGCTTGAATTTTGACTTCTTTTGACAGCTTAACTCCTTGGCCTTTGCAGACATAGGCGGTCGTCAAATCAGTCACCCAGCCTGCAAGGAAATTCATGACTAGACCAACCAGCATATAACGCACCGCTAGCTCTGTGGTGCTAAGTCCAAGCTGTTCGATCCCGGCCGCGATCCCTAACCAAACGAACAGCTCACCTGGATTGATATGCGGGAATACGCCATTACTGGTATGGCAAAAGTGTGAGGTCGCCGCGTAAAAGCTCGGTTTGTAATATTCCGGCATGAAACGCCCCATTGACAAGCACATTGGATTGCCCAACATAAAAGCTGATAGAAATGGCAAAATCAAGTAACGGCTGATGGGATTTTTTTAAGATAATCCCGCCAATTTTTCTACCCTGTCCTGTCCTAAAAATGCGATCAATGTATTCATCAAAACCAGCAGCATCAAGACAACGGGAACGATCCCGGTCATCCAACTGATAAAGGTCTTTCCACCAAGCTGAAACAAGTTCATAAAACTTTCCGCAAAACGTACAATGATATCCAAAACACTCAGCTCCTTTTTATTCTTTGCTTACATAGCAGCAGTTGATTCTTTACCGTCCATTTTAGATTTTCCAGTGAATACATCGGTTGATAGTTATTTTCCGTTTTTGGCTCAGGTTGGAGACAGCTTTCAACCGCATGTATGACCGCTTTTTGAGTCAGCTTATTTTCTTTAGCCAATGCTGGATGCTCCTTAGTCAGCTCTAACAGGTTCTGACCAACGACATTGGTAAAAGGTTTAAACATCGTAAAACTGCTGATTCCCTGCATCTTTTTGGCTTCATGGATCTGAAATTGTTCATCGATAGCAAATAAAATGATCGTTCCCGATGCGATCCGGCCCTTATTCACACCAATTGCTACTCGTCCCTTGCTTCTCATTTGCCGAAGCTGACGATTAAAATACTTGAACTGTCGAATGCCTAAAAGGACTTGCAGAATGTATGCGCTGATCGCTAATATTCCAATGAAGTAAATCATTTTTTCTCCTCCCTGCTATGATTTGTAAGGCTATAAATCACACATGAGCGTTCCTTCGCCATACGTAGCTTCCCAGTCCTTCGTAAACTGAGCAACGCTCGTTTCTGTCAACACATGGTTGGCACAGGCTTGAAGAACATCAAAACCCAAAGCGACTCCAGATGCACCGGCGATGGCCGCTTTTTCTACCTGCAGGGCGCTCTTGAAGGATGCCCCAATTACCTGCGTCTCATAATCCGAAAACGCGAAGGTCTTCACGATATCCGCTAAGACCTGATCCCCATCTCCTGAGATATTGCTGATACGATTGACGTATGGCGCGACGACTTTTGCTCCTGAAGCAGCGGACAATAGGGCTTGATTGACATCAATAATCGCCGTCGCGGTGATCTGGATACCTCGTTCAGTTAATTCCCGCATCGCCTTGTAGCCGACTGGACATGCAGGAATTTTTACAAATAGATTGCCGCCAACTTCATTTTGCAGACGCTCCGCATCCTTGATCATATCTTCGAAGGTCTCGCCGATCACTTGGATATGAAACGGTGTTTGTTCTCCGATAAAGTCCCGAATTTGATGGGTTCGATCAAAAAAGGCAACTTTCTTTCCCTTCAAATCATTTTTAATGATCGTCGGATTCATCGTTACTCCTGCGACAGGTAAGCAGTCAAATGCCTGCTTGACTGTTTCAAAATCTGCTGTATCGATATAATAGTTCATATTTGTTCTGTCCTTTCTTATCCTCGTGATTTTCCGCCGCTAATATTGATCGTGGTTCCTGTAATATAACTAGCGAGATCGGATGCTAAAAATGCGGTTAGTTGCCCAATTTCTGATAGCTTTCCTAAACGTCCTAAAGGAATCGCTTTTTCATAGCCGGTATCAAGCTGTTCGATCGGTACATTTCGCGTATAAGCAAAAGCCTCGTAAAGCTCCGGTGACGTCATTCCAGTTTTTTCATTGATCCCTGGTGCCACGCCCACCACGCGAATATTTGATGGTCCAAGTTCCTTTGCCCAGGAAAGAGTGAAGGAATTCACTGCACCTTTTGTGGCGGCGTAGCAGCTTTGCCCCAACGAGCCTTCCATGCCAGATTCAGAGCTGATGTTGATGATCACGCCGGATCGCTTTTTCACCATCACTTCGGCAGCTGCCTGGGAACAGAGGAATACGCCCTTTTGATTCACACCGACGATTTGATCGTAAATCTCTTCCGTCAAAACATAATTGGAATCTTTTCCATAAATATCGACCAACAGGCGCGGTTTGTTGATTCCGGCGTTGTTGACTAAAACATCTATTGTGCCAAATGCTTCTATAATCTGCTGGATCGTTCGCCGTACCTCTAGTCCATCGCTAACGTCACAGGCATAATATGTAACCCTTTCCATTTTTTCAGATGGAATCGTCAAATCGATAACGATTGTCTGTGCCGAACATTCCCTCATCGATCCCGCGATACTTTTGCCAATGCCTGAGGACCCGCCAGTAATGACTACGACCTTGTCCTTTAAACTAATTTCCACTATCTTCGCCTCCTGAATGCTATTCGTAAAAAAATGTTTTTGGCCAAACAAATCATTTTCTTGCCCAAATTATTGCAGAATATTTTTCGTTTGTGAAACTGGAAAGTAGTGACTATCTGAGAAAAAAAACTGGAAAGCTTTGATATCATTGCATTTCATAAGCATGCGCCTTTTCTCATCATGCATATTTATGCCATTTGGATAAATTTGGTAGAGGCATTCTTTTTTCTATTTTCTTCCCTTACAATAGTAGTGAGGTGGTAGATCATGGACAAAAATAAGGAAAAGCTGTTGATCAAGGTTGCTTACCTTTATTACATAGAGGAAAAAAAGCAAAGTCAGATATCTAAAGAATTGAACATCAACCAAGCAACTGTCAGCCGACTTTTGCATGAAGCCAAGGAACAGGAAATCGTCAAGATCGAGATCAGAAATGATGAATATACCAACCTAATTAAGCTAGAACGCTATGTCCAAGAAAAGTATGGATTGAAAAATGTGATCATCGCTAATCACAGCAAAAAATTAAGCGAAACAGAGAAATGCAAATCCGTCGCTAAAGAAGCCGCGATTCATTTACGACAAATCATTCAAAATGACAGTATTGTCGGACTGGCTTCAGGGAAAACGATTGAATATATGATCGAAAGTACCACTGTTAATCGAAGCACAGATGCGATTTTTGTTCCGCTGGTTGGCGCACCTGGTCATTCAAGCACTCGTTATCATGTCAATGCTGTTGTTTATGAGATTGCGAAACAATACGATGGAAAAAGTATTTTTATCAATGCAACTGCCGTACAAGAAGATAAAGAGACCCGAAATAACATTGTCAATGCAAAGTACTTCGAAGAAATCAAAGCCTATTGGGAGAAGCTGGATATCGCGTTGATCGGCGTCGGTGAGCCTTATAAGCAACCGTTGAAATACTGGAATGAGCAGCTGACGCCTGCGGATATGGAGGAAATGAAGCTATACGATGCGGCGGCTGAAAGCTGCTGCACCTTTATTGATCGAGAGGGTAAGATCATAAAAAATGATCAGTACGAACGAAAAATCGGTATCGATCTCTCAACACTTAAGGATGTTCCCCACTCGATTGTCGTTGTCCAAAGTAAGAAAAAAGCCGCACCGCTAACCGCTATACTTAAGTCAGGCTTCATTAATACCTTGGTCACTGACAAAGAGACGATACTAGAGGTTTTGAAAAGGAGTAAGGATCAGAATTATCAACAATTTCAATAAAGAAGCCGACTTTGGGTTATTGTACAAAAAAAACACCTCTGTCTCACTTCTCAAGAACTGAATCAGAGGTGTTGATTGTTTTTATCGATCTTTTCTTGCTCTTAACGCTGACAATATTGAAACCGTATCAATTACCTCCTGAAGCGCTGCGCCTAGCAATGCAGGAATAACTCCAGTACTTGCGATCAGCATCAAGATGACACAAATTACGATCCCAATCAATACAGACTGGCGGGCAATCCGCATGGTATCTTGTGACAAACGAACAGCTTCGGACACACGACTCAAATCATCCTTCAAAATAACTGCATCTGCACTTTCACTAGCAGCAGTTGATCCATGAGCCCCCATCGCGATTCCGACATCCGCAACGGCAAGCGCAGGTGCATCGTTGACACCATCCCCAACCATAATCCCTGGACGATCTCCATCACTCAAAGTCTTAATCACGTTGATCTTTTCTTCCGGTAAGCACTCAGCATGTACCTCAGAGATCCCCACTTCTTCTGCGATCTGTTTAGCGATGGATTGATGATCCCCCGTCAGCATAATTGTTTTTGTGATTCCCAATTGATTCAACTCTTTGATGGTTTCCGCTGATTCTTCACGAACAATATCTGTAAAAGTAATGTACCCAACATATTGACCAGCAATCGATACATAAACAGCTGTTTTTTCACTACTCAACTCGGTATTAGAACCAGCGAAGGCTGCTTTTCCTACACGAATTTCCTTGTCTTCGACTATTGCTTGAATCCCTTGACCAGTAACTTCCTCAAGGTTTGCTACAGGTAATAAAGAAAGCTTTTCTGCTTTTGCATAAGCAATTAATGAGCGGGCTAAAATATGACTGGATTCTTGTTCACCACTAGCTGCATAGATCACTAGGTCTTCTCTCGAAATGTTTTCAGAAACCACCTTTATCTCCTCAACAGATAATTTGCCTTCCGTTAATGTCCCAGTTTTATCAAAAGCGATGCTTTTTGCCCGCACTAACTTTTCAATCGTTGTCCCCGTCTTTACGACAATCCCATTGCGACTTGAACGGCTCATACCGGCCACTAAAGCCACAGGTGCAGCCAAAATCAGTGGACAAGGAGAGGCCACTACTAATACTTCCGCAAAGCGTACTGGGTCTTTTGATACAAACCAAGCAATTCCGCCAATAATATAGGCAATAAGAGTAAAAGGTACCGCGTATCGATCAGCTAAACGTACAAAATGAGCCGGTTTGGCCTCAGATTCTTGAACTAATTTTACCAATGTTTGATATTGACTGTCTTTTGCAGATTTTGTCACTTTAAACCGTAATGCGGCATCACCGTTGATTGATCCAGACATCAACTCGTCGTTTATCTGCTTTTCTATTGGTTTGGATTCCCCTGTCAAGGAAGACTCGTCAACAAACGATTCACCTGCAATTACTCGCCCATCAACCGGAACCAGCTCACCTGGTTTTACTAAGATCGTATCCCCAACCTGAACCTCATCAACCTTCAGCTCTGTAACTTCTTCTCCATCGATCCGGTGCGCGATTTGAGGTGAATTATTTAAAAGCGACTGCAATTCGCGACCCGCTTGATGGCTTGCATAATCCTCAAGACTATCTCCGCCTGTTAACATAACCAAAACCATTAAGCTTGCCCAATACTCGCCCACTAATAACGTAGCAACAATGGCTGTAATAGCTAAAATATCAACCCCATATTTTCCTGAACGAAGTGTTTGTACCATGCCGATCAGCATAGAAATTGTCATAATCCCGCCAACTATGGCTATCAGCCAAAAAGCGACTCGTGCTTGGTGAAACCCAAATTCTAAAATCAAAGCAACAATCCCAACTGTCACAGTTAATAAAAACTTCTTTAAATTACTCATATTCTATGCCTCCATCTTTCTTCATTTTTAGACTAGCACTGTATACTTCTAATTGAAAACAGAAACATCTAAATGAGAAAGATAATCATTATTCACAACAACAGATCTATTCTTTTTTATAATTAGTATAATAAAAACTATCAAAAAAGAGCACTTTATAAGAATTTCAAAGAAAGAAACCTGAATACTGTTCTCATTACTAATTGATCAGGATTTATTTAACCAACTTCAATAACTGTTTCATGAATCAATCAAAAAAACAATGGAAAACAGGCAAATGATAATGCCAATATTCCATTGCTTTTTCTTCGACTGATACTATTCTTACTCCGCGCGGTGATCCCGCAGGCGATATCCTACACCGATCTCAGTAATTAAATACTCGGGTTTTAAGGTATCCTTTTCAATTTTTTTTCGTATATTAGACATGTTCACGCGCAAGGTTTGCGAATCATCGCTATAGGGCCCCCAGACCTCAGTCATCAGGGTTTGATAGGTGACCACTTTGCCTATTTGTCGAAACATCAAGGCCAAAATCCGATACTCGTTTTTAGTCAAATGAATTTCTTGTCCTTCTTTATAAACTAATTGTCTGTCGAAATCAATCTTCAAGGCGTTGTTTTCTACAACGGACACAGTCTCTGCTTGCACTTTTTGGTGACGTAGAGCTGTGCGAATTCTTGCTAACAGTTCATTGGTGCCAAATGGTTTTGTAACGTAATCATCCGCACCTAAATCTAATGCTTTGACTTTTTCTGCCTCGTTGTTTCGAGCGGAAATGATAATGATCGGCAAATGCATTCTTTTGCGTAAAATTTTTAACAAATCGATGCCGTCAATATCGGGTAACCCTAAGTCTAATAAAACTAGGTCAATCGAAGTGGTCTGAAATGCCGTCAACGCCTCCATCCCCGTATTGGCGACCGTTAGCTGGTAACATTGCTGGTCTAAAACAACCTCCATAAAATCCGTAATATTCGGATCATCTTCAATTAGTAAAATAGCAGGCTTCATGAACATCCTCCTCACTTCAAATAAATTCTGACAAGCGTCTTCCCTTCACCAACAGTCATTTCCATGGTCCCATTATGAGCATGGACAATCGTTTTGACAATGCTCAAGCCGATGCCTAATCCATTTTTCGAATCCACCGGTACTTCATTTGTACTAGATAAATTTGTTTGAATTTTCTCAAATTGCTTTAATGGGATCTCTCCGTAATTCTCGATCTCGAAGACTGTTTGATTGTTTTCTTGATGTACAGTCAACTTGACTGGTCGAGCTTTTTCACCATGGCGAAAGGCATTTTCCACTAAATTGAATAGGGTCTGTTCGATCAAGATCGGATCTACTTGAATGAAAATCACGTTTTCTGGCAACTGTAGCGTAACTTGTCCCTCTGGATAGACCTTTTTTAAATGCTGATAGACCGCTTCGATGATTTCCTCCACTGGTTCTGCTGTTTTGTTGACCTTCATCGTATCCATATTAATACGTGTGATGGACAATAGATTTTCTACCATTCGAATCAGCCATTGAGATTCCTCTTGTATATCCTTCAATAGTTTTTGCCGCGTTTCTTCTTTTAAATCAGCACCAACACCTAACGTTTCGGCGATACCAGAAATAACAGTTAACGGCGTTCTGAGATCATGAGACACAGCGCGTAATAAGTTGCTGCGAACTTTTTCTCTTTCATTCTCTAATTCTACCTGTTCCTTCTCATTCTTCAATTCAGTTTGTTCCAAAATAACAGCAATTTGAGTTAAAACTAGTTTTAAATAATTGAGTTGATCATTTTCTAGATCTAATCCCGCATTGCGTTCAATTCCTAATACTGCTAGCGTTTTTCCACTGGCAATGATAGGTAGGTAAAATCCCTTAGCACCGATCAGCGTATCCGTGCCGTTTCCTGCTTCCTTTTGATTCTTAGCAGTCCAAAAAGCAACAGCGGCTTCTTCCTTTGTGCTTAAAATCGAGGTTTTCCCGCCGACGCAATGAACACTTTCGACCATCGCTTGGCGATCAAACAAAATCACCTCTCGTTCCAACAGTCTGGATAAATAGGTCGCTGAAATATCTAAAATTTGATTGCGACTGTCTGCCAGTACATATTGTTTATTGAGCTCATAGAGGATTTCCATTTGATGCTCTTTTTCCATCGAGCTTTCCGCTTGTTTCTTTAAGCGAACCATCAAATTACTGATCAGAATCGCAACCAAACACATAATTACTAATGTGATTGGATACCCTTGCTTGTAAACGGTCAACGAATACAGAGGTTCGACAAAAAACCAGTTAAAAGACAAGACACTTAAAATAGAAGCAAGTGCACTCCAAAAGTAACCAGAGGTCATTCGTGCGACTAATAAGATGAAAAAGATATAAATCAACATTAGATTTTGATCCCCGATATGAATGTATTGCATCAACTCGGTCACAATGGTCGCCAAAAATACGCCGCCTAAAGCGATACCCAAATCTTTTCCGCCGCCTTCAATCACCTTTCGAGTCTTAAGAAAGAGTGATTGTTTTTCTTCATTAAATGGTATCAGATGAAGTTCCGTATCATTTAATCGCTTCAATAATCGATCATCAAACGCTTCAACAAAAATTTTTTCATACCAAGGTTGCCGAAGATTTTTTCCCATAATAATGTCCGTAACACCTGTCATTTTTGCAAACTCGACAATCGTTTCAAAACTATCATCTTCTTCAATACTAATCACTTCAGCCCCTAACTTTTCCGCCAAGGGGATATTGGTTGGTGTATTTTCTTGGGTACGAATCTGAATCACTGTCCAATCCGCACCTAATCCCTGCGCTAAACGAGCTGTCCAGCGAATTGATTTTTCTGTCATTTTAGGAAAAACATCATTTACTACTGTCAACAGCTTGCTTTGAATCCCAATTGTTTTGGCACTGATTCGGTTAATATGATCCGAGGCACGTTGAATCGCTAATCCCCTCAGTTGATCTAGTTTTTGCGGGATGAAGAAATTTTGCAGCGCACGTTTCGCATTTTCATTGGCGTAAATTTTTCCTTGCTCTAATCGCTCAATTAATTCATCCGGCTCTACATCGACGACTTTAATTGTCGCCTGCTGCAGGAACGTATCTGGTACCGTTTCTTTGACTTCAATACCCGTAACCTCCTCAACGATATCGTTCAAACTCTCAATATGTTGAACATTGACTGTTGTAAAGACATTGATTCCTGCATTCAGCAGTTCATCGACATCCTGATATCGTTTACGGTTTCGCGAGCCTTCAGCGTTTGTATGTGCCAGCTCATCAATCAAAACAATTTCGGGTTTTTGCTGAATTATTTGATCAATATCAGGTTCCGTTAAAATCATTTGTTTGTAAATAATTTTTTTTGGCGGAATTTGTGGCAGGCCTTCCAATAATCGATTGGTATCTGGACGATCATGAGGTTCAATGTAGCCAACAACGACATTTTTACCCATCAGTAATAATTCATGAGCTTCCGACAGCATGCTGTACGTTTTTCCTACTCCAGCAGCAAATCCAAAAAATACCCGCAAACGACCACGACAGCCATCCCCTTTTGGCTTTTCTTCCAATTGCCCTCCTCCTTCCTATGCACAACAATTCTCTAACCATCATCTGCGGTTAGAGAATTCGTTCGTATTATACTTCTAGTTTATCTAAAGCGAGGTTCAACTGCAAAACATTGACATAGCGCCGATCAGAAAACCAGTCCTTTTGCACCTGCTTGTTGATTATTTTATGAACAACTTGTTTGGAAACCCCACGTTCATTGGCAATGCGGGGGATTTGAAACTCTGCTGCAGCCAAACTGATATTGGGGTCTACTCCACTAGCCGAAGCTGTGACTAAATCATTCGGCACCTCTTTCTCTGTAGGATTTTTCGTTAATTCCGCTTGTGTCCGTTTTTTAACTAACTGTATCTGTTCCTCAGAAATAGGGGATAACTGACTAACTTTCTCGCTGCGTCCTGAAAAATACTTATCCTGATCAAACGTTTGGCCGATCAGCTTTGAACCCACGACTTTGTCATCCTTCATTACTTGACTACCGTTTGCTTGATCTGAAAAGAATAGTTGACCAATGCCGGTAATCGCTAGCGTATAGCATCCTCCAAAAACAATTAAACTTAAGATCAGAAAGCGTATACTACTTAGAATACTTCTTTTCATCATTCCTGCTCCTTCCTTATAAGATAATCAGCGAAAGTATGACATCAATAAGCTTGATGAAAATAAATGGTGCAACAATTCCGCCCAGACCGTAAATCAATAAGTTGTGACGTAAAATCTGACTAGCTGGTTTTTCCTGATACTTCACACCTTTCAGTGCCAATGGAATCAATGCGATGATTACTACTGCGTTATAAATAACAGCGGATAAAATCGCCGTCAACGGACTTCCTAACCCCATGATATTCAAACGATCAAGTTGCGGATAAATACTATAAAATAAGACGGGAATCACTGCGAAATACTTGGCGATATCATTTGCAATGCTGAAGGTTGTCAGTGCTCCGCGCGTCATCAGCAATTGTTTCCCAATCTGCACCACCTGCAAAAGTTTGGTTGGGCTAGAATCTAAGTCAATCATATTTCCTGCTTCTTTAGCGGCTTGGGTCCCTGTATTCATCGCCATAGCCACATCCGCTTGGGCTAATGCGGGCGCATCATTGGTCCCATCCCCTGTCATAGCGACCAAGTGACCTTTTTCCTGATAATCACGGATTAAATTCATTTTGTTCTCAGGTGTTGCTTCCGCCAGAAAATCATCTACCCCTGCTTCTGCCGCGATTGCCGCTGCAGTCAACGGATTATCACCCGTAATCATAATTGTTTTGATCCCCATTTTACGCATATCTGCAAATTTATCTTTGACACCATTTTTTACAATATCTTTTAAATAGACGACTCCCATTACACGGTCATTTTTAACTACAACTAATGGTGTACCGCCAGCGCGCGCGATTTTGTCAACAATTTCGTCACATTCAGCAGGATACGTTTTGCCTTTTGACTGAACATATTTTTTCATGGTATCTGCTGCACCCTTACGAATCTCATCACCACGATAATCGATTCCACTCATCCGTGTTTTGGCGCTGAAATCAATAAATTTTACTTCCGATTGTTGAAATTCTCTTTCCCGCAAATTGAACCGTTCCTTTGCCAAAATCACGATACTGCGGCCTTCTGCCGTTTCATCGGCTAAAGAAGATAATTGTGCCGCATCGGCAAGCTGCTCCTCACTGACACCATTCACTGGTAAAAATTCGCTGGCACGACGATTTCCTAGTGTTATGGTTCCTGTTTTGTCTAATAGAAGAACATCCACATCACCTGATGCTTCGATTGCGCGACCGCTCATCGCAATCACATTTTCCTTCGTTAAGCGACTCATCCCAGCAATCCCTATAGAGGAAATCAATGCACCAATCGTCGTTGGAGCCAAGCAAATCAATAGAGCGATAACGATGATCAGCGATAAAGCTTCACCTTTTCCCGATAACTGACTACTAAAATCGGTAAACGGCACCAAGGTAATCGAAACCGTTAAGAAAATGATTGTTAAGGTAATCAAGAAAATTTGCATTCCAATCTCATTTGGTGTCTTTTTTCGTTGAGTACCCTCTACCATCGCGATCATTTTATCCAAGAAAGACTGTCCGTTTTCTGAAGTTACACGAATCACGAGATAATCTGAAACAACAGTTGTGCCACCTGTAACCGCACTACGGTCACCACCAGATTCACGAATTACTGGAGCGGATTCACCTGTGATGGCACTTTCATCGACAGAAGCCGCGCCATCGATTACGTCACCATCGGCTGGAATTTGTTCTCCCGCACGAACATAGACCAAATCACCTCGTTTTAAATCAGAAGACCTCAACTCAATGAAATTTTCTTCCTTAATATCTGCCAAACTATTTATTTTGTAGGTCATGACTTCTTTCTTTGCCTGCTTTAAACTATCAGCCTGTGCTTTTCCGCGGCCTTCTGCCACAGCTTCAGCGAAATTAGCAAAGAGCAACGTTAACCATAAAAATGCTGTGATAGAAATACTGAACCATATCGGCACGCCCATCGGATAAAAACAGAGCACCGTTGTGATAATGGCTCCCAAATAGACAACGAACATGACAGGATTCTTAATTTGTTGGCGCGGGTCTAACTTTTTAAAAGATTGACCCACCGCCCATTGATAGATTTTCTTCATTTTCATTCACTCCATCTATTTCATCGTAAAGAATTCTGCGATCGGACCTAATGCCAGTGCTGGCAAGAAGCTCAATGCGCCGATTACTAAAATGACAATAATCAACATAGATACAAAAGTCGGACTGACTGTAGACAGTGTCCCCGAACTTAATGCTGCTCTTTTCTTACTGCCCATGTTTTCAGCTAGGAAAAGAATCGCAATAATCGGTAAATATCTTGAAACAAGCATTAGCAAACTACCTAGTACATTGATAAATGGTGTATCTGCTAATAGCCCACCAAAAGCACTACCATTATTATTTGCTAAAGAGGTTGCCCCATATAGCAATTCACTAAATGCATGGGGACCGCGATTACTTAACCAGCTCAACACGTCTGGATGTAAAACCAATGCCATCCCTCCAAAGAGCGTCAGCATTAATGGTGCTAAAATAACGAGACTTGCCATTTTTATATCAAAGGCTTCGATTTTCTTCCCTAAATATTCCGGTGTTCGTCCCACTAAAAGCCCAGCAATAAAAACTGCTAATAATAGAAAGGCTAACATGCCATAAAGACCGCTGCCGACACCGCCAAAGATTATTTCGCCAAGTTGCATCAAGAACATCGGGATCGCGCCGCCTAACGGTGTAAAGCTGTCAAGCATGGCATTCACCGAACCATTAGAAGCAGCCGTTGTCCCAACTGACCATAAACTCGACCAACCAACACCAAAACGCACTTCTTTCCCTTCTAAATTCGTCGAGCCAAGTACATGAGCAAATTCCGGTCCATAGTACTCACTAAATGCGACACCGATAAAAGCCAATAATAGGAAGAATAATGAAACGATCATGATAGTTCGTCCTTGTTTCCAATCTTTTACCCAAAAACCAAAAGCAAAGATCAATGCTGCTGGAATCAGTAAAATTGCCAAATTCTCTAAAAAGTTTGAAAAAATCGTCGGATTTTCAAATGGGTAAGCTGAATTTGCTCCAAAGAATCCACCACCGTTTGTTCCAAGCTGTTTAATCGCCACTTGACTCGCTACTGGACCTAAGTAAAGCCAAAGACTTTTGCCCTCAAGCCCTTGATAAGAAACCCCAGTTTTGAAGGATTGCACGGTTCCTTGCGAGATCAACAGTACGGCAAAAATGATTGATAACGGCAACAGGATATAAACCAAGCTGCGCGTTAAATCCTGCCAAAAATTTCCCAGAGCCTTCTTTTTAACCTGCGAAAGCCCACGAAGCAGTGCGACTAAAACTGAGAGACCCACCCCCGCGGAAACAAAGTTTTGCACCGTTAAGCCAAACATTTGCGAGGTGTTCGATAAAGTCGTCTCACCCGCGTACGCCTGCCAGTTCGTGTTCGTTACAAAACTAACCGCCGTATTTAATGCCAATGGCAATGATAAGTTTTTTACCGCTGAACCACCCGGCATAAGGTGTTGTGTCATTAAAATTATAATCAACAGCACAATTGATGAAAGGCTCAGTATCAATACATTTGCCGCATAACGTTTAGCGGACATTTCTTTTTTACTAATGGGTCCGATCACTTTATAAAATAAACGCTCCACCGGCTGCAGAAAACGCACCCCTTTTGGAATGTTTCCTTGCATAATTTCCTTGATGTACCAGCCCAATGGCAATGCCAGTGCTAGTAAGACAAACAAGAAAAATACTCCTTGATAAATGACACTGCTCATAACTCTTCCCCCTTAAATAAAAACCAGAAAAGATAGATCATCACTAAGAGTCCAATGATTCCTAAAATAATCGTCACTTTATTTCTCTCCTTTTCAGCCCGCAAAACTTTGTTTAAGCGGGACTCACTTTCATTACCCTGTAAGCATAAAAAAAAAGACCTAAAGATAGTGTGAAACTTGCATCAGTTTCTTTACACTATCTTTATATGGTCTTTTAGAGATTCCTTTTTAAAAAGTTGTTACCTGAAAATCCTGATAGAATTCACCTTGGTCAAAGGTAAATTTTAGCACAGTGAAGTCCGACAAGTCTTCACCTTGCTCATAATAAATATGGTACTGATCTTGCCAAAACTCAATTTTATCCGCTTCCCTGGATAGTACCTCCATCACTCCTATTAGCGAGATCCCAGTAAAATTTTTTGCATCATAAAAATATAAACAAGCCTTAGAATTTTTCAAGAACTGTTGAACCTTCTTTGATGACGTATTAGTATGTAAAAATAAACAATTCTCCTCGATTTTTATCGGCTTCAACATGGCACGAATCATTGGATAACCCTCTTCCGTGATCGAGCCTAAAAAACACAATTCTTGTTTATCTGCCAATGCTTGCAATTCCTTTTGAATATTCATTATTATTCATCCCTTTTTTAAACAAGTATTCCAAAAGATTATAAAAAAAGCAAAAAAAGCTACATGTATATTTTATTTATCGATATCAAAATTGACATTCCTGAATAATTAATATACTTAAGAAGATAAATTGTTTTATTTTTTGATGAATTCATACTATTTCCTGCTATAGAAAAATACGCTTGCCTTCGACGACTAGCGTATTTTCCAATTTAATCATTTACAGTATAAATATCACTTTCTTTTGTTTCTCTAAACATTATAAAGCAAACAAAAGAGATCAGTAGAACCAAGGCACTAATTAAAAGTAAAGGGATAAAAATACTAGTGCTGGTATTTTTAAATACCACGCCCATTAACAATTGTCCTAACGGCACAGCGCATTGAGCAACCGCAATAATCGTTGCCATGACTTTTCCCAGATTTTCTTTTGGCGTGATTTTTTGAACAAGTGAGATCAGATAGATCGAAATGGCACTCAGCATCATCCCAATGATAATTTCCATCACGAGAACGACCATAAATCCTACCCCAATACTGGTCATACTAAGCAGAATATTCGTAATCACCAAGATAATACCCGAGTAAGTAAACACCCGATAAAAATTGTTGAACTTCAAATTTTTGGTCAAAGGTCCCGCGAGAATGGCCCCAACAATACTAGAAAGACTGAAGACGCCCATTCCGATGCCATACATTGTGTCATTAACTTGCAGGGTCATCCGTAGAATTACCGGTAAGCCCACGATAAAGAAAGATGTTAAAACAAAATTGATCGCTGCAGCAATTACGATTGATTTGAAAATTACTTGATTATTTTTAACTTCTTTAAACCCATCCTTTAGATCAGCCGTTAATATTTGCATGACTGTGCCTGGGGTTTGTTCCCGTTTTTGGAAAGGAATCTTCAAAAAGCTTTCAATTATCGCAGCAATCACGAAAAAGATAATACTGCTGGCAACTAACAGCTTAGCTCCCATCAATCCATAAAAAATTCCACCAATAATCGGAGCGACTACATTCGATAGCTGTAAAATCCCATTGGATAATCCATTGATTTTTTCCAATTCATGTTCTTCAACCAACAGCGGGATACTCGCACCCACTACGGGCGTATCGAAACTACCAACGATCGACAAAATAAAGATCAAAATACCGATGCCTAAGACAGACTCCGAAGTTCCCACGACTATAAAGAGCAAGCCTGCAATTATTGCATTTGCTACATCCATCAAGACCATCAATATTTTGCGATCAAAACGATCCGCGATTGCTCCACCAATTGGCGCAAATAAGACAGGCACACTTGAGATTGCTAAAACTGTCGCAAAAATATCGGCTCTTCCTGTCACATCTAAAACAAATAATGACAATGCAAAACGTAAAATCGCCCCACCAAACACAGAGATAAATTGCCCCAACATTAAATAAGTAATATTTCTTTTATTCCCTTTCACACTCTTTCCTACTCTCTTTCATTGATATACTTAGCTTAACGAATTCTTAATCTTTGAGCATCCGCCTTAAGTCGCATTGTCCTATCATACTTTTAGTACTTCTCATGAAAGCAAGCCATAATGCCTTAACCCTTCCAAAACGCCTTTTTCCGTTTTAGCTACGTAAGAAGCATGGGCTTTTAATTGTTCTGTGCCGTCGCGCATCGCTACTCCATAGTCCACTAGCTGAAACATACTTAAGTCATTGTTTTGATCACCAAAGGCATAGGTTTCTATCTGTGTCCCTGCCATCGAAGATAAGAGCTTTTGAATGGCGGTTCCTTTTGAGACCCTTTTTGGCAGAACATCAATCGCTAATGGAGCAAAGCGAACAGTATCAGCTACCGATGCTAATTTTCCACTAATCTTTTCCTCCAGCGCTTCATTTAAATAGAGATTCATAAAATTAACCGGGTTCGTTTGGTAAAAGTCGGGTGAGATTGGAATCTCCTGAATTCCCATATACGCGATGTGCTCTTTTACAACATCTGATAATTGATTGATCGCAAACTCACGTTGATTAAAGTAGCCGACAGTTAACTGATTTTCCTTGGCAATCCTTATTATTCTCTCGATTTCTGGTGTTGAAAATTTCGCATTTTGAATTACTTTTCCATTTAAACGAACATAGCAGCCATTGGATAATATAAAATGTTCTGCTTGCAGTAACATCAATAACTCCTTTACCTCATAATAGCTGCGCCCCGTAGCAATGATCGGCAGTACCTGATTTTTTCTCAGCTGATCAAAGGCAGTGGTCGTCTCCTGATCTACCTGCAGACTTCCTCCTGAACACAAAGTTCCGTCTAAATCAAAAAAAGCAAGTTTCTTCATTCCTGTCATCCCTTCAATTGTTGTTAATTTTTATGGATACACAGACGATTTTCTCAGACAAAAAAATCCGAGTGAAAAGTCAGTGCACCACAAATACACTGAACCTTTCCCCTCGGATTTTTTATATCAATAGGTGCCTTTTACAGATTAGTAAAAGATGAAGCCCTCGGTCACAGTCCTCTACTGAGCGGAACCCTAGCTCCAGTTTTCCAGTTCACAATAAATCATACCATTGTTCGAAAGTAGGTTGCAATAGTCCTTTTCTAGGAAATCAGTCCGTAATACTTCAATCCCTCCAACACACCATGTTCGGATCGCGCTACATATGTCGCATGATTTCTCAACTGTTCGGTAGCATCCGACATAGCAATCCCATGATCGACGATTTGAAACATAGATACATCATTATCATTATCGCCAAAGGCATAGGTCTCAACAGCTAACTCGGAAAGTTGCTCTAGCATTATTTGAACAGCCTTGCCTTTTGAAACATTTTTAGGTGAGACGGTCAATGCTAGAGGTGAAAAACGCATGCGATCAACGAGTTTCTCAAGAATGGTGTCGATTTTGGCCTCTGTCTGCTCATCCAAATACAAATTCATATAATTGACCGCATTGGTTTGATAAAAGTCTGGTGAGATCGTTAATCCTTTGATTTCCATATGGACTGCGTGTGCTTTTACCCTTTCTGAAAGACGCGTCACAGCATAGCCTTGCTGGTTGAAGTAACCAATGGGCGAATCATGCTTTTCTGTCAGCGCCAAAATTGTCTCGATCTCTGGTTTCGAAAAGGTTTTGTTGATGATTGTTTTCCCAGATAAACTAGCATAACCGCCACCGGCTAAAATGAAGTTCTCAATTTTTAGTTTTTGAAACAGCTCCTTCACTTCATATAAACTTCGCCCTGAAGCTATAACTGGCTGGACCTCATTTTCCCGCAGCTGATCAAACGCCTCAACGAGTCCGTCACCTAATACCAACGTGTTGCCTTGGCAAAGTGTCCCATCTAAATCAAAAAACGCTATTCTTTTCATCAACTCATCCCTTCTTCAAAGCTCTCTGATCAAATCATATAGCGCTTTCACAAATTAAGCAATGAGAAAAAACCTAAACAGCAGATACTTCACTGTTTAGGTCTTTAGAATTACTCTTTTTTTCTTCTATAATAAATGGTTCCAGCAATGATAAGAACTGCTACACCAATCACCAATAACCATGGATTGCGGGTATCATTGGTTTTCGGGTAACTTCCTGTTGTTGTTCCTAAATCATGCTTAAAATTGTTTACTTGGTTTGACAATTTCGGTACATCAGGTGTTTTAGGGAGTTTCTTATTCACAAACTCTCCAACATCAACGATTGCTGGTTTATTTTCTTCAGCTGATTGAATCATAAATTTTCGTTTCTCTTTATTGATTGTATAGCCAGTTGGAGCTTCTTTCTCCATAAAGTAATAGTTCCCAGGTGAAAGATTTTTGACTAAGAGTTGTCCATTTTTATCAGAAGTATATTCTCCAACTTGTTTTCCATCAGCATGATACAAGCCAAAGACCGCTCCTGACAAGTGTTTCCCTTGATCAGAGACCTTTGTCATTTTGACGCTGCCCTGATAATTGATAAAATCTTCAAGCATGATGGTTTCAGGTTTTCCTGAAGCTTTATCGCTGATTTCAAATGAAACGATCTTTTTATTCAAGACAAAATTATTTGGTGCTTTGGTTTCAACAAGTTTATATTTACCAGGAGCTAGTCCTGTCGCAAAAACTTTCCCGGTTTTATCTGAGATAAGCTTTTCAACTATTTTTCCTGATGCATTCATCACTGGTTGAACCTTGCCGGATTCATCGTGAATTTCGAACTCTGCACCTTGGAGTGCTTTGCCAGCTTCATCCTTCTTCAGCCATTCGATTGAGCCTTGATAATTGATGAAATCACCTAACTCAATTGGCTCTGGTTTTCCTGTTTGTTCGTGAATCTCAAATGGATGAGGTTTGGTGTCCAAGATATAACCTTCAGGTGCTTTCGTTTCAACAAGTACATATTTTTGCGAGGCTTCTCCCTCTAGGTCAATTCCTTTAAAGTAGATTTCACCGTTTTTATCGGTAACTATGGTTGTTGTAGATTGACCTTCTCGATTGGTGACAGAGACCGGATCTCCTACTGGCTGATCTTGATCATCTGCCTTAAAGATTTGATATTCGGCTCCAGCTAGAGCTTCTTTTCCTTCGTTGATTTTCCGACCAAATACTTCTACTTGATAATTTTCAAAATCTAAATTGTCGATGATCGGGTTTTGCTCATCGTTTTCCTGAACTACAAAATAGATAGGTTGGTCGTTGACGATATAGCCCGGTGCTGCTTTGATTTCAACAAGCTTATAATTTCCGGCTCCAAGGTCTGAAATATCAAGAATCCCATTTTCAGGAGTAATCACTTTTCGTACATGCTGCTCTTCGCCATCAACGATTCGGTAAAGCTCAAATTCTGCGCCTGCAATCGAACCGCCCTCACCCACTTTTGTGATTTGCGCTTTTCCACGGAAATTCTGGAAATCACCGACATCAACAATCGCTGGTTTTCCATCGGCAGCTTTAGGTACTTCTACTTTGATCAAGGCTGGATTGATAACATAATCAGAGCCTTCAGTAACGGTTGGTGCTTTCGTTTCTTGATAATAGTACGTTCCCGGTGCCAAGTCCTCAAAGAGAACGTTGCCGTTTTTATCACTTTTAGCTGTTTTTACCACAGTTTTCTTATCAGCTTTATAAAGAGTGAATTCTGCACCGGATAAGCCTTCTCCATCGGTATTGCGTTTCGTTAATTGGACAGACCCTTTGTAGTTAATGTAGTCAGCTAACTCAATGACTGGAACCTTGCCGTTTTGGGACGATTTCACCGCAAACGTAACCTTCTTTTGATTTAACAGATAGCCATCTGGGGCTTTCGTTTCGACAAGCGTGTAATTTCCTGGCGCTAGTTGCTCGACATGAACCTTTCCATCCTCACCTGATTTAATTGGTTCTTTGTTTACTTTTTGATTCGCTTCATTGTATAAATCAAACTCGGCTCCTGCAAGCGCCTTGCCTTCTTTATCTTTCTTCACAAATTCAACAGAACCTTGATAATTGACTAATTCTAAAGGAGAACCGTTTGATTGTGTCGTCACTGTTTTGGGTTTTCCATGAGCAACTTCATCTATCGTAAAAGGGACTTCCTTATTGTTAAGAATATAGCCTTGTGGTGCTTTGGTTTCGACAAATTTATAGTCGCCTGGTGCAAGTCCTGCTATGATAACTTTTCCATCTGCTTGTGAGACCAATGGCTGTGGATTCACTTTCTTGCCATTACTATCTAAAACATCAAACTCGGCGCCTTGAAGCGGATTACCTTCACTATCTTTTTTGATCAGTTCAGCAGAACCTTGATAGTTTTTATACGTTACATTGATCGTTGGAATTTGATGATGACTGTTGCGATAGACTACAAAAGTTACGGGATCATTGTTCAGAATATAGCCATTGGGTGACTCAATCTCGGTAATCCGGTACAGTCCTAGCGGCAAACTATCAATTTCTAAAATCCCCTCACTATTTAAACGGTCAGGATTCAATTCAACTGGTTCCCAAAGCGCGTGATTCGGCATCAAATTGCTAAAATGTTCTAGTTTAAAGCGAGCACCTTCTTGAATGTCTCCGCCAAACTTGATGGGATTTCCATCAGCGTCAGTCTTTTGCAGGATGACTTTGTTGCGCTCATTCGGAATCGTCATCACTCCGGCATTTTCAGTTGAAGTACTATCATCAATGGTGATTCTCCGACCTTCCGTTAAATCGTTTGAGATCGTAAAGCCTTTCGGTGCGGCTGTCTCAATTAATAAATACTCACCATAAGGAAGATTTCCAAAAATAAGCTGTCCATTTTCATCAACTTCACCTTTACGCAACAATTGAGTTTTTGAGGTATTCCAAAGTTCAAACTTAGCCCCTGCTAAAGGTGTTTTTCCGTCTGCTTCTGTCTTTTGGATCACCAGCTTGCCTTTTTTACCAGACGCTGAACCGCCGCTATGATTCAGTTCTACCGTGACATCTTCGCCATCACCACCGGAAACCGTCTGCTCATTGTCGCCTGTTACCGTAATTTTGTTTGAAACAGTATCTTTACTTCCCTCAGAAGAGGAGGTGATATAGCTGCGGTATTCTAACTGATAAGCGGTATCGATTTTGTCATTCAGCTTGATCGTCATGGTTTGCTTGCCAGTGACATTATCTGTGGTGACTTCTACGGTGTAATCCTTGTTTAATTTCAACGGTTTATCATAATTTGGCGTAACGGTGCCATCTTCTGCAACGGTTGTTTCATATAGTTGGATGGAATCCTGATCGATCACTTGGTTATCAGAAGGTTCATCTTTGATCACCACATGATCAAGCGTTGATTGGGAAGGATTGATCACTGCATGCCAATTGACATAATCAGGATTTTCACTGTCCTGTTCTCCAGTCTTTTGCGCGTATTTGCCGCCGTATTTCACGCCGACCTCCCCGGTGACATCGCGGTCATCATCATTGTTTTCATAGCGCGCGACATTGGTGTATTGATTCGATCCTTCGACGATCTTCCCTTCCACAGAGGTGTCGAATTCGATTAGATATGTTTCATCTGAGCCTTCAGGAAAATCAATTTGCAGCAGCTGATCATTGGACGTGCTAGGTTCAACAATCTTTTCCATCTCGTCGTTTACGACTGTTTCAGGCTGCTTCTTCGTAACGGTGCCATCTTTCTTGACCTCCGCTTTGTAAATTTTCAATGAGCCATCGACGTAGTCTTGATTCTCTTTTATTTTATCCTGCAGCTGTGCGTGTGTCAGAATATTATGACTGAGATTCACCGCAATCGTCCAAGTAATATGCTTTGTTTGCGCATTATAGATTCCACTTTTTTGAGCATTTAATTGGAATGGATCATGGGGTTTGAAATCTTTGTCATCATCAGAAGTATGCTTCCCGCCATTTTTATCTTCCCAATCAGCCTGCATTTTATTTTTGAAATGATCCAGCTCAGGATTATTAGGGTCCAATAGAGTCACATCAAAATTCGTCCGATAATTGATTTCTAATTCGGACTCCGTCGGATTGTAATCTCCTTTAAAAACGACTTTAAAACCCAGCTCATTCTTTCCTGAGCTATCACTTAATAACTCAAGATCATAATCTTGTCCCGGTACCAAAACACGATTTTTCGTTACATCACGAATTTCAAAATCCGGAGTCAGATCATCTTTGATGGCCATTGATAGGCCGGGTATTGGGGAATAGGTGTCCGTTAATACTAGGTTTTCCATGTAATAGTGATTCTTATTGACATTGATCTTCCAGCCAACTTTTTTGTTCGTGTAATCGATATCTGTAATATTTTTGATCACGTTTTGTTGCTGCGCCGTTCCTTTGTCACCGTCTGTTTGTCCCGTACCTGTCGTAACATTATTTGTTACTTGAGTAGGATCGGAGACGATACCATTAACCTTTGTTTTGTACTCGACTCGCACCGCTCCGTCGACATCATTTAAAAATTTAATGACAAATCCTTCGCCATCAGGATTGGGCTCCAAAACATAATCTTTTCCTTCAACTAAGGCTTCTCCCTTAACTTCATTTCCTTTTTTATCGAAGGTGATTGGATAAAGCTTGATTGAATCATCGACAAGATCCATATTTTTACCAATGGTGTCCGTAATGATGGCGTCGTCCTTAGCAATATTTTTCTCGTCATAGTTGTATTTGATCGCCCAGCTGAATTCCTGATTATTGGGATCATAGCCGACCATATTTTTTTCAACTGGCTTTCCAAAAGTGTTTGTCACTGTTGCTTTGGCATCGATTCCGTCCTCGTCATTTTTATCCGTCAACTGTGCAACATTGGTAAAACTGACTTTTCCACCGTTTTCTGGCTTCGCTAAGTCTTCAATATCTGTTTGATAGACTAGACGATAGGCTTTGTTGGTCTCACCTAAGATCGTGACATTGCCATTTTTATCAACGGTATATTCATTCGGACTAAGTTCTCGCCCCACTTCTTTGATGGTTCCATCGAGATTCATTTCTAATTCCATTACTTTTACAGATTTGTACTCAATTCCTTCAGGCCATTTTTCCGTAATCGTTGGGTCCTCTAAATGGTTCATGGATTGATTAAAGTCGACTGTCCACTCGACACTGCTGGGATTAGGAGTCCGATCGAAGTGCCCCTGTTTGTCAATGGATTGCTCTGTATCAGGACGGATCTCAATATTGACAGGCGGCAAGTCATCCTCCACCGGATAATGAATGGTGATATCCCCAGGGCCATCAATATGCTCCTTTTTGAATTCCGTATCAAAGTAAAAGCTGCCATTAACATCACTTTGATTTTTTACTTCTTCAGTAAATTCAAAACGAATATTTCCGTCTTGATCGATGGTATATTTCGCATAAACTTCGCCTGCTTCATTTTTTAATTCACCAGTTTGTGCCTGCTTGGGTTTCAATTCTTCAGGTAGTTTAAAATCAAAGTAGTCGCCTGGTTCGATTTGCTGACGCACATCTTCTGGAATATTCCAGGTATAGAACGCTCGGACTGTCGTGTTAGAGGTGATTGGCGGGGTGACCACATTGCCATTCTCATCCAAATAAACTAAATTCGAGCTCGTCAAAATCGTTCCTTCACCATTCGGAAAATAATCTCGAATATTGGTAGGGCCATCAGCCCGCGGCGTATTCGTTTCGGTTGCTTTTGACTGAGTGGATTCTGTTGGTGCATCGGATGGCTTTGTTGTTTCTTTGGTTGAATCAGTCTCCGTGTTTTCCATTTTGCTTTCTGTTGCTGAAGAACTGGTTGTCACTTCTGTTGTGTCCATCGAACTAGAACTATTTGCTCGTTCAAATGTATAGGTTAGTTTCTGTTGCTCATAAGAAATAGCCAAGTTCGCTAACTCATCAGTGTCCTTCAAGTTTAAATGGATGATTCCTATTCCAGCAGCGTTACTTGGAATGAGTATTACTTGATCGTTCTCTACTTTTAACGGTGTTGATTGATCCGCTATTTCCATTGTCGCCTGCTGTATTACTGGTTGAGAAAGCTGAATTCTACGATCTTCTTGCCCCTCCTCTAACGTAAGCCGAACGTCAAGTTGACTCGCGTCTTGTCCTTCTGTAACATTTTCAAGTTTTAATCCCGGTTTAGTTAACTCCTCGGCAAAGACCGTCAATGGCGTCAGCGAATTGATCATAATTACCAAGGTCATAAACCCATAAATGAATCGATCCCATGTTTTCTTCGACTTCATTTTTTCCCACCTCTTATTTCTATTTTCTTACACTGCTATTTCTATTTATAGCAGATTTTTCTTTCAGAAATTTTCAAAAATGAAGCTTTCATAGAACGCTTTTTGGTAGATCGATTTTATTGTTTTTCTTTTGAGACCTCTTCTAATACTTGTGTTAGTCGATCGAGATCATTAAGCACTAGACGTCGACCTATGACTACTACTCTCGCTTCGGGATAAACCTTTTTTAAATCTTTTAAGGTTCCCGTAGTCAACAAGATATCTATTTTTTTACTTTTTGCCTCAAAGACATCAGAAAATGTCACATTGTATAAATACTTAAAATGACCATTTAACTGCTCAATATAATTCTTAATCATTAAATTAGGCATATCACTTTCTACTAGGACGGTAATAGGTACTTCATACTTGCAAGGGTCCTCTAGATATAACGCATTTTTTAAATAAGGAATCATTAGAAAATCTTTTTCAAGATAGATTGAATTTTTGGATTCTTCGTATAGTGAGGTAATAAATCGGCGCATTTTTTCCGTCATTCGCGGATAACGTTCGATAAAGATGGATTTGTAAGTATTCCCTGTCATATCGGTGTTGAACCCTTTAAAATATTGTGCAAAAAAATGACTGCTCAAGATGTAATTGCGAAAGCGCCAGAATTCTTCTGTTTCAATAGGAAAAAACTCGTCTTGAAATCGGAGAACCATCAAATCGGTGGCTAAAAAAATTTGTGTCTCTTGCTGCGCTTGTTGCTGATATAACGATTCTATCAACGGTTCTTTGAAAACATCGATTGTTTTCGACATGGATATCCAGACTAGGAAAAAGAAGGCTATTTCAGATTGTTTCGTATTAATCACACCTTCGATACGGCATAGAATCTTTTCGAAAACAGGGTACAATGTATTTGAAGTAATCTGTCTTTCTAGCTTGGTCGGCATCTGGAGGATGTTCCCTTTACGGGTACGAATAATCGCTTCTGCAAAAATATAAGCTAACTGTTTTTTATAGGCATAAGGTATGTTTGGATAAACAGTAAATTCACTGTCTAATATTTTTTCCACATAATCCTCAATTAGCTGCTCATCAATATAAGAAAAGGGCCAACTACTTCCACGATAAATACTCCAAAAAAAGATAACCATGAGCATACGAATTTGATATTCTTCTCCCAACAGCTGAAAATCATCACGGCTGATCTCAATTTTATAGCGAGAGAGTAATCGCCGAACCTTCATCAGGTCTCTGCGAACCGTTGATTCACTGGTGAAATGAGTCAATGCATAGTTTCTAACACTTTCAAATTCATCTAAAATCAATGTTTTTAACAGAACGACTGGCGGGCATTCGCGAACAATCTCTGTTACCAGTTGATAGACATCCGCATCCAAAGCAATCCAAAGGCGAATTCCCTTTCCCTTTGACAATTGGAGTGTAAATTTTTCCGAATGAAGCGCAGTGATTTTTTCGGATAAACTATTCATTACGCTTAAGGTTGTTCGTTTGCTTAATCCTAAAACTTCACTTAACCATTCACGTGTGACCCAATACCCGTTTTTTTCATTCAATAATAAAATCATTCGTCGCTGAAGGAAGGTCTCCCGATCGAATAGCTCTTCAAAATAATCTTTTTGCGTTGTTGGCATCCTAATCCCTCATTTTCTAAAAATCATTCATTCTTTTACCATTAGATTCATCTATTTTAGAATAGTAAATAATTAGAAAAAAAGGTATTATGACGCTCAGTGTCGCAAAAAAATCATGAAATATGAAAATCCAATGCAAAAGCTAGAGAATTATTCTAACTTATAGGTTTTTCATATCCATGATTCTATGGTTAAGGCATATTCATCCAGACTGGCTCAAATTGATTGCCGTCAAGATCCGTTACTTCTAGACTAAACATCTGGTCTTCAGGCATCCCCATATCCACTGAGAAGTAATCACCACCGTTGGCCTTTGCCGCTTCTGCTATTTTCCTCACCGCAGCTGGACTTTCGACAGAAAAGGCTGTCAATGCCCCGCTTTCGCTTTTTGTATCCGCGATCCTTTTATTCTTTAGGAATAGGTTATAGAAATCATATTCCAACAACATAATCCAAAATGTCTCGTCCCATACCATTGAGCTCGTTTGCTCATTGGAAAACTCCGCGTTTTTCTTGAAGCCTAATTTCTCGTAAAATTCGGTTGAAGTTTGCACATCTTTCACTGGGTAATTGATAAACACCATTGTTGCCATCTCGTCCACTCCTTTGAATTTTTGCCTATTATGCTAGAATATTGTCCATAAAGCAAAGAAAGCGCTTGTAAAAGTATTAACGAAGCCAGCTTAGTGAATTCTCTAGAACGATTCAATCAATTGCAAACAGCCGTACTCATCAGTGAGCACGGCTGTTTTCCTTAACTATTCATCTATAATAGTGCTGCTATCCATTGGTAGGCTTCTTCTGGTGATGTGGCGGTATCCAGCATTTGAAAAAAGTCGGTTCGATCAATCAGGGCCACTAATTCAGCTAAAGCGGTTAAATGCTTTTTATTATCCACGGCGGCTAAGGTAAAGATATATTTCATCGGTGTACGGCCTAATATTTTTATTGGTTGTTTTAAGACTGTAATCCCTAAGCCTACATCTCTTGCACCGTCTTCCGGACGAGCATGGGGGAGAGCAACATTTTCCGAAATAACCATGTATGGTCCTTCCTGATAAGTCGTTTGAATGATTTTGTCGATATAGCGACGACTAACAATCTCTGCCTCAATCAACGGAGTAGCTGCTACGTAAAAGGCCTCTTCCCAACTATTCGAAGTAATCGTTAATTGAATAAACGAGGGAGATAAAATATCAACTAAACTGAGATCCTCTTTCTCGGCATTTTTTGCTGGTGGATTCTTTAATTGATTCTTTTTGGGCTGTTTTAACTGTCGGACTAGCTCTTTTCTTAAGCCACTCTCATCATGGATGGTTGCAAATCTATCAATTATTGAAAATAATTCTTCAAATGAATAGTCGGAGGATAAATTTCTGTTTCCGCCTTGAACTTCTTGAACTAAATTGTATTTTTCATTAATCGTCATAATGGGATTGACTGTGTAGACAGGTTTTTTTAAAGAGTACAGTCGCATATTCGGGACTGTCGTAAAAATCATGTCGTAATCCTGTTTTTTTTGATAGATTTCATTCGTTTCGATTGGTCCAATAAAAATCATATCAGGAAAAAGATTTTTTAATTCATTATAAATAATTGCAGAACTGCCAATACCATTCGGACAGACAATAATTCCGACCTTTCGTTTCACCTGATATTCGTCATTATTATCAATCAAAGAGGCGAAATGGATGGTTAAAAAGGCGATCTCTTCATCAGGAATCATTGTTCCAAATAAATTTTCAATCGGTTTCATCGTCTCCTTGACGATTTGAAATAAATCAGGATATTCCTGGATCGTCTTTTCGCTTAAGGGATTAATGATTGGTAAATGGAAAAACAAACGGTAATATGCCGGTCGAAAATGACTGTATACTTGCTTTTTAACCGTCGCTTTATCCTTAAAACGAATCCCCGATAAGCGCTCAAAGCGATCAAAAATCCGTTCGACTAACTCATTGATGATTGAGGAATCGGGAGCCTCCTCATCGGCATTTCCAATTGCCATTCCCAGCATCCATCCGCAAATATAGAGAACCGCATACTCATTATCAATTGAGAATTTTTCAAGTAAACTTTGGGAAAATGTATACTCCTTCATCTGGTAGAGCTTTTGAAAATTGTACCGCTCATAAAAGTCAGAACCTTCTTTAGATAGATGAGGCAATAGGAAAATCAGCATATAGCTAAATTCCAACAATCGATTTTCTACCAAAACGATCGAATAGCGCTCTAATTCTGCGGCAATCTGCTCAAACGTCTGCTCCTTATCAAGCGTACTTTCATTAAATAGAAAATAATCCCAAAGGAAGCTGCCATTGTCCGAACGTAGATCCTCCAAAACCAGCTTCATCAAATGATAGCGCAAAACTGATTCATTTCCCGCTAAATAGTACCCTTTTCTACGATTGTATTTAATCTGGATATCGAAGCTTTCCAGCTCCTTTTCCACTCTTTTTAGATCATTGATGAAGGTGGTCTTACCGATATCTAACGCCTCCAAAAAGTGATTCACTGATAAATATTCCTCATAATGATAGAAAAGCATCAGGTAAATATATTTTTTTCGCTCCTCGATATCCATTTCATAATAACGATAGCTATTTTCACCAGAAAAAAAGTCAACAAAAAACAGGCGACTGGTTTCCGATAAATGGAAGCTATTTCCATCAAAGTAAACAGGAGGAAGACCTTCATCAGATAAGGCTTCATTAATTTTGTTGATAACATACTCAACTTGAACGCGTGATAAATGAAGCTGATTCGTTAAATTACTTTGAGAACAAACAGGCTTTTCAATCAGTTTTATCAATACTTGTCGTGTTCTCTGATCCATTTTGTACACGGCGATTCCTCCTGTCTAAAATTCCTTCTAATCCATATTAACTTTTTGACGCAATCGCTTTGCATTTTCTGCGATCTCTGCTTTTGTGCCTTTTGACAATAATGTACCGATCCCCATACAATCAACACCCGCTTCAAGCCAGTCAGCTACATTCTCCACTGTGACACCGCCTGAAGAAAGCACTGGAACCTGCGGCATAGGTGTCTTTATAGTAGAAATAACTTTTGGACCAATGAAGGAAGAGGTGGGAAAAGCTTTGATCATATCTGCACCAGCTTCTAAAGCTTCAACGATTTCGGTCATTGAGGTGCAGCCTGGCATATAAGGAATTTGATAACGATTGCACATTTTGGCTACTTCCAAGTTGAAATTTGGCGCGATAATAAACTCTGCCCCTTTTAATAGTGCTTGACGAGCAGTCTCACTGTCAAGGACTGTTCCTGCCCCAATCACGATTTTTTCTTGATAGATTTCTTTTAATTGCTCAATAATCTCGCCGGCGTTATTGTTTGTATAACTGATTTCCAGACAGGAAATGTTCCCTTCAAGACAGCCATCAACGATTTCTTGTGCCCGTTCGATTGTTTCCACTCGAATGATCGCCATTAATTTTTCTTGGCAAATTCGAGATAAGGTTGCTATTCTTTTCATAATAGTGCGTTCATCCCTTCAATTTCTTGGTATTTTGCTAATGTTCTGCGAATCTCTGCTTCAAATGTTGATGAGACCCTACAAACTGGCGACTTCGGTGCACCGACAGGAATTCCTGTAAGTTCCAGACTATGTTTAAGAACACTTGGTACCGTCGCCAGCTTCAGAATCCGCCGAAAGTCATTAATACTTTCTTGAAGCACCTGTGCTTCTTCGCTTTTATCTTCAATAAAGGCGTGATAAATACCTAGATCCGTTTTTGTTAGGACATTAGAGGTCGCTGCGACAGCACCATCTACACCCTTTTGCAAAGCTGGTAAAATCAACGAATCTGAACCCACTAAGACTGAAAAATCCTCCCGCTGATTCAAGTCTAAATACAGTTGAATATTTTCTAATTGCCCACTGCTATCTTTGATCCCGATAATCTGTGGAAGTTTGATCAGCTCTTTAAAAACCGACTCACTGATGGATATTTTCGTATTAGCGGGAATGTTGTAAAGAATAATCGGCAATTCGGTATTTCGCGCGATCGTTTGATAATGCTGGATCAGCTCTTCATCACTAACTTTGATTAAATAAGGAGTAATCACAGAAACTGCATCTACCCCCAGCTCCGCGAATTGATTCGTCAGCTTAATGACTTCTTCAGTGGAGATACCGCCCGAACCGGCAAAAACTGGCACGCGCCCGGCAGCCTGATCCACAACAATTCTAACCAATTCCAGTTTCTCGGCTTCACTCAAGGCATAGAATTCTCCGTTTGTTCCAAGGACAAATAGCCCATGCACGCCGTCTTCGATCAGCTTATTCACTAACTTTCGTGTCGCAGCTTCGTTAATTCCATCATCCGTTAGCGGCGTTACCATTGCAGTAATAATTCCTTTGATTTTCATTAGCTGCCAACTTCCTTTAGATTTTTTATTGATTCGCCCAAAGCGCCTCCTGGATGCCACTGATAGTATTTATCCAGATCCAATTGCTCTTCCTGCTGTAATAAAATCGAAAGACATTGCAAGACGATGATTTCGGCAATAATTGAAATTCTCGGGGGTTTGTTCAGATCGTCTCCTTCTCTGTTCACGCCCGCTAAAAGAAAGACCGTTGAATGTTCCTTCAACCATGAATTTTCACCGCCGCTGACACCAATAATCTTGGCATCTAAACGTTTTAAAGATTCTACTGTTCGCTTCAATTCTTCGGTTTGCCCGCTATTTGAGATAGCGATAACAACATCTCCTGGTAATACTTGTCCGGCTGACCCATGAATTGCCTCAGTCGTATCCAAGTAGTAGGTAGGTGTTCCAACAGAAGAATTTAAAGCAGCGATATATTCTGCTACATGACTAGGTTTGCCAACTCCTGTAATGTGAACGCGTCCGTGGTTGCGCTTGGCTTCCGAAATAACTTTACAAGCTTCTACGACGGTTCTTTTATCTAAACGATTGATATAATCATTGATCTCCGGTTGAAGAATCTCAATATATGCATCCAATTTTTTTGTAGTAATTTCCATCAGTTTGACCTCACTTTTTTTAAAACAGACCTAGCAGATTCCCACTAAGTCTGTTCATCTTACCTACCAAATAATGCCAATAGTTTATCTAACAGAATACCCATTACGTTGTAATCAATGTTCGGGAACGTGGAGCCTTCAATCCCCAAGGTACCATACAAGGGATAAAGGACCGTCGGAAGAAATGCCAGCAATAATCCGATAACAAACGATCCAACAACTGCCCCACGCCAACCGCCAGTGGAATTTCCGAACACACCCGCAGTTCCGCCAGAAAAGAAGCAGATATGCGCTGCAGGAATAATCACCACAGGAAACTTAAGTGCCACCATGATGAAGACACCAATCAGACCCGCTGCATAAGAAGACAGGAAGCCCACGATAACCGCAGTCGGTGCAAAAGGGAATACCGTTGGCACGTCTAGTGCAGGACGAGAGTTTGGAATAAATTTTTCTGAAATTGAAACGAAGGCAGCCGTAATTTCTCCTAAGAACATCCGAACACCTGTCATCAAGATCGACATCCCCGCCGCAAACGTAAAGGCTTGTACAAACGGGAACACTAACCAATGCTGAGAACCGGCAAGTTCTTCAACCGCAGGACGTCCAGCCTTTAACGCAGAAACATAGAATAAGATCAACATCACTGCCGAAACGCCCATTAGGAAGTCACGGAAAAAGGAAAGCCATTTAGGAAAATTAATATGTTCCGTTGTCTTTTCTTTGTGTTTACTAAATAATTTTCCGATATATCCGGATAAGGCGTAACCGATCATATTAAAGTGGCCGATCGCCGTTGCATCACTATCGGTAATCTTTCGCATGAAGGGTTGACACAATTCTGGTAATGCTGCTGAGAAGAAACCTAATAATAATCCCCCAATAGCGATCGCAGGAATGTCAGCGACATGATGTGCCTTTAAAATCAATGAGAGTACACATGCGAAAAATAAACTATGCCCTGTGGTGAAAAAGATATTTTTGAATGGCGTGATTCGAGCAATCACTAAGTTCATGACGAACCCAACAATCAACGTACAGCTGGTAACAAACGCATATTCAGTTTGCGCTAAAGCCGTTGCGGCCTCCGGAGAAGCCACCACGCCTTGAATGTGAAACCCGCTTTGGAATAACTGATTGAAGTTTTGCAGCGCAGCCGTCATGATTGAACCACCCGCACTGAAAACTAAGAAACCGATAATCGTTTTAAAGGTTCCGGTTAGCACCTCTGTCCCGCTCTTCTTTTGAGCCACAAGCCCAATAAATGCCACTAACCCTAGCATGACCGCTGGTGTACTTAAAAAACTGATCAAAAAGTCCATTTTCTATTTTCCTCCCATAACCTTCCTTACCCTAATTCGGCTAGGACCGCTTCTAGTTTTGATTTGATCTCATTTTTATCGACGATATTGCCGATCCCGATTAATTTATAGGGCAAATTTTTTTGAGCTAATTCTTCCGCAACATCCGGTAACGTGATAATCATTTGTCCGCCAAACCCTTGGACGCCATCCAAAGAAGAATGCTCCACCTCAATGGGGAAATTGTTGGCTTTGACGACCTCATTTACTTTAATTTTCAACATCAGGCTAGAACCCACTCCTGCTCGACATGCTACTAATGCTTTATACATAATTATTCTCTCCTTTTTAATGGCACTGTATCTAAAATTAGTTTCGCGAAAACTAGTTTTTACCGATTTTACTTAATCATTCTTAGTGTTCTCTAAAATAATTTAGGAACTCTTCTTTAGTTGAAACCTTCTCCAAAAATGTAATAAACGCTGGTTGACTTAACAACTCGGCTAACTTCGACAATAGCTCAATATGATCATTGCTCTCTTTGGCACTCAGAGGAAAAAGATATTTAACCGGATCGTTCGTTTCATGCCCCGAAACAATAGGATGCTTCAATCGAACAAATCCTAAGCCCAGCTTTTTCGCACCATCTGCTACTGGTGCATGAGGCAATGCAATATTTTTTGTGATCACGATGTAAGGTCCGGTTTTTTGATAGATCTGAACGACCGATTCAACATATCCTTGTGTGACCGTCGCTTTTTCAACTAATGGTTCAAAGGCTTTTCTGATGGCCTCTTCGAAATTTTCAACTTCTACATCAAGCTGAATATATGATTCGTCAATACTTTCGTGCAGCACTTCTTTCACCTCTTTTTTTCGTATTTCCTTTACATCTTCACTATATTTGACAACGGATACATCCGCAATGCCGAGTCGGTTCGGTTTATTTGGGAAAATAAATAAGAACTGAACTGTTCGAGCCCTTTCTCACAAATCTAGCTGGAAAATCAGGTTTTCCTTTTGGAATTGATGATTCTGTTTCTAGTTCAGTTCATATTTTTTTCAACTGCTCAGAAAGACTGGTCTAACTTTTTCAGCTACAAGCAAAAAGACTAACTAATCATCTGTTAGCTAGCCTTTTTTTGGATATACTTCCATTGAATTTGTAAATCTATGAAAAAATAAAAAATTCCTTGTGATTTTGCTGATTGATCAGAATCCCCTGAAGCAACTCTTCATACATTCGCTGCATAGAAGGTTGTTTTAAAATACGAAAGATCGAGATGGCCTGCTGACAGTTTTGTTTCCCTTCATCAATCGCACCTGACATAATTTTTACCCAGCCTTGGTAAAAAAGTAATTTTGTACTATTAGACAGATCGCTTTGGTCGTGGAGCAGCTTTTCTGTTTCCACCAATACTTCTTTTGCCCAAGAAAGCCTGCGGAAATTGATAAATGTCGCACAGGTGCCGAACAATAATTCAAATTTCATCCGCTGCATCAACTGAACTCCGGCTTCCTTTTCTATCCGCGATACGGCCGTTCTTAATAATTGATGAACCGTCTCAACAGGAAAGCTGAACTGAAAAAAGCGAAAAAGCAGTACTTCAAAAACGCCCCAGTTCTCAACATTGTATAAATACTTTACAACAGGGGCTGATAATTCTTGAAGCGTAGCAAAAAACTTTTTAATATCTCTCGGTTGCTCTTGATCCCGCTCATTTAATTGATAGTTCAACGTTAATAACTGGCACAACAGTTTTAGAAATTTCTCATCTCTTGTTTCTCCTAAGAGCTCTTTCTTCAACGACTCCATTTGATTAATAGCCTCTTTAAAATTATGCGATTGATTCGCTTCATCGTTGTATTTGAAAATCTGGTTTAAATAAAAAATAAATTTCCCCGTCATAAAAAAAGGCTGATCCGACAGATAATCATACATTTTTGAATCTGCATCAGGAATACGTAAATAAAGAAACTCCTCAAAGGAAACATTGATTCGCTCCAACAAATGCTCCAGTCGATAGAAGCTGATCTGCGAGGCCCCTTTTTCAAACTTGCTGATAAAGGAAACGCTGTTCACTTCATCCGCCACATCCTGCAGGCTCAATCCCCGATCCTTACGTAATTGGCGAAAGATTTCTCCATCCATTCGTATTCCCTCCTTTTTGAATTCCACTAATTTCTACTCACTAATTTCTACTATAGTAGAATTCCTAATTATCTTTAGTTTAAATTAACTATACTAAATGAACAAGGAGCAAATAAAGGAGTGATTTCGATGAGAAGCGCAACAATGGAGGATTTACCTGAAATAATTGATTTTATTTACCAACGGTTTTCAAATTTGGAGCATTTTACTTTTATGACTGAACATATGGAGCAGTCTGAGGAGATTTTAAAGAAATTTATCAAAGCGGAATTGCTTCTATTTTTAGAACATGGTGATATCCGCGTTTATGGCGAACCGATTATTGGTATGATCAGCGGTATTCCAGCAAAAAAATTCACCTTGTTTCGTCAGTTTGTCTATTCTTTACCAACCAGAAAAGTCTTAAAGGAACTTCCTAAAAAGGATCGGAAACAGCTTTTACAAAAAAATAAGCTAGTTGCTGAAATACATCACGCGCTCCCTTGGCACAGAAAATACTCGAAAAACAGCTATTATATCGCTCAAATTGCCGTGGCAGAGGAAGCGAAAGGAACTGGCGTAATGCGTAAGCTGCTGACACCAATTTTTGAGGAGTGTCAGGAGAAGAACATGGATATCGTGCTAGAAACAATGACCGAGGCGAACATTCCGATTTATGAGCATTTCGGCTTTAAATTAGCCGAGATCCATCAAAGCGAGCAGGTTCCCTATAATGAATACTGTTTTATTAAAAACGTAAATTGACGCAAAAAAGGAATCGCTCTCAGATTAAAAATGAGGGCTATTCCTTTTTGATTAACTATATTTTGGTCAACAAAGGACAGTCATAGGCTTCTGTCGCGTCTCTTTCTAGCATGAGTTGGGTTTTCTTCCGATAAGCCATTGGTGAAAGATGGTATTTTTGTTTGAAGCGTTTGCTAAAGTAAGCGGAATTATTATAGCCAGATTGAAAGGCAATTGTCGTAATGGGCAAACTGGTTTGATACAAAAGAATCGCCGCGTTAGTCAAACGTAAATCATTCAAGTAATGACTAAAGGATAAATCCGCGGTTTGAAACACCTTTTGCAACGTTCGAATAGAAGTCTGGCAATAAGCAGCAGTTTGCTCGATCGTCAAGCCTGCCTCCTGCAAATTTCTGCGCATAAAATCCGTGGCACTGACTAAAAGCTGATTGTAATTTTTCCGCTCTAAAAAAGGCACTGTTTCCGGCAACCAATCACAAAAAAGCTGAATGAAATGCTTTAGTAAGAGATAATTTTCTTCTTCGGAGCAAAAAGTAAACTGCTCGGCAAGCTGGAAAACCATGTCCAATAAAACCCTGCCCATCCCCCTTTCCGCATCAATGATACGACTGGAAGGAGCGAAAAGCTTTTCCGTCTGACAATCCTTTGGAATAAAAAGATTGATCCCTTCGGTCAGTTTTTCTCGCTGATAGCGGCTGGTTGCCCGCAAATCAAAAATACCAATGGTGTAGTCTTTTAGAATGCTGGTCTTTTCCCCGTCTGAATGACGTTCATAGCCCTTTTTGATAAATCGAAAGCCTAAGTAATCCTTTTGCGCCTCGGAACAACGAGTGAAAATACCTTGAGAACGATCGACAATACTATGAGTCAACACGAAATGATCCAATTGATAGATTCTAGAGACGGACAGTGTTTCCTTGGGACTATTGATCGTGTATTGAAAGTTCAATTGAGACAGACCATACGAATAATCCTGCGACTTGGAAAATTGAGAACAATGAATTCCTTCTTCTGTCATAGGTATTTCCGCTCCCCTCGCGTAATAATTATATTCCTCGGGCGCTAAAATCATAGTGATCTTGATCAGATATCCTATACTTAAATTATACTAGTTGTTTAGCATTTCACAACCTGATTTTGTGGATTGGTATACAACAAGATAATAACTCGATAAAAAGGAGGAATAGTTGTATGACGGCAAAATTTGAAAGTTTGTTTTCCCCTTTGAAAATTGGTCCTGTTGAAATTCCCAATCGAATCGCCATGATGCCGATGGGGGTCTTTTCCCCACGCCTGCTAAGTATGGAAACCATCGCTTATACCAAAGAGGGTACTGATTATTATATCGAAAGAGCCAAGGGCGGTACCGGACTGATCATTACTGGTTTGATGCCGGTCGTGGATAATATGGGCTTTTGTATTTTGAGCAATCCTGAGGGCTATGTCAGAGACATGAAATATTTAATGGATGGCGTTCATGAAGCCGGTGGAAAAGTGTTTGTGCAATTGACCGCTCTGACCGGACGAGCAAATCACGGCCTCGTTGGAATCTGCCCTGCCCCTGCACCGATTCAAAATGTCTGGGACCCGACCAAAACGGATCGCGGAATATCCAAAGAAGAAATCAAAACCTACGTAGAAAACTTTGCAAAAGGTGCAAAACTAGTCCAGGATGCGGGCGGTGATGGTGTCGAAATCCATGCGGTTCACGAAGGATACTTATTGGATCAATTCGCGATCTCCTTCTTTAACCGACGGACCGATGAATATGGCGGCTCCTTGGAAAATCGCCTACGGATCATCCGAGAAATCGTTGAAGCCATCAAAGCGGCTTGCGGTCAAGATTTTCCTGTTTCAATGCGCTACAGTGTGAAAAGTTATGTGAAGGACTTTAATCGAGGAGCGATCCCTGGCGAAGAATTTGAAGAAAAAGGACGTGACTACGAGGAATCCTTCATCGTTGCCAAAAAATTAGAAGAATTCGGTTACGATATGCTGAACTGCGACAACGGCAGCTACGATTCTTGGTTTTGGGCTCATCCGCCAATGTATATGCCAAAGGCCTGCAATTTAGAAGACGTGATGAAGGTCAAGGAAGTCGTTTCGATTCCGGTCGCTTGTGCTGGCCGATTTGATGATCCAGCATTGGCTGATCAAGTGATTGCCGATGGAAAACTGGATATTATGGGAATGGGCCGACCATTATTGGCCGATCCATACGCACCTGAAAAATTTTCTCAAGGTCGCTTAGATGATGTGCGCCCATGTATTTATTGCCATCAAGGTTGTTTAGGACGAATTTTCCAATTTAAAGATATTTCCTGTGCAGTCAATCCCGCTTGCGGGCGAGAAAAAAGCTATGCATTGACTCCTGCGAAAACACGGAAAAAGGTTCTAGTCGTCGGTGGCGGGATCGGTGGAATGGAAGCGGCTCGGGTTGCCGCGATTCGTGGTCATGCCGTTGATTTATATGAGAAAACCGATCAATTAGGCGGCGTCTTTGTGGCGGCAGCGACCCCTGATTTCAAAGAGGACGATCGCCATTTATTGGACTGGTACAAGAAACAGATGGATGATTTGATGGTACGTGTTCAATTGAATAGTGAAATCACGCCCGAGCAAACAAAAGAATATGATGAAGTCTTTGTAGCTACCGGTGCGAATGAACGACGATTGGATACACCAGGCTTTGACAGCGAACAGGTGACTTACGCTATTGAGGCGTTACGCCACAAAGAAATCACAGGTGACAGTGTAGTGATCGTGGGTGGCGGGCTAACCGGTTGCGAAATCGCTTATGATCTAGCTAAAAAAGGAAAGAAAGTGACCATCGTCGAAGCCAGCGAAACCATTTTAAATGCCTTTGGTTTGTCAGCAGCCAACTACAATATGATGATGGAGCTGCTAGATTATTATCAAGTGACGGTTCTTAAAAATTCAGTCGTTGATAAATTTTCCGATGGCACTGCCTACGTAACAGAAACGATCAAGAATTATCCAAATGTTGCAAATCGAGCGCAGCACATGTTCGCTCTGGGTGTTCAAGGCATGCCAAAAGCCCATGAAATTCCGGCTGACGATATTATTGTTTCTGTCGGCTATACACCAGATGATGCATTGTATCAAGTAATCCAAGCAGAGAATGTTCATTTGATAGGTGACGCCAAGAAACCGACCAATGTAATGGATGCCATTTGGGAAGCCTATGAAGCAGCGATGAAGGTGTAAAGTCATTTTGAATCAGACTTAACAAAAGTAAAGAAAATAAGCCATTTACTATCTATTTGTATAGTAAATGGCTTATTTAGTTTATTCGTAAGATAAGTCTTCCCCATTCGTAGCAATCACTTTTTTATACCAATAGAAGCTGTCCTTTCGACTGCGGTCAAAGCTTCCGTTTCCTTCATCATCCTTATCGACATAAATGAACCCATAACGTTTGGACATCTCGCCGGTTCCGCCAGAGACCAAATCAATACACCCCCACGGTGTATAGCCGATCAAATCGACCCCATCTTCCACGGCTTTTTTCATCTCTTCAATGTGCTGGCGAATATAATCAATCCGGTAGTCATCATGAATGGATCCGTCCTCTTCCACTTTATCCACTGCACCCAAACCATTTTCGACGATCATTAGTGGAATCTCATAGCGATCATAGAGCTCATTTAGCGTAAAACGTAGACCAACCGGGTCGATTTGCCACCCCCATTCGCTCGTTTCCAGATAATTATTTTTTACACCACCAAAAAGATTACCGCCCACTCGATCCTCACTTTCTTCGATGTTCGCAGTGACACAGCTGGTCATGTAATACGAGAAGGTATAGTAATCCACTGTTCCCGTTTTTAAAATTGCCTCATCGCCTTCTTCAAATGTTACATTGATGTTGTGTTTCTTAAAATAATTCTTCATATAATACGGATATTTCCCTTTGACCTGAACATCGCCGCAGAACCAATTTAGTTTTTTGACCAGTTCTTGGCTGGCTAACGCATCTTCAGGCTTGCAGGTCAACGGATACATTGTCATGTAAGCCAGCATGCAGCCGATTTTGAAATCAGGATTGATTTCGTGTCCGACTTTGACTGCTTTGGCACTCGCAATGAACATATGGTGAAGCGCTTGGAAACGTCGTTCTTCATCATCCTCTTCAGCTAGTATCCCTAACAAATTTTTACCGCCTAAAGGCAATGTTCCGAAGTTGATCTCATTGAAGGTCAGCCAGTATTTCACCTTGTCCTTGTAGCGTTCAAACAACGTCGTCGCATAGTTCACAAAGAAGCCGATCGTCTTACGATTGGCAAAGCCGCCATAATTCTCCGCTAAGGCATAAGGCAGTTCAAAATGACTGATTGTAACTAACGGTTCGATCCCGTATTTTTTGCATTCGTCAAAAACCTTGTCATAAAAAGCCAGGCCGGCTTCATTTGGTTCCTGCTCATCACCCTTGGGAAAAATTCGTGACCAGGCAATACTTAAGCGAAACACTTTAAATCCCATCTCCGCAAACAACGCAATATCTTCTTTGTAACGATGGTAAAAATCGATTCCATCATGGTTTGGATAATAGCCATCCGGTTCAATGGTAGGCGTCATCACTCGATGCTTATGCAATCCACCTGCCCGCATATGATCTGGAATACTTTCCCCTTTTCCATCAACGTCCCAGGCTCCTTCATATTGATTGGCTGCTGTCGCTCCACCCCATAAAAAATCCGTTGGTAATGTCATTTGAATAGCCTCTTTTCTTTATTTTTTGTTAGAATTGCTTCTTAAAACGTCAAAAACCCGTCAACAAACAAAGCGTTCCTCACGCTTCATTTATTCACAGGTTTAGCTTGCTTAAAGCAATCACTATCCATTTATTTTCTTACTAAAAGAATTATAGCACTCTAAATCGAGAAAATGCAAACGCTTTTTTAGACTTTGTTATTAAAAAAACGCTTCTGTACATCAGCCACCTGTTTTTTCAACTCACAGGCATTTATCTTAGCCTTTTCCAATGAATCAATCAGATTGTCGCAGGCGGAAATAATACTATCATCTGGCGTAACCGGGTTTAATAATGACTTGATGTCTTGTTTTTCTTGCTCTACCGCATTCAACATCCGTAAAATCGCGGCTAAGGAATACTTTGCTGAGCGCAAGGTTCGAATAATCTTCAACCGTTTAATATCTTCTTGATCATAGAGACGATAGTTATTTTTACTTCTTTTGACAGCAAGTAGCCCATTGCGCTCCCAATTACGCAATGCTTCAGAAGTCACACCTAAATACTCAGCGGTTTCACTGCGGGTTAAACACAGCGCCTCTTCCTCTGTTTTTCCAACCAGAATATTTTCTACCACATGAATCACATCGTTTGCATTGGCGATTTCTTTTTCTACCAATTCTAGATAGCGATCAAGCAAAGCTTGTGCCTCAGCAAAATCATAGCGTGCCACCGCCTTGACCATCTCAACCATGATGATTCGCAATCCCGATTGCAACACCTCGATCTGAAAAGCGACCTGGGCAATTTTGATTGTTTCGATATGGAAATCAGTAAATACCCGATAGCCATTATTCGCTCTAGGAGGAATAGGAATCAGCTCCCATTCCTCGTAGCGGCGGATCGTATTTGGGTGCAAACCGACAAGAGCTGCTACCTCTGAAGTATGATACGTTTTCATTTGTGTTCCTTTCAATCTCTGACTAAGAGCGTCAACTCGTGCAGTGCTCTAGAGCAGCTGGTATAAAGCAGGGTGCTTTTTTGCGTCAATTGCTGGGAACGAATATCTGGTAAAATTACCTGATCGAATTCCAATCCCTTTGCATATTGTGCGGTCGTTAGGATTATCCCTTCCGCAATCTTTTTCGTGTCCTTTTCAAAGCGGGTTAATTGTTCAGCTGGAAACTCCGCTTCTATCTTTGCCACTTCCTGCCAATTCTGACAAATTATACCACACGATTTATACTCACTAGCTTTAAAATCAGCTAGCTTTTGCGCCAACGTATTTTGCTGATAATCAAGGATTTCCACTTCCTTGCCATGACGCCGCACTGGCTGAATTTCAGTTGCATCGATGAAGCGGCTGGCAAAATCCATAATTTCAAAACTGGAGCGATAGCTTGTTCGAAACTTTAATAGACGGGAGTAAGGTAAGGCAGCTTGAATATCTGCTAGAAAACTTGGATCATTGGCTACTAGTGACTGATGAATATCGCCGCAAATGGTTTTTTGACATGGAAAGAGCCGTTCGATCATTACTAACTGTAACAATGAGTAATCCTGCATCTCGTCAATTACCAAATGTTGAATCTTTTTATTCGGTTTGATCCCTTCAATCATCGATTTAAAGAACAGGTACGGGAATAAATCCGAATAATTGATGACATTTCTTTTTCGTGAAAATTCCAGTTGTTTCGTAGAAAGAAATTGATAGTAATCGGCTAAGCTTCCAGTCGTTTTGATGCGTTTCTTGAATACCTGTTCCAATTGTTTCGCAAATTTTTCACGACTCAATTCAGACACCCGTTTGCTCAACAGTTTCGTTAGTTCTTGAATCAGCTCAAACAAATTCTGTTCTGACTGCTGATCGACAAGACGTTTAATTTCTGAGGAGGAAATATGTTGCTCATCAATTATAATTTCACTAGCGTATAGGCGACTTTTTACTTCTTCGACGTGCTTCAGAAGCTGATTGTAAAATTTTTTCGATTGCTTGTATCTGTAGGCTTCCGCTTGTTTAGAATGCGGCTCTTCCAATACGGCTTGTAACTCGTCATGACGATTGACCACCTGATAACTCTCTTCAATAAATAGGCTCCCTAACTTAACGATATCTATCTGCGGCAGCTCGTCTTCTCCTAATTCAGGTAACACTGTTGCGATGTAATCGGCAAAGACCTGATTTGGTGAGACAATTAAAATATCTGAAGCATCCAGCTCCTCCTTTTTCTGGTAAAGCAGATAAGCCATGCGATGGAGGGCAATGGATGTCTTTCCTGAGCCAGCTACCCCTTGAATGATTAAATTTTTCGTTTTTGTATCTCTGATTGCCTCGTTTTGCTCTTTTTGAATGGTGTGGATAATCGTTTTCATTTCATTGGAAGTACTTTTGCCGAGCTCCCGCATCAATAACTCATCATTGACGGCATCATTCGTATCTACCACAAAACTGATCGCACCTTGCTTGATTTCAAATTGACGCTTCAGGCGTAACTGTCCATGAAATTTTCGCTGTTGCGATTCATAGAAAGCCTCTCCCAAAGAAAAATCATAATATAAAGAAGAAATGGGGGCTCGCCAATCATAAATAAGCTGCTCGCCGTATTGATCCGCAAAGCCATAACGTCCAATGTAAAAATCCTCAACCTCCACTTCGTCCGCAAATTGAAAAGTAATCTTGCTGAAGTACGGAGTATCCTTTTGATACTTCAGCTTTTTTAAAACATTTGCTTCCAAAACACTGCGGCTGTCGAGAAATTTCAGGTGCTGCTGATGATTGTAGACCTCATACTTATCCAGTTCATTTTTATAATCAATGGTGTAATGCTTTAATTCCTTATAATTGTCTTCATTGATATTCAGGGCGGCCTCAACCTCTGTGATCTTTCTTTTAAGTTGGTGTGTTACTTCTGTTAAATACTTTTCTTCAATTGTGGTATCCATCTAATCCTCCCCTTTCATCAGAACTCATCTTAGCAAATCTGAAAAGGTTGGTGTTATAGTGGAGGGTTCAAAAGATAAAAAAACACGCTAAAAAGATCAATCAGTATCCACAGTCACTTTATATTCTAAAAAAATTGTTGCATCATTAATATAAAAGCTTTTAAACCATTGTTTTACTGCCTTTCTTCCCAATGAGAAAAACAGGCCTGTTTTGTACAGAATTGAGTAATTAGGCTTATCTAGCATTCATAGACACTTCATAATAGTGAACGATCTTTTTTAAAGTAGCAACTTATGTTTTTGACTCTCTTTTGGATCAAAATGAACATCCATTTGCTCAGGTAACCCTTACTAATGTTGGGTCACTTCGTCCTTCTTACTTATTTCTATGTTTTTTAAATCGCTCCCACAGTTTTCGTTTTGTTTGATGGATTTTCTTTTTTTGTTCCTTTTTTAAATTTTTCTCTTGCTCCAGCTTATTTGCCACAGCTTGTTTTTCTTCGTCCAATAGCATGTCCGAGTCAGAAATCTTTTTTTCGTTTGATAGATTTTCTTTGTCTTTTAGTGGTTCTTTTTCGTCCTCAGAAAATATTTCCTCTGCAGAAACAATATCAGGTAAATTACTGACAAAGATTGTGCGTAATTCTTCGTCTGATAACCTAGTGATGGCGAATCCATCAGGTAGAAGGAGCCCTATTTGCATGATTTCTTCTTCCGAATCTTCAATGATTTGGATAGTAACGTCTTTTTTGCTCACTTTTGGGTTTTTAGGTGACAACCAAACAGGTTCCTGCTTGGCTATTATTTCTTTTTCATTCTCATCAAAAATTTTCGTTTCAATGGTTTCAACGAACTTTGCGCGAACAAGCTTGTGAAACAACTGTGTTCCGTCGTTTTCAACCACCTTTAGCTTTGTTAATTTTTCTAAAAAAACATTGATTTCTTCTGCAGAATTATTTGTATCTAAATTATGTAGTTGCCAACGGTACTTTTTCCCTTCACCATTTTCAAATATTGCCTCTAATGTCAGCATAATTATCCCCCTCACACTTATTGGTTTCTACAATTACTCTCACGAACACAGTCACCTTCAATCATCAGTGATTTAAATATACGAATCATTGAACACTGAAAATGGGCATTCATCTCGTAAGAGTTCTTCTTTTTCTTACTAATAGTTAAAATTTAATCCTCAAATCGAAACGATGTCAACAGCATAATTGTTTTATGTCTACTAATAAGGGCAATTCACAATTGAACAATAGTAGTATATTAGACCAGAATCTAAAAAACGTTCTTACAATTTTTTTTTACTATATTAAAACTGAAAAATTTTCCTTATTAAAATAATAAACCGTTATAAAATAACTCGAGTAACTACTTTTTGTGAGCTACTAACACAACCGATAGTATGAACGTACGGAATAAACGAAGTCTAAAAAAGGGAAATTTTCTAGATCTTTCTTACGCGGATTTGTTAAACTTTAGTTAGCAAACCAAATGGAGGAAAAAAATGATAAAGAAGCTATATTTAATGCGCCATGGAGAAACACTCTTTAATGTCTTAAAAAAGGTTCAAGGTGCCTGTGATTCGCCATTAACAGAGAAGGGTATCCAACAGGCGAAGTTGGCACGCGAGTATTTTCAAGAAAATAATATCGAGTTTGATCATCTTTATGCCTCTACCCAAGAGCGTGCCAGTGATACACTTGAACTCGTTACTGAACGTGAAGATTATCAACGATTGAAGGGGTTGAAGGAAATGCATCATGGCTTGTATGAGGGAGAGCCTCAGTTTTTACAGCCGAATGGGGCCGAATACTTTGAGTCCTTTTACTCCCAATTTGGCGGAGAATCCCTATCGGCTGTGCAGGAACGTGTGAGTTCTACTTTACATCAAATAATGGCAAATGATGACCATCAACAAGTCTTGGCCGTCTCTCATAATGGCGCTTGTATCAGTTTTCTTCAAACCCTTCAACAAGAAAACAAGGACGAATTGATTCGGGCATACCCTAATTGTGCGATTTTTATCATTCAATATATAGATGGACAATTTCACTTAGAGGATATTGTTGATCCGGCGACGAAATTGAGTATTTTATAACTAAAAAAGAACTGTCCCAAAAGCCTTTAGACTTTTGGGACAGCTCTTTTTCACGAAGAAACAGCAACTCATTAAGCAGCCTTTTCGGAAAGAAACTGATATTTCTTGAGGCTGACTACTTCTGACGTAACCTCTTCTATTTCTTATCTTTTAAGAATAATTGAAATAAACTTCCTTTTCCATATTCACTTATTACTTCTAGCTTACCATCAAGTTGCTCGGCCAAACTTTTACTTATATAAAGACCCAAACCCGAGCCGCCGGTTTCAGCATTTCTAGATTTTTCGACACGATACAACCGATCAAAAATCTTTGCTTGCTCCGCCTCCTTGATACCTATCCCCTCGTCTCTGATCGAAAACAGTATCTGCTCATTTCGTCTCTCGATCTTCAAATAGATCGTTGTCTGTGATAGCGAGTATTTACTGGCATTTTCAATCAAATTAGTCAATATTCGATTAAGTTTTCCTTCATCAGTTGTCAGAGTTTTCACTTGCGGATCTACTTCAAGAGTGAGTGTTTGTTGTTTTTTTCTCAATACATAATCAAAGCTGGAAAGCAGTTTTAGTAAAAATTGATCCAGCCAAATTTTTTCTTCCTGATTCACCGAGCTTTGTGTCGTTGCCTTTTCCATCACAGCGACCTCCATCAATTGCTTAGTGAAAGAGCTCAACCGTTCGATTTGAAACGCCATTTGTTCAAGAGTCTGGTCAATCTCATCCTTCGAGATAATGCCATCTTGGATTGCTTCAATCTGATTTTTTATTGCAGTAATCGGTGTTTTGATATCATGTCCCAGTTGTGCTACTAAATTACTTTTATCCTGTTCGCTTTTTTCTAGCGCTGTAAAGCTATCTGACAACGCAGCAACCATTTCATTGAAATCATCAGCCAATGTCTCCAGTTCCTTCGGTGCATGATACAACTGAATCTCCGTAAATTGATTTTCTTTAATTACTTTAGTCTGCTGGCTTAACTTATTTAATGAATGGAAAGTATTTCGCAACAAAAATAAGCCAAGACCCGTTCCCAAAATATTTGCTAAAATCGTAATCCCGATAATCAAATAGCCATCATAATCAGTTAAATACATTTTGCTAATACTAAACCAGACGATCAAGATCACGACGATACTCGATGAGAGAAAGGATAAAATCAACATATTTCGTAATTTCATCATTATTCCTCCATCTTGTAGCCTAAGCCCCAAACAGTCTGGATATGAGGATAAGGCAACCCGTCTGCCGCCGATTCCAACTTTTCTCTTAAACTATGAATATGAACATTTAAAGTATTCGCATCATCTAAATAGTCCGTTTGCCAAATTTTTTCGTACAACTCGGATTTTGGAAATACTTTACCAAGATTTTTCAAGAATAATAGAAGTAACTGAAACTCTTTAATCGATAACTCTAAGGATCGATCATATAATGAAGCCTGAAACTTCTCTTCATTAATCTTGAATGGACCCTCTTCAACCGTATTTTTTGTGCGCTCTTCCTTGCTCCCCACACGTCGTAAAATATTTTTCACCCGCAGCGTCAACTCTCGTGGACTAAAAGGTTTAGTGATAAAGTCATCCGCTCCCAAGGTCAAAGAAAAAATTTTATCTTTCTCTTGATCTTTGGCACTAACAAAGATAAATGGTGTCTCTTCATTTTTTTCAAGCACTTTTTCAATAAAATCATAACCATCCATCTCTGGCATCATGATATCCGTAATAATTAAATCCAATGATTCCTTCTGAAAGAAGCTTAAGGCTTCCTTACCGTTGCTGGCAGAAAAAACTTTATATCCCTCTCTTGCTAAATAACGTGAGACAATGTCCAATATCGCTTTTTCATCATCCACAACTAGTATTTTTTGCATAGTATCCACCTCTCGCCCTATACTAATCTAGTCTGAACGAAAATGCACTCAATTTACTCGTAAATTCATTTAAAACAACTCTTAACTGTTTCTTAAGTGATTCATTCAATTTACTTAAACTGCTTTTTCTCCTCTTTAAAATTCACTAGTTATTTTCGCCAACTAAACAAGGGAATCCTTCAGATATTTGACCAAAAATAACTCGTATAAGCAAAAAATAGTAACAGAAACCCTTTTCGTTCAAACGACTTATGATTTGGTTAAGGAACAGTTTCTTTGTTTTTTGGTTCAGACAGAAGTAAAGTAATACCCGTTAAGCGAAACAAACAAAATAAAAAAGGGGTCTTTACTATGATGTCAAGAAAATTTGGAGCAGTGGCAGCCGTCACTATCCTAAGCAGTATCGCATTAGGAGGTTTTATTAAAACAGATTCAACGACTGTACATGCTGCAGCCAACTTCACACAAGGGGAAAAAGAAACACGGAATCCAATGGGCGCCGCTCTTGGCAGCACAATGGCAAAAAAATACAATATCTCTATGCCTGAAGCTGGCAAAGGGTACTTCTCAGGTGGTTCTATGTACATTGGTCCACGTGTTGGTACAAGTGCTGCTGGCGCAACCTCTACCATTCAAGTAAAGGTTTCTAAAACTTCAAAAGGGACAACCTTTGAATTGGAACCTGCAAAAGCTGGTAAACAACCTGATGCCGCTAAACTTCGGTTAGATGGTGTCCCAAATATTGCTTTTAGTGATACGAAGAAAGAGGATATTAAAAAGGGCGATGTTACTTTGATGGCTGATAGCTACAAAGTCGAAAAAGGAACCAGCGCTGAAAAAATGGCCTTCGATGGAAATAAAGATGGCTTAATCAAAATCAACGACAAAACTATGAGTGATAAGAGCATGGGCTGGTCATTATTCGCTGCTATTACTCCATTAATGGACAAAGACGGTGACACCTTGAACGCTACATTGAACCTTAAACTAACTGGTGACAATGGTGTTGAAGGAACATCAACTAGCTTAGATAGCATGAACGGCGAAGCAAAACCTGTCTTAACTGCTGCTAAAGGAACTGGCATGGATACAACCAAAGTAATGATTGACCAAAAAGGAACCACATTGAAGATCAATAAGAATGAAAATATCCAAGCGGGAGTTTACCAAGCAAATGTTGTTTGGACACTCGCAAATGATGCAAACGCACAAGCAAATATGGCAAATGCCAATGCTAACCGCGGTGCAATCAATAATCAATAATTGTTAACTTAAAAGCACCTGCCTCTTCATGAGACAGGTGCTTTTCTATTTTCCTAAAACCTTACGAAAGACAGGTGTATCATTGTCTTTTCCATAATCAAAATCACTTACAACGCCTTTCAGCTTCAGCATATCCCTCTCAGAAATAGTAAAGTCAACATCTGCATTGTTTTCCATGTGTTTTTTGTTTCCCGTTTTGGGTAACGGTAAAAGATCTAATTGCAGGCAGTAACGGATTGCCAACTGCGGGATCGATACTTGATATTTCTGGGCTAACGTAGTAATCGTTTTACTGTTCAGCATTGCACCATGGGCAATCGGCGAATACGCCTCAACCAATAACCCATTTTTTTGGGAATAGTCGATTACTTCAACGAGTGTTTGGCCAATATGGGCGAGAACTTGATTGACCATTGGCTTAATTTTGCAATGTTGAAGCAGGTTCTCTAGATCGATAATCTCAAAATTTGAAACGCCAATTGCTCGAATTTTCCCTGCTTCATAAGCTTCTTCTAACGCTTGCCAAGCGGCGCAGTTTCCTTCAAAATAATGATCCTCTTCTTGAAAATAGGCCCACGGTTTTGGACTATGAATGAGCATTAAATCGAGAGATTCAAGCTTTATTTTTTTTAGAGAGTCATCAATTGCTTGAACGGCTCCCGCATAGTCTTTGATCTCTGCCGCAAGCTTTGTCGTAATAAACAGATCATCGCGCGAGATTTTACTTGCTTTGATTGCCTCACCAACGGCTTCTTCATTGCCATAAGCTTGTGCTGTATCAATGTGACGATAGCCTACCTCGATTGCTTCGAGAACTTTTTCTTTTGCTGCCGCAGCATGAAGCTTCCAAGTGCCAAATCCGATTTTCGGAATTTCATTTCCATTTGATAAGGTGAATGTTTCTGTTAACATAGTCTCTCTCCTTTTCCTTAGTTAATTCTCTCGACTAAAACTGCATCCGCTCCTAATCGATCCGCTAGTTTATCACTATTCCCGATTCGACCGATCCTTGTATAAGAATAGTTAGTAGTGAAGGATCGGTAAAAAATCACTAATGTGTTTTCACCGTACAACATGACGTCTCCTTTTTGGATCTCCTCAACACGTTGTTGCTGCGTGGGAAGATTTTGCGGAAGCTCAAAGTATTTCTCATTTTGATTTAGATCCTGCATGGTAAAGGTGTCCGGTAAAACGCTCAACAGTTCATTCACCGTTGAGTTATTCATTAATTCTAGAGCAGAAACTTGACCATTTATGCGTAATTCCAGCATTTTTCGATTTTCCTTTTCACTAGTAAACGTTGCCGGGCTTGATGTTGGTTTTGGTGAATCCCCAGACGAACAACCAGTCAGTAACCCACTGAACAGACACATAGATAGAATAATCTGCAAACGTTTCACCTTCATCACCCCCATACATCCTAAAAGCTTTTATGATAATAGAATTTTTATTTGATTTACTTCTTGACCTCTATGCAGTGAGTCAACTAAATTTCTTTGATGACTTTCGCTGGTGAGCCTGCAACGATCACATTATTCGGAACATCCTTGGTAACCGTCGAATCCGCTGCAACAATGGCATTCTTACCCACGGTTACTCCAGGAAGAATCGTAACATTCGCTCCTATCCACGCATTTTCTTCGATTTTTACCGAAGCAACTGATAACCCGCGACGTTTTTTGGGTTCTTTCAAATGATTGACGGAAATAATACGGGTCATTGGCCCAATCAAGACATGATCTTCAATCACGATACCGCCTAAATCGACAAACATCACATTCTGATTAATAAAAATATCCTTTCCAAAAGAGATATGTTTTCCGAAATCTGTATAGAACGGTTGAGAAATGGTCACAGACTCATCGATGACTCTACCTGTGATTTTTTCTAAATAACTCCTCATTCCTTCAGGTGTAAGATAGTCGCTATTCATTTCCATTACTAATTGTTCATTATCCGCCTTTAACTCATGGATCTCCTTATAGATAGAAGACCCCGGTAAAATCTCGATTTCTTGAATCGCTGCTAAAAAATCATGTTTACTCATTGTAATCCTCTCCTTTTATTGCTGAGACTAGTATACTTCGCTATACTATCAATGACTAATACTTATATAGAATACTCAACTATTACTTTTAGTTATAGGAGGACGACTATGGAATTACGAGTGTTGAATTACTTTTTAACTGTGGCCAGAGAAGGAACCATTAGTAAAGCGGCGGAGGTTTTGCATCTTTCACAACCCACCTTATCAAAACAATTGAAAGACCTCGAAGAAGAGTTGGGCGTACAACTTTTCATTCGAGGAAATCGCGAAATATCATTAACAGAAGATGGCGTTTATTTGCAAAATCGTGGCAAAGAAATTTTGTCCTTAGTCTCAACGACTACCTTAAATTTACAAAAGAACGAAGTCATTGGCGGAGATATTTTAATCGGTGGCGGCGAGACACAAGCTTTTCAATTTCTAACAGATATTTTAAATCACTTAATGGAACGCTATCCTGATATTAAGGTCCATATGTATAGTGGCAATGCAGATGATGTGAAGGACAAGATTGATAAAGGCTTACTGGATTTTGGCTTAGTCATTGATCCCGTTGAAAAACAAAAATACGAATATGTCCCCTTACCTATCGTTGACCGTTGGGGTATCTTAGTCAATCAAAAACATGCCTTAGCGGAAAAAGAGCACGTTTCACCGGCGGATTTAAAAAATCAGCCCTTATTAATTTCTAGTCAAACACTCGTAAACAACCAGTTGGCGGAATGGTTAGGAGGCAATTTGAATAATTTTTCGATCGTCGGAAGCTATAATTTACTTTACAATGCTTCATTACTGGTTAAGGCTGGGAAAAGTGTGGCCTTTTGTATTGAAGGAATCATTCAGACAAAAGACAGTGACTTAGTTTTTGTTCCACTTGAACCGGCACTAACCTCCACCATCAGTATTATTTGGAAGAAGAAACAAATATTTTCCAATGCGGCAGCGCTCTTTCTGGAGAAACTGACGAATTCCTAAAACGAAATCTTCGTGATTTTTTTGTATAAGCAGTACAATAGACCTGTTCGAATAACTTCTTTTTATTTACTAGTTATTTTTCAAATAGCCAAACTATTTGCGCAGAATAAAAAAGTAAGCATGAAGGGCTCGTTAAGCGAACAAAAAGATTTAACTTTTCTATTGGAAAAAAGTTAAATTCACTATTTGAATTTAGGAGTGGATAGAATGACTAGCTATGCTAAAAGAACCGAAGACGAATTGCTTTCACCAGAAAATACTGTGTTAACTGTGATCGACTATCAACCGACCCAAATCAACTCTATCAATTCTATGAATCGTTCAGAATTGATCCGTAACACAGAAATCGTTATCGAGTTGGCTAAACTTTATAATATCCCCATCGTCCTTTCTACCGTCAACGTTGAAAAAGGCTGGAACACAGACACTATTCCTGTCTTGAAAAAAGCGGTCGGTGAAGATGTTCCATCTTATGATCGCAGTTCCATCAATGCTTGGGAAGACAAGGAATATAATGAAGCGATCAAAGCAACGGGACGTAAAAAAATCTTGATACTGGCTTTATGGACAGAAGCTTGTTTAACCTTCCCAACCTTGGATGCGTTAAAAGAAGGCTACGAAGTTTACCCAATCGTTGATGCGGTAGGCGGAACGTCAACAATTGCCCACGAAACAGCACTACGCCGTGTCGAACAAGCAGGGGCACAATTAACGTCGATTGCCCAATTGGCTTGCGAATTGCAACGGGATTGGAATCGTGAAGACACTGTTCCTGGCTTTGATGAATTAATGACTAAATTTGGTGCTTTCTCTAACTTAAGATAATCTCCACGAAAAAAATAACTGTGCCGGAAAATCGGCACAGCTATTTTTTTAATCATTTATTTAGTCTGAGCTTTTAGTTGCTCTCTTAGCAGAATCACCAGTGCTATAAGCAACAACCAGATTCCTGCAACAATGAGCTCATTTTGTCTTATCTCGCCTGTTTGAGGATAGCTTTCATTTCGAATTGACGCATGGATCACTTCTTTAGGCGTTGAACTTGGGGAAGTTGCCTCAGGCTCTGGAACAGACGACTCAACAGGCATGTTTAAGATTCCTGTTATTTGAATATTCTCCTTCATCTGTGAAGCCTCCTAATAGGATTAAGGTGCTGCAGTCCAATCAACTGCTTCAAATTCAAGTGTCATGGTATAACTGTGTTGAATCTTGTTAGTCAGTTCCTCATTCACTTTACCCGTGTACTCATACTTAACTGTATTTTCCCCTGTAGTTGTCCCAGCTTCATCCATGTTTCCTTTCCCATTCGCCAAAGTAATCAATTTCGAACGATTAACCGATAAATCCTTCACCGTTCTAATTGCAAGATCTGAATCAAATCCTTTTAGATTCAAATTATAGCTAATATCATCGTATGTTCCATTCGAGGTTAAGCCATTATAGTAAATATCTACAGGACGACCAGAATTATTAGTGATCGTGTATTTAGGAGAAGTAATAGGAGCATCTTTCTCTGTATTCGTACTGTAAAAAATCGTTTCAGTTGGCAAACTTACATTAATCCAAGAGTCTTCACCTTCAACGATCGGTGCTGTTGGATCTGTATTATCCATTCCTAAGGTCCCGTTGACTGGAATATCTCCTGTTCCTTCCCCGACTATTTCTTGATCCACTGCACTCACTGGTACCGCCATTAACATCATACTTGATAAAGCCAATAAACTAATCATTTTTTTCATAAATCATCTTCCTTCCGAATAATTATTTTTCAATAGTAAAAGTAACTGTTGCTGCGACTTGTCCGCGTTTTTCTTTTGTGGCATTGTCATAAATACTAAAAAGTGCTGTTGCCGGATAACTTCCCTCCCCTAATTCTTTCTCTAGGGTCGCCCCTTTTATTTCATAACCCGGTTGTATTGCCCCCGAGGTATAAACCAACTCATCTGAATCTTTTAATCGAATCTCAACATTCACTGGATTTGCATTGTGTTTAGGATTTTGAATGAACAGATTGCTGTTCCTATCCTTAGTAACAGTCACGTTTGGTGCGATCACCATATTAAACTGACTAGCGTCGACTTTCTTTTGTGCCATGTTCTGCAATTCTTTTTCTGAGATTTCTTTCGCATCTTTTCCTTCGGGTAAAAACTCCCCACTCACTACTGTGACAGGTGTCTCTGGCTGATTGAAATGTTGATACACAAAGTACCCGCCGACACCAAGCAATAAAAGCAAGAGTAAGAGTAAAAGAAGTCTCTTTCGTTTTTGCTCTTCCGGTCTTTTTTCGATTTCTTCCATGTTCTAATCCTCCGCTTTTTTAAAATTCATGGTCATGTTGTACTTCACATTTATTTCTTTTCCAGCTGACCCGTAGTATTCTCCTGTAAATCGCAACTCATTGTTTTCATCAGTATCAAGCTTACCTATAGGGATATTTAACGGGCCCGTGCTAAGGGTAGTTAAATACTCGTGATTTTTTGTAAGCTGAAGCAGCAATCCTTTAGAATTATTGGAATCAGGTTGATCTACTAATTGAATGTCAGACTTCTCTTTCTCCTCAAATCCCGCCAAATCAATGCTTACTGGATACGCACTGTTATTTTCTATCCCATAACCAGGTGATTGGATTATTTGACTGCCATCTTCATCTGTTTCCGTCTTAAAAAACATGGACACAGGAATGGTTACTGACATCACACTAGATTTAGTCTTGAAAGGAACCTCATACCATGTACTATCTCCTGACGAAAATTCTGCTTTCAGTTGAACATAGAGCCAATAGTTCTTTTCAGAATCTAAATCAGTAAAGGTTACCTCTGAAGTAATCGGTAGTCCGATCTCTTCTTTTTTGATTTCTGTGGAAAAATTATTCGTGTCTTGTTTCGTATCGAAAAGCTGGTATACCGCTCCATTTAACTTATTTCCACTAGTTAAATACTCTGATAAATTGAATACCGCTTTTGTGTCTCGTACTACCTTCTTGACATTTTGAATGGAGGTAGGTGTCGGTAAGCGTTGGAAGACCAACCGAGTGGCTTCTCGTATCATTGTTTTCTCATCAGCCGTAAAATCAGTTTTATTGGTTATCGTGTTTGAAAGTTGTAAATCTGAACCTTGTGAAGTAATGATGTCCCCCTCATCGATAACTGTATTGATTGCTTCGTTATTGGCAGTAATTCCATAGCTCGTTACACCAGGGTTAAATTTTTCAAACGTCATACCCGTGTATAACAAGGCTGTTGTACTTGCTTTAGCCACTGCAAAAGACATACGATACGCATTATCAACAATAAAATTGGTAGGTGCTAGACGATTATAAAAAATTCGACTGTCGTTTGTTACTGAAAAATCAATAGTCGCGTCTTTTCCAACGTTGAAGGTCGAATTTGCATTAATATTAATTGGTTTGCCAAATGATAGTTTCGTTTGGGCTTGTTCTGCGATGTTGAACACAAAACTGCGGGTGTTAGAAGTGTAAATATAATCTGCTTGCCCAGTAATCTTAAGGTCTGCATTTTTTCCCACGATTACCTCCCCACCATCAGTAGGAAGCCCAACAAAATCAGAACCAGTCGTATCGAAATCGACAACAGCATTCTCTTCCAATTCAAAACGAAAGGCTCTAGTAGCCCATATGGCACGAGGTTGCCCGGTATTATGTTTCACCGTTGTTTGACTATTCTTTTTGAATAGAAACTGGCTACATTCCGCAAACTCCTGTGATGATGAACCAGCATTCACAATAAAATTATTGCTCCCTGAAAATACAATCGTGCCTCCAGTATTTTGGTTGTAGAATGGCTGTGCACCTTTATTTGAATAATAATTTACATTTTCAACTTCTAATGTCACGTTTGTTTTACTCAATACTTGGCAAAAACCATAATAATCGTCTGCTGGTACAGAAAAATCTGGTGAACCAAAGGTAATATCTTTGAATTTTATGTAACTTCCGGCAACGTTAGCTTCAAAGGCCCTAGTCGATGTATAGGAGACGGTACGTCCGTTCCCATCAATCGTAATATCCCCTGGAATCTTAATTCTTCCGCTTTTAGTAAGATCAAATACTTGATTCGGAGCTGATACTGGCGCATCCGCCAATTTAACATAGCTTACTTTGTCGGTTACGACTGCTTGAATCAATTCCTCTTCATTCTCTACAATTCGCGGACTTGCTTCCGTTCCATCTCCAGTATTCTGTTGCTCAGCTGCAAAAGTCGATCTCTCATCAGACGGAGCGGTGCCCGTATCATTTCCCTCTTGTCCGTTTTCAATGAAAGCCTCATTCTCATTTCTTATTGCTTCTTCTTCGTCAATGAGAGTCGATTCATCTTTCAAAGGCACCTCTTTAGTTCGTGAATCTTCCGTAAAACTTGTATTGTCTTTGTTAGCGCTCCCACTCTCTTCCACGCCTCTGATCAATGCTTCAGAACTATTGAGATTTTTATTGTCATTCAACGATTGCGTTTTACTACTTGATTTTTCTTGCGACGAATCCTCCACATTTGCACTCACCAATGGATTACCGACACTGAGGAATAATTGGGAAATTATTACTAAGCCGCCCAGTTTTTTAAGCAAAGCCATAATTTCAGCATACCTCCTTTATTATTTTTATAATTAAATTAAAATTAATTTAAAATAATCATCGTTATTAATTAATTTTATATTATAATGATGAGATAAATAACGCAAATAATATGTTTGATTCAATTAGAACAGGTGTTTTCTAAGACTTTCAGAACATATAAGTGTCCTTATCGCTAACTACTAAACATTTTTTTACTAGCAAATAATTTATATTCATGAATTATATATAAAAAAAATTTCCACACCAATTAATCAGTGTGGAAATTCACTTTATTCAATATATTGCGTATCTCCGATTTTATCTAATCTATACTTGCCGTTTTTATACGTTAAGGTCGTTACGCTACAATTTTCCATCATTTCCCCGTTGTAGGCATCGGGCACCAGTAGCTCTAGTAAGGTTGGAATCATTCCGCCAGAGGAAACGATCATGACGTTCTCCGCGTTCTTTTTCTTCGCATCCTTAATGACCTTATCCATTGCCGCCTGACCGCGAGTGGTAATCTCATCATAATTTTCTGCTACTTTCAAAGGATCATTCTCCGCGATCGTATTAGCGATTCCATCATCGCCGATCTTGTCGACCAGTTTATCATAATCAGACCAGTCATCATCCATTTTGAAGCCATTCGCTTCAAAAATTGGCGTCCACATTTCTTTGTCCGTCTTGCCTTCATAGCCGCCATAGTTCCATTCCTTGAAGCCATCATGTTCGATCAGTTTAGGTTTCTTATGTTCATTCTTTGAAAGAATCAGCTTGGCGGTATTGCGTTGGCGACCCAAATCACTGGAATAGGCTAAATCAAATTTGATGTCCTTTAGGCCTGTTCCTAGTTTTTTCGCTTGGCTGATGCCTTTATCGGTCAAGGGTGAATCCGCGAAGCCTTGAACCTGTCCCGTTGTATTAAAGAAGGTCTTGCCATGCCGAATCAAATAGATCGTGACCTCTTCATTTTTCTTTGCGGCTTCTGCCTCTTCACTTTTTGCCAAGCCGCCGACCAATGCTATTCCTAACAACCCTATCAGCAATGTCCCGAATACTTTTTTCATTTTTTACAGTTCCTCCCCATTGGTTTCGATCAGCTGTTTGTACCAATAGAATGAATCCTTCGGCGTTCTAGCTAGATCACCTGTGCCATCATCGTGCTTATTGACATAGATAAAGCCATAACGCTTACGCATTTCACCAGTTGTCGCACTAACGAGATCAATCGGCCCCCACATCAAATAGCCAAAGCAGTTGACTTTGTCCTCTTCTACTGCCTTTTTCAGTTCGCTCAAGTGTCTTTGTAAAAAATCGATCCGATAGTCATCATGAACGACTCCGTCTGGACCGACCTCATCGTATGCGCCCAGCCCATTTTCGCAAATAATAATTGGTAAGCCGTATCGCCGATAAGTGTAGTTCAACAGATATCTCAAGCCGATCGGATCAACGCCCCAGCCCCATTTGCTTTTTTCAAGGTAAGGATTTTGGACACCGCCAAACAACGAGTCCTCGTCCGTATCGCTCCCTTCAAAGCGGGTAACCTCCGTCATATAGTAATTCATACCGATATAATCAAGCTGACCCTCCGCAAAGGCTTGTTTGTCTTCTTCAGTCATATCGATATCAATGCCCATGTCCGCATATTCTCTCAGCTTGTACTTTGGAAATTCCCCGTTACACATCGCATCGATCTGATAAAAGTCGCGATCCATATCTTTGAAGGCATTCATGACATTGATCGGATCACAGTTCACTGGATACTTTGGTGTGATGCCAAACACGCAACCAACTTGGCTGTCTGGGTCAAGCTGATGGATCAGCCTTGTCGCCTTGACACCAGCTAAAGTCATGTTGTAACCGATCACCGCCAAGGTTTCTTTTTTATTGCCTTCCAGCTCGCTGTATTTTAGACCAGCTAAAATATAGGTGAACATATCAGAAGCCTCAGTTTGCGGATCAATATGGTTCATTTCATTGAAGGTCACCCAATATTTGACCTTTCCCTTCAAGGCATTCACCATCGTTTCAACAAATTTCAAGTAAAAATCAATGACTTTTCGGTTCTTCCAGGAATCGTATTTCGTGACTAAATTCATCGGAAGCTCAAAATGGTACAGGGTAACGATCGGCTCGATGTTGTATTTCAATAATTCGTCCACCACGCGTTGATAAAACGCGATCCCTGCTTGATTTGGTTCAGCATCATCGCCGTTTGGAAAGATCCGCGACCAGTCGATTGAGATTCGCAAGCTTTTAAAGCCCATTTCACCAAATAGTCTGATATCTTCTTTGTAGCGATGGTAAAAATCAATCCCTTCATGAGAAGGATAGTGTCTATCGGCTTCGATGGTCTTTGTGTATTCTCGTGGCGTATTCACCGATCCGGAAGTCGCAAAGTCCATGATCGCAGGACCCTTCCCGTCTTCTTGCCAGGCTCCTTCTAATTGATGAGCCGCAATACTGCCACCCCATAAAAAGTCTTTTGCTAGTTTCGTCACTTTTCCTACCTCCATTTTAGACAACGACTGTCAAACAGTCTTCTTTACTATTCAAGCTTGGATCATTTGTTGGCAACACATCCAAGTAATCCGCGGTGTTGGTGATGACTGTGATCACGACTGGATCATACCCCTCGCTGCGAATCCCTGCCATATCAGCCTTTAAAATCTTATCGCCTACAGAGACTTTATCGCCTTGTTTTACATATGCTTCAAAATACTTGCCATCTAATTCGACCGTGTTGATACCAATATGGATCAACAGCTCTACTCCATATTCTGTCTTGATTCCAATCGCATGATTCGTCGGGAAAAGACTAACGACTTCACCATTGACTGGGGCATGGATCAGGTCTTCTTCAGGTTCGATTCCTAAGCCTTTTCCTAACGCCGAAGAAGAAAATGCTTTATCATTTACGTTGCTCAAAGCGACATTTTTTCCTTTGACAGGGGCTTTGATCAATAATTTTGTCACTGCTTCCGCATTGCTCCCAACGGGTTCTGCTGGTTTCGCGTTGACTTTGTCATCCTCTGGAATCCCTAAGATGAACGCCGCGATCCCCGCGCCTACAAAACCAATAATGACAGCGATCACCATCATATAAAAGTTTTGATAATTATTTTCGCCAATAAATGACGCAATCCCGAACAATCCGACTGGGGCATAACCGACAACCTTCATCACGCCAGCAAATAATCCGCCGAGCCCACCCCCAATAATTACTGCTAAATAGGGACGACGATATTTTACAAACACCCCGTAGACAGCTGGTTCTGTCACACCCATGAAAGCACTAAAAGCAGTTGTTCCAAACAATTGTTTTTGCTTTTTGTCTTTTGAACGGAAAAAATAGCCAAGAACAGCTCCACACACCGCGATATCCGAAATGATCCAAGCAGGTGTAAAAACTGGATCATACCCTAATGTTGCATAAGAATTCATGAAAATTGGAATAATAAAGTTTCCAGCGCCAATCGTAATCAAGAATGGTTGAAGGGCTGCATACAGCATCACAACACTCCAGCTTCCTAGGGTGTTGCTGACAAATTCAAAGACAAAGTTCAAAATATCCCCAATATACGTTCCCATCGGTCCGAATAAAATCAAAGTCACTGGTAATGTGATAATCAAGGTCAAAACTGGACAGAAAAAGTATTGCAACGCTTTAGGAATAATCTTGTCTAACGCTTTACCGACATACTTCATAAAAATGATGCTTAAAATGATTGGGAAAAAGGAATTTGAATAGGTCGTTTCCGGTAATTTTAGCCCAAGAAAATCCAATCCTTTTGCGCCATTGATCGTATCTGACATCAAGGTCAAGGCGATCGTCACTGCTAAATACTCATTTACCCCTAATTGACGGCCAAAGGAAATAGCGATCAAAACTGGCAGGAAGAAAAATACCGATTGACGAATCGCATCTAAGATCAGGTAGGTTGAGCTTTCCGCAGAGACGAGCCCGGTTAATGAGATCAAGGACAAGATCCCAGCCAACAGCCCGGCTGCCATGATCGGGATCAGGATTGGTCCCATTGCTTCGGATAAAATTCGCAGCGCCATCGTAATAGGTTTTTCCTTTTCAGCCGGGGTGGAATTATTACCTTCTCCGCTCAAACCTAGAATCTGATTCATCTCCGGTCGAATATCCTGGACCTGTGTTCCAATGATGACCTGATAAGCCACATCATTAGAAACAACATCAATCACATCAGGCAGTTCTTTGATTTCCTCTGTTTTAGCGAGATTGCGGTCTTTTAACTTGAAACGCAAACGCGTCATACAATTTGTCACACTTTGGATATTTTCTTTCCCGCCGACTAATTCAATCAGCTGGTTACAAAAATTTTCATAATTCATTTTAATTCCCCTCTTCTCGTTTTGCGACCCGTTGGATATGAAGCATCAAGTACGCTTCTTCATCCTCGGACAGCTCCTTTTCAAACGTATCTCGGACGTAAATCCGGATTTTATTCACACAGCTATAGGCTTCTGGATAAAGTTTGCGAATTTGTCGATTCAGCTCAGTCTCATTTGATGTAAAGGCCTCGTTTTTAAACATACGTACGATAAAATACTGTAAATGAGTGACCAAACGAATGTAATTGATGCTTTCTTCTTCAAAATCCAACCGAAAGTGGTATTTAATAATCGATAATATATCGCGAACAGCCTCCATCATTTTCATCATGTTGTCATCTTCACTGCCCTTGGTTTGCAGGTTGATAAAGTGCAAGGCGATAGATACCGCTTCTTCGTTGGGACAGTTTAGCCCGGTGACTTCTTCGATCAATCCCACAGCGTAAAGTCCGATCTTATAGTGGTCTGGATAAAACTTCCGTACCTCCCAATCTAATGGACTCTTGACGATTTGGTCTTTTTCTAAGCGTTTGATGGCAAAGTCAATATGGTCAAGGAGTGCTAAATAAAGATAATCAGAGACATTTTTCTTAATGACTTTCTCACCATATTCAATCGTCTTGGTTACGATCTGAAGGTAATCATCTTTGGTATTAGAAAGTAAATAGCTGAAATGCTCCAGTTTATCGTGGGAATCTAGGACGTAGGTTTTTTGAATGTCCTTTTCCTCGATGGTATCCCCTGCTTTACGCTTAAATGCGACACCCTTTGAATAAACGATGACTTCATTTCCACGCGTTTGGTTATTGCTGCCCTTTCTTACAATGGCTACATTATTGTTCAAAATCTGACTGATGATCATGTTTTCCCCTCCTTTCAAACAAAAAAACTCAAATTACCTGAGGATAGCAAATTTATCCTTAGGTAATTTGAGTTCTGCCTGCATGATCAGTAACATACTCAAAGCAGCAACTACCACCGTTGCTTTGATTTAAGTTTTCTCACCAATTATTGTAAAGGAGAAGTTTCACAATGTCAACGCTTTCTTTGCGTCGGTTTCTCAGTTGAACAACTCATTTTCAATGGTTATTCGAAAAATTTTCGGATCGGAATATTTAGGGATCGTCCTTTGAAGATATGTGTCATTCACGCTTGCCTTTTGCTTTAGCGGGTCCTGCTGCAGTCCATTAGTGTCCTCACTGCCTGCATTGTTTTTACGATTGCTATGATTAGTACTGCCGGTTCTAGGAAGCTTTTTTTCCGCTTTTGCTTCAGGCAACACTTTTTTACTGACAAAAGTGACTCGAAGTTCCGTCTGATAAAACTGTTGATAAAGCAGATAACTTCCGACGCTGCCTAGTAATAACAAGAGTGAAATGAACAGGGTCATGTGGCGAATCTTGTCTTGTTCCTTCGTTGTACCATCCATTGTTTGAACCTCCGTCTAACAAAAACAAATAAATGACATTTTTCATGACTTAATATTAATATAATTATCACTGTATTGCAAATAATTATTTTTAGCCATACATAAATAAACCTATTCAGATGTTATTCGAATAGGTTTAAACATTTTTATTTATTTTTATTAAAAAAAAGAGATAATGCTTAACCTGCCATTGTTAGCATGACTTACTCACTAGCTGGAGAAGTTTGACTTCCTCCGCCAGCCTCAGCTCCGGTATTTTGCCCACCGCTCTCATTATTGTCCGTCCCACCGTTGTCACCGCCAGTATTATTCGGAAAACTAGTAGGTGCTGAGCCTAAATTTCCTAAACTGATATCGATGGAAACGGTCAGATTGAGCGGAATATAATCGCTGTAATGACTCATTCCAACAACGGTTCCCTTCGGCTGATCAGAATCAACCCGTCGAATAACATAGTTGATATTTGCGCCCTTCGATTGAAATTCATCGTGGAAGTATTTTTGTAGTCCGCCTTCCACCATGGTTCCGCGCAAATCTTTCATATAGGGCTGCCCCAATGAGTAGAATACTTTGATCGTTAAGTTATCCTTGGCACTCAAGACCTTTCCAGCTTCTTCACTTTGCGAAACTAACTGACCATAGGGTAAGTTTTCCGTATAAATACCCTTTGCTTGAATGTGGACTCCTTCTAAAGCAGAGGCCGCATCCTCCAGATTATACTCCGAGAAATTTGGCACGACGTAGCCTTTACCTAGAGAAACCGTCACCTGCATTTTATCCTTTTTAGCGATTTTTTGATCTTTCGCAATACTTTGATCAATGATACTATCAGCTGGAATATCATTTGAGGGTTTCTCGGTATAGGTTAATTCAATTTCATTATTCTTGGCCCAGGTTTCAACGTCTCCCCGTGTCTTTCTCTGAAAATCTGGAACTTTTATGTCCTTTTGATAGGTTTGTTTCCCTTTGGAATAGTAGACCTTTGCGGCGTCTTTTCGTTTATAACTTTCTGGCGTTACCTCCGCATTCGCAATTTCCGAACGGATCATTTTATCTTTCTCCACAGTGTCACTATATTCTTCAATCAATGATAAATTGCTGGCTTTTTTTTCTTCGATCCATCTTTCAGCCTGTTGTTTATTCATTTTCGTAAAGTCGGGCAAAGGAATTTTTTCTTCAGGATTGGGGCCTGAGCTGTTAGTGATTGGCAGAATTCCACCTTTTTTTAACCGTGAACCCGCTTTTTGTCCTTGAGCTAAAATCGTGTTCGCCTCTTTTGAAGAATTATAAGATTGTTTGACCTTCGGCGTTACTTTATTTTTTGTTGCCCAAACTTGGACATCTGATATTTCTTTGCCGACAAAATTCGGAACCTTCACATGTGTTTGCTGATAATAGAAAAGTCCTAGTAATAGACAACTGGCAACGACTAATAAAATCAATAAGCGTCCTTTTCTTTTCTTTTTCTTTTTGTAGGAATGATCAATTTCCTCATTCTCATTTGGCAGATTTGCTCTGCGTTTTAGCATTGGTTCTGGTGACTGATTGTCAGCTTCTGAATTTTTTTTAGCTTCAGCTGCTGGTTTTCTTCTAGTCGGTTTTTCCCCCTGTGATTCTTTGTCCTGCTTTCGATGGTTGTAATTACTGCCATTAAAATTTGATAGAAAATCACTCATACGGTAACAGCTCACCTTGATTTAAATACAGAACCTCATCTGACTGCTTGGCTAACTCTCTCGAATGCGTCACAACAATTACACATTTATTATGAATAGAAGCCAATTCCTTAAATATCGTAACGATTTCTTCTTCCATACCGACATCTAGATTTCCGGTGGGTTCATCCGCCAAAATAATATCTACATTGGTTGCCAACGCTCGTGCGATAGCTATTCTCTGCTGCTCGCCCCCTGAAAGCTGATTCACCAAACGATCTGCCTTTGCTTTGTTAATACCAATATAATCCAAAAGATTATAGGCGATATCGGTAATATTATCGGGCATTTCATTGTCAGTAATCGACATAGCCACCAAAACATTTTCTAAGCCTGTTAGGTAGGGAACCAAATTGTAATTTTGGAAAATAATACTGACATCATCTCGACGAAAGCGTTCATAGCCTATTTTTTGAATATTTTCGCCATTGTAAAGAATCTCCCCTGAGGTAGGTGCATCCAAAGCACTGATTAATGATAAAAAGGTCGTTTTTCCCGAGCCTGATTCTCCTAAGATAGTGTAAAATTGTCCTTTCTCAAATTTAACTGACGTATCCTGCAAAATCATACGACGGATTCCGCCGTCTTGATAGAAATAACTCAACTCTTTTGCTTCTAAAATTGCCATCGCCTATTCCTCCTAATTCGTTCTAATCTAACTATTCTCTTGATGTGAGGTTTTGTTGCGGTATCGCTTTTCAAAACCACTCGAGCCTCCGAAAAGCAGACGATATCACATCATAATTTTCTTGGGATTCAACCGCGTCACGTAAGTTAGTGGCAAAATTGCCGAAACTATAATCGTGCCCATTCCTGCAGCCAAAAACGTAACAAAATAGGAAAGCGAAAAACGAACTTCATAATTACTTAGGACATCTTCGTTGGTTAGATTTGAGCCTAAAACCGATGTTCCCAATCCCGCTGTAAATACTTGACTCCCTGCATTTTGTGCGACTTGATCCATCGTATCTCCGGCAATCAACGATTCAGAAACGATTTTTCCTAAGACATTCCCCGTAACAAGCGATACTAACAAAGCCGCAATACTGATGACCATTAATTCGGCAATTACTTGCTTCATCACATTTTTTCGCTGCTCTCCTAAAGATAGATAGATTCCCCACTCGTGTCGGCGATCTTTCATAAACAAAACGACCACAAGAGAAATAATCATCAAGGAGGCTAAGACTGCTAGTAGGACAACATATCCAGAAATTTTAGATAGGCGTTTGACACTCGCTCCGACTTTGTCGAACTCATCAGACGAAGCAACCACCTTATAGCCCTTGGGTAATAAGGGTTTGATCTCATTTTTAAAGGCCGCAACATCATCTGGCGATTTCAAGTTAAAGACTGGTGAAATTTCTTCAATCAGCTCTTCACTCTCTTCCTTCGGCAGATTCTCCATCTCGGTTTTATTGATCGCCTGTGAAAGGCCATTCGGAACATACGCCGTATTAAATTGGTCCATCTCCATGATTTCCTTATTAAGCGCGTCTTGTCCTTGACCTTCTTTTTTCTTTTTATCAAGCTTTATCGGCGCAAACAATCCGACAATCTTCATTCCGTGCTCTGATGACTCTTGCGAATCCAGCGAACCATCCTCTTTGGGTAAAAGAGTGATTGTATCAAGCACCATCTGATCTCCTACCGCCAATCCATTTTCGTCGGCAACCTTTTTAGAAATCATCGCAACTGGTTTATTCCCTTCCAGTTCCTCCTTCGTCAGCATGCGACCATCAACAAGTTCGACCTTTTTATTTTTGAAATCCATGGGTGTGACGTTATTGCTGCCTTTTAACATCATTGATTTATAAGGCGTATCCATTTGAAGATTGCCTTCTTGTTTCATCTCGTAGGTTTTGAATTTTTTGACGTTTAAATAGGTTATGTAGTTATAATCATAATCCTTCACATAGGGAGAAGCGCCCATTTTTTTGACCATTTCCTCGCTTAGTCCCTCTGGTGTTTCCATCGCCTGTCCATCACCATTGGTTTTCATTAGCTCGTCTAGGTCTAGCTCTGGCGCGACTGTCGCTCCTAATTGTTGCTTCATTTTCTTTTCGACATTTGCCGTAGATTGTTGAATTGCGATCGCACCTGCAATCACATTGCCTAAAACAAAAATTACAGCAAAAAGAATTACAGATTTTCCTTTCGTTCTAAAAATACTCTTTCTCGCTCGTTTCCAATAGTTCATCGTAGTATTCCTTTCTTTCAGAAAACTTGGACGATTGGAAAACGTGATCACATTACAGAGTGCTGTTCTTTGATGAACAGTAATTTCCCTCGATTGAGGCCCCATAATTCATCCGCAAAACTGACCGATTGTGTGGTTTGAGTTGTAAAAACCAAGCAGGTATCATTTTGTAAACAATGCTTTTTAAGCAATCGCATCGCCTTAGCTACACCGCAATCGCTAAAAACTTGCTCAGGCTCATCCACCAAAATTAATTCAGCACGTTTCTTCACCAGCAATTTAGCCAAGCTTACCAGTTGACGGTCTTGTTTTGATAATTTCATAACAGATATATTTAATTGCTGCTCTGTCAATCCAACGGCTAAAAGCACTTTGGCAATTTCAACCTTGTCAACCGTAGAACCGGATAACAACATTTCCATCTCTAAATTCGCCATTGCTGAATCTTCCAGCAAGCTGCCTTCTTGAAAAAGGCAGGCAACCGTGTGCCCCCGATAAGTATTCCGATCCAACTCCGCTAACTCAGCACCGGCAACTGTCAAGGCCCCTTCAGTACAAACAATCAGACCTGCTAGCAAGGCTAAAAAAGTGCTTTTTCCACTACCAGAATCTCCAAATAGTTGATAACTTTTGCCTGTTTGAAAGCTTCCATTAATGCCATCAAGCGTTTTGACTGCTGATTTTTTATACTGATAGTCGACTTTTTTCAATATCCATTCAGTCATCTTAGTATTCTCCTCGTAATGGCTCTCTTACAATCTTAGAAACCCGAAAATTGATTAATAGCAGCAGCACAAGCACGCACGCAGCCAAAAAGAGCCAGCCAATGGACGTAAACACACTACTAAACCTGCTGCTTTCCTGACTAAGTTCAGGTAATTTCCACACTACAGAGGGCTCCTGTTCAACTAGGTCGTGATGGAACTTCATTAGCCATTCTCCGGTAATCCAGCTGCTCACACGTTGGGAAAAAATGACAGCAATCCCGGCAGCTGCTACAGTTGATAAGCTGTTTTCCAAAGAAACGCTTAAGGATAACGTTCGTTGATCCATGCCCATCAAATACAACGTATAAAAATCTTTCCGTTTTTTAATCGCTTGTTGAAAGATAAGTATGATTAGCGCCATGCCCAGAATCAAAATCACAATCAGCCCGTTAAAAAGCAACGCCAGCCTATCTTCAAATGACTGAAGTATCCCTTCTGACCAGCCTCGCCCGATCAAAGAGTAATTTTTAAAAGTTTCCGACTCTTTAAAGTTTTTTACGAAGTTTTTCATTTCCCTTTTATCGGATAATTGGAACATCACGGATGAATTTGTTTGAATAATATTTTTTTGCAACGCCATTCCTGTTTCCATCCCCATCAAAAGCGAACTTGGTAAGAAATAGCCTCCCTCATTAGATAAATCTGCAATTCCTACAATTTTCAATTTTTGTTCTGTTTCTTTTGGGCCCAATGAAATCATATCGTTTATCTTTAGTTTATTAGCTTTGGCGAATTCTCTGCTGATGACACATGTGTTGGGTTCAAATGGCAGTTTGCCTTGAAGTTTTTCACTTTTCCGCTCCAAAAAGCTTTTTAAAGAGTCATTATCCAATAGCAATAAAGATAAATAGTTGCCTTTCATTGGGCCGTCAGATGAGTCAGTATAATTTTCTTCGATCTGAGTGCTTGTTGCTGGCTGTGCTAAATTAGAGAAAATAGCTCCTTGAGCGGTCAATTGACTGCTTTTTACATAAGGTAAATTTTTCAATTTTTCATAATCGGTAACGTTTAAATTTTTTGCTTGTTCTGTTTGATTTAAATCTTGAACGCCCTTTAAAACCGTTGCTGATTGTTCACGATAATTGGAAAGACCATCAGATGCTGCATGATAACTGTGTAAGGCAGAAAAGATAATCAAGACTATTAAGAATATGAAGCCCCCATTTTTAAAGTGACTGTTTCGGTTGCGTTTAAGATTTAGCCAAGCATGTCGGATGATAATCATCGCTTTCGTCTCCTCCTATGCGAGTATAGTAGCAAATGCATTGTTAACTGAATGTTAACCAATGCTCGGAAAGCTTAAATAAAACGTCGAGCCACGATTTTCTTCACTTTCCAGATAGACGAAGCCGCGGCACAGGTCACACACATGAGAGACTACCGACAGTCCAATGCCATATCCATCTTGCTTTAGTCCATTTACTCGGTACCGATGAGAAAAAATCTCCGATTGTTTCTCTGAAGGTATTCCAATTCCCTGATCCCTCACCTGAACAACTACCGTGTCATTTTTTTGGTGAATCGATACATTCACTGATTTCCCCTCTCCGTATTTGATCGCATTATCAACCAAATTGGAAACAGCGCGATAAATCCAACGATCACGTCCTTTAATTATGGTGACCGCTTCCTCGTTAAAATCAAAGATCAGATCGGGATAATTCTTTCTATACGCGTCACAAACCTCAGCACAAATCAATGAAACGTCCACAACCTCATTTCCGAGATCATCTGTATTATTGGACAAGGTGAGAATATCGTCGATGCTGTCAGTTAGCCGATCCAAAAGAAGCAACCCGTCTTGCGCCTTTTCTTCTTGTTTGCTTTCAATTTCAATGTTTGCTCTTAAAATGGCGATTACATTTTTTTGTTCATGCGTCAGATAACTGTTCAAGCGTCGATAATCTTCTAAATGGTCATCAAATTTGTCCTTCAATTTGTTAAACGCCTCGTTAAGCACTTCGTCTTTTGTCGTATTTTTAGGCAATTGATCGATAAACGTCAGGTCATGTGTGATCGCTACTATTTGATTACTGTATATTTTGCGCAAGACCAACCATAGCATGAAGGTCAAAAGTAAAATCGAAGAACAAATAGCCAAAGCTATCGTAGGTAAATACTTAAATAATTCATCCTGATACGCTTGATCAAACTCCGATACTTTGATATTTGTTTCAATCTTCGTTTCTGTTCCCACAAAAGTAGGATCATCGCCGAATACTGAGGCGATACTCACCCCTTTTACATTGTTTCGCAGAAAAAAGAAACTCGTCAAAACTACTCCCGTCACAAGTAACGAAAAGAGCAACATGGTTAACGTCATTTTGAAAGTTAATCGCATAGTTGATACCCCTTTGCACGAATCGTTTTTAGAATTTCTTTATTTGCTGCTTCGGCCAATTTCTTTTTTAAACGGGCTAAATGAACTCTTAAAACAGAAGAAAATGGATCAAAATCTTCATCATAAACATGTTCAGCAATCTCCTCTGAAGAAACAACCGCTGGGTGGCGCTGTGCAATACACAATAAAATATCAAATTCTTTTGGCTTTAAAAGAAGCTCTTTTTCCTGATAACTTACCCTTCGACAAACTGGATCTACTGTCAAATCACCAACTGAAATCTGCGGCAGCGAGCGACCATGGTAGCGACGTACGACGGCACGTAAACGTGCCTTCAATTCAAGTAGCTCAAATGGTTTTACCAAATAATCATCTGCCCCAAAGTCTAAGCCTTTTGCCCGCTCCTCAATCTCATCTCGAGCAGTGATGATAATAACAGGACTCTCGATCTTTTCCGAACGCAAACTTTGTAAGACCTCTAGACCATCTTTTTTCGGTAGATTCAAGTCAAGAAAGATTCCGTCATAGGAATTGACGAAGGCCTTCTCTTCTCCTGATTCACCGTCATAGGCCAAATCTACAGAGATATTTTCCTGTTCCAAGCCTTTTTTTACAGATAAAGCCAAATCACGATTGTCTTCAACTATTAGCACACGCATCTATTTTCACTCCTAATTTGGAAATATATATCCTTCTTTTGGTCTCTAGAATAGTACAGCTTATTTAAGAAAGTCCACTTTCTTTTTGTGAAGATTTTAAGTTTTTTGCCAAATAGCAGAAAATTTCTTAGAAAAAACTAGGAATTTAAGGCAAAAAAAGCACGATCAATGACCGTGCTTTAGTGTTATTTAAAATCGGCCTATCAATCAACTATTGGCTAGGTCGATTGAATCAACTTCGCTTCTCCATCCTTAATTTGCTCAACTAGAATTTCTAGCGAAAAGGATGACAAAAAATTTTTTTAACCTTTCATCGTTAATCGTCTAATTTTATTTTTACATACTCTTCGAAACTTGTCGGTTCATGTTCAAGCAGCCACGTTAGAACATTGCTATTTCCATCCAGTCCCCAAGTAGTATAGGAACGGGCTAGGTGTTTGAAACCTTCTCGGAAGAAAAGATCGTTCGCTTGAATCTGATCCAAGAAATCTTCTACGTCAATATAAGCTGATTTTACATTTTTTCCCGTGACTTGATTGAACATTCGTACCAGATCATTTGGTGAATAAGCTTCTGTTCCGACTAATTCATAGGTCGCTTTATTGTGTTTTGCAGGATCATTCAACACTTTCACCGCCACCTCACCGACATCTTCGGTCGCTACATAGCCGACTTTACTGTCTACATCATAGAAAATCCGATATTCGCCAGTTTCTGCCACCATTTTTGGATTGAAGTTATGCATATAATGCATCGGCTGTAAAATCGTGTAGGAACATTGGGTCTCCATGCCCTTTACGATCAAATACTCCTCTACATCTCGCTTGGCAGTATGCTGCAGCAGGCTAGTTAAAATCGGATGAGTCACTGAGATGAAGACGAAATGCTCAACCTCATGTTCAATTGCTTTATCCACCATCCGCTGTCCAATCAATGCTTCTTCTGCTGAAAATAGCGGTGGAATGTAAACCACCATCGACGCTTTCACCATGACCTTCTCAATAAATGACAAATCCGTTAAATCACCAATCATGGCCTGCTTGATTCCCGGCAGTTCTTCTACCTGCGGATTGATATCCGTCGCTAAAACATCGAATCCTGCTTCCACTAACTTTTGGACCATAATTCGTCCGGTATTTCCGGCTGCTGAGGTAACTAGTATCATGCGCTTCAACTCGCTTTCTTTTTTGAATGCCCTTTCATACCATTGTAGCACTGTTTGTATTTTTCTGTTGACTAAAAAAAGACTGTGAATACTCATTATTCACAGCCCGTTTTCTTATGATAAAGAGGTTGCTAATACGTCTACTGGTGTTGCGGTTTCTTTTAACACAGCATTTAATTCCTCGATGTTTTTCCGACCTTGTGTGTTCATCCATTCGATTGCCGCTGCTTCCCCCTCTACGATATAGCTTTCCACGCCATCCGCCCAAGTCGCGCGTCCGCAAAGTACGCCGTTAAAGGTTGAACCCGCACCCTTCGCAAAGCGCAGGGTTTCTTGGAAAAGCTCCGCTTTTACGCCGGCGCTCAAGAAAATAAATGGGAGATTTGTCGCTTCGGCTTGTTCCTTAAAGTAGTTGGCCGCTTCAGCTTTTGTGTGCACGACTTCTTCAGTCGCATAGCCTTCGACATAATTCATATTGACTGGTACTTCTACCTTCAAGACATCGACACCATAGCGCGGATGAGAGAATTCTTTCATCATTTCAATGACTTTGTGCGGTTTTTTGATCGCATATTCCTTCGAAGCTGCGTCCGAGATATTCGCATCATAGGAAACCAATTCCAAAAAGAAGGGGAGATTTTCCGCCTGACATTCGGAACCGATTCGTTCGATAAAGGCATGCTTTTGCTTGTTAATCACTGCTGCTTCGTCAACGTCGTAATAAAGCAGGAACTTACAGGCATCAGCCCCGGCTTCTTTTAAGCGTTTAACTGACCAGATCGATAACAGATCCGGTAGGCGACCTGGCGTAGAAGCATCATATCCAGTTTTTTCATAAGCTAATAGCAAGCCAGCATTTTCAGCTCTAACATCCGCGGCTGGTAAGCCATATTCTGGGTCCAACAAAATCGAAGAAGCATATTGGGTTAGTTGGGAAGAAACGATTTCCTTGAATGCAATAATCTCGGATTCTTCGGCATCACTGCCCTTGAATTTCGTAATCATTTTTTTCAAGGCGCCTCGTTGATCGATTGCTAAGGCTCCGATCACCCCATCCTCATTGCATAGTTGTTTGATAAATTGACGTTTTTCTTCGTTCATTTCCTTATCCTCCTACTTCTTCTACTTGAATTTGTTCGAATAATGTTTGATAGTTGGCGAGTTCAACCTGTCCCGTTGTTGCTTCTTGTGCGTTTAGCATTCCTAAGACATTTCCTTGCTTTAAAAGCTCCTGATCTGAAAGTCCTGCGTCGATCGCCGCTGTCAATCCAGCCACCGTCGCGTCACCAGAACCAACCGGATTCACGACGTCGATTTTAGGAATCGTCACACGATAAAAGGTATCAAAATGTTTGGCAAAAGCACCGTTCCCTCCCATTGAAACAACGATCCATTCGATATCCGCAAACATCGGATCAGATAACGCTGCCTTTAGCTCCGCTACTTCTGATGGCACCCTTCGCCCTAATATTCCAGCTAGTTCCTCCGCGTTTGGTTTGATCAGTTTAGGCTTTACACGGCCGCGAAGGACCTCCGCTAGTGCTGCTCCTGAACAATCTAAAACGACTGGCTTTGGCTGGCAGGCCTGCAACATTTGACTGTAAAAATCCACAGGTAACCCTTCCGGTAAGCTTCCAGAAAAAGAAAGAATATCCGCTTTGTCTGCTAGTTCTTTAAAATGTCGTAAGAAAGCTGCTGACTCCTGTTCAGTGATGATCGGTCCGCTTTCTAAAATTTCCGTCTGCTGACCTTCGTGTAAAATAGCGATGCAATTACGGGTTTCCCCGCTGATGGGCAGAAAGTTATGAGTGATCCCACTTTTCTCTAAATCTTTTTTGATTTCTTCGCCCAAAAATCCACCAATCAAACCGCTGGCAGTCACCTCCGCATCAAATTGCTTCAAGATTCGGGTGACATTTAAGCCTTTCCCGCCAGCAGTTTTTTGAACATTTTTAACGCGATTCACGGTATCCAAATTGAATTCCTCCAGAGGATAGGAAATATCGATGGAAGGATTCATCGTAATTGTTAGAATCATTCGCTTTTCCTCTTAATCGTGGTATTCGCCGCGATCCCATTTTTCGATGAATTCATCGAAGAAGTGAGGATCGGACTGGTCAGCACGGGCTTTTTCAACATGATCAATCTTCGCGATCAATTTCTTGTTTTCCTCTGTTTCCTGATACTCGGCCTTAATGAAGGCATCAATAATGTCACAGATCAAAAATTCCCCAGTGATCCGTGCACCAAAACCGATCACATTCGCATTTAGTTGTTCTTTGGCATAGATGGCAGTCGTCATGTCGCGAACCAACGCACTGCGGATGCCTGGAACCTTATTAACCGCATTATTGATCCCAACGCCCGTTCCACATAAGCAAACACCTAAATCTGCTTCACCGCTGGTTACCGCTTCACCTACTTTTTTTCCATAAATTGGATAATGTGTTCGAGTAAAGTCGTAGGTCCCCATATCCAATACTTCATGTCCTTTTGATTTTAAGAAATCTGATACAGCCATTTTTGTATCTGTGACAATGTGGTCACAGCCGATTGCGATTTTCATGTCATTCATCCTCTCTCGTTTTTCTATGCCATTTTATTCAACATGTCGACCCGAACTTGATGACGGCCGCCATCATAGCTCGCTTGCAGAAATTCTCTGACAATGTTCAACGCTAATTCATCACCAACGATTTTTGAGCCGAGGGTAATCATGCGGGAATTGTTGTGTTCGCGAGTCATGTAGGCACTACGTTCATCCGAGACTTCTGCTGCCACCATTCCTTTGACCTTCACCGCCGTGATAAAACTACCTGCTCCATAACCATCCACGGCAATGCCTAAGCTGCCTTCGTTTTCATTTAAATCATTGGCGATCGCTAAGGTTGACTCCACAAAATCCTCCGAAGCTTCCTCACTTTTGTCCACTACTGTAAAGCCATTTTCGATCAAGTCCGCCTTGATCAGTTCCTTTAATCTCATCCCGTCACTGTCTGAACCAATTACTACACGCATCTCTGTTTCCTCCTTATGATTGTATCCATCGTTTCTTATTGAATAATCTTGGTGTATTGCTGATAATAACTCTTCAGTTCGGCTGAAAGAGTAGAATCCGTAAATAAAGTATCGATTTTGCGCAGATCATAAAACGTATAAAAATCACTATGATCGAATTTGTTGGCATCCGAAACCAAACATTTTTCGGCCGCGTTATCTAACACGATCTTCTGCAATGTTCCTTCTTCAATACTGAAATTTGAAACCTCAGCACCTTTTAGACCATTCGCTCCAATAAAGGCCTTCTTGATCCCGATTTTCTGAACCGCCTCATTGGCGATCGAACCAACAAATGCACCTGTCTTTTCTCGATACAATCCACCGATCAAATACAGCTCAAATTGTTTTGTTTCACTTAATAGATTAAAAACGGGCAGGCTATTGGTTACGATTCGCAATGAAGAAGACTCAATATACTGCGTCATCAGCTCAATCGTGGTTCCCGATCCAAGAAAAATCGTGTCATCCTCTTTCTTAATATGAGCCGCTGCATTTCTTGCAATATATTCCTTTTCCTTTGTATGTAGCTTTTTCTTTTCATTATGAGATAGTTCGTTTGCTTCTATAAAGGCAACTGGTTCTTCGTTACCCATTTTCTGTGCACCGCCATGAATCCGTAGAAGCTTTTTCTTTTGAGCAAGTTCCTCTAAGTCTCGGCGAATGGTCATATCAGAAACATCTAAGACTTCTTGTATAAACTTCACGGTGATCGTCCCATAGCGATCACACATAGCCAAGATTGATTGTTGACGCTCAGTTTTCAGCATATGTTGTCCCTCCACAATCCTATAATAAAACATTATCAAACATTTTTCAACACAATATGTTTATTTATTTTTGTTTTATGTTGACAAAGCAAATGTAAGCGATTATACTCAACGTGTAACCAAACACAAACGAACTTAGAAAGGAGCTGTTTTGTTTGAAAAAGCTTTTTTTCAAGGAAACAATCTATGTTTCTAGTGGGAACACACAGGAAGAAGTTTTTGAGGAAGTTTATTTGGATCTACTAAACAAACAATTAGTTACTGAGGATTTTTTTGAGAGTCTTTTGGAGCGAGAACGCAATTACCCGACAGGTTTGGATCTTAGCCCTGTTTCTAAAGGATTGCCGGACATTGCTATTCCCCATACGGAAAGCGAATATGTTCGAACAACCCGAATCATTCCAATCAAGTTGAAAAATGAAATTACCTTTCATAATATGATTTCGCCAAGCGATCAACTCTCCGTTCATTTTCTTTTTATGATCTTAAATGAAAACGGTGAAGCACAGGCAGGCATGTTAGCGGATATTATGGATTTTATTAACTCAGTCAATAAAGAGGAACTTTGTGCCTTCTTCAAATTAGAAGACACTGAAGCGATTTACCAGTTTTTAAATGAACACTTTACTATGGAAGTTTCTGCATAACTGCAGAATAAAAATAAATTTATTTTAAGGGGAGAATCATCATGATCAAAATTTTAGCAGCATGTGGAGCAGGAGTTAACTCAAGTCATCAAATCAAAAGCGCTTTAGAAACTGAATTGAAAAATCGTGGCTATCAAGTGACCTGTGACGCCGTAATGATCAAAGATATCAATGAAGAAATGCTGTCTCATTATGACATTTTCGCACAAATCGCCAACACCGACTTGGGCTTCAATGTAAATATTCCTGTCGTTGATGCGGGTGCTATCCTTTATCGTATCCCTGCAATGGCTGAACCTGTATACCAAAGCATGGAAAGCGCAATCCAATCAATAAATAAATAGGACCTAAGAAAGGAAAAGCATATGAATACAATTATTGATATCGCCAATAAAGTATTTACCCCCCTAATTGATTTAGGGGCGGCGCCATTAATGACCATCGTACTAACTATTATTGCCTTATTTTTTAAAGTGAAGCCGTCACGCGCCCTTGAAGGCGGGATCAAACTTGGGATTGCCTTAACTGGGATCGGAGCCATTATTGGAATTTTAACCACTGCCTTTTCAGACGCGATGACTGCCTTTGTTGAACGAACAGGCATCTCATTGAACATCACAGATGTGGGTTGGGCACCTTTAGCAACAATCACTTGGGGCTCCCCCTACACCCTTTACTTTCTATTAATAATGGTGATCGTCAATATCATTATGCTGGCAATGAAAAAAAACCAACACTTTAGATGTTGATATCTTTGACATCTGGCATTTAGCGATCGTCGGACTATTTGCGATTTTCTGCGGTGCGAACCTATTTATCGCTTCCGCATTAGTTATTTTCATTGGAGTTCTTAAAATCTGGAACTCTGACTTAATGAAACCAACCTTCAATGACTTATTGAACGCACCGGATAGCAACCCGATGACGACAACACATATGAACTATATGATGAATCCGATCATCATGGTTTTTGACAAGATTTTTGACAAAGTCTTTCCTTGGTTGGATAAATACGATTTTGATGCTGCAAAACTAAACAGCAAAATCGGTTTTTGGGGATCGAAATTTGCAATTGGAATCTATTTGGGGATTTTTGTTGGGTTATTAGCAGGACAAACACCAACACAAATTTTTTCACTCGCTTTTACCGCTGCAGTCTGTTTGGAATTGTTCTCTTTGATCGGCGCATGGTTTATCGCTGCGGTGGAACCTTTATCACAAGGAATCACCGACTTTGCCAACAAATGTTTAAAGGGGCGTACGATCAACATCGGTTTGGACTGGCCCTTCTTAGCTGGCCGCGCAGAAATCTGGGCTGCCGCAAACGTTTTAGCGCCAATCATGTTATTGGAAGCAATCATTCTACCCGGCAATAAATTATTACCACTTGGCGGAATTATCGCCATGGGTGTCACCCCAGCTTTGCTTGTTGTCACGCGTGGCAAATTGATCCGAATGATCGTGATCGGCGCGATCGAACTACCATTATTCTTATGGTCAGGTACCTTGATAGCCCCATTCGTCACTCAAACAGCCAAAGCAGTAGGCGCCTTTCCAGCCGGCTTGAGCGGGTCTGCCATGATCTCTCATACCACGATGGAAGGCCCGATTGAAAAATTCCTAGGCTATTTATTCGGTAATGCTTCTCAAGGACAAATCGAATTTGTCATTTACACAACTTTAGCACTAGCCGCTTACCTATTGATCTTTATCTGGTACGCACGTCAAATGAAAAAACGCAACGCCGCTTACGCAGCTGAAAAAGAAGAAAAAGCCGCTCCAGCAACAGCGCATAAGAATGTTGCATATGCAGCAGAAGCTAAATAAATGAATAAGCACACTCGACGATCATAGACAATCGAGTGTGCTTATTTTATTTCTACTAAGAATATACATAGCCTAGTCCTAATGACCGCTTTTGTTTTAAATTATTTTTATTGACAAAATAATGATTATTTTGGAGCAGCACTATTTTTACGGATAATTTTCACTTGAATGGCTTCCATTTGTTTTCCTTTACCCGTAGTACCAGCTACTTCTCCATTTTTTACCCAGTTTTGCCAACCATATGTTTGACAATGAGCTCTGTAATAAACATTATAGTGAAGGGCTAGGTCACCAGTTAATCGAATTTTTACGGCCTCTGCCCTCAATCCTTGTCCTTCAGTACCAGCCATATTGAAATTACTCTTCCAGTTTTGCCAACCAATATATTGACTATGTGTTTGGTATTCAACATTTCCTGAAAAAGCCAAGGGGTTATTAGAGATCTTCAATTTCAATGCTTCTAGTCTCAGAGAATTTCCTACTGTACCAGAAATCTGCCCATTATTCACTGATGGCATCCAACCTTTATTTTGAACATGGCTTTGATAAGAAACACTCGCATCTTGATATTTGAAGAATCCTCGCCCTTGTCCAGAAGGAGCAGCTTGACCTTTGGGTACAAGTTTTATTTGATAAGCCTCTAATCTATAAGCGAATCCTTCTGTTCCAGCAGCTTCTCCATTTTTCACCCAGTTTAGCCATCCAAAGGCTTGAGAGTGAACGCGATAATAAATGTCGTATTGCTTGGAGACTTCACCTGTAAGTCTTATTTTTAAAGCCTCAACCTGCTTCGCCTGTCCTGTTGTTCCTGAAATTTGTCCATTTGTTTTCCAACTAGATTCCCAACCGATATTTTGGATATGCGATTGATATTCAATGTTTCCTGAAAACTTATTAGAAATGGTCATTTTTAAAGCTTCCATACGCCTACCTTCACCAACAGTCCCAGAAACATTGTCATTTGAGACAAAATTAAGCCACCCTTTATCCTTTACATGACTTGAATAGGACACTGGTGCATTGGGATCAGGTTGTGGATCTGGCTTTGGTGTGGATATCGTCCCAGTAAATGAGTTATTATAATCAGCAGAGATATCAAATTCTTTATTCGCTATCTCCGGGAAACGTAAGCGTGAATTCCATTGCCATGAACTATAATCCGTATAGTAATTATTATTTGTTATTGTATAAGGGTAAGCTGCTACCCAAATCTTTTGTTTTCCAATAGTATTAGCATTAATTAATCCATTAAACCAACTTAAAGAAGAATAATGTCGGACAGATTGAAATCCTAATTGTTTCAACCTATTTTCAAAAGCAATGGAATTTGCAGTATGGTTTGCTTTTCCAGCTATTTGAGGTTCTTCAATATCGTTGACCATTACAGTAGAATTATCGAGACCAACACTTCTAGCAAAATTCGCGAAATAATCGGCCTCTGCTCGTGCCTGACTATCGGTTTTAAACCAACTATAATGATAGGCGGAAACCTTTAATCCTGCTGCTTTGGCATTTTTCACTTGTGAAGCCGCAAAAGGGTTCTTATAACTTGTTGCCTCTGTTAATTTTACAACAACTCCAGCAACACCGTATTTTTTCATATTATTGAAATCATTGACCGAAAGCGTCCCGTTATGAGATGAAATATCTACAAAACTTTTAGTTGGCGTATTCTTATTTGAAGCCAGTACAGATGGTATCGCAGCCCTAGTCATTCTTCCGTTAACAGCGTTAGATAGATCAGATCGATTTCTCGGTAAAGAATAGCCGCCAAAATCTGCCTCGCCTTCTGTTGGTAAAATCATTTCTTGCTCAGCTTCGCTAGACTCTTCAGTACTAGAAACCGTGCTATCAGATGCTACTGGAGGTTCCGTTTTTTCCAGTATTGAACTGTCAATCGTCGTAGAACTGGTTGTTGACCCTTCAGTCGAACTCATCTGTGTATTTATTTTATTTTCGGTGGACGAAATGGACTCAGATGATTCTGCTAAAACCATAGTAGCCATAGGAAAAAGTACCATTCCTCCAATCATCAAAGTTGAGATAATTTTTTTGCTCTTCATTAATAGCCTCCCTAAATTTTATTTAAAACATAAGCCTATTTTAACAAAAAATAATTATTAAAAGAAGTTTAAACTTCAGAAATAGAAAAATAGCCGTTTTGAGAAAAAATAATTAACTTTTGACTCGCAATATTTCATTTAAAAATTCGCCAAGTTTAGTTGTTTAAAAACTATTAACCCTATTAGTTGCTTTATAAATGTACGAACTGGCTCAATTATTAAATTAGACCAATTGCAAATTTTCAAAAAGTACAAAAGGATATTCTACCTATTACATATATCCTATCGTCTTTCATGCTTCCGTACTTTTTTCTTTCCATTATTTATTAAGGAAAAAAAGGGCAAATTTGTGCAACGCATCTGATGGTCTAACAAACAGCTGAATCTCTCGGACAAGATCCTGACAAATCAGTGAAAAATCCGAGACACACAACACATTCCGGACAAGTACTGCAACGATATATTAAATGACCGTATCTCCTTTTGGCGAAACTGCGTGTACTTTTATTATTGCTTTTTCTAATCTTTCCTTTTTGTAGCAAAAAGCTGAATTTGAGATAGTTGACGTATTAAAATAAGTTTCTACCCCTAATGCATCATATTTTAGTTATTAATAAATTTGACCACTTTACTCATAAAGCAAGCTACTGAAAATCTGTTAAAACGTTGATTTACCAACAAAAAAGTTGCTAAAATCTTGTGATAAAGATTTTAGCAGCTTTTCTTTTAGACAATATATTTTTCTTCTTTTTCAATCTTCTCATAATGCTTTTGTTCATCATCATCTGTAATCACTGCGGTCACATCATTTAGATGATAATACACTGAAAAATCTCTTTTCCCAATTTTCGAATGATCAATCAGTAAGAAACGTTCGACAGAATTGTTTAGTGCGATTTGTTGGGTCTGCCCCTCTTCAAAAGTCGAAGTCATAATTTTTTGCTCATTTAGGGCATTACAGCTGAAAAAGACTTTATGAAAACTCAGCTCGTTGAGCGATTTATTCGTAATCTCACCGATAAAACATTGCGTCGCTTCTTTTAGTTCGCCTCCTAACAAATAGATTTTCCAACTCTTTTTATGTTTCTTCAATCGTTCAAAAGTCGGTTGACAATTGGTAACGATTCTCAAAAAATCAGCTTTTATACATTTAATTAATAGTTCAATCGTCGTTCCCGGTCCGAGAAACAACGTATCTCCATCCTTAATAAATTCTGCAGCTTTCTTTGCAATTTTTTCCTTTTTTTCATGGTGAATGATTTTCTTTTCATTATGTGAACGTTCCACTTGTCGATAAAGATTTCGTAATTGTGCCCCACCATGGAATCGCTCTATTAGTCCTTGCCCCTCAAGCTCAGCTAAATCGCGCCGGACTGTCATGTCAGAAACAGCTAATTGCTTCATGATTTCATTGTTTCGAATCGCCCCCTTAGCTTCCAATAAAGTTAAAATTGCTTGAAATCTATCTGATTTTAACATCTCCAATCCTCCATTTCTCAAGCACTCTATTCCAACGATACCGTATTCTAGAAAAATAGTTTAGCGCCATTAAAACAATTAATTAGCAAGACGAGCAATATGACGAACTGATAGACGCCGTTCACTTTCTTCGCTGGAAGTATTCCACTTACTTTTGCCCCAAACCAACCGCCGAGAACCGCGGCGGGAATTACAAATAGCAGCATTGTCAGATCAAAACGTTGATAACTCGCCGTAATATATATAAATAGCAGCTTTGATGATTGCGAGAAGAAGATTGTGATGATGGAGTAAACAGTTGCCTCTTTGATCGGCATGCCGAAGAACAACATCATCATCGCCACATTGATCGGTCCACCGCCGATTCCTAACAGGCTAGCTAAAAAACCGAGAACCAAACCCACCAGTATAAAGATTAAAGCAAATTGACAGTGGAAGCTGAAGTTTTCTTTTTTCGAATAAATGAATGCAAATAGCAAGGTCAAAACGGTCAGAATAATCTGAACCATTTGAGTAGTACGCTCATTGGAAAACTGTAAAATCCAATCAAAAGTCAAATTTCCCAAAATACCGCCAGCCACTGATCCCACAGAAATCAGCAATGCCTTGTTCCATTGGATCGTGACCTTATTTTTTACTTGACGTAGCGTCGATACGACAGACATCGTGAAAACTGCCATAGAAGAATAAAAGGAAATAGCGGCCAATGAATGAGCACCGATAACATCAAAAATCGGTTTGATCAACACCCCACCGCCCATACCTGATATCGCGCCAATCGTATTGGCTGATACGATTACCAAAAAATAAACTAACCCAATCACGACATTTCTCCCTTTAACTGTTATTTATTAACTACTACTGATTTTGAAGTTGCCTGAGGCTATCAAATATTGCCGGTAATTTTGGAACGAATGTGTTAAGCAGCGTTTGGTACCCACAGAATTCATGCTGTTCATCCACATAAACGGCATCCTTCATCCGCTTACATCCGCCACCACAATAAGGTTTAAAGGGACAATCCCGACAAAGACTAGCGTTTTTTGGTTTTTCACATAAAAAATCTCTGGTTATCGCTTGCTGGAAAAGTTCTTTTAGACCTTTTTCTTGAATAAAGCCCATTCGATACTCATCCAAAACATAGAAGTCACAGGGATAAACACTACCATCTGCCTCAATCACATATTGAATCTGACAATTTCCGATGAGCCCGCAGGCATTCACTTGCTTATTAGCAAACAAATAGACCAAATCATCAAATAATTTGATGCTTATGTACTGTCCGTTTTCAAGTTCCTTGAGCCATAACTTAAATAGCTGCTGATAAAATGAGGCGAAACGCTGAGGAGTCAACGCATAACTACTTTTTCCCGCAGCACTTAATTCATCCAAGCAGGGGATAAATTGAATAAAGCTAATGGACTGCTCCAGTAAAAATCGAAAAACTTTTTTGGCTTCTTTCGCTAATTGATTCGTCAGGACACACAACATGTTATAATCAATTTGATACTTGTCAAACAGTTTTTTTGTTGCTATTATGCGATGATAGGTTCCACGCCCTTTGATATCCAAACGATTCAAATCATGATAGGACGGGAGACCGTCTATAGAAAGACCGACTAAAAAATCATGCTGCTTTAGAAATTTACACCAGCGTTCATTGATTATCAGTCCATTCGTTTGAATCGCATAATGGACTGTGACTCTTTTTGATTGTCGCTCAATCAGCTTTACAAGCTTCTCAAAATAAGCAAGTCCGGCTAATGTCGGTTCTCCCCCTTGAAAAGCGAGTGTCAGCTCATCCCCATCCGCCAAATCTAAATAAATATTAGCAATCATTTTTTTTGTTGTTCCATCCGTCATTTTTCCGTAAGAGCGAACATCCCTTGATGAACTAATATCTGCATAAAAGCAGTATTTACAACTAATATTGCAAAGTGACGATGCAGGTTTGACTAAAATAGAGATGTGCTTCACCGCTAAAACTCCAATCTATTTCAATATCTTTGATAAATTTCCATCATGCTGAGCAAGTAAGACTTTTGCCTCACTTTGGGAAAGGTTCTTACGATTCATCAAAATAGCTGTTGGAAGATCATAATAGACTTCTTCTAGAAGCTGCTCAGCCCCCTTGGCTGATAATTTAGTTGTTTTTCGCAAAATATCGATAGTTCGCTGAACCAATTTTTTGTTGATTGGCTGAACATAGACCATCGAGTTCTCAAAAACTTTACCTAAACGGATCATCATTGAAGTAGAAAACATATTTAGAACTAACTTTTGTGCTGTTCCCGCTCTCATACGAGTCGAGCCCCCGACGATTTCTTTTCCAATTGGGAGATCAATCGCTATTTCAGCAATTTTCATTAGTTCACTCGCTTCAACACAGGATATGCCAATAGTAGAAGCGCCAACTTCTACAGCGTATTTTATAGCTGCCATACAGTAAGGTGTTCTTCCACTAGCAGCAACGGCCACGACAACATCTGAAGCATTTAGTTGAATGTCTTTTAATGTTTGTTTGGCCTGTTCCTCAGAATCTTCCGCCCGTTCAACTACTTGAAATAGTGCTTCCTTTCCACCTGCTAATAAACAAAAATAGCGAGTAGGATCAATCCCATAGGTAGGACCCATTTCGAGAGCATCCATTGCAGCGATTCGCCCTGAACTACCAGCCCCACAATAGATAATTCGTCCGCCCTTTAAAAATTTTTGATAAGCCAACTCTACAGCTTCTTCGATCACTTCAATTTTCTCTTCTACGAGAAAAGCAATTTCTTTATCCAATGTGTTTATTTTCTTTAGAAGCTCATTTGTGCCTAACCGTTCAACAAACTCTTCTTTCATTTGAATATCACTCTTTCTAACTATTCAGTGAAAGTCTCTCTAGTTGTTCTTTGGGTGCTTCTAGAATCGCCAATTGTTTCTTCATATACGTTTTATATTGCTCTTCTAGCTTATAATCATGTATTGGATATTGTTGTCTAGGATCTTTTTCAAGATCAAACAGCAAACTATCCTTGGTATATTCTGAGACATCTGGCAGCCCGTCTAATATCGCCGCTCGTTTAATTGGTATCTTAAAAACGGGATATTCTGTTCTTGCTAAATAGCGACCTGTTTCAATACTTGCAGGTTCAGTTTCCCCCAAGTAGTGACGAATCGTCGTAGGTATTCCTGCATACTCAAAAAGTGGGTGATTCTCATCGTTAGGTGCTCGGAAATATGTGTACTTTCCATCTGTAATATTTACGGTAAGACCATGGGCACCATACAGTGCAAAAGATTTATTTCTAGGTTTCCCCTCAAAAATCGGCTGCCATGAGACTCCTTGAACTTCTTCCGGTACTACGATTCCGAACGCATCCAGTACAGTAGGCATCACATCAATATTCTGCGTTAATTCATTTGTTCTTTCCCCCGCTTTTTTTCCTTGCGAATGTTTTACAAAAAGTGGGATCGCTGCCAACTCATTAAAATTGTGCATGTAATTTTTTCCAAAAAGTTCACGATCACCGAGAAAATATCCATGATCGGAAGTCACGATGATTAGAGTATCCTCGTACATGTCAATCGCTTTTAATTTATCGATCAGGCGACCGAAATGAACATCCGTCATAGTAACCAGTGCAGAGTATCGATTTCTGATATATTCTTCAGCATCAACAGGGACATCAACTTCTCCATATATTGGCGTTTCAAAAAAAGGACCAGTATAATCTTTTTGATAGATATCCATATATTTCTGCGGAACATCAAAGGGTTCATGTGGATCAAAAACCTCCACCTGTAAAAAGAAATTCTCTTCGTCTTTGTTTGCTTCTAACCAATCACATGCCGAAGCAAACGTTCTAGGTGTCGGATAAGCCTCTTCATCGTCCTTCCAAAGCTCCCGATTTGCTTGATACTGTTTACGTAAACGTCCATGATAGTGTTCCGGCATCCATTCTGGGTCACGGATAATCGAATGCCAGGGATCACCTTCTTGACCACGCTGAAAATCCCAACTATCGAACTGATTAATATAACCTTCCCCACCAAGTCTGAAGTAATGTGTATGATCTGTAGTCAGATGAGAGAATATCGATTGTTCTGCTAATACTTTGGGCAACGTAATATCGAAAGGTTCAATTGGTCCCCAAGAACGTTCTAGAAAATTTAGACGTCCTGTCATTAAATCCCGCCTTGCAGGCATGCAAGGCGTTGAACCAATATAGTGATTATCAAAGGTCAGTGAATCCTTCGCAAAAGCATCTAGATTAGGTGTCAAAACATCAGTTTGTGAATTATAAGTAGACAGATAATCCTTTCGTAATGTATCCATTAATACTAAAATTGTGCGCATTTTTATCCTTCCTTATACCAAGATTCCAAATGCTGATAAAGCAATTGCAATAAAAATGATGACAAAGATCATCGCAACCACATGTTTTCCATTCCATTTTTTTAAAAGATACAAACATAAAATAGTCATTAACATCGGCAACATATTCGGCATTACTTTATCTAACATTTCCTGAACTTTGATCGCAGTATTTCCTTTCCCATACTGCAAACCCAACGTAATATTAACAGTAGAGGCGATTAAAGCACCTGTAACCATAACCCCTAAAACATTTGCGGAGGTACTAATACGATCTAAGAGTTTCTTTCCATTTTCAGAAGTCAATAAGTCTCTTCCCTTTGTATACCCCATATGAACCCCATAGTATTTCAACGGGAAATATAATACATTGATCATAATAAACATCAGAATTGGCCCTAAAAAATTACCATCAATAGCAAAGGAAGCACCAATACTGCCAGCAATGGGAAACCATGTAAAGTTCAATAAACTATCACCTAATCCAGCTAAGGGCCCCATCAAGCTTGTTTTCACAGCAATTACGGATTCTTTTTCATCTTCATCAGTACTTTCTTCCAAGGCAATCGTGATCCCTAAAATAAAGGGAACTAATACCGGATGGCTATTGAAAAATTCCAGATGCCGTTGTTGCGCTTCGATTTTTTCTTCCACAGGGCGCCCACTATAAAGTCTTTTTAAGACAGGGGTAATCGAGTAAAGTGTTCCCAAGCTTTGCATTCGCTCATAATTGTGAGAGAACTGAATCAACTGCGAACGCCAAAAAACTTTGTTTAAATCTTTTTTAGTGATCGTACTTTCCATTACAAATCAAAGCTCCCTTCATCATCAGCAACGGTAACCGTTGAGCTATCAGACACACTATCCTTTACATCGGCACCGCGATTCATCAAAATATCATATAAAGCTGCCGCACATAAGGCAAACATTGCTACAGCAATAGTTGGTAGTTGTAAAAACGTCGCTAAAGCAAATCCTAAAAGTAAAAATATCCACATATTCTTTTTCATCATCATAGATAGCAGCATAGCTAAACCAACAGCCGGAATCACTTTCGAGGCGATGGTCAATCCGGACAAGATAAACGCAGGAACTGCTTCTAAAACAGCCTCAATCGCAGGCGCTCCAAGATAAACAGCAATGAACACAGGAACTGCTCGACTTAGAAAAAAGAAAAAGCCTCCCAGATACTGCAATTTGTCGATTTGTCCAAACTCTCCATTTTGGATAATTTTATCTGCACGGTGGACTAAAGTAACATTGAAGGTCATAATAATCATACTTAATTGCTGAACCAATAGAGCAACCGGAATTGCTACCGCAACACCTGCAGCCTCTCCGCCACCAGATAAAATACCAATTGCCGTTCCTACAACTGCACCAGAAATTACATCTGGTGGCTGATACGCCCCAACATTATTTGTTCCTAACCACATCAATTCCAGTGTTCCAGCAATAATCAGCCCTTCCGTTGGTTCTCCTAAAATCAAACCAACAACGACGCCTGCTAAAAGTGGTTTTCTGAAGCCCAAATGTGGTCCAAATTGATCTAGCGCACAAAAACCTGCCCAACAAGCAACTAACAAGGATGTTATTAACATTCCTTCCCCTCCTTATTTAGATAAATGTTTTATAATCAACACGTGGATCTTTTGGGACCATTTGTACATTAATATGGATATTTTTATCAATCAATTCTCTAAATGCTCGATCCTCTTCTTCAGTAACCGAAATTGCCTTAGATAAACGTTTTCTCCCATCTCTGAATCGCATACCACCCGCGTTTATTTCAGAAATATTCAGACCTTCTTTAACTAAACGAAGAATATCTATAGGATTTGTAAATAGGAGCATCGTACGTTTTTTTATCTCCGTCTTTTTCATGACTTCTGTAAATTGCGCAACACCGAAAATTATTACTTTGACACCTGCGGGAACCGCAAAGTTAGCAACAGATGCCTGTACCGGATCATTCTTTGTTTTATCATCAATAATCAAAATTTGTTCAATGTCATAATTTCTTGTCCAAGTAGTAGCAACTTGACCATGAATCAAACGGTCATCGATTCTAACTAATTCAATAGCCATCTTTTTTCTCCTTATAATCGTAGTTTTTGGCAATAATACTTTATTCTCACAACTCGTAGGCTTCCTCTTCTTCTTTTTCCAACATCGAACTATCAAAGATATTCAAGCTCTCTGGATAAACCATTCGAATCTTTTCCAACAGTTGCTGTTTTGTTTCTAATGGGGACATGAATATTTCAATTAACATAGGAAGATTAAATCCTGTAACAATCGAAAGATTTGGAAATTCATGTAAAACTTTAATGCTGGCATTAAATGGTGTTCCACCTAATATGTCACAAAAAATGATGTACTCTTCTGTTTCTTTTTTTTTAATTACCTTTATGATCTCTCCTTTCATCCCATCTAAAGTGGTATCAAAACCAACTTCTAAAACATCCACATTTTCTTGCTCACCAACGATCATCTCTGCACTTGTAAGTGCCGCTTTAGCAAATGGGCCATGACTTGCTAAAATATAGCGCATAGTGTTCCCTCCTGTTCGTTTTGTTCTTTTTTGTTAGCTTTGAGCAAATGATACCGTTTTATATGTTCTTTGTCAATATAAAATTGATCCTTTTTGTATCTTGTTGTTTCTTTTTGTGTTTTTAACTTGTTAGATTAATTTTTTCATGTTAAATTATCCATAGTAAAAGGATTCTGCTTCCAATTTTTTAAAGAAAATATTAGATGAAGTTTATTCGACCTTGGAAATTGAATATTACTAGAAGAATAAGGAGGAACACTATGCTAAAGAGTGATAGAATGCATTTTATTCTTTCCCTCGTTAATAAAAAGGGAAGTATTTCTGTAGCTGAGCTAGAAAAAGAATTGAAAGTATCAGTGATGACTGTTCGAAGAGATTTGGACAACTTGGACAGAGAAGGATTGTTGGTTCGTACTCATGGTGGCGCTACCAGCATTGATTTTATAGCCAATAATCATATGAGTTATACAGAAAATAAAGAGATTCACCTCAAAGAAAAAAAGCAAGTCGCGAAACTTGCAGCAAAGAAAATTCAAGCTAATGATATTGTTTTTTTAGGTCCTGGTACAACGATTGAACTGATAGTTGATTACATTACAGTTCCTAACGCTCAAATAGTCACCTCAAGTTATTCCGTGTTCAAGAAACTAATTGAGAGCGACAACGATTATGATGTGATATCAATTGGTGGCACATTTGATAAGCGTTCGAACTCCTTTAGCGGTGCTCTTTCAACCGACATGATATCCAAACTGCAATTTACTAAAGCATTCATCGGTATCAATGGCGTTCATGACTTTTCAATCACAACATTTAATATTGATGGTGGCGAATTACAAAATAAGGCCCTCAATAATTCACAGGAACGTTATATCGTTGCAGATAAATTCAAATTTAAACAAAATGCATTGTTTGATTTCTATACATTGCAAAAAGACGATACTATTATCACGAATCACACATTGGACAAGGAAACAATCGAAAAGTATCAGGAGCTTGTTCACTTTGAGTTTTCAAACGAAGTTTAAATGGTTTTCTATAGTACAAAATTTTTATTTTTAGAAATACGCCGAATTACGAGATCGCTTGTATCTTACTATTCGGCGTATTAATATTTACACTGGCTTTAAAAATTATTACACATAGCCTTGTTGCAAGGATTATTTAAATGATAGGAGGAAGCTAATTTATTTAATACAATTTCATTTTCTTCGTTTACGTTTGCGATCTTTTTTATTGCCGTTGGGTTTTCCTTTATTGGCTTCCCTTAACAATTCATCTTTGTGTTCTTTCTGTTTATCACTCTTAGGTTTCTTATAGATTGATTGCGGATTTCCTGGTTTCGCTTTTGCTGCAATAGCTTCCGCGGCTTCTTTTGCTAGGGTAGTTATCGCTCCGCTATCAGTCTCTATTTCTTGTGTCGAAGCAATGGATTTTTCGGGCACACCGAACTCTTCACTAATAGAACGCTCTTTTGTCTCCTCGTTTCTAACCGCTTCCCTCCGAGTGTCAGCCAAAACGACACCCTCTGGTAACAGCTGGTTGACCAGTTGGAGTCTTTCTTCTTCACTCATCGTGCTGAAATCAAAACTAGGTTTCGCTGCTTCAGTCTGATTCGCTGAAATTTGGGCAGGCTCCTCCACAATTTCGCCTTTACGAATTTTGATGTGGCGCGTGCAATTGTCAATTTCAGAGTTTTCCAGCTTCACGAATCGACGAACGCCCTCTTTTTCAAAAATCGTTAATGAGCTCAATAGCTCTAATACGGCATCAATTTTCATCGCCGAAGCATTTTTGTCGGCATCTCGCAGACTCCACGTATGAATTTTGCCAATCGCATCCTCAAAGGTCGAGACTAGTTTGTATTGTTGACCATTTAATTCTTCGATGGGGGTTGTTTTTGCGAATAAATATTTCTTACAATCACTCACACGATTATTGTAGCGATGATATTCTTTTGTCTTTTTATATAAACGCTTAGTCACCTGTTCCCATTCTTTTCCACTATCAAAGAAATCACGGAATAACGGGGCAAATTTGCGCAACACGTCCGTCGGCTCAGCAACTAGCAGGATTTCTCGGACTAACTCCTGACAAATCAGTGAAAAATCCGAGATACACAAGGCATTTCTGATAAGGGCAGCAACAACATATTGAATAACCGTATCCGCATCCTGCGAATCCGTGTACGCTTTCATTATTGCTTTTTCTAATCTTTCCCGTTTTGGGACAAAAAGCTGGAGCTGAGATAGTGGACGTGTTAACATAAATTTTTCCTCCTAACATATCTAAAAAACTATTTTGTTTACCGTCAAAAGACTGAATACTACATACTATGATAGCCTAAAAATGCTGTTATAATAACTATACTTTTTTCAATTTTTTAATAAATTTGACCACTTTACTCATAAAACAAGCTACTGAAACTCTGTTAAAACGTTGATTTACCAACAAAAAAGCTGCTAAAATCTAGTGATAAAGATTTTAGCAGCTTTTCTTTTAGACAATATATTTTTCTTCTTTTTCGATCTTTTCATAATGCTTTTGTTCATCATCATCTGTAATTACGGCTGTCACATCATTTAGATGATAGTACACTGAAAAATCTCTTTTCCCAATTTTCGAATGATCAATCAGTAAGAAACGTTCGACAGAATTGTTTAGCGCGATTTGTTGGGTCTGCCCCTCTTCAAAAGTCGAAGTCATAATTTTTTGCTCATTTAGGGCATTACAGCTAAAAAATGCTTTATGGAAATTCATATCGTTCAACGATTTATTTGTGATCTCTCCGACAAAGCATTGGGTTGTTTCTCGCATCTCGCCACCTAATAAATAGATTTTTCGATTTCCCTTATGCCGATTCAATTCCTCAAAAACCGGTAAGCAATTTGTTACGATTCGTAACGAATCCGCACGGATGATCTTAGACATCAGCTCAATCGTGGTTCCAGGACCAAGAAAAATCGTATCTCCATCGTTGATCAGCTCATTAGCCCTTTCTACAATGCGTTGCTTTTCCTCTTGCAGCATAATCTTTTTTTCTGTATGCGAAAGCTCTACATGACGATAGAAATCCTTCAATTTCGCACCACCATGAACACGCTCTAATAGTCCTTGTTTTTCCATTTCATCCAAGTCACGTCGCACTGTCATGTCAGAAACCGACAATTGGTCCATGATGTCACTGACCCTCACTGTCCCACTAACTTCTAACAACGACATGATCGCTTGAAATCGATCCGTTTTTAACATCTCATCGCCTCTTTTCTTACCTAGCGTATCAAATTTATGGTAAATGTACTAGTGTGTCTGACAACACTTTTGAAAATTCTTTTGATTGATCCATAAAGGGCACATGTCCGACATTCTTCATAGAAATAAACGTTTTATAAGGTGCTGTGATGTCGTTAAAATATTGATCGGCTAAACTGTAGGGCGTTATCCAATCATACTCACCCGCAAAAATAGCAACTGGCATTTCATAACTCAATCCATATTGATACATTGACAGACCATTTCCTAACAAGAGTGCTTCATATAACTCACTGTTTGAGTGAATCAGTGCTTTAAAGTTGAACAACCATTTTAGATCATTAACTGTCATATACGGCGAAAATATCCCTAACATAATCGTCTCAAGTGCTGAAATAGACTGCCCTTTCGGTAAATATTTATCTTTCAATTTTCTTAATTTCAAAAACTTCGGCGCTAATTGTTGATCAATTTTTCGAATCTGCAATAACAATTCTAGTTGTCGCTTGATCTCTTGTTCATCCTGAGTATTTCCATTGTCCTTCGCCAACCGTATAGCTTCTTTTGCTGATACTTGTTCCGATTTTCTAAAGTCTAGCATCTGACTTACCCCAATATAGGCAGATATCTTTTCAGGATGCTTTCTTGAATAAATCCCCGCCAAGAATGTTCCCCACGAATGACCCATGATAAGAAGTTTCTGCTTATTGTACTTAGTTCGAAGATAATCAACCAACTCATCTAAATCTGTTAGTAATAGGTCTAGTGTAGGCTTTTCCGCTTCTTTATCATGGTAGTAAGTATTGCCACAACCTCTTTGGTCCCAATGGACGATCGTATAGTCCTTTTCGAAAGGCGTTTGCCAACAATAGGAATAGTAGGCCATGGTACTTCCCGGACCGCCATGGAGAATTAAGATGATTGGATTGGAAATATCCTCACCGCGAGTTTGAATGTATTGTTCAATCCCTCCGAGTGTTACATATTCCGAAGTTTGAATACCCGTTTCTGATTGAATAGTATATCTCTTCGCATTAATGATTTTTCCAATACTTATAATCACTAAAAAGAGTAGAACTAAACTAATAAACAGAATAATAATTACCTGCAAAAGATTTTCCTCCAATTCTCTTAATCATTCGATATTTCAAGTGAGTCTAGTATTTTTTCAATAAAATGTTGCTGCTGTTTTATGATTGATACCATGTTGTCGATTGTTAATTTAGTTAATTGAGAAATCTCTTCTCCAGAATCTTCATTTCTTTTCTGTCCTTCTTTGAGGATTCGATACTCTTCATCAAGTGATTCTTTTTGTTTTTCTAACGATTGACGAGCTTCTTGATTAGAAATCCTGTTAAGTAGGGAAAGACCGCTGTACAAAGTCGTGGGATAGTTAATGGATATCTCGCCTAACGACTCCGTAATTAGCGATTGTAAATAATCTTTTCCTTGATCGGTAATTTTATAGACTGCTTTTTGTCGATGACCTGTTTTTTCAATACTAGCTAAATCAATATATCCATTCTGTTCCAGCTTCTTTAAGGCATGATAAATTGAACCTACCAATACACCTCCCCATCTTTCAGCATCGGCCTGACTGATTTTTTGCTGAATGTCATATCCAGACATCGGTCTCTCTTCTAACAATCCAAGTACAAGTAATTTTATCATCTCAAATCCCTTCCTCACGATATACTCAACATTGAGTATACAAGATAAATTACATAAGGTCAAAATTCTTTTTTATCAGGCGAAAACGCCTAGAAAATAGCGGAAATTGCCATAATTCTAGACGTTTCTTATTACAAAATTTTTATCGCGATATTAAATCGAAGGATCTCCTTGATGCTTTTTCTAATTGATTTACTAAAAACAAAGACGATCAAGGTGATTTATTTAATTACTCACTCCGTTGACAGATTACAAAGATAAATAACAAGCCCGATCACTTTCATTACTGATCGGGCTTGTTAAGATAAACGTTAGTTATGGAGCGGTTCTAAATCAGGTTCGCCATTTTTTAAAATAAGCTGAAACGGTCCTTCGTGGACAAAAGGTCTGCGCCCGCCACGATAGGCATCGTCAGTAAACGTCATAAAACTTTTGACATAACTATTCACTGTATCGACGGTGTATGAAACACACAGCCCATCTTTTTCGACCCAATCGATCGAAAAAATTCCGCCTGGATATTCTTCAATATGAATCGTTTCAATAGCTGTAGCTCCGGCATCTTCTTCTCGAATCGAGGTCCACCGCAATTGATTGTCTGCTAGAAAATCGATTTGAAATTGCAGCCCCGAATTAAATGTTACTTTTGCGCTTCTACCTTCTAATGAATGTTTCTTCATCAATACACCTTCCTATTTTCAATGTTGTTCACTATACTTTCTAACATACCTTTTTTACGAAAAAATTGCACTAGTTAGGATGAAATAGCTTTCATTTATTTCAGAATTTGAGATAATAATTGAAAATAGCAAGAAGGGTAGGTTAACTATGGATCGTGCATTGGAATTACGAATAAAAATGGAGCAGAAAGACACCATCGAAGACCCTTTTGAGTATCTGGATCAGTCTGAAATCATCAAAAAATACAGTGACATGACCGATCTGAATCCCTTAGGAAAAATTTTTGCTTTAATCGGCTTAGCTGAGATTCCCTACGCGGAAAAGCTGCCGGTCACTCAGGAATTACTGGACTTCGTGAATCAACAATTGGCAACGCCGGAAGGCTTCGCTTTCACGGGAAAATTAGAAGAGATCGTTCCCTGCTATAACGCCATGCTCTTTGAAGCCTATTGTCGACTCGGATTAGGAAAATCAGACGCCGCACAAAACGCACTTGATTGGATCAAACAGTATCAAGTGTTTGATCGTCAGCAGAAAACACCTTGGCCCCACAAAGGCATCTGTAAATTTGGCGGTTGTATGAGGACTGTTCCCTGTTACATCGGTATTGGAAAGACCGTGAGAGCGCTACTGACATACCAAGAAAAAGTTGATCAGCAAGATGAAAAAGTCAATGCTCTAATTCATCAGGGTGTGGAGTACATGCTGCAGCACAATCTCTATCGTCGATTATCCAATGGCCAGCCGATCAACCCGCATATTACAGAAAGTATGTTTCCGCAAAGCTACGTTCTTTCTTTAACGGACTTAGTGTATATTCTTCAAAAAAGTCAGTGTTCTACAGACCCACGTACCCAAGATTTATTACAGCTAATTCAGCAAAAACAAACCAAAACAGGTGGTTGGAAAATTGAATATATTTACAAATATGCTGGCTATTTGCCGTTCAATAATCGTCGGAAAGACTCCGAATGGTTAACCCATCTCTATTCTTCAATCGAAAAAGCTTGAGAAACGAATAAAATCGTTTCTCAAGCTTTTAGTCTGTTAATACTTATTATCGAAGTATTTGTAGATCTCTTCCCAGCTGCTCATCTTCAGTTCATAAGATTCATTAACATTGTGATGCGCAGCAAAAAGAATTCCTTGACCTTTAAAGGACTTTAAATGACGAGAATGATCGTCTATCAGGTAATCCGCAGAGATGATCGATTTATCGCCACAAAATACATAATGCGTATCTGGAATGAATGGAAAATGTTCCTGCAACCATTCATATTTTGCATTGAAGGAGGTCGGAAAATCCATCGCCGCCGTGGTAATGAACAGTTCATGCTTCTCTGATAATTTTTTCAGCGCTTCTTGGGCCCCTTCAATCACAGGCAGATCAGAAAAATAATCCTTCTCCCGGATCATCGCCCGAATAGCTTCGGCATGTTCAGGGCGAACATCCCGTAAATTTATCCCTTCTAAATCAGCTTTCGTATAACTGGCCTCGTATTTTTCATTGTACTGTCTCAAAAGCTTTGCCGTAAAATCGGCAATAACTTCATCCATATCGATTGCGATTCGAACCATTGCGTATTCCTCCTATATGAACCTTTTATCATGCTATTTTCTAAAAGTATCATATCATAATTTGACCTAATAAACGAAAACGTAAAAAAGTTTGGAAAACTACCCTTTCAAACAGTTTCCCAAACTTTTCTTTTAGATCACACAATATCCCAAATTCCTAGAGCCTATCCAAAATATCTTTAATATACTGAGGCTCCACACCAACTCGCTCCGCTGTTTCTTCAACCGTCAAGCCAGAATCAATGAAGCGTTTAACCACCATCGTAATTTTTTCGGCTACTTCAATAATGTGCTTATCTAAGTCATAAAAACGTACTGCTCGTTGCCCCCAGCTATGCTCAATGACCGGATGAAGGTAAATAATATCCTTCCGATCCTCCAACGTTTTAACAAAGCTGTCCATGTCTTCGCTTTCAAAATACAACTCACTGGCATTATTCTCGAGAATAATGTCTGATTCCTGCTTATAAATAAAGTCTGCCCAACTACCTGTCGTCTGTAAAGATACTCCGCCGGTGAGCTGAACATGTACGCCAGCATCCACCATCACTTTCAAACCAAAAACAGAAAGATAAAATGCCTTCGCCTTTTCAATATCCTTCACTGCAATCAGCGTTCCTTGACAGTCCATAATCTTCCTCCTAAACTTCTTTAATAAAAAACAGTTCCATCGGCTGTTGATATTCAGGAACTGAAAGTAATAGGATTCCCGCATCTTGATAACCTAATTTGCGGTAAAAATGCTGTGCGCTCTCATCCTCCTGCGTCGATGTCATCAACATTTTATAGCCTAACTGCCGCATTTCATTTTCCCAAAACTCCATCAAAGCTTTTCCGAATCCTAGCCCCTGATACTTCTCGGCCACATGAAGCATCGTACAAAATGGATGCTCATCCCAAAATAGATTATATCGTAACAGCCCTACCGCTCTATCCTCTACGAATAGAACATATCCCTGTTGATCCCTAACCTTTTGGACGAATTGCTTTTCTGACAGATAGTGGTCCAGCTTAAACCAAAAGGCCCTGTCAGATTCTTGAACGTAACGAATCTTCATGAACATCTGCCCTTCTTTATTTTCCTTCAGTATAACATTTCAATAGTGAAAAAAGAGCTGCTAACCTTGACTATCTGATTATTCTTCAATCACTTGAGCTCTTTCTATCTGGTATAATTAAACGAAAAACAATAAGCGTTTTAAAAACGTAAAGGAGTGGCTAAAATGCTTGGAAAAGCAGCAAAAGTGGGGACTGGTTTGTTAGTTGGCGAGATGGATGCGATGGTTCGTTTCTACCGTGATACTTTGGGCTTTGCGACTGAATGGGATGGCGGTGACTTCGCAGAATTTACTACCGCTAGCGGTGCGTTGTCTTTATTTATGTACAGTAGAAAAGAATTTGTCAAAGCCATCGATGAAACCTATTTTCCTCCGAAAGGAATCAATCAGACTTTTGAACTCGCTCTTTGGTTGCCTAGCTACGCTGATATGGATGCAGAGTATGAGCGTCTCTCAAAGTTAGGGCTTACCTTTCCTACTGGCGAACCGATTACCTACCCATTCGGTATCCGCAACTTCTATGTACTTGATCCAGAAGGCAATCTGATAGAAATCGGCAGCACAAATAAAATTTAAAGCCGAATAAAGTAAAAGGGATTCCAGATCTTCATAGGGCGAATGGCAAAGCCCCGCAATGATAACCCACCTCCGATCAATCGATTTAATTGATCGGAGGTTTTTTTGAGAGATATTTCTCAACCGCAGCTGCTGCATCCGAGCTTTTCATACTGAGCTGCAACTTCTTTTGAATAACTAAACACTGTTTTTGGATTTCATCATCGCTCAAAATCCCAAAAGCTTCAGCTGACAGCTCTTTCGCTGATACTCGTAAGAAATTCAACCGTTTTCCGATTTTTAAGGCCGTAACCTGAGCGGCATTAATCGGCTGATCATTCAATACAGGTAAAACAAGCATTGGTACGCCATAGGTCATCGCCTCACAAACGCTATTCATACCGCCGTGAGTGATGAACAAAGCGCTTTTTTTCAACACCTCTAATTGAGGAACAAAGGGATAGGCATAAATGTTCGCCGGCAATTTGCCTAATGTCTGCGGATCGACTTTTCCAGTGGAAAGGATCACCGAAACGGCTTTATTTTTGAAGGCTGCGATACATTTTCGATAAAATCTCTTGCTGCTGATGATCGTTCCTAGAGAAATATAAATGATCGGGCCGGTCATTTGATCAAAAGGAATAGAAACATCACTTGGCTGATGTGAAACAACCGCTGGCGATACAAAGATAAAACGCTGATCAAAGGTCGAGCGCATAGGCTGAAAAAAATCGGGCAAGTAAACAATATTAAGTTCTGGCACATCATTTATGACAGAATCAACCATTTTTAATTCTTCCATCTTCATTGCTCGTGCGGCGGAAGAATTCATTAGCTGTTTACCAATCAATCGGCTTGAAAGCAGGAACATTTTTGACGAGCCAGATAAGCTCTGAAAGGCTTCATGGTTCCAGGCTGGTTGCGAAAATTGGCGAATACTGGGAATCCCTAGACGATCTGCTAGTCGCTTGGCTGGAAAAAACAGCATCTCATAAATCAAGAGATCATAGTTTTTTCCGACAGCCATCACTGTTTGAAAAGCAGCTAGAAAACACCTGCGTTTCTTTTGCTGCTCAGACAAACCGACTGGGTAGTCAGGATAAGGAATAAAGTTCGCTCCGGTTTTCTCAATTTTATCGCGCCACTCTGGTGCGTGAATATAACCGACTTCATGTCCGCGTTCCACCAAACACTTGGTCAACGGCAGTGTTGGATTCGTATGTCCCGCGTACGGTAGATTGACCATCAAAATTTTTGACATAGAGCTTTTCCTCCTATTCTCTTAAAATTGTCGAGTCGGATGAACGATTTTTTTCTAATCTTCTAGATGCAGAAATTTTCAGTTCCACATTCCGATCATAATCCAAAGCGAAAACACAAGAATAAATCACATTCAAAAGATAATTGATCGCCGCATCTGTAGAAAAAGTGGATATTTTTGAATACAGTTTTTCCCGTGTACATAATCTCAGGACCACATCTGCTTGACGCGAGGTGGAATTCTCGCCAATGCTGGTGATGGTGATCAGCGGGATTCTTTTTTCCGTCAACAACTCGGTGACTCGCAGAAGGCTCTCATTTTCACCTGAATAAGTAATGATTAGCGCGCAGGAATCGGATTTTGCCAGAAAAGCATTAAAGAAGATTTCATCGTGAAGTGCATGGATCTGTACGGTTTTCCCAATGCGACTCATTTGATGGGAAAATTCTTGGGCAACCAGCAGATTGTTGCTAGCGGCAAAAAGATGAACGGAAGAAGTCTTCGAAATGATGTTTACTACTTTGCGCAAATCATCATGAGTAATTAGAGAAAGCGTATCCTCTATCGATTCCATTTCTAAGCGAGCAATTTTATTGGCGATCGACAGCAGCGAATCTTTTTCAGTGAACGGATAATTCGCATCAATACAAGAAATCTTTCTGTCTAAATAGTCCAGCTCCTTGATGTAGGCAGTTTTAAAAGCTGTCCAGCCGGAATAATTCAACTTTTTTGCGATTCGGACAAGCGTGGATTTCGAGGAATACGTCGCAGCCGCAATCTCGGCAGTCGTTTGATGTTGAATATTGCGCTGTTGTTCAACTAAATATTTGATTACAGGTTGCTCACTATTGGTAAAGGGGTACGTTTCTAGCTTTTCTTGTAAAAGGATTGTCATTCCCTCCTTCTTCTGTGAAACAGCATTTCAAAATTGTTTACATAGATTTGCTCATTTTTGGAACGCTGTTTCCGTTTGTTCCAGATGTATTTAAAGTCATTGTATCAGCTGCTATGATGAATTCAAAGAACACAGATAGCTTTATTGTTCGCAGTCGGCTTCAAAACTCAGTAGAATGTTGAGCAAATAAAATTTTCTCCTGCGTTTTGATTGACTTCCAGTGGACTCGAGGTATTATGGTAAATTCGTGGTGAAATTGTCTGACACAAATTTTTCATTCCATCGGAAAGGATGAACGAAAATGGCCAAACTAAATAAGCTGACGATCCTTAAAGAAAAAAGCAGCAATAGTATTACCGATAGACTCGTCTCGCGATTGAACGAACGCATAGAAAAAGAAGGTCTCGCCATCCAAGTGGAGGTCGTGACCTTTGACGAAGAAGTGATTCAAGAGCTGTCTGGGGATATTCTGCTACTAAGTCTCCCGCTCATGCATCAACTTCAATACTTAAATCGCTTAAAACTAAGATTTTATTTTGTTTCATTTATCGATCCCTACGCCTATGCACAGTTAGATGAGCGAAGATTGTTGAAACAGCTGCAAATGATCGAACAAATGGATGCCGAAAAAATAGTCAAATTCCAACCTCGAAACGGCTGGACCTATCCCGATTATTTCTTAGCTTTGAATCAGATGAAACAAGAACAATCTGCGAGTTAGAAAAAAATCCTTTCAATCAGCATCCGTTGATTGAAGGGATTTTTAATTAGAAACTATAGTGCCTCGATTGGTAAATTCATACCCTTCCAGCCTTCAAGCGCTCCTGCTAATTCATACGCTTCAAATCCGTTTGATAGAAGGATTAACAGAGCGGTTTTTCCTAAAGTTGTACCGCTTGTCCAATCGTAAACTACATAAGTTTTTTCCTTATCTAATTCGGCTAAATGATTAGCTAAATCTTTAGCAGGCATGGCGATTGCGCCTTTGATTTGATCCTTTTTGACCTGTGCAGGCGCATTGCGAACATCTAAAACCACATATTTAGAGTCTTCCTTATCCATATTTTCTAGGACGACGAAGTGGTTGATGTATAAGCTTAAATAGGTTTCCAATAATTCAATTTTCTTTTCATTCATGTTCAATTACTCCATTTCTTTGTTTAAATTGGCAGTTCCCTGCTTGATCTTATCCAATAGATAAAAAAATTGTTCAATTTCATCTTGCTTCAATTGATCCAGCAAGGTTTTCGTCACTTCGAAATTTCTCGGCAGAAATTTCGCTAACAACTTCTCTCCTGCTTCTGTCATCTGGACTTGGACTGCGCGCTTATCTAATGCAGACGGAACTTTACGAATCAGCTGATCCCGCTCCATATTATTGACCAGTTTGGTGATCGTTGCTCTAGAGGCTCCCAGTTTTTCTGCCAATTCCGATGGCATCAGCGAATGTTTTTCGGCGCGCTCCAAAAACATCAAAATAATGAATTTTGATTCTGAAAGTCCATACTGCTCCAAAACGGCATCATAAGCCTTTTGCATTTCACGATACGTCCACTGAAAATCCAAAAACAATGAAGCAATGATCGAATCCGATTGTTTCGCATATTGATCAATCGTTAATTGAATCCGTTGATTATCTGGACGATCATTGAAAGTAAAATTCTCCATAAGCATCTCCTTGAAATATAATTAGCCGGCTAACTAAATTAAGTATATCGCTTTTTCCGCAAATGTAAAAAACTCAGTTTCATTTATTTTCGTTTTCCTATTGACTTACAGTGCACTCGAAGTACTAAGCTGAATCTATACAAAAGAAAAAGGAGTGTTTTCAATGGACCTATCTTTGCATCACCCACAAACCGAAGAAGATTCTTTAAGAAAAACTTTTACTATTAACTCTATCAATAGTGCGAAGGAACATTTCCTTTCAAATAATGTCCAGCTTATTTTACAGTTGACGACTGTTTATCTGACAAGTAATCAACATACTGCGATCACTGACCGACTAACTGAAGCGTTACTTCGCGAGCTGATGGACACGACTTTAAAGGTACGGCTTAATCAGGTAAGCCAATTAGACCCCCTGTCCGTTTTGGATATGGTCGGATACTCACCTCAATTACGATCTGTTCACAACGCCCCTCTTCAAAAAATGACGCATGAGCTTAGTCAGTCTTTGGGTCTTTCTAAAACAGCCGCTTTAAGCATCGCTTGGCCAACTTGGGCACGCTCTATTTATCGGGATCAGCTTGATCGTTTTGCCTTATTCGCTGAGAATGTCCTAGCTGTCGATCCCAGCAGCTGTCAAAAAGAAACGGCTTTGAAGGGAATTCATGCAATGGAACATTTTTTCCATGCACTCCACTCACCAACGTCTCTCGAAGATTTGGACATTTGCCCAACGGATGTTGAATTTGACAGGCTAATACAAAAAATCGCGAATCCAGAAATTCAAGCGCTTCTGAAATGTTGGCGCTCGTAATTGGTGCTCATCTGGTAAAATAAGAAAAGAACGACTCAAGTAGGAGGATAAAGATGGGCTACAAAATCAGTGATATTTCAAAAAAGACCGGACTCAGTACCTATACGCTACGATTTTATGATCAAAAGGGATTGTTGCCATTTGTGGCTCGCGATAAAAATGGTCGCCGCCACTTTAAAGAGGAGGATTTGGCATTTCTATCAATTATCACTTGTTTAAAAAATACCGGGATGCAATTAAGCGAGATCAAAAAATTTGTCGAATGGTCAATGGATGGCGATCCAACCTATGAAAAACGACTTGATTTTTTTACTGAGCATAAAAAAGAAGTTGAGAAACAATTGGCACAAACCCAAGCCTATTTGGATAAGATCGACCGTAAAATTGATAAATATACCCAACAACATGAAACAGCAGTAAAGAAAACTTTTGAATAATACAAGCGAGATTTCGGCTCTTCCTATTTCAAAGGAGTCGAAATCTCGTTTGTCATTTGTAGTGCCCTTTTTAGTTTGCTCTTGATTCTATCATCAGATATTTAAACCAATGATGATTTTGCTATTTCTTGATATAGCTCAAATCATTAACTGATTCTATCCTCCATTTGCCACCTTTGTAAACATCTTTAGAAATACTCGCATTTTCAAGACCAGATGCCAGATTCTTCTCCGCAGCTTTGGCAACGATATCCTCGATGCTCTCGGTTATTTCAATACCTACTGGAGTCAGGGAATCTCTCTCCATCACAGGCAGCAGAGATTATCCGATCTTCTAAAACAAATGCGCCCTTGCTCATCAATTTTCACCTGAAAACCTCATAGTGTATCAACCAACCAAAAAATCCATGACAGATCCTGTACTCTCTCCCTTACAACCAACAAGCAAATTAATCATTTTGTCTTTTCATTTGATAATTAGTTTTAAATCAGATATAATTTCCAAATAGAAACTATTCGAGGTGATCATCATGTCCGATTTAGAATCTGCGTTGATCCAGTTGCAATGTGAGCTGGTTGCTGAACGAAATCTAGTCAATCCCAACGGACTTTCCTGGCTGCAATACGATATTTTGAATTTGCTGCGGCAAAAAGGGCCTGCCTCCCCTTCCCAATTGTCCGAACAGTTGCACATTCGTCCGTCAAAGTTTTCCAAGGCCATTAAGGAATTAAAGCAAAAAAACTACGTTGCACAAGCAATCAGTCAAGAAGATGGACGGGGGTTATTAACCAGCCTGACTGAAACAGGTCTGGAATTTCTTCGAACGATTGACGCTGGTCACACATTCCTCAGCAAAACTGCCGCTCAGAATTTCTCTTCAAAAGAACAGCAGCTTTTTACCCAATTAGCAAATAAACTGATCCTTGCTCTTGAAGAAGAAAGGATGCGAAGGTAATGACGAAGACGATAACGATTCACGGTGCTAGAAGTAATAACCTGAAAAATATCTCTGTCGCTATCCCAAAAGGAAAAATCACGGTCGTGACGGGTCTGTCTGGCTCAGGAAAGTCTTCTTTGGTTTTCGATACGTTGGCCGCCGAGTCTCAACGCCTACTGAACGAAACCTACTCAAGCTATATTCAGCAGATGCTTCCCCACTATGAACGCCCACTCGTAGATAAAATAGAAAATCTTCCGGTCTCGATCGTGATCGATCAGAAAAAGATCGGCGGAAATATCCGCTCTACGGTAGGCACGGTTTCGGATATTTACACTTCTTTACGCCTGCTCTATTCACGGATTGCTCAGCCCTTCATCGGCTACTCGATGACCTATTCATTTAATCATCCGGCAGGTATGTGCCCTAATTGTCAGGGAACTGGCGAAAGCCTGACCTTTGATCTTCATCAGTTGATCGATTTTGATCGTTCGCTCGCAGAAGGTGCCATCCTCTTTCCTACCTTTCAACCCGGTGGCTGGCGCTTGACGCGTTATACGGAATCCGGATATTTCGACAATCAGAAGAAGATTAGGGACTACTCTCAAGCTGAACTGGATAAGCTGCTCTATGATAAGGGCAGCCGCCCGGAAAACCCAACGGAAAAATTCCCAAAAACCGGTCTCTATACCGGTATCATCGAACGCATTCAAAAGACAGTGATCGAAAAAGGCGCGAAGCACTATCAAAAAGACAGTGCGCGTGTGACTACTACGATCCCCTGTCCAGAATGCCAAGGCTCGCGCGTCAATCCCCTCGTGCGCTCAGCGAAGATCAACGATTTATCCATCGCGGATTGTGTTAACATGCCGATCCAAGATTTACTTGCCTTTTTAGATACGATCACCAATAGGCAAGTAGAAACGATTTTAATTGATCTGAAGAATCGATTGAGAACAATGATAGCTGTGGGCTTAGACTATTTAACACTTGGAAGAACCACCAGTACTCTTTCCGGTGGCGAATCCCAAAGACTAAAAATGACGAAGCACCTAAATAGTTCACTCGCCAATGTGTTATATATTTTCGATGAACCCAGTGTTGGTCTACATCCTGAAGATATTATTGGAATTAACAAGATTTTTTCACGTTTAAAAGAAAAAGGTAATACTGTCGTCTTGGTCGATCATGATCCAGATATTATCAAGCTAGCCGATTTCATTATTGATTTAGGGCCTGGCGCAGGTGCAAGAGGCGGTCAAATTACCTATCAAGGAAGCTACGCCGACTTTTTAACTAGCGACACATTGACTGCAAAATCTTTAAATGAACCTCACCAGCTTAACTTGCAAGAGAAAGAGTATTCAGCGTTTTATACCTTGGAAAATGTCAGTGCCTTCAACATTAAGAAACAATCAGTCCGGCTTCCTAAAGGTGCATTAACGGTAGTTTCTGGTTTAGCAGGCTCTGGCAAAAGTACCTTGATTCGAAAACTTTTTATGGAAAAATATCCAGAAGCAATTGCTTTCGATCAGACGCCTATCCGTGGAAGCAATCGTTCAAATTTATTGACTTACCTTGGAATGCTTGATGTTATCCGGCAAAAATATGCCAAAATTTCGGGAAAACCAGCTTCTCTATTTACCTTCAACGGCGCCGGTGCTTGTCCTGAATGCAAGGGCAAAGGGTATATCAACTATGACTTAGCTTACATGGGGGATGTTCGACAAGAATGCGAAAAATGTCATGGAAAGAGATATAATGAAGAAGCGTTGTCCTATAGCTGGAAGGGCTTTAGGATTAATGAACTTTTTCAACTGACGGTCGCGCAAGCCCATCAACTACTCGCTCTTCCAGAAATCAGGAATAAGCTAATGGTCTTAATTGAAGCAAATTTGGCCTATCTTACCTTAGGACAAAGTCTAGATACTTTATCAGGTGGGGAACGACAACGTTTAAAACTCGCATCGATGCTACTGCATAAGGATTCGCTAGACTCAGCAATTTTTATCTTGGACGAACCTAGTACTGGCTTGCATGAAAGTGATATTAAAAGTTTACTCAAGCTGTTAGACAAGTTAAAAGAAAATGGCAAGACCCTGATCGTCTTGGAACATAATTTATCGATGATTAGTCAAGCAGATTGGGTTATTGATCTGGGACCACATGGAGGCATGAACGGCGGTGAAATTCTGTTTCAGGGCTATTTATCAGCGCTTTTAAAGTGTAAGAAATCTTATACCGCCAAGCATTTAAAAAAATTTATTGAAAACTAAAAACAAGCGATGATTGAACTCACTCAACCATCGCTTGTTTTATTTTTCTAATGAGTAGTAGATTATGTGGATATTCTTAGTACCTTCGATTACTAGCTCCCTCTGATTCTCGACTGGATAATAATTCGCAGTCAAAACTTTCTCCCCTTGGTTAATAAAAATTTCGCAGGTCGATTGGTCTATGAAAATAGAGAGCTTCACCGCTTCACCCAGAGCTATCAGACTTTCTCGGATTTCCCCGAAGGCTGGATTCAACGGATAGTGAGTTTTACTGCGATTCAACTGAATCATTCCTTTTTCAGTATCGTAGCTCAAAGTTAACGCATAGCTGCTTGTCTTATCTGAAAACAGCTGAATCTGACCACGACAATTTTCAGGAATTGTTAGCTGTAGTTCATAACAATTATTGGTCGACTTTCGCAGCTGTTTCGTCGGTTCTAAAACAAAATCTTCTCTGGCTTTTCTTAATAGTTTCGTCTCACAAACAGGATATTGATAAAGCTTTCCCTTTTTTAGGGTAAGCTCTTTGACTAAACTCAAACTGTGTGCCCAGCCCTCATCAAATGTGGGATAGTCCATTTCCGGTAATCCGATCCAGCCGACACTTAAGCAGCGACCATCAGGCGCCATGATTGCTTGAGTGGCATAGAGGTCAAAGCCCTCGTCTAATAATTGCTGCTGAGTGGAATTCTTCAGGTAATTTCCTTCTATTAGATAGTCCTCTGCCAAAACGTAAGTGTTCGGATAAACATTTTGATATTCGAGTACACTCTTATCTAAGCCCTGTGGACATAGCAGCAGGACTACCTTGCCATTAATGAAAAGCAAATTAGGACATTCCACCATAAAGCCAAGATTTTGATTAAGCTCTAGTGGTCCGAGGTAAGTCCAATCGACTAAGTTTTTACTTCGATAAACGAGTACGTGTCCTCGTTCATCGATTGTTTTTCCCCCGATCACCATGAGATATACATCTCTGTAACGGATGATTTGCGGGTCGCGAAAATGTGCGGTGTAGCCGCTTGGTGGTTCTGGGATCATCGGTATTTCTACTTTATCAATAGTTCCTTCGCGGTTCATCCAAGCGCTCAATTGATAGCTATGCCGCTCCCAAGCCTCATCTCTGACATTTCCGGTATAGGCTAAAAAGAGTTTCTCCTCTACTGGCAACGCACTTCCGGAATAAACACCATGAGAATCATAGTCAGAATCCGGTTCTAACGCGAGCCCTTCCGATTCCCAGTGAATCAAGTCCTTTGAGCTGATGTGGAACCAGGATTTTAGACCGTGAGTGGCGCCAAAGGGAAACGACTGATAAAATAAATGCCATTTCCCATTAAAATAGCTGAATCCATTGGGATCATTTAGTAATCCGGTTTCTGGTTGAATGTGATAGTTTAATCGCCAACACGAAGCGACAACCTTTGTTTTTAATTCCTTCACCTGTTCGTCTGACCATTCATGATACGGGCGATAGCGGTTTTCTTGGGTCCATTCCATCGCCTTCACCTATGATCCTAAAATCGGCGAGACATAATCCTGATTGTATTCCAAGCCTGAGATCGCCTCTTTTGAATCAGTGATGATCACCATGACAGTTGCGTCTTTGCCTTTGGCTTCGATCAAGTCTAGATCAATCGTGCCAATGACCTGTCCTTGTTGCAGCGATTGTCCTTCCTTAATCTTCAAGCTGAAAGGTTCCCCATTTAGCTCTACCGTATCGATGCCTAAATGCAGCAGGAGCTCCAAACCGTCATCCGTTACGATGCCAATCGCATGTTTTGTAGGAGCAATCATTTTCACCACACCAGATATTGGGGCTTTGATTGTGCCGTTACTTGGCAATACAGCAAAACCTTCGCCCATCATTTTGCTGGCAAAAACCTGATCGTTTACCTCCGAAATCGGAATAATTTCGCCTTCAATCGGTGAGTAGACTTTATCAGTTGTCTTTTTTCCTTGTGCTTTTGCAGAAATAGTGTTCGTTTCTTTTTTGATCACGAAGAAGTTCGTTAAAGCAAAAGCCAGAATGAAGGTTCCGATGCCTACTATTACATACGTGATGACTTGATACGGCTCATAGATATACATCAACGGAGACAACAGAACTGCTAATCCATAGCTATTGGCTTGAATTCCTAACAAGGAAAGCACCATGCCGCCGACTGCGGAACTTCCTAACATGACTAAGATCGCTTTCATTCCTGTCCGCATCACCACACCGAACAATGCCGGTTCACTGACACCCAAGAGTTGCGTGACTGTGGCCGAAATTCCAGCCGTTTTCACAGAAGCATTACGCGTTCTTAACGCAATTGCCAAACAAACTGCCGCATTGGCAAAACCATACATCGCACAAACGGTGATTAAAGGATTAAAGCCCGTGGTGGCGATCAAGGAGGTTTCGATCATGATGAACATATGATGCATCCCTGTCATGACCGCAATCGGATATAAGAAACCAATGATCAGGCCGCCAAGCCCCAATGGCAAGTGCAGGAACATTTCGATGACTTTTATCGCTTGTCCTTCAAACGCATGTACAATCGGACCTAATACGAACAAGGCAACAAAGACAGACACAAGGATTACGACAAACGGTGTAAAAATCAAATCCATCGCATTGGGCATGATTTTCCGTAATTTCTTCTCAAGCGTGGCCCCGATCATCCCAGTGATCAGCGCAGTCAGGATTGAACCTTGGTAACCGACTAACGGAATTATTCCGAAAGCCATAATTGGTTCAGCGGTTCCACCTGCTACTGCATAAGCATTTGGTAGAGCCGGAGAAACCAGCATCAACCCGATCAAAAAGCCGATGATTGGTAATCCGCCTAATTTCTTAAACGCAGACCAGCAGATAAAAGCGGTTAAAAAGCCGAAAGCCGTATCGGTTAAAACCGTCACTGACGCACTCAACCATTCGGGAATACTATTCGGCGTCAGTCCCATTGCACGAAGAACGGTTTCATTGAAGAGCACGCCCTTTAGCCCTAAGAAGAGACCTGTCGCTCCCAGAATCGGGATGATTGGAACAAAGATATCGGCAATATTCCGAACAGCTCGTTGCAACGGCGAAGCTTCGTCTTTTGCCATCTGATCCTTTGATACTTCATTGAAAGCGTAGGTTTTTTGCAGCGCAGCATAGACCTTATTGACAATCCCTGTACCTAAAATAATTTGATATTGGCCCGCATTATAGAAAACTCCTTTGACCTCTTCCGCCTGCTCTACTTGACTGTCATCAATGGCTTTACGATCCTTTACTTGCAGGCGTAGTCGGGTCGCGCAGTGCGTCGCGGAGACGATATTATCTTCTCCTACGACTGCGACAAGTTTTTCAGCGATTTCTTGATAGTTTGTTTTAGTCATGATTACCACCCTTTCTGATTACAACGGCTTGGTAAGGTTTTAAGATTTGTGCGTCATGTTGTTTTGTCAATTCATGATAATTGTTCAATAGTACTTCACCTGCGGCCTCGATTTTCTGCTCTTGATTGCTTAGATTGACAAAAATCTGAAGCGTTTCTTCTCCTGATCGCTCGTAACCAATAACAGCATCGGCGGTTTCCAATGGAGTAAATTGGCCATAGATCAATGTATTACGATAGACTGAACGGTTTCGCAATTGAATCATTTGTTGATAAAAGGAAAAGATTGACTCGGGGCGCTGTACCTGATCCGCCGCATTCACTTCGGTTTGATCGCCGGTCAGCTTCAACCACGCGTTGTTCGATGGACTAAAGCCAGCATTTTCTGAAGCGTCCCACTGAAACGGCGTACGCGTATTATCTCTAGAACGATGATTCACAAAATTCATGGCCTCCTCTTCGGAAAAACCCTCCATAATCGAACGATGGTAATTATCGATACTAGACACATCGTTGAAATCATCGATTGTTGTTCGTTGAAAATTCTTCATTCCGATTTCCTGTCCTTGATAGATAAAAGGGGTGCCTCGCAGAAAGAAAAACAAGGTCGCCAAAGCTTTTGCCCCAATCTCATTTTGATACGTTTCATCAGTAATGTATTTTGATAATGAACGGGGCTGGTCATGGTTTTCTAAAAAGTTTGCTCCCCATCCACTATTTTGAATCGCTGTTTGACTTTTGAACAATAATTCCTTCAAATCCTGCGGCTGCCAGTTGGTCTGACGGAACCATTCACTGCCGTTTTCCACATCAATATCCGCATAATGGAAATCAAAGATCATATTGAAATAGCCGTCCTTACCAATATATTGATCATATTGATCATAAGGGACACCCGGCGCTTCACCGACACTGACACAGTCATATTTTTGAAAAGTTTCACGATTTAATTCTGCTAGGAATTTTTCAATTCCAGGACGATTTCTTGTTTTGTGTTTTACGCTGCCTAAGCCATCGCTGCCGTCTGGTTCGACATTGCCATAATCCTGATCTTTTTTAATAAATGTAATAGAATCGATCCGAAAACCTGCGATTCCCTGCTCTAACCACCAATTGATCATTTCATAGATTTCTTGTCTCAGCGCCGGATTTTCCCAGTTTAAGTCCGGTTGCTTCTTATCAAAAGTATGGAAATAATACATATCGGTTTCATTTGGCACTGGCTCCCAAACACTGCCGCCGAAGATCGATCGCCAATTATTCGGCGGATTCCCCGCCTCACCTGACTTGAAAATATAGTAGTTGCGATAAGGACTTTCAGTATCTGCCAAAGCGGCTTGGAACCATGCGTGCTCATCAGAAGAATGATTCACAACCAAATCAAGGATTATCTTGATGCCTTTGGCTTTTGCTGCTTCGATCAGCTCAGTCAGATCCTCCATCGTACCGAATTCTGCTTGTATACCTTTATAATCGGCTATATCGTACCCATTATCAACCATTGGCGAGGTAAAAATTGGACAAATCCATAGCATCGTCACTCCCAGTTCCGCTAGATAGTCCAGCTTCTGGGTGATTCCCTTAATGTCACCAATCCCATCGCCGTCACAATCGTAAAAGCTTTTAGGATACACCTGATAAACGACTTCCTCTTTCCAAAAATTCTGTTCCTCCTCCAATAACTGTTTTTCCTTTAAAATCATTTCCATAATAAGTTCTCCTTTTGTGGTATCGATACCACATTTCTTTTAAGAAAAATCCGCTTAAGCAGATTTTCGTTTAATCAATTGTAGTTCTAACTCAGAAGTATCTAGTTGATAATCCTTTTCTTCCATTCGAGCAATCAACCAATTCGTTGACTCTCGCCCTAACGCTTCAACTGGCTGTGCGATAGTCGTTAACGGAACCGCCAACATACTCGTAAACGGCTGATTATCAAAGCCCATAATCGCTAAGTCCTCGGGTATTTTCTTGCCAGCTGCTAAATAGCTTTCCAATATACCGCTAGCAACTTCATCACTGCTGGTAAATACCGCATCAGGCCGATTTTCCTGCGGCAGCGAGAGCAGCTTGTCGGCTACCTGCCTGCCATCGTCGATCGTATGCACTTGCTTAAAGATCCAATCAATTTTCATTGGCAGCCGGTGCGTATTCAGCGCCCGTTCAAACCCTTCAGTTCGAGAATTTCCGTGTCCGCCGCGGGTCAACGTCCCACCTGTGCAATAGGCGATTTTCTGATAGCCCTGATTGATCAAGTATTCAGTCGCGTCAAAGCTCGCCGCTTCTTGGTTCGTAAAGACTTGCGGCAAATCCGATCCCGGAATTTGTTCATTACATAGAACGATCGGACCGTATTCACGATAGGCTTCAACAATTTTCGGATCCCCTTCGATCGAGCACATAATCAAACCAGCGATGACCTGCTGCTTCAGCATCTCCAACATATTGGTCTCCGCCTTCTTATCGTCGTAGGTCTGCATGACCAAAACGTTATAGCCATGGGATCTGGCATTCTTTTCAATCGCGTCAACTAAGTGTGAAAAGAATGGATTGGCGATCCGTGAAACTAAGATCCCGATCATCGTTCCTTTTTTTGAGCGTAGTTGAGTAGCTACCGAGCTGGGCGTATAATCCAATTCTGCCATCGCCGCTTGAATCCGTTTGCGTTTATCCTCAGAGATATAGGGATGGTGATTCAAATAGCGAGAAACGGTTGAGACGGATAAGCCTGCTTTTTTTGCGACATCTTTAATTGTTGCCAATATTTCACCGCCTTATGATATCGATTTCATATACAGCATACGATGATTCCCATGCTTTGTCAACATGAATTTGTTAAGAAACAAGATAGATGACTGTCTTTCCTTATATGTTTATGGTATTCATTGACTTTACCTAGAATAAAATAACTGCATAAAAGAACCGTTGAAATAATCAACGGTTCTCTGCCATTCGTTCAGCTAGTTCTTTTAAAAATGGTTGATAATCGACTTTTGAAAAATCGGTTACATCAAACTCAATAAGGCTACCTAATTGAAACTTGTTATAATTTCGTGTTTCGATAATCTCTCGAAATGCTTCTTTCGTAATCAAATTATCGGCCTGGCTTCGATCAATCAACTGATCGCCAAAGTGATAATGCGTCATAATATGGCTCAAATGACGATCTGCTTCAACATCACGCAGCTTTCTGCGTTGCCAAAGCACCTCAAAATCGGCGACTAAGCGGATCGTGATTGGTTCATAATCGTATTGTTCGGCCAAAGCGTTCAGTTGCTCCTTTTGCTTATCGCTAAAAGGATATTCAGAAACGACGATTCGTTTTCCTGCATCCATATACAATGCCAACACATTGTAGTAGAAAATCCAAACCTTTTTTTCAAGTTCCGCCTTCTCAGCTAAATTATCAAAGCCGATCTGATCTGCGAAGATTTCTTTGCCCTCATCTGGTGTGATCAGGAAGAAATCACCAAGGACACGCCGCATTTCATCGATCAAGTAGGATTTTCCCGTTGCTGGACTGCCTGCGATCAAAATCAGATACTTTTTCATGTTATTTTTGCATCGCCAAAGGACTGTCAACATTCATGAACAGACCGATTTTATGTTTAACGATTTCCTTGACTGCTTGATTGGCAGGAATGACATTGTGTCGCAGCGATTTGTTTACTTCGGTCTCACTAAAGGATTCCTTCGCTACTTTTGTCCAGTTAACCAACAACTCCGTTCCTACATTGAATTTCCGAATTCCGTTATTGATCAATTCTGGGTAATCTTCCTCTTTTACACCCGTACCGCCATGAATGACTAATGGAATATCAACCACTGCATGGATTTCTTTTAACAATGGAATATTGACCTCTGTTTTAGATTTAAATTGTCCATGATTGGTACCAATAGCGATCGCAAGGGCGTCGATGTCTGTTTGCTTAACAAACTCCACCGCATCTGCTGGTTTCGTATAAACCTTGTCATTTTCAGCAACAGAAATTCCTTCCTCTGTTCCGCCGATCGTTCCCAGCTCCCCTTCGACAGAAACACCGTTGGCATGAGCATACTCTACCACTGCCTTTGTTTTAGCGATGTTTTCTTTAAATGGAAGATGCGAACCATCGTACATGACACTAGAATAGCCTGCGTCAATTGCCGCTTTGATCTCATTAAAATCTCTAGCATGGTCTAGATGCAAGGCTACATCTACCATTTCTGTATTGGCGATCTCTTTTACGACTGCGACCATCACATCATAGCCAATGTACTTTGCGGTATCGATGCTGGTTTGGATGATGATGGGTGAGCCCATCTCTTTTGCTGCGCGAATCATTTCTGGCAGCATTTCCAAATTATGGGTATTAAACGCCCCAATCGTCATGTTCAAGTCTTCGGCTATTTGTGTAACTTCCTTTAGTGTTTTATACATTTTTCCATTACCTTCTTTTCTTTTAATTGGTTATCTGCTGATGGTGACTTTTTTAGCAATTTGACGCATGTCATCCATTTTCCCCATATATTTATCGATGCCTGCGTCATTGCCATTGCGAGCAGCTTCTGCCCGTTTCGCGTTGTAAAGACTCATTAATTTTTTGTAGCCGTCGCCGATCGTTAGTTTGTAGTCTAAACTTTTCTCTAAACGTTCAATCGCTGAATCCACTTGATTCAATTCAGCATCATTCAAACCGAGTTTTTCGTATAATCCAGCTAAGTCACTTACTTCAGCAGAATCTGCTTGCTCCAGCTCAGCTATCTGTGCCATCAACTGCTGATTATCTTTGGTTAAGCGTTCTTTCTCTTCTACTGAAAGTTCGATTTTTTCCTCTATTTTTTCAGGCTTCTTCTTTTTCTTGAAAAGACCAAACATGACACATCCTCCTTAAAACATTTTTAGGATCGGACTAAGAATCCATGCATACAACAACGCCGCGGCGACTGTATCCACATCCGTTGCTGTCGCGTTGACAAAACCCATTTGATTGAAGATCGTTACTAAAAGTGCTGGTAATAACGTGATAAAGAACCCATGTACGATCCCACCGATGATCGCTCCACGCCGTCCGCCGGCTGCATTTCCGAAAATCCCTGCAGTTCCTCCCGCAAAGAAATTGGTCAGCATCCCTGGCAGAATCATCGCCAAACCAAATGTTGGTAAAACAAACATCGCGATAATCGTTCCGATCGTTGTCGTGATGAAGCCTAAGATCACGGCATTCGGTGAATAAGGGAAGAAGACCGGACAATCCAATGCAGGGATCGCATTTGGTACCAATTTCATCGCGATTCCGCGGAAGGCTGGAACGATTTCACCTAATAGCAAACGAACACCCGATAGTAAGACATAGACACCCACGACAAATTGAATTGCTTGTAAGAAAGCAAACATCAAGTAATGCTGTGAGCCATGATCACCGACACCTGAACCAGCAAAAGCAGCAGTGATGATGTATAACGGAACCATCACGACCATTACTGACAAATAGGTGTCTTGTAAAAATTCAAAGGATTTCGGCAAATTAATATCTTCGATGGATTTCTTGTTTTCACCGCGTTCACCGAAGATGTAGGCGACACCCGCTTCAAACATATAACCGATCGTACAGAAATGTCCCAACGCGATATCGTTCGATCCAGTGATTTTACGAATAATCGGTTGAGCGATCGCCGGCATCGCTACCGCAAAGATCGCTCCAACGATACTGCCAACAACGATCAGAACAAGCCCTCTTAAGCCGGCAAAGTAACCAAAAACAGTTGTCATGGTAGCCATCCAAAGAATTGCTTGGCCTGTTAAGAAAATGTATTTCCATTTCGTAAAGCGGGCAATCAAAATATTAACAATAAAAATACCTAGAAACGTCAAAGCAATATCGCGCCCCAAGCCTAATTCATTCATTGCTTGTCCGTTAATCGCTTCGATCGAAGGAATGATTCCCTGCATATGGAAGCCCGCAGTAAAAATTTCGCCAAAATAGGTCAAGCTGCCGACAATAATGCTGGAACCTGCACTCAGTACCTGAAAGCCAAGTAACGTCTTCAACGTTCCTGAAATTACCTGACCTGCAGATTTCTTCTGCAAACACAGCCCCAGCATCGCGATCAAGGCAATCGTGATTGATGCCTGTGTTAAAATATTCTCGATGATAAAATTAACTACTCCCATTTGTTTCGCTCCTTATTCATAATATTGAATTCATTTTTCAAAAACCGAAAAATGAGTTCGATTTTCATGCCGTATGTCATTCTGCTAATCTTGCTAAAGCAAGAAGCAGAACTGGTATCCTTTAAATTTTTTACAGCGCTCCTTTGGCTTCTAAAATCGGTAACAGTTTTTCTTCGATTTCTGGTTTTGACACGATATTTTTTAGGTAAACGATGGCGGTTTGTTCTTCATTGATCGAAAACTTTTCGAATTGCGACTTGAAATTTTGGGCGGTGATAATAATGTCGGAGCGTGATGACGCTGCTGTCGAAATGTCGACATGATCTAATTTTGCGTCAACACCGTGTGCATTCAACACATCCTCTGCTGCCATCTGAGCAGCAAAACTGCTTCCTAAGCCTGCTCCACATACGAATAAAATTGATACTTGTTTTGCCATTTTTTTCTCTCCATTCTGATTTTTATCTATCGAACTATGCATAATTCCTTAACTAAATAAGATTTCCTTGAAGCGCTCTATGTCTCTCTCGCCGCTCAGGCGATTGACCTTCTCTTCATCGTTGATCAGCGCAATCAAGCTCTTCATAATATTTAAGTGTGAATACGAATCAACCGCCGCTAGACAAAAAATGATTTTTACCGGATCATTTTCTTCATTGCCAAATGCGATCGGCTCCTCAAGCGTCGCCACACTAATCCCTAACTGATTGACTCCGTCCTCTGGTCGTGCATGGGCCAAAGCGATATATTTACCAATCACGATATAAGGACCGTATTCTTTCACCGAGTTGATCATCGCAGTCACATAGTTGGGGTCGATCACTTGATCGTTTACTAAAGGTTCGGAGACTCGGCGGATCGATTCCTCCCAAGTCGCGACCTTCTCATTCAATAAGATATTGCTATCCTTCAATACATCTTCTAACATCGGCTGAATCTCCTTCTTGTTTATCGATAAATGATTCTGATCAAATAATGTTTCTAATTCCTTATAGATATTGCCGGTAATTTCCCCGCCGCTTCGTTGAATAATCTCCGTCACTCCATAAAATAATTTTGTGGAATCATCATAATTGACTAAACGCCTCAGCTTTTCATTCTCATGTAAAAAGCCCGTAATCCGCTTTTTGCTTTCTTCTTTGATGATCGGTTCTAATTCCAACACCGGCTTCTGCAAATAATGAATGCTTACCGTACTAAAAACCAAATCGACATCCAATTTTCCAATCAAATCCAGTTCCCGTGAACTTAACACGGCTAAAACTTCGATATTGAACAGCTCCTTGAGGTTCTCCGACAGCAGCTTGCCTGTCGCAACTCCGTGATTGCATATCACCACAGCCTTATAAACGTAATGCAGGTCTTGATTGATAGAACTGACTGAAGTCGAAAAATGAATGGTCAAAAAAGCGACTTCATCTTCGCTTAGAGTTTTCTTTGTTACCTTCTCTATCGCCGGAGTAAACCGACAGATTGCCGAATAGATATTGCCATAATTCTTTTTAATCGTTTCTCTCAACGGATTAACAATTTGGATGTCGCTCTTCACTCGATTTATCAGTCCGACTAAATGCTTGTAAAGTCCCTCTTGTAGCGCTTCCTCTTTTCTCGAAAAAGGGATCTTGGTCTCTTCTTCTACGAACTGCATCAGCTGGATCGATAACAGCTGCGCCTGCACCCATTCGATCGAGTTGTTCATATCCCTTGAGTTAAAAGTATTCAGCATAAACACGATGTACTTGATTTCAACCTCTGGCGGTCTGATACAAAAGGCGTCACAAATCGCCGTTACATAATCGCGAATATCACTTTGTGGCGTATCCGCGCCCTCCCAAGCAGCGCTTGCGATCAGGTCTTCTCGCAAAAAACGACTGAGCCAAACGGCGGTAAACATCAATAGCTGATTGCGATAAATAGCTTCTTCCATTGAGGCCATCGACTGGCTATAAAGCTGATCTAATTTTTCTAACAGCTCCGACGAGATATAGCGAGTGAGCAGCGTTCGATTGATCGACGGCTCCTGTTCTTCTTGAGGAGAAACAACACCGACTGAATTATTGATGATGTCATAGATCATCGTGCGAATTGAACGCTCGGCTCCCTGTAGAACGATTCCCTGCTTCGGCACACTCAAGACCTCGAGCCCGTATTCCGCTAAAATATTTCTAACACGCCGCATGTCCTCATCCAGCGTACTTTTCGATATTTGGTACTCTTCCTCTTTTTGATATAAAAACGTCGCTTTTTTCCCTAAAGAAAAAGAAAGAATTAAATCAAAAATCCGACTTTCTCGATCTAAAAATTGGTCTTCATCTGATGAATCGATCTCTTTAAGCAGTTCTTTTTTCTGCTCCTGAGTCAGTTCCAGCTGGTACCCTTTTTTTCTATGATTTCTAATTTCTGGTAACCTCATTGCGCCTAAAAAATGATTGATTTCGCGAAGCTCATTTCGAATCGTACGAGCACTGGTATGAACTTCCTCTTCCAGTTTTTCGAGACTTACCGGATAGTTTGAGGTTATAAAAATCCGCAATATTTTTTGTGTTCGATCTTTCATTCCTATCTTCCTCTCGTCTAAGGTGAGTATATAACCCTTTATTTTTCTTGATAAGTAGAGATTCTTGCCACTTCTTTTGGCAAAAATGTAAGCGCGGTCATTTGTTGGATGCTATTACTGACTTTTTTATTACCTTATCTTCCGTTATTTTATAAACATTTATTTTCGGAAATTGATTTACTTTTTTATCGTGAGCCTGATTATTTTAATCACACTGAAAAGACGTGAAATCCCCTCTGACCGATTCCTTCCGACAAACAAAAAAGCTTCCAAAAAATGGAGGCTTAAGTTAGACCAATTTTGCTTCTTGCAGAGTGTCTTTTATTATAGCTTATCCTTATTCCAGGATTTCGCTTTTTTACGGATCGCTAAAGAAATTCCTCAGAACACCTTACATTTGCATCGATTTGCTTTAGAATAATAGTAAGAGAAGAGGATGTTCGCGCTAGTTATAGGCTAAGAAAGTGGGGATAGAAATGAAAAAGGTTGAAGAAAATTCGTTGGCGATCGGTATCGCATTAGGGTTGATTTTTGGTTTACTGTTCGATAATTTGGCCATCGGTTTAGCGATCGGTGTGGCTTTGGGAGCCACAGGAATGTTCGCTACGAAAAAGAAGCAAAAATGATTATTCTGGGTTATTTTGACGTATCTTAGAGAAAGGATAAAGGATAGGCGTGAAATTCCCTCTTTTTTATCCTTAATCAAATAAGGAGTATCTCATGATTAGTAAATTCGAAAGCAATCTGACCTATTTATATAAGAGAAGCAAAGCTCTCTTTGTCCTATGTTTATTGTTCTGGGGATATTTAGGAAATCACATGCGAACTTTTATCGGACTTGACTCTTATTTTTCACTCAGAGGCACCTTGCTATTTGCTGTCGAGCTGATCGTACTATTCGGTTTGATTTCCGTGCTGCCTGCTTTTTTTAAGGAAAATAAGGTGAATAAAAAATGAGTAAACGGATCGGTTTGGGAAATATTCTTGCGTTTTTTATCTCCTATCAACGCTGGCACAGTATTTTTTGGGCGCTATTTCATGGCTGGTGCGGCTGGTGGTATGTTCTTTACTATGGACTTTTTCACTGGGGACGTGAAGCTTGATTAGTTAACGCAGAATTATAGACTCACAATGGAAAGTTAAGGCGCAATAAACAAAAAAATAAGGGGGCAGTTTATTTAAGCGGCTCCTTGTTTTTCGAAAATTCCTCTTACCTCTCTTTTAAATAGTCATTGATCGATTTGCATTGTTGTGATCGTAGAAAACACAGACTCGCTGATTTTCCTATTAAGGAAAAGGTGGTTTTGTCTTGAATAGTATTCGCGGTCAGATGCTTGACTAGTTTATCTAGCTAAAAAAAGAGTAATTTTAACTGTTTGTATCTCTTCCTACTCACACTGTCAGATGGAAAGAGTATTAAACGATCACTGTTTTTTTCAAAATAATAAAGAGCGACTGGAGATGCCCGAATGAAAGTGACAAATTCAATGATCGCAAAAGATTTACGTTTTATGGGGAAAATTTATAAAAAACTGCTAACTTACCCTATTTTAAGTAATCCTCAACCGGATAATCAAAAAAGTAAAAAGAATCGAAGAAACAAAGATAGTATCTACTGCTCTCGTCCAGATGGTTCAATGATGAGAGTGCTGGTAAAACAGCCTAAAAAACAACTTTCCGAAAAACTTCCTGGTGTTTTATGGATCCATGGCGGCGGTTATTTCTCGGGTTCCCCTGAACAACTCAACGTTACTATGTGTAAAACGATCAAAGAAAAGTGTGTGATCGTCTCACCAGAGTATACATTATCATTAGAAGCACCCTTTCCTGCGGCTTTGGAGGATTGCTACTTAGCACTGAAGTGGATGAAAGAGCATGCTGAAGAGCTAGGCATTAGAGAGGATCAACTTTTTGTTGGCGGTGAAAGTGCTGGCGGCGGACTCACAGCTGCATTGTGTCTTTACGCGCGAGACAAAGAGGAAGTGAATATCGCCTTTCAGATGCCACTATATCCCATGATTGATTGTCGGATAAACAGCACATCAATGAAGGACAATGATGCGCCAGTCTGGAACGAAAGCGACTCCCTGAATGCCTGGAATCTCTATTTAGCGAACCAGAAAGATCGAATATCCCCCTACGCTTCTGCCGCATTGACCGATGATTACCAGGGAATGCCTCCAGCAATCACTTTTGTCGGAACGATCGAACCTTTTTATTGTGAAACGATCGCTTATATGGAAAACCTGAAAAAAAGCGGTATATTCGCTAAATATGCGACTTTCGACGGCTGTTATCATGGATTTGATACGCTTGTTCCTTGGTCTAAAGAGGCCAAGGAAGCGAAACAATTCTTTGTTGCTGAATTTGATTATGCCTGCAAAACCTTTTTTGCCCCACAAAATCAGTAATCATCTCTCATCTTTTTGTCAAAAACGAGCAGGAAACTTTTGAAAGGTTTGCTGCTCGTTGATATTCCTTAGGCAAAAATCTCCTTCGCCATCGCAAAAGCGCTCCACGCTTTCGGCCAACCGGCATAAAAAGCCAAATGAGTGATCAATGCGCTGATTTCTGTTTTCGTCACACCATTTTCCTTAGCAATCTTCAAATGTGCTTCTAGCTGCGGTGCTCCCATTGCTAATAATGCCGAGCAAGTAATGAGGCTGCGGTCATGAGCCGAAAGCTCCTCTTCCTTTGCCCAGACTTCGCCGAATAAGACATCATCGTTCAATGCGGCAAATTGCGGCGCGAATTCACCTAGTTGTTCTCTTCCTGCTGTTTGTTTTTTCATTATCCTCTCTCCTTACTTTTCTAATTTTTCATACCATTCATCGCTGACAGGCTCCAGCCATTCCGGTGTGCCGGCAGTGATGGCGATGTGTTCGAACCAGCTATCTTTTGCGGCTCCATGCCAATGCTTCACTCCGTCATGGGTGACGACCACGTCTCCAGCATGCAAGAATTGCGCGACTTTCCCCTCTTCCTGATACCAGCCCTCGCCGCCTGTGACCAGCAGTAATTGGAAGCCATCGAGATGGATGTGCCAGTTGTTGCGACAGCCCGGTTCAAAAGTAACGTTGGCTACACCCACATTGATCGCCGGATCAGCAACTAATGATTGGAGATAACTTTGCCCGATAAAATAGTGAGCAAAAGCCTCATTTTTGTCACCAATTGGAAAGATGACACCATTTTGTATTTCTTCATGTTTTGTCATTCGATTATTCCTCCTACGCCTTATTTGAATACGCCAGCAGCCAATTTTTCACAGCTGCATCTGAACGCGCCACTTTAGAACCGCGAACAGCTAAACCTGTTTTGATCTCAGCCTTTGGACAAGCTGCTTGAAGATCTTGAATACTTGAACCAAAAGCACTGCCTTCATGAGTACAGAAAGGATAGATTACTTTATTCGTCCAATCATGATCTGCTAAGAAAGTAGCAATGACCTGCGGATATGTGCCCCACCAGTTTGGAAAACCAAGAAAAACCGTGTCAACTTGTTCTAAATCGACCGACAACGCCTCATATTCCACTCGTGCGGAAGCCTTTTTTTCCTTTTCTGCTTGTTGAACCGCCTCGTCATAATTATCAGAATAAGAGAGCTTTGGCGATAACTGAAGAGCTGCTACATCAACCTGATGACTGATTTTTTCTGCTAAAACGGCCGTATTACCGACTGAAATCATTTGTTTTCTGCCATTGATATAATTTTCTCCTGGTCTTGAAAAATAAATTACTACTGCTGTCATCATTTACCACCTCGATTGAATAAGCTTTATTGGATTTACATGTCGGATAACCTTAAATAAAAAAAGTCATATCCTGAACATCTTCAGAATACGACTCCTTATCTACTATGTCTAATGCCTATATACTCATAGTACTATAGCTAAAAAGCATGTTTAAAACGATTGATTAACTCTTGGACTGGCGGTGTTTGAAGACGTTTTTTCCAGACCAGCACGCAATGTGTCTTCACGGAAGGAGCCAATGGGATAAAGACGGATTCCGTCAATTTCCGATCAGAGATAGCCCCTTCAATTGCTAGCGCCGCGCCCACCTGATGATCCACTAAAGGTAAAATGTTAAAAATCAAATTATAATGTCCAATAATATTCAGCAGATCCATTGAGATACCTGACCAGTCAGATAATAGCCGTTGTACTTCTGAACGACCAGAACAAAAGATTGGCAACCCCTTGATATCCTCAGGCTGCAGCTCGTTCTTATTAGCAATGAATAATTCTTTTGAAACGAGAAAGCCCCATTTCTCTTCTCGAGGCAATGTCAATGTCTCGACCTCATTCAATGTTACCGGCTCGATCAAGACAGCCAGATCCAAGATCCCCTTTTCTAACCGATCAGAGATATCATCACTGGTTCCGGTGACTAAATTGAACCGAACCTGCGGATAATCACTGATCAATTCCTCCAGCAGCATTGCCACCGTATCCGAGTTGTCCGCCTCGACGCAGCCGATCGTGATCGTCCCGCTTAGCTGCTCCTTTCGTTGTGCAGAAAACGCCTGCTCCAGCTTATCATCCAACGCCAGAATTTCTTCAGCTCGTTCCTTCAAAAAATACCCGTCCTGAGTCAAACTCAACCGATTCTTTTCTCGATGGAAAAGCGGTGTTTCGATCTGCTCTTCCAACTCCTTGATTTGGCGGCTCAAGGTCGGTTGCGTAATGTTCAACATCCGTGCCGCCCGTGAGATATTGCCCTCCTGTGCCACTGCCCAGAAATAACGTAATAATCTGATTTCCATTTGATAGCCTCACTGTCTTTTCTTTTACTATAGCAGAAATTTTCTCTTTTAAAAGAAGCAACGAGTGGCTACGTCGCTCTAAAGGATTCCTTTTTCATAAAACGATAAAAAACGTTCTCTTTTCACCATGCCAATCATCCTCAGAATGCAGAAACGGCAAAAGCACCGGCGAAACATTCGCCGGTGCCGTGTCTATTTTTGTTCTTTTGCTTCAACAATCTCAGCAACGAGCTCATCGATTGCCGGGTCTTGCAGGTAATTTTTTAATGTAACGATTTTCATCGTTGGATGGGCCTTTCGCGTGCGTTCCTCCAAGTCTCGATGAACGACCACCATGTCACTGTCTGTTGGAACATCCTCAATTCGATAATTCTTTACTTCGATATCCGTGATGCCGGCCTTTTGCAGCTTTTTCTTAAAGGTCGTGGCCCCCATCGCACTGCTGCCCATTCCAGCATCACAGGCAAAGGATACTTTGTTCAAGTTCGCTACGAACGTACTTGTTGTTTTTGTTTTCTCGTTAGATAATAATTCTTTTCCTTCTGATTTCATAGATTTTGATTTTTGGACAGATTCTTCAAAGCTCGCATCGTCATCTGGTGTTTTATCTGCTTTTAAGATTACAGAAGTTACTAAGAAAGAAACGGCTGTTGCGATAACAACTCCGGCAATTACTCCAAAGAAATTCCCTTTTGGTGTCAAGGCCAAGTAGGAGAAGATCGAGCCGGGACTCGGACCAGCAACTAGGCCTACGTTAAATAATTGGAAGGTCAGTGTTCCCGCCATGCCTCCTGCAATCATCGCTAAGATTGTAACGGGTTTCATTAGAACATATGGGAAATACATTTCATGAATCCCGCCTAAGAAATGAATAATGATCGCACCTGGCGCTGTTCGTTTCGCTACTTTTTTGCCAAAGAATGAGTAAGCCAATAACAAGCCTAGCCCAGGTCCAGGGTTTGAGGCCACCATGAAGTAGATCGATTTGCCGGCTTCTAGAGTCTGCTGCATCCCCAATGGGTAATATACGCCTTGGTCGATCACGTTGTTTAGAAACAGGACTTTTGCCGGTTCATTGATCAATGAAAGTAACGGTAAGAAACCCGTTGAAACTAGCGCTTCGATCGCATTGGTGACAAATTGATTGGCTGATTGAATCGTTGGGCCAACTACTAAATAAGACAAGCACATAAGTACAAAACCAATGATACCGATTGAGAAGTTATTGACCACCATTTCAAAACCAGCTGGGATTTTTCCATCCAAGAAATTATCGGTCTTTTTCATGACCCAACCGCCTAACGGTCCCATGATCATTGCGCCCATAAACATGGGGATGTCTGCCCCAATAATCAAACCAATCGTTCCGATCGTTCCTAATACCGCGCCGCGCTGTCCGCCGATCATGCGCCCGCCAGTGTATGCTAACAATAATGGCAATAAGTAACTGACTGTTGGACCGACCAGCTCATTTAACGCTTCGTTTGGGAACCAGCCCGTTGGAATAAATAAGGCTGTCGCGATTCCCCAAGCGATAAACGCACCAATGTTTGGCAACACCATATTCGTCAAGAATCCGCCAAATGCCTGAACTCTTGCCCGCATCGATACTTGTTTTCCTTCATTCGTTACATCCATTTCCTTCACTCCTTTATCAAAGCTAACAACTCTTCTTCCGTACCAACATCAAATAATTTCTGATATAATTCCTCATCACTTAACAACTCGCCCAAGCTAGCAATTAGATCCAAATGGCCATCTGGCGAATCAGACGAAAGTATGAAGAAAACTTTGACTGGTTCATCACCAGGAAACATGACTGGCTCTTTCACATGAAGGAACGTCATCCCGACACCGTTGCTTCCGAATTCCGGACGCGCATGAGGCATAGCGATCTGAGGCAAAAGAATAATATAATTTCCATTATCTTCAACATTTTGAATCATTGCCTGCGCATAGGAATCTTCTATGATCCCTTGTTCTACCAGCGGTTTTGCACCTATTCGAATGGCCTCTTGCCATGATTCAACTGAATCTATGAACATCGTATTCCCTGTTAGTTGTTCTTTTAACATCTTTACCTCCTACTGCTGTGTCTTATAAGCAACAATAACTTCCTTGAGCAAAGCGCCATTTACATCCGAAATCTTTTTGATTGTTGCTTCTAAACCATCTTCAACAATTGATGCCTGCAAGCTTTCTGCTTCTGCATCATCGGCGTTATGATAATGATAACCTGCCGCAATAATTTTCACACCTGTCTCATGAGGCAAACCGAGGGCATCGAGTTTTACCACCGGAGCGACTAACCGATCATTCGGTCCTAATTTTCTGATGGGCGAACCGCCCACGCGAGCGATTTCATCGGAAAGCTTTGGATTGCTCTGCCGCTTAAGTGTTTTATCAATAAAGCACTGTAAGGCTGCTGGTTCAAATTGATATTCTTCTACAAAATAAGCCTGGTTCTCTGCTAAAAATTGCTTCACGTCAGTCAAAATCTCTGGATCACGGATCGCCTCTTGAATCGTTTGATAGCCCTTTAATGCGCCAAGATACGCAATCGCCGCATGAGCAGCATTGACGATAAATAGTTTACGTTCAATATAGGGCTGCATCTCTTCAATCAAAACCACGTTTTTTAATTCGAAAGGAGTTGTCGGGTCTAATTGTTGGCGATTGATCACCCATTCGTAATAGGGCTCAACAACAGCAATTGCCTTACCCTCAACGATTTTCCCGAGGGATTGCCGATCGATCGCTGTGTTAACAAAATAGGCATAGTGATCAAAAACGGCTAACTCCTGATCTGTCAGTTCCTCATATACTGCTTTTTTTAAACGATCACTCGCATTGATACTATTTTCGTTCGCTAAAATATTAATACTGCGTTTTTTCTCGAAACGTTGGCTCAAGCCCTTCGCAATCGTCGGTGCAATTTTTGCCAAATTGTTCGCCCCAACCGAAGTGGTCAGGATATCCGCTTTTTCGATCGCCGTAATGACCTTTTCTGTCTCAGTCAAACTGTTCAAAGCGCTGACCTGATCAACAAAATCCGTGGTTTCATTCTCATCGATGATTTCAATCATATATCCGCCATCCTGATTCAATTGCCTGATCAAGTCAGCATTTGTATCAACAAAGCAAATCTCAAAGTCATTTTGATGTAAGAGCTGCCCAATAAATCCACGTCCGATATTGCCTGCGCCAAAATGTAATGCTTTCATTTTGTTCACCTACTCCAAATTTGCGTGATACTGCCATAAGCTATGCATATCGATATTTTTTTCCTCCACCATCATCAAGGCGATGCTGTCACCTAACAAGAGCAGGCATTGTTCAAACAGGCTCGTCATCGGCTGGACCGAAGGAATTTCTCCCGGCAAAGCCAATTTCGTTTGAACAGGAATTCTTACAAAAATATCGGTGTATTCCTTCATTGAACTGTTGGCATTCGATCCGATGTGCGCTACCGTCGCGTCAAAGGTCTTCGCCTTTTTTGCGATCGCCAACGGAAACGAGCTTTCTCCGCTGCCAGAGCCAACGATCAACAAGTCCCTCTCCGTGATCGCCGGTTCAGTAATTTGTCCAACAACCACTGTTTGGACACCTAAATGCGCCAAGCGTTTTGCGATCCCTTCTAATGAAAGAAGGACGCGGCCGACACCGACAAAAAATACTCGGTCTGCGTTTTCAATTGCGGCTACTAGCTGCTCTACATCCTCAACAGCGATATTATCTAAAGTCGCAGAGATTTCCTTTGCGATTTTCTGTTCCACACTTTTAAATCCCATCAGTTTCCCTCCTACTTTATAAACACTGTTTTTTCCAGTGCTTCAGTTAATAATTGACGATTTTTTGCCAACGTGTTTCCAGCGATGAATAGGCTAGTACTGCCTAAAACTAGGTTGGTTGCACCAGCAGCGAGTAAATCTGGAATTGTTGCCAGAGAGACCCGGCCATCCACCTGAATATCCAGCGTTAATCCCTGAGTGTCGACTAACTGCCGCAAATCTGAAATTTTCTTCAGAGCATAGGGAATTTGTTTTTCCGCTTTGTTCGTCGCAAATCCAGGATTGATTAGCATCAAACATACGCGATCAATTTCGGGCAAGATATAATCTAAAACATTTAAAGGTGTCGCGGGATTCAAAGCAACGCCAACTGTCGTTCCAGCATTCTTGATTAACTGAATGTAGCGATCAACATGCAGACTCGTCTCGTGATGAAAGGTAATCCCTTCAACACCGATCTTCAGCATCTCATTGATAAAAAATTCATTGTCATTCGACATGATATGCACATCAAAATTCATCGAAGTGATTTCCCGCATTCGTTTGATCGTTTCGATTCCTAATGGCATGCTGGGACTAAAGGAACCGTCTATGACATCGATATGCAGTGTGTCCATCCCAATTGCCTCTAGTTCATTGATACTCTTTTGTAAATTCACTAAATCCCCGCACATGATCGATGGCGATAAAATGATCTTGCTCTTCATAAGCTTCCTCCTACTTTCCAAGCACTGATCTTCTCCGGAAAAAATCAGTATGATTCGAATGCCGTACATCCTTCGTTTACAAACTCATTGTAACCGCTTAACAATTACAAGTCAACACAAACATGCAAATTATTTAATTTTATCTGCATGTTTGTGCACGTTAATCGAAATTAATCGAAATGAAATTGACACAAAAACGCATACATGGCATGATTAATAAGAAGAAACAAGAAGGAGTGCGCACGATGTTGAAGGAAGAACGTCATCAAAAAATAGTTGATCTATTAAATATTGAACAAAAAGTCATCGCCAGTGACTTAAGCCAACGTTTCAATGTCTCTGAGGATACGATTCGCCGAGACTTGAAGGAACTGGATGGTCAAGGCTTATTAAAAAGAGTCCACAGCGGAGCTCTTAGAGTAGGACCGCCGATTACTGATTTTTCTTATCGAGAAAATGAACACAATGAACGGAAAAAAGCATTGGCACGCAAGGCTCTGCCTTTTATCAAAGAGGATTCCGTGATTATTATTGATGGAAGTACCACCAATTTAGCTCTGGTAAAAGAGATTCCGGTGGACTTTCGCGCAACTATCATCACGAACAGCCCAGCGATTTCGGTTGAGCTGGCGCAACGAGCCAACATTGAAGTCATCAATATTGGCGGCATTTTCTATAAGCAATCAATGATCAATCTCGGGGTCGAAACCTATAAGGCTTTACAAAAAATCCGAGCAGATCTATATATTATGGGAATTTATAATATTGATATCGAAGCAGGCACCAGCGTTCCAACTGTGCAAGAAGCTGAAATAAAAGCGCAAATGACCGAAGTATCTACAGAAATTTTGGGCATGATCACCAATGATAAGTTCGGTACCATTAGTAACGCGATCGTTGGTCCCGTTGATGACCTAAGTTTCCTGATTTCTGAGGATATTCCTGATAAAGTACGGAAGGAATATAGTAAGAAGAAATTGCTTTTGATCGACTAAATAAAATACCCATGGATCAGAAGCGCTGCTCAGGCTTCCTATCCATGGGTATTTGTTTTTTATACTTCGACTCCTATTTCAAAGGTCTCTTTGATAAAGGTCATGACCGGTTCATTTCGTTCTTGGCTGGCATAATAATCCATCCCGTGCTTTCCGCCTTCAACAATATTGACGGTACATGAGACGCCTTTCACCTGCAAAGCTTTCGCAAATGTGTGGGTGAAATCAATAGGAATCTCATCATCTAATGTTCCATGATTCAAAAAGAACGCTGGTTCATCACCAGTGATAGCTGGCAATGGATTCGCCATTTTCAGTTTTTCTAACAACTCATTCCCTTGCGCGCCAAAAGTAAGTTCATCCATAAAAAAACCATCAACCTGAGATAATTTGCCTGCTTTTGCTTGCCGAAAATGCAGTTCATGCAGATCAATCGGTGCGTAGAAGCTGATGACTCCCACGATTGAATAATTCTCGGTCCGATGGTGCTTGATCCCTAACTGGCAGGCGAGTAACGCACCGTGGGTCTCACCCCAAAGAATCATTTTATCCTTATCGATCTTATATTGATCGGCATGCTGTCCTAAAAAGGTTAATCCCTTTAAACAATCCTCTAAAAAGGCTGGATAGACAGCTTCTGGTGCTAAACGATAATTCAAACCAACCACCGCATAGCCCAGCTGCAAAGCATTCAGCACATTGGCTGTATGTCGGCGCTTATCACTCTTTACATAACCGCCGCCGTGAATAAAGATGATCACCGGATATTTTTCTTGCTTGATCGTCGGCAAGTAGATATCTAGTTTATTCTTATCCGACTTCGTATCATAAGCCACATCAAGCGTTGCTATGCCATAGCCTTCTAGTTCGTAAATATTTTCGTCATTTTTTTGAAAATCAATAAATTCCATAATCCCTCCTAACTGCCACTCTATAAATCGGCGGTGAATTCCTGCGTAAATTTTTTATAGCGTTCGATCGTTTGATCACACCAAGCGTCAAATTCTGGTTCTTCCACCTTCATTTCCGGATGTGCCTCCATGTACTCAATATAGCGGCGCAATCCTTCTTCAAGCCCAACTTCGCAGGTAAAATCTGGATTGATCCCCTTCAATTTTTCAATCGAGAAGATATTCGACCAGCGCTTATCTCCTTGAATAGAGCCCATGAAATCGTAGGTTTTCGAGGCTTTTAAAAGATCGGTGCCAATATAAACTGGACGATAATCGACGTTTAAAAGTTTTGCTAAAGTTTGATAGACCATGTCCCAAGTATGGGATTCTGGATTCATCACTTGATAGGTTTCACCCAAGGTTTGCTCATTGCCAACGATTGGACAGAAGCCTTTGGCAAAATCCGAGGCATAGGTACTGGCCCAGACAGATTGCCCATCACCGTGAATAATCACTTCTTTATTCCGCAGCATGCGGCTGACCACGCTCCAACAGCCCTTCCCCTTCACACTTAATGGAATCCGATGATTGGAATACGTTTGCGTTGGTCGCACGATCGTAATAGGAAAATTATCGTTTTTTTCTGCTTGCAAAAAGACATCTTCAGCCGCTGATTTTGCCGCTCCGTAATCTGAATAGTAATTGCCTTTTTCAGTTTCTTCATCGATCAAACAAGTATACTCATGATTCAGCACACATACTGTACTGATGTAAATAAACTGCTTCGTTTTCCCTTTGAAGATCGCTACATTGTTTTTCGCGTCTTGCTCATTCCAGACAATGAAGTTAATCACACTGTCATAGGCAGCATCTTTAAAAAGCTCCCGCATCTTCTCTGTTTCGGTAATATCGCCTCGCAGCTTCTTCACGTTTCCGGGCAAACCAACGTTATTCTTTCCACGATTCAAAACGGTCACATCATAATTCTTTTCCGCTAACATTTCTGTGATCGGCGAAGAAATCGTGCCTGTTCCGCCAATAATCAATATTTTTTTCACGAACCCATCGTCACCTCTGCTTCCTCATCTACAGCAAAATGGATGCCTGCTTGTTTGCGACATTCTTCTAAGACTGTCATGGTTATGACGCTTTTCTTCATATAGGAATAAGTCGCTTCATAATCTTTTGTTTCAATTAGTTGTTCGATCACACTGAATTCATTTTCCATTGGATTATCGATCACATCATCAGCAAATATTGTCGTCGCCTCTTTATTGATCAGACTGACATTTTTAGCCGTTCCAGCCATCGAATCAATGTGAAAATAGCCTTTTTCCCCTTGAATTTGGCAGCCAGCTTTACTATCCGAATCCTTCGCACCGCAACAGACCACTTTAAACGTCGGATACTCTAGAATCGCCACCCCTGAAGTATCGATACCATTGAAACCAATATTCGCGAAATAGTGAACCTTTTCCGGCTTGCCGAATAGCCCAACCACAAAATGGATATTGTAGACATTAATGTCATATAAACTGCCGCCAGATAATGCTGGATTAAAAGCTGGTAAGACATTTCCCTGTTTGTAGGAGCTGTAGCGGCTGGAATACTGCGAATAGTTGCATTGGATCAGCTTGATCTCACCGATTTCTTCCAGCTTCTCTTGAATTTTGCGATAATTTTTCAAATAGCGCAGCATGACTGCCTCAAACAAGAATAAATCTTTCGCTTTTGCTAATTCAACGAGTTCAATAGCCTGTTGAGCATTCGACGTAAACGGCTTCTCACAAATCACATGCTTCCCTGCTTCAAGCGCTTTTTTCGCATACTCATAATGAGCGCTATTGATCACTCCAACGTAGACAACTTCAAAAGCTGCATCTTTCAAAAAAGCATCTAAGTCTGAATAAAGATTTTCTATTTGATATTTTTCCTTTAAAGACTCTGCGGTATGTTCATCCCCTGCTCGGTACCACAAGGCTTCACACGAGACTGTTTTCATTTGATTGATCACTGACAGCGCCGAATGAACGATCATGCCTGAACCTAAAATTCCTACCTTCATGTTTTACACCTTCCCGAATTGAATCCCTTATTCCTTAAAGCTGTTCTCGATTGCTTCGATGATTTTATTGGCTGATTTAATCATGGCTGTTGAGCTGACATTGAAAATATTCGATGCCGCAAAACGATCCCGTTCTCTGATTGGGATATCCGTCGTTAATAACACCGCATCGGCTGCGTTGATCTCTTCTTCAGTCAATCTGTTTTCGATCCCGATAGCCCCTTGTGTCTCAACTTTGATCTCGTGTCCATGTTCCTTTGCGGCTTTTTCAATCGATTCGGCTGCCATAAAGGTGTGGGCGACGCCTGCCGCACATGCGGTGACTGATAAAATTTTCATTAGATGATTCCTCCTGTCACTTCTGAAATAATACCTAATAATTCTTCTTCATCTTCAACATTGACTAGCCGTTCTTTAAATTCCTCATAGATCAAATGACGCGCCAATTGCGATAAGATCTTTAGATGCAAATTGCCAGAGTCATTAGGAACGGCGATCTGAAAGATGATTTTGACCGGTTTTTCCTCGCCCCAAGCGATCGGTTCCTTTAAACGCACAAAGGCTAAGCTCGCTTCTTTGACCGTATCTGTTCTAGCATGGGGCATGCCGATGCCATCGCCTAAATTGGTAGAGACTTCGGCTTCCCGTTCCTTGACTGCTTGGATATAGCCGTCCAGACTGTGAAGCCGATCTTTTTCATTTAATAATTCGGCGACTGTTTCGATCACCTCTTCCTTGGTCTGATACTCTGCATCTAATTGAATCAACTCTTTATTGATTAGCATATGATCCCTCCGTTTAGAAATCGAGATTAGTCTCGTTTCCCTTCTTCGTGACGATCGCTTCTTTGTCTTCAGAATCGTCTTTTGTCGACGGTGCGTGTTTGGTCGCGATAATAAACGCCGTTCCCGATACAGCGCCGATCGCGATAGCAGCTACATAAGCCAAAACATTAGTACAGCCCGCAAAGTTTGGGATACCTGCCCAATTGACGATCGTCCCTGCACCAAACAGGATTGTACAAACCGTACCGACGACTGAACCGATGATACAGCCGGCATAAACCTTCATATCTGCTAAAGCCAATGGGATCGCCCCTTCAGTAATCCCGAAGCACCCTAAGAACAGTGCCGCTCTTCCCGCTTCTCTTTCTTCTGGCGTGAAAATCTTTGGTCGAACAAAAGCGGATAACGAACAGACAAACGGTGCCACAACATTCGACGTACAAGCGGCTAACATCAAACGCTGTGCGATCATCACCGGCATTCCCGTTGCCGGATCAATCGTAGACAGCATGGCGAGAAATACCGCCCCTTGCGCCTTCGAACCAAAGAGTCCTAAGTCAAACGAACCGATCACACCGATCGCAAGACCTAACAGAATCATATTACTCGTCCCTAACCCTTCAACCAGTTGCGTCAGCCAGGCAATCAGTGCAACGACGGCACCGCCGATCAAGTAATTCATCAGCAATGCACCCAATAAAGTCGCGATACTTGGAATCACTATAATACTCAGCAGTGATCTGAAGTTTTTTTGGACGTTGATTTTTTTCAAATAAAGTACAACAATTCCACAAAAGATCCCGGCAATCACGCCGCCTAAAAATCCAGCTTCAATATCCTGTGCCATTTGACCAACGATGAACCCGGGTCCCAATGCTGGCTTGTCAGCGATCGAATAAGCAATGTACGCCCCGATTACCGCTGGCATTAAGTTTAGTCCCGTTTTCCCTAAGGTAAATAAGAATGCTGGAAATGAGCCAACATTTTCCCAAACGGTCGTTCCACCAAAAGCCACTCCTAATCCCGTCATAATTCCCCCAACGACTACAACTGGAATCAGATAAGAGACACCCGCCAACAAATGTTTCTTCAAATCCTTGAACACACCAATTAGTTCCTTCATTTTTCTTTCCCTCCATTTTTGTTTTGAGCAAGACTTGATTGTGTTGTATACCCTCATAGTAAGGTGGTAAAATTGTTATGTAAAGCGGATTCAAAAAGTTGACAATTTGTTCCGAGAAAGCGTTTTCTTTCACGCTTTTTATTGGAATATTTTTGCACTATTCCTTACAATCGCTTTTATTTTTTGCTTGTAACTATTTCATGGAAGGAGGAAATCCAATGAATATTCTCAGATTCTTAGAAGAAAAAGACGGATTTAATTCTTCCGAAGAACATATCGCTGACTATATTCTGAAAAATAAAGAAGATGTACTGCATATGTCGATTCAAGAGTTATCTACTAATACCTACTCCTCGACTTCTGCAATCGTTCGCTTATGCCGGAAAATCGGCACCAGCGGCTACAAGGATTTCAAGATCGAGCTCTCTGCTGAACTGCAAAAATCCTATGAAGAAATCTCGGATGTTAATCCCGATCAGCCCTTCACCAGTGAGGATTCGCAAAAGGAAATCGCCAAAAAAATCGGTCAGTTAATGAGTGATACAATCTATCAGACCGGTGAATTATTAACCACCGAAGTTTTAAAAAAAGCGGTGGAGATCATCAAATCTGGAAAGAAAATCGCGATCTTTGCGATTGGTGAGAATTATTCCAAAGCTTTGAACCTGCAAAATATGCTGATGCGAATGGGGGAGTTCGTTTATCTGACGCCGCTAGTCGTTGAAAATCCGCAATTAGCCTACAATTTAGATCATGAAGATTGTGCCATTATTATTTCTTATAGCGGTGAACACAAGGATATCTTGTACTGCACCAAGCTTCTCTACCGCAATCGAGTCAAGATCGTTTCGATCTGCGGACATCCTGATTCGACTTTAGCTAGAATGAGTTCGGTCGTCCTGCCTTTGATGAAAGAAGAAAGTCAGCACATTAAGTACTCGACCTTCTCCTCGCAGGTCGCGATCGAATATGTAATCAACGTGCTCTACTCCTGTCTCTTCAAAGAAGATTATGATACCTACCAAGAAAGGCGCAGCGATACGAATACCTTATTTAAGGATAGGCGGTTTACGGATAAAAAATGATGATGATAAAAGAAAAAGCGTTCAAAACTTTCCCTTTGAAAAGTTTTGAACGTTTTTAGTTTACATTCGGAAAGTTAAATGGCACCTACAACGTGATGCGGCAGATAGGCTTCTTCTAAATAATGAACATCTTTTGCTGTTAATTTCAAATCAAGCGCTGGCAAAGCATCGGTCAAATGACTTTCTTTGGTAGCGCCGATAATCGGTGCCACTACTTGCTCTTTCTGCAATAGCCAAGCCAAAGCAACTTGTGCGCGTTTTACTTGATACTTATCCGCAATCTCCGCTACTCGTTCCACAATGATCTTATCCTGCTCTTCCGTCGAATCATATTTTGATTTCGCCGTTGTATCGGTTAAGAAACGTTTTGTGGTTGCCTCCCAATCACGGGTCAAACGACCAGCCGCCAAGGGGCTGTATGGTGTTACCGCAATTTTTTGATCGCCGCACAACGGCAGCATTTCCCGTTCTTCTTCACGATACAGCAAATTTAAGTGATTCTGCATTGAGACAAACTTCGTCCAGCCATACTTATCCGCCACTGCTTGCGCCTTAGCAAATTGCCAAGCGTACATCGCCGACGCACCGATATAGCGAGCCTTGCCTGATTTCACGATATCATGCAGAGCTTCCATCGTTTCTTCGATCGGCGTATTGTAATCCCAACGATGAATGATGTAGAGATCAACATAATCCATTTGTAGCCGTTCTAAACTCTGATCGATTTGATAAAACAGCGTTTTTCTCGATAATCCTCGACTATTAGGCGCCTGCTTCATTTGGGTATAAGCTTTAGTCGCGACCACGATCTCATCGCGATTGGCAAAATCATTTAACGCTTTGCCAAGAATTTTTTCACTCGCGCCATAGGAGTACACATTCGCTGTGTCGAAAAAGTTGATGCCTAGATCTAGAGCTTTCTTGATCACCGGCCGGCTCTCTTCTTCTTCCAATACCCACTCATGAAACCCGCTATTAGGATCGCCAAAGCCCATCGTTCCTAAACACAGCTGCGAAACATCCATACCTGTATTGCCAAATTTTACATAATCCATGCTTTTCCCTCCAATTTTTGCTAAGATAACTTCTTTACCTTACACTATGAAGTTCACTTCAAGGCAAGCTTTTTATTTTTGTTAGCGAAAAGACAGAATAAAGTCTCTTTCAGTTATTTTAAACTAGATTAATCGTAATTTTTCACATGCATGATAGATGCCTTCATTCCAGACCTCTTTAGTCACCCAATTGGCTTTTTCCTTCAATACTTTAGTCGCGTTTCCCATTGCAACAGCCGTTCCGACAAATTCAAACATCTCTACATCATTTTCCTCATCGCCGAAAGCGAAGGTCTGATCGACTGGCGTACCTGTCTCTTGTAAAAAATGGGCGATCCCAGATGCTTTTGAAATTTCTTTGGGTAGTAAATCATAATAGCTGTATCCAGATTTCACGATTTTAATGTCACTTAGTTCAGCCTTCATGGGAAAAATCTGTTTGATTGGTTGTTCCGTATTCACCAGCACCTGCATGACCTGCTGCGGAATCTCATTTTCCATCAGGGCTCGAACTGCTTCCTCTTCAACTGTCTCCATTGATGAGACGAGTCCAACAGTTGTATCATATAGGATTTGTGCCCCTTGCTGGCTAGAATATTTATGGATGAAATTGATCACTTCTTGCTGGATAAAGTTTTGAAAAACACTTTTATTGCCTATCACGACTTCTTGTCCATTCGAAGTGATCAGATCACTAATACCTAGTGATTCAGCTAGTGGTAGAATAGCCTGCTTCGGTCTGCCAGTAGCGATCACTGGCATGACCCCGTTCTTTTTCAACTTTTTGATAGCCACCCGAGTAGATTCGGGAATACTCGCTAAGATGTCCCGGCTTTTCTCCCACATTATGGGATCAACCAGCGTTCCATCGATATCAAAGAAAATAATTTTCTGACTTGCCATTTCATTCCTCCTAAAAGCTTACTCTGTCGATCGCAGCTTATGGAATAAGATAATCGACACTAAAATAAAACTAATACAATTTGCAAACAAAACCGCAAGATCACTCCGGATAAAGCCATGAATCGCCCACAAGCCGATTCCGATTACTTGCATTAAACACATTAAGGTCGATAACCCCTTCGTTTCTTTGGTCTGCATCACTTTAATAACCTGAGGCAAAAAAGCCATTGTGGTAAGACATGCTGCTACGATTCCGATCAAATGATTTTCCTCCTCTTCATTTTATCCTATGTAACGCTTCATAAAAAAGCCAAAAGAAGAAGATCGTCATCTTCTCCTCTGGATAAATTATTCGCTTACCGTTATTTTTTGTTCACTGTTATTTTTGTTTAATTGATACAGGTCAATGATCTCCTTCGCTAAATCAGTGAAGGAGATCGAAGTCATCAAGTGGTCCTGACTATGAACTGCCAGCAAAGTGACTTCCATGTGATTGCCGCTAGCTTCTTCCGTCAATAAGCCTGTCTGTGCATGATGGGCTTCGACTAATGATTTTTCAGCTGCTTCAATTTTTTCCCGCGCTTCTTCAAAATCCGCTGTTTTCGCTGCCTGAATAGCTTCCATCGCATCACTTTTCGCATTGCCGCTATAGAGAATCAAATTCATGATCGTCGTTAAGTTCTGTTCATCCATTGGATACCCTCCTATCCCATTAATTTTTCTGCTTGGCCTAGGACTTTTTCACCATTCATCATGCCGTAATCAGTCATATTAATGACTTCGCAAGGCACATTTTTATCACTTAGCTTTTGCTTCATTTGTTTTTCCATAAAGCGAACTTGCGGTCCTAATAATAGAACATTGATATCTTCTCCCGCTAAAACACCGTCAATTTCTGATGCTGAGATTGCAAATATTTTTCGCTCCAGCCCTTGATCTGCAGCTGCTTTTTCCATTTTTGTCACTAATAAACTGGTACTCATCCCTGCTGAACAGACCAATAGAATTGTCTTTTGACTCATTTTTATCCCTCCAAAATCTCTCCGTTAGATTCAATTACCTTTTTATACCAATCAAACGAATCCTTCTTATAACGCTTCATCGTTCCATTGCCTTCATTGTCGCGATCAACATAGATCGTGCCATAGCGTTTTTTCATTTCGCCGGTGGTGAAGGAAACTAGATCGATGATCCCCCATGGTGTATAGCCAAGCAGTTCGACGCCATCGTAGTCAACGGCTTTTTCCAAGGCTTCGATATGTGCCTTAAGGTAAGCGATCCGTGCTTCATCATGAACTGAACCATCTTCTTCTAAGACATCGATCGCTCCGAAACCATTTTCTACGATAAATAACGGCAATTGATACCGATCATAGAGACGATTCAGTGAATAACGCAGACCTTCTGGATCAATCGCCCAATCCCAGTCGCTGACCTCCAAATAAGGATTTTTGACGGAATTGGCTAAGCCGCCATTCACGATATCCGTTGCTTGATTTTTAGCACCAGCCTGCACGACTGTTGACATATAATAACTGAAGCCAACGTAATCGACTGTGCCTTTTTGCAGAATCTCCTGATCTTCTGGAGCAATATCCAACGTGAAGCCGTTTCTTTCCAATTCCTTCAAGGCATAGCGCGGGTATTTTCCCCGAACATGCACATCGGCGAAGAAGAATCGTTCATGCATCGCTTCTTCGGCCGCCATGATATCTTCCGGTTTACAGGAATACGGATAGATTGGAACATGGGAAATCATGCAGCCGATTTGAAAATCAGGATTGATCTTCTTGCCGGCGCTCACTGCTTTGGCGCTGGCAACTAGCTCATGATGGGCAACCTGATACATGACTTCACGAGCATTTTCATTTTCTGCCACCGTTACTCCCGAATTCGTCCATAAAAATAACGGATTATTGGTATCCATTTGATTGTTGATCTCGTTAAAGGTCATCCAATAGTTGACTTTGCCGTTATAGCGTTCAAAAATGGTTTTGGCAAATTTTTCAAAGAAATCAATCACTTTCCTGCTTCTAAACCCGCCATACTCTTTGGCTAGATGCAGTGGCATCTCAAAATGAGACAGCGTAATCACTGGTTCAATGCCATTTTTGATTAACTCATCAAAGACGTTGTCATAGAATGCTAGACCTGCTTCATTCGGTTCTGCTTCGTCACCTTTTGGAAAAATCCGTGCCCAAGCAATCGATGTCCGCAGACATTTCAGCCCCATCTCTGCAAATAATGCGATATCTTCTTTGTAACGATGATAAAAATCAATCGCCTCATGATTGGGATAAAACACATCGTCCTTGATCTCATTCATAATCACGCGTGGTTTTCCGTGAGCACCTGCGGTCATGACGTCGATCACGCTTGGACCTTTACCGTCACTATTCCAGCCGCCTTCAAATTGGTGGGCGGCTAATGCGCCGCCCCATAAAAAATCTTTTTGTACCATTTGACCTCTCCTTTACACTTCCTGTTGTACTCTGTCAGCTTTGACCCAAGATGATATCGGCATCGGACAATGCCGCGTCGACGATCTCCATGACTGTTTTACTATGCTCCAGCCGTTCTTTAACGAAAGCCATTTCCTTACGCGTAATGACCTGGTTGAACAGCTTAAATTCTTCATACATCCGATGCTGATGAACCTTTTGATCCGTCAGTTGTGTCTCCTCTGACCGTCTTTCGATCATATAGCTATCCAAAACATTGGTCGGTCCATTCACAATAATCGATCCATCCGTCCCTTGGATCGTCGAACGAATCGTTGCCGTGGAATCTTTCGCACCAATACAAACTGCTTGCGTTTCACCATAATCAAGGATCAACATACCCGACGTATCGATCCCGCGTTCAACATTGGCATTGTATTGGACCTTTAAAGGTTTGCCCAATAGCCCAACAATAAAATGGATATTGTAAATATTGATATCCATCAAAGCCCCGCCACCCATTTTAGGATTAAAGGCTGGCAAAATCGTTCCTTCTTTAAACGCATCGTAGCGTGAAGAATACTGTGAATAGTTGCATTCAACGATTTTCAGCTTGCCAATCTTCGTGATTTCCTCTTTGATCCCGCGATAATTCGCCAAGTATTGGTTTGTGATTGCTTCAATCAAGACGAGATTTTTGGTCAAGGCAATTTTTTCTAGCTCTAATAATTCGCTCTTCTTCATGGTGAATGGCTTTTCACAGATTACATGCTTGCCATACTTCAACGCTTTTTTAGCAAACACATAGTGAAGAAAATTCGGCAAAGCAACATAAACGGTGTCAAAAGCATCACTTTGCAGACATTGTTCAACATCGGTATAAATCGTTTCAATTCCATAATCGATCTTCATTTGTTTCATCGTTGGTATATCGGCATCCGTTCCCAGAATCGCCTTCAGTTCAATCTCCGACAGATCCTTGGTGATCGTTAAAAAGTCATGAACGATCATGCCGGCACCAAAAATGGCTAATTTCATTTGTCTTCCTCTTTTCCTTAAATCGAGTTACCTTGTGACACTTGTTGATTATTCAATACTCGCTCCAATACATTGATGATTATCTGATGATCAGCTAAATGATCCAAGCCTGAGACACAGATCGCACCTTTCAACTCTCCTTGTACAATGATCGGAAAGCCGCCGCCGCATATGGCATGTGTCGGATCGTCCACCCATTTAGCAAATTCTTCATGTGATCCACTTAACAAGAAAGGATATAGTGAGCTGTGTCGACTTTCCAAAACCGTCTTCACCTTTCGATCCAGCCAAGGACTTGTTTTTCTTCCGTTCATCAAATAATGGACCACCGTTTTATCCTCGTAATACACACGGATCCCGACCGGCTTATCAAAATTTCTTTTGACCTCATCGATGATTTCAAGCGTGATCGCTAAAGCCAATTCATGATCGAATCCTTCAAATTGCAATTGTTTCTCTTGTCTAACTAGTTCTTCTATCGTCATTTCTAGGCATTTTCAGCGATTTCATCAATCATTACGCTGCTTTCTTTTTCCAATGCTTCATTTTTCTGTTCAGTTTCATAAGCCATCTTGTCCGCTGTTTTGAAGAATGGGAAATAGATCGCTGCTGAAACAAAGATCTGAACGATATTAAGGACCGCGCCTTTCCAGCCACACACCAAGAATCCGGCAATCACTGGCGGTGTTGTCCACGGAATATTGACCCCATTTGTTAACGGCACCAGTCCGGTACTCATGGAGAAGTACGTCATCAATGTCATCACGATCGGTGTAAGAATGAACGGAATGATCATGATCGGATTCAATACGATCGGGATACCAAACGTGATCGTTTCATTGATCGTGAAAATCTCTGGAATGATCGATAGTTTTCCGATTGCTTTGAACTGTTTCGATTTTGCCAAGAAAAGCAGCAATAAACATAGACCAAATGTTGCACCAGAACCGCCGATTTTAATGAAGTTTTGGTAGAATTGATAGTTGACGATATTAGGAATCGCACTGCCGCTTGCGACCGCTGCCGCGTTTTCTGCTGTTAAAGATAACCAGATCGGTGTCATTACACTACCGACGATATTTGCGCCATGAATCCCAAATGCCCATAACAAACCTTCAATCAACATGATCAAAATGGTTGCTGGTAACGAGGCTCCGAGTAAGGTCAACGGTGTTTGCAGGTTAGTAAAGATGAAATCCTGCACACTGCCGAAGCTGGTTAAAGCAAAACCGATCCGTACAAAGTTGAAGACAACGATCACTAAAAGAATCGGAATCAAGGTAGAGAAAGATTTCGAAACATTCGTAGGCACTGAATCAGGCATTTTGATTTTCCAGCCTTTGCGTTCTGCTAAACGTAAGATCTCAACTGCTAGAATACTGATGATCATCCCAACAAATAGACCAGCCGCACCTAGATTGTTTAACGGAATACCCACACCTAGATCCGCATTGCCGAATTCCTGTAATGGTGTTACCACAAAGAAACCAGCCAGTGCCGCAAAGATCGCACCAATTTTGTCTAATTTATAAATGCCGGCTAATTCACTGGCTATCCCAATAACGACATAGAGTGTCATCATACTCATTGAGATGTCATTTGGTACCGTAAAATACTGCTGCCAATTCTCACCCAACGCATTTTGCATAAAATCGGCATAGGCTGGGATCGGCAAATTCGCAAATAAGACAAAGAACGAGCCAATGATCAATAAGGGCATGGCTGCCATGAAGCTGTTCTTCACGGCAGTTAAGTAGCGATTGTTGTCTAGTTTGATTGCGATCGGAGCCATCTTGCTTTCAAATACTTCCATCATACGGTTCATTTTTTATTCCTCCTACTAAGTTAAATAAGTACCTTACCTTCAATTTGTTTGATTCCCGTTTCCAACATTTCGATCTGCAATAATGTTTCTTCATCTTTGACGATCTTTTCTTTGCCATTGATGATCGATTCATACAGACCTTCATACACACGACTGTAATCCCCGACTTCAGACACGACTTTTTCCTCATGATAAACGCCTTCATCGTCCATATAAGTCAATGTCCCGTAATGCTCTGGCAGATCTATCCCAAAGTCTTTATTTTCCGGCATATGGAAAAGCTTTAAATGTTCCTCTTGCCGATCCTTCGTTTCCTTAACAAAGACACCCTTTTTGCCATAAACGATAAAACTTGGACGCTCCTTTAGGCGGAAATAACTCGACTTTACCGAAACCTTGATTCGTCCATAGAATAGATCCAGATCAAAATAATCATTCATCCGATCATCCCCTAGAAGCTGACGGACTTCGTAATGGATATCGTCTGGTTCACCAAAATAAGAAATCACTTGATCCAGCGTGTGACAAGCATGACCATACAGATAACTCGTGTTCAAAGAAAACTCCTTCACACTTTCTGGAATCTCAGGTCGGAAATAATCATAGTGCATTTCCACTTCGATCAAATCTCCTAGTACGCCACTCTCAATGACTTTCTGAACGGTCAAGAAGTCTGAATCAAAACGGCGATTTTGGTAGCATTGCACCAGCAAGCCCTTTTCTTTTGCCAGATCAAATAGTTCCTTCGCTTCCGCTGATGTTTCGGCAAATGGTTTTTCGATCAAGGCATTCTTCCCATGTTCCAACACTTCCTTACCCAGCTTGTAGTGCAGACTGCTAGGTGTTGACACGACAACTAGTTGAATCTCCGGATCACCATAGATATCGTTGACATCGGTCGTGTAATGCACCCCTTCGATTTTTTTCCAGGTATTTTCTTCAACTGGCGAATAAATTGTTTTGACGTTGATCTTATCCACTAGTTTGGTCGAAAACGGTAAATGATAGCGATTGGCACTTTTGCCGTTTCCAATGTAAGCAATAGTTAGCATGAATAAATCCCTCCAAATTTCTTTTGATATGTCTAAGTATAGATAGGTCTCCGGAGTTGGAAAGGTTTTCAACAGAAACGGGTAGTTTTTTTCACTCATTCACCCTTTCACAAGTAAATCTTGAAAATTTTTACCAGAATCGTTCTCAAATTGATGTTTTTTATCAACGAAATGCAAATTGTTATACAAACAAAGAGCTTTTCTATCTCCAAATCGTGAGATAGAAAAGCTCTTTGTTTGTTCAATAGTCTCTTCATTCCTTTAAAATGTCTGAATCTGAAAATCGTTCGTCTTCAATACTTCTTGAAGCAGAGATTCTAAGCGCGACATTGCGATCGTAATCCAAGGCAAAAACACAAGAATAAATGATATTCAATAGATAGTTGATTGCTGCATCTGTGGAGAAATTAGCTATTTTAGAATATAGCTTTTCCCGCGTACACAATCGCAGGATCGCATCTGCTTTTCTGGTGGTCGAATTTTCTCCAACACTGGTTATCGCAATCATAGGGATTTCCTTTTTTGACAAGATTTCTGCGACTCGGTTGAGACTGCCCGTTTCCCCAGAATAAGTAACCATCAAGGCACAAGAGCCTGGTTTCGCCAGATAGGCATTGAAAAAGATTTCTCCTTGTAATGAGTGAATTTGGACCTCCTTTTGTATGCGACTCATCTGAAGTGAGAATTCTTGAACAACCAAGAGATTACTGCTGGCCGCAAAAATATGGATTTTTTCAGCATTAGAAATGATATCAACCACCTTCCGCAACTCATCATGAGTGATTAACGACAATGTGTCTTCAATTGACTCTGTTTCTAAATGAGCAACTTTACTGGCGATTGACATGATCGAATCCCGCTTCGTGAATGGATAGTTCGCATCTACACTAGAGATGCTTTTATCTAAATAATCTAATTCACTGATAAACGCCTTTTTCAAAGCTGTCCATCCAGAATAATTCATTTTTTTCGCGATTCTAACTAGAGTAGACTTCGATGAGAAGGTTGCGGCGGCAATCTCAGTCGTCGTTTTATTTTCAATGCCACGTTGCTGCTCCAACAAATAATCCACTACATGTCGTTCACTGGCTGTAAAAGCGTGATTCTCCAATTTTTCTTGTAAAAGCATCTTGATTCCCCCCGTTTCTTTTTTGGAACAATTTTCCAAAAAGACAAGTTCATTAACTCCGTTTTCAGGAACAGTGTTTTCGTTTGTTTCAAAAGCATTCAATCTCATTTTATCAATTGCTACTATGTTTTCAAGGAGCTAATCCGGAAAGTTCCAAATCAATGAGGAGAAATTGCCATGATGAAAGAAAGAAAGCTGACCGTCATCAAAGAAAATAAGCAGAATACGATCACCGATACACTGATGCAGCGCCTTAATGAGTTACTAGAAATGGAACGAATTCCGTTTCAAACCGAAATCGTTCCATTCAATGAAGAGATCATTAACGATCTATCAGGTGACATCCTATTGCTAAGTTTCCCGCTTATGCGAGAACTGCCACATCTAAATCGTTTAAAAAGAAAATTCTTCTTCGTTTCTTTTATTGACCCCTATGCCTATTCTCAAATCGATGAAAAAAGACTCTTGAAACAAGTTCAACAGATTGACCGTTTTGAAACCACAGAAATTAGCGCCTTTCACCCTAAAAATCACTGGACCTACCCTGATTATTTTCTAGCGATGACCCAAATGAATAAATGATTGGCAAATACTTAATAGAATGAGGAGAAGATTATTTTGAAAGAGATCGAAAAAATGAATGCCGGATTGACTTATAATTTCTTTGATAAAGAAATTGTCGCACTCAAAGAAAACGCCTTAAAAAAATGTAGACAATTCAATCAATTATCCCCGACAGACAATAAACAACAAGCAATGTTGATCAAGCAGCTATTTGGCTCAACTGGAAACAATGTTTATGTGCAGCCAAATTTTAATTGTGATGTCGGAAGCAATATTCACGTGGGAGAAGATTTCTTGACCAATTATAATGTCACAATCCTAGATATCGCACAAGTCACGATCGGAGATTACTGTATGATCGGACCGAACACACTGATTAGCACTGTGGGCCATCCCTTAGCCGGAGAGAATCGCCGAAAAAAATGGGCGGAGGCAAGTCCAATCACAATTGGCGATGATGTTTGGATTGGAGGGAATTGTACCATATTGCCAGGCGTCTCCATTGGGAACAATGTCGTGATTGCTGCTGGAGCCGTGGTTACAAAAGATATCGAAAGTAATTGTATCGCGGGTGGTGTCCCGGCTAAAATAATTAGAAAAATCCTGTAATCCAGAATTATCTGCAGCAAATTAGTATTCAATTCATCGCTGATTCAAGAGGTTTGATTTGATGATAGTTTATATGCGATCTCAATCAATGGAAGACTGATTGAGGCCGACTCATAAGTATTAAACGTCAAGAAATAAAAAGGAAATTCCGATAATTATTTCTCAAATTTTTGTGAACTTTTGGCTTATTTCCGCAGGCGCTACTTATGAGTCACCGGTTATTCGCGAATAGGAGCTGACGGTGCTAGATGTACCTTGTATTTACGAATCTAGCAGACGTCAGTGAGTCAATTACGCTTCCATTTGTATAGAATCTCAGAGTATATCTTGGATAATCAAGAAAAAGTAGCAAAAAAAACCTTACAAAAAAACTTTCTGAAATGGTATATTCTTCTCATTCACCATCGTATGCTTAGCCCAAAACTAGGATTTTCCGGATATACCGATAAAAAGTATATCCATCTTAATTTTGACCTCCTGTTAACGAAAAAACTATTTTTCAGTATCCAGCATCCGATTCATGAACCACTCGACTTGTTGTGGTGCGTCATGATCAAAGAAAGCTGATTCCTTCATATCTAAAGCAGCGATCTTTTCGATATCTTCTTTGGATAATTCAAAATCAAAAATGTCGATATTTTCTGCCATGCGTTCGGGGCGAACGGATTTTGCCAAAGCGACGATTCCCCGCTGCATCAACCAACGAAGAACGACTTGTCCAACAGATTTGCCATATTGTTCGCCGATTTCCGCTAAAACAGGATTGGTAAATAAATCATGGTGTCCCTCTGCAAAAGGTGCCCAGGCTTCGATTTGCACACCATATTTTTCATGCCATTCTTGATCTTCCATTCGTTGATTCCATGGATTGACTTCGATTTGGTTGATTTGCGGCTTCACGTCATTCAAGCCGACAAACTCGATCATCTTAGCGGACTTGAAATTTGAGATACCGATAGCGCGTAATTTTCCAGCTTTTTGAGCCGAGACCATTGCTCGCCATGCCCCATAAACATCGCCATACGGTTGATGAATTAGATAAAGATCCAAATAATCCAATCCCATTACATTAAGTGATTGTTCGATCGTCTTAGCTGCGTTGTCTTCTGGTGCTTGCAGGATGAACAATTTCGATGTCACAAAGAGTTCCTCACGAGTAACGAGACCTTCATCGACCGCGCGTTTGATCCCTTCGCCTGTTTCCTTCTCGTTTCCATAAACAGAAGCAGTGTCGATCAAACGATATCCGACTTTGATTGCTTGATATACGGCTTCTGCTGTTTCAGCCAGCGGAATTTGATAAACACCAAATCCTAGTTGTGGCATTTCGACACCATTGTTCAATTTAATTGTTTGCATGTTGACTTCCTCCTTAAATATTGATTACATGATCTATCCTAAACCTTGAAGTGGACTCCATAGCAAGGGAAAAGTTTTTATTTTTTTCGTTCCCATAACTTTTCAACTTTATCTGGCGTCATTTCTCCAGCCTTAAACTTCGCAATGTGATCGTCATAGGTTTTAATTTTATATGCCAGCATCTCTCTAACATCTTGTATCTCCGCCATTTTCTGATCCAGCTCTTCTAATTGATCAGCCAAAATTTGTTTCTGAGCCTCTTCCACATTTTAGGTTTCTCTTAATTGCGCCAAGTTAGAAAACTCAATCAAGGACTCGACAGACAAGCCCGCATTACGCAAGCTTTTCGCTAAATAAATCCAATTTAAATCATTGGTCGTATACTCTCGATACCCACTGGAATTGCGATGAACGGGAGTGATGACGCCCACACGCTCATAATAGCGTAGTGTATCCGTTGTTAGATCAAACATTTCAGCTGCTTTTTTGATATTCATTTCGTTTAACCTCCTCATCTTTAAAGCTATCATAAACTATGGAGTACACTCAAAGGTAAGTTTTTTTGTTGAAGCTATGTTATATTTTTAAGCTAGAGCATTTCGATCAAGTAATGTTCTCCAAAATTCTTTTGACGGGAAAAATTTTTTATAAAAATGGGCACTTTTTTCACTCATCCACCATTTTACAGGTAAATTCTGAAAGTTTTTACCAGAATGGGACCCAAAGCTGAATTTCTCTTCTGCTTATATTGGAAGTAAGTTATGATTATTATGAGGTGATTTGAATGCTTTTAATTGATAAATTGCGATTGCAACAAGGGTTGACCAATACTGAGAAACGGATCGCAGACTACATACTAGATAATTTGACCACTGCCCCGTCACTAAATGTGGATGAACTGGCAAAAAATACCTACACTTCCCATTCATCCGTTAGTCGCTTAGCTAGGAAAATGGGCTATGATGGATTCCGTGATTTTCGGATCGCGCTCTCAGAAATCGCCCATAGCGAACTCTACCGATTAAACGATGTCGATGCTAATTTCCCCTTTCATCCAAATGATACCGCTACCGAGATCGCCAAAAAAATTTCTGATTTAACCATTGATACAGTGAAACGAACCTATGCACAATTAACTGATGAAGCCTTAGAAGAAGCCGCGCGGTTGTTAACGAAAGCAGAACGGATTTTTCTATTTGCTACGGGCGACTCACAAATTCGTGCCCGCAGCTTTCAAAATAAACTGGTGAAGATCAATAAATTCTTGATCATTGCGGATGAATACGGTGATGGCGACTGGAATGCCGCCAATTTAACGAAAAAAGATTGTGCGATCTTCATTACCTATCGTGCTAAAGTGCCGCAGTATGAACGGATGCTGAAGCTCTTTTTAAATGAAAATGTTCCATCGATCTTATTGACCGGAAATGGCAACTCGAACTTGACCGCCCTAGCGACACAACCGATCGTCTTTAATCATGATGAATTAGACTTTTTGAAGGTCAGCACCTTTTCATCGCAGGTCGCCTTTGAATATATTTTGAATACCTTGTTCTCGATTATTTACGCCAAGGAGTATCAAAAGAACTTGGTCAATTTGAAAAAGAAGCACGACATCATGGAAACTGGAATATTGGCGAACCCTGAGATAAATTGAAAAGTCAAAGGAAATAGAGGAGGATTTTTATGATCAACTGGGGAATTATTGGCGCGGGCAATATTGCCAATCGCTTTGCGGAAAGCTTAACGAATTTTACGGAGGCGCAACTATATGGGGTTGCTTGTCGTACGATGGAAAAGGCTGCGGCCTTTCAAAGCAACCACCCTTGTGAGAAGATTTTTGATGATTATCAACTGCTGCTGGATGATCCCAAAATCGATTTAGTTTATATCGCTTTGCCTCATTTATATCATCACGAGTGGATCATCAAGGCCTTAGAAGCGGGCAAAAGTGTTTTATGTGAAAAGCCTGCGACTATGAATGCTGCCGAAATGAAGGATGTTGCCGAAACTGCGCAAAAACAGCAAGTTTTATTTATGGAAGCCATGAAAAGCCGCTTTGTTCCTGCCTATCGTGTCGCTCATGAGTTGATTACAGCTGGAGAAATCGGTGAAATCAGGCAGGTCACGACCTCGCTTTGTCGGGAAATGCCCGAAGATCAGACCCATTATCATTACATGCCCAAACAAGGCGGTGCGCTGCTGGATATGGGAATCTATAATCTGTCATTGATTGAGGATTTCAGTCCTGCTGACCTAAAAGTAGCTGCGGTTGACTACAAACTGCATGAAAATCAAATCGATCTGTATGTTAAGGCTTCATTGGTTCATGACCAGTTCGAAGCAATCATCGAAACCGGTTTTGATCGAACGACAGAAACTGTCGCTGTTATTACCGGAACAACAGGCACCATTACAATGCCGAATTTCCATCGAGCAGCGAGTTTTACGCTGACGACAGAAAGCGAAACGAAAGATTTCGATCTGCCTTACGATCATGATGATTTCTATTCGGAAATTGAAGCAATGCACACTTCTTATAATAGAAAAGAAATTGAAAATCCGGTCATGACGCTGAAAAACAGTCTTCGCTGTGCGGAACTGATTGATCGGATCAAAGAGAGTATCAACTAATTCGCTCCAAATATAAAAAGCCGAATGACCATTTACTTTCTTTTCGGAAAGTGAAATAGTCATTCGGCTTTACACTTGTTAAGTATTATTCAAAAATGCTCTACGATCAATTAGCGCTTGAAACTAATTGTTTCCTCACTAGTTCTCCATTGGATGCGATCACTTGTTTATACCATTCAAAAGATTTTTTCTTAGTTCGCTTCATTGTACCATTACCCTGATCATCACGATCGACATAGACAAAGCCGTAACGCTTGCTCATTTGCCCGGTGCTAGCCGCAATCAGGTCAATGCAGCCCCAGGTGGTGTAGCCCATGAGTTCGACGCCATCGATTTCCACTGCATCCATAAAAGCTTGCACATGCTTCTCCAAATAATCGATCCGATAGTCATCGGCCACATAGCCATTTTCATCAGGAATATCGACGGCTCCCAGACCATTTTCCACGATAAAGAGCGGTTTTTGGTAGCGATCATACAGCTGATTCAAGGAATTTCGCAAGCCTAATGGATCGATCTGCCAGCCCCATTCTGTTGAGGGTAAATGATCATTTTTTATTGAAGCGAAAATGTTTCCCGTTGCCTGTTGGTAATCTTCTGGATGTGCACTGACAGTTCGAGAACAATAATAAGAAAAGGTCACAAAATCAACTGGCGAAGCTGCCAAAATTTCTTGATCCTCTGGCTCCATGTGAATGGTCAGACCTTCGCGTTCAAATTTTTTTAACGCATAGTTTGGATACTTCCCTCTGGCTTGCACGTCGATAAAGAAATAGCCTTCACGATCGCGTTTGATCGCTTCTTGATAATCTTCTGGCCGACAGGTGTATGGATAATGACTGCCGCCGGCTAACATGCAACCTACTTTATTTTCAGGATCAACTTCATGAGCAATTTTCGTTGCCAAGGCGCTGGCGACCAATTGATGATGTGCCGCTTGATACTTAATCTTTTCCTTATTTTCACCTTCCTTAAAAACAATCCCGCCGCCCACAAAAGGTTGATGAAGCAAAATATTGATCTCATTAATAGTCAGCCAATACTTCACTAAGCCCTTATAACGAGTCAAAACGGTGTTCGCATAACGGGTGTAAAATTCAATTAATTTCCGACTTCTCCAGCCGCCGTATTCCTTAACAAGGTGAAGCGGGATATCGAAATGCGTGATGGTAACTAGCGGTTCGATTTTATGCTTCTTTAATTCATGAAAAATATCCTCATAGAATTTCAAGCCGGCTTCATTCGGTTCCAAATCATCGCCATTTGGAAAAATCCGCGACCAAGAAAGCGACATGCGATAAACCTTGAAACCCATTTCCGCAAAAAGTTGGATATCCTCCATGTAATGATGGTACATATCGACCGCTTCTTTGGCAGGATAATAATAGCCTTCCTGCCACTCCAGCATTTCTAAATCACCGGATGCGACTTTTTTTCGATCTTCGCCATAAGGCAGAACATCGATATTCGCTAATTTTCTGCCGCCTTCTAAAACGCCGCCTTCAGTTTGATTTGCGGCAGTCGCACCGCCCCATAAAAAATCTTTATCTAAAGCCATATTGATTTCCCTCCAATTTCTATACTCTGACGGCTAGAATATCTTGATCACAATCAGTTTGTCCTACAATGATCGTTTCGATCGATGAATATTGTGGTGTGTTGGTCACAACGATCGGTACTTGCGTTTCATAGCCGGCCGCTTGAATTTTTTCTAAGTCGAAGGTCAAGATTGGCTGTCCTTTTTTGACCACTTCATTCAATTGAACGAGTGCTTCAAAATATTGTCCCTTTAATTCAACTGTATTCAAGCCCACATGGATCAGAATCTCTACGCCAGATTCGGACACCAGACCAATCGCATGCTTGGTTGGAAAAATGGCCGCAATTTTACCATCAAAAGGTGCGACGACTGTTCCTTCGATTGGTTCGATGGCAAAGCCTTTGCCTAATGCCTCGGAAGCAAATGCTTCGTCATGGACTTCCCTCAATGGGATGACTTGACCTTTAATCGGACTGATCATCAAGGTATCTTCCAGAATAACTTCCTTCATTTCTGGAATCGTATCCTCCTTTTCAAACTTGAAGCTTAAAATATACGTCAACACTGCAGTCGATACCGCCGAAATGATCAGCGCGAATACGATATTCCAGAAAAAGCGCATCGTATCATCACCAATATAAAGCAAAATCGCAGGAAGTCCTGATGATCCAGTCGCAAAACGATGCGTATTGGTCAAACCGGCATAGAGACCGCCTAATCCACCACCAATCATGGCAGAAATTAAAGGATATTTTTTCGGTAGGTTCACACCATATAATGTCGGTTCAGTAATCCCCATATACGCAGTGATCGAACCTGAAGTCGCCAGCTGGCGCAGCTTTTTATCCTTAGTTCTGAAAGCGACGACGGCTGAAGCAGTTGCTTGCGCAATATTTGAACAGACACATCCTGGGCCAAAGATACTGTCATAACCAAGCTCCGCCATTTGCATAACACCTAGTGGAGCCACCCCATTATGCAGTCCGAACATCACCATGATCGGTAAAAAGCCACCGATCAGAACTGCTGGAACCCAGCTGGCATTGACACTTAGGAAAGTGAAAAAGGTAGCTAAGTAGCCGCCAAGAATACTGCCAATCGGACCTAATACGGAGAAGGCTAAGGTTCCCATTATTAAGAAAGTCAACATTGGTACGAAAACGAGCTCGACAGATTTAGGAATCACGCGATTCAAGAACTTCTCAACATAAGATTGAGCGAAAATCACTAGTAAAATCGGGATCACAGAACCAGTGTATGTTGCGAGAGTAAAGGGAATAATTTCAAAAAATCGGACTGGATCTCCCGCTGTCACCAACGCTCCCCAGTTTGGATGCATCATCATTGCCGCAACAGATGCAGCTAAAATCGGATTACAGCGTAATTTCTGCGCTTCCGTGAAAGCCAAAATCATTGGCAGGAAGAAGAAAACGCCATCCGCAAACATATTTAACAGGTAATACGTTTGAGATTCCGGGGAAATCACTTGGAAAACGATTAGTAAGGCTAGTACTGCTTTGACCATTCCCGCTCCAGATAACGCTGGAATCACAGGCTGGAACGTTCCCGCAACAAACTCAATAATCGAAGTCAAGAGACCTTTCTTTTCTGTTTGAACTGCCTTTGTCGGATCAAGCTCAATGATTTTTTCGATTTCTTCAAAAACATCCTTTACATGGGTTCCAATCACAATTTGATGGACACCTGCGTTAAAAATATATTTCGTCACACCGTCTAAACTTTCCAAGCCTTTGATATCAATCTGCGATTCATCAATCACTTTAAAACGCAGACGTGTTTGACAATGATACCCTTCAGTAATATTCTTTTTGCCACCTAACTTTTCAACAATATCATGAGCCAAACCTGCATATTTCTTACTCATGGGATTCTCCTTTCAATGGGGCAAGATGTTTTTTTGATTTAACCGGTTAATCAAGTCTTGCTTGTATCTGAACCTTATCACGGCAAGAGAACGTTTCCAATAGATTTAAAGCATCTCAAAACGTATTCCATTTTTTCGTAAAATCGACCTCTTATTTATGAAATACGTTTCATCCCAATAAAAAAGAACACCCTACAATAGGTGTTCTGCATCAGAATGGTTCGAAAAGATCTTTATGAGTGGTTTGCCTCTTTTTTGATTCTAAAACTTTGGCATTGGCTATTTTATTCTTCTTGTTATCTTCATAATTAAGCGAGTAAATTTTCGCAAAGAGACTATCTAATAAAAATAGCACCGACTCTTGCGTCGCAAAATTTGCAATCTTGGAATATAGCCGCTCTTTGCTTGAGATATTCAAGACCACATCTGAATAATCTCTCAAATAGTTCTTGCCTCCGCTAGTAATACTGATGATCGGCACGCCGGATCGCTTCAGAATTTTGACATTACTCGTAGGGTTTTCGTCTGGATTATTGCCAGAATAGGAAAGAATCACCGCGCAATCTTTTTCGTTTAATGAACAAGAGATCAACCCATTCTCGCCAGCGTTGGACATGAAGGCTTTTTTCTGGATCGATAGTAGATTCCGCTTGAATAATTCGCCATAATAGTGATTGGGACTGTTGCCATAGATCACAATATTTTCTGCTTTTTGGATCAATTCTGCGGCGTGATTCAAATCTTCAACGGCAATATGCGAAACGGTGTCCTTAATGCTCTGAATTTTTAACGTAACTAGCTGTTCAATGATTTGCAGAGAGTCATCCTCGGCGCTAAAAGGAAAATTTGGGTCAACGTCCTCATAAGCGTTTTCATTATAATTGGCGACCTCATGAGTAAATGCATACATAAATTCCGTCCAACCTGAGTAATCAAAATATTTAGCGAAACGAACCAATGTCGGTTTTGAGGTAAAGGTTCTTTTGGCGATCTCATCCATACTAAGCTCCGGAAGCTGGTCACGATGCTCAAGAATGAATTCGCCGATCGTGCGCCGCGCATCATTTTGTTTAAAGGCCGCCTCTTCAATTCTTTGGAATAAATACATGCCTTACCTCCTAAACCTTCACTTTCTCTGATACCGATTTGTTTGTTTTCGAAAAAATTCCTTGTTCGCATTTCTGGATCATCTGATCGTAATTATCCAGCTTTGTTTCTAAACGAGCAACAGTGGCATTGATCAGCTGCTGCTTTTCCAGCATTTTTTTGTATTCCTCGATCAGAATTTTCTTGCGCTCAACGAGTGTGGCATCTCCCTGCTGATATAACTTGGAATATTTTGCTAAGGAATCGATGGAAAGACCAGAATCGCGCATACATTTGATAAACTCGACCCAGTTTAGGTCCTCTTCCTTAAAATCACGAATTCCGGATTCATTTCTAGTAATCGGCGGGATCAGGCCTTCTTTTTCATAATAACGGATGGTTGCCGGGGTCATGTTGAAGGTTGCTGCTACTTCTGAGATGTTCATTTTCACCACTCCTTTTGTTTGTCCTCTCATTTTCATCTTAACAGGATTTCCCTTTGATTTAAAGTGAGCTTTAACTCGAATCCAGTTTAAGTGAAGCAATAGTAAAAAATACTTAACAAACGGAAAGCCAAACGGCGAAGTACTTTCCGAAAAGAAAGTAAGCCGACGTTTGGCTTTTCATTTTTTAACTGTTTATTGGGCCAACCATTCTTCTACCAGACTCGCCGTTTGGCTTTTATCCGACGATGTGATTCCTAAGCCTTCACCAAGAGTGGCTTGAGTCAGTATCTCTCGGTAACGTCCCATGGATTCATCAATCGAGCTGCTTCCGCTAGTAAAAAAAGGATAAATCGTTTTTCCAGCTAATTCATTTTCACTAAGCCACTTTTCTACTGGTAAAGCCGGTTCACCAAACCAGATCGGTGTTCCCAAGAAAATACTGTCATACTCAGATAAATCAACCTCCTGCTTCACGATTTCCGGTAATTCATCGGCTTCTCTTTGCGACTGAACGATAGTCAAAACATCATCATAGACCTCAGGATAAGGTTCAACCGTTTCGATTCGCAATATATCACTATCCGTTTGTTTTTGAATTTCTTCAGCCACCGCTTTTGTATTTTCAGTTAGGGAATAATAGACAACGATCGCTTTCCCCCTAGGCCCAGCTCCGTTATCCTTAGTTGAATCAGCAGTGTCGCTTGCATTCTCAGAATCCGAACGACCTAACCCGCATGCACCAAGAAACAAAACAACAGGGACTATCCAAAACAGCTTTTTCATACATCCCACCTCCACTTTCTTTCGTTCTAGCATACTGGTTAAAGTGCACTTTAAGTCAAGAGACTTTATGAGTAATTAGAGTCGAAAATTATTTTTTATATTTGGATACCTACTCATGCCCCACCACTTTATGAGGAATATATGGCTCTTCTAAATACAGAACATCTTCTTCTGTCAATTTGAAATCAACGGCACCCACTGCGGTTTCAATATGGCTCATTTTTGTCGCTCCTACAACTGGCGCAACCACTGGATTTTTTTGCAGCAGCCAGCCTAATGCAATATTTACCCGGTTCGTATCATATCTATCAGCTAATTCCGCCACACGATCAATAATCAACTGATCCTTATCCGCGGTTTCATCATATTTAGCTTTTTGCGCGATATCCGTGCTGCTGCGCTTGGTTGCTTCGGAGCGATCACGAATCAATCGGCCAGACGCCATCGGACTATAGGGGGTCAAGGCAATCCTTTCGGAACGACAATACGGAATCATCTCCCGTTCTTCTTCACGATAAATCAAATTCAAATGATTTTGCATCGAGACGAACTTTGTCCATCCATTTTTTTCAGCAATCGCATTGGCCTTTTGAAACTGATAAGCATACATCGCAGAAGCGCCAATATAACGGGCTTTTCCAGATTTCACCACCTCATGTAATGCCTCCATCGTTTCTTCAATCGGAGTCTCATAATCCCAGCGATGAATAATATATAAATCTACGTAATCCGTTTGCAGACGTTTCAAGCTTTGATCGATTTGCGAGAAGATGGCTTTTCTTGATAAGCCCTGTCCATTAGGACCGTCAAACATTTTTTGATGGACTTTGGTCGCTAACACGATCTCATCTCTATTGGCGTAATCCTTCAAAGCTTTTCCTAAAATTTCCTCACTTCGACCCAACGAATAAACATTGGCTGTGTCGAAAAAGTTGATCCCCAGCTCCAATGCTTTCTTAATCAACGGTCGACTGTCCTCTTCTTCCAAAACCCAGTTATGAATCCAATTTTTAGGATCACCAAAACTCATTGAACCCAGACAAATTCTCGAAACATCTAATCCTGTGTTGCCTAATTTTGCATATTCCATTTGAATCCCACCTTTCTTCTACTATACTAGTGTACCTGTTAAAGTTCACTTCAAGGCAAGTACTTTTTTTAACAACCTTCCAATCGTAAAACAAAAACGGCACAAACTTTACATTTATAAAGTTCACGCCGTTTTTACTTTAAAAATGAAACTAGCCTAATTCGATCCCTGCATCCTTGATCGCCGCTTCGACGATTTCCATCACGATTTTGCTATGCTCCAGCTGTTTCTTAACAAAGGTCATATCCTTGTCTTCGATCACTTGATTGAATAGCTTGAATTCATCAAACATCCGATGCGGGTGATCCTTGTGATCGAAGGTTTCTATCTCACCTTTTAATGGTTGGATGCTGTAGCTTTCCAAGGTGTTTGTCGGACCATTGACGATCACAGAGCCTTCTGTTCCTTGAATGGTCGAACGAATCGTTGCTTCCGAATCTTTTGCTCCGATGCAGACAACTTTTACATCGCCATAATCCAGCAGCAGCATGCCAGACGTATCAATATCACGCTCAATATTGGCATAATATTGGACATGTTGCGGTTTACCAAGCAATCCAACAACTAGATGAATATTGTAGATATTGATATCCATCAACGCTCCGCCGCCCATTTTTGGATTAAAAGCGGGTAAAATCGTTCCTTCTTTAAACGCATCATAGCGGGAAGAATATTGTGAGTAGTTGCATTCAATAATTTTCAACGTACCAATTTTTTGAACAGCTTCTTTGATCCCTTGATAATTTGGCATATATTGATTGGTGATCGCTTCGACTAATACTAGGTCTTTTTCCAACGCAAGTTTTTCTAGTTCTAGTAATTCCGCCGCCTTCAAAGTGAAGGGCTTTTCACAGATCACGTGCTTGCCGGCTTCTAGTGCTTTTTTCGCGAAGCTGTAATGCAGATGATTCGGTACTGCCACGTAAACCGTGTCGAAAGCATCGCTTTTCAGACACTTGTCAATATCTGTGTAAGAGGCCTCGATTCCATACTCTTTTTGAATTGTCTCGGTCTTTTCCTGACTGCGTTTCGTTCCCATAATGGCCTTTAGCTGAATTTCAGGAAGATCCTTCGTGATTGCTAAAAACTCCTGTACGATTTTGCCGGAACCAAAAATGGCTAATTTCATTGCTACTCCTTCTTTCTTCGCTAGTTTTTCACCTGCTGGATGCCTTTTTCCAGCATCTCGATTTGCAGCAGCGTTTCTTCATCCTTAACGGCTTTTGGTTTGCCATTGATCAGTGTTTCGTAGATATCCTCATAGACACGGCTGTAATCACCGATCTCCGAAACGACCTTCTCTTCATGAAATACGCCTGCATCATCCATATAAGTCAGCGTACCATAATGCTCAGGCAAATCAATCCCGAAATCTTTGTTTTCCGGCATATAGAACATTTTTAAGTGCTCCTCTTGACGATCTTTGGTTTCTTTAACAAAGACACCTTTTTTTCCATAAACTACAAAACTTGGACGCTCCTTCAAACGGAAATAGCTAGATTTTACTGACACCTTCATGCGGCCATAAAACAGATCCAGATCAAAATAATCATTCATGCGATCATCGCCAAGAAGTTGACGAACTTCGTAATGCACATCGTCTGGCTCTCCAAAATAGGAAATTACTTGATCCAATGTGTGACAAGCATGCCCATATAGATAACTTGTACCGATTGAAAAGTGCTCCACACTCTCAGGTACTTCTGGACGGAAGTAATCGTAATGCATCTCAACTTCTAACAAATCACCCAGCACGCCACTTTCGATGACTTTTTGCACGGTTAAAAAGTCTGAATCATAGCGACGGTTTTGATAGCATTGAATGAATAACCCTTTTTCATCTGCTAAGCGGAATAATTCTCTCGCTTCCTCAGAGGTTTCAGTAAATGGCTTCTCAATCAGAACATTTTTACCATGCTCCAAGACTTCTTTGCCTAATTTGAAATGCAATGGACTTGGGGTTGTCACCACCACCAATTGAATTTCTGGATCGTTGTAAATGTCATTGATGTCAGACGTATACGTTGTTCCAGGATTTTTCTCCCAGGTAATGCGTCCGCTAGGTGAATAGATCGTTTTGACCTTGATCTTGTCGGTTAGTTTGGTTGAAAATGGTAAGTGATAGCGATTGGTACTCTTGCCGTTGCCGATGTATGCGATAGTTAACATGGATAAATCCCTCCAGATTTCTTTTAATAGTTTTAGTATAAAAGAAATCATTTCATTTGAAAGTGATTCCTCTAAAACAGGTCCTTTTATCCAAGCTTTCGAACAAACAGGTCAAAAATCTGAACATTTTATCCAAAAAAATTTACAGGTTCTTCTGAAATTCGTAAAATTACGGTAGAATAAATAGAATACTCGTTCATTCAAACAAGAAGGTGAAAACATGCTATTAATCGATAAATTACGACTGCAAAAAGATCTGACCAATACGGAAAAACGGATCGCGGATTATATTTTACAGAATTTGACAGAGATTCCAGCGATCAATGTTGCTGATCTAGCCAAAAATACCTATACTTCCCATTCATCAGTGATCCGTTTGGCGCAAAAAATGGGGTATGATGGTTTTCGCGATTTTCGTGTCGCAATTTCTGAGATCGCTCATAGTGATATCTATCGACCAGAGCCAGTTGATGCGAATTTCCCCTTTCTGCCGCAGGATTCCACAAAGGAAATTGCGAAAAAAATGGCGGATCTAACCGTCAATACTGTCCAACGAACCTATGCTCAGCTAGATGATGTTATTCTAGATAAAGCAGCTGAGCTGTTAGCCAACGCCGAACGCATCTTTCTCTTTGCTCAAGGGGATTCTCAGATTCGGGCTCGCAGTTTTCAAAATAAGCTAGTGAAGATCAATAAATTCTTGATTATTGCGGACGAATATGCGGATGAGGATTGGAATGCCGCCAGTCTAACTAGTAAAGACTGTGCGATTTTCATCTCTTATCGCGCACGCGTCCCACAATACGAGCGAATGCTGAAGCACTTTTTAAATGAAAACATACCGTCCATTTTATTGACCGGCAACAGTCGTTCAAACCTAATCCCATTAGCCACCCAATCAATCGTATTCACTCAGGAAGAAATGGCTTTTATGAAGGTTAGTACGTTCTCTTCCCAGGTGGCCTTTGAGTACATTTTGGATACTCTTTTCTCACTCTTATATGCCAAAAATTTCCAACAAAATCTTTTGGACTTTAAACGGAAAAACGAATGGATTGAAAAAGGCATTTTATCCGATGATTCAAAATAACCTAAAAAAGCGATTCTACTTTACGTTTGTTAAGTAGAATCGCTTTTGGCTTTACTTAATGAAAGTGAAATCGTGATTAATGATTTCCAATAGTTCGAACTGATCATTCTCAAAAACAAACTTGAAGATACAGCAATTGGCGATTTTTTCTGTGCGTTCCACCCTGCTGGTATGCGCCCATCTTTTGAGAAATTGTCCGCAGACCGCCCCGTGGGAGACCATCAGGATATTTTTTCCTGTATCCGCTTGTGTCAGTTTTAGAATCGTCTGGGCGATTCGCTCTTGAAATTCCTGTTCTCCTTCACCACCAAAGTCCTTAAAGAAATCACCATATGGCAACGGCGGATTCTAATACTCATGTTCTGCCTCTAAATCACCGAAGTTCCATTCCTTTAATCCTTTAATACGCGAATAGGTCAAATCCGTCACCAACTCTAAGGTATCGCAGGCTCTTTCCGAGGCGGAGGCATAAGCACTATCCAGTTCGATCCCGTTTCGTATAAAAAAATCCCGCGCGATCAAGGCTTGTTTTTTCCCAAGTTCCGTTAACGGCGAATCACACCAGCCTTGGATTTTTTTCTGTTTATTAAAGAGCGTCTCTCCATGACGCATCAAGTAGACCGTTTTCAATTTTATCGCTCCGTTTCATTAAAAGCTGGTCGGTGCAAGCTGTGTTCGCAACGACCAGATTTTCTTAGATTTTTAAATCATTCAACCATTCAATAACCGCTTCTTTGCTGTCGGCGGCGTCATCACGATTGACAGAATAGCCATCTTCAATTACGTTTGCATCGGGTTCTTCTTCCTTGATCGAATGGATCGTGTCGGAAAAACCACTGCCGCCATGGGTATTGAAGGGAATGATCGTCTTCCCGGCTAAATCCGTTTCATCCAAGAAACTGTAAAGAATCATCGGCATGTCGCCCCACCAATTGGGATAGCCAAGAAAAATCGTTTCGTATTGATCGATATTTTCGATTTTTTCTTTCAATGCTGGTCGTTCCTCATCCTCCTGTTCCTTACTAGCCAGATTGACCAACTCTTCATGATCGGTGGGGTAAGCTTTTTCCGGCTCGATCCGAAAAATAGCTGCTCCGACTCTTTCTTGAATCGTTTGTGCCACGTATTGTGTGTTGCCTAGAACTTTGCCTTTAATCACCACCGTGCTGTTTTCCTCTTCTTCGGTCATGTTCTCCGGATCAGTTGTTTCCGGCATTGAAAAATAGACAACTAATGACTTCCTGAATTTCTCTGGCTCTGGTGCAACTGGAGCCGAGCTTTCTGACTTACTTTCACTAGAACTTGAAGCTTTTGTCTCATTTTCCGAATTGCCGCAAGCTGACAACACTGAAATTGTAAAAATCGCTGTTAAAATCCCAAATATTTTTTTCATTTGTTCCCCACCTTCCCAGGTTGGCTACACCATCACTCTTCCTTCAACTCATTATCGATCTGTAATTTTTCCTTTTCGTAATTGACCATATGGGTATCAAAGTTATCTAATTTATATTTTAAATAATCCCGCGCCTCTTCTAAGGCTTTGATTTTGCTTTCCGCATTGTCTAAATGTTCTTGCAAGATCGCTTTTCTAGCCCCCAAAGTTTCGTCGCCTTCACGGGAAAGACTGGCATAATCGATCAAGCCTTCAATCGAGACACCTGCATTGCGTAAAACTTTGGCAAAATATACCCAATTTAAATCTCTTTCGGAAAAATCTCGATAACCACTTTTATCCCGTTTAATTGGCGGGATCACCCCGATCCGTTCATAATAGCGCAAAGTATCTGCGGAAAGATCGTATTTCTCACTGACTTCTTTAATATTCATCTCTTCACCCTTTCTTCATTTGAAATCGGTATTTTACCTCAAGCCGTCGCTTCTTCTCTTTTATGGTACTTATTTCGTAGAACGAATAAATAATGTCATTCCACGATGCATCTGTGAGCAAATCATTGATGATCTGCCCAGACTCGTATTCGTTGATTTCATCAACAAACTCCCGTTAACTTCGCTTCTCGCCGTTCACCTAAAACGATCCTGTTTTTTTTTACGGCTAATAAATTTACACTTGCCTTTCCGATTTCGCTCAATCCCTCCTGATGAACCAAGCATACACCTTGGAGTTGACTTCAAGGCAATAGATATTTTGGTTTTTCTTTACATAATTTTAGATCGTAAAAAAATAGTAGATACAATTGAATGTACCTACCACTTTTTAGTAAACTTTTATCCACGCTTTAACTTAATTTAGGCAGAAGTTAACCTCTTATACAGTTCGGTAATGAATAACCTTTGATTTTCCTTTTGAAATAATCAATCAACAAACAAATCGGAGAGGTTGAAGGTGTATTCCCCAACTCTAGTAAATTATACGAATGATTTCTCTTTTTGAATGTGGCAAAAAGTTCACTTAATCTTCTTGCAAATCGCAATAATCTCTTCGGCTAAATCCGTAAATGCAATAGAGATCATCAAGCGATCCTGACTATGGACCATCAGCAATGATATCTTAGTAGTCTTTCCCGCTGATTTAGCCCTCAGCAAGCTTGTTTGCGTATTATGAGCCTCTACCAAAGATTCTTTTGCTAAATCATTTTTTTATCCGCTTCTCCAAAACACTGTATTTTTGCAGATTGGATAGCTTCCATCGCATAACTTTTAGCATTCCCGCCATGGATGATCAATACCATGATAACTTCTGAATTTTAGTTGTCCCTCCCTCAGGCTCCTCCATCTATCAACTTAAGTGCTGTTGCAAAAACCTTCTCGCCATTCATCATTCCATAGTCCTGCATATTGATAACCTCTACCGGTACATTGATCTTTGCTGCTTTTTCTTCAAACTGTTTCAACATGAAGCGAACTTGCGGACCCAATAAAATGACGTTGATCTCGCCTTTTTCGATTTCAGGATCAGCTTCAGAAGCATACAAGGCAAAAATCTTGGCTTCCACTCCTCGAGCTTCTGCAGCTTTTTCCATTTTCGTAACCAGTAAACTAGTGCTCATCCCTGCGGCACAAACCAACATAATCGTTTTCATTTTCTTTTCCTTTCTTAAATAAATCTTCCTAATGTGTTAATCATAGTCAAAAGGGTCTTTTCTTTTACGGGCAACTAGACAAGTAAAAATAACATCCAACAGATAGTCAACGGAAACACCATATTGCAGCGAGGTCAGCTCATAGGTACCAGAATAAATATAGAGACTATCGTTACATAGCAGATCAAGCTTCCGATCCAAATTCCCAGTCAGCGCGATCGTATAAATATTTCTGCGTCGCAACTCCATCGCCGCATTGACCATGACGGGATTTTTACCTGTATGACTAATAATAATCGCAACGCTATCATTATCTGACAGCGTCTTGATATAAAAATCATTGTACGTATTAAAAACCTGAGTATTAATTCCTAAACTACTTAATTTTAAACAAATTCCTTGAGCTCGCGAATAATTCATATCACTAGCATAAAAATCGATTCTTTTTGAATGTACCAAACGATTGATGATCCGATTCAAAGAGTCCTTTTTAATCATTTGCTGTGTATGACGTACCGTCTCTTGATACAATCCTTCAACTGTTGCAGATAATTCGATATTTGAAGCCGTAACATCTAGCTTTGTTCGTTCGCTTTTTTTATTTTGAGCATGTTCGCTGACATATTGTAATTGAAACTCATGATAGCTGTTAAAACCCAACTTCTTACACAGACGGTTGATAGTTGCTGGACTAGTTAGTGTTAAAACCGCCAGTTCTTTCGCCGTTTTGTTCAAAATCGACTCTTGATTTTTCATAATAAATTGAGCGATTGCTCTTTCCTGATGAGTAAATGTTGTTCCCTTTTGCAATTGCTGAATAATCATTTCCTCACTCCTCAATTTAGGATAGTTCGTAACGTACACCTGTTGAAGTGTCGTAGAATCCGGATTATACATTTTGTAACCGGATCCACTTTCGTTAATTATAGCATCCTTGTCTGAGAAAAATGAGGTGTTCATTGAACTTATTTATATGTGCTTGCTCGATATAAGCTGTGATCATACTTCATTCGCTTGAACCATTTCAATCGAAGTCTTCTCTTCCGTTGCTTGCTGTTCTATCACATCAAGGCTTTGATTGTAAACTTTCCAGAACGGCAGATAGATAACTAAACCGATAGCAAATGAAATGAAGGGGATCAGTGCCGTTTTGATATCCCCAGTTCCTAGCGGTCCTAATAGAAATGGCGGAGTCGCCCAAGGTACTACCGCATAAAACTTACCAAAAAAGCTTGTTGACAATAAGAGATAGCCGACACCAGTAGAGATTGTCCCGCTTAAAATGAATGGAATCATCAAGTAAGGATTCAACGCAATCGGCAACCCGTAGATCACTGGTTCAACAATTGTAAAAATCCCTGGAACCAGTGCAGTGACACCGATCGTTCGAAATTGCTTCTTCTTGGAAATAAGCATTAAAAGCAGAAGCGGCCAAACCGCCGCAGTCCAAACGGTTAATCGGATAAGACCTGTATTTCCAAGTCCAGCTAACACATTTGGTAAGTCGACATTCGAAACCCCACTTGCTAAAGCGCTTGCATTCTGGTCAACCCAAGTCAATCCAAAAGGTGTAAACAAAGCTAAAAACATATTGTCTCCATGAAGCCCAACACTCCAAAGTAAAAGACAAATAAACGTTACAAGCATCGCCATCCATAGACTATCCGAAGATGTGATAATTGGCTCCAATAAGGTATTCAACCAAGTAACCATATCGAAATCAAGGATTGTTCGAACAACCCAAGCCAAAGTGAAAACAGTAGCATATGGCAACAAGGCACCAAAAGCATTTCCGATATTCGGTGGGACAGAATCTGGCATTTTTATCGTGATATTTCGATCTAAGAAAAATTTCAAAATTTGAACGCCAACAATACTCGTAACGATACAGACAAATAATCCGCTGGCGCTGAATGACGCAACCGAAATACCACCAGCTTCATCATAGCCATTGATCGTAAAAATCAGAAAGGTGGCTAACCCCAGCATACTGCAAGTTAGCGTATTCATTTTTTTCTTTTGTGCATAATGGTATGGAATCGAAATGGCACAGTATAAAGACATCATATTCATCGTCAAGCTGTTCATCCAAGCAAATTTTCCAGCTAAAGGAGCGAAGAAGCCAATGAGCGGTTTTCCGCTTGTTCCAATATCTGGCGAACCCAATACATACAAAATCAAAAAGATTGATCCGATCATAATAATCGGCATTGCTGAAACGAGACCCGAGACAACGGATGAAATAATATCAGTATTCGCAAATCTTCCTAGTGGTCCAGAAATTTTTGTGGTAAAGTCCATTACTCGATCCATTATACTTTTTTTCTGTTTATCCATTTTTTGTCCCTCCTATTTTGGTAGTTGAACTCAGGGATTACGTTTTACTCTTTTCGCAATCCCCCATTTAACTACGTATGTCATACAAACTTATCCTTTACTCACACTGACATCAGCTGGAAAGATTACATTCGCCGTTCTTCGCGCTTGTGTCTGGATTTTCATAGTATCTAAAGAAATGTTCATCAGTTTTTCCACTTCATTTACTTTGTGATGGTCGATAATGTCGCAAAAAGAAACAAATTCATGATACATCCGATGCTTGTCCTGATTCAGTTCATATACCTTTTCGCCTAACGAATCATTCATCAATACTTTGAACTTTGCAACGACATTGGCGGAATCTTCTATCACGATACAGCCCCTGTCTCCCTGAATCGACGTAACAATCGGTGCTTTACAATCCTTCGCAGCAATACAGACTGCTTTAAACTTTTCATAATCCAAATCCAAAATACCAGAAGTGTCGATCCCTTTTTGGATGTTCGCTTGATAATTTACCTTATCTGGTAAGCCAAACAGTGTGACCATTAGATTAATATTGTAGATATTCAGGTCCATCAATGCACCGCCGGATTTTTCTGGATCAAAGGCAGGCTGGACTACTCCTTGCTTGAAAGCATCATAGCGAGAGGAATATTGTGAATAATTAGCAGAAACGATCTTGATTTCCCCTAAAGTCGGTAATAGCTCTTTAATCTTTAAAACATTCGGTAAAAAGCGGGTAGATACTGCTTCTAAGACAATCAAGCCTCGTTCCTTCGCTAACTCAGCCAATTCGACTGCTTCTATATCATTTGAAGTAAATGGCTTTTCACAAATCACGTGTTTATCTGCCAATAACGAGCGCTTCGTAAAAGTATAATGAAGATGATTTGGAACGCCAATATAGATTGTATCAATGTCTGGATCCTTTAGCATTTGATCATAATTCGTGAAACACTTCTTAATTCCATTTTCTTCTGCCAATTTCTGGATAATCACTTTTTCAGCAGGTGTTGCGCAAATTGCTTGTAACTCCATATCAGAGACTTCAGCCGCAAAACTCAGCAAATCCTGGACGATCATTCCGGCTCCTAATATGCCTACCTTCATACTTTTGCCTCCTTCGCGACAGTCATCGCTGCTTCAATAATTTCTAATACAGCAACAACTTCTTCGTCCTTGACCATTTTTTCAGCATTGCCGGCTAAGACAGCAAGGATATTATCATAGATAAGTCCATAGTCCCCTTTTTCAACCGGAACCTTCATAGTTACCTCTTGACCTTCTTCATCTATATACGACAGCGTTCCCCATAGTTCTTCAGGGTATTCTTCTTTCGGCAATGGATAAGGACCATTTGGTTTTGCTTTAGAAGAATTATGACCTAAGGACGGCATCAAAAAGCTGCCTTTTCTGCCGTGAATAATAAAGCTTGGATAATCGAGCTTTACATAATAACTTGTTTTTACAATCACTTTTAAGCCACTTGGATAGAAAAAGTCGATATCGTAATAATCATCTGAAATACCCGGATTATCGATACTCCGAACATCGTATACAAGTCTATCAGGAACACCAAATTCTCCAATGATCTGATCAACAGGATGAACCGCCAATCCGTAAAGAACACCCATTCCTTTATGTTTTGCAATTTGTGGACGATAGTAATCATAGTGGGATTCAACTTCGATCAGCTCACCCAAGACCCCTGACTCGATGACTTTTCGCACAGTTCGCATATCTGTATCAAAGCGGCGATTTTGATTGGCCATCGCTAAGAGTCCCTTTTCTTTGGCAAGAGCGAAAACCTCTTTGGCTTCAACGCTAGTCATAGCAAAAGGCTTTTCTGTCAGCACATTTTTGCCACTTTCTAAAGCCATTTTAGTATAGGCGACATGAAACTGATCCGGTGTATTAACTACAATCAAGTTGACTTCTGGATCCAGCATTACCTCTTCAATTGAAGAAGTAAAGTGTATTGTAGGATACCAGCTCTCTCGCTCAAAGTCACCCACACGATCTTCTTCTCTACGATAAATATATTTCACTTTCATTCTTTGTTTTCGTGACTCTACATATGGTAAGTGATATTGACATACACTATTACCAAAACCAATATAGGCAATGACTAACATAAACGTTCCTCCCATTTCAACTGTTTTTCAAACGTTAGTACTCCTGCAGAAACAATCTAATACGAACCATCAGCTGTTTGGTACAGTTCAACCATATCAGCTGTTTTTGTCCATTTCGATGGTTAACGCCAAAATAGGATATAGCTTTCAGTTTTGAAGCATTTTTATGAAATACGCTTTCACTGTCTTTTGATTACTGTCAGGATGAGTCATTTTTCTCTACACAAAAAAACTCTAATGATCGTAATAATGATCATTAGAGTTTTAGGATTTTCCTATTGACTTAAGTGTTTTAACCGCCCATGTGAGATAACTACTAAAAAAGCTCTCTTTATTAACTATCCCTTAAACACGCACTTTCTCCCCAACCATTTCATAAACATCCTCCGCAATCATTCTTCCATCAGGAATAAAGCTATTCAACGTATGGACAAACGGTTGTCTATTTATAGGAACTTGGTTGTGTGAGCTAGAATAACTGGCGACTTGTTTTTTTCGGTAAATAGCGTGATCGAAGACCGCTACATTAAGCTTTTGCGGCAATAATTGCTGAAAAATTTGGATAATTTTGAATTGAGTAAAATTATTCATTAAGGTATATGTTCCTAGTCTAGCAGCTTTGGCCTTTTTTTCTCTCGGAACAATCGCAGATTCTTTAACGTACTCGCCGCCAGCGACTACGCGGTGGCCGATACTGTCAATGTCCTCTAGGGAATCAATTACTGAAAAGCTTAGTAATTCTGCTAAAATGAGTTGGACAGCTTTTTCATGATCAGCAACCTTAACTCTCTTTGTATCATTTAATGTCCACCAATGAAATCTTCGATAGCTTTCTTTTTCGCCATTGACCTCAACGAGACCAGAAGCTAACTCATCTCCTTGAGGAAGCTGAAACAGCGCCCACTTCACCCCATATTTACTTGCATCAATTGCTAAGATCTTCATGCTTTTGTTCCTCACCTTCTTTTAAATACGAGTAAAGCCAACACAACAACCCGGTCAAACCGGTCAACGGAAAAATCCAAGAAAAATACTTTCTGGCTGCGACGACCAATGCCTGATTAAAGCCGATTAGCCCTACGATTTGGATACAAACGAGAATCAATCCGCCAATAAAAAATACCACAAAGCCCATGATTATGAGGTACTCCATAAATTTTTTCATTTCTACTCTCCTTTAAATGAACAGTGGTAAGAACCCCATCGCAATCAACCATCCTAATAAAGTAATTGGTATGACAAAAAATTTGATCAGCGTATAGAAAGTGTCTTCTGGTCGGCTTTCCGTCAGTCCTGCGGCAATGAAAATGGAGCCTGATGCCGGCGGAGAAGCGCCTTCTGTTGAAGCGAAAACAAGAATCGCCACAACGGCCTGCAAAGCTGGAACCCCAACGCTGAGTAAGGCACTAAAGGCAATTAATCCGATAGAAGTTAAAGTTGCTGTAGAGGACAATGGCCCTGCTACTAATACAACCAAGAGTCCCACGAGCAATACCATAATCGGTTTGGCAAAATTCAAATGATTAAACACTGAAACTAGTTCTGTCGCCAAATTTAACTGGGCAAATAGTTCACTCGCTGCAAAAGCAAATAACAAAATACCGCCGATATTCTTATAATGTGGAAAAAGCGTTTTGACTAAATGAGACGCATTCGGAATATTTTGCTTTAACTCTTTTCTTCCTAAAACTACAATGATTGAAATCATCAAAATTGGAATCCATGTTAATAAAGAAATATTGGCTAATGCCTCCTCCATTCCCCGATTATTATAAAACTTTCGAACAGGTCCGATTGTAATCACAATCGGAATAATTGCTCCTAGAAAAACCAATAAAGAGGTCCAATATTTCTTTAGTGCTTCACGCAAGGTCAAATGGTGTTCGGAACAATCGACCGAAATGTTCTCTTTCCGCATTAGATATAATACTAAGAAAATTCGATAAATCACTTGATAGATCCCAGAAACGAAAAGTCCGATATACAACTGGCCTTCTGTGATTAAGCCGCTGATTTCAGAAAATCCCAGCATAATAAACATCGAGGCGCTTGGAGGAAATCCCGCACCCAAACCGCCATTTCCTGCTAATAGGGTAGCCGCTGTTTCTCTTTTCCAGCCCGTTTCAATCATCCATTGTGCGGTAAAGGTGCCAGAAGTCGCTGTATTCGCTGAATTTGAACCGGATAACATCCCAAGAATGGCTGAAAGTCCAATATTGACAAAAGCTGGCCCACCCCGCAACCTTCCCAGCAGAGACTGAAAAATTTCTAAAATACCTTTTAAAAGCCCAGATTCCTTAATTAAATAGCTCATTAAGACAAACGCTAATGAGGCAAATAGTACCTCATTAGACAAAGCGCTCAAAAAGCCTATTCTTAAGTAATCAAAGAATTCACTGCCGCCGAACATTGCCACGACAATAAAACCTAGCAGCATACCTTCTGCCATGTTTCGCTTAACGATCGTTGCCCAAACAATGATCAACAAAATATAAATGATTAGTGCAAGCGTAGCGTTTCCCATGTTGAGTCCTCCGTCTAATTATGTATACCCACTTGGCAGACAGGTATGCTGAAAAAGAATTGCTGAAACACGCGATCGTGTTTCAGCTGATCCAAATTAACCGTTGTATTCTGCGTCGATAAATTCGACATTTTTCCCTTCCAGCGTTCGGTCCACCCAAGAACGATCCGCTGATCCTGTTGATGCTTTTTTCACTTTAGCACTGTCTGCTTCCGCATTCGCTTCTGCTTTTTCAATCAGGTCTTCCGCATCCTTTTTAGGAATGACGATGATGCCATCCGGATCGCCTAAAATGATGTCTCCTGGAAGAACGGGAATGCCGCCAATAGCGATTGGTGTATTGACTTCGCCTGGTCCTTCCTTAAATGGTCCACCCGGTGTCGTTCCAGTTGCATAAATTGGACATTTTTCATTCGCAAGAACATCAATATCACGGATAGGCCCATCAATCACGATGCCGGCAACCTTTTTAAAATCAGCTAAATATTTGTACATGATCTCCCCCATTAACGCTCGAGAGCGATCCCCTTCATTTGAAAGAATAATGACATCTCCTTCTTGCGCCATGTTCAACGCTTGATGGAGCATCAAATTATCCCCTGCCCGGGCTTTCACTGTTAACGCGACGCCGCACATTCTTTTTTCTGGCGAGGACATCAATTTGATTTCAGGGTTTAAGGCAAACACGCGAGACATGCAATCCGCCACATTAGCAGCCGGTAATTTGCTGAATCTTTCTACTAATTCTTTTTCCGGTAAGTTTCTTTTTAGATAAACGCGATTTCCAATAGTCATTTCTTCTTCTCCTTTATTGTAAACGATTTCTTAATAACAAATGTGTTTTTTTAACATTTTGGTTTTTTATTTCGCTTCAGATTTTTCAGTCTCTGCTTCTTTCGGAAAATAGCTGTAAATAAATCCTAGTACACCTGCGATCGCCGAGCAGACAAACGTTGGCACACCTATATAATTCGTCGCATGAATCATCAGCTGCCCATTTCTCAGAATCATTCCCAATAGCTGAGCGACAACCAAAAGTGTGCCGCCGATCATAAAGATTACGACAAACAGCGTAAATAGCTTTTTCACTAATTCTTTCATTTCATCCCCTCACTTTCTATACTGGTAACGGCAGCCAGCCCCAACACATCATCCATCCGATAGCCATTACTGGAATGACATAGTAAACAAATAATGGGACAAAGGATTTAGCCGGGTTCGACTCGGCAATTCCGGCAGCTACATAGATTCCTCCTGAGGTCGGCATTGATTCGCCCTCTGTAGAAGCCCAAGCTAGCACCGCAGCAACTGCGATCACTGGATTCACGCCGACTGAAGTCAGGGCAGAATAAGCGACCAAACCAACGACGGTCAATGTTGCGGTAGAAGATAGCGGACATGCGACTAGCACCACGATGGCACCAACGATCATGATCATTAACCAAGGAGCGATCGATAATGAACCTAAGAATGCAGTCAGCTCTTCACCCATACCTAACAGTCCTAATACATTACTTGCCGCAAAGGCAAACAATAAAACCGCTCCGATGGATGAGAACTTCGTGATGGAGCTCTCAGCGATTTTGATCCAGCCTTTACCATTCTTAGGAAAATTCTTCCAGCCCAACACAATACAGATAGCGCTAATAACAATGGGCATCCAAGTGATCAAAGAAATAGTATCCATCCCTTCTGGACCAACCATGTTTTCCGAACCAAGGAATACCGCAATTGGACTCATCGTTAAAAGAATAGGAATTGCTGCACCTAAGAACACAAAGAGTGATGGCCAGCCCTCTTTTAACGTTTCTTTAATTGGACGAATATTTTCTGTTACACCCTTGATTTTATTTTTCTTAATAAAGAAACCCACAATTAGAAAGCGCCAAAGGATTTGATAGGTTCCGGCAATCAGCATCGCCATGTACAACTGACCCTCTGATACCTGAGCAGCAATTGGGGCCAACCCTAACAAAATGAACATCGAAGCATTCGGTGGAAATCCAACAGCCATGCCGGCATTTCCTGCGGCGATTGTCGTCGCGAGTTCATCATCAAAGCCGGTTTTCTTCATCCATGGAATCGTGAAAACTCCCCGGGCGGCCACATTTCCTGTTGTAGAACCTGAAATTAGACCAAGTGCGCCTGAAGCGATCACATCCATAAAAGCTGCTCCGCCAGGAATCCGTCCTAACAATGAATTCAAAATATTTATAAGACCTTCTAGCACACCCGATAAATCAAAAATATATGCCATTACTACAAAGGCCAGCGCGGCGTACAATACTTCGTAAGTGGCCGCATACTTCAAGCCTTCATAGAATAAAACAAACGCATCCTTACCACCCATTGCACAAATTGCCACAAAACCTAAAAACATTGATTCTCCGATCGAGCGTTTCACAATTAAAAACCAGATTAGAATAACGCCAATAAAAACGATCAGTGAAAGTATTCCAATACCCATAAATAACCCTCCAATTTCTGAATAAATGGTGTTCCAGAAGTAGCTTCTTCGGAAATAAGCCGAAATTTCACAAAAATTTGAGAAACAATTTTCGGAAATTCCTTCTTATTTCTTGAAGCTGACCACTTCTGTCACAACCTCCAATAGTGTCTAATTTAGAATTGCTTCTTTCATCTCAGGAACTGGCCAAGTTGGTTTTTCCCCACTTAAAACTTCATGAACACTCATCGCACAATGCAGGGATGCCCGATCTGTGGCTTCTTTTGTTGCTGCGCCAATGTGCGGTGCCACAACAACATTATCCAAATAAAGCAGTGGATTTTTTGGATCAACAGGTTCACTTTGCATCACGTCTAAAGCAGCGCCTGCGATTTTTTCAGCCTTCATGATGTCATAGAGCTCTTCTTCCACCACAATCTTGCCACGAGCTGTATTAATGAAGTAAGCTGTCGGTTTCATCAACGACAATTGTTCCTTTCCAACAAAACCGGTCGTTTCTTGATTCGCCGGACAGTGAAGTGAAACAAAATCACTTTCTTTAAAAATGCGATCAAAATCGTCGGTCAATTCGACACCTTCAGGCACCTCCGCTTGTGTTTTGTATGGATCGTAGGCGATCACTCGCATGTTGAACCCATGCAGCGCTTTTTTTGCCACCCGCGAACCAATATTACCCACGCCGATTAGGCCTAATGTTTTACCATCTAGTTCCACCTTTGGTAACCGCAATTTCGCATAATAATAATCATCTACAAAGTGCTTTTGTACCTTTTTAAAATTCCGTGAACAATACAACATATAGAAAACAGCTAATTCAGCTACTGACATGCTATTTGCAACAGGGGCGTTACAAACCATTACGCCATGTTCCTTTGCCGCCTCTAAATCGACCGTGTCATAGCCTGCTCCATGTCGTGCAACCACTTTCAGCTTTGGTGCTGCTTCGAAAACTTCCTTAGACATTTGAGATAAGCGAACAATGATGCCATCCATATCTCCGATGTCACGGATGATATCCTCTTCTTCTTTCCCTGAACCGTCAATTAATTCATACCCCCGGCTCTCTAAATACTCGCGTCCTTCTTGCATGATTTCCTGTGGTAATAAAATTTTGTATCCCATCGTTTCCAGTCCTCCAAAGTTGTTTTGTAAGTCTTACACTTTCTTATATGCAACCGCTATGCCAACTTTTTCAAAAAAACAAAAAGCTTTTATAAAGCGCTTTCTTTAACAGGAGAATTTATGCTATACTGGCAACATGAAAGAAAACATTTCATCCGTTGAAATAAATGAAATGTTTTGAAAGGAGTTGGAGGATTGGACACCGTCATTTTTTCTGGACAAAAAAATTTCACTCGTGAAGTGACCTACCTCGTGGAGAACAATCCAAAATATAAGGGGTTTATCGTTACGGAAGCGGTTGGAAAGAAAGCGGAAGAATTAGGAGAATATTATCACAATAAAGGTGCCAAGCTATTTATCGCCCGCGGACAGAACTATGATCGCTTGAAAAACAAATATGACATTCCTGTGATCGAAGTTCGCTGCTGCTATGAAGAGATCTTAAAAGCGTATCAGCAGGCCAAAAAACAGTCTGCAAATATCGCAATTATTGGCTATGGGTCTATTTTTCGAATGATCAAAACCTTTCAAGATACTTCTGGCGAGCACTTTCTTCCACTTGAAATACAATCTGATGATGACCTTGTAGAATTGGTCAAAGACGGCTTGTCACAGGGAATAGATACCTTTGTTGGTGGCTTGAATACTAAAAATGCTTGTGAATTTCTCGGAGCCAAGCATGTGATGCTAGAAATCAGCCCCCCCTCTTTGATTGAGGCTTTAGAAGAGGCTTGTCATCTATTAGCCGTACAAGCAGAAAGAAATCGAAATTATCAATTTATTCAGACCATTTTGAATGTGGCTGATGAGGCCGTTTTTGCCTTTGATCACGATCGAAGCATCTCTTATATTAATTCACGAGCAAAAAAAGTTTTAAAACGCATCCCCCTTGCGACGCTAACCGACTTAATCTTGACCGACGAGAATTATTCCAGCGTTTTTCAAAGCGGGAATCAAATTGAAAATAAGTTGATCGAAATCAAGACAGAGCAATTTGTTTTCTCCATGATTCCCTTGACTTCTGATAATGCCATCTACGGTGCGGTGGTTCATTTGACGAGTGCAAATAAGATTATTTCTTCTGAAAATACGGTTCGAAAACAGCTTTATACAAAAGGCCATGTCGCTCACAAACAATTTAATGACATCATTGGAAACAGCAATCAAATGAAGCAAGCCGTTGAATGGGCCAAACGAATCGCCAAATCAGAGAACAGCATCTTAATATTAGGGGAAACGGGAACGGGTAAAGAATTATTTGCGCAAAGTATTCATAACCATAGTGCACGAAGGGATGGCCCTTTCATTGCGATCAACTGTGCGGCTTTGTCCTCCTCTGTACTGGAAAGTGAACTTTTCGGATACGAAAAAGGAGCCTTCACCGGCGCTAATACTGAAGGGAAAATGGGGATTTTTGAAATGGCTCATCATGGGACCGTTTTTTTAGATGAGATTGGAGAGATTAATTTAGAAGTTCAAGCCAAGCTGCTACGAGTGTTACAGGAAAAGGAAATCGTGCGGGTCGGTGGTGAAAAGGTTATTCCCGTCGATGTTCGAATCATCAGCGCGACGAACAAGGACTTGCAGCGGCTGTCCTTTGAAGGGAAATTCAGAAATGACCTTTTTTACCGTCTAGCTGTTTTAGAATTGAAATTACCGGCACTTTCCGATCGTAAAGAAGATATTCCCCTCATTATTTCCCATTACCTTACGCAGCATTACCCAGAACTAACGATCCAAACGAAAAGTCTAGAGCATTTCAAGCAATTTGACTATTTCGGAAACATTCGCCAGTTGATCAACCTGATCGAACGCTGTGTAGTGATGACGGATTATTCTGAAATCACGTATAATACAGTCGTCGCGATTTGCCAGCAGGAATTTCAGGCCACTCAAAACAGAGCAGTCGCCTCAAAAATGAGAGCCCCTCAAACGGAGAAAGAACTGATTGAGGAGACTTTGCGTGACCATTTTGGAAATCGCAAGGATACCGCACAGGCGTTAAACATCAGTACCGCCACCTTATGGCGAAAAATGAAAAAGTACGAACTTGTTTAATCGTGCTAAACAAACGGAGCTGATCTAAAAGTCCAATAGACTTTCAGATCAGCTCCTATTCATGAATATGCAATGTCTGCGGAAAAACTGCAGCTACAAGCTTCCTCGCAAAATGTTTAGTCTATTTCATAGTCCTGAACGGTCACTAAATAACTGTTAACGACCCCATCTTCTGCAATATGCATATGGATTATGTCCAATCCCTCTCGCTCCATCAGTTCTGGCAGTAAGTAGTCCTCAATTATTTCATCCTCTGTCACACCTTTTTTAAAGTAGACTATTTGACTAAGTTCTTCGTAATTTATTGCTTCACTCGAGTCAAAAATATAATCAACTACGACCTCTGGTTTTTTCTTACTTTCTTGTTCTATACAGTGGCGCCTTGCCAGATTTTCACCAAAGAAGCCCAGCAAGTCAGCAAGATCTTCCTCATCATCAATATCCCACTCAAAATCGCGATAGTTTTGAGTCACTAAATGATTAATCGTTTTTATCTCTGCCTCAGTCAAACTATTCTCAGAAACTTTATACTCCTCGCCATCAGGCTGATCGGTAATTCTATAAACCAGACTTCCTGCTTTATTCAAAATAGCAAACTTAAGCACTAAATGATCCTTCGATGTGTGAATCCAAACCACTTGGCTCGCCTGATAATCCCCAAAAGATTGTGTGTTCTTTAAATAGTTTATTTTCATCTGTCTATCTCCCATAAAGATTCTCTTCATGTACTATACCATCTATCTCCTAGCAACGTACAATTAATCGTTTTCATTCTCGCGGCTGACAGTACGTTCGTTACATACTAGTCGATAGACGCTGACCTCGCCTGCTTCATAATACTTGACATTAATCACATCCATCTCTTCATGTGCGATAAGTTTGAAAAGCATCCTTCTTTCTGTCTGCGCCTGATCTATTTCTCCTATTTCAAAACATTCTAAATTATGAATCGTGTCACGTTCTTCCTTGCTTGAAAAAAGTTCATATTCAACCATGATGTTTTCTTCTGTTTTACTGAGTCTTCTAATGGCTTTTATCTTTGCCAATTCTCTGCCAAAATACCCTAACGTCCCAACTAAATCATCATACCAATTAAAAAAAGGGTCCGTTTGGCTTAAAATTCTTTGGATATCAGCAATCTGCTCTTGACTGATGTGCTCATAAACAATATCTGAAGCGCTTTCATTGGAACTTCCCGTTATCCGATAAAGCAGATTCCCTTTTTGATCCAATAAATGGAGCTTCACATTTGTCTCGCCCTTTAAATCTGTGATCCAGATCACCCGACCGATCCGATAATCCCCATAATGCAGCGTATGCTTTTGATAGTTAATCATCACTTTTTCATCCCCTGGAGTACTCTCACTTTAATTATTAGTATAAAAGGAACGCGGATGATTGACTAGTGAACATTTAGTTATAAAAAACCTTTTTTAATTTAAAATTTAAATCAATTGATAACGTTTCTGCTCTTTTTCAGATAATAGAGGGGTTTTAAATAGGATAAAAAAACGCTAACCCCTTCAATGAGGCTAACGCTCTGAACTAATTAGATTCAATGTTAAAGGCTGGCAACAAACGAACGGTTGCTTCATTTAATTGGTTGCCTGCAACCAATTGTTGATCAATAAAGAAATCTGCTTCAGGTAAGGCACCTTGTAATGCCAAAATATTCGCCAACACACACAAACTTAACTCGACACCAACCACTTCGATGCGCTTTTTCTCTTCTTTTCTTGCTTCAGTTAACTCACGAATCTCGATCAATTGCTCCGGTTCTAACGCAAAATAGTTCTTCTTAAATACATATTCCTCTGGCAGAGGTGCAAGCTCTCTTACTATCTGCAATTGTCTTAACTCTTCAGATTCATCTTTGTGTTCGATCGGAATATCTCGAGTAAAAAGAACCAGTTCACCAGACTCGCGCGCTTTTTTTAAACGTTGTTGAATAGCTGGTATGATGCGCGCCGCACCTGTAACATAATTTTTATCCTCAGGATCCAAAATACGATTTTGCATATCCACAATCACTAACATAGCTATCTCCCTCCTGTCACTTAGACAACTTGTTTGATCTGCCAACTATTGATCACCTTTTTGGCAACATCTTCTCATATACAAGCTTAACGTAAATGATTCTGGATGAACACTATTCGGCTTATCGTCACTCGCCGCTTACACTTTAGAGTGTAAGATAACGAACTTTTCAAATGAAAAGAACCCGGCAATCAGTTTTCACCAATTGACGGGTTCTTATGAATCACATTCTTTTACGGCAGCATAGCTTTGTATTTTTGATCCCGCACCTTATTAATAAAGGTCACTACCCGAATCCAATCAGACAGGTACTGTTTTTCCCCCCATTGAAAAAGGTACGGCAGCTCACGAGGAAAATATCGCGTCAAATCAATCGCGTAATCAGAAATCACTACATCTGGGTTTTGACGAATGCCAACAATAATAATCGGCCGCGGGCTGATTCGAACCAGCTTTTGTTTTTGCAGCTGTTCCTCTAGCCCTCTTCCCTTAGATTCGATAGCTACTCGAATTGGCAGATCCCGATCCATTAGGACGTGATACAACAGTTGTGAGACATAGTATTTAAAGGAATTTGAATTAAGCGTTTTTACCCATTCTTCATTTGACGTATCTACGTTATGAGCGATCCTTTCTAGGAGATCAAAGAGATAAAGATATTGATCCTCAATTTCAGAAATCGTCATATAATCCCCAAAAGAATCGATTTGTTTACCCAAGCCAAAGGTTAACAGAAAAGAAAAAATATACGTAGAGTTTATAAACAAAAATCGTTTCTCATCTTGACCAAAACGATACTGTAGATGTTCCTCTATCTGAAGAATCCAATCATCAATCAAACGCCGATAATCGCTCAAAAAGCCAGGCGATTGTAATTGAATCTGCTGCATCGTTTCTTGAGAATAGCTCTGTCCTACTGTAAACATATAATAAATGTACAAGAACTCATCGCTAGATAAATCCTTTTCATAAAGCAAGTTGGCTTCGAAAAAAGGAATTAGTATTTTTTGTTCAAAGAGTTCTCTGGACATAAAAGGATTAAAAAACTTTTTGACCGTTTCTGGGATTGTTTTGATGACATAGCCTTGTTTGATCCGCGTGACTGAAACGGCTAAAAAATTGATAAATCGTTCTTTATCCGCATGTCTGAGAAAAGGAAAATACTCCGTTAAGCTTTGGTAGGCTTCAGTGGCACTTTTTTGAACAATCGGAGGACGATTACTATCAATCTCGTCATAAATATGCCAATAAAAACTATGAAAAAAATAACGAATACGGAATTCATCACCTACTAGATAGCCGTTCTTTTTTAAATTTAAGCCAATCTGATATTGTGCCAAAATGGGGCTGAACTCTCCAATTTGGCGCTGGACCGTCCGGCGACTAAGATACTGACTTTGACTGAAGGCTTCCAGTGATTTAAACTTTTGATGGAAAATCGCATCCCAAATAATAAAAGGAAGTGTCGATTTAGTTAGGTCCACTTGAATTTTATTTAACAAAAAGCGCTCAGAAAACTTTATGATGACTTCCTTATTTTCTCGGTCGATCGAAAATTCGGGGTAATCTTGCTGAATCGTTTCTATCTGATCCAAAACCTGTTTTAGCATCGAGTATGAAATACCCAATTCGTCCGTTAATTCTTTATAACTGAAGACAGAGTTGTAGGATCGATAACAATAGGTAAAAAACTTTTGTACGAGCTGATCTTGTCCCTTAATAAAAGAATCTAGCACGAGAAAGCCTCCTTTGTTCTTTATGAATTTAAGAATATAACATCTTTTTTTATCAAATACAACTAATTAACTCTGGTGTTTTAGACAAAAAAACCGCAAAAAATTTTCGAAGGATAAAATCCGAAGATTCTTTACGGCTTTGATTGTTTCTTGATTATTTAGCTATTGAAAGAATGACTTGTCTTGATCCGCATGAAAACTGTTGTATCATATAAAGCTAGTTTCTTTTGATGCAATTTTTTTCAGACAATAGCCTTTGCCCCATGAGGTTTGCAGCTGCGTTTCATCTAGGCCTTGTTCCTTCATTTTTCTCTTAAGGGACTTAACAATTCCTGATAGGCGGCTTTCCTTTGACCTCGAAGGAGTTGTTTCCCATACGTAAAAGCACATGTCTGTTCGTGAAATACACTTTCCTAGCGATTGCTTCAGTAAACGAAACACCCGATATTCCTGTTTGGTTAGACAATAATCAAAATGTTCTAAAAAGAGAACTTTTTCTTTGCTCAGCGTTGGTTTACCCTTTTGTTCCGTCTGATCACTAGCCGACAATTGCTCTCGCAGCTCTTCGAAATTCAATGTTTGTGAGATAAGGATGGACATTCCTTTCTTTTGCCATTTTTTTCGCAGTTCTTCATTCAAATCAACAATCGTCTTGCGAATCAGAGTACAACTAACTGTTTTTAATCTATCTACGCAAATGACTGCTTCCTGATCCGAGATCGTTTCACTTAGGATCACCTTATCAAAGAAATCAAATTCACCGTCAAATTCCTTTTTTTCTACGTTTAGTAAATCCAAAAATAGCTGCTTACTGCAAAGCACCTCATACCCTAAAACATTTAATTTATTTATAAAATCCTGTTCATAGGAGTAACTTTTTGTTAAAAGTAAAACCGTCATTACCTCCGCACTTTCCTTTCTTTTTGATTTTTCCAGAAGTTTCTCTTCCTTCTTAAGAACAGCATAACCAATAGTAGTAAGCGAAATTCACTTAGAGCGTTCTAACGAATAATTCTTAGGCTGCCAAGGTTGATAGAAAAATCTCAGTTTTACTATCTGTCCGATTCCCCAAAGTGAACTATTTAGTAAGACAATCGTTGGAACTCACCGAGGAAGTTTTACAGTTTAGAAGAGAACGTCCTTTCTTTCTCGTCTATTATTAATCAACTCCATGCATTTGAAATGTCAAAAATAATAAAATCAACTCATAGAAACGTCCCATTTAAACGATAAACAGATAAATAAACAAAAAAATAAAGATCTATCCGTAGGAAAAGATCCTTATTTCCATATATTTGCCCCTTAATTTAAACACGAAATCCACCTTCTTGTTTTCAATCGATTTATAAATCCCACTGGAGAAAAAAATATTTTTAAAGGACGAAACTTTATTTTCAACTTATAAACGACAATCGTTTAGCCGGTTTCAAAAGACCTGATCAGTGAGTGCTTTTAGCTAAAGAGACATTTTCTCACGTCATGGCTCTTCTTTTTGTCACATCCTAAAAGAGGTTCTATTTTATAAAAAAAAGGATTTCATACCGTTCAGAAAACGACATGAAATCCTTCAACACTTTTGTAAGCTTTCATTCAAATTATGATTGAATTGTAATCATATGAGCTTTTATTATCAAAAGTATAACAATTGTTTGTGCAGTATGGATACCTGCTATTATTTTGATCTGCCTAGGAAAAATGAAACGATTAAAACTAAAATGATCGCTCCAATAATTGATGGTACGAGTGCCATCCCTGCTAATGAAGGTCCCCAAGAACCTAATAAAGCTTGTCCTAATGCTGATCCGACTAAACCTGCGACGATATTCGCGATCCAGCCCATGCTGTTTCCTTTACCTGTAATCGCTCCAGCGATTGCTCCAATCACTGCTCCAATAATTAATGACCATAATAAACCCATGATAAATTCCTCCTATTATTTGTTCTTATTTCACTCGTGAATCTTGATTGTCTTCGATTTTTTCTTGTGCTTTATCTGTTCCGCGGTTCATTGCATCTTTGGCTTTATCTGTTTGTTTTGAAGCAAACTCGCCTGTTGTTTTCGCTGCACTAGTTACTTTATCTTGTACGGTTTCACTATCTTGTTCAAACTCTTCTTTGGTTTTGATATCCACCACATGTACATTGACTTCAATGACATCTAAATGCGTCATTTTTTCAACTTCATCATGTGTAACTTTTCTAATTTGATCCGCCACTTCAGTGATATCTTTTCCGTATTCGATCACAACATTCATGTCAACGGCGACTTGTTTCTTGCCGACTTCTGTATCAATTCCAGCCGTCACATTGTCTGTATTGACTAATTTTTCCGCTGCATTAGAGAAGAATCCACCATCGACGGTCAATAACCCATCAATTTTCTCAATGGCAACACCGATGATTTTTTGAATGACTTTGTCATCATAAACCGTTTCACCTCTTATCTGTGAGTCATTCCCTTTGTTCATTTGATTTGTTTGCGTGTGTTCGGGTACTGATTTCTCGTTAAACGAATTGTTTTCTACCATTTCAAATTCCTCCTATTGTATTTTCTTTTACAAATGACCTCTTTCACTGATCCGCTAGTTTGACAGAATCTTTAAGAAGCATTTTTTTGTGAAAGGAAAAATAATTCTACAAGCAATAAAATAACCGCCTTAGAGTTATCATGAACGATTGCTTCATTTCGTTTTCCTTACTTTCACTTAATAGCTTAACGCAAAATGTTTCATCTGAACAATAATCTGCTTACAATTCCATAATTTCAAAAAAATAAATTCGATATTTGAATGAAATGACACAATTTATCATTGACATTAATAAAGTATTCCTTGTACAAAATTATTCTTAAGTCGTTTCGTCTTTACTTACACAGAGATAAAATAACAAAAATCAACATAGGCTTATTTTGCAACATAGTCATTTGACATTCAACGTGACACTTTTAAGAATCATTAGGCAGCTTGGTACCCAAACAGACAGAGGATTATCAATGAGTTGCTTGTCTGCCATACAAAAAAAGACATGACCACCGCTAGGGATGATCCTGTCTTTTCATTCACTGATCTATTCTGTAATGTTCGCAGCATTTTCTTTGATTGTTTGCTTGTACCAATCAAAGGAATCTTTTCTTGTGCGTTTGAGTGAACCCTTTCCTTCATCATCAAGATCCACATGAATGAAGCCATAGCGTTTACTCATCTGACCGGTTGTTGCACTGACTAGATCAATTGGGCCCCAAGTAAGATACCCGATACAGTCTACTTGGTCTAACTCAATTGCTTTTTTGACTTCTAAAATGTGTTTCTTAAGATAGTCGATTCGGTAGGCATCATGGATATGACCATCAGTAGCAACCTCGTCCACTGCCCCCAACCCATTCTCTGTAATCATAATCGGTAAGCCGTATTTGCGATAAGTATAATTCAACAAGTAACGAATGCCTACAGGGTCAATTGCCCACCCCCACTTGCTTACTTCTAGGAAAGGATTCTGTAATCCGCCAAATAATGCACTGGCTTGATCCTCTGCACCTTCATAAGCTGCCACGGAAGACGCATAGTAATTCATTCCGATAAAATCAAGTGTGCCATTTTTGAAGGCCGTCTGATCACGTTCATCGATCTCCAGTTTGATCCCGATGGCCTCATACTCCTTCAATTTGTACTTAGGAAACGCTCCGTTACACATTGCATCTATTTGGTAAAAATCACGATCCATCTGTTTATAGGCGTTTAAAACATTTTCTGGATTGCAGTCAACCGGATAGACAGGTTCGATTCCAAAGACACAGCCCACCTTGTTTTCTGGATTGATCTTTCGAGCTAAATTAACTGCCAAACAGCTTGCAATGGTCATATTATAGCCGATCACTGCCAACGTTCGTTTCTTATCCTCAATTTCAGAAAACTTCAACCCAGCAATGATGTACGTAAAAATATCACTGGCTTCAGATTGAGGATCGATATGGTTCATCTCATTGAACGTTACCCAGTATTTTACTTTATGATTGAAGCTGCGGAACATCGTCTCACAAAATCTTAAATAGAAATCGACCACCTGACGATTTTTCCAAGAACCATATTCCGTCACGAGGTGAATCGGCATCTCAAAATGATACAACGTCACAATTGGCTCAATGCCATGCATTAATAATTCATCAACCACTGCATGATAAAAATCGAGTCCTGCCTGATTGGGTTCTTCTTCATCCCCTTTAGGAAAAATTCGCGACCAGTCAATGGAAATCCGCAAAGCTTTAAAACCCATTTCTGCGAAAAGTGCAATATCTTCCTTGTAGCGATGAAAGAAATCGATTCCTATGTGAGACGGGTATCTGCAGCCGGCTTCAAATTCTGTATGAATGTCACGTGGTTGCCCGTAAGCCCCGACAGTCACTAGATCCATTAAGCCGACACCTTTATTTCCCTCATTTATAGCACCCTCACATTGATGAGCGGCAATACTGCCGCCCCATAAAAAACTCTTATCCATCTTCGCTTTTCCTCTATTCAAAAATTATATTCATTGATAAATCACTGTCACAAACAGACTTATTGGTTTCTGGGATCACATCAAGATAATCGTTCGTATTGGTCACCACAACAATCGTTGTTGGATCATAACCAGCCTGCTTAATCTGATCAAAATCAACCGTTCCTAGTAGTTGACCTGCTTTTACCTTATCACCAGCTGCGACTTTGATGTCAAAGCCTTCACCATTTAACTCGACTGTGTCAATCCCAATATGAATCAGCACTTCCTCGTTTTTCTCTCCCTTGATCCCCATCGCATGTTTCGTTGGGAAAACAACAGTGATTTCACCATCAATTGGAGAATAGATCTCATTGGCCTCAGGAATAATTCCTACCCCTTTTCCTAAAGCACCGGTCGAAAAAGCTTGATCAGCAATTTCCGATAATTGGACTAAGTTTCCTTTTACCACACTTTTTAGAGGAATCGATCTTAAGCCGCTTTTTTCTTTCTCAACAGCTGCTGCTTGAGAAGCAGAAACCTGAACTTCCGCATTTTCTTCAGAAGGAACACCGAGCATATAGGCAGCAACTGCAGCTCCGATAAAACTAATACCGACAGCCGCAACCATGAACCACAAGTTTGCAAAATCGCCATCATTTCCGATATAAGAAGGGAGTCCAAAGAGTCCCCAAGCCACAGAATAGGCTTTAACACCCGTAATCCCAGCAAACAATCCGCCAAGTCCGCCCCCGATCATCACGGCGATGAACGGTCGGCGATATTTAACAAATACCCCATAAATCGCTGGTTCGGTAATACCTAAAATTGCCGAAAGTGTCACTGTACCAAATAATTGTTTTTGCTTGTTGTTTTTCGTCCGTAAAAAGTACCCAAGCATTGCACCGCCCACAGCGATATCAGAGATTGTACAAGATGTAATGAATGCCGGATCAAAGCCATTAGAAGCGATCAGTGAAGCGACGACGGGCATAATAAAGTTTCCCGCACCTAACATGATCAAGAATGGCTGTAATGCGGAGTAAAGCATCATCACGAACCACGCACCGACTGTGTTTAATAACCAGGTAAATACACCAATAATTCCTTCACCTAAGTAAAAACCAATGGGACCGAAAACCAGAAGTGTCGCCGGCAGCATAATTACCATGACTAACAAAGGTGTCAGAAACAGTTGTAACGAACTTGGTACGATTCGCTTTACATATTTCGTTACGTAGCCCATTACCCACACAGCGATCAAAATAGGCACGAAGCTGTTAGAGTAGGTAATTTCAGGTAGTGAAAGGCCGAACATCGTTAATCCCGATTGCCCATTGATCGAGTCTGATAAAATGGTGACTGCTAAAGCAACGGCCAAATAAGGATTCGCACCTAAACGTTTGGCGCAACTCATTGCCATGAAAATTGGCAAGAAATAGAAAACCGCACTTCTTAAGGTATCAAAGATAATGTATGTTGAGCTTTCTGGTGAAATAATGCCAGTCAATGAAACGATCGAAAGTACTGCTGCTAATAGTCCTGCACAGATAATCGGTTCAAGAATCGGTGTCATGGATTCCGAAACGACATCGAGTGCTGCTTTCACGAAATTTTTCTTTTCCTTGGGTCCTGATTCTTGGGCTTCTGGATTTAACCCAATCATACTGACTAATTCTTTATACACATCGTTGACATGGGTTCCCACGATAATCTGATAGGCCACTTGATTACTGACCACATCAATTACGCCGTCCATGTCCTTGATCGCTTCGGTTTGTGCTTTCGAGCGATCTTTTAAAGTAAAACGCAAGCGTGTCATGCAATGTACCACTGCTTGAATATTGTCTTTCCCGCCAACTAAATCAATAATGGTTTGATTGAATTCTTGGTATTTCATTTCTGTTCGTCCTTTCTTTCTGTCACACGATTAATATGGATCATTAAATAGGTATATTCATCTTTGGTTAAATAGTGATTGAATCTACCCTTCACGTAAATATCAATTTTTTCTGTTGCTTGAAATGCCTCAGGATAAAGCAGTTTTACTTGGTCGTACAGGCCGGCACTGTCTTGACTATAAATTTCCTGCTTTCTCAGTCGTTCGATAAAATACTGTAAATGAGTGACTAAACGCATATAGTTCATAGACGTTTCGTCTAGTGTGATATTAAAGTGGTATTTGATGATATTTAAGATATCTCTCAAAATTTCCATACTTTCCAGCGTCTCATCGAGCAAAGACTGACTCTCCTGAATGTTGACAAAATGTAAGGCGATCGAAACGGCTTCCTCGTCAGGAAATTCAATCTCGAAGGTCTGGCGCATCAATTTCACCGCATGCAATCCGATATCATAGAATTTGGGATAAAACTTCTGAACCTCCCAAGTTAATGGACTGCGGATAAACTGCTCCTTTTCTCCTCGTCGAATCGCAAAAGTAAGATGATCCAGCAGTGCCAAATACAAATAATCATTTGCCTCTTGCTTCGTCACAAACTCGCCATAAGCAACGATATCATTCAATAAATGAATCATTTTTTCATCTGAATGTGTCAGCAAGTAACTGAAATGCTCCAGGCGGTCCTTTGAATCTAGTACATAGGTTTTTTCGATTTCAGAATCATCAATTCGTTGGCCAACGTTCTTTTTAAAAGAGATTCCCGGTGAATAAACAATCGACTCGTGTCCACCCTTTTCAATTATCGCAATATTATTATTCAAGATTTTAACTACTTTCATCTCTTACTCCTTTCCAGAAAAAAAACTCAGATTACAGACTAAACAAACCGACAAATTCGGTACGTTTAGTGCATAATCTGAGTTCTGCCTGCATGACCAGTCACATAACTCTAAGAATAACTACGGTGTCATTCCTAGTCTTTTTTCTTTCTTACATGATTATAGTAGCAGGTGAAATTACTGGTGTCAACGCTTACTTTTATTTTAGCAACTTTTTTAATCGTACTCCTTTTAGCTGCAAAAACAGCGAAGGATGGACTATTTACCGAGGGACTCCTAGCTCCTTCACTGTATCCACAACACTTTCATGAGCCACATTCGTTACATCAAAATGTAAAATTTTAAAGGTCGCCTCTAAAATAAAACTGATTCCAAAAACAGAGATAATCGTTCCAATACCAACTTTTGCTCCTAATAACCAACCGATCAAAAGAACCGTTCCTTCAATAATCCCACGAACAATTCCAATCGGTACCTTTGGCATCCGTTTTCCTAGTGCGACCATCAACGCATCCCGTGGTCCGCAGCCCAACGAGGCTCCGATGTAAAAGTAACTGCCTACACAGATCGACACCTGCCCCAGTAGGAGCATCACTACACCCGAGAAAAAATGATGCATTTGCGGAATCACATCAGCCGCTTGGATCATATCAACAAAAGTTCCGATCAAAATCGTGTTAAGAATCGTGCCAAAACCAATTTTCTCTTTTAACGCTACATCCACCACTAAGATGACCAATCCGCTGATGATCAAAATATTTCCATAGGTCTGATTTGTCAGATAGGCAATTCCCATACTAAATGCTTCCCAGGAAGCTAACCCAATATTGGCTTGAATCGTTAAAAATGACCCCAACGCAAATAGAAACAACCCGACTATCAACTTAACCAACCTTACACTATACCCCTTCATTTCAGTCCTTCTTTCTATTCTCTGAACATCAACATCAAAATGTGTGTGTCTTTATCCGTCGTATTCGCATATTTGTGATTGCAATTCGCTAAAAACTGAATGGCTTCACCTTCCTCCAGTTCAAAGCGCTTTTCCCCTACTTGGATGTCCAATACCCCTTGCGTACAAATAATATATTCTCTGATTCCCGCCTCATGATACTCAGACAGCCGTTCCGAATGCGGTGCGATTACATGTCGCAAAATCTCAAATTTCTTATCTGGATCATATTCAAACAAATTGAAGGTAGCAAATCCCTCCGAAGTCGAATAATGCTTCGTTGTACTTTTTTTGATCACCGAGACTTCCGGCGTCTCCATATACGTCAGCTGAGCTAACGGAACGTTGATCCCGGTACAAATTTTCTCCAGCATCGAGATCGTCGGACTTTTCGTACACCGTTCAATCTCACTCAACATGCTCTTGCTGACTCCTGAAAGCCTTGCCAAATCATCTAATGTCAGATTTCTTTCCTGACGAATCCGTTTAATATTACGACTGATCATTTCATTTGCTGAAATCATATTACCCTCCAAAATACTATATTGGATAAAATCTACTATAGTGAATAAGATACGGATGATAAGGCCATTTGTCAATAGAAGAAAAGGAGATAATAAACAATGTTTTTTGGAACAACCGACAGTCGCTACCTGAATAAATTGGAAATAGTTCTTACTCTATCCAAAAAAAGACCTGTTATGAAGCAACCTAAGATAAGATACATTAGCTTTTGGGTCTAACGTAGCTAAAAAAAGGTTTACTTCAGAACAGGTCGATTTTCTAGATTCATTTTACTAACGGATCGTCACACGCTTAAAAAATTGTTGGAACCAATCCGCCATCTAGACGCAATGCCGCTCCTGAAAACGATCGCGCATAAGGACTAGAGACAAACGCCGCAAAACGGCCAATTTCTTCTGGACGAATCAATCGTTGAATTTGAGATAACGGGCGATGATTTTTCATAAAGTCGCTTTCCCATTCACTTTCTGGCAAATCCGTGTCACTATACATGTCCACTAACATTTGTTGAACACCTTCAGTCAACGTCGAACCTGGCATGATCGTATTAACGGTCACATTCGTTCCCTTTGTTAGTTTAGACAAGCTTTTTGCCAAAGAAAGGTTCATGGTTTTCGTCAAACTGTACTGCGGCATTTCACCAGAAGGCATGATCGCTTCTTCACTCGCAATAAAGATCACTCGACCAAAATCAGCAGATAGCATTTTCGGCAAATAAAACTTCGCCAACGCATTTCCTGAATAGAAATTTACATCGATGAAATGCTGCCAAAGCTCATCTGAAATGTCAAAATAGTCCTTTGGCTGAAAAATCCCCATATTGTTGATTAAAATATCCACATTGGAATAGGCTTCAAATAGCTCTTGACGTTCGCTTTCCTCCGCTAGATCATAGGCTGCTGACTGTGGTGTTGTTTGCGGAAACTGCGTCTTGATTTCCTGCACAACAGCTTCAACTTCCTGATTATGGCGACCATTGATAATGACATTTGTCCCTTCTTTTGCTAGTTCCCAAGCAATCGCCTTTCCGATACCTTTCGTTGAACCGGTGACCAATGCGGTCTTTCCTGTTAAATTTAAATCCATTTTATCTCCTCCAGTCATTCCTTCGCTAAACAATTATGTTCTTCCACCATAATCTCTGTACGGAGCGGTTGTCAATTAGTAAGGCTCTGCACCCCTCAACTATAATGAGAACAGCAAAAAGACTTAAGCCAACGCTTAAGTCTCCTCTCTATAATACAAGTTTATTTCTTTCACGGAAGGAATCACTCTTTCATAGCCTCTGTCTATTCGTTCGATTAGCCGTTGCATTATTTTTTCATCTGCATGATGCAACCGTTAAATGAATCACTAACCAGACTACGCGTAACCCAAATCATGGCAGATCAAATAGCACGCTGATTCAGCGCGCAAAAAAGTTGATGTAAAAAGTCCGATTTAGACATTAAAGTACATAGTTTCTAACTCATCCCAACGTTGGCTTTTTTGATGAGATAAAAAGAATCGGTTACTCTTGTTTTCGGAGGCGATTTCGTTTTTTACTAGGTGTGACTGGAGGCGATTCCTTATTTGCTGCAGCCGGTTGTTCAACCTTCGGCTCTTCTTCCTGAAATTTCCCTGTGATGATGAGTTTTACGGGGTCAGTCGTTTCATCTACCGCAAGATCTTCTACCAGCACTCGTGGCGGCAAGCATGAAGAGATCAGCAAAAAAGCCTCACTTTCACCGATATCTTGGGGTTTGACCCCCATTGGCAGTTCGATGGTCTGGATCAACCATCCAGGACTTGGATACTCGTTTGTAATAGTCAAATCTTCTGGAATTCGGATGGTTTCTTTATCATGAACAGGTTCTTGGACCTGAGGAATGTCTTCTGCTTGTACGGGTTCTACCACCATAGGCATTGCTACTGGCGCTTCATCCGTGTCGTTTTTCGCATCTTTTTTATCATCAAAGATTTCTGTTTCCAGCATTTCGATTAGTTTCGCACGGCGGACTTCATCAAATAAACGAACATCATTTTTATCGTAGATGCTTAATTTCGTCAATTTGGTTAACGATGCCTGGATTTCATCCGGTTTTTTTGTCGCATCAAAATCCTTGAAGCGTAAACGATGGGCCTTGCCATCGCTTCTACCAAATTCTACAGCAAGTGTCGTCGTTGATGTCATCTGTTTCCTTCCCTTCTATTTCTCTTCTTCCTATTCAGATGGCAGTCACTGCAACGATTCAGTCAGTCCAGCTAGTGGGGCTTCGATAAATTGTGTATACAAGCCCTTCAGCTTTTTCGTCACCGCAGTATAAGTCTTCGCAGGAAATAACTTAATTTGTAGCAGACGCCAGTCTTTCTTTTTGAAATATTCTGCAAAATATACATAAAGATCACGCAGCACGGCATTTGATCGCGTGCGCATGAAGATATGCTGAACCAGCTCAGGTAATACGAATGAAAAGTCCTTTTCGCAGATTTCGTCCCGTACTTGTAGCGCTACTAACATTTCGATCGCGCCATTGCCGTCATTGGTCTCATGATAATACTGAGTAATACGCTTTTCTAAATTCTTACGCGTTAGCGTGAATAATTGACGTTCACTTAATCCGTAATCTTTCATACTTAGTTCTCCTTTTTAAATGGATTCTTTTACTCCAAAATCTGATGGTGATGGCCCGTCACCATGTTGAAGTCTAGTCCTTTTTCACTTTACAAAAATAACATACGCCTTTTATCTCTCTTTTTCAGACCAGAATGTTAAAACCAAATTAAGTAATAGAATTTTTCTTATAAGATAACTAATTTTATTATATATCCCTTTTGAAACCCTGGATTACTGTTAAAAAATTACTATAAACCCAAATATCCTTTAAGAACTTCTGACTTTAAAATAATTCGCAAAAAAAAAGATCCTAAGCTTTGTCGCTCATGATCTTCCTTTGCTTCATCACTTTTTATGATTTTCGCTTGTTCAAGAGTGCTACCGCTCCTGCTGACATGAAAACGCCAAGTGCCGCTAATCCAACGCTGGACGCCATTCCTGATTTTGGATAGCTTTTCACGGATGTTGCTGATCCTGCTGCTGTTCTGTTGCTCGGGGTCGTACTGACGCCTCCACTCTTTTTCAACACCAAGCCGTTAAGTGCCTGTTGTAGCGTATCAAATGCCGCGTTGACTTTTTCTTCATCATAAGGAAATTTATTCAGCACGTCTTCGGCTTCTTTCAAAGCGGCTTGATACCTGTTCCAGCTATCTTCTGTATAATCGTTTTTCTCTCGTTGTTTTTCTTTCTCCTTCGTGATCAACTCTTCCAGTTCAGTCGCTTTTGTCGCGGAAACTGTCGTACGAACCGTTGTCGTTTGTTCGCCTTCTGCTGCGAGCGTGTGAACTGGAAGTCCAGTAAGTACAAAGAGTGAGAAAACACACAAAATCTTTTTCATGACGTTCCCCTCCTATTCTATCGCAGATGTAAAGATGATCTTCCCTTCATATCTTCCTGGTTTTGCTTTCGCCCATGCTTCTTTCTCAATCTTCAAATTCAGTTTTGCCGTTTTTTGAGTCACAGCGTCTTGCGCACCCCAGGTATCACTTTTCCAATCCTCGCCTTTTTCATTTGTTAAGCGAAATGGTAGTGTGGGTGCCTGTTTGCTGTCCTTATTCTTCATCTCATCGATTGTTGCCGAGATTCGTACCTGTTGATCTGGCGCCAAATCTCCCGATACTTTTAACTCAGAAAGAGCAGTCGTCTCTGCGTTCTTCATGATCTCTTGGTTAGCCGGAATCGTTAATGTATAGTTTGAAGGGATCGTCGTTGTTATTTCAGTTGTTTTTTCTTCCGCCAATACCGTAATAGGCAGAAAGAAAATGCCTAAAATGACCAAATATTTTTTCATTTTATTTTCTCCCTATGACTTCTGTGACATCAGCAACGAAGGTGATCGTTGTTTTATAACTACCCGCTTTTTTATCTCCAGTTATCTCTGAAAACATGAATGCCTCTAGGACTCCACTCTCACTTTTGTTCGTTGCTTTGACTAAGAGGTCGCCCTTTTTCAAAACTTTTGAGTCATTTTGTTTAGTCAATTTTGTTGAAAGAGTATGATTGGTCGAGAGGTCTTTTTGTCGTTTCAATGAAATCGTTCCATCCTCCGAGATAGATTCATTTTCAGAGCTAAGGGTGATACTTAACTGTTTTACTGGTTCAATATTGTGCCCACTTGTCCCAAGCTTAAGTTCTGTTGTATTCTGTAAATCAATCTTTTGCGGAATGACTAGTGTATAACTATTTTCTACCTTGTAGTTTACTTCTGTTTCTTCCCCATGGACCATTTCCACAAATCCCAGTGCCAGTAAACTCACCAGCATGGTTCCAATCAGTATGTTTTTCATATTGCTTTCCTCCCTTACTGAACATTCAATGTCAAGTTGATCTCAGAACCATTCAGCGGTTCCTGCTCTTTTAAGCTAAAGCACTCGTATTTGAGAAACGCCTGATCATAGCTGCCGGCGGCTAACGGTTGATCCAGCGTTAAATCATAAATGGCTTTGCCCGGCTCCAAAAGCTTTGATTCCCATAGTTTCGTTTCTGCGTCCTGCCATAATGAAAGCTTGAAGTAGCAAGTATTTTTCTTCGGATTGTGGAAATTGACCTGTTGCTCTTTGGTTTCGGCCTTTAAAGAAATACTGTCAAAGCCGGGAATCTCAATCGTTGGAGAGGATTCTCGTGAGACTTTCCGTTCTCCTGTCCACTCTTCTGCCGATTCCACATCGGCCAGCAAGGTTTCCTCATTTTGCGAATAACGATAGATCATGAAGCCCCCAACAAGAAAAACGACTAGGAGAATGCTTGCGATAAGTGATTTTTTCTTCATGGCTCTACCTCCTCAGTCGTGCGGGTGGTTTCAAAAATCAATGTGCCTTTGTAACTGCCCGCTTGTAGCGGATCATTGCCTGTTGTTCCCGTCGGACTGCCGAGCACCATATCTGTTTCTTTTTCGACGCTGTTTGATGACAGTGTTAACCCTGCATAAGTAATCAGCGAATGCGCTTGTTTTGTGTCGTCGCCTTGATTTTTTAATATCAAATTATCATCAGACATGCCCGTAGCAGATAAACTTGTTGAGACCTTTTTGGTGTATCCAGAAACTTGGTAAAATTCATTGGTCAGCTTGACTTGTACTTTTTTTTCTTTCTCTTCCAAAGTGACAGATTTTGGAATCGTTAGTTTATAGGTTGATGCAGGAACAAATTTGTCCTCCTTCCATTCGATAAAGGACTCATTATTCGCAACTGTGACTACATGCTTTTCTTTTGGCAAATAGAGATAGAAGTGATCGTCATCGATGTGTTTCCCGCTGACTTTCCAATCAGTTGTGCCGGCCTTAAGCGTTGAACCGTTTGAATAAGAAGAGGCATCCGCTTGGTATAATCCGAGTGGCGTAGTGCCGTCGCTGGTTGGAGACGGATTGATTGGTGTTTGTCTAGCTGAAGCGTTAACCGAGCCACCAGTAATGATTACATCGCCCTCAGAATCTTTATTTTTATCCCCATCTCCGATACCGGGAGCATAATCATTACCAGCGGCAGTTATCGTCCCACCACTGATGTTAACTAATCCGCTGCCGTTATAACCACCACCAATTGCCGCAGCATAAGTTCCGCTTTTAGCTATGATCACACCTCCAGTAATTGTGACTTTTCCACTACTACTTCCAGCAGTATCTCGATTCCCGCCACCGATGCCAGAAGCAAAATACCCACCAGCGGCAGTAATCAGTCCTCCATGAATTTCAATCCAGCCTCTCTTAGAATTCCCACCACCTATACCCGCTCCAGCAGAACCTCCTTGAGCTTCCAAACTACCAGCATAACCCTGATAATCTCCAGATCCACTGTTGATGACTAAAGAACTTTTTGAAAAGTTATCATTCTGCAACCCTGCGCATTGTCTCGCACTTTTTAACTGATTCTCTCCGACTAAATCAATGATTGCGGTAGCTTTTGCATCGATTCGGAATGCGGCTTTCTCAAAATCCCCGGACAAGTCGATCTTCACGTCATTTAACCTCACAGTGACACCCGTACCAGTGACTTTGATCCGATCTTTCGTTGTCGTCTCCACTCCGCTGCGCATCGAAAGGTTGTATGTTTCATCATTACCAGCAAGTATTACCTCATTATCGGAATATGAAACACCTGTAAAGTTATCCACCATCAAATCCGACTCCCATAAAATAAATTTATTCGCTTGTTCATCCCAAATAACAGTGTAGTTCTTCTGTTGTCCATTCGTTATTACAGTAACGGTATGATTTTCTTTCATCATATACAGATAGGCTTTATCATCCTCTTTGTGCAGTCCATTAACTTGATAATCCATATTATCTACTAAAATCTGAGACTCTTCTTCGAAAGGAATCAGATTGCAGAGTGCCACGTCTATGTTCTCAACGTTTTGCGGTCTTGGATAAATACTATCAAACGTTGTGTCGACTAAGGCTTTCACAGAGCCACCACTGATAGTGACTTTTCCACCAGTTTCAGCTCCATTTTGCCCTCTGCCTATTCCATTTGCCTTTTGTCCTCCGGTAGCCGTAACCGTTCCCCCTGTGATGGTTACCACGCCGACTCCTACGCTTCCTCCACCTATGCCTGAACCTCCTGAATTGCCTCCTGAATTTTGTCCTGTCGCGGTAATTTTTCCTCCAGTGATGGTTACCGTACCGATGGTCCCTCCAGAACCACCACCGATACCTGAACCTCCATAAATCCCTCCGATTGCGGCAATGTTCCCCTTATTAATGATTACCGTACCATTTCCGCTAGAACCGCCGCCGATACCTGAACCGTTGCCATTACTCGTAGCTGTAATGTCGCCGTCCTCAATTGTAACCGTTCCCGTTTTTCCGCCACCACCGCCGATACCTGAACCAGTGACATCACCCGTTGCGTTGATTTTTCCTCCACGAATCGTTATCGTGCCGGTCCCGTTATTACCGCCGCCGATACCTGAACCTCCCGAACTACCAATGGCTGTGATATTTCCTCCAGTGATAGTTACCGTACCTTTTTCGTTATTCGCTCCGCCGATGCCTGCCCCTCCAGAACTACCAGTGGCGGTCAAACTACCGGCATAGCCTTGAATGGTGCCTTTCCCACTCTCAATAATTAACGATTCCTCTGTTTCATTGTCATTTTGCAGTCCTGCCTTTAATGAACCGCCCTTTAATTCATTCTCTCCCGCCAAATTAATCGTGGCGGATGCATTAGATTCAATCAGTAAAGCGGCTTTTAAAACCTTGCTTGACATGTCAATCTTCACATTATTCAGTTTGACTGTCACATTTGTACCTGTGATTTTGATTCGATCTTTCGTTGTTTTCGCTAACCCACCATACATGGATATTTCGTAGGTTTGATTGTTGCCACTGAGAATTAGCTCTTGATCCGAATAAGTAACGCCATTGAAATGGTCAGCTATTAATTCCGATTCCCATAAAACAAACTTTTGAGTATCTTCATTCCAAAATACAAGATAGTTTTCCTGTTGATTCCCCTTTTTCACAGTGATCGTGTGGTTCTCTTTGGTCACATAGAGATAATACTTTTCAGCATTCTCATGTGATTTTTTAAAATTATAATTCACATCGTCAACCAAAATATCCGCATCTTCTTGGACATTAATAAGATCGCAAAGCTTGACTTCTTTATTTGAATTATTTACTGGGCTAGGTTGTATGCTATCTTCAACACTTCTTCTGCTTGTCTTGACGTTTCCTCCATTTATGATTACCTTCCCGTAGGTCTCCATTTCCCCACGTCCGATATCTGAGCCCTTGGTATCGCCAGTTGCTGTAATTGTGCCGCCATTAATCGTTACCGTACCAGTAGGACGATTTGCTCCTCCACCTCCACCGATTCCGGCACCACCATACTTCCCACCAGTTGCTATAATAATTCCATCGTTAATCGTCACTGTACCTTTTTTATTGGAACCACCTCCAATACCTGCAGCTTGAACTGTACTAATCGCTGTAATCAGTCCACCGTTAATTTCGACTGCACTATCGAAATTCTGGGTTCCGCCGATGCCTGCTCCACGATTTCCTCCAGTTGCTTCTAAACTTCCAGCATATCCTTGATAGTTTCCGGGACTGCTGGTAATCACTAGAGATTTCGAGGTGTCATTGTTATTCTGCAAACCAGCACAGTTATTCCCACTCTGTAGTTTATTTTCTCCAACCAAATCAATCGTAGCTGAGGCACCAGATTCAACTGATATTGCCGCTTGACCATAGTTTGCCGAAACATCAATCTCCAAACTATCCAAGGTCAGCAGGACGTTCTCAGCAGTAATAATTATCCGATCTTCGGTCGTGGTTCCCGATACGCGATAACTTCCGCCTTTGAGAAATTTCAATACAGGCGCTTCGAAGACATAATTCTCTCCATAAGTGCCTCCTTCAACAGTAAAATCACCCGTGTCCATACTTTGTATATCTGCCTTGTTCAGACCTTTTTCAGGCATCACTGAGTCTTCTATGTTCTCAGTAGTTTCATGTGGTTCCTCCACAATTTCGACTGGCTCGTCCGTTTCTTCTGACCCTTCCTGGACTTCTTGTGTCTCTATTGGCGCTTCCTCTACATCAGTCTTTTCTAACTCTTCGTTTGTTGTTTCCGGAATATCCAAAACTGGTGGTGCCTCGGGCAATGATTCTTCAGGGGATTTTATCAACTGAGGTTCTTCCACCACCGCTTCAGTCGTCGTCTCAGCAATCACTACCGAAACACTAGAAAAAACCAAACCTGTAAGTAGCAACAACGTTAAAAATAACGAAAACCTCTTACTCACTTTCTTCAACATCCACTTCCTCCTTTTTTTGACAATGCAGAAAACTCAAAAAGCAAAACAGCGATAACGGTACAAGTGATTTTCTTCAGTTGTGATCAAATTTGAGAAAAACGTTTATTCTCTTAACGCACATCCATTTCCAAGTAATCTCCAAACGATAGCTGAACTCAAAGTACAAATAACTCTATTTCTAATAAATCTGTCACTATAATTAAAACATTTTTTTAACACTTTAAATATGAGGTAGAAATATATATAACCCGAAAATACGATCATTATTTTTATCATTCATATAACTTTTGGGTTTTTAGTTATTGAAAAAATGATTTTAAATTTGAAATTTGAGGGTGTGCAAAAAGATACTAGGGAAGGCTAGACAAAATAAAGCAGGAGACTTCTACGAAATGTCTCCTGCTTTAGATGATATTCAGTTTAGCAAATCATTTAAGCTTGTACACCAAGTATCGAGCCTTTGAGATAAGCTTCTATTTACAGTAGTGTCCTTGCTTTGCGTATTATTTTCTTTCCAAACAAGGTTACCGCAAAGACCGTACAGCCGACAAAACCAATCACTGCGATAACAATAATCGATTGGAATCTGGTTTCAAGTCCAAACAAACTAGACATCGTTTTGAATAGTAAGAAACTGATTACGCTCATAATGAATGTTGCCTGAAAGACTTTTTCATAATAATTCCGTGTGTAAGCGATAGGGTGGATATCAAATTCATAAACAATATATCTGTAGATAGCAATAATTACACCGATTGTACTAACAGTGGTCGCTACAGACAAACCTATCCCTTCAAATAAATAGATGCACGGCACTTGCAATAGGAGCTTTAACAAAATAAGCTGACAAGTAAAAGACACCGCCTTTTTATGTGCGTTCAAAGATTGTAGGATCGATAATAGTACACTGAGAATTCCTAAGAAGAATGTGCTAACGATCGTTACAGCTAGATAGATACTAGCATTCAAATTATAACCAAAAAAAACGGTATTCAACGGGACACAAAGAATGAGCATTCCGATTGATGAAGGAATCAAAAAGGTCAATGTCAATCGCAAAATGTCTGCAATACTAGACTGACGTTCACCCTTTGTCCAAACCACACTGAGCATTGGGAGAGACGTTATTGTGACTGAACTGATTAGTGCTAATAATATCGGTGCCAGCTTGTTGGGATTCGCAGAAGCTAAAGTATACAATGTCTGCAAACTAGCAGACCCCATTGCTGGAAATACTACCGAAAAGATCGATTTTATTGAAAACTGATCAATCAATTGCAGGATGGAAATAACGGCACCCACAAAAACAAACGGCAATGATTCGCGAATAATTTCCTTCGCTACATTTTTCGTTCTTCGGACTAAATTGAATGGTGGTGCGATAAAATCCTGTAGACGAAACAGATCTTTTTTCTTTCCAGACCAAAGTAGATGGAAAATCGCGAACAGCCCGCCGATACACGATGCAAAGGTACTGATAACCACCGCAGATAAGATACTCCCGTTGGAAACAATACGAATAAAATAGGTTCCTGCAAGAATGATAATTACACGAACCACCTGTTCGATCACTTGAGAAACACCAAACGGAACACTCATATTCAGACCTTGAAAGTACCCTCTCATTGCGCTCAATATAGGAATGAGTAATAATGAGAGACATAGACTACGCATCGCAGTCGTGCCAGCCCCGTGATCAACAATTGGGCTAATTCTGCTTAATGCAGGTGCAAAAATAAACATTAAGACGGCTGAGATAATCCCTATGATTTCCATGACAGCTAAACCGCTTTGAAATAATTCTCTTACCTTATTCTGGTTTCCTTTAGCATTTAACTCAGCAATCTTTTTTGCAATCCCGCTTGGAAATCCCGCTGTTCCCAGTGACAAAAACAACGCATAGGGTAAATAAGCGACATTATAGAGTGCCTGAGCAGATTGTTGGTCCTGTGTGTTCCCCATGAAGATCAGCCAAGGAATTAAATAGACAAATCCAAGTACTTTACAAACGATATTTGATAAAGACAACCAAAACGTCCCAGTAACCAATTTGTTTTTCACTTCTTTATACCCCCATCTTAATAAACAAGTATAAAATTTTTCACCTTAGTTATAAAAGCTTGAAAGATAAGCTTTAAGTATACTTAAAGAACAGATGGAATTTTGAACATATAAAGAGAGACTCAAAACTTGAGCCTCTTCCTCTATCTATAGATACTTCTTCGGCGTCTTCAGCATTCTCAATGCATTTAGAATAACCACGATCGTACTGCCTTCATGGAGGATCACACCAGTGGTAATGTCCAGCTTGCCAAGAAAGTTCAATGTGACTAACGTTAGCACAACAACCATTGAAAAGGCGATGTTTTGCCACGTGATTTTGTCCATTTTCTTACTTAATTGATGCGCATAAACCAACTTGGACAGGTCATTTTTCATTAGAACGAGATCAGCCACATCCATCGCGACATCTGTTCCATCGCCCATCGCAATACCAACATCCGCAGTAACAAGTGCAGGTGCATCATTGATTCCATCACCTAGCATAGCGGTTGAACCGTATGTTTCCTGTTGTTCTTTAACAATCTTCGCTTTGTCTTCCGGCATCACGTTGGCAATGACCTCATCAACACCGATTTGTTTTCCGACCGCTTCACCAGTTAGCTTTGCATCGCCTGTGATCATGGTCGTATGAAGGCCGACTTGCTTGAAGTAGCTTATCGCTGCTTTTGCGTCTTGATTCGGTACATCCATCAATGCAATCAAGCCAATTACTGTCTCATTTTTCCCGAAGAATACTACCGTTTTCCCGTCTGCAGAGAATTGTTTTTCCTTTTCTTTATAGATAAAGGAAGCTTTTTCAAAGGAGGCAGGTTTTCCGATACGATAGTTGTTGCCTGCATAGTTCGTCGATAACCCACGGCCGACTTGATTTTCTACGTCAAGCTGAAGCGCCCTCGTTTCGGGAAAATTATTGATGATCGCTGTGGCTAATGGATGGTTCGATTGTTTTTCCATAGCCACTATAATATCAATAAGTTCGTTTTGATCCACTCCCTGTTCGAAAACAGAATTGGTCACTACCGGTTTGCCATTTGTTAGTGTCCCTGTTTTATCAAAGGAAATGGCTTTTAGGCCTTGTAGTTTAGATAGATACGCCCCGCCTTTTACCAACACACCTTTTTTAGATAAATTGGAAATTGTCGCTAAAGTCGTTGGGACAGCACTTGCGGCAAGCGCGCAGGGTGAAACAGAAATCAAATAGACCATACTGCGATACAAACTGACTTCCCAGCTCCAGCCAAAAATATAGGGTCCGGCAAGTAACACGAATGGAAACAAGGCTAAAACGATCGTCACATATTTGGGTTCCAAACGTTGAATCAGTGTAGCTGTTTTAGTCAAACTTTCTTGCGATTGCTTCACCATTTGCAAGATTTTTGAAAAGACTGTTTCCGAGCTATCCTTGGTGACCTTCATAGTGAAAGTGCCGGAACCGTTGATCGTACTCCCATAAACCTCATCCCCGACCGTCTTCTCTTTAGGAATACTTTCGCCATTGATGGGGGATTCGTCAATCGAAGTGTTTCCGCTTAAAATCACGCCATCGGTTGGTACCTGTGCCCCATTAAGAACCTGCAACCTATCGCCCACCTTTACCTCATCGACAGGAACTATTTGCGTACTGCCATCAGGATAAACAATTCTGGCTTCTGTCGGATTTAGATTCAATAAGTTCGTAATTTCTCGTTTGCTTTTTCCATCTACGTAATCCTCTAAGAAATGCGCTGCCGCAAAAATCACGATCAGCATGGCGGCTTCCTCGTATTTGCCAATCACGATCGCACCGGCAGCAGCTAAAGCCATCAAAAAATGAACATTTGGCTGAAATTTTTTGGCACTGTGTGAATTTCTGATCGTATCACCGACACCTTCAAGGATAATATGATACCCTGCAGTAATAACAGAGAGAATAAATGCCATACTTGAATAAAAACTGCTGGAACCCTCCAAAATGAAGCCTGCTAGAAATGCCGCAAGTCCGACAAAAAACAGTATGATCGTGAGTTTTCCTCCATGATTATGACTATGTTCATGGCTGTGGGTAGTGTCCTGATTATGAAGTGGTATGCTCCCTTTTTCCATAATACGTTCCTCTTTTCATCATGATTTTATATGAATGCTCATTCATATGTTTAAACCAAGTATATATGAATACATATTCATATGTCAAGCGGATAGCTAGTCTTTTTCCATAAAAAAGAACACTTTATCAGAAATACTTCTCATAAAGTGTTCTCTATCACGAGAAAGAAACTTCAATTAATCCACCGATTTCAATGCCTCCAGCATATCAATAGTTTTCAAACGATGATTAATGATAAAACCTAGAATAATCGTCACAACGACAATAATGATCGTTGGTACAATAAAGCTTATGCTGGAAAGTGCCGGATTAAACATCACATCATTTGGCGGGACAGCGGTAAGAATGAATTGATGCAGCCACTCGCCTAACCCAAAGCCAAATAAGATGCCAATCGCTGTCAATAGCATGGTTTCGCGGTAAATATACAAAGTGACCTCCTTATCAAAAAATCCCAATACTTTAATGGTAGAAAGCTCACGAATTCGTTCAGACACATTGATATTCGTTAAATTATATAGAATGACGACGGCCAACAGCACAGCAACTAGAACCAAGACCTCCATAATTTTATTCAGTGAATTAACAATCATAGTGATTTGACTAGTCATCGTTGTATTCTGTACGACTCCAACCACACCTGCCAAATCAATAAACTTCGCAGCTTGTTCCTTCGTATTTTTCTCAGAAGCATCCTTTAAATTAACCAATGAGGCATTGGAATGGAAATCCTGCTTAAAGACAGATTGATATTCATTTTGATTCATAAACATGAAGTGTCCCATGTACATCTCGGTGATTCCTTCCACCTTCACAGTTCGCTTCTGATTCTCCGCATCCTTCACCTTTATCTCGTCACCGACTTCTGCCTTTAGTAATTTCGCTAATCGTTCCGTGATGATTACACCGTCATCTTTCAGCTGCAATTCTTTTTTTGTTTTGCGATCATTTAACTGAATATAATCCGAAAAATTTTGTGTTTTCTCTGGCACGATTAATTTGATCTCTTGTGTGTCGCCAGCTGCTCCGGCCGTTTTAGTCACAGTTTCATAATGAACCGATGCATATTCCTTTACTGTAGGGTCTGTTAATTGCTGCTGGATTGCATTTTTTTGGGCAGGCGTCAGTATATCTGATTCAGCCACGATCATATCGTAACGGATCAATTCGCCAAATTGGCGTTCATTAATCCCTTCAATCGAGTGCTGGACGCTAAACCCGGCAAACAACAATGCCACAGAGCCTGCCACCCCAAATATCGTCATCAGCATGCGTTTTTTATACCGAAAAAGATTCCGGGCCGTTACTTTATGCGTGAAGCTCAAACGATTCCAAATAAACGGGATTCTCTCCAGTAAAATACGAGAACCTTGCGCTGGAGCCTTTGGCAGCAGCAAATCTGCTGGCCGTTCCCTTAGCTCTTTTTTGGCAGAGAGCAAAGCAGGTATCACTGCACTAATGAACGCTAAAACACAGGCAATCACAGAAATTTCCCAATGAAATTCAAGCTGAATCTTAGGTATGGTAAAGCCTTCATGATACGTATTGTAGACGATTAACGGCAGCAGCGTGTGCCCCAAAATGATTCCAATAATTGTGCCCGCCATGCTCGAACTTAATCCGTAAACAACAAATTTCTTATAAATGTCCTTATCTGTATAGCCTAACGCCTTCAGTGCGCCGGAATTTTTTCGCTCCTCATCAACAAAACGCCCCATTGTAGTGAAGGTGACAAGAGCAGCAACCAGAAAAAGAAAAACTGGAAAGACATTTGCTAGAGCATCGACGATTGTCGAAATACTGTTATAGATTTTATAGCCTTCGGAGCCCGGTGCTTCCCGTCGACTATTAACAAGGTAGACAGGCTGTTTCAATTGATCCAACGTTTTTTGTGCATCTGCTATCTGACTTTCACCTGTCATTAATTTCTTTTGCACTTCTTCTTTTTTCACATCAAACTGTTTGCGTTGGTTTTGATAGTCCGCTTCTTTTTGAACCAGCTCCTGCTCACTTGCCAGTAACTGCGCTTTTAATTGTTCAGGAACATAGTCCGTTTGTGCCGCTTTTTGCTTTTGCATTTCTAGTTCTTGACGCGCAGCTGTCAGTTGTTCTCTGACCGCTTCCAACTGAGATTGACCATCAGATAGTTGTGCTCTAGCATCAGTCAGTTGTTTTTTTTCATCACTCACTTTCGTTTGATACTCTGCTTTTATCGCAGTTAATCGTGCAGCTGGCTGTTCCTTCAATTGCTCATCCAGATCATCCTTATGCTTTTGAACCTTCTCTTTATAGTCATCTGTATAAGGGTTCAAATTTCGAGTATCGTTAAAGGTCATGCGTGCAATCATATAATAGGGCGAATCAAAATTCGCAGAATTTACAATTCCAAAGCCATCCAGTTCACCAGTACCTGCTGTTGACTGGCCGCGATTGAGCGACGAGATAACCTCAGGAGAATCGACAAATCCAACAATTTTGAAGCGATCTTTTTTTAATCGCTTCGAATTTGTGCTATCTGCCTTTTCAGAAAAGCGAATCGTATCACCTAATTTATATTCTTCCACATATTTTGCATCTAAGGCGATCTCGTTGTCTTTTTGTGGTAAGTGCCCTTTTTCTATTTGATAAGTAGAAACATCTTTTGTTTTAGAGAAGATCCGAAAACTTTCCGTGGAGTTTTTCTTGGTAACATCCTTGAAGTAGCCATAATCAATTTGACGCACACCAGCGGTCTTTCCGATTGCCTTTTGATCGGAGTCATCGAGCCCGTAGCTGCCGATTACCGTTATATCTGCCATATTCAACTCAGAAAAATAGGTTTTCCCGGTTTCTCGCATGTCGGGACCAGTCACTTTCAGTCCTACCAATGCAAAAGAACTAATCATCATTAACAATAAAATTGAGATAAATCGTCCTTTTGAGTGTTTAAACGAGCGAAAAATATCCTTCCATAATGCTTTCTTTTTGATCATCGTTTCCACCTACCATTCAATTTCAGATATCTGTTTAGGGTATTGATTTATAGTAACTTCCTTTACCTGCGCATCGTGCATCCGAATCACGCGGTCAGCGATAGGAGCCAGCGCCGCATTATGAGTCACAATGATAACGGTTGATCCTTTTTCGCGACTCATATCCTGCAATATTTGCAGCACTTGCTTGCCAGTCTGGTAGTCCAAAGCCCCTGTGGGTTCGTCACAGAGTAAAATTTTCGGATTTTTCGCTACTGCTCGAGCAATCGTTACTCGCTGCTGTTCCCCGCCAGATAATTGTGCAGGAAAGTTCTCCATGCGATTTTTTAACCCTACTTCTGCTAGGACTTGCTTGGGATCTGTTGCGTCGGTGACAATCTCAGAAGCCAGCTCAACATTTTCCTTCGCCGTCAGATTGGGAACCAAATTGTAAAATTGAAAAACAAATCCGACACTTTCTCGGCGATAAACGGTCAATTGTTTGGCAGAATAATCGGCAATATTGTTTCCATCAATAATTACCTGTCCTTTTGTATTTTTGTCCATCCCGCCAAGTATATTCAATACTGTCGATTTTCCAGCTCCTGATGGCCCCAACACGATCGCCAATTCTCCCTTCTCGACTTGGAAAGAAACATCCTTGTTCGCCAGGATTTCCGTATCCCCCATGTGATAGCTTTTATAATTGTGAACCATTTCAATGTAACTCATAAAACATCCTCCTTATTTCAACAACGTGTTGATTGAATAATGGAATTAGTATAGAATTAATATGCGTTCGATACAATATACACTTTCTCCGATTCTGTTTAATTAAGGAGGATCATCATGGTAAAAAAGAGAAAAACAGCCAGTAAGCTAGCAATCAAACAAGCTTTCACTCGATTGATTCATGAAAAAGGCTTTGAGAGCTTGACGGTGATGGAGATTGCCCGTGAAGCTGGTATCAATCGAGGGACCTTTTACACGCACTATATTGATAAGTATGATTTGATGGAAAAATTAGAAATGGAAACAATCGAAGACCTGAAGAAAATTTTACTGCGGCCCAATGAAGGTGACGTCAATGATCCGTTGGAGCTGATTCCTTATCCATTGATTTTAGAAGCCTTGGTTTATGTCAAAAAGGATTTTGATTTTGTCAGCGCAATTGCCGGACCTGGCGGCGATCGGCATTTTGTTTCAAGGATCAAGGGCATCTTATCCGAGCTGATTGAATCAAAAATTAACCAATCTACTTCACTCGAATTCAAAAAAGAAAATCTTCCAGAAGACTATGCCTTGGAGATTCTCTTATCAAGTATCGTAGCGATTATCTTACTTTGGATTAAGAAGGGCGGCGTAGAATCACCCGAAGATATTGCGACCATGGTTCACAAAGCACGTCAGATATCCCCGTATGAATTATTGATTTAGCACAAGCTTCAGAATAAAGCAAAAAACCATTTTACTATCCAAAACAATAGTAAAATGGTTTTTTGCTTTCTATTTGTAAAGTTTTTTTCACACATAATTTACGATAGGATTCTTCAGTTGCTGATTAAACGCTCACTTTTCCAGCAGCCCCATTGCCTGCTTTGCCCAATTAGAGTCTTTAAAGATTGCCCGTCCGACACCAATCATATCGGCTTTTTCTTCTCGTAATAATTTTTCCGCGACAGCCGCATCCACGATCCCGCCTGTCAGGATCACTGGTATCTCAACATTTCGTTTGATCGCCTCAGTCAGATCGCTAAAATAGCCCTGCTCCTTAGAATAAGGATTGATATAGGAACTGAACCCGCCAGAAATATCCAATAAATCGATTCCGGCTTTTTCAAAGGCTTGCGCGGCAATCATGCTGTCTTCAATCGTGGTACCGCCATCCGTGTGATCACTAGCTCCTAATCGAATCGCCAACGGATAATCTGCGCCAACTGCTTCGCGAACAGCCTGAATAATTTCTAAATGCAGTCTTATCCTGCCTTCAATGGTTTGTCCGTTGTACTGATCCGTCCGCTGATTCGTCAAAGGAGAATAGAACTGTGTCAGCAAATACGCATGAGCAGAATGAATCTCTACCCCATCGAAACCGGCATCTTTGGCCCTAACTGCCGCTGCCGCAAACTCAGCAATCACCTGTTGAATATCTTTCGTCGTCATTTCAATCGGCAACGCATCATTTTTGGCGAATTTTGCATGCTGGACAGCACTTGCACTTTTTGGCAGACAACCAATAATGTCCTGCTTGGCTCTGGCACCCGCATGATTGATTTGGGCAAACGTTTTGGTGTTATTTTGATGGATCGTTTGGACTAATTTGGTTAGCCCAGCAACATCACTGTCCTTAGCAATCGATAGTTGCCCATTACCAGCCTTCCCCTCGGGACTAATATAGCTGTGCTCGGTAATCAATAAGCCAATGTATCCACCTGCTGATTTTTCCGCGTAATACTGGCAAAGTTCCTCGGTTACTCTGCCGTCCTCTTGTGATTTTGACGTGGCGATTGGCGGCATAACCAGACGGTTTGGTAATTCCAAATTTCCAACGTTGATCGGTGATCCTAACAAACTCATAACTGCTCCTCCTTTGTTCAATCGACAAAACGAACGATTTCTTTCTGCTACTAGTTTATCAGGTTAATCACAGGCTTAATAGTGATTTTGAACGGATTTATCACGATTTTTTAGCATTTGAACAGTCGAAAAACAACGTCTTAACGAGGAGATTTTTAGCTAATTTGATATACTTATCTAAAAGAGGAACGGAGTCTGCTTATGGAAAGAACACTGATCATTATCAAACCAGACGGCGTGGCCCGCTGTTTGACAGGAAAGATTGTACAACGGATTGAAGACAAGGGCTTGACCATTACAAAAATGGTGAAAACGACTTTAGAAACGCCAAAGGTCGAAGCTCACTATGCACACCTGAAGGATCGTCCGTTTTTCTCAGATTTAGTCGCATATATGACAACCGGACCGGTTATTTTATTAGAAGTCACAGGGGAAAACGTGATTCAAGTCATGCGCAATCTAGCTGGACCAACAGATTCCTGCAAAGCGCCTGCTGGAACCATCCGCGGTGATTTCGGAACCAGTGTCACCCAAAATGTGATTCATGCTTCTGATTCAGTTGAAGCTGCTGAATCGGAGCTCCAGCGCTTTTTCTAATAGAAAACACGGAAAGTATCCAACATTAGAGCTCGTGTTGGATACTTTCCGTGTAATTTATTCTTTGGTTAAATCCCGCATAAAAAAGACCGTATCGACGTCCATTAAATGATAATCCTTTGGCATGTCTGCTTTATCGATCAATTCGAAATGATTCTTCTTGTAGAATTTCTGTGCCGCCTTTAACACATCAACGGTTCCTAGATATAAACGTTCATACCCCTGAGCCTTACAGTAGGCAACTAGCGTCTCCAGCAGTTTCCTTCCCACTTGCTTTTCTCCGCGAAATTCTTGAGCGGCGAACATTTTTTTAATCGCTCCGCAATGATTTTCCAATTTGACTAGCGCGATTGTGCCAACGACTTTCCCTTCGGATAACGCCACCCAAAAGTTCCCACCGGTCTCGATGTATTCTTCTCTTATTCGTAAAAGATCCGGCTGGTCCTCGATGCTGATAGCGATATCAAACTCCTCTCTTTGGATCGGAAGAATCAAATCAACGATTTCTTGTGTGTATGGTTCGTCAAAAGGGACAATTGATATTTCTGCCATTTGAAACACTCCTCTATCAATGATTGGTATTTTTCTTAAACACTTTCTATTCATAAAGCTTCTACTACTAAAACTTTCCATTCATAAAGAAAAATTACTTTCTTCTTTACTACTTGCTCTCAAGCTCATTTGGCACAACTTTGGCTAAAACCTCTTCGATCGTCTTCATCGCGGCAACCAGTTTCTGATAATTGGCTTCATCTAAAGGTTCTAATAGTTCCCACACCTTGCGATCAGACTGTTCTTCCACGTATTGGTTTAATTCTATCCCCTTTTCACTGAGAAAAAGATGCCGCATTCTAGTATCATCAGGATTTTTTTCTTTGTAAATATAGTCATCTCGTTCCAGTCGGCTTAGTAGTCGGCTTAAATAGCTTTTTTTAATATTCAAACACGTCGTCAACTCATTTGCGGTAATACCGGGATGACGACCAATTTCTCCCAGAAGCCGCATCTCGATCATTGAATAATCCAGATCAAAAACTTTCTGATCAAATACACCTAGAATTCTGGTGTAGTACCGATTAAATCTTCTGACATCATGAGTATCCAAAAGATGTCCCTCCCTTCGAAAATAGTTTACTTTATCAACTTAATCGAAGTATAGTTCTTTTAGTTTACTTAATCAACTATTTAACCTTCAATCAAGCAAGTCACTAAAATTATCCTTGAGTTAGAATAAAAGACTTGTGGAAACACGAAGAATGATTTATTCTATCTGAGGTACGTATCATGCAACATTAGGAGGAGATCATGATGACACATTCATCTTGTATCGTACGCTCAAAGAACAATCCTACTTATTAAACGATTAGTTCTTTGACGGAAAAGTAATTTTCCTCAAAGAGAGAAATGAGGAAAATCAACCATGAATACAGAAAATAATGTTTTAACCCCATACGAATATTGGTATTGCAAACAGCAGGTCAGCGAACTTGTCAGCGCCTACCATTCAGTGAACGACAAGCAAACCGTCGTCACTTTACAAACATTGATCCAAGGAAAGACCGAAGAATTTTTCGGCCGCAATCCTTTACTAGCCGCATATTGGGAACAATTTATGAATACTGCGCTCACACGCGACAAATTCGAAAAGCTGTTTGAAGAGATGAAACAGTTCGTTATTCCGATGGCTATCCCATCAACGAAGCAGATTGAAAAAAGCTTTCGTAAAGTCAAGAAAATGCATTATCCTGACATGGAAGCGAAAGATTTTCGAGAATTAAGCTATTTGGGCTGGAACGACAGCGGCACCAATCGTAAATACTTGATTCGAAAAATTGACGGGCGCTTTACCGGTGCCTATGGCAGCTTTAGTACTGATGTGCAAAAAGGGCATTGTGCTATTTGTAATCAGATCAGCACCGTCGCTTTCTTTTTAGCAACCACTAAATCCGCAGGAGACGGAACTTATACTAAAAAAGGCAACTACATTTGTACCGATAGCGATCAATGCAATCGCCAACTGACACAAGTAGAAACCTTAGATCGCTTCTGGGAGACAGTGACAAAATAATTAAAATAAGAGAGGAAACATACAGGTGAATGTATGTTTCCTCTCTTTTCGGTTGTTTCAATTTTCTTCCACTTCACGGGCATACTCTTTACTAGCCTCATACATAGAAATCGCGCGTTTTCGTTGTTCCTTATGTTCAACAATGGGTCTTGGATAGTCTTTATCCAAAATTACGTCATATTCTTCTTGTTCTGCCTGCGTCATTTTCTCTGGTTGATGGATCAGCTTTTCGGGAACATTTTTCAATTCCTTCACATATTTCTTGATGAATTTGCCTTCTTTATCGAACTTTTGTGATTGCGTCGTAGGGTTGAACACGCGAAAATACGGTACAGCATCGGTTCCAGTTGAAGCGGCCCACTGCCAGCCACCGATATTGCTGGCAGGATCATAATCGATCAATTGCTGCTGGAAATACTGCTCACCCCAGCGCCAATCGATTAACAAATCCTTCGTCAAAAAAGAAGCGGTGATCATCCGCAGACGATTGTGCATCCATCCGGTTTCGTTCAGTTGACGCATCGCTGCATCAACGATCGGAAAGCCGGTTTTGCCTTCTTGCCATTTTTTGAACTTTTCCTGATCGTTTTCCCAACGAATGAAACGAAATTGTGCTTGGATTGGTTCATTTTGTTGACGAGGATGATTCGTAAAGATCATATTGTAGAAATCCCGCCAACACAATTCTTTTTGAAAGGTATTAAGTCCTTGAGAGCTTTTCTCCTCTTGTAAAGTCTGCCAAACCGTTCGAATCGAAAGTTCTCCCGTTCTTAAATACCGAGACAAATGACTGGTTTGATCTAAGCTTGGGATGTCGCGAGCCTTTTCATAGTTTCCCACTGATTTTTTGACGAATTTCTTTAATTGACGCTGTGCTGCCTCTTCGCCAAGATTTTTAACCTTCGGTAAGTTAGCGACTAGCTCCTCAAACTTTTGCTCGTCAGCAGGAAATAGCACCTTTGAATAGACCGATTCAGCTTGAAATTGGACCTTCAATGGTGTTTCCTTTACGCGTTCCTTCCATTGATTGTAGTAAGGAGTGAATACTTTATAGGCTTCCCCCTGTTGATTTTTGATCTCATTTGCTCCATGAAGGTAATGATCTTGAAAACGAAAATAATCAATCGCATGTTGTCGGAAAAATTGCTTTGCTTCTTCATCTCGTTTAGCACCAAAGCCGGTGGTATCTTCATTGAAATAAATTTTATTCCAATCCGGTAAAGCTTTTTTTAGTTGTTTAAACAATTCGGTTGGTTCTCCGTATTGAATTTGCAGCTGCGCCTTCTCATCGATTTTATCCTTAAAATAAGCCAGACTTGCAAAGAAAGCATGATGATTATGACTGTCTTTTAAAAATTGCGCTGGGTTAACTTGAAACAATAAAATTAACTCATCACCAGCAGCTAAATCTTGAAACGCATGATAAAGCGCTTTGTTGTCCTTTATCCTCAAATCCCGACGAAACCACATAACCGTCTGCATTCGATCAGCCTCCTTGGTAAAATAACCGTTCTTTATTCGAAATTACCATAGATTCTGAGAAAACGCATGCTATTGGCTTATCCTGCATTTTTGATTCATCGTTGAAGGGTTGACTATCCATAAAAAGATCGTGTAAAGACTTGCTGCGAGAGCATGTCCTTACACGTTTTTTTATCGCTTCGTCACATTTTTTCCAAACTTCCATTCTTTTGCACTTCTGTTGTGCATCACGAAGGAGTTAACGTTTAGGAAATACCTGTCTGTACTCCTATAAAGAAGTCACTCGCTCATCAGCTACAGGTTTTTTCAAGATACTTTGACCATTACTATCAATCACCTGCTTATACCAATAGTAAGAAGCTTTCGGGTAGCGTTTGAAGCTGCCTTCTCCGTGATTATTCGCATCAACATAGATAAAGCCGTATCTTTTTTCAATACTTCCTGTCGATAAAGCGACCAGATCAATCGCGCTCCAAGGCATGTAGCCAATCACGTTCACTCCATCCTTAATTGTCTCCATCAGCGCTTCGACATGCGCCTGCAAATAATCAATGCGGTACTGATCATCGATTTGTCCGTTAATCAGCTTGTCCTTCGCTCCTAGACCATTTTCAACGATCATGATCGGAATTTGATAGCGATCATAAACGGTATTCAGTAGATACCTCAACCCCGTGGCATCGATTTGCCAGCCCCATTCGCTTTCCTGTAAATAAGGATTTTTTACACCAAAGCCTGAGATCAGATTTCCCGCGGCTTTATCCTTGCCTAATGCTTCCCCTTCTTCCTGACTGCTCACGCAAAGGGACTGATAATAGCTGCAGGAATAAAAATCAACACACCCTTCGGCTAAAATTTGTTGATCACCAGGTTCTGTGTGAAACGAAATCTGATGTTCGTCAAAATAACGTTTAGAGTAGTTTGGATAATACCCACGGATCATCACGTCGCTGCAAAACATATTTTTCATCTGCTCGTAATGCAATGTGCTAAAGACATCCTGAGGATCACTCGTCAAAGGATAGCCCACCATACTAGCGATCATACAGCCGACTTTTAAGGTTGGATCAATGTCATGGGCCATTTTTACGGCTTGCGCACTAGCCAAGAATTGATGATGCAGTGCCTGATATCTCGTATTATCGTTGTTAATCTCAGAAGGAATCGAGGCGTTCAAGCCAACGGCTGTCCGAATCCCAAAATTGACTAACGTACAATTGATTTCATTAAAGGTGATCCAATAGCTGACCTGTTCATGATAGCGTTCGAATAACGTCTGACAATATTTCAAATAATGATCGATCATTTCACGATTGGTCCAGCCGCCTCTTTCCGCCAGATACCAAGGAGATTCATAATGAGAAATCGTCACGATCGGTTCGATATCATATTTTGATAATTCTTCAAAGATCCGATCGTAAAATTGTAATCCAGCTTCATTTGGCTCTTCTTCAATCCCATTTGGATAAATTCTCGTCCAAGCTATCGACATGCGATACGCCTTTAAGCCCATTTCGCCCATTAATTTGATATCCTCTTGATAATGATGATAGAAATCCACTGCTTTATGAGAAGAATAGTATTCGTCTTCAAAAGCGGATGCAACTTCTACACGAACCCCTTCATCCATATCTGTAGCGATCGTATCGATGACACTGACGCCTTTTCCATCCTCATTCCACGCACCTTCAATCTGGTTTGCGGCAGTCGAAGCTCCCCATAAAAAATCAGTTGGCATTTTATTATCTAACATACAATACTTCAGCTCCGTCCATGTCTCTCAAGTGAATTTCTTCAAACTCCTTCGAATTTGTCACAACAACCATCGTCGTCGTATCAAAGCCTAATTCTTTGATTTTTTTAGCGTCAAACGTCAGCAATGGTTGATCCTTTTTCACAAAATCACCTTGCTTCACGAGCGTTTCAAAATACTCGCCCTTAAGTTCAACCGTATCAATTCCTACATGAATCAATAATTCCAAACCATCTAAACGCTTCAAGCCAATCGCGTGCTTTGTCGGGAAAACAGAAACGACTTCGCCATCAAAAGGACTGGTTACTCTCCCTTCACTCGGAACAACGGCAAAGCCTTCTCCCATCATTTTTGATGAAAATGCCTGGTCATTGACTTCCTCTAATTTAACAATTTTCCCTTTTACTGGAGATTCCACGGTATTTGTTTGACTTGTATCGGCAATATCCTCAAAACCAATCACATAGGTAATAATGAACGTGATTAAGAAGGTCACCGGAATACTGGTTAAACCTAAAATAAAGTTAGAAATGGATCCGGCATAAATCGGAATCGTTAATAGACTAGGTGTAACAAAGGTCGGTGCCGTTATCCCTAAAAATCCAATATAGCAGCCGCCTAATAATGAACCTAATAACACGGCGATAAATGGGCGTTTCAAACGAAGATTGACCCCATAAAGTGCTGGCTCCGTAATGCCCAACAAAGCGGAAATCGTCGCGGAAATGGCGGTTCCCTTTAAAGCATTATTTTTTGTTTTGACAGCAACCGCACCAGCTGCACCAGCTTCAGCGATATTCGCAGCTAATCCGGATGGCAAGAAAATGGCGTCAAACCCTTGGGTCGCAAACATTTGTACTAATAACGGAATCGTTACATTGTGCGTCCCTGTTAGTACCATGATCGGGAATAGTGCCGCATTCAGACCAACTGCAACCCAGCCCCATTGATTCATAATGTTGACTAACTTGAAGAATCCATCTCCAATGATCGTCGTTGCTGGTCCGATGATAATCAGCATGATCGGTGCAACGATCAGTAAGGAGATCATTGGCCGAAGAAAAACTTTCACAATCGAAGGACTGACCTTATCCGCGAATTTGTCCACGTATTTCAATAGCCAAACACCGAAAATTGCTGGCAAGGCTTGTGAACTGTAATTAATGATTTTCACGCCGATTCCGAAAAAGGTGGTGGCTGTTCCTTCATCGCCTAAGGTCAACAACGTCGGATGTAAAATAATAAGGGCAATTGCTAGAGCCAGAAAAACATCCACATTCATTTTTTTAGCAGCGTTGTAACTAACGATTACAGGTAAGAAATAAAAAACAGCATCTCCAATCATATTCAAGACAATATAACTCGATGAATCAACTGCGATTAAACCAGTAAAATTAAGCAACACAGCCAATACCTTGATCATCCCAGAACCAGCGATCACAGGAATGGCCGGAACAAAGCAGCTGATCATGGTATCTAGCCCTTGTTTCAAGAGATTCACAAGCTTGTTTCCTTCTTGCTTACTTGTAATTGAAGACTCAGACTTGACCGAATCACCTAAAATTTTCTGTACCTCTTTGTACACCTGATCCACTTCTGGTCCGATAATTATCTGAAATTGACCACTGGAACGCGTAAGACCGATAATCCCACCCTCATTTTCCAACGCCGCTTCGTCTACTAAAGACTCATCCCTTAGTACAAAGCGCAGTCGCGTGACACAATGAGAGACGGAGGTAATGTTCTCTTTTCCTCCAACACAACGAATAATGACTTCTGCAAGATTTTTGTGCTTCATTATAATTGCTCCCTTCGATGATATACCTTATTATCGCTAAAATTCCTGCGTTCATCTTTCGCGTTCTTATCCAGAAAAAAATTAATCCTATTCAATTTTTAATCTGTTCACTTAACCTGCTGAAAAAAGTTAAAATTTACTATAGGATTATTAATATGGGTCAAAAAGAGCCTATCAACAGGTTTGATCAATGAACATAAATCAAATGTAAATGCCGGATTTCATTTGGCTGAAGCATGATCTCTATTTCCAAACTATTGGTAGTTGTACGCATTCTTTTCCCTTTAATCATCGGTTTAGAGGCAGACAAAAGATAATCCAGCTCATCTCTGCCGAAAAAAGAGCTATTTTCAAACCCCATCTCATTAAAAATATGCAAACAGCTGCCCTGCTCCTCACTCAGTTCTCTTGATTTCAAAAAATACTGACCATTTTTCAGTCCAGAAATCGTCAATTTGATCGTCTTTGCCTGATTGTCTTCAAAAAGCTCCTTAAAATCACTAATGATCGCCCCTTCATTTTCCTGATTATAGAACCGATAGTTTGGGCTTTTACAATTATGGCAGACCAGCTGAATATATTGTCGGTTACTATAAGAAATCAGCATACTGTCATCCTTGTACAAAAAGTATTTATCCAACTGATTCAGAAATTTCAAGCTATAATACGCCGGTTTCTTGATGCCATCCTTCGTAAGAATTCCTGGCAAACCGGATAACGGCTTATTGGATGTGATAGGAACCATCAAATCAAAGGGCTGCTCGAGTGGCAAGCTCTCTACTCTCCCGTAGGCGTCAATAATATTTTTCAAAATACTAGCTCCGCGATAAGACGAATCATTGATGACTGAAAACTCATTCAGAGCATCCTTCCAGCTAGTAATGACAACCTCCGTAATGCCATGTTTCAAACAAATTTCTTTCGCTAGTTCGTATTGCTGCACAATATAATTCGTATCTGGTTTGCGATTAATATAATACTTCGCCCCTAATTTCTCGATGGAATAAGGAGCAATGTTGATGGTTAGCTTCGAAAGGTGTTGATTTTTTTCTAAAAAACGGGCGAGATTTCCACCTGAAGTATCCATCAATAAGCCAGGGCCTACAAGATTTTTCGCTAAGCCCAATTTATTTAACACCCGAGATAATTTCTCGTAAAGCTTCGCATAGTTACTGGCCTTGCTTTCAGAAAAATACGTATTATAGAACAATTCAAAGGTCATACTTTTCAAAATTTTAATGCCATAACGATTGGCAAAATGATTTAAGAACTGTTCAAAATACGCTTGAAAACTTGGCTGATGCGATATATCCCGATAATCGAGCACCAGCATGATGTTGAAATCCAAACTAACCAAAAAATCTAACGTCTTCTCCTCAATGAAAAAAGTCGTATTTTGGGTCAGATGATTGTCCAGAATTACTCTGGCAGTTTTAAAGGGCATGCTGCTTTTCAATTCAAGCAACTGTTCGTTCAAGCCGTTTTCGAAAACTCGCGAGATCGATCCGATATTCACGATATCGAACCAAAAAGGCTTGAGTGTCTCCGGCTCATCCCCAATTTCGACACAAATCTGATGGCGTTCTTCTTTCATCTGCTCTGGTTTACCAAGCAGTAACTTCTGAACCTCGGCATCGTTGACTTCTTCCAGTGTCGCTTTCTTCTCAAAATGGCTTTTGCGGTAATCAGTCGGCGTCACACCAAAATGAGCCTTAAAGGACTTTGTAAAAGAAATTTGATTGGGAAAGCCATGTGACAACGCTATTTTCAATAGGGTATCCGGCGAATTGACTACATCCTCCAACGCCTGCTCTAAACGAATGTCCGTTAAACATTTTAGAAAGGTCACTTGAAAGGTTTCCTTGAAATATCTCGAAAAATATTGCGGCGTCACATTGAATTTTTCAGCGATTACTTGAAGGGAAAGGTCCTCTGCGTAATTCGCATGAATATACGCCAGAATACTATTTTTCCGTGCTTCATCTTCATTTTCAATAAAAAGATTATTGGCAAAATTGGTCACTAAAAATGAGAGGAAATCGAACATTTCTTTTTGATAATGCAAATAATGCTCATCCATTTCGATATCCAGCTCGATCAGCTTATTCAAACGCAGACGCAGCTTGTCGAATAACTGCCCGTCCCCTTTTCGACTATCACAAACAAAAACGATTTTCTTGTAATCCATCATTCGCAGCAGCTCGTTGCTGGAAATAGTGAGCCGCGCAAAAGCGCCGTCACGACAATCTACCGCTACATCTTCATTTGGATTTAACAGTAGAAGATCCTTTTCATTTAGCTCAGAAATTCCATGAGCCAAATGGAGAAAAATCTGTCCCTTTAAAACATAATACAAGTAAAAATTCTTATCGCGGCTCTTATCCAATGACTGATTATAGATACTTATATCAATCGTCTTATTCATTCGACTTCCTCTTTCCTGCATTCACTTACTTCTATCGTATAGGAAGAATCCCCATTTGTATCCGTTTTTATCAAAATAAACCTGACAAAAAGAAAACATCTTTACTCACTTTGGAAGAAACAAGGTTCGCCAAAAGCTTTCAAGATGTCAAAAATTGATTGAGTCCTATTTTTCGTTTCAAAACCACTAATTCCAAGTACTCTCATAAGCAGTCATTGTTCGTTAAATACGCGTACACCGCTCCATAGATTCCGGCTTCATTCCCAAGCTGCGCTTTCTTTACGGAGAAATGTCCTTTGATTTGCGGAAACACATACTGCTCTAGCTTGTCTGTAAGTGGCAGCAACAATTGGTCGCCAGCTTCGGATAGTCCGCCACCAATCACTATTTCTTCTACATCGATCGTATTCATGATTCCAGCTAAGGCCTGTCCTAAGATATCCGTAAATTCTGCCAATACTGCCTGCGCATGGCCATTCTTTTGGGCCGCTTTCTCAAAAACCATTGGCGGCGTGATTTCCGGCCACGTCTCATTAACTTCCACCAGTTTCTTTCGCATGCTTAAGGTCAACCCGTTGGCAGAAGCAAAGGTTTCGAGGCAATTTCTACCACCGCAACCGCACAAGCGCTGTTCGTCAGAGCGAATCGGAATATGACCGATCTCTCCGCCAGAGGAATGACAGCCATTCAAGACTTCACCATTTAAGACGATGCCGCCGCCAACGCCTGTACCTAAAGTGACAAACAGCAGATTCGCGTTGCCCTGAGCTGCGCCCTTCCACATTTCGCCTAGTGCGGCTGCATTTGCGTCATTTAATAAGCACACGCCAATTCCTAAATCGGTTTCGATTATTTCTTTTAATGGCAGGTCCTTCCAATCCAAATTCACCGCTTGAACGACCATTTTCCCATCTGGCGAGATCGGGCCCGGTACACCGATCCCGATTCCTTTTACCGCTGCTAGTTCAGCATCTTCAAGTGTCGTTCGAATGGAGGCGCAAATCTCCTTAGGAATGTCTTTTCCTTTTTCTGTAATGTTGGTTGGGATCGACCACTTCTTCTCGATCGTTCCTGCATCGTTCATCAAGGCAAACTTGATAGAGGTGCCACCAATGTCGATTCCGATTAGTCTATTTTCTTGTGTTCTCATCCCATCACCTAGACAAAGTTTCGTAAGTAGTGGGCACTTTGCTTGATCGAACGTTTGACATCTTCGTAATCAGACTCATACGCCCGATCCTCTACTTCAATACAGGTATAGCCGCTATAGCCAATATCGGTTAAAGCCGAAACATATTTACCCCAGTCAACGTCGCCTAAGCCTGGTAATTTTGGTGACATATATTCTAACGGTGTCGCCATCACGCCGACCTCTTGGAGTTTGTTCCAATAAACTTTGATGTCCTTATAATGAACATGGAACAGCTTATCTTTGAATTCATAGATCGGAGCCAAATAATCCATTTGCTGCCAAACAAAATGCGATGGATCAAAGTTTAGGCCGATGTAGTCGCTACCTAAAAGGTCAAAGATTTTTCTGAATAAAGCAGGAGTCGTCATCAAATTTTGACCGCCTGGCCATTCATCTTCGGTAAAGAGCATCGGACAATTCTCAATCGCGATCTTAACTTTTTGCTTCTCCGCATACGCTAAGATCGGCTTCCAAACCTTTTCCACTTCCGTTAAATTTTCAGAGATCGTTTTTGAAGGCATCCGGCCAATAAAGGTCGTCACCAAGTTTATCTCCATTAATTTCGCTGCATCAATCACTGAATAAATATGCTCAATCACCAGCTGACGTTTTTCCAAATCCTCATCTAACGGATTCGGATAATAGGCCAAAGCCGAGAGCGCAACCTTCTTCTCAGCAGCATAGGCTTGATATTTCTCTGCTTGTTCCTTTGTCAAATTTTCTGTGTCAATGTGTGAAACGCCCGCGTAACGACGCTCTGCTTTTCCAGCAGGCCAGCAGGCAACCTCCACACAATCCAATCCATTTTCAGCAACGATATCGATCATTTCATAAAAATCACTTTGATCTAAAATCGCTGAAACCAATCCTAATTGCATGTTCCTACCCTCTTTCTATTCAAAATCAACTGAACGGTGCTCCTTCGCTGAGACGCGGATTGCATCCAATAGCTTCATTAAGCGTAATATCTCTGTTGGTTTAACTACTAATTCGCCTTCGCCAGCCACATAACTTCTGTATTGATCAAAAAACATGTCATGATTAACTGAAACAGCGGGAAGCTCTTCGGTGACTAGGCGGCCTTCTGGCGGTGGGCCAAATGAACGGGTCGGACCGGCTGCCGTCATAGTAATCTTGCCTGGAACATTTGTTAACAATTCACTTGTCCGAACGATTTTCCCTTGCGGATTAAATCCGTCCACATAAGCACTGCCCTTATTTCCCCCAACAAACCAATGGCGCTCAAACCATGAAGCTTCGTCTTTTAAGAAATACGTCCCTAATTCTACTTGACCAGTGATTCCACTATCAAAATAGAGCTGGATATTGAAGTAATCATCGACATTTTCATTAATGACATTTCGCACATCCGCATAAACCGTCTTCAATTTTCCTGGAATCATCCACAGCATTTGATCCAGCAAATGCACGCCCCAATCATAGAGCATCCCGCCGCCAAACTCCGGATACACATGCCAATCGTGCATGTTTCCATTGAAGCCATAGAGACAATTTTTAATCGTATAAATGTCGCCCAGTGTTTGACTGTCGACCACTTCCTTCATCAAGCGATAATCCTTATCCCAACGACGTTGATGGTGAATCGTAAAGCGAATACCGGCCGCTTCGGTGACTGCCATCATTTCTTGAAATTCTGTGCCATTCATCGCCGCTGGTTTTTCCAAAATAATATCCTTTTTGGCTGCAGCCGCTTTTTTCACCATTTCTAAATGTAGATGATTCGGCACCGCGATGATGACTGTATCAATGTCTTTTTCTGCTAATAATTGATCCGCCTTCAAAAAGGTTTTTACGCCTTCGTCTACTTCCTTCAGCTGGTCCTTATTAATATCACACACGGCGATCAAGGTTGCATAATCTAATTTTTTGATGGTTTGCGCATGAGTTTGACCCATGAAACCATGTCCAATGATTCCAAAATTTAACATCTTTCTAACCCCTTCTCTTAAATCGTCACCGTTCGTTCTTTCACACCGACTAACGGCACCGGAATATACGCCGTTCTAGTAGCTACAGTCAATTTCACTCGGTGATCGCCTGTTGATAGTCCGCCTGGTTTTAAGACGCGAATATATAAAGGTTCACCATACTCCCATTTATAAGTGGTAACAGTTGTTGCTTCTTTTAAATAGAACCAATCTTGCTGGTCGATTGAAATTTGGATGTCTTCTGTGGAGACTTCCGCATCATCCACCGCTACTTTAATAAATTCCACCATGGAAAGAGGGACACCACGATAATACGTAATCAGCGTTTGTAATTCGAATCCGATCACTTCGCCCTTTTCTTCAATATTTTTGCAGGTAGCTTCTTTAAACACATTATTGTCAAACATTCTCTACATCCTCCTATCCTTGAATCTCTTTTAAGCACGCCTGCAAGTATTTTTGGTTTGCGGCCACTTGTTCTTTTTCCTGCATTGGCTTACCTGGTAATGTGAAGCGGTTGCCTTCATACTCTGTTGCCACGTAACCGTCATAGTCTTTTTCATGCAGGTATTCTAAAAGTCCTTTATAATCCATCGAGTATTCTGGACCTTCAGGGGTCATTTCAAACATTTTGATGTGGAAATGCTTGATGTAAGGCATATATTCGTCCATCACGGTAAACGGATAATTTTCATAGCCATCGCAAAGCGGCGCAAACATTTGATCCTCTTTGGTTTTGATAACTTTTTTGAATTCTTCTGGATATTCGCCATTGTTTTCTTTTACGACACGGTGAAGGTCTGTTCCTTGTGCAAAGATCTCATCTAAGTAAGCAAACATTTCTGGGCTTGCGCCATTATTGACTTCATAGTTCACCACTACTCGCGGGAATTTTTTACAGAAAATTCCTGTATCGATCACTAACCCGATATAGGGAGAGTCCAACCGTTTCATTTCTTCGATAAAATGAAGCGTCTCAGGTTCATCAAAGGCCATGCCGGCATGAATTTCTAAAGCAATCGTCACATCATATTCTTTACAATAAGGCAGCAACGGTTCACAGACCCAATAAGGCACCATTGATACCAAACGAATCAATTTAATTCCTAAGCGATTGGCTTGTTTGATTTCTTCGATCAATAACTCAATACACTCGCGTTTTGTTAGGCTGCGATTGTTATAGAGATTGGTGTTTAAAAAAACATCCGCGATGACTGGCTTGATTCCTGTTTCTTCTAAAAGCTGATGCCAATGAGCCACATCTTCTTCAGCTGGATGAGGCGCGTTTTTGATCATTTGATCTGGTAAAATTTCTACTCCTTCAACCTGATGTTCCTGTAAAAAGTGCATCAAATCATCCAAGTTCATGCGATGATTTAAGTATTCATCCTGTAAACTATATAAACTTACAGCCGTTTTGATTTTCGACATTTGTATTCCTCCTACGAATAATTAATAAAGATGATGGGACGAGCGCCTGCTCTCAATTGCGCTCGTCCGCCTCATTAAATTACAGTTCTACAACTTTTCCAGTTTCAGCAGATTTGTAGATGGCTTCTAAAATTTGTGTCACTACAATCGCTTGTTCTGGTTTGACGACGGGTTCTGTGTCATTTAAGATCGCTTCGACCCATTGCTTCGCTTCCGCATCTTTTTGCTCCAAGCTGCTGCCTTCAAAGCCAAAGACACCGCCAGCATCGGAAGGTTGTGTTTGCTCCAATTGGTTATGAGCTGCTTTATTAAAGACTACATACCCTTGATCCAAGAAGGCTTTCCCGAACATTTCCGCGCCGCCTTCTGTCCCGCAAAGTGTGACCTGCGCTTCCTTCGGATTGATCATGTTCAAGGCCCAAGCGGCTTCCAAGAAGATCGTTGCGCCATTTTCCATTTTGATTAAACCGAATGCGGAATCTTCCGTTTCAAAGGATTCCGGCTCCCACGGTCCAAACATATTCGCCATTGGATTATCCTTCAATTTTTGATAGGTCGAGCCCAAAACCATTTTTGGTTTGTAATTATTCATGTACCAAAGGGTTAAATCTAACGCATGGGTACCGATGTCAATCAACGGTCCGCCGCCTTGTTTTTCTTTATCTGGGAACACACCCCACGTTGGAACTCCTTTTCTACGAACGGCATGGGCTTTGGCAAAGTAGATTTCGCCTAATTCGCCCTTGCTGCAGGCATCATAGGTTGCTAATGAATCCGCCCGGAAACGATTTTGATACCCGATCGTTAATTTTTTACCTGTACGTTCTGCTGCATCCAGCATTTTTTTCGCTTCGGCATAATTGATCGCCATCGGTTTTTCACACATCACATGTTTGCCGCTTTCTAAGGCATCAACGGTAATAAATGAATGAGAAATGTTTGGAGTTAATACATGAATCACATCTATGTCGTTCTTCGCCACGACTTCTTTATAATCTGCGGTTACTAAAGCATCTGAAGCCCCATATTCTGCCGCTGCAGCTTCTGCCCGTTCAAGGATCGTGTCACAAAAGGCCACCAGTTCTACTTGATCTGCTAATTTCGCTAACGCTGGTAAATGCTTTTGGTTGGCGATCCCGCCGCACCCGATAATACCGAATTTTAATTTTTTCACGTTGTTTTCCTCCTTGATTGCTTGATAGTAGCTAATCACCCATTCTGACTAACCAGCTAATAGATATCGCTTACAAATACTAGTTTACTGAATGATGGATTATTGTACTCCTCAAATCCTACGTTAAAAGACCAAACATCTTTGCACTTTGTCCATTTATAGTTTTTATCGTGCAAGTTTGTATCATACATTTATGCTCAGTCGTTGCTATTCTCACGTTTTTCATCTAGTTGAGTCCGAATATCATCCGTATCCTTGTCACTTAAGTTCCATAGTAGACAAGCTAAGGCTGATGCGAAGAACAAGATTGCCGGAATCAGATTTACGACTAAATTGATGCCATTTTTAGTCGCCAGTGATTGTTCCATATTGGCCCGATAGCCGAATGAATGCAGCAACATGATCCCCACAGAAGCACCGATAGCGTTTCCAATTTTTGTCGCTAATCCATAAGTGGCATAAGCTGTGCCATCTGTCCGAACGCCTGATTTCAATTCTTGATAATCCACAGAATCCGCGACTAATGAAAGGGAGATTGGAAAGCCCATATTGAAAAGTCCAAAGATCACATGACCGGCAATAATCATCGGTAAATTGTCAAAATCAGCGAAATACACCACTAACAACCCAATTCCTTGAAGAATCAAGGAAACCATCAATACATTGCGTTTGCCAAAGCGTTTCACCAATGGAACAATGGCTAAGGAGCAAAGAGCTCCGCCAATCGATGGAATCGTCATCAGCAATGCGATCAAGGTAAACGCGCCTAAACAATAGATGACATAAAAAGTTGTCACGGCGATTCTTCCCATAAAAGCCGTCATTTGCAAGATCATGATCAGAAAAACAATCATTAAATATTTATTCCCAATGACATTTTTGATCGTCGTCCGAAATGGTACTTTGTGTTCATTTTTCATTGGTTGAACCACTTCCCGCGAGGTCATGAACACCGCGAAGAACAATGGAATCGAAATCACTGCATAGATCAAAGCTGTCATAAAATAGCCGCGGCCAGTCGCTACCTGCGAGCCATCTGAAAATGCCAACATGATAAAGGAAGACATCGAATTCACAATAATCATTCCAACATTCATCCCAACCGAACGCCAAGCATTTAACTGATTTCGTTCATTGGCATCCTCACTCATGACCGCTGCCAAGGCACCGTAAGGAATATTCACCAAGGTATAAATCATTCCGGCAATAATATAGATGACTGCTGCCCAAATGATGCCCGCTGTTCCATTTCCGAATGGACCGGTAAAGGTCAAGACTGAAAATAGTGCTAGAAATGGTGAGCCGAAAGCGATGTAGGGACGAAAACGTCCGAGTTTGCTTCTGGTCCGTTCAGCGATCATTCCCATCATCGGGTCATTGATCCCATCCCATAATCGAGCAATTAACATAATCATCGAAACTGCAACTGGAGCCAAACCAACAATATCCGTATAAAAAACGGTTAAATAAGTGCCGACAAACGTCCAGACAAATTGGCTTGCCAAATCACCCAATCCATACGCCATCATAGAAAACTTCGTTAATCCCTTTTTCTCCATCTTCATTCCATTTTCAAAGACATCTTTTTCCATGTGAACCTCCTAGAAATAGTTTATTTGCAAACGTTTACAATGATTAGTTTAATCTGCTAGAAGGTACAATACTCGGCGTTTTCGATCGATTCTACTGATACTTTCACAGGATGATCGACAAAAACGCCACAAAAAAACAAGATTGTATTACACAATCTTGTTAACGAGAGATCTTTTGGATTTCGATCAGTTGAATATCCTGCGGAAAAAGCGCCAATTCGATTTTTAACTGGTGGTTTCGAGAATGCCCGTCTCTTATTTCAAGCTGCGGTTCACAGCGATGTTTCAGATAAGTAATCAATTCATCATCTAATCGATCAGAACTGCTGACCTGATTAATTTCTTCTAATATATTGCCAGCCTCTGCTCCAATACGATAATACTTGATACGATAGTGACTCTCCTCCTCTTTCAACTCTTTTAACAGCACCCGTTTCGTTTGAACATTTCCAGAGGCAAATAGCGCAGCTGCGTTTCTCCTAGTAAAAACACTATTATGATCGTAATAATAGGTAGAGTTTAAATGACTATAGGAATAACACAAAATTTGTATTTTGTTCGGATCCTCTTTTGTTATCAATAAATCCTCTGATTGATACACTACCTGTTTACTCAATCTATTTAGGAAACGATAAGCATAATAGCCAATCTTCGGTATACCGTTTTTAGAAATCAACCCGGACCCGCCAAAAATCTCTTTATTGGCTGTGTCAAAGGTCGTAACCGATAAATCCGTCAGTTGCCAATAGCCAATTAAATCACAATGCGGCATCGCCCCTAAAGCATTTTTCAAGATATAACTGCCCTTAAAAGCCGTATCATTGATAATATCGCGACTTAAAATGGTTACATTGAATTCTGTAATGAAAATTTTTCCCTGATAATTGATTTCCGTCACAAGCTCTTTGAAATCCTTTATGCGATGAAGCATGTAGTCAGAGTCTGGTGAAATCGGCTCATGGTGTTGTTTCTTTTGATTCATCTGCTGCTTCACCGCATCCATCGGATAGATCGATAAACTAAGAAAATCCGGTGCTCCTTTACTTGTGGTCCACTTGGTAAGAAAATCACTCAAATCTCGTGTTTCAATATCCAAACTTAAGCCGCAGCCGCCAATTTGGATCGTAGGAACAATTTGCTTTACCGCTTGTTGAATGTTTGAAAAGACGTCAATATAGGTTTTTTCTTTCGCCAAATTCAGTTGAACGCCGTTATCATCAATGCGCATTAACTCCTCACAACCGATCGTTTTCAAAACCAACGGATTTGGCTTCCAGATCTCAATCATCCATGAAGAAACTTCTTCTAAACCAAATACATCGACACAGTGATGAAAAAAAACTTGGAATCGTTGGATCAAATCTGATAGTTCATAAGACTTCCGGATAAAAGGATGGCTTTTAATAATTTGGGTATGGGATTCATGGATCAGCTTTCCTTTAAAGCCCAGTTCCAAAAAGGGCTTGATCCCTGCCTTCAGCATGATCCGGATGATCTCATCCACCGTCGAAAAATCGTAGGCTTCTCCTACCTGTTCGAGGATTTCTTCACTTAGCAAGCCCCAGATTCTACCATAATTAAAGGGATTATTTTCCTGCAAAAATTGGATTTGTTCTGCAAAGGAGGCATGCGTCAAATCACCCGCATATCCCAGATTAATCATATTTTTCTGAAAATTCTGCCTTGTAGCTTCTTGCATGGAAACCTGAATCGTCTCATCATCGATTTTGCTTTCTTTTTCCTTAAAATAGATTTCTAGGCTTTGGATATCCGCCTTCTCCAGCTGCTTTTTTTTGGCGTCGACTTTGGCTTCTGCCTTTATCTCTTTGCGAAATTCACTAGGTGTCAGCCCTTGATACTTCTTGAATAAGCGATTAAACGAGTTAATATTCGAAAAGCCGGCTGAAAAAGCAATATCGGTAATTGATTTTTCTGTCTCTAACAAGTCTTTACGAACCTTTTCCAAACGCTTGCGAATCAAATACTCGTTCATCGGCATGCCAATTTCGTTAGAAAAGCTGCGTGATAAATACTGATCGGAAACATAGAGCTTATTGGCAATATCTACTAAACGAATATCCTTATCGAAATTGTTATCAATGTAAAATTTCAGCTCGTAAACCTTTTGCTTCATGCTTCGCTCTTCTTCAATCGTAGAAGGCTTGGTATACTCCTTCTCTAGCAGTTGCAGGATATGAAAATATTCTTCAAAGACCGCTGAAATTGTCTGTTTTTCCTGCAAAATATACAATTTTAATAGTCTCTCGATGGATTGAATGACTTGATGATCTGCTCTCTTCGCATCCGTAACCGAATTTCCTTCAAAAACCTGAGCCGCCTGTTCTTCAAAATCGTACTTCAACACAATTTCAAAGGCGCGCGCATTTTTGGTATAAACTGTATGTACTAACGATTTAGATAAAATGTAAAAATCATTCTTCTGCAATGAAAGAATCGTTCCTTCTTTTTCAATCATTACTTCACCAGCTAATACGTAGATTAAATGGATATTCAAATCAAAATGCTGCATGATTCGATTATCTGTCAATACATTTATCTCAATGTTCTCCCATGGTTCAATCAAACGCATAGTATCCCTCCTCTGAGCCGCTCATTGCTAACAACTAATCATTATACCGCCAGTACGCTGGGTTAAGTAAGCGGTTTTTCTCTCTTCATCATACATGAGAACAACCTAGAGGTTCTAGTTTTCTTAAAAACTTTGGGTCAAATTCTTCAATTATTGGAGAATTCTCCTTTTTCAGCACTTTTTTAAAGTACTTTAAACAGTCTTTTTATTGTCTTTTATGTATACAAAAAATCTGTACTGCTTCCTTTGCCTGATGTAACAAGGCTTACCAGAAACAGTACAAGATCAAACAATATTTTATTTAAACAGTTAGGCGTTTGTTGATGGTAAAATTGTTTCTACTTCTGAATGAGGGCGTGGAATCACATGAACAGATAATAATTCACCCACACGTTGAGCCGCAGCTGCCCCCGCATCGGTTGCCGCTTTTACTGCGCCGACATCACCGCGAACTAAAACAGTCACGATTCCGCCACCAACACGTTCTTTTCCTACTAATGTAACATTGGCAGCCTTCACCATTGCGTCGGCCGCTTCAATTGATCCAATCAATCCTTTTGTTTCGATCATTCCTAATGCATCTGATTTCATTTTTGTATTCCTCCTAAATTATTTTCTGATTTTTATTGTTGTTCCTGGCGTAACACCAAGAGCATTGGCTTCTTCTGTGTCAATATGACACTCTAAGCCTGAATTCGCAGTTGCGCGAATTACTACATTGTTTAAGCTTCCACCACGCTCACCAGCAAAATCGATTGTTACGACTTGACCATCTGTCACCCCAAAACGTTCTGCTTGTTCCGGTAACATATGAATATGACGCTTGGCGATAATTACCCCTTTGCTCATTTCAAATGCACCGTTAGGGCCAATCAAGGTCAGTCCAGGTGTTCCTTCTAAATCACCAGATAACCGTAACGCACCCTTTACTCCGAGTTTGAACGTATCGCTTTGTAAAATTTCTACTTGTGTTTCTGTTCTCACCGGACCCAAAATTCGGACTCTTTCGATGACTCCCTTTGGACCAGCCAGGGTGACACATTCTTTACAGGCGTATTGCCCCGGTTGAGATAGGTCTTTTAGCTTCGTTAATTGATAGTTTTTGCCAAAAAGCTTATCCAACGCAGCTTGATTTAAATGGATATGTCGATTTGAAATTCCAACCGGAATCGAATCGTCATTTGGTACATCTTCAGGATTTAAATGTGCCATGATGGCATTTAGAATCACTTCATAATCTTCCATTCGTACTCCTTTAGTTCTTTATTTGCTTCAATTTAAGCATTCATTTGCTTCAAAACTTTCCGTACTACTTCCGCCAATTCTGACAATTCTGCCGCCGAAAAATCCTTCATACTTGAAGTGTCGGTTTCAGCCTCGGATGATTGACTCGCTTTCACTGGCTTCGCAACCAAACAGGCATCCACTGGCTCTTCCAATTCTGGATGAGAAAAACTAATATCTTCAGCCAATAAGGTTGTCACATCCTTTAAGCCGTAGGCGACTTTTTTAATGTTCAACAAATGCTTCGGACTGACATTCTCAGAAACAGAGCTGCCGCCAAAGGTTCCACAGCCTAAGGTGAAGGAAATCGGCAAACCTGTACTGATTCCTGTTCCACCTTGGCTGCCGCCTGTATTCACTAAAATGCGTGAAGCCGGCTTCGCTGCAAATTTTAAGACGATATCGCGATTATTCGTATGAATGCTCATGGTATGTCCGATGCCATTTTGCAACAATTCGATGCTCAGATGGCAGGCTTCTTCCCAATCCTTAACGGTATAAAAGGCTAAAACGGTTGTTAATTTTTCAAATGACAACGGATTTCCCGGACCGACACCGCTTTGACGACCAATCAAAACAGTTGTTGAATGAGGAACAGTAAAACCGGCTGCCTCCGCGATCACTTGCGGGTTGCGACCAACAAATTTCGCATTCATTGCATGACCGCTACCTTTAAAGAGCAGCCCGCAAACTTTTGCCGTCTCTTCTTCTGACATGAAGTAGCCACCCTGCGCTTTTAATTCAGCAATAACCTCGGCTTCATTAACTGATTCACAGATAATCGATTGCTCAGAGGCACAGATCGTCCCATTGTCAAAGGTTTTACTGGCAATAATTTGTGAAACTGCTTTTTTTACATCCGCACTACGTTCAATATAAGCAGGAGAATTCCCCGCTCCTACACCAATCGCAGGTTTTCCAGAACTATAGGCAGCTTTTACCATTCCTGGACCACCAGTAGCGATGATCAAACTTACTTCATCAGCATGCATTAATTCATTTGTTGATGCCATTGTTGGTGTCGAGACACAGCTGATAATGCCTTTTGGTGCTCCAGCTGCTTCAGCGGCACGACTCATCATGCCTGCAGCCTTTTTCGTACATTCGGCGGCCGCAGGATGCGGAGCAAAAACAATCGCATTTCGTGACTTCAACGCTACCATCGCCTTGAAGATAACCGTTGATGTGGGGTTGGTTGAAGGGATAATGCCTAAAACTAAGCCAACTGGCTCCGCCACATCAAGGGTTCCTTTGGTGGTATCCTCAGCGATGATCCCGACTGTTTTTTCATCTTTGATTTCTTCGTAAAGCAACGTTCCGGCTGCATGATTTTTGTATGCCTTATCCGCTACTCTTCCAAAACCCGTTTCCTCTACAGCCGCTTTCGCTAAGCAAACAGAAAATTTTTCTGCTGCCTCTTTCATACTCTTTAGAATTGCATCGACTTGCTCTTGGCTAAAGGTCGCAAATTCTTGAGCAGCCTTTTCCCCAGCTCGAGCTAAGTCTCGCGCTTCCTGTACGGAACATAAATCTTTGTCAAACTTATTCATTTTTATGTGGCTCCTTTAGCGCTAAAATTTTAAAAAATCTATCTCATCCATTTTTCGTAACTGTGGCTTAAGGACATCATTACTAGCCGTTTTGAAAATGTGCGCACAGTTCAGAAACAAGCTGTTCCTTGTTGGCCTTGTGTACATCTTTTTTGCTGATAGCAAAATTGGATTGCTTTTTCGCAAGCTTTCGCAGATCAATCACTTTCATTTCGGTTAAAGCTGCTTCCATTTCTGCTATTTTTCCAGTCTTTCCCCATTATGCAAGAATTGCTCCTGAAATTATTGGGTTTGACGAGGGTTCAGAATTCTGACTAGCATCCAAGATCGGCTCTTCTAAATTTTTATCAGAAAGGGCTGTTTCTTCAACTTCAGTTAACTCTGCTTCCTCAATTGTGGGCATTGATTTTTCGCTAATCTCCTGAACCTCTTCTGCTTTTTCAAAAAGGCTTAAACTTTCATCTGGACGAGGGATGACATGAGTTGTCACAAGCAGTGTTGCTTCAAGCTTTGTCACAGCTGAAGCCGCAGCATCAACTGCCGTTTTGACCGCTCCCACATCTCCTGATACCATCACCGTCACCAATCCGCCTCCAACAATTTCTTTTTGCGTTAAGCGTACTTCCGCTGTTTTCAGCATGACGTCACTGGCTTCAATCGCAGCCACTAACCCTTTTGTTTCGACTAATCCTAATGCTTTCATTGTTTACTCCTTTATCGTTCACGTCGTGAGCACCATCTTCTACAGCAATTCTGACCAGTTCGCTGGATATGTGGCATAAAACAGCTTCACTTTATCAGGCGAACCCCAAGTGACTTTACTACCCTTCGGTACGAAGACTACATCTCCTGGCAGTGCTGTGAATTTTTGCCCATCGATCGTAATTTCCAAGGTTCCACTAATCACATAATCAATCTCTTCATAGCTGAGTTCCCAATCAAAGCGTGACTGATCAATTTCTAAGAAGCCTGCACTGATTTTCGCTTCTTCTTTGCTGATGAGTTCTTGATAAAAGACCTTCGCTTCGGGAACGCCGGTTTCAAAGAGATTCATTTCCACAGTGCTGCCTTTAACAACTTTTAATCCACTGGCATGTTTTTCAGATTGAAAAGGCGCCGTTTCACCAGCTAAAATCATTTTCAATAGCTGCAACAAGGTCTCCTGATTCAGTTCATCAGGCAAATTAAGCTCTTCTTCTATACAAGATTCTTTTAATGGGATATTTAATTCTTCGATTAAATCCTGTGCAGCTGGTGTGATAAGCGTATTCTGATCGACACAAAGAGGTTCGCCAGCCTCATGCGCTTTCGTTACAGCCTCCAGACATATCAATTTCTTCATTGCACCTGATCCTCTCTATACAGATTCACAGCCTTCGTCGATAATACCGATCACCGCCGCGTCGACTGGAATCGCATCATTTTCCAGCATTCTTCTAGCGGCACTGCCGCAGGTAACAATCACTCGATCACCAATCCCTGCACCAATTACATCGCAGACGATCATTTGCTCACCATCCCGTGATCCGCCGATGATTTCTGCAATCATAAGCTTCAATCCGTTCAATTGCTCTGATTTTCGTGTTGCCCAAATATTATCGATTAATCGTGCTGTTACCATTTTCGTTCCTTCTCTTTTCGTTTGATTTCTTCGATTGCTGCTTCGACAGACGCGGTATCACCGAAAATCGCTAATAGGATCATATTCTGCGGACAACTTCCGCGAATATCCTCCACCGTAACACCTACTGCCTTTTCAGCAACATCAGCCGCGCAGACCATTTCAATCAATTTTCCTTGAACTAATCCTACTGCGTCTGGTACCTCCAGTGCTGCTTTAGGGCCAGATCCCTTACGGCGATTCAATATAGCCAACGTCCCTTCACCGGGAGATTTAATCATTCGACAATCCATTTGCTGCTCCTCCTTCATTTGATAAAACACGTTCTTCTATCCGACAATAGGATAAAAGCATAAACCTATTTTTTAAGTCTTTTAGCCTACCGCCTGATCTACAATGCTTCATCTGTGCAGCTCAGCGCGATACCTAATGGAGTAACAAACATCGGATTCAACGGCTTGTATGTTTTAATATTGGTTTTTGCTTCAATGATTTTTTCGATTCCCGTCAAGCAAGCGGTCCCGCCAACTAAATACAGAGCATCGATTTCAAAACCGTCAATTTGTTCAGTAATGATTGTCGCGATTTTTTCTACTACCGGCTTCAAAACAGCAAGCAACTCTTGATGATTGTTTTGATCTCGTTTATACAGTTCCGCTTCGGAAAAAGAAAATTTGTATGCACCTGCTGTTACCAGCGTCAAGTGTGTCCCGCCCGTCGCTTCATCCACGACTTTTACAACTTCGCCATTTTTGATAATGGAGATACCTGTCGTTCCGCCACCGATATCGACGACTGCTCCATTTTGAATCGCTAACACCTGATTAGCCGCAGTCGGTTCATCCAACACATTGGTCAATTCAAAACCTGCTCCTTGAACAACATTCTTAATTGCACCGCCATCTAACGCATCTGTTCCAGGAGGAATTGCCGCTGCCGCATAAATAAGTTCTTCACCGAGTTGCTCTTCTAACTCTGCCTTTAGCTCTTTCACGATGGTGATTGCACCAATGTAGTCCACCACCATGCCATCTCGTACGACATCCGCATAACGATAAGCCCCAGCCACTGGTTGATAATTTTCATCCATGACGGCTAAAACGATACAGGCGGTCCCAAGATCGACACCGGTATAAAGCGTACTTGTTGAATTTTTCTTCGGTTTCTTTATTACTGCTTCAAATTCTGCGACTAATTGGTCACAGGTGGTTATATCGGTCATTGTCATCACAGGCGCTTCCTCCAAGTTTTAACATTTTAAAGCTTTTCTAACTGTTCGATTTCTTTTGCAATTAATTGGATCAATTGCTCTAAGGCTGCTTGTTGTTCATGGGTGACACAAGTTTTTAATGCATTAGCATAGATGACTGCGCGTCTCAATGCTAATATGATCTTTCCCCCTGGCTGAAAAATCTGCTCCTGACTGATGTCAGAAAGCGTTAGCAGTTCATTTGCTTCATTTTCAGTACCGGCAAACTCCTCAAGATCTCCTGTTGCGATGGCATTTACAAGTTGAGTGAAGGCGGTTATTCGCTTACAACTTGCTGAACAAACATTTCTCGTCTCTAACGCCGCCTCCCATAATTCGACTTCCAATAACGGAAAAAAAGTCTCGCGCTTGGTTGCTAAGGCTAGCGTTCTTCTCGTTTCATCAGTCGATCCTCCAACAACATCCGGTTTATCATGCGTTACAATCGGAATCTGATGATCTGTCAAAAACTGTCTTGCCCCAGGGGTCAAACGCTCATCTTCTGCTAACCAAAACTGTTCGATTACCTTCTGGCGATTTTTTAACTGTAATTCCTGCTCAGTGATAAAACGCATCAGCAACCACCTCGAAAAATTCTGGCATAAATCCCTGCCAGATCCGCTTCCGTAACCTGCCGTGGGTTCGTTAATGTACATTTATCCTTCAAAGCTGCTTCAGCCATTTCTGGAATGGCTGCACAAAACGCAGCTTCCTCAATTCCTAAATCCGTTACCAGCTTCGGAATACCGAACTTTCGAGTTAATTTCTGAATACCCGCAATCAACAGATTAACTGTCGTTCGTTCTGTTGTAGAAAAAATTCCCAACAAATTCGCTGCTTCAGCATACTTACTCAAAGCAGGCAGCTCCTGATTGCTCTCAATTCCCGCATTAAAGCTAATAACATGTGGTAATAATATCGCGTTGGCTCGACCATGAGGAATATGAAAACGGCCTCCTAACGCATGAGCTAAGCTGTGACAAATTCCTAAAGAAGCCTCGCTAAAAGCCATCCCCGCTAAACACGAAGCATTATGGATTTTCTCCCGCAGTTGTGCATTTTCACCATCAGCCACAACCTTAGCTAAATCCTGCCAAATGATCCTCATGGCTTTTTCCGCACAGGCATCCGTGAAGTCGGTGGCATTCGTTGAAACATAGGCCTCCAAGGTATGGGTTAAGACATCAATACCAGTGTCCGCAGTAACGCCGCTAGGAACCGTTAGGGTAAAATCTGGATCTAAAATTGCAATATCAGGAATCATCGCATCATCCACCAAAGCATACTTGCCACTAACGGATGGATCGGAAATAACCGCAAATGAAGTTACTTCACTACCAGTACCACTTGTTGTTGGGATACAGATCAATTCGACTGCTGCTTCGATCCCTGCCTGTTGATAGATTTGTCGAACCGCTTTTGCCGTATCTAAGGCAGAACCACCACCTAAGGCGATCACTGCGTCCGGTTGAAAAGCTGCCGCATAGGCAACCCCTTTAGTCACTACTTCAATTGTTGGATCTGGAACGATTTCTGAAAAAATCTGGTATGGTATTTTCGCTTCCGACAAAATAGCTGTGACCTTCTTTACCATCCCGCTGATTATCATGAAAGGATCGCAAATCACTAAGACCCGCTGGCATGGACAATCTTTCAGATAATTTGTTGCGTTACTACCGGAAACGATTTTTGTCGCCATTTTAAAACTTCCCACTCTCTCGCCCCCTTCCTAAAATTAATTGTTCTATTGGATTTAACTCTTCTTTTTCTAAATCAATAATCAGATCAATCTGTTCAACTCCACAAGCCAAAAGCTGAGCTTTTGCTTGCTCTAAAGCAGCTTCTTCATAAGTCTCGTGATAGGTGACTACTCCATAAATAGGGATTCGAAAGACCTTCGCGAAGTTCGGAGGATAGCTGCCGCGTTTTGCAGTAACCGGCTGTAAAAAAATCCCGCAAGTTGCCGATTGCTGCAAAGCGATCACATGCTTATGCATCCAAGGACTTTCCAAGTAGCTATCTGGAACAATGATTGTCCGTTGATGATAAACAATACTTGCAACTTTCTTTAGCGGCTGCAAACGTGTTCTTTCCAAATAATTCGCAATTTTCAGCTTGCCGCTGTCTCTTGGACCGACTAAAAGAACTTTCACGTTCGAGTCACTTCCACTACGTTGAAACGCAATACCTCTTTAAAAACCCGCAGCACTTCGTTCAAGCCGGTTTCAACACTTTCAACATCTCCGGTGATAACCACCGAACCAGTAAAGCGATCTAGAAATCCGATTTCAACATCCGCCACTTTCGCCGCTGTATCTGCCGCAATCATTGCGGTTTCAAAAGGAGACAAGGTCAAAATACCAATAGCTCCCGCCTCGTCGATCCCTAGTGATTGATAGACACTGGTTATTGGCGCTGCTATGACATGAGCTAACGTAATTTGTTTCCCAGGTACCGATTCTTCAATCACTCGCTGGGCTAATATTTCCGACATCATTTCTCCCCCTTAATGACGCACTACTCGTACCGGAAAATCATACTCAGCAATCCATGCCTCAATCTGATCTAAATCAGCATCAGCTAAACTCGGATCACCTTCTACCGGATAGTCCATGCCTAGTTGTCCATATTTATTGACGCCTAATTTGTGGTAAGGCAGTAAATCGATCCCTTTAAAATTCGGCAAGTCTTTGTAAGGCAGCAGGAACTCCACGATTTCTTTGATTTCTTCATGACTGTCATTGATCAGCTTAAGCATCGGCATTCTGATTTGGACCTTATAGCCCCGCGCCAACAGCTCCTTTAAATTAGCTAGGATTTTCTCATTACTGATCCCAGTTAATTCATTGTGACGCACAGGATCCATGTGCTTCATGTCATATAGAAAGAGATCGACATAATCCGCCATTTCTAACAATTTATTCATGTGACTATGGCCGCAGGTTTCAATCGCAGTATTTAGTCCATCCGCTTTGCATGCTTTCAAAAGTGCCAACGCTGCTTCAGGCTGCGCAGTACATTCGCCGCCGCTAAAAGTCACTCCGCCGCCAGACATTTCATAAAAGGCGTCGTCTTCATGAATCACATCCATTAATTCCGAGATGGTCATAATCGAGCCCGTGATATTAAGTGCCTTCGTGGGACAGGCATTTACACATTCTTGACACCCATTACAGGATATATCACGTCGCACCTGGTGTTTCCCGTTGTCATCCATGTAGTGGATACCTAAAGGACAGGCATCCACACATGCACCACAGTTCGTACAAACACTTTCCTTAAACATGACTTCAAACCGACGCTTGATCCCTTCTGGATTGGCACACCACTGACAACGCAGTGGACATCCTTTAAAGAAGACGATAGTTCTGATCCCAGGACCGTCATACAGGCTATACTTCTGCACATTGAAAATCATCGCTTGCCGTTCTATCCGTTCCTCTTTCACATTTACCATCCATTCCAAGCTCCAGCTTATTTTTTAAATTTTTGTCAGCATTGTCCGTGAGATGATTTCATCCTGAACGTCTTTGCACAATTCTACGAAGAAGGCACTGTAGCCAGCTACCCGCACGATCAGATCACGGTATTGTTCTGGATGTTTTTGCGCTTCAATCAAGGTATTGTTGTCTAAATAGTTAAATTGCATTTCGCCATTGCCTAAATGACAAGCCGTCTTAAGCAGTGTAATTAAGCTTTCTTCGCCCTCCGGTGTATCTAAAAGACCAGTCATAATCTTGAAGTTATGCACCATTCCGATATTCATGCTATCGTTGGACATTTTTGAGATTGACTTGATAATCGCTGTCGGACCTTTGAAATCGGCGCCTTGCGTTGGACTGATTCCGTCAGATAGCGGTGTCCAAGCTTTGCGTCCATTCGCTGAAGCTCCCGTCATTTGTCCAAACGGTGTATTGTTTGAAATCGACAACGTTCCGTGACTCAATACTGAATACAACGTTTTATATTTACGATGCTCCGCTTCTGTAAAGTTAATCAGATCCGCCGCGATCAAATCAGCATAATCATCATCATTTCCATATTTCGGTGCGTTCAAACAATCCGTTCTCATGCGATCATTGTTCGCAAAGTCCGCTTTCAGCCCTTCGTTAAGTTCTTCTAAAGTATATTTTTTCTCGTCAAAGACTAGTTTTTTGATGGCTGCCATTGAATCCGCATAGGTTGCTAAGCCTGACCAAACAACACCCGGTCCGAAGTTATACATCGCTCCGCCAGAAGACACGTCTTTCCCGTTTTCCATACAGCCCTCGTACATGATCGACATCAATGGTTTCGGTGCTAGATCACGATGGACACGTTGAGAAATAACGGTAGCTACGTCTGTCCATTTCGTAATGTATTTGATCTCCTCTTTCACGGCTGCTTCAAACTCTTCATAGGACTTGAAGCGAGACAAATCACCCATATCGGGACAAACCTGCTTGCCGTACCACAGCGGTACGCCATGATTCAGAACCAGCTCAATACAAATCGGCCATTGGGTGTAGGCGGTAGAGGTCCATTGATACAACCGGCCTGACTTTTGCGGTTCCACACAGCCCATCAAACAATAGTCTCTAGCATCTTCAATTGAGACACCTTTTGCCAGCATCATCTTGATGTGTGTATCATCAAAGTGACACGCTGGGAAGCCCATACCCGCTCGAACAACATCCACGATTTTCTTCAGGTATTCGCGTGGAGAATGGTTGTGAATGCGGCAGGCAAGTGAAGGTTGATACACCTTGACATGACGAACAGCATCCATTAATAAATACGTCAATTCATTGGTAGCATCGCGCCCTTGACGGTTCACACCACCAACACACATATTGACGAACGGTTGGTAGCCAGCGAAGAATTTCGAACCGCCTTCACTAGTGATCCACATCATTTCTGACATCTTGATCAACATACAGCCAGCCAATTCAAAGGCTTGGAATTCATTCATCCGTCCTTCTTCTAGGTCAGCTTTAAAGTATGGATACATGTATTGATCCACACGTCCAATCGACATACCCGTCTGGTTTTCTTCAACAACTAACAATGATTCAATTGTCCAAACAGCTTGAATCGCTTCCCAGAAGGTATCCGGTTTATGGGCAGGAACTTTACGATTGACTTCAGAAATTTTCAAAAGCTCAGCCTTGCGTTTCGGATTGGTTTCCTTCGCAGCCAACTCTGCAGCATAATCCGCCATCCGACGGGCATAGATCATAACCCCTTCAGTCGTATCAATGATTGATTTATAGAAATAGATTTTTTCAATATCATCAGGATTTTCATAATCTAATTCTTCCAGATGCGCCTTGGCTTCATTCTGAATATCGATCATGCCTTTTTTCATCAAAATAACATCATATCCAGGATTGGAATCGCCGCCGCCATTCAGTGCGTGGTACGAACAATCGGAAACGAAAGATTCGCCAGATAATTCCCAAGCACCTGCTTCACGGTATTGATCTTCACAATATTCATCGACAGATTTACCTTTCCAGAATGGGAAAAGCTCTTCGCGCATAATTTTTTTATCTTCATCCGAAATATAAAATGGGTCCTGTGGACGACTACCGATCGTATCAATCTCGTCCTCCATCCAACGCCAAGCAATATCAGGTGAAAAAGCCCCAGCACGAGGTTTGCCATTTGGTGCGCCAACGATCAGCTCGTGATCTTGAATCACCAACGGTGCTGTTTCACAGCAATACCGGAAGCATTTAGCCCGCAATACAATCTTCGGCATACCAGGGTTTTCTTTAGCGATTTTGGTAATTGCCCGAGCTCGGTATGTCGTAATGGATGGTACTTGCTCTAAATAGTTGTCCTTCAATGCCTGCAAACGTTTCGTAATTCCATTAGGGATCTCTGTTCCCTCATCCGAGACCAGTATTTCTGTTACGACGTCGTCTTTTTTGACTTCATCTGAAACAGAAGCAAACATTTTCATCAAGGCCGTTCTTTCTTCTGAGCTTAATTCTTTTGTCGCTTCAGCTAATTTTGCTGAAAATTCTTTGATGTCCATCAGTTTCCCTCACTTTACTGCTCAATTATTTTTTGTAAAAATTTTTCAATAAGTAATTGTTCATCTGAAACGCTTTTGTTAACTCCTTTGCTCGACTCCTTACCCGCCGCGTAGCCAATTTCACGGACATAGGTGAAGTCCTTTGCGGTAATATTTTTAGCTTTGAATCCGCGCCCCGTCGTCATTCCACCCAAAATCAGAGAAAGTGGCAAGGTTGAATGAAGACCGATTCCTGCCAAACTCGCTCCAGCATTTACGATCATCCGACCAACAGGTTTCTTCAATGCGAATTCTTTGATAATACATTGATCGTTCGAATGGATCGCTAACGTGTGCCCATTGCGCTTCTCTTTTAGTAACTGAATACATTTATCACAGGCATGAATCCAATCAGATTCCAAATAGAGGGTTAAAATTGGACATTTTAATGCTGTGGTAAAGGGATTTTCGTCAAAAATATACGGTTGCTCCGACACTAAGACTTTCGTTTTCTCTGAAACAGTAAAACCAGCGATTCTAGCGATCGTTTGTGCATCTTTTCCGATAATGCTCGGATTTACTTCATTACTTAAAAATAATTTAGTTAAGAGCTGTTTTTCTTCCGCAACAGTCATAAAATGCGCACCAGACCTGATCATCTGCTCTTTTACTTCCTTTGCGATTACACTTTCAGCAATGACAAATTGCTCCGCTGAAGGCAATAAGCCATTATCAAATGCACGACTAGAAACGATAGCTTCAGCCGCTTGTTTGACGTCGGCTGTTCGTTCGACAAAAACCGGTACCGACCCACAACCACCATAGATAACCGATTTTGGATATGTCCTTAAATCAAAGTAATCTGGACTACCAATATTGATGACTAAATCAATGGCTTCTTGCTCAACTAAGGCGTTCACTCCTTCGATAGTAGTGTTTTCCATATAGCCGAAACTGGATTTAGGCAAGCCTGAATTGGCGTGGTTAATGGTTTCAACTAATTTAGCAACGGTCTCTTCTGTTTTATTCTGAGGAATCAAAATCACCGTGTTTCCAGCTTTTAAGGCACTTAATGTGGCAAAAAGTGCATTTAAAATAATATTTTCTGCTGGTAAAATAACGGCGACAACGCCAAACGGTACCCCGATTTTTTTTAAAGCAGCTCCCTTGTTATCCAAAACACCGATTACCTGCTCCTGTAACGAATCAGTCAGCTGAGCTAAAAAAGTTTGGTATAACTCTGTTTTGTCTTGACCATTGCCTTTTCCCGTCATTGATACTTCGAAGGCAACCAACTCTGGCAATAACTTTTGTACCTTTGCAATCATTCGTTGGATCATGCGATCCAGTGTTTCTTGGTCATATTCTTTCAGTAAAGAATGAGCATCACGAGCGGATTCAACTAAGATGCGGGCTTCTTGGATTGATTTTAGATCTTTATCCACAAACTGCATGTTTTCCACTCCCTTATGCTGGTAGTAATTGCTCCAACGAATACCGATCAATGATCTTTCCTAAATCAATATGCGGACTTGGGATCACAACGGAGCTATATACCTCCGCGCCCATTTCTTCGACTGCCGCAATTCCTGTTTCCACTGCTGTCTTACATGCTGCAACATCTCCTCTTACGATGACGGAAATGTAACCAGACGCCACATTTTCATAACCGACCAATTCAACGTCCGCTGCTTTACACATGGCATCGGCGGCTTCCAAAACAAAAACTAAACCAAATGTTTCGATCGCACCGATTGCTTCGTATCTTTCCATTTTTCCCCTCCTAAACTACTGATCAATATCATGAACAGAAACAATGTCACCCACAGCACGAATGGGTCTTGGCATAACGTTTTGAGCAGTTAAGGTCCCGATTTCCGCGGCTACTTTTGCTCCCGCAGCTACCGAAGCCTCCACCGCCGCGACATCTCCTTTGATCATGATCGTTACCAGTGTTGATCCAATATTTTCATACGAGATCAGCTCAACATTGGCCGCCTTTAGCATCTCATCGCAGGCTTTTAATGCTGGAACTAACCCAACTGTCTCGACCAATCCTAGTGCTTCTTCACCTCTGTATCTCACTGATAGACCTCCTTAGCTTTTGCGATAAGCAGCATCTACATACTTAGAAACCGTTTGCCGCCCATCTTCCGTGATCATATAGCGCATCACTAATTCACTATTTTTATCCAAATCGTAACTCGTCATTTCACATAACCCGTTTGCTTCAAGAGCTAATAAATGGTCAAGGTACATTTTATTGTTGAACTGTTTTTCACTGCCATAATCCTTTTTCAATGCAGACATCACTTCTTTTACGTCCACCTCATGGTGATCAAACATGTAATTCAGAACAGCCATTCTAGTTGGTAGCGCCATCTTATGCATCTCCCTTTCTAAATAAATCTAAAGGATTCATCGTTACGATGATGGCTCCTAATACGATTACAATCGAACCGATAACAATTGTTGTTGTGAGTGTTTGACCTAAGAACAGGACACAGAACAAAACTCCCCAGAACGCATAGGTCACATTCAATGACATTCCGATCGCACAACCGACCATTGAGTTGGCTTTATACCAACAAACAAACGATGCCGCCGCACTTAATCCAGACAACACAAGCCACATAATTGGGATACCGGCAGTCATTGTTCCGCCTAGCAGTTTCAACCCGCCGACAAGCGGTACAATCAGAATCAAAACAACTAAACCTGAAATTAATTCACGTAAATTCACTGCAACGTCGGTATCGATCATCGCCCCGCCAAAGCTTGAGAAGACCCCTTCCAACCCCCAGCAAACCGCGGCAATCAATGCACAGACAATTCCTAAAGTGAAGTTGGGCGCGCCCTCTGGTTTGACCCAGTTAATGATGATGGCACCCACCACACACAGAAGCATTCCGAAAACAACACGCTTGGTTGGACGTTGCTTCAGGAATATCCAAGCAAATAATGAACCAAACAAACTACAGGTTGCTGAAATCGGGATCGCATAAGCTCCCGCCATTGCTAACCCGACAAGATAAGCCCCGTTTGCTACTGGACCACCTAAAAGGAAGCCGATAACCAACATCTGTCCGGGTTTTGTTTTTAACGTTCGTGACAATTCCTTCAAACGACCATGTTTTGCGTTATAAAATAATAGCCAGATGCCAGCAAATAAGTCGTTCAATCCAGAACTTACAAAGGGGGCTGCTAAGAAACCTGCCGCGCTAACTAAAGGATCATAGCCGCTAGCCACCATCACTAAGGTCGAATAAATTCCATAAGTTAACCCTGAAAACAAGCCATTTCCGATGCCAGCGATTCGGAATTTTTTCCCAACCGCTTTCATTTTTGATTCGGCCGAAACCGTTGTTTGCATGACGCTCTTTTCACTATTCATACTGACTCCCCTTATTCATTTGTTGTATGTGGAAGAATGGTTTCTACTTCACCGTGTGGACGTGGAATTACATGCACAGATAATAATTCACCAACTCGTTGTGCAGCCGCTGCCCCAGCATCTGTAGCAGCCTTTACTGCGCCAACATCCCCACGCACCATAACCGTGACGATTCCACCGCCAACAAGCTCTTTACCGATCAGGGAAACATTCGCAGCTTTCACCATTGCGTCCGCTGCCTCGATTGATCCTACTAGACCCTTTGTTTCTACCATTCCTAATGCATCGTACTTCACTATTGTTCCTCCTATTCGCGATTAAATCGCATACATTTTTTATGCATTTTTACTGTAGATCGTTCCCTTACGGTAGGAGTCAACCCCAAATTTTTAAAAAATTGTGAAGTATAACACAATAGCGTTGTTATACTTCAGATGTGATTCTCAATTAACTGTATTAATCGAGAATCTTCAGATGAAAATCTTTTCACCACGTGATTCATTGGATGATGTCGCTTCTTTTAGATTAAAATAATTTTACAAAAGCCCTCCCTCAATTCTTTTTTTAATTAATACAGAAATAAAAACCGTTGAATGAAAATAGAAAGAGTTTGTGCATTTTCTTTCCTCGAATGAAGTGAGATTTATAGGAATGATTAAAAAAGAAAATGTTTCAAGTGTTGTTGACAAAAGGATAAATGCCTTACTATCAACGACCGTTTTCTATTTTTTAAACCTTGCCCTTAGAGACAAGGATCATGCTACTTCCACATTTTCTAGAATATTTACATCATCATTTTCATTTTCACATAAAAAAAGAGCTAGGCAGCTTAGGCTGACTAACTCTATCTTGTTACATTTTCGTAGCGGGTATCATGATTTCAGTGACGAATTTATTGGTATCTTGCGTAGACCAATAATCAATGACGTAGCGCTCAAAACAATTTGGGCCAATCTCATACTGATGTTCCTTCGCCCATTTTTCTAATAGCGGATATTTATCCGCGCTATCTTTTTGATCTCCAAAATGATACATACAAACAAACATCTGTCCGCCAAACGCTTGTCGCGGCAAAAGAAACTTACTATTTCGAACAGGCTTTTGAGTGACCGTAGCTCGTTGGATGGTTCCCGCAGCTTTTGCTTTATAGTCTGCAAAGCCCAAGATAACGGGACCTGTGATCTCACTTTCAGAATTCTCTAATAAGTTTGTCCATTCAATATTGATAATGGATTTTTTGTAATCGTATTCAAAATTTTGCTCTAAAAAATAGTACTGGTCACGATCAATATACTTCAGGCTGATACTGGTAATATTATTTTCTATCGCCATCGTACCTTCGTTAAGAAGACCGACCCAATCAGAAACCGACTCGTGACAATTCTGAATCCGTTCTTCTTCCTTTTTCAGTTGATCAAGCTTGTTAAGAAAGTTGCGTTGGTGATAAAAATAATTTGTTGTATTCGAAACCTTTGTCATTTCCTGTAGACGAAACCCAATTTGCTTGTAATACTTTAAAACTGGAATCAACATTACTGTATCTTCGCTGTAATAACGATACCCATTTTTGGGACTTACATAATCAGGAACCAGCAGACCCAACTCCTCATAAAAACGCAGCGTCTTTCTAGAAACATGACAGATTTCTGCCGCCTCACCGATACTGTGTAATTTCTTCGTATCTACCCTCGTCACCATCATTTCGCCTCCCTAATAATTCTTCAAAAATTATGAGGCGTTCTGTAATCGTTGTCAAGGCGATTTCTCGACTAGGTCGTCTCAGAACTGAAAAATATTGTGAAAAAATGCGTTAATATCAATGGATTTGAGCCTATACTTTTTTTATTTAATTCTATTAAGAAGTTTGAATAAAACGACCCTATTACGTCTAGTCCCCAACGCTTATATCGTTATTTTATACAAATGAATTAGTTTGTTTTTTAATGATAGCTACATTCTGATAGCGCACGAATAAATTGGCAAAACAATTCTTTGGAAAATGAAAAAGAGCTCAATTTATTTCATAGAACAATTAGTCATTTTATGAAATCCCTCTTAAATTCACATTCGCTTCTACGGAACAAACAACTGTACAAACAAGTATTTGTTGTTTATTAAAAACCAACTATTGAAAATCACTCCACTTTTTTCTTTTTAAAGACCAGTATTTTTTTCATTGAATGTTACAATTTCTAAACCTATTATATTGCTGAAATTTCAATCAGACAAAATATTACAACGGAAAAAACGATCCTTTTTAAAGCAATAAAATATCGTTATTTAAATTTGGAACCTTTCTTCAAAAATCGAACTTTTCAGACCAGAGCAGATAAAAGGGAAATTTTACCATTTCCACTTTCATCTGCTCTTTTTTTCACACAATCATTCGGTGATCAAACAAGCTTTGATCGACATTTTGGCTGCATTTTTAGCCGGCTTGTTACTCGCTCTTTTACTGATAACTAGAAGCATCAGTAACCATAAAAGAGTACTAATAACAATGTATAACGGTGAAAGCTCAATAGGCGCATTTAGTGTGACCTGACTAAAGTAGTTGATGGCTAAGAAAATCGCAGGGAGTGATAGAATAGCAGAAGCTCCCCAACTGACTAATGTAATAAATAAATTTTCCGCTGCAATTAGTTTGAGTATTTGTTTTTTTGACGCTCCAAAGGACTTCATAATGCCAATTTCTTTTACTCGTTCAAGGGTTTGGATGTTCGTTGTTGACGCCAAACCAAAGCCCGAAACAATCGTGATCATGAGAATCACAATTAATAAGGTTTGAAAGGTCGGCATAAAGTGACTACTTAAGATAGAAATAGCCTCATTCTTTGTTTCACTCTGTAGAATGGAAATGCCATTATCCAACAGCTTCTCCTCTACTTGATGAAGGAGTTTCACTCGTTGTCTTCCTTTAAGATCACTGTTAATTGTCGTTTGATAGATATATTGCTGTTTTTTAATTGGCAAAAAATGGTCTAATGTTTGTTGACTCAAATAGATGGTTGCCCCCGTCAAATCTTTAATAATTCCTCCAATTGTGAAATTGGCTTTTTTTCCTTGAATAGTTAATGGAACCTTATCTCCTAGCTGTAACTCCGGATGTTGATTAATAAATTCATGACTCACGACAATCTGATTAGCTTTTGTGTTGCTCAACCACGTTCCTTTCATTATCTCTGGCTGAAGAAAGGTGCTATTTTTAGGAAGTGCCACAATTGGATAGCTTTTATCTTGATCCGTTCCTTTTTCATGGTATTTCCCACTGGCACTGCTCCACCTCTCATAATGCTTGATACTTTCCATTGATTTCAATGTTTCCTTAACTGCTTTCTCTCCAGTTGAACTCGTCAGAAAACGGTATTCATACTTAAATATTTCCAAATTTTTAGTCAGGGTAGACTGAACAGATAACATCGCTACTAAAACTGTAATGAAGCAAATACCGCTGATAGTTAGGGTAAGCACATTCATTACCAGACGACTTTTCTTGCGGAAAGCATTTCTCACTGATAAGCGGGTCGGGCGAGTGAACATATTTTTCATGAAGGAACTACTCAAGCCCTGGTTGATTGATGAAGAACCGTAAAGTGCTTGATAAATCGTGATTTTTGTTCCCTTTGCGATACTCGGATAAGCGATGCAGATCGGAAGTGCCAAGGTTAGTCCCAGAAAAAGAATTGAAAATCCAATGGGAACGGCTGAATGGGTCAATGAGATATTACTAATCCGCAATAACCGTTCCGATACAAACTGAGCTAACATCTGGGATAGTGGTAAAGAAACTAGGCTTGCTGCTGCAATCGGTAAAAATAACATACTCAAATAAGCACCCACAATTTGTCTGGTTTCCGCGCCAAAGGATTTTAAAATTCCCATTTGCTTGACTAGCTGAGACAAGATCGAAGTAATCAAACTGCTCATGATCAAACAGCTAAAGGCCAGCGCAACGAAAGAGAACGTCCGAAATAAGAATAGAGCTGTCTTATACTCCTCCAAATGCATACTCACTCCAGGAGTGTCTTCAATCAAAATATTCTTTATTTGGTACCCATTTTGCTCCAATAATTGCAGGTATTCATTACTAACAGAGACAATACGATCTCGGTCATACGCATCCCCAGTAAGCTTTATCTCAATTCGATTTTGGGCTAACCCAATTGATTTCAAGGTTTCGGGTGAGACATATGCATAAATCGTATTATGCATAGTCGCTGGATGGACACTGATATCATTGATAACACCTGTGATTTTCAGCTGCTTTTTCTGTTTATTCGGAAGCTGAATCGTCAAATGATCGCCGAGTCCTTTATCTGCAACGACTTTAGCGTCTCGCTCGATCAACATTTCTCCGCTTTTCGGATGCTTCTTACCTTCCATTGGCACCACTTTATTTATGCCTATTTCCCCAAAATCCTCTGCGGAAAAAAGCTCCACAGTTTTCCAGTTCCCTTTTCTGTTCTGACCACGCATTTGATGAAAAGACTTCACTTCATAGTCAGCAATGGCATCAAAATTTTCCGTCAAGTCGATCAGTTGCGCATCAACTTTATTCACATTCAACGTCGCTGATGAAGGATTTATTGCCGTATGTGTCGCAAGGATTTCATTAGTTATCAACTCGTTTGAAAAGAGCATCGTGCCAAAGGCGATCATTCCAACTAAAATCGCAAATAATGCCAAGATTGATTTTTTACGATTATTAAATAAATCGCGAAATGCCATTTTATACAGCCGCCAAGACATGACTCCACCCCCCTACCTTGATATCTTCAATGATCGTTCCATCATTCAGTGTAATTTTTCGTGTAGCCCCTTCAATAATTTCACGCTCATGAGTAACCATTACAATTGTTTTCCCTTGCTTATGTAAGGTACGAAGGAGTTCAAAGATACTCTCCGCATTGGCAGAATCAAGGTTTCCTGTTGGTTCATCAGCCAAGAGAATTGACGCATCATTTGCCAAGGCCCGAGCAATCGCCACCCGTTGCTGTTCTCCTCCGGACAATGCATTTGGTAATTTATCTCGATGTTCACTTAACCCTACTAATTTAAGCAGCTCCATTGCTTTTCGTTCTCGTTTGTCTTTCGCAACCGTATTTACCAAATCCATCGGTAAAAGTAAATTTTCCATGACCGATAAGGTAGGAATAAGCTGAAAGAACTGAAAGATAATTCCTAGCTCTTTCCCCCGCCAACTAGACAGCTCCTCTTCATTTAACGAAGTAATCTCTTGTTGATTGATTCGTACACTCCCTTCGGTTAAATGATCCACTCCTGATAGGATATTAAGTAGTGTGGATTTCCCGCTCCCTGAACGTCCAGTTAACAGGACATATTCCCCTTGAGCAATGGTTAATGAAATTTGATCTAGAGCCTTTGATGCGATTTTTCCGGTTTGGTAAATTTTCGATACATTTGTCATTTCAATCATTTTAAAAAACTCCCTCTCGTTTCTTGTTGCCTTTATTATGCAGATGCTTTGTTTGAATTTCGTTTGAATCGTAAAAATGTTTTTCTGCATTCAAATGAATTTCAAACAAACTTCCCGTATACTAAATGAAAGAAACAAATTTTGGAGGTGCCGTGTTTGAAAGTATTATTAGTAGAAGATGAAGAACGTTTGGCCGAAGCGATCCAGCATATTTTGAAAAAGGAAGGCTATGTTGTAGATGTCAGCAGCGATGGACTAGAGGCACAGGCACTAGCGGAGACGGGTATTTATGATGTGATTATCCTAGATCGAATGCTGCCGAATAAAGAAGGTGTGGAGATTTTGAAGGCGTTGCGTCGGCAACAAATCGCTTCTCCTGTCATTTTTTTGACTGCAAAAGATTCTGTCGCCAATCGCGTGGAGGGGTTAGAGGCTGGTGCAGATGATTATTTAATCAAACCCTTTGCCAATAGCGAACTGATCGCGCGCGTTCGTGCCTTGAGCCGTCGAAAGGACAACTTTGTTCAAAATGATCGATTAACAGCAGGCAAACTTGAGCTGAACAGCAAAGAATGCGAAGCGACGATTGAGCAAGAAAAAGTCAAGTTAAGTTTGAAAGAAGCGCATTTATTAGAACTATTCCTCCAAAATAAAGGGCAGACGCTGTCAAAAGAACAAATTCTCGATCGTGTTTGGCCCTTAAATACCGAAGTTGAACTAAAAAATGTTGATCTTTACACCTACTATTTGCGCAAGAAAATCGATTTTCCTAAAGCCAATCTCGTTTTAGAAACAATTCGCGGCGTTGGTTATGCGCTTAAGGAGCGGTCAAATGCTTAAAACATTGAGACGTCGTTTCATCCTTTTTAATATGCTCGTCGTTGTCTTATTGATTGCTGTGTTAACAGGAACGATCTTTGTAGGTACTAAAAATGAGTTATCACTGCACCGAATTCTTTTTGTCGCAATTTTTTGTATTTTAATTGCTTTTATCGGCAGTTATCTGATCTCAAAGCAGGCTGTTTTGCCTATAAAAAAGGCTTGGCAAAAGCAGCTTGATTTCACCGCCGACGCTTCCCATGAGTTGCGAACACCACTAGCAGTCATTCGCACAAATCTCGAAATTGTCATGGATAGTCCTGAAGAAACCGTCGCCAGTCAGATGAAATGGTTGGAAAATATACACATCGAACAACAACATATGGAACGTTTAGTGGCTGATTTATTGACGATTTCGCGATCGGACACTGGTGAAGAAGAAATTCAACGCACTACTTTTGCTTTAGACACTCTTTTACAAGAAATCACAGAAAAATTTTTACCAATTTGCCAACAAAAAGCTCTTCAACTAGACGTTGCTATCGCTCCTCACGTTTCTTTTTTCGGAGACCAACAAAGGATCAATCAGTTAGTCATGATTCTGCTGGATAATGCCTATCAGTATTCCAATTCTGGTGGAACAATCACGCTAACTTTGAAAGATTTAACAAATGAGGTTCAACTTTCCATCAAAGACACTGGAATTGGTATCTCAGAGGAAAACCTTGACAAATTATTTGATCGTTTTTTCCGTGTGACCGATTCACGGAAGCAGAATCCTGACGGGTTAGGTTTAGGGCTTGCTATTGCAAAATTAATTACAGAACAGCATCAGGGAACCTTGACAGTTACGAGCGAACTTGGTGTAGGAAGTGAGTTTCGGATTTCCCTTCCGAAAACCAGTAATACTACTCTGGAAGTTTTGGAGGATTCTTAACAAAAAACCCCTAAAAATGGAGATGGAAAAATGAAGGCTCATCGCAATAAATCGTTGATTCTTTTGTTGGTCTTGTTCTTTTCCTTGTGCTTCTACTTTTTAACTAAGCAATTAAACAAAGAATCAGGCACAATGGAACTTTCCAATAAAACTGTAGTAGACAATCAAGCATTTCTAAAGCTGTTCTCTGGTGAATGGAACGCGTCAAATGGGACAAGCAGATTAACCTTCAGCAAACAAAATCAAGTTATCGCACTTGAATTTCCAACAGACAATCAAACCGTTCACGTGACTGTTTCCAGTCAACAGCCTTCAAGAAAACGTTGGCTTCTGTCGCCCACTGATGGTAAAGAAACACTATATAGTGTGACCCTGGTTTCTGATAATGAACTCAGCTTTCAGATTTCCTCGATGAAACCCAACACTGAAGGTACCTCAAAACCGGAGAGCTTTTATCGCGTAAAGTAATTAACAAATTAACTTTATTTTTGGAAAGTCTTTTCGAAAAGAACTTAACAAAAAGAAAGCCGAACAGGTTTATGACTGTCACTATTGATAGTCATAACCATTCGGCTTTTTTCATTCGATTGCTTAATTAGTAGTGTGTTTTCTTCTTCCTAAAGCTCATCCATTGGAAAAACAATCCCTGATTGTTTTCTCATTTCAGTCAAGGTATCGTGGATAGCCAAACTCATGTCAAAGGGAACCTTGGTTGATTCGATTTCATTTTTTTCTACCTGAGCGATCATTTCAGCGATTTCATAAGAGAAATTCTCTTTTGGCGTGACTCCTAATTCGGTCCGTTTTCCGGTTTTTCTTTCGATAAAACTGATTTTTTGTGGCTGACTCGGCTGATCAATCAACAATTGACCCAGCTCTCCACAAATTTCACAAGTATTAACCGTATCGCTGGCTTTCGAATAATTTAGCGATACATTAAAATCTTCGTAACTAAGAATACTTGACCCAGCAACATCCGCTCCTGTATCCAGTAAGGAAGCCGTACTGAGAATCTTTTTCGGTTTGCCGAATAACCCAACACAATCAGCGACCACATAGACACCCAGGTCCATCGTGGCACCATTGGCTAACTCCTTTCTGAAGGTCGTAGGATTTTCCCCGCTTAAATAAGCATCATATCTAGAGGAGTATTTAGAGAAATTCAAGTTGACTTGACGAATCCTTCCAACTAATTTCAGACTATCCCGCAAAATTTGAAAATTAGGATTGTATAGTGGAATCAGCCCTTCTTGTAAATACGTTTGATTTTTTTTCGCACAGTCAATCAGTTCTTTTACCTGCTCCAGATTGGCTGCTAAAGGTTTCTCACAAAAAGTCGGAATGCCTTTTTCCAAAAAATAGGTCGCGACTGGGTGATGCAAGCTGTTAGGGACCGCGATATAAACCGCCTCAATCAGTTGAGAGTCAGACATCTCCTGATAAGAATCAAAAGCATGGGGAATTCCGTATTTCTCTCCAAATCCTTTCGCTTTTTCTAACGATGTTCCACAAACAGCGACGACTTCACATTCCGCTACCTGAGCAGCTCCAGCCATAAAAAAATCTGTTACAAAATTTGTTCCAATTACACCAAATTTCACACTAACTCCTCCTTCTTACTCCAATCAATAATGACACCAGTGTATTCATTTTTCTTGTTCATCAATCCGTCATACGCCTCCATCAGATTCTCTTCCGTTGGGGCGATCACATGACTAATAAAACGATCGACATCAATCGTTTTGTTAATCAATAAGTTTTCAATGTATTTTAAGCTTCGATGAATCGAAAGTCTCGATCCTTCCTGTTCCTCATAAGGATACCTGCGATTAAACGCACCGATGACCGTGAGCATTTTTGTATGAATCGCATTGAAGGAATCCGTAACATTCGTCTCGTATGCTGTTCGAGGTGACCCCATCAAGATTACTTGTCCATCTTTACCCGCAATTTTGATGGCAGTCTCAATGCTTTCTGATAAGCCCGTCGCATCCACGACAATGTCCACGCCTTTTTTATCCGTAAGCTCCATGACCGATTCAGATTGCTCACTGGGTTCACAGTTGATGACATGCGGAACGCCGATAGCTTTCGCCAGCTCCGCCCGATGTGTCACAGGTTCTAAAGCGATCACTTCGACGCCCATCTGCTGATAGTAAATCGAGAGGATCAATCCTAATGTTCCCATCCCCATTATTGCCACCGTATCTCCCAGTTTGACATCTGCCGGCAAAATTCCGTTCATTGCAATCCAGCACATCATAAGAAAAGAACCTTCTATCGAGCTCGTTTCCTCTCTTAACTTAAAAAGCACGCCGCCATCACTTTTCATCGGATCATAAAACTGCATACTACTATGAGGTCCGTTAAACAAAACCCTGTCTCCGATATCATAGCCTTTTGCCTGTAATTCAGTACCAATCTCCAAAATCTTACCAACCGAGCAATATCCTGGGCGAACAGGATAAACCGCGCCCTTTTTCAACCCAAAAACCCGTGATAATTCTGTCCCGGCACTAATCAAAGAAACCTCGCTTTTGATCAAACAGTCGTTTGTTGCAGTCCATTTCGGATCAATCTCCTCTTGAATCAAACGAACATCCTTCACCCCGTTAATCACAACACTGTTAGCTAAAATCATGATCATCTCCTAAAAGTTGATATGTCGATATATCTTACCAGAAGCGTAACACGTTGTTAGAAGACAGTCAATCTGCTATGATAGGGTTAACGATGATATAGCAACTTTACAAGTTGACTTATCCAAATATCAAAGACTAAAGTGGGTAAATCAATGAAAAAAACACAAACGTTTAAATATACCATGATTAAAAACGACCTGATAACGGCGATCAAGACAAAAAAACTGAATGCTGGCGATAAGATATTATCCGAGGCGAAACTATGTAAAAAATACGAGGTTAGCAGAATTACTGTGACTCGCGCAATCAACGAACTCGTTGCTGAAGGGTATCTTTACCGCATTCAAGGAAAGGGAACTTTTGTTAAAGGAAAGCAGCTTTCTGAAGGGGTGTCCCAGCTCTCAAGCTTCACGGATAGAATGAAGGAAAAGCAGCTTAACCTAGAAACCAAAGTACTAGAAACAGCCAGTGTTCCCATTCCTATGAAGATGGCGAACTTTTTCAATCTACCAGTTGATAAAAATGTGATTCTGTTAAAACGACTGCGGATTGTCGACGGCGAATTATTGTGCTTGAGCATCGCCTATTTGATGCCAGAATTTTTTTATTGGACAACCCTTGAGGATATGGAACATGAATCTCTTTATGATCTTTTAGAAAATAAATACGACTTTAACTTGGGCAGTGCCACTCAAGAATTTGAGGTTGGGTATTTGACTGAAGAGAATGCCAAGTTCCTACAAATCTCAAGTCAAGATCCCTGCCTTAAACTCTCTTTGTATAGCACATTAAATGATGGACGGCCCGCACAATTTGAAGAGACGTACTATGTTGGCAGCAAGTATGCTTATCAGCTATTCCTGCCTGCTCCCCACTCATTTAATAACGTTCTTAACGCTGAAGAACTGAACGACGGATAAAGGAAAAAACGCGCATAATCTATCTCACTTGATAGAAATATGTGCGTTTACTTTACGTTTGTTAAGTTCTTTTCTGAAAAACTTTACGATTAGATAGTCGGAGGACTTTCCTCTAAATTTCTTGCTAGTACATTTTAGATTTATTTAGTCCCTCATAATTTTTTACTGCGACAATAATCGACATAGCCAAAAGCAAAGGCTTCGATCAATAGGAAAAATGACGAGGAAGTTTGCAACCACCAATCGTTTGGGTTTGGGCTGCGGCTGCTTGAAGCGTAAAGTGAATAGTCGGCTCTGCCCGATAACAAATTATTTTGCATGTTCGTGATCGAAACAATCGTTGAATGATAGGTCGAGAGAACATTCAATACATTAAAGAGATGTTGATTTTCCCCTGATAGAGAAAAGACAAAGATCAGATCCTCCTTAGTAATATTTTCGATGATCCGTTTAAATTCGTTTGATTGTGAGGATGCCGGGATCATCTGCGCGGGTTTTCCGATCAACAATAGCAGTCGTTGTAATTCAGCTGCTTGGTTTTGCTGGGTGACACCCGTTCCCAGCAAATAAACATTTCGACTGTTTTCCAACGCTTGATAGATTTTTTCCCAATCGTTCGCCTCAAGATAATGAATCGTTCGCTGTGCATCTGAAAAAATCCTTCGTTTAAAGGCTGTCTCCTTTTCGTTCTCATTCGGATTGTTTTGCCATTTCAAAAAATTACGCAGCTCGCTAAATCCAGTGAAGCCCAGCTTTTGGGTAAAGCGAATCACGGATGATTTTGATGAATGACAAACTTTCGCAAAATCATTGGTCCCCATCGTTGTTAGCTCTTTGGGATGTGCATTGATATATTTGACCATTTGGATATCCACTTCATTAAGTGTCTCGTAATGTTGATTGACAATATCAGAAAAAAGCATCGCCAGCCCTCCTTTGCTATTATTTTACTCTACAAAAAATTCTAGGGATACTAAAACTGGGAAAAGCATTAATGAGCGTCTCATTAATGCTTTCCTGCAGAAAAATTATTTTAAATCAGGCCACCAAGTGCCGTTGGCTTCAATCATTTCATCTAGGATCTGTTTCGCAACAGAAGCTGAGGGAACGGTCTTGGACAGCGTCATTGCCTGCCATAATTTTTGGTATGACCTTTCCTCAAAGGCATCCACCACTAATTTTTCGACCGCTACCTGCTGCTCGATCATTCCCTTTTGGAAATGTGGAATTTTCCCCATACATAGAGGCTCATAGCCACGCTTACTGACAATACAAGGGACTTCAACCATTGCATCATCGTCTAAGTTAGCGATCGCCCCTTCATTTTTGACAATTAGAAGCATTCGTTCATACGTATTATAAGCCAATGCTCCTGCCAGTTGAACGATAAATTCCGCGTGCTCTCCTGCCTCAATCGTAGTATCCTCTGCTGTTTGAGCCGCCGCGATACGTTCACATTCTGCAAAAACATTTTTTTCCCGATTGTCCATTACTTCATTGGCTCGGGTATAATTCGGATCGGCATGGGCCACAACATAATCCGGATATAGATAGTATTTCAAATAAGTATTGGGAACCGTGCTTGGATCGACGGCATAAACATCCTTAACTTTTTGGAAAGTATCCATCCAGCTTGATTCTTCTAGCAAAGGATTTCCTTCATCTGTCGCAGCCGCGTAGCCAAATTTCGCCACATGCTCTTTCAATTTCGGCATTAGATCATTTCCCTGCTTATCAGTCATTTCTGTCCACCAACCAAAATGATTCAAGCCATAATAACGATCAACGATGTCACTTTCATTTTCAAGACCGACAATATCCGCGATAGATTTCTTGATGGCAACCGGCATATCACAAATATTGATGATTTTGGCATTCGGGCGCATTCTCCGGGTTGCTTCGGCTACGATTGCCGCTGGATTTGAATAGTTCAGCATCCAAGCATCAGGCGAATATTTTTCCATATAATCAATCAATTCAACCACTCCAGGAATCGAGCGCATGCCATACGCCATCCCACCTGGTCCACAGGTTTCTTGGCCAACGACCCCATATTTTAAGGGGATTTTTTCATCTTGTTCCCGCATCTTCAAGCCGCCAACTCGAATATGGGCCATCACAAAATCAATATCGCTAAAAGCTTCTTCCGGATCTGTGGTCGCCAAAAATTCAATTTCTGGCGCGCGCTCCTTTACGATCACCTCACAGGCTTTTGCGACAATGCTTTGCCGTTCTTGATTATTATCATAAAATTTCAACTTCCGTAACGGGAATTTATCTTGGTTTTCAATAAGCATCATGACGATTCCCGCGGTATAGGTACTTCCTCCGCCTGCAATTACAACTGACTGTTTTTCCAACTTCATTCTTCTCTTCCTTTCGCTGCGTTCAAATGGTTATGACTCACTCATCCCTAACCTTTCGCAGATATCTTCTTTGAATACTTGCACGCCCATGCCGATAATTACTTGCACACTCGTACCATTCAAGACAACTCCCTTTTGCTGGGAGATCTTTTCTAATTGCGCAGAGTCTACTAGCGTTTGATCCTTGACTGTCACTCTTAATCTGGTGAAGCAATTGGAAATGGTTTCGATATTTTCTTTTCCGCCTAAACCAGCAACAACTAAGTCAAAGTCATTATTCCCGGCAGTCGTTAAATCTCCATTGGGAACATTTTCCAAAACGAGTTCTGCTGCTAAATCATCTTCTCGTCCTGGCGTTTTAATGTTCAGTTTATTGATCAATGTCACGAAAATTAAATACCAGATCACTGACATGATCAGTCCAACGATAATTACTAAATAGAATTTCGTAACCGATGGACTGAATACGGAATTTGAAACAAATGTGTCGATTAATCCGTAGAGCATATACGTTCTAGCCCCGATCGCCCAAAGAATCGTCTCTGAGATAGCCGTCAGCAAGCTATGAACCAGCCATAATAATGGTGAGACGAACAAGAAGGTGAAATCGATCGGCTCCGTGATCCCCGCCACTGCTGAAACAAACATTGAAGGCAAGATCATCCCCTTTACTTCCTCCTTACGATGCTTTTTAGCACAGTGGATCAGTGCCAAAGCCACCGCAACTGAACCGAATATTTTCACAAAGCCAAAGGTCGCGAAGCGCAAGGATGGATCTAAACTCGTGATTGTTCCGGCATTCGCCATCTCCGCATAGAAAATGTTAGCTGCACCGTTATAAACCTGACCGCCGATCTTCGCGGTCCCGCCTAAAGCAGTAAAACAAAACGGCATCCATAATAAATGATGCAACCCTGTGGGAATCAAGAAGCGATTGCCAAAGGAGTAGATGAAAACACCGAGTAATCCTGTCGTCAAAATGAAACCAGACAATGAAGTAATCCAGCTATTTACCACTGGCCAAATATAGCTCATGCCGATCGCTGTTACTAAGATGATCGGGATCAGAATCATGAAAGAGAGGCGCGAACCACCATAAATACTCAAGAAATCTACAAACTCCTTATCAGAAAAGCGATTGTGAATAAATGCTACAAGACACCCTACTAACATTCCTAAAAAGACATTCATGTCAACGACCTGGAAGCCTAAAACAACCGCCTGCCCCGTTCCGAAAAGCCCCATTTCACCTGCTTCTGCCAATTGGTTGGTCAACGTCAGCCAAGCATTGTTAGCCGCTAAAAAGAAAAGAAATGCGATCAATGAGATAAGAGCTGCTTCCACTTTTTTCTTTTTTGCTAAAGAGGCTGTGATTCCGACACAGAAAATTAGTGCCAAATTATTCAACATGCTGTCCATCATCGTCTTGATCAATCCGCCGAAGGTCTGCAAGACAGTCGGCATGAATTCTAATTGTAAAATAACAGATACTGCCAAGAACAACCCCATTACCGCCATGAACTTGACTGGAACGATTACCGCTCTGGAAAAGTCCTGCATCGTCTGAGAAAATTTACTTTTCATTATTTCTCTCCATTCATTTTATTGAGTATACGTATCTCTTGATCCTAGATTAACAACATTTGAAACCAGTTACAATATTTCGCCAGCTCTTTGGACCCAGGTCCACGGATAGGAACCAAAAATAAAACAATATTTTTTTAATAACAAAAAAACAGCTAAACGCTCCCTCGATGTCTAAGGGTGGTTTAGCTGTGTTGATTCTCTTTCGCTTATTCAGTTATAGAAGCCTTGCTGTAAAGATCATTCCTATTCATCAAACTGATACAACGCAGTAGACAAATACCGTTCTCCATTATCCGGTACGATGGCCAATACTTTTTTATCCGCTCCTAATTCTTTGGCAACTTCGAGGGCTGAATGGATCGCTGCTCCGGCTGAGATACCAACCAAAATTCCTTCCTTGGCAGCGACTTCTCGAGCCGTTTTCAACGCTGTTTCGCTGAGAACAGAAAGCACTTGATCGTAGATCGTCGTGTCTAATATTTCTGGTACGAAGCCGGCACCGATCCCTTGGATTTTATGCGGCGAATGTGCGCCACCCTTTAAAACAGGGGATTCTTCTGGTTCCACAGCATAAATTTTTAATGCTGGATTTGTCCGCTTCAGCTCTTGACCTGCTCCGGTGATCGTTCCGCCGGTTCCGATCCCTGCGACAAAGGCATCCAGACCTGTAGCTCCAAAGACATCTCCAATCTCTTTTGCGGTCGTTTCGCGATGGGCTTCAGTGTTTGCGGGATTGTTGAACTGCAACGGTAAGAAAAATCCGTCTTGGCTGGCTAACTCAGTTGCTTTTGCAATAGCTCCTTTCATTCCTTTGGCTCCCGGCGTCAAAATCAAGGTTGCTCCGTAGGCTTGAATCAGTTTTCTCCGTTCGATACTCATCGTGTCGGGCATTACGATAATGACCGGATACCCTTTAGCCGCTCCAACCATTGCCAGTCCAACTCCAGTGTTCCCGCTGGTGGGTTCCACGATCGTATCTCCTGCCTTTAAGTCACCTGATTTTTCAGCAGCTTCAATCATATTCAAGGCGATGCGATCCTTAACACTACCGCCAGGATTAAAGAACTCCAGCTTTACATAAACCTCCGCGCTATTTTCCGGTACAAGCTTATTTAGCTTTACAATGGGTGTCTCCCCAATCGTTTCTAAAATGGATTGATAGATTTTTGCCATGTTGATTCCTCCTGTTCACTTCTTCTATGTGAATCAACTATACCTTTCTCTATGCTATTTTTACCAATTGCCCTTTTTTATGGCTGGTCATTGATTTTAGTTATGACCTCAGTTTAAGTACACAAAAATGGCTCAATCTCAGCTTTAGAAGATTGAACCAGATGTGTATATTCTATCGTTTTGGATTAGCTGTCATATTTGCCGTTATTACTGAACACTACGTATATCAACATGCCTGCGCCGATCATCGCGCAAGCCGCACCAAGAAATGGTACGATCTGTCCCAGTTCAGACACTGTCATAAGGATCGCACCGCCCACAAACAGAAATCCAGCAGCTAGTAGATTCTTCATATTGACCTCCAATTATAGGAAACGTGTCAACCATCGTATTTGTTCCTGTCCGTCAATTCCCTTTCATTTTACAATGGGGAACTCTACGGAAACAAGAATGGTGCCTGTGAAGAAATAGACAAGCAAGAAACGGCTATCCATGGATAAGCGGCTACTAATGAAATCTTGAAATACAGTGAAAAATCCGCTTGATGAACAGGATCGAAGTAAATTTGATAGATTAATGCTCGGTGACGAGGAGGATTCCATTCCTTGAACGGCTGGCTATAAACTCGGGTATTATATGGTGTCGAATTATATGAACAAATTCAATTTGTCCGATTTTAATAACTTGCTTACTGCCGTACCCGAGACAATTTATCAAAACAGCTCATTAAACTGAGCGTGAAAAAGATCGCTAATCATCGCTCTTCGTTCAAACGGTAATATACGCAACGCTAAAACGGCCACAGAAGAAGTGTTAATTCTCAGTGACCGCTGTGTTTTATTTTGTCAGCTTACCAACCGCTGCCTGTGCTTCCGTGATCCCCGTTTCTATTTCTAGTACGCGATCCTTCAAATTGGTAAAGACCACCATCGTTGTGGGTTCTTTTCCCTTCTCGGCTAAGTAATCTAGATCAACTTCGATCAACGGCGTACCGTTCTTGACTGAAGCACCCTCTTCTATCAATAACTTGAAGCCGTCACCCGCCAGATCAACGGTATCAATTCCAATATGGACCAGTACCTCTACACCTTCTTTATCCACTAAGCCGATCGCGTGTTTTGTTGGAAAGATCGAAGCGACCTTGCCCTTGATCGGCGCAAAAATCCTGCCGCTGGTTGGTTTGACCGCAAAACCATCACCCATCATTTTATTGGCAAAGACCGGATCATTGACCTGATCGATCAGGATAAGTTCCCCATCAACTGGGGAGAATACGTCTTTTTCTTTGGTTTTAAAATGAAACATTGTCCTTCTCCTCACTGAAATTGATTACTCACTGCTGGAACTTGAATGGTGCCACAGGATAGCCTGCTTCATTGAACAGTGCCACAACCGGAGCGTTCTCCCAAGCATAGCTGATTGCCTGACTGTTCTCGTATGTCTCGATCAACAGCTGATTGCCTTCAAGCGAGATTTTTTTGATTGGCGCAGCCAGCTTGAGCGCCTGCTCATCCAACAATTTTAGAGCGCTCGCTTGGTCCACTATGATCACGACCTTTGTATCTGTCCAGTTGACTAATTTTGCGACAGGCGCGCTAGGATAATGTACGTTGTCTAAGATTTCTCCCACCCGTTGGCCCAACACGGATTTCTCCTGCGGATGAATGTCATCAACTTCCCCGCAGTCAAGGCTTGTCACTAAGAACGTAGCCTCGTGTTTTTGAAGCGCCTTTGCTTGGGCCGCTCGCACGCTGGCCCAGTCATGCTGCGGTTTGTCGGCACAGACAGGCAGCTGCACCAGATAAAACGGCACCTGCTGCATCAGATCCTTGCGCCAACGAAGAATCAGCCGATCCAATAAATTCTCATAAAGCGAACCAACGGCTGTGTCTTCTTCTCCTTGATACCAGATTACCGCCGAAAAGGTAAAAGGGGTGATTCGTTTGAACATCTTTTGGTACAGCCCACCGGGACGATTGAACAGATACGGATTGGCTGGCGGCGGCCATGGTGAATGACCGATCTGCTCTTTGATCTGACCCATGGTTAATTCTGGATGCTCCTTCGCCCAGACTGCTCTTTTTTCGACGTGTTGCTGGTAGTCAGCTAGATAGCTGGCAAATTCAACATCAAAGTCCTCCTTGTCTTTTCCTTCTGTCGCCTCTAAGAACGGAATTAAAATTTTCTCTTTTAGCATGATGTCCTCAGATAGATCCTCTTCACTCATCCAACAGCTGGCACTTGTTCCGCCCTTGCTGCAGACGACAATACCGATGATCCGTTCTGGATAATTTTTATGATGCTCCTTCATGGCATAGTAGGCGACGGCGGATAAGGTTCCTAAGTTTTCTGAAGTTAACTGCTCCCATTCCGCTTTTGACTGTTCATCTAGCTTCAACTCATAGTCAGGCATCGGAACATTGTGGAAGTAAATCGACAGCTCTTCCATCAGCGACTGTTCTTCTAAAAAATGGGTTTCCTGTGACATCGGATATTCCATATTTGACTGACCCGCAAAGAGAAAAACATCACCATATTGGACGGTGATCTCCATCGTCTCTTTCCCAGCGTTGATTCGCATTTTTTCAATCAGACCATACGCTTGTGGCGGTACGGTAAAGACAAACGCGCCTTTCGAATCACTCGTTTCTTTTAACCTTAAGTCATCGATCGTGAGAGTGACTTCCCGCTGAGGTTCAGTTACTCCGTTGATCAAATGAACCTTTTCTGCCTGCAATACCACATTATCTGTTAGTAATGAATTCAGCTTTAACATGACCATCAATTCCTTTTTATTCATTCTGACCTATACTCTGGTTATTTGGTGATAGGAAACAACCAGCAAATCACTTTTTTGTAAATAGTTACTATTTAAATTTTAAAAACGTAATATGTTACATAAATGATATCGCTTTCGCTAATAAAAGTCAAGAGCGACTTTGAAATATATTTCTAATTACATAACTGATTTGAAATTAATTACGTTTTTTGGTAGGATGAAGGTAGGAAAACAGGGAAAGGATGCTGAGATGATGCAGAATATTGAAGAAGCAATCACAATTCATTACACAAAGATGTTTAAAACCGATAAGAAGATTTTTGAACAAATTATGGCAGATCCCGCCCAATATGTCGGACTGTCGATCCATGATATGGCGGATCGTTTTGATGTGAGCTCCCCTACGATTTTACGAGCGATCAAAAAAATCGGCTATAGCGGCTATCCGGAGTTTAAATTGGCACTAGAATCTTTTGTCACGGATAAAAATCAGGAAAAGCCGGTTATCAAGAACTCGCTATTTCATGAAGTCATTAACACCTATGAACGCTCTTTCTCGAAGCTGAAAGAGTTAGATTGGGAGAAGGATATCATCGAAGTTGTCGAGTGGATGCTTGATTCGCAGGATGTCAAATGTGTCGGCTTTGATAATACCGGGCTTGCCGCGCAGCAGCTGGTCTATTCCCTCTACTCTCAAGGAGTCTTCTATGAAGCGATCACGACGGAGACGCAAATGCACTACTTAAGTCAAACAGCGAAGAAGGACTGGGTCTACATCATCTATTCCGTTACCGGCATGGAGCTGTACAGCGGATTGGTTAAAGCCGCCAACGAGGTCGGTGCTAAAACAGTACTGATCACCATGAATAAGGATGCTGAAATTGCGAAAAATGTTTCTAAAACCTTTTTCTTACCGGCTGCTTCCACTTTTTTACGGGACGACGGTTCATTAAGACAATTGGATGTTCGCCTAGAATTATTCCTATTCTCAGAAATCATCTCCTACTACTTCAATTGGGTCGGTGATCAACGCGAACAAGTCGCCAAATCATAAACAACGATAGCCGCCAAATTCTTTCATGGAATTTGGCGGCTTTGCTGTAGCCTACAAAAAAATCAGGAGAATATCGATCACTCGAACTCCCCTGATTTTATTTTTTTAGTGTAAATTATTTCTCTGCGCCTTTATCAGCATAGCTCATATCATTGATCGTTTCGACTTTCCACTTGCCATCTTTGTAGGTTGCTTTTGAAATACTAGCATTTTCTAACCCAGACATTGGGATCTCACTAGTGACACTCGAATCCAATTCATTGAGCAGTGTTGCTAAGGTCATTCCATGAGAGACGACTAAGATTGAATCATCCCCGTTTTTAGCTGCGTCTTCAACAATATCATCAAGTGCCTCTTTTGAGCGTTTAGCAACAGTATTATAATCTTCTGCTGGCCAGTTCTCGTTTTCTTTGACATTTTCCTTATCAATCTCTGCCAGATCATTGGAAATTTCTTTGATAAAGCCATTATAACCGCCAGCCTTAACCGCTTTTTCAGTATATTCATCGGCCGTCAAATCTTTTCTTTTCGCGATTGCTTCTACTGATTCTGCCCCTGGTGTCGACTCAAATGTTCCAAAGTTGAATTCCCGCAAACGTTTATCCTTGTTTATTTTCACCTTTTGACCCGCTTTATCTAAGAGAATCTCAGCCGTTTCAATCGCCCGTCCGCTGTCACTGGTGTAGACTTTATCAAACTTGATACTGTCGCCGATACCGGTACCGACATCTTCTGCCACTTCGATCCCTGCTGGTGTCAATGGGGCATCACTCCAGCCCTGTGATTTTCCTGTAGTGTTCAGCATCGTCTTCCCGTGACGAGTGAAATAGACCGTGACTTCCTCTGCTTTTTTCCCAGCGGCTGCTTCTGAGGAATCCGTCGCGGCTCCTCCACCTGAACACCCTGCTAACAGCCCTAATGACAACAGCCCGACAATTACCTTTTTGAATCGCTTCATTTGCTTCTCCTTTCGTCCTTACCCGTTTTCTAGTTCGTTACTTCTGGACAATTAATCTTCATATAGTTTTTGTGTTAGAAAATCAGCCGTTCGCTCAACCGTGTAGGCTTGTACTTTGGTGTCCTTCTCATCCTCAATATTCTTGAAGCCGTGGTCCGCGTTTTTGACCCTGCAGACAGAAAGTTCTTCCACATTCGTCGCTGCCCGGATCGCCTTATCGGTCGTCGCTTTTTGGATCGCTGGATCTTTTTCCGCTACTGCAATAAAAAGATTCCCTTGATAGTCATTGATCTTCTTAACTGGATCACTTTCTTTAACACCTTCAAAGAAATCCAAACTTAGATCAATCGCATTTTCTTCACCATAAAAATCGAATACTGCAAATTCATTTTCCTGCGCTTCCTTATAGTACTTTTCAACGAATTCCTTTCCGCCCATAAAATCATAAATACCGCTCAATCCAGGTGATGCCGCAGGCGCCCACATTGCTGCTGCTTTGATCTGATCATCCAGCTTCAAGGCAGTCATTCGAGCACCCATGCTATGTCCCATCAATCCAATCTTTTTATCATTAATCGTGTAATTTTCCTTCATATAATCAAGTGCCGTGTCCATATCATCACTCATATTTTTCACCGTATAATTGGTATAAGGTTCCTTACTGTCATTATTTCCGGCAAAATCGATCATGATCGACAAAATATTCTCTTCTGCTAACTTCTCAGCAATTTTAGGAAAGGCATTATCGCCATCTCTTGAACCGACAAAACCATGAGAGAACAGGACAACCGGATAATCTTCATTCTTCATTTCTGCTGGAGTCACGATCGTTCCATAAATTTTTGTTCCTCTTTGTGATTCAAACGTGACATCTTCAGTTTTTGATTTCACTGTCTTTTTCCCCACGGCCCCCACACTCTCTTCCTTATCACTATTGTTTGCCTGACATCCGCTAATGACGATACATCCTAGTAATACCAACAATAAAAAGCATATGTTTTTTACTTTTTTCATCGCTTTCCTCTCTTTTTTGACTGCTGTGCATCACTGAGCTGAATACTGATACGACAACTGATTCGATTTGTCCCATAGGTCTTCTCCATTGCTGGCGATCACCTGTTTGAACCAATCAAAGCTTTTCTTTTTGTAACGCTTCAAGTCTTTTAAATCGGATTCATCGCGATTGACGTAAATGAAGCCATAACGTTTCTTCATTTCCCCCTGCGAACTCAAAATATCAATCGGTCCCCAAGTCAGAAATCCGATTAAGTCTACACCGTCTTCTGTGACCGCTAACCTTAATTGCTCCACGTGATCCCGTAAATAGTTGATTCGATAATCGTCTGCCACCGTCAAATCGTCATTCAAGCATTCCTTCACGCCAATCCCGCATTCAACCGTGAAGACTGGCATCTTGTAGCGATCATAGAGCTCCTTCGCCGCTAAGCGCAGGCCCTTCGGATCAATGATCCAACCCCATTCGCTCACATCCAAGAACTCATTTTTAGGCTGAGTCCCATCCAAGAAGGAGTCCAAGAAGGAATTGACCGTGATATCCGCACCGGTTATTGCCATGGCACTCTGATAATAGCTAAATGGTAAGAAGTCTACTGTCCCTTCTTTTAAATACTGTTTGTCTCCTGCTGTGATCTCTGGCATAACGCCGTTCTTCTCCCAATCATGGAGTAAGTCTTGTGGATATTCCCCATAGACAAAGACATCCGTTGATTGATAGGTCATTCTGCGATTCGCGATCTGAGCACTTAAGATCGCATCTGGATGACAGGTTTCTGGATAGAATGGGGAAAAGGCCACCATCCCCCCCACTTTTGCATGTGGCGCAAACGCTTTGACTAAGTGCTTCACTGATGCTGAAGCCAAGAAGGAATGATGCTGCGCCTGTGCTTCATAGCGAGCCAATTCTTTTGGATCGATATCACTCGGTAATAGATCACTGGTCAAGGTATAAGCGACATTTTGTTCATTGATGGGAATATAGTAATTCACTCGCTTGCCGAAATGCTTGATCACGACCTCCGCATATTGTTGGTATGCCTCCAAGACCTTTCTCGACTGCCAGCCGCCGTATCTTTCCGCTAGTGCATCCGGCAAGTCAAAATGATACAGACAAACGATCGGCTCGATCTCATGAGCGATCAATTCATCGATCACACGATCATAAAAGTCTAAGCCCGCTTGGTTCACTTTTCCTTCCCCATCAGGTAGGATACGCGCCCAGCTCAATGAAAAGCGGTAGGAATTAAAGCCCATTTCAGCAAATAATGCGATATCTTCTTTATAATGATGGTAAAAATCGATGCCATTCTCCCAATCAGATGACGTTTTTGCGTGTGTTTTCTTTTTCTTAGTATCGTAGACTGTCAGACCTTTTCCGTCCTTGTCCCAGGCACCTTCTGTCTGCATACTCGATACAGACCCACCCCACATAAAATTCTCTTTAAATGTAGCCATAAACATTCTCCTTAATTTTCAATACAATTTGTTGCTGCCGTTTAAGCGACTTCTTCCTCATCCTTCCAAAAGAAGTACACAAGGACAAAGGATAGTACAAGCGTGACGAGGATTCCAATAACCAAGCCATAAAATCCTTGATCGATCCCATTTGGTCCGATAACACTTGGAAGTAAGAAGATCCCTGCGATTAGCGCATAGCCCTTCGTACCCATCAAGCCAACAATCAATCCGCCGACTACCGCGCTGACGCATCCTAGGATAAATGGTTTTCTTCTTGGTAAGTTGATCCCATAGATTGCCGGTTCAGTTACGCCGAAGATCCCTGAAATAAATGCTGGATAAGTCAATGCCTTTAATTTCTTGTTTTTCGTTTTCAACATGACTGCTAAGACTGCCCCAACCTGACCGAAGATTCCGATGGTTGTCGCTGGGATCGTCATATCATAGCCAAGTACCGCTAAGTTGTTCAATGTAATTGGCACGATGCCCCAGTGAATCCCGAAGATCGTACAAATCTGCATCACACCAGCTAAAACAGCAGAAGTAATGACTGGACTCAAGTTATATAAAGCTTGTGTTCCTGCACCAAACAGCTGAGAAGCCCATGTCGCGATCGGACCGATAACGATGAAGGTCAACGGGATTACGACTAATAATGTTCCAGCAGGTACAAAGAAGGATTTCACAACATCTGGTACAACTTTTTTCAAGCCGCCTTCGACTTTAGCTGCGATCCACGTTGAGACGATGATCGGAATAACACTCGACGCATAGCTCATTAAGATTACTGGAATACCTAAGAAGGTTAAATGTACAGGCGATTCAAAGATCGTTCCGGCAAACAAGGTATAAAGCGGTTTTTCCGCCATGATCCCTGCCAGCGTTGGGTACACCATCGCAGTTCCGATCGCCATACCAATAAAAACATTTCCTTTAAACTTCTGAGCAGCTGTGTAGCCTAAGAAGACTGGGAAGAAGTAGAAGAAACAGTCACCGATAATATTCAAAATTTGATAGGTTCCAGAAGTAGCTGCTAACAGCCCCGTAGCGACAAATACTGTCGTCAATCCTTTGATCATCCCAGTCGCTGCCAAGATTCCCAACGTCGGTGTAAAAACCCCTGATACTAGATCTATGAAACGGTCAAAAATTGAGAGCTTCTTCTCTTCGACCGACTCATCCACCACATTGTCGCCTTCATTGATTTCATAAATATCATTAATATCGTTATAGACATCTCCGACTGAATTACCGATAACCACTTGATATTGTCCACCGCTTTGCACGACTGAGACGACACCGTCTGTTTCCTTCAAAATGTCTGTATTCGCTTTGGCTTCATCTTTTAATTTAAACCGTAAACGCGTCATACAGTGACCGAGATCGTTTACATTTTCTTTTCCCCCAACATTTTGCACGATCGTACGTGCCAGTTTTTCATATTTCATCATTCATTTTCCTTTCCTTATTGCTTTTGAGATTGACTGAAAAATAAGTGCAATGAATCTTTAATGAATTTATCCCCAATAATCCTCGCTATCTTTCTATCACCAAAAAATAGTTGTTCGCTCTGAAGCAAAGCCTCCTTCAATACATTTTAGAACTTGTTACTATTGTATATTTATTTATGAAACATATTACACTTTGAATGATAACGGTTTCCAAATCGGAAGTCAATAGGTTTTTGAAACATTTTTTAGTGATTTTTATGAAAATGAAATTAATTACAATTCCGTTTGGGATACAGGAGAGGATCGCTAGCTTTCTCAGCTCCCACAACAAAAAAACTTGAAAAAAGTCGAACTTCTCCCAAGCTTTAATCTAGGTATGCTGAGCTTTTGTCGCCGAAGAACACTACAAACAGTCTTCGACTCTTAATCAAAAAAAATACAAAACTTTTATTATCAAAAGTTCTGTATCTCTTTTTGTCCTATTCTAATGTGTGATCAAGTCCATTGGATGCGGTCCCGCCACTCCAACAAAGATGAATCGCTCATCCCCAGTATTCTTCATACCATGCTGCTCACCGGGGCGTGAAATAATCAAGTCGCCTTTCGTGATTTCCACCTCTTCATCATACCCTGGATAGAAGGTTCCGGTTCCTTGAATACAAATCCATAGATCGTCGGAGGTTGTGTGGGAATGATTGAAGACAGTTTGCCCGGGTTCTAAACACCACAAAGCGCCAGCAGTCTTCTCCGTTTCATAGAAAAAACTCTTTTTTCCTTCTGCTGGATCAAAGCAAGCAACTTCTTCCACTTTAAACAGTCTTTCCTCAATTTTTGATTTTGACATACGACTCATCCTTCCTTAAAGCGCCTTCATTCTTTGGTAAAAACGAAATAGTTGTTCGGCGGTTTGTTGAATACTTTCTTTTGTAATAGCAGGCTGTAAAAGTTCTGCTTCTGTTCCTATGCTGTGGATGATCGAGAAAAAGGCGTCAATGCCGCAGTCGTTGCATTGATACGCATCATCTGAAGTACTGCCAGCGATCGCGATCAACGGTTTGTTGTACCTTTGTGTGATCTTTGCTAAAGCAGAGGGAACTTTTCCCATCACTGACTGGGCGTCTAGTCTGCCTTCCCCGGTAATAACCAGGTCAGAGGTTTTGATTTTTTCCTCAAACTGCTTCTCCTCTGACAATAGTTGGAAGCCTGAATAAATCGCTCCTCTTAAGTAGGCAAGAAGCGCAAAACCTAAGCCTCCTGCTGCTCCGGCACCGGCTGCTTGTGAAAAATCTTTTTTCAAATAATCTTCTGTAATTTTTGCGAAATGCTGAAATGAAGCATCGAACTTAGCAATATCAGGCTGTTTGACGCCTTTTTGCGGACCATAAACTGCGGTTGCTCCCTGCTCCCCACATAGAGGATTCGTAACATCACTGGCAATAGTAAAATGACACTGCTGTAATTGCTCCGGCACCTGCGAATCGTCAACCAACGCAATGTGCTCCATATCACAAATACTTCGAGAGACAATCTCGCCCTTCTTGTTCAAGAAGCGGTAGCCCAAAGCCTGAAGCATCCCCATACCACCGTCATTTGTGGCACTACCGCCTAAGCCTATCAGAAAATTTCTCTGTCCTTTTTCCATCAATGTTCGCAGCAATTCTCCTAAGCCATAAGTTGTCGCTTGCCAAGGATCCAGCTCTGCTTTTTTCACTAGCATGATCCCTGAGGTTTCCGCAACTTCGAGGATCGCCTTATCATCTAGCAGACCGTATTTCGCTTTGATTGGTTTTCCCAAGGGTCCGGTTACTGTCTCTGTCTTGATCGAACCAGAAGTACCTGCGATGAAGGCTTCGACTGTTCCTTCCCCGCCGTCAGCTACAGGTAAAATCTCAATTTCTTGAGATTCACTCATTCCAGCTTGGATTCCTTTTTTTACGGCAGCGCCAGCTTCTAATGAGCTGGCGCTGCCCTTGAAGGAGTCCATCGCGATGACTATTTTCATGCCGAACCTCCTTATTCGAATTAAAGTATTAATTTTTTCCATGTGAAAAAATTAGTTCGATTCGAATGCCGTATATCATTCAACTAAAGTACACGTTTGCTTCTATTGAGCTAGCTCGTAAGTAAGTCTGAATTTTTCTGACGTAAAAATTCAAAAGATTCTCGTACGCATACCATTTTTCTAAATACGCTAAAGCGTAAAGAAAAACTGGCAAAGTTGAACTGACATCCTTCCATCACTTACGCATTAACAACATTTACAGGATTCCCCTGTTGAAATTTCTCGACATTATCCACAGCGATATCCATCAAACGAGAACGTGCTTCACGAGAAGCCCAAGCCATATGTGGTGTGATGATCATGTTCTTCGCCGCTAACAATGGATTGTCCATTTTGATCGGCTCAGTGGAAACGACATCCACCGCCGCGCCCCCAACTTTTCCGCTGTTTAAGGCATCTCGTAAATCCGCTTCATTGATCAATTGACCGCGAGAATCATTGATGATATACACACCATCCTTCATTTTCGCGATATTGTCTTTGTTGATCAGGCCTTCCGTTTCTGGGAATAGTGGACAATGCAATGAAATCACGTCTGATTCCTTGAATAATTGATCCAAATTCACCATTCTAGCACCCGCGAAAATTCCTTCTGTATGGCTTCTGTCATTGGCGATGACCTTCATTCCTAAGGCTTTGGCGATCGCGCCGACTTTTTGGCCAATCCGACCATAGCCGATGATCCCGATCGTTTTACCAGCTAGCTCCATCTGTGGAGAGTTCCAGTAGCACCAGTCTGCATTGTTGGTCCAATCACCAGCATGCACCGTATTGGAATGATCGCCGATGCGGTGACACAATTCTAATAGTAACCCGATGGCATACTGAGCCACGCCATCTGTTCCATAGGTTGGAATGTTTGTTACTGTGATTCCATTAGCTTTAGCGGCAGCGACATCGACCACGTTATAGCCGGTTGCCAAAACACCGATATATTTTACAGTGGATGCGGCTTCGATGATTTCTTTAGTCATTTGAACTTTGTTTACCAAGATGATTTCAGCCTTTCCGATCCGTTCAAGAACCTGTTCTTGCGGTGTACGATCGTAAACGGTCAAATCTCCTAAGCTGCCTAATGCTTCCCAGCTCAAATCGCCAGGGTTTTCGGTATAGCCATCTAATACGACGATTTTCATATGAATCTTCCCTTCTCTCTAGTCTTCTAGTAATGCCCAAGCCCGTTCAATCACTCGTTTGGTATTCGCAACGATAACATCCCCGTCTTCATCTGGTCTTGGCTGAACCTCAAAGGACAGAACCATCGGGGATCTTGCATCTAAAAAGCCTTCGTCCTTCAGTACTTGGAAAAAGTCCAGTAATTCTGGTACATCATTGGCACTGTTGGGATAGCCAAAGCGCGGATGTAGGTCGCCATAGGCTTCGCAGCCTTCCGTAACAACATTATTGCCAATATGCAGATGGGTGATATACGGTTTTGTACATTGAATGACAAACTTGCTGGTTTCATAGGTTGTCGGGAAATGAGATAAATCAACAATTAGACCAAAGTTATTGTGAGTCAGGCAAACATCTGCCGCAAATTGTGCAGCTAATGGCGCCGGTCCAATCAATGAACATTTATCCATGTCATAATCGAAGATCTCTAGTTCGATTATCATGTTCTTTTTCGCAGCATAGGTACACAGGTTGCGGGTCGTTTTCAATAGCTGCTGATAAGCTTCTTCTTTCGTCGCCGCTTCCCATTTCCCTGAAAGGAAGGCAATCCCTTTCGCGCCCAAATATTCTGCCTCGTCAATGGCTTCTAATAATGTCTGCTCCGCTTTCAGACGATCGTCCTCATTGATTGCATTTGGATTCAAGCCAGGACCTAGTAAACGCGGCTGCGCTCCGTAGCACACACGCATATGGCTTTGAGCCAGAATATCTCGCGCGTCCTCCCGTTCTTGATCCTCTTTTACTTGCGTCATTTCGATCGCGTTGAAATATGGATCTCGTGATACTTTCGTCAAGGTTTCTAATAGCGGGTATTTTTGCGGTGGATAGCTCATCCACTGGATCAACCCCATATCAAAATACTTATGAATACTTTCTCTCATCTTCGTCACTCTCTTTCTTTAATTGATCGTCTTTTAAACGAATGATTTCACATTGTTCAAGGCATTTCCCATGTCACACAATTGCTCCGGTTTACAAATTGCATCGATCACATACGTTTTGCCCGATGCTTTCGCCCGATCAATCGCACCCTTCAGCTCATCTGGTGTGAAGACCCGTTCACCGACACAGCCGAAGCCTTCAGCGACCTTCACATAATCCATCGTACCGTCTTGGTTGTAAGGCATATCCACCGCATATTCAAAGCCGTAAGCACCTTTTTGGTTTTGACGAATCAACCCGAGGTAAGCATTGTTAACGATGATTACGATGATCGGTTTCTTGAATGCCGCAGCAACAGCGATCTCTTCACCCATGAAGGTAAAGCCGAAATCCCCCAAGACTGTAACAGAATGTGCTGCCGGGTCAGCAACCTTCGCGCCGAAAGCTGCTGGCACTTCATAGCCCAATGTTCCAGCTCCGCCTGATGGCAAATAGCGGCGAGAACGGTTGATTTTTTGTAGTTGTCCACTCCAGATTTGTGTAATCCCACAGCCGGCCGTAAACATGGTTGAATCATCAAAAGCAGCGTTCATCTCGTGGAAAACCCGATGCGGCATCATTGGTTTGCTGTCAAAATCTGTTTTACGCGCTAACTCTTTTCTGGTTGCTGGCAGGTCAGCGGCACGTTTAGAATTGACTGGCTTCGCATCACGTGCTTTTGCTTCAGCAATCAATGCCGTCAACGCTTCTTTCGCATCGGAAACGATACCTAGTTCAGGATCAAAGACTTTTCCGATTTGACCTTTTTCAATATCAATATGAATGAATTGACGACCTTCACGGTAGACAGCTAAATTACCTGTGTGGCGATCAGTGAAACGATTTCCGATCCCGATCACCAAATCTGAGTCTAAGAAATATTTATTCCCGATCGGCTGACCTACTTGGATACCCGCGTGTCCCGCGTTTAGCGGATGATCTTCCGGCAATCCGCCTTTGGCCATATAAGTTGCAATTACTGGGATTTCTAGCATCTCTGCAAAATCAATTAGTTCTTTTTCCGCATGAGATAGGATAACGCCCCCGCCCATGACGATAATTGGTGCGCTGGCTTTTTGGATCATGTCCATCGCTTGATTAATTTCAGCTGTTTCCGGCTTGACCGTATCGTTTGCGGCTGGTTGATAACTGTCGATATCAAAATCAATCTCTGCTTGTTGGATATCTAACGGCAGATCTAACAAAACTGGACCAGGTTTGCCATTACGCATTAGATAGAAAGCTTCCTGCATGATCTCAGGAATTTTTTCAGCGTCTAAAACACAGAAAACTTTTTTACAAACGGTTTTAGCAATACTCTCCATGTCGACACATTGAAAGGCATCCTGCTGCATTTGCCAGCTGTTGGCTTGTCCTGTGATTGCCAATACAGGAATCGAGTCAATATTTGCCGTATACAGACCAGTCACAAAGTTGGTCGCGCCCGGACCGGATGTACAAAGCGCCACGCTGATTTTGTGTGAAGCCCGATAATAGCCATCTGCCGCATGCATACATGCTTCTTCGTGACGCATACAAAAATGTTCAATTGGAGCATCCTCTAAATATTTGTAAACCGGATTGATCCCTGCTCCCGGAATCCCAAACGCATCTGTAATTCCTTCCTTCACCATAATCTGAACGATCGCATCTGCTGCTTTCATATCCATTCCTTCTTTCGTTTATATTTCACTATGTGATATTGCGTTTCACTTTATTGCATGTTACCATGTGAACAATCACTCAACAATGGAAGCGGTGTATTTTTGTCGCCCCAAAATTTAATTTGTTCGAAATGAACAAAAAAGAATTTAACGAATGAACAAAGGAGCCTTTAAAAATGGAAGAAAAGCAATTAAAAATCAATCACTCCGTCCAAAAAACCTTCGCAATCATTGAACTCATGTCTGCAGTCGATGGTCAAATGTCGTTGAATGATATTTCAAAACAAACGAACATTCCAAAAGCAACCGCATCGAGGTTGCTCTACACGCTGATGACGATGGGATACATTCAGCAAAATCAAAAAAATGCCGATTATTCCTTGAGTTTAAAATTTAAATTACTGAGTAGTAGTGTGGCGATTACTCACGATCTTGTTGCATTGGTTCGACCTTATATGCAGCAGATTTCCATGGAGCTGAACGAAGCAACTTGTTTGTCTATTTGTGACAATCAGGAGTTAGTCTATGTTGAATCAATCGACAGTCAAGACAACCTTTTGAATGTTACCCAAAAAATCGGCAAACGGGCGCCGTTGTATTGCACAGGTGCGGGAAAGCTATACTTGGCGAACATGACCGCTGATGAACTGACTCACTACTTGACTCAAGTCCAATTACAATCTCTAACTCAAAAAACAATCAACACCAAAGAAAAGCTGCAAAAAGAACTTTTACGGATCAATAAACAAGGCTTTTCAATGGATGATGAAGAATGTGAAATTGGTGTTAAGTGTGTAGCTGTTCCATTAGTGGATCAAAAAAGAAATGTAATTGCCACACTCAGTGTTTCAATGCCGACCATTCGTGCCACTAAGGAAAAAATCAAAACGACAGTCCAAATTTTGCATAACTCAACTAAAAATGTTCACCTATAGGCCGCCAGTCTAATCCCAACTCAAAAATAGGAGAAAAATATGACGTCAATAAAAGAGATCCTTCAGACTCCACGCTTTTCTGAACTATCATTACTGAACAAACGCGCTGACTTGGAACGTCCTCTGGATACGATCGAGATTTTTGAAACACCGGACGTTTCCTACTACATTCAAAAGAATGCACTGCTGGTCACGACTGCCATGGCCTTTCGTGATGATACGGATGGACTATGTCATTTAGTACGCTCGCTGGCAAAAGTGCCCTCCGCTGGGTTAGCAATCAAAATTGGGCGTTATTTAAAAGCGATTGACCCAAGGGTTTTAGCCGTTGCTGACGAGTTAAATTTTCCAATTTTACAAATTCCAGTCAGTCACCAATTAGGCGATATTTCCCATAAGCTGCTTAGTTTTCTATGGCATGATCAAACAGAGCAGATTTTTTATGCCTTAGAAATTCAGCAAAAATTTGTCAACTTGATGATCCGCGGCGCTTCGGTTGATACATTAATGAAAGAACTCAGCTCGATGATCAAGCAATCAGTCTTGTTGATTGATCCTTTTGGTGAGATCGCCAGCTCTCAAATGCAATACTCCAATCTTGAGATGCCGAAAAAACAAAAAGCGGTTCTTTTAGAAAAAATCCGTGAATGTCAAAACAATAAGCGTCGTGAGCGTCTGCTGCTTGAATTGGGGCAGAAAAAAATGCTGATCAGTATTTTCCCCCTTAGTTCGGATCGCTATTTACCCTATATGCTGGTGATTTTTGATCCAGATGAGCTTCCCTATCCCTTCTCACAATTTGCTATTCAGCAATCCTTGACCGTCCTGACATTGGCCCTTTATAAGGAACAAACATTGCTGAACGAAAAGCGAGCCGAGCGAAGGAGCTTTCTAACGTACTTGCTCAATCGTAAAACGGCTTTAGGAGATACGGATTGGTTAGAATACAAACGGCACTTCCCAAATCTAAACTCTAACTATTACCGTGTCGTTTACATTGAGTCCTTAATCAAAAAAGATCAGCACTTTTATACCAAAGAAATCGATGCTTTGACCTATGATTATCTATTCCAGCATGTTGAGGAAAAGTACGAAAATATCATGCTGTTCCCAACCGAGCAGTTGAATCAATGGATTTTCGTGATCCAGAAAAAAAGTGAGATATTACCTATTTTGGAAGAGGTACACGAACAGCTTCTGTCATTGTTTGGTGTCTATGCCCGCTTCGGCATTGGCGACCCCGTCAATAATATTGATCTGCTCCACTTTTCATATACGGAGAGTAAACAGGCGCTAGAGGAATCAGAGGATAAGAATGCGTTTGTGTCTTACAATAAAATTCAAGGTATTAAGCGAATCACCGAAAATGTCTCAAATGAGGATATGCGCTACTTCTGCATTTCAATTTTAAAAAATCTCGCCTATCCTGATAACGAGCAGGATAAGGATTTGCGAAACACACTGATGACCTACCTCGATATGCAATGTGAGATCACCAAAACAGCAGAAATGCTTTTCATCCATCGAAACACAGTCAAGTATCGAATTAAGAAATGTGAGGAGCTACTAAACAATCCGATTAATGATTCAGAATTTTCTTTGCAGCTGAGAGTAGCCCTATTTTTATCGGAGCCGGATGCAGGTTAAAAGGATCGAAAAACAATATAAAAAGACTGCTATCTCGAACTGATCTTCGAAATAGCAGTCTTTTTACCTCTCGTAGGTTAACAACTCTGTTCAGTTATTTCAGCTTCTGCTTCCTTCTTTTGGCAGACTGTATTGATTAGATAGAACACTAATGTTCCAAAGAAAATGATCCCAATCGCTAAATAAAAGGCATAAACCTTTGTCCCTGTCGTATCAGAAATGAACCCTGTCACAGAAGGAACGATTACAGAGGCGGACATTCCAAAAAAGTTAAAGACCCCATAGGTCGTGGCGATACTCTTTTTAGGCGCAAATTGTCCTAGCCAAGAAATAATGATCGGTTCTACCGCAAGTTTTCCTAAGAAACCATACATCATGATCCCAATGATCAAAAAGGTTTGATTGGAGGTGGTAATGGTCAAGAATAAGACAGCCGCAGCAGATATTTCTAACAGAATGATGATCGTTGTTTTTTTATGAGGAATCTTATCCGCGACTCGACTAAAGAGCAATGCCCCAGGAATTGCCGTAAAGAAGACTAAAGAAGAAGCCACACCGATCGATGTCCCCTGAAAGCCGCGTTCCGTTTCTAAAAAATTAGGCAGCCACGTATCGATTAAGTAATAGGTATACAAGGTAGAAAAATACAAAATATAGGCCGCGATCATTGGCAACTTGAACAGATCCTTAATGGAACTGCCGGATTTTACCGCAGCAGACTCCTGCTTGATGATTTTTTCCCCTCGAATAACTTTTCTAAAAACCACCAGCATCACGACGATTAATACAGCTGTCGCAATCAACAGATACTGCCAAGGCAGCACGCCTTCTCCCACTAAAAAGCTGGAGGAAACCAAACCTAGTCCGCTGCCGACCGCAGTTCCACTGTTCACAATTGCTGTAGCTAAGCTTTTCTTATCCGCCGGAACATACTCCGTAGTTAAAGAATACGCCACCCCGTAGTAAGTTCCGCAGCCTAAGCCCGCTAAAACACTGCCGATAAAGACCATCGGCAAACTTGACGCTGCCGCCACAAATAGTGTCCCTGCTCCAAACAGCAAGAAACCGGGAATCAATATTTTTTTCTTGCCAAATCGATCCACCAGCAATCCTGATGGAATCTGCATACTGACATAACCTAAAAAATAGAAACTAGAAATATTGCCCAGCTGTGCATCTGTTGCGCCGCCAAAATAATCACTAATGATTGGATAAATCGGTGTTAAAACCGTCCGATAAATCCAGATAACGATCCACCCTGCAGTTAATACGAAAATAATCTGCTTCCAGTAGGGAGCTCGTTTTGTCTTCACTTGTTCTTCCATTTTTACGTCCTCCCTTTAAATCAAAAAACTTGATGAAGCTGTGCCGGATTTCGGCACAGCTCATCGTATGAATTATTGTCTATTTTTTAATGAACTCACCCGGGAATTCAGTCGTCACACCAGCCTCTTGACTGTAAATCGTTTCGCCGCGCAGAATCGTTTGAACAACTTGCGCTCCGATTTCACGTCCAATATAAGGACTGATTTGGTTACGATATTCTAAATCTTCCGCTTTTAATGTGTACGGTGCATTCGGTTTAATCAAGACAAAGTCCGCGTCCTTGCCAATGCTGATCCGACCTTTAGAATCCAAATCATATCGATCAGCAGGATTTGTTGCGATCACATCAGCAAACATCTTCAAACTCATCCCGCGTTTTTGAACGCCTTCATCGTACATAACGTCCACGTTATTTTGTACGCCAGAAATACCTCCCCAAGCTTCAAAAGCATTTTCTTTGTCCTTCAAATCCGGTGTACATGGAGAATGGTCAGATGTTACAAAGGCAATTTCACCTGCCAATAATTTTTCCCACATCGCTTCACGCGTATCTAAATCACGAATTGGCGGTGAACATTTCACTACTGGACCAATGGCATCCAGCTCATCCGTGTGGAAGTACAGGTAATGGGTACACGTTTCGCAGGTAACATCCACTCCTTCGGCGCGAGCCTTCGTCACTTCTTCCACGCCTTCAGGACAAGCCACATGACAAATATGAATCCGGCAACCTGTTTCTTTTGCCAGCAGAATTGCACGGCGAATTGGTTCAACCTCTGTGAAGACTGGACGACTTTCCACATAAGCTTTTAACGTCGTCTCCCCACTTTTATAAGCAAGATCGCCTAATTTATCAGTGATAGCCGCATTTTCTGCATGGATCGCCAAGACTTTGCCCGTTTCAGCGATTTGCTTCATACCTTCATATAAAGAATAATCATCAACATTCATAAAATCGCCATCGATTGTGCGATCCCCGCAAGTTGCCATGAAGCATTTGTAAGCTGCTACACCGCCGTCATTTAATTCTTGAATCCCGCCTTTAAGATTTAACGGAGTCAAACCGCCGAACGATCCGACATCAGAGCGTAATTTGTTTTTACCTGCAGCATATTTGATCTCTAAGCTTTCTGCGTCCGTAGTCGCTGGGACTTGGTTCAAAGGCATTTCCATAAATGAAGTAACGCCGCCTTTAGCACAAGAAGCTGTCCCTGTCACATAGCCTTCCCATTCATCACGGTAACCGCCGCCAGGATCAGTGATATGCACATGGGCATCCAACATACCGGGACTCACAACTAAGCCGGAAGCATCAACGACTTTGTCTCCAGCTAAATCGTTTCCGATTGCAACGATGACTCCGTCCTTAACAGCTACATCTGTTTCAACTTCTCCGCTTTCTAAAATTACTAGGCCGTTCTTAATTACTAAATCGTGACTCATTCTATTTCCTTCCTCTCTAAAACTCATTTTTTTAATCAAAGGCTTCTTCCGTTTTATCTTCAGAGCCTAATTTCCTTAATCCGTAGTAGATAACAAATGCAAATGAGAAGCCAACCAGCCATGAAACATTTGAAATTGCTTGTAATGCTGGAATAAATTGTCCGCTTAAAGAAATAATCAAAGCGATGATTGTTGCGATATAAGCCTGACGGTTTAATCCACGATATATATTTTTTGAGTTGTCCGCTTTCGGATCCATGTAAAGCGCATTCAAGTCAATGTTTTGCTTTTTAATAAAGAAGTAGTGTGCGATCATCACTCCAGCAACAGGTCCTAATACCGCTCCAATCGAATTCAAGAAGAAGAAGATACTGTCTTGATTTTCCATCAGCTTCCAAGGCATAATCACGAAGCTGATCAAGCTAGCTACAATAACCCCTTTTTTGTAATCGATTCTTTTCGGGAATAAGGCCGAAAGCTGATAAGCAGCCGGAATGATATTCCCTGTCGCATTTGTCGAGATCGTCGTTAATAAGAAAACAGTCATGGCAATAATAACTGCTGGAAGATTATCCCAGCGATCAACAATGTTCAGCACATTCCATTCTTGAATGCCGTAATGAATCGATCCACCGATCAAAATAGCCACACTAGAAAAAGCAAAGATTACATAGGCAACTAATAGACTAGCCATCTGTCCCACCGTTTGGTCTTTGGTCGATTTAGCGTTTTGCGTGAAGTCAGAAACACTGGCTCCCGGCGCCGCCCAAACGGCTAAAACGGAGTTGATGATCATAAAGTACGCAAAAATAGGATTGATGCTTTGAGTAGCAGAGCTTGTATCAAATGATAGGATTGGTCCAATACCACCGGCTGCTCGTAATGCCCAGATCGCCATTCCGCCAAAGACAATGTAGATCAATGGACTTAAAACGGCTGTAAATTTATTCAATATATTGCCGCCGCCAATTCCAATCAAAACATTGATTCCCCAGAAAATCGTGAAAGCAATCAACCCGGGAATTCCAATCCCAAAGAAGCTGGCAGAACCGCCAATTGCTAAAAATCCGGGCCAAACTTTTCCAATTAAGATAAGAAGTGCTAAAGAACCTGTATAGTTTTGTAAGCCGAACCAAGCAATTGCTGCTACACATCCCCGAAGAAATCCTGGTAGTTTTGCTCCAACATCCCCATAGGTCGAGCGTAAGTGCAGTGCGAATGGAACCCCGTATTTAGAACCCGCACGACCATTCATTGTCATGAACAGAGCTACCACTAATGCACTGACAATTAACGCCAACATGACATTGATGGGAGACAAGCCTAAAAATAGAAATCCGCCTACTGCTGTGTAATTAGGAATGTTATGCACCGAGCCCATCCACAGAGTAAAATAATTCTTCGCGCTCATATTGCGTTTTTTAGATGTCTTTGGCAGCATGTCATCGTTGTACCCGCGCTCCTTGTAACGAGCAATTTCCTCCTCGCTAACCTGATAATCTTTGTTCTCCACTATTTCCTCCTCCTTCAACTTTCATCGTTCGATTAATCATTTTCTAACTACCAAAATTGTAAGCGTTTTAGGTGGAATCCACATTAGCCGAAGTTACCAAAATGTTCCACGTTCTTTGTACATCATAGACAATGGTATATGTGAATATCCCTCCCGATACCTACTTAAAATTCTAAAAAAAACAGCTGCTAGCCTTTTTACTCAAAATTACGAGCAGCTGTTCTTCTAAATTGTTTAGTTATCATAGACCTTCAAAGCAGCCTTCACTGCTTCACCAACATTGAGTTTCGCTCCGTAGTAAATCAATGCCGATTCTAATGCTCCTAACACCTGAAGAACATTTTCACGTCGGCTGCTGTAACCCATATTCCCAATTCGCCATACTTTGCCTTTTAAATCGCCAAATGAAGAAGCAATCTCAACACCAAACACCTCCAGTAGCATGTTGCGAATCGCTTCGCCATCATCAGCACCTTCAGGAATCATGATCGGTGTCACGGTCGGCATTTTTGTCTCCACATCTCCAAAAAGACTCAATCCCATCGCCTTAATACCAGCAACAATGGCTTCATCATTGAGTTTATGTCTGGCCCAAACATTTTCGATTCCTTCATTAATTATTGCTCGTAAGCCTTCATGTAACGCATAGATCATACTGGTGGCTTCGGTATGGTGGTTGATCCTCTCAGCGTTCCAATAACGCTGTAGCTGACTCAAATCCAAATAATTATTATTGATATGATTCTCATTGCGAACGACCTTGCTCAGTCCCAATTCTTTTTGATAGCGACTAGTCAAAACTTTTTCAACCCGCTCATTGTAAGTAATCAAGGACAAACCGGATGGCACACTCACACATTTCTGAGTTCCACCGATTGCAATGTCGACCTGCCATTCGTCAACAAAAAGCGGCACGCCACCATAGGTCGCGACCATATCAACCACGAAGAAGATCTCTCTTTTACGACAAGCAGCCCCAATCTGATCCAACGCTTGCATTTGCCCATTTGCTGTTTCCCCATGAACCATCGCAACGATTTTTGGTTGAAAATCATCCATAGCCTTGATGATTTCGGCTTGATCAAAAGGACTGGTCCAATCTTTTTCCAAATATTTGATCTCCGCCTTTGCTCGTTCGCAAATTTCTCCCAACAAATAAGCAAAACGCCCATAAACCGGTATCAAAACCTTATCGCCGGGCTCGATCAAGGCGATTAATGCTGCTTCCAAACCAGAACGTGATGTCCCGTCAATTGCAAAAGCTTGTTCGTTCTTCGTTCCAAAAGGTACTTTGATCATTTCCTTGACGTTATCCATGATCGTTAAAAATGCTGGATCAAACTGACCTAGAATGGTCGAACTCATTACTCTTAAAACATTTGGATGTGCCTCCACAGGTCCTGGTGTCATGATTGTTCGTTTAGGTATTACTAATTCTGAAAACATACAATTCCCTCTTTTTCTTTTTTATCGTTGTTATTTATGCATAATAACCAAAAATATTTAGTTAATATAACCAAAATGACCTTGAATATCTATCAGGCCTTGAATATACTTTGGTCAGGAGGTGCCCTATGAGAACACTGATTGATTTATTAGAACTCCCTCGTTTCTCTGACTTGCTTTTGATGACTGATCCCAGTTATGCAAAGCTACAGGTGGATAGTATCGAAATCAGCGAAACGCCAGATATTTCTTTCTATATTCCAGAAAACACATTTCTACTAACCACAGCAATGATCTACCAAGAGGATCAGAGCAGAATCTTTGAATTAATTGATTCCTTGCAGGAAAAAAAAGCTGCTGGTCTTGGGATCAAGATTGGGCGATTCATCGATAAAATCGATGAGCAGGTTATCGAATACGCCAATAAAGTGAAGTTTCCGATCGTTCAAATCCCTCTCTCTATACCCTTAGGAAGTCTTTTGCACCAAATGCTCAATTTTTTATGGGATAAAAAAACGGAACAACTAAATTATGCTCTAGATATTCAACAGCGCTTTTCGCATATGTTAGTGAACGATGTAAGTATCGCTCGCTTTATTTCTGATTTCGGTCGCTTGATTAAAACGCCGGTTATTTTAGTGGATCCCTACGGTCGCGTTTACGCAGCGTCTAAGCATTTTTCAAAAACCTCCAAACCAGCTGAATATTATATTGATCAGCTGACTTTGTCTGATCCGGATTTTGTAACGAAGAAAAATGATTCTACCTTAATCACTGATTTAGACAATAAATCTTTTTTAGTATCCTATTTTTCGGTCGAACCGAATCATTATTTTCCGCACTATTTAGTTATCCTAAATCCTGAGAAAATCCCATATCCTGTTTCAAATTTTGCTTTGGAACAGGCCGCTCTCGTTTTATCTTTTATGCTATACAAAAACCAAAAAGTGCAAGAATCCTTCGATGTTCTAAAGACAGATTTTTTAAGTCGCATGATTGAGATCCAACAGGCGCCAAATCAGCCCCCGCGCGATTGGCTTGATTTAGGAACGACCTACGGCTTAGTCAACGCACGGCATTACCGTGTCGTCTATGCCGCCTGTAAAATGAAGTCGAAGCATCATTCAAAAATCAAGTATCAGGAAGAGATCAGTCAGTTAAGTTTCAACTGGCTAAGTGACAAATTGGCGCACCATATTAAAGATGTCTCACTTTTCAAAGTCAAGGATACAGAGCATTTCGCGATATTAATCCAGCACAAACAAGAAAGACTTGAGGATATTCTGTCAATGGTCGCGGATGATCTCTCCGATCGTTTAGACATTCGGATCCAATTCGGTTTAGGCAATATTTACGATTCGATCGATGATATCGCCAAATCGTTTATTGAAGCTAAAACAGCCTTTGAAGAAATGCAGCAGCTCTCAACAAGTTCCCTCATTTACCAATACCAGTCAAAAGGCATGCGCAGTCTTTTTGAGAAAATGGGGCCATCCGATATTACTTATTTTTGTGAGATCACGCTTAAGGATCTTGCCTATCCGAAAGAAGAAGCGTTGATTGAGCTTCGGAAGACCTTGAAATATTATCTTGATTTTCATTGTGAAATAGCTCGAACAGCTAAGGCACTATTCGTTCATCGCAATACGATCAAATATCGGATCGAACAATGCAACAAACTGATTGATAAAAATATTCATGATTCCGGTGTGAGTCTTGATTTACGTTTAGCATTGGAATTATCAGAGGAAGATAATTTGTAAAACACTTTTAGGTACACGAATAGTAGGTATTTTACCCAACTATTCGTGTACCTGCTTTTCCTAATAACGCCTTATCTGCTTCTTCTAAAGCACAGATAATTGAGGTTTTACCTTGACGTGCAAAATGAATCGCTGCCTCAATCTTCGGTCCCATGCTGCCGTCAGCAAAATGACCGTCTTCAAAATGTTTTTGAGCAGTTTCTGGCGTAATGGTTTCTAATTTTTCTTGATTTGGTTTGCCATAATTTATATAGACATTACTAACATCGGTCAACATCATGAAAACATCGGCATCAACCTGTTCAGATAGCTTTTTACCTGTGCGGTCTTTATCAATAACGGCTTCAATTCCGCTTAGGTGTCCATTTTCTTTTCTTGATACAGGAATACCTCCGCCGCCCCCAGCGACAACAATCGTATTTTGATTCAACAAGTTCACAATCGAATTCACGCCATGGATTCTTAACGGTCGAGGAGATGGAACCACTCGGCGATACCCGCGGCCAGCATCCTCCATCATTTTCCAGTTGCGTTCTTTTGACATTTTTTCAGCTTCTTCTTTTGAATAAAAGACACCGATCGGCTTAGTTGGTTTCTTAAAGGCTTCGTCTTCTGCGGATACCTCAACTTGCGTCAAAAGAGTCACGACCCCGCTCGTTAAGCCTTCTTCTTCAATCTTATTCTTGATCGTTTGTTCCATTAAGTAGCCGATAAACCCTTGCGATTCGGCATTGCATACGTCCAAAGGAAACGGCGGTACTATATCTTTTGCTTCCTCATTTTGGCGTAAAATATTGCCAACCTGCGGGCCATTTCCATGGGTTACAACGATTTGATAATCAAGTTTTTCGATTTTTGCGATCATTTCAGCACTGGTTTTGATATTTTCCAGCTGTGCTTCGACTGTTTCTGCTTGACCTGGTTTTAAAATAGCGTTCCCGCCAAGAGCAATAACTACTCGATTTGCCATGTTCATCCTCCTTATTCTTTTGTCCTAAACTGCATTAAAAAATTCAAGTGTTCGCGTAAACCCTGCCAAAAAATCCGCGCCGGAAGTGTGTCCCGTTTTCAACACATGTTCCACGTCTACTTCTAATTGCCCATTCGGCTCTATTAAGGCTTTTTGTAGACTCAATACAGATTGATTAAAGCGCTGATTCAAGCTGCACAGCAAATAGTGCTTACTGACATCTGTGGTCAAATCATTTACCACAGTCATTTTAGTTCGTAAATAGTTCTGCAGCTTTTGATTGTTCCTGATGATAAGTAGACGAGCGGCTAAATGCCCAATAATCATGTCATCGCCAGAAGGGGTTAGTCCCGGTCCGCGTCCAATTAGAAAATGAAGTGCTTGACGCTGCAACGATAGCTGTTCAGAGCACAAATCATCCATTGCTGATACAAACGGATTCTCACTAGAGAAAATCATATTCAGCCCTTCTTGATAACCGGTCTCTTTTGTGATTCTTCGGATGCAGCATTCGTACTCAGCCCAAGTCGATTCGTTGATTCGATTGGTTTGTCTCCTTTGGAAGGTCTGATAATTTTTTCCGGTTAAGAGCAACTGACTTTTCGCAAATCTCAGCGCTTGATTTTGAATGATTAAACAATCGTCCACGGCTATTTCCGCCGATAATCGTTCGAAGTCAGGAGCGCTCAGATAGATTCCATTGGGAACAACAGTGCTTTGCTCAGAGGCGACAACTGCTAGATGCTGACGGGTCTCGTCTTGAATGTTAAAGCTGCGACCGAATTTACTGTGAACACGCCAGCGACTTTTAGAAAATGAACGTTTAGAAATTTCTTGATCCACACGACAAGCCTCTATCAGCATCTTTTTTCTCTCCTTATTCGTTAAATCCTAATTTCTTCGCATAAGCTAGAACCGCTTTTTCGAAACAATCAATCGGCGGCGTCACGGTGCCCGCGCCGATTTGTCCCTTGCCGGCTTGCTTATTCGCGATTCCCGTATTAATCACTGGTAAAACCCCTGTTTCAACAACTTTTCGCGCGTCGATACCTAGACAGATTCCTTTGAAATCCCATGTTGGCACTGGGAAATTCGGGTTGCTATCAATACAGATTTCTGTCATTTCGTTACTGGTGTTCAAGGCATCGTAAAAACCGCCCGATCCGACAAAACGCGTTACCGCCGGAGCAGCAATCATTGCCATACCACCAACACCAAAGGTTTCGGTAATCGCGCTGTCCCCCATATCTGGTGCTGCATCAGCTTCACTAAAGCCTGAAAAGTATAAACCTTTTGGCGTATTAACGGGACCCGTAAACCATTCGTCCCCCATTCCAGCGATTCTGATGCCGAATTCATAACCATTTCGACACATCGCTGTCACGATTGTTCCTTCTTGGATTTTTCTAGCGCCATCCATTACGGCTTTGGCTGATGCCATCATGACGTTTAAGAAAAATTGATCGGTGTCAGCTAAAAATTGGATGACTTCTTGCTTCTCTTTCTCGAATCCCTTTAAAGAAACGATTGCTGGAGCGACTTCTTTTAAGAACGCCAACGATGCTGCGATATTTCGTTGGTGAAATTCATCCCCCATTGAAATTGCTTTAGCAACTAAGACATTGACATTCAAACCGTTTTCCATCGTTTTCAAAGCTGCGCTCAAAACAGGTCTTAACGTATTCTTCATCCAGTGTAGGCAATCGATGACTTCTTCAGAATAGGCACCAAAACGCAAAACAGCGCCGATTCCTTCATTCATCGTGCAATACGCACGATTACCATCAGTTTTGTTTTCTACGACTAATACCGCCATACTGGCAGAAGTAATCCCGCCCATTGGTCCGACTGCGTCAACGTGGTGGCAAGGAATCAGCTTGACCTCGCCAGACTCCAGCTGCTTGCGTACCTCAACCTCGGTTTCTCCCCAGCCTTCAAATAAGGCTGCGCCAACACAGGCACCTTGGATCGGATCGATCATTTGGTCGTAACGGATTGGTGGTCCAGCATGTAACAGAACTTTGCCTTCATTTAATTCACGGATCACGGTTTTCGCAGGAACTACATCTAATAAAAAAGGAGAGCCAGCTACAATTTTTGCGGCGACCGCTTGGTTTGCTTCATCAATTGTTTTATACACTTTTCATTCTCCTCCTAATTCAATTCCACTTTATTCAAGAACTGCAATGCTTTTTGTAGGGTAACATTGCCGCCTGCAACAGGCTGCCAATCGAACTGAACAGCTTTCCCATTTTGACTAGTGATCGCATCTGAGAAGCTGCGTAAACCAATATTGATGAAGGAATCGTTCGTCAGTAGGCGCATCATCTCTTTTGATGGCGTTAATGAAAATTCACCCGCAGCCTTCTTAGCTAATACTTTTCTTTCTGGTAGTATCAACGGATTGCCTAACATTTGCACGGCTAATTTGACTGCTTGAGCGTTGCTGTTGCAAATGATAGCGCCAGCCGCTTCAAGAGTTGCTTTTTGCTCAGCCATATTTTGCGGATCTTCATCTGTTCCGACGATCGTCGCAATCACGGCCAGCTCCCGACCTTCTGATTGGGCTTTTTCTTTGATCTCTTTGATGGTCGGAGCCAGCTCCTTCGCCATATTTTCATGCGAGCCATAGCCCAACACATCATCTAATAGAATGACTGCGGTGGTATCTTCATCTGCCGCTTGTGCCAACATCTCTTGACGTTTGGAAGGGTCAATCATCGGATGAGGTTTCCCTTGGGTATAAATGTCATCGCCTAAATCGATGATTTCATGCACGCCGTCCTTCAAAATAAAACCATCTTCCGTCACGTGATCATCGCTTAGCCCTAAGGCACGCCGCATCAGCATCGCGGCCTCATAAGCTAGTGTGCCGCCAGAATACAGACCTTTGATCCCTGTTTGTTTTGAAGTGAATTGATAACCTGGATCAGTCAAAACGGATTCCTTTGGAGCTACAGCTTCTCCATTCATTAATTGAACAGCGATCTCAGCTGCTTCTTCCAGGGTGTAGGCACGATAGAGATTTTCTTCATGATCAGTCGGATCTTCCCCTAAGAAAATCGTCACGACTGACTTCGATGAACTTCTTAACAACTCAAGCACTTCATCTCGCACACTTGGTGCAGGCGGTTTAGAGATCACTACGATCACTTTCGTATCTGGATCATTTTCCAATGTTGCTACACTGTCCTTCAACGTGATCCCGCCGACTTCAGCCTTCAAATCACGGCCACCGGTTCCGATCGCATTGGTCACGCCGCCACCAAACTTGTGGATCAGCGTGGTCACTTCTTGAATTCCGGTACCAGAAGCACCAACAACACCGATACTTCCTTTACGGACAGCATTAGTAAAGGCTACCGGGATACCATTAATGATGCCGGTTCCGCAATCTGGTCCCATCAATAACAAGCCTTTGTCATGCGCCAGCTGCTTCAAACGAACTTCATCCTCTAAGGCAACGTTATCGCTGAAGCAAAAGACATGCTTACCTTCATTTAATGCATGTTCGATTTCTAAAGCCGCGTGTGTTCCAGGAATCGAGAAAACCGCTACATTGGCATCTTCTCCAAGCTCTAAGGCCTTATCCCATGTTTTAGCGGTTTCAGTTCCTTTGTCTGCACCGCCCTTGCTTTGTTCGGCAAGGAATTCATCAATCGCAGTCAATACTTCTTGGATCAATGCCTCATCTTGATCGATGATGTCTAGGACGATCACCATATCATTTGATGACGCCTTTTCCAGTTCTGTGGTGTACAGTCCACCAGTCTTAAAGATGTCTTTGTTGGCCGGCGTCCCCATCATCACTGAAGCTTTGTTCACTCCAGCGATGGTATTTAAACGGTTTGTTAACAGCATCAGGACAATCGAGTCTTGATAGCTGTTATTCTGAATTATTGTGTGTAACACTTGTTTCCCTCGCTCTCTGCTAAATAGTCGCAAAACTTCCAGTTCCACCATATTGATTGAAATGTATCGTGTCGCTTTCCAGATAGTCCAAGATTTTTTCTGCTATCGGAATGCCTTTACTCATGTATTGCTCATAATTGATTTGATTCGTCTCACCTGGATAATAGACTTGCTTAAATCCAACAGCCGGAGCGATCTCATGCAGTTCACCCACCATTGTCTCCACGCTATGTTTAAAACTTGGCAGATCGGTAAAACGGTTTGGATCGATCAAAATAAAGATTTGACCAAGATTTCTTTTTTCAGTTAAATCGGTATACATCGAAGAAACATTTTTGCCAAAAGGAAGACCCAATAACATACCGGACAAGACATCCACCATCATCATCAGCCCGAAGCCCTTTGGACCAGCTACTGGCAGCAGCCCTTGAACAGCATGAGGATTCGAAGTCGGTTCCCCGTCGGCATCTACTGCCCAACTATCTGGAATTTGCTGATTTTTAGATCGAGCATCTAAAATTTTCCCCCAAGCTTGAACCGTGGTCGCCATGTCAAAAACTACTGGAGCACCCTGTTCTCTAGGTATAGCAAAAGCGATTGGATTCGTTCCAAAGTAATTTTCTGAACCGCCAAATGGCACGACCATGGGATCTGACTGGCACATTGAAATAGCGATTAGATTTTCCTCCGCTGCACGCTTTACATAGTAAGAAAGCGTTCCACAATGACTGATTCGTTTTGCCCCGACGATTGCAGCACCGGATTCTTTTGCCATATCAATGGCATAATCTAAGGCATTCAATGCGGCGTATTGTCCCACTCCATTGTCACAATGAACGATCCCTGTGCTTGCGCCCGTTCTTTCAAACATAATGTCAGGATCAAGCGTGACACCACCTTTTGCGATCCGCTCAGCATAATAATCGACTCGAACTGCTCCATGAGAATGAATCCCGCAGGCATCAGCGAAAACTAAATGTTCTGCCACAAGATTGGCCTGATCTTTCCTCAAACCCGCTCTGCTTAATTTTTCTTGAATCAACTCATGTAATCTTGCTGGTTGAACATTCACTGTTTCTTCCATAGTAAAAGCTACTTCCTTTTCTTAGATTTCAGGGTCACGATTACAGTCTTTTGAGTAGACATATTTTAATGGCTCTTCACGCCCGACTGCATAGGCAGCTTGATGAACATAGGCGCTCATAAAGATATAGTCGCCCTTTTCTACCGGCAGCCAATCATTGTCCAAATTGTACATACCCTTTCCAGAAAGCAGATAGGCACCATGCTCTTGATAATGGGTCTCGATATAGCCATGACTAGCTCCCGGCTCAAAGGATAAGATATGGAAATTCATATCAAAACCAAGATCCTTAGGTAAAAAGTCCCAAAGCAATACATCCTTCATGCCTTCATACTGAATCGGTTCCATCTCATTGACATTGCCTACTACTTTATATGCACTATGACCTTCTAGTGGCTGATAGCGTTTCTTATATAAGAAAAAATCTGTGTCCTCTTCTTGTGCATTTGCTAAAAACATTTTTTCCTCTGCTGGTAAATAAACATATCCGCCAGAGATTACGGTGTGGCTTTCTTTGCTGTCGCTCACCTTCAGCTTGCCATCAATCACGTAAACTAACGTCTCGATGCCTTCTCCGCCGAAGCCTAATTCATTTTTGCCATCCTTATGAAAAGTCATGATGTAGTCCACAAAGCTTGCTCCAAGCTTTGTCGAACCTAGGATTGAGCAATCACAATTCTCAAAACCTGGGATCACATTATTCACCAAACCATCATGGGGAAGAACCGCATAATTGTTTTTCTTGATGACTGCTCTTGATTCTAATAAGCCGTCGAGATAGCCGATGTTATTATTTTTGTAACCCATTTTTCTCTCCTCTTTCCTACTCTTTATACGCCAGTTCATAGAGCGCTTGAGCCAGCACTTCCACCCCGGCAGTAAGGTCTGCTAAGTCAGTCGCTTCTGCTGGATTGTGGCTGATACCTTTGATACTAGGCACAAAAATCATGGCACTCGGATAATGCGGTGCGATGACTTGCGAATCATGCCCCGCTCCGCTATGCATCACTTTGTATTTCATTTCTTTCGTTTTTGCAGCTTGCTCGACGATATCAACGACGCTCTTGTCCATTGGAACGGGTGTTTCATCCATCCAAAGATCAATTTCCAATGCTAATCCAAGCTCGTTGGCTACTTCTTTCATGTATGCTTCCGCTTCTTTAGTGAATCGATTCAATTCATTGGCATCCGTATGGCGGCAATCCATGGTGAACAAGACTTCGCCTGGAACAACATTGACAGTATTCGGCTTTGGCTCAACCTTGCCAAAAGTAACAACAAGCGGGTCGCCCTCAGCAAATGCACGATCAATAATTCCTGAACAAATTTTTGAGAAACCGTAGACCGCATCGCGGCGATAGCCCATTGGAGTCGTACCGGCATGATTGGCTTCTCCCTTTAGAACGAAGGTGTAGCGCTTCTGACCGGCGATATTATTCACAACACCGATTTGTAATTTCTCATTTTCTAACACATTTCCTTGTTCAATGTGAATCTCAACAAATGCTTTGATGTCTTCGCGTCTTGCTTTCGCTTCATCAGCAAAATCAAAGCCTTGGCGGCGCATTTCATCAACAAATTTCAAGCCTTCAGAGTCGGCGATCCCTTCCACCTGTTCTCTAGAGGCTTCACAGACAAAGTTTTTACTGCCCCAAAAGACTGTCGGGAAACGACTTCCTTCTTCTTCAGCCATCGAAATAACTTCTAGTGAACGCAAAGGTTTGCCATAGGTTTCCAATAATTGCTGAATCGCAAGATACGCAGCCATCACGCCAAATTGACCATCTAGCGTACCACCATTGACAACGGTATCGATATGGGAACCAGACAGAATTGTTTCTTCAGGATATTTTGTCCCTGTCACACGGCCAAATAAATTTCCGACTGCATCAAATGAAGTCTCCAGTCCGATTTCCTGCATTTTTCCTTCAACAAATTTTTGAGCTTCTAGCCAAGAATCAGAGTAAAGCAGTCTCGTCATCCCGCCTGTTGGATCACTGCCTATCTGCGACAATGCGTTGATATTTTTATCTAGACGATTTTCTAAGGTCATTCCATGAACCTCCCTTTATTGATTAAACTTATTGTAAGCGGTAATACTTTTAACTTCATTGTTCATAAGTAACAAAAATCGATATCTATTTGTGCTAAAGCACTGTGAATTCCCTTTAGATGATTTTTTATAATGAGATAGAAAGAAGGGATTATATGAGTAAACAGGTATTTGTTTATAAAACTTGGGATCAGATTTCTTTAAAAGCGTCTTTTTTTACTAGTCTGAGAACCGATTCAAAAAAAGCGACAATTCTTTATTTGCACGGCGGCGGTTTCCTCTTTGGTGATCGTGATGATCTGCCAGAGCTTTATTTAAATAGTTTTCTTGAAAATGGGTTTAATGTTCTGACTTTTGACTATCCTCTTGCTCCTGAGACAACATTAACCGAAATCATTCACTGCTTAAAAGAAGCAATTAGGTGGTATTTAAAAAATTATCAAACGAAATTAAACCTTTTAAATTCCGACTTCTTTCTATTTGGTCGATCAGCTGGAGGCTATTTAGCGTCAATCTTGACGAATAATAATTATAAGCAGCAGCTTGGCCTAATCCGCTTTTATGGATATCACCAACTTGAACATACGGATTTTGTTTTGCCAAGCTCCTTTTATAATCGTTTTCCAAAAGTCCCGCCTCATGAAGCTCAGCAATTGATTCAAAATCAGCCTATCACTGATGAAGTTTTAGCGAAGAGGTTTCCTATTTATCTTTCTGCTCGCCAATACGGAAACTGGTTGAATTATTTAGGAACAATTACAGATGAACTATCCCTCAACTCAGATCAACTAAAGCAGTTTCCACCTGCATTTATCGTTCACTGTAAAGAAGATCCAGATGTTCCACCAGCAGCATCGCGCCAATTATCTGAAGCAGTTAAACGTTCCACGCTATTAGAACTCGACTTGAATGAGCACGATTTTGATCGAGCGAAAAATCCAATAGCCGACAATGTTTATCAGAAGCTGATTCGTTGGCTGGTCAAACAAGATTGCTAATCAAAAAAAGAAAGCTTCGATTTTACTATACAATAGTAGAATCGGAGCTTTTACTCATTTTTTTAAGAGGTTATCTTATTCTGCAAATTTATTCTTATGATCATAGCGATCGTAATGAATATCATCGCTGACTAGGTATTCATAAATATCATCAACGATTTCAATACCTTTTTCTTCATAGTTTTTCTCACGCATTCTTCCTCGCTCACCAGGATAATTCACTTCTTTGAATCCGGCGCTTGGTGCGACGGCTTTTAATTCATCTAACATTGTGGAAATTGTTTGCTTAAACATATCTAGACCAACGAAGAATTCAGGGTTGATCACGATGTGCAATTGTCCCAATTCTCTTCCTTTGGACAAATCATGATACATTGATGAAACGTGTTTCCCAAATGGAACACCCAGTAATACGCCAGATAAAACATCCACCATCATCATCAAGCCATATCCTTTTGCTCCGGCAATCGGCACTAGAGCATTTACCTTTGTCGAATCTGTCGTAGGGTTTCCCTGCTCATCAACTGCCCAAGTATCAGGAATCGATTCTTTGCGTGAGCGAGCATGCAAAATTTTCCCCCAAGCCTGAACAGTTGTTGCCATATCAAAGGTAATAATTCGTTCATCGTTGCTTGGTGCCGCAAAGGCAATCGGATTGGTCCCAAAAAATGGCTCGCTTCCGCCGAATGGTACGACCATCGGATCGGATTGACAAACCGATACTGCAACCATATCTTTTTCAGCCGCTCTTTCTACATAGTAAGCCAAAGCACCGCTATGAGAGATATTTCGGATACCGACGACGGCTACACCTGTCTCTTTGGCGATCTCAATTGCATGATCCATGGCCTTTTCAGCCGCAACGAATCCTGAACCATTATCTCCTTCAAACATCCCGCAGCTCGGTCCAGTTTGCGAAAAATTGAATTGTGGATCCTGAGTGATCCCTCCTTTAGCAATCCGTTCTGAATAATACTCTACACGCATCGCACCGTGAGAGTGAATCCCTCTAGCATCAGCAAACGTTAGTACATCACTGACAATTTCTGCTTGGTCTTCTGAAAGTCCCGCTTTGATAATTTTATTTTTGATTAATTGATGCAATTCCGTTTTTGTTAATCTCATTTTTTTCACCTTTTCTTTTTTTATTTTGGCCTTTTCAACATGCTTTTCCATTCCTATCGTACGTGTTTTTTAGCAATCGGACATTGTTCAAAATATACAAAAATTAAATAAAAATTGTTGATTTCTATTTAATCTCACTATATGAGTGTTTGATATCTCCCTTTAATTGAATTGCAAAAAAGCTCAAGAAATTACAACTTCCTGAGCTACAATAGATCTTTTATCATCCTTCTTACGATTGCAATATAGGTCTCTTAAAAAGGTCAGCTATCTTATTTATTCTTGTTTCACCATTTTTAAGCCTACTTCACCCTGACCTTAAAACAGTAACATAAAGCGAGTAACTAATCAGAACATCATCTACTTTCTTCAATGACCACTAAATAGATTCTTCAAAAGCTCACAAGAAAGCTTTATTCTGTTGAAACGACTATTTTGATTGGCGTACATTCTCCACCATTACAGTTGCTTTCGGAAACACTGCATGCAGCAACAGCTAGCTGCACATCCATTTCAGCTTCTAAAACAATCTTGTCTCCGGCTTTCGAGAGTGGTGGTTCAACAGAAATTTTTCCGTTGGGTAAGATTTTGGTATACATAAAGATATTGAATGGCGTAATTTCATTTTTTCTGAGGTTAAACTTCTCATCTAGCGAATCATTGATATTCACTAAACAACTCGAATGCCCATCCCCATTATTGTAAAAAAATTCATACATTTCTGGTCTGCAACAGGGATGCAATAAATCGTGCTCCTTCACATCGTCCTCAATGATGGTGAACATCTTGTTGTATAAGTTTGTATACAATGAATCTCCGGTGCTTACTTTCAAGCTTTCATTGCAATCAATCGTTACACCAGCAGAAAGCTGCTCAGTAAACGCAGCTTGGTTTGTCGCAAAAAAGTCGACCACTTGTTTCCCATGTAAATCAATAATTTCGATTTTCTCACCTTTTTCTACAGCAATAGTCAATCCGCTTTTCGCTTCAACGATAAATTCCCTTTCCATTTAAATCCTCCTATTAAATTGGTTAAAAAAGCCGCTCTCTTCTATACAGTAAAAATTCTATTATCTAACTATACAATAAAAATAGTTGTCCCGTCTCTTTGATCTAATGGAAAGGTACATCCATCTCCTCCTCTTTATGGAAATTTCTTCATTATAAAACAATTGACCTCTGCCTAAAAGCCAACTAATCTAAAAGATAAGAGATATTTCCGCAATTTTACATTTCGCCGATGACTAGATCGGAGTTTAGTCGAATAAAACAACTAGGGAGAAGAAAATGAAAACACCAGTGATTCTAATTGTTGAAGACGAAGAGAGTTTGATCAGCTTTATCGCTGATGAGCTAAGATATGAAAACTATGAGGTATTGATTGCTGAAGATGGACAAAAGGCATTAGAACTTTTTGACGCCAATGAAGAAAAGATTAGTCTGTTGCTGCTAGATTGGATGCTGCCTAAAGTTGATGGGTTGACCGTTGCCCGTAAAATTCGCCGGCGGAGTCAAGTACCGATCTTGATGATGACTGCCAAGGACCAAGTGGTCGACAAGGTGTCAGGCTTAGATGCTGGGGTGGACGACTATCTTACCAAACCTTTTGATATTGAAGAATTGTTAGCACGGATTCGCGTAATTCTTCGGCGAGAGGAACGAATACAGTCACTACAAAACGAACCGATTATTACTCAATATCAAGATTTAGTCATGGATGTGGTAAAAAGAACCGTTAGACGGGATGGACAGGACATAATCCTTACACAAAAAGAATTCGACCTCCTTTACGAACTAATGAAAAAGCCAGAGGAAGTTTTGACTCGAGATGAACTATTGAATGAGGTATGGGGCTATGATTATATTGGTCAGACCAACACTGTTGATGTCTTTGTTCGAGCACTGCGGAATAAATTGGATGACGCGCAGCATCCTCGCTTGATCCAGACGGTCCGAGGAGTCGGCTATGTCTTGAGGGTTGCCGATGAAAACTAAAAATGACCAAGGGAAAACATTGCAATATCAGCTTGTCACCCGTTTCAGTATGATCATGTTAGGACTGGTTCTGCTAGTAAATATTCTGATTCTCAGTGTCACCGCCCTACAACTTTATCAATCCAGCAAGAAAGAAACTGAAGCGATAGAAGACGCCCTGTCTCAAGTAGAAACACAGACGAACCAAGAATGGAAAAATACGCTGCAACTGTACATCGCCGCAGATGATCCGAGGTATTATATCCGCGTTTCTCTACAGAAAAACAATACGGTGTATTCAAGCGAAGCCTATCAGCTATATGACAACTTTCAAGAGTTAAAGCAGCTGCCTTTTCTGTCAGATGTTTTATGGTATGGCGATGCGCCCTATTTCTTTAAACAATTCCATGTCAAAAATACTAGTGTGGCGGTGCTTACCAGCATGGAAGACAATTTTGAGATTTTGGCGACCTTGTTCCTATGGTCTCTGGGCATATCAACTTTGATCCTACTGCTAGGAATCTTTTTCATCGCCAGATTTGCTAAAAAAATTAGTGCGCCATTGGTAAAAATGAATCATGAGGTCCAAAGCCTATCGCAACGACCGCAAGTAAATGAACGACTGTCAGAGCCCAGCTCACCAAAAGAAGCGAGCAACCTTGCCGTATCCTTCAATCGACTTCTTCATCAACAGGAGCAATTGATGCAGCGGGAACGCCAATTTATCTCGGATGCTTCCCATGAGTTGAAAACACCGCTGGCAGCGATTCGAGGACATGTCAATCTTATCAAACGTCGGAACAAAGAGCATCCCGAGGTAGTGGAAAAATCACTGCCCTTCATTGATAAAGAATCAAAACGAATGGAACTGCTCACCAATCAACTGTTGATTCTTGACCGCGAGAACCAGCAAGGGGAGTTGCAAAAGATTTTCTTGGCTCCGCTTATCCATTCTACTCTTGAGGAGTATGCCTCACTGATGACCCAGAAGCTGAATCTCCAATTAGATGAAGAAGCGAACCTTATAGGGAATCCTGAGCAATTTTACCAGATCATTCGTAACTTGATTGAAAATGCTGTGAAGTATACACTAAATGATGGACAAATTACGATTTCCCTCACTACCAATGAAAAAGAAATCAATTTAAAAGTAGCAAATACAGGAGAAAACATTCCAGATAGTGAAAAGGAAAAGATTTTTGAACGCTTTTACCGCATCGACCGTTCCCGTTCCAGTAAAATTCCCGGAACCGGTATTGGACTTGCCATCGTGAAGCAATTAACGGAGCTTTACCATGGTACGATTACTGTCACGGATCACCAACCGAGCGGTGTATGCTTTACTCTGGTCTTTCCTAACTAAGATGAAGACTTCTTCATGAAGACTTCATCTCATCTTATTTTTCTATCTCCTTCAGCCCGCTATACTATAGATATAGAAAGAAGAAACACGAAAGGAAGATGGAAATGAAAAACAAAGGATTACTTTTAGCGATTACTAGCGTGGCGTTACTACTTTTCGCCGGCTGCAGCGACAACACTGCTCAACTAGAGAGCGGCAATCAACAGGAGGAAAGCAGCCAGAGCATGAGCCAAGAAAAGAGTTCTGCACAATCAAGCAGCCACACTACCGCCAGCACAAAAAATAGTTCGGACACAGCAAACAAACAGATATCTCTACAAGAGGCAATCGCTGTTTATAGAAAAGAAAAGCCAAATACGGATATCACTGGCATTGAAATTAACTCTCGGATGAACCAGCTCATCTATGAAATCGAAGGAATGGATGCTAACAAAGAGTACAAATACTACATCTCTGAAACTGGTGAAGTTCAGACTAAAGATGAAAAAACACTGGATGAGGATGATCGCGGCGAAGACGAACGCAACAAAGAAAAACTTAGCTTCGAGAACCTCCTTCCTTTAGATAAAATCAACGCCATCGCCAAAAAAGAAGTCGATGGCAACATCGTAGAATGGTCACTAGAAAGAGAACTTTCGAAAACCCTCTGGGAAGTGAAAGTCGAGAAGAATGGTAAACAAACAGACATCTCCATCGACGCTCAATCTGGAAATGTTTTGGAAATAGACGAAGATGATTAATACACAAGCGGATCTCCGCGCATTGATGATGCAGAGATCCGCTTGTTTTATGATTAAGTACTAGGATTTTATTAACGCTCTAAACTTGTCTTGCCTGCTTGATCTCCAGAAATTTGAAAAGCATGGTCCTCATCGTAATCAAAAAACGAATCACTCACAGCCATATTGCTGATCGCAGCGCGCTGTTTGCTCAATCAAGAAAAGCTTGGTTAATCTCCTTTTTTCCCTGCATCTTTCCATTAAATTAAGAAGGAATTTTATCTCATAACTTAACAATCGTTCAGTCAGCTTCATTTTTTCTTTCCGAACGTAAAGTTTTTTCGTCTTTCGCTTATCAATAAACTATGGATCGTTCTATACTTAGTCTTAAAAAGCTCCATTCCTAAATATCTAAACTCTTCATAACGTCCAAATATTAATTGATAAACAACAATCATGTATTTTATTCTTATCGATCACTTCTATTGTTGATAGAAATATGGTTCAAAACCTATCCTGCACTAGTTACTGCAAATTTTTAAAACCAATAACAACTCAATTATCTCTTTTGCGATATTTTTATTGTTAAAATATATTAGTAAAAATTGATTTTCAGCATACTGGGTTCTCTTCATTATCCTATGTAAGGGAAAAACATTGAAAAAACACTTGCAATGAAGTTAAAACCGAACGTTATCGCAAGTGTTGTATGGCTATATAAATAATCAGAAAAATGGCATCTCTTCAATAAAAGTAGTTATTTTCACACTACTGATCATGCTCTGCATGCCATTTATCAATTGCTTCTTTCCGCTCCTTGAACCGCTTCTCATTTCCTTGTGTTGTTGGCAAATAGTATTGATGCCCTTCCAACGAAGCCGGCATCGTCTTCATTGAGGTCAATTTATCCTCAGTATAATGCGCGTATTGATAGTTTTCTCCATAGTGCAGGTCCTTCATCAGCTTCGTGGGCGCATTGCGAATAACTAAAGGTACCGGCTCGTTCATAGTTTCGTAGACATCTTTCTTCGCCGATTGATACGCAGCATCTACCGCATTTGATTTAGGCGCCAATGATAAATAAATCACCGCTTGCGTTAAATGAACATTACACTCCGGCAGGCCAATAAATTGGCAGGATTGAAAAACCGTATTGGCTAATTCCAAGGATCGAATATCTGCCAAACCAATATCTTCACTGGCAAAACGAACCAATCGTCTGGCGATGAACAATGGATCTTCCCCTGATTCTACCATTCGAGCGAGCCAATAGATCGCTGCATCCACATCGCTGTTTCGCATGGATTTATGCAGTGCCGAAATCGTATTGTAGTGTTCTTCACCTTTCTTATCATAAAGAAAAGATTTTCGTTCGATCAAATCCAGCAGCTTCTCTTCCGTCAACGTCACCGTATCGGCTTCTTTATCTCCGTTAAGAACAGCCATTTCTAGCGTATTCAGTGCTACTCTGGCATCACCATTGGCATATTTTGCAATAGAATCTAACACTCGATCGTCCAGTTCAATTTTTAACTTGGGAAAACCTCTTGGACTATCAATTGCTTGCTTTAAAAGCTGTAAAATATCCTCACTCTCCAGTTGATTTAAGACGAAAACCTTACTCCGCGACAACAAGGCTGAGTTGATTTCAAAGGAAGGATTTTCGGTAGTGGCTCCAATTAGAATGATACTGCCATTTTCAACATAAGGTAAAAAAGCATCCTGCTGGGCTTTGTTAAAACGATGGATTTCATCCACAAAGACAATGGTTTTCGTTCCAAATGTTCGATTATGCTCTGCATCCTTCATTACCGTTTTTATTTCTTTAATCCCACTTGTCACTGCACTAAAATTGATAAATTCGGATTTTGTCTGATTGGCAATGATCCGAGCCAGTGTTGTTTTGCCTACACCTGGCGGTCCCCAAAAAATCATTGATGAGACACGATCATTTTCAATGATTTCCCGCAGCAACTTTCCTTTACCCAGTAAGTGCTTTTGTCCGACAAACTCGTCCAGATTTTCAGGTCGAACGCGCGTTGCTAACGGCTCGCTCTCTTCTCTGGATTTTTCAAAAATTGAACCTTGTCTCATTCAAACCCCTCCTCAAAACGAACATTTGTTCTATTTTAACATTTTAATTCTTTATTTACAAAGTAATTCCTTGTATAGAACGCGCTTAATTCAAACTCTAGCGCTCAATTAGTAAGTCTGTTTTTTGTTATAATGAAAGAAAAATGAAGAAACAAATTAGGGTGGGAAAATATGAATAATGATATCACTATTCCAGATAGAAAGATTACAGTTTTTAGCACAGCTAAGCGACGTGAATGGTTGGGCTGGCTTGGTTCCATGTGTTGGTTATACTTTATGATGTACGGATATGATGTTTTCATGTCGCAAAGATTTGTTTATGGTGAAGGCAGCCGAGTGCCTTTCTATTATATGGTTGTATTTACTCTAGCACTCCTTTTTTTCGGTCTGTGCTTCTCCAGGGATGTAGAAAAGCTTTCTCACATTGCTTTTTTTCTGCACCGTCTGCCATTTTCATTACGTTTACTCTACCTTTCTTACCACCATCTCTAGGAGCCATTCTTTACGTTCTTTCCCCAATATTGGTTGCACCGTTAGTATTGCGGAGAGTTTATGGCGTATTTAACGTAGGGAACTCGAAAAATCAATTAACTAGATATATATCCGCTATTTCAGTTTGTGTCCTTCTTTTTGCTTTATGGATCATTATTCGCCCTTCAAAAGAACTTGCTTTTCTAGTGCCGGCGCTTTTTCTTATTATGGCTTGGGTCGGTATACGTCGCACAATCATCGTTTCAAGTGAATCAATCACTGTTGATAATAATATACGTTCAACCAAAATTATCTATTATTTGATTTTAGCAGTAGCGGCTGTCTTAGTATTTTGGACGAATTTAATGGGATTGATCATTCACTCCCATACTTCAAACATTGGCTTTGAAACGTCTAATTTAATGCTTACTTTACTTAGCTATATTCTTCCTGCTGCCAGTTTTTTTATGTATGGATTAATCAGCGAAAAAGGGTATGAGCGAATTGGCTTTGTTTGTGCCGCTCTCCTGCTTGTCTTAGGAATTTTACTTGCTCTTTTGCCAAATCACGATCAGATAGTTTTATTTCTAATCTTAACTACTAATTCCATCGGCGGCACTTATTTTGAATTTTTCATTTTGACCATTCCAATCAAACTTTTGGCTAGCCCAAGACACCCACTGCTTACTCCTGCATTAGGCATCCTAGCTAATCTGATCAGTTCAGCTTTATTATATATTCCTGAGCTCTGGCTACCGCAAATATTTCAAAAATTAGGTGCTCCAGTAATCATTTCCGCTGCCATTTCCGTCATTATTTGTATCATCTTGGTTTTTCTACTTTTTGAGCACTATCAAGTAAAAACACTGTCTGACGCGTTATGTACTTTCCTTTACAAAAATGAACTGTTATTGCCTTCTGTCCGTGAGCACGATCAAAAGGAAGAGTTGGCTACTGTCGGGTTTACGCAACAAGAAATTGAAGTTTCACTGATGCTGATCGATGGAAAATCAAGAAGTGAAATTACACGCAGGCTTCATTTGAAGGCAGAAACCGCTGACCTATTAATGAAATCGATTCAATATAAAATTAGTGGTGTAGAGGAACCTAATGATATGCTCCCTATAAAGTAGACAAGGAAAAACAAAAATTCCAAATCTACTTTATAGGGAGTTTTTGTATGTCTAAGAGAAGTCTTTATTCTCCAGAAGAAAAGTATTATGTCATTTCAGAGGTAATAGATGACCGTCGTAGTATGAACAGTATCGCTAAGAAACATTCCCTTTCATGGAAAACTATAAATGATTGGATTCGCAAATATAAGGATGGTGGTCTAGAAGGGCTGAAAGAATCAAACACATGGAAACGATATGATCAGGCACTGAAACAAGCCGCTGTTTTGGCTGTCATTAATAAGAAGATGTCCGTTTTAGAAGCCACAATGTTCTTTCAAATTTCTTCGACTTCTGTGTTAAGAAACTGGATTTCACGTTATACTACTGGGGAACCGACAAAATCTACCAGTAAAGGCTGTGTACCCAAAACCATGAAAAAAGGACGTAAAACCACCTATCAAGAGCGTATCGAGATCGCTCAATATACAATCGCTAACGAGCTGAATTACACGCAAGCGATTGAAAAATATGATGTTTCATACCAACAAGTCTATTCTTGGGTAAAAAAATACCAACAACACGGAGAAGAAGCACTAAAAGATAACCGTGGACGAAACAGATCAAGCGAGTTCTTAACCGAAGAAGAACGGCTGAAATTACGAGTAAAAGAACTAGAAGCACGAAACAGGCATTTAGAAATGGAGAATGACTTCGCAAAAAAGTTACAAGAGATTCAGCGGCGAAACCGACCCTCACATTAGTGAGAAACGTTGAACTCTACCAAGCCATTTCTGAATTGCATGAAGAAAAGCATTATTCAATCACGCAACTCTGTCGATTAGCTGGGGTCGCACGCTCCTCTTACTATAAATGGTTAAAGTGGAAACCCTCCAAGAAAGAACTTGAGAATCGAAAACTAGCCAAAGAAATTAAAAAGAAATACGACAGTAAGAAAGGCGCGATCGGCTATCGACAAATTCGAATGCAACTCAACATAAAACTTAAGAAGCGCTATTCTCGGAAACGTTATTACCGTTTAATGAAAGCACTTGGGATCAAAGCAGTGATCAAGAAAAAGCGTCCGACCTATGTAAAAGCAACAGAAGCACACGTCGCAGAAAATGTATTAAACCGGAAGTTTACCGCTGAGAAGCCCAATCAAAAATGGTGTACGGATATTACTGAATTGAGATACGGTAACGGTCGAAAGGCGTATTTGAGTGCCATCATCGATCTTTATGATCACTCGATCGTTTCTTGGGAGCTCGATCATTCCAATAATAACCTCCTTGTCATGACTACTGTTAAAAAAGCCATGCGCAAGAATCCTGGCGTCAAACCGCTGCTTCATAGTGATCGTGGGTTTCAATATACCTCTTATGACTATAAAGCACTCGAAACGAACTATAGGTTCACCAAAAGCATGTCCCGAGTTGGTCGCTGTCTGGATAATCAACCGATCGAACACTTTTGGGGCACATTTAAAGAAGAGAAATTTTATCAAGAAAGCTATCAAAATTTTGATGAACTAAAGAAATCTGTTAGTAGTTATATGCGTTACTACAATAACTATCGCTATTCCGAAGCGTTGAACGAGCTTTCGCCAAACGAGTTTAGAAAGCAAGCCGCATAAAAAAACAGGAATCGAAGGACTCGATTCCTGAATAGCATTATTTTTGTTTTTTAGCTGTCTACTTGACAGGGTGCATTTCATAATCCAGTAATATCGGCTATTTCAAAAAAGTACAAACTCACGAAAAGAGAAACGGAAATGCTTTTATTTCTTCAAGATGAGCTAACTAATGCGAGAATTGCGGCTGAATTAGTCCTATCAGAGTCAACAGTAAAAAATCATGTCAGTAACTTGATGAAAAAATTGCCTATCAGTAATCGAAAAGAAATTCCAAAATGGATAGAAGAAATAAATGATCAGTTATCCGACGATACTTTTTTTTGATGTAAAAAACGTTTTATAATCACTAAAAGAAGCCTAAGGACTAGTTTTGTGAAAATATTAGTCCTGTTTTTTTATCGCTTTCGATAGTAAAGTTTTAATTATAGTTACCAAAAAACTACACACTAGTTGCTTAGGAGGCGCCTTAATGTCAAAAACAAGAAAATTACTTATTATCTGTTTCATTATTTCCGTGATTTCCACGATTATTATGGTCATTAATTCTATTAGTAATTCCCAAACGATCTTATCGCCGGTAATAATCAGTGCTGGGATCGTACCTATCGTGCTCTTTATCGCAATTTTAAATGAAACTGGAGACACAAAGAAATAAGTGTATTACTTATAAAGCAGGTTTAATTTCAAACCTGCTTTTAATATTTGGAGTTACTATCAAAATCCTATATCTGACTAATTCTCTTTTTCAAATTTTAAGATAATTTCCTCATTCTGTCTTGTGGAATAGATTAGATTTTTAACCCTTAAATATACTAATTGAGTCTACTCAAATAGTTCAGCATACTTATTCTTACAAGTTAGAATACCCCATCACTCTCAACTGAATTAAGTAATATAAATGGTTCACTCAACTCATTACTGAAAAATATCAATTCTTGTTTTCCTACAGTAGAATTTAGCTTAAGAATTGTGATTATGATTTTCAGTGCTCAGAATTTCTAAAATAAAATCGTAAAAAAGCAATTAAACCACCTGTGGCAGTGAACTTCGAAAGAAATCGACAGATCATTGATTAAAAAAACCGTACAAATCCAATAAATGATTTGTACGGTTCGCTTTTATTAAAAATTAATACGAATAAATCAGCTCTCTAAGCTTTTCTTGTGCCGCCTGGTCCTCTGAGATTTGGAAACTTCTATTTGGCGTATAGCTTCCTAAACTCCCATCATCGGCGTATTCACCAAATCCAGTGTTCGTGCTCACCGGCTCCCCATTTCCTGTTTTTAATTCATAGACTACTCCATTATCGCCTAAGAGATACTTACTAACTGGTTTGCTATAATCCATTTTAACCGAATAATTGGCCGCAAAAGAGCCTGCCATCAGCTCCTGTTTGCCAATGCTTCCATCTTTTGACGTATAAAAGACGCAACCTCCCAACGCATGGATCGGAAAGGCTTTTTCCCCAGGCACACCGTTATTTTGTACCTGCACCTGACCATCTGGCGTATTGGCGTACCAATCTCCACGTCCTGCTGCCCCATGGTCAAAAAACCAATGACTCACCGCCATGTTCCCTATCGCAGCACGTTCGCCTGCCCAATCGAGAAAAGCCTGATTGATTGCTCCTTTTTGTCCAGCGGTAAATTGAACTTTCTGACTCGAATCAGTTGTCGCCGTAGTGCTGACTGTACTGCTAGCCCCCACCGTACTAGAACTTTGTGACTCTGTTGATTCAGAAGACGGACGTGAAGAAACTTCTGAAGTTAAAGACACACTCCTTGACGGTTCCACTTCTTTACTCTCTGTTGAACCACAGCCAGATAATACAAATAAAATACAAAACCCTAAAACGAAAAAACTCATTTTTTTCATTCTGTTCCTCCGAAAAATAGACTAAATTATTTTCTTTCATTAGCAATAAACCATTGCTAGTGCTTTAATTTTAGCACTAAAAAAAATTAAAATAATGAGAAAAAAGGAAGAAGCTATTTATATTTTGCTTGTTTCTGTCTTTTATAAGCGAATCATTGAACAAGCTGATCCTTTTGAAATGATAGCGGTTGCCTTTATGATAGACGAATACCAAGAAAGAAGGAATTGATATGTCAGAAAGAATCTCTTTAGAACAATCAGCTTTAGAATTTAGTATTGCTAATGAAAAAGAACCTTATATTTATCAATTACCTGTAGACGAAGCACGGGCACTACTAGAGGAAGTACAGGATTCTCCAGTAAATAAATTAGATGCAGACATTCAAGATCAAGAATGGGATTTAGGAAACTATGGAACCATTAACGTACGAACCGTAAAGCCAAAGGATACGACTGAGAAACTCCCCGTCATTCTTTACATTCATGGTGCTGGCTGGGTGTTGGGCAGTGCCCATACTCATGACAAATTGGTGCGTGAATTAGCCGTTCGAACAAATTCGATTGTTTTTGTTCCAGAATACGACCGCTCCCCCGAAGCAAAATACCCAGTGGCGATTGAACAAAGCTATGCGACCCTGCTTAAATTAGTAGAAGAGGCAAATAACGCATACGACGTTGAGCGTATAACTATTGCTGGTGATAGTGTCGGAGGAAATATGGCGACCGTTCTTACGATGCTGGCAAAAGACCGTCAAGGACCGAAAATCAATCAACAATTGCTTTATTATCCAGTAACAAATCATGGATTTGATACAGAGTCCTACAACCAATTTGCGACAGATTATTTCTTAGCCAAAGAAGGCATGAAATGGTTCTGGGATAATTACTTACCTGAAGGACAAGAGACAACGATCAAAACAATCTCCCCACTTCAAGCGTCTAAAGAAGACTTGACAGGACTTCCAGCTGCCATGATTCTTAACGGCGAGGCCGATGTATTAAGAGATGAAGGCGAAGAATACGCTCGCCACCTACGGGATGCCGGCGTAGATGTGACCCAGATTCGCTTCCAAGGGATGATCCACGATTTTGTGATGGTCAATTCTATGGATCAAAGCAATGCGGCACGAGCTGCAATGGATGTTTCGACAGATTGGTTGAACAAACGAAATAGCTAAAGAAGTCGCAAAAGGATCGAGCAACGATTGCTCGATCCTTTTTATTTAAGTTTATTCTTGTTTCTCATTTTCGTCTGCTTCGTTAGCTTCATTGGATAAAGGGGAATTAAGCGAGTTGGATGCCTCATCGGAAGGCTGGATATTTCCCAAACTGATACCAATCGATAAATTTGCGACCATCGGAAGGTATTCACCATACTTGCTCATTTCGACAACCGTCCCTTTAGGCTGATCCGAATCTACATAGTACACATCATAAGTGATTGTCGCACCTTTGGCCGCGTAGGTTTCAAAGAATAGCTTCGGCAAATCCCCTTCAAGAGCATTTTTACGCAGATCCTTGATATATGGACGTCCTTCTGAATAAACAACTTCAATCGTTGGAGGATTATCCTTTTCATCCAGTTCGGTTCCGGCTTCTATCGTTTGGCTAATAAAATGACCGAAAGGAATGGTTTCCGAATACGCACTTTTTAGCACAGCCGGCAGTTTCCCTGAGAGTTCTCTAGCTTCTTCTAAAGTGTATTTCCCATAATTGGGAACGACTAACGGCTTACCTTTCGACAACTGCACTTTAAATTCATCCTGTTTCGCAATCTTCGTCCCAACAGGCGTTTCCTGAGAAACGACGCTATCCAATGCAATCGATTGTGAGAAAACTTTCTCGGTAACTAGCTTTACTTCATTTTTTCGTACCCATTCATTGACCTCTGTCAGCGTTTTGTTGGTAAAATCAGGCACTTCGATAATTTTTTCAAAGGTTTCTTTACCTTTTGAATAGTAGACTGTCAGCCGATCTTTACGCTTGTAATTTTTCAAGTTTAATTCTTTGTTGGCTGCCTCCTGCTTGATAAATGTACCTTTTTGAATTTTATCATCATACTGCTCAATAACCGAGACATTTTCGGCCTTCTCCTTTTTTACCCACTCCTTCGCCTGATTCGAAGTGATTGACTCAAACTCTGGCAGGATGACTTGTTCGTCAGGATTAGGGCCCAAACTGACAGTCAAAATCAAGGTCTTTCCTTTTTTGATCTTATCTCCCGAGTTCACGCTTTGTTTAGTGATCTTATTGGTCGCTGTATCAAAGCTGTAAGTATTTTTAAGGTTCAAAAGCACTCCTTCTTCAGCACTCCACTCTCGTGCATGAGCAATTTCTTTGCCTTGAAAATTAGGAACCTTTACATAATTTAATCGATAATAAGCAATAGTCATCCCAATTATAGTAAGAAAAACCGCGATAGAAATGAAGAAGATTTTCCTTTGTCTGCGTCTTTTAAACGTGGGGTCAAATTCGACGTGCTCTGGCTCTACTTTTTTATCTGCTCTAGATGGTAAACGCTTTTCCTTTTTTACTGGTGCTTCCTCTAATGGTACTTCCTTTTTTTCTTTGTCTTCATCTTCATTGTTTACAAAATTTGATAAAAAATCACTCATATTGACTTAACACACCTTTTCGCAGCAGGAGCACTTCATCGGCCTGTTGAGCCACCTCACTGGAGTGGGTGACCAAAATAACACATTTTCCGTGCTTATGAGCCAACTCCTTGAAAATATCAACGATCTCCTCCTCCAGCTCTTCATCTAAATTACCAGTAGGCTCATCCGCTAGAATAATATCGCCATTCATCGATAACGCACGTGCGATTGCTACCCGCTGCTGTTCTCCCCCGGACAGCTGATTTACCAGCCGATTGGCTTTGTCTTCAGTAATTCCAATGTATTTCAAAAGATTATAAGCAACCTGCTTTTTTTCTTTTGGTAAATCATTCTCCGTTATCGCCATTGGCACAAGGACATTTTCAACAGCTGAAAGATATGGGATCAAATTATAGCTTTGAAAAACAATACTGATATCGTTTTTTCGAAATTTTTCGTAACCAATTTTTGCGATATCTTGCCCGTCATAAAGGATTTCCCCCTCTTTCGGCTTGTCTAAAGCACTGATCAACGATAAAAAAGTCGTTTTACCAGAACCCGATCTGCCTAAAATACTATAAAGCCTCCCTTTTTCAAAACTAATGGAAACATTCTTTAAGATAAATCTCCGCTGATCTCCATCTTGATAATAATAATCAATATTTTTCGCTTCTAATAAAGCCATCATTCGTACCCCTTCTTCTGATTAATGAGGTCATTTTTAACAAAAAATGACGCTGGATTTTCATGCCGTATATCATTCTACTAGTTCCTTCTTACTCGGTTTCCCCTTACTATTTTATTTGCTTATTCCTAAAACAAACTGTGAAGAGTGAAACTGAAATCCTTCTTCCTGTTGATGAAGTCATTTCCTATGCTGTTCTTTCTTACATCATAATTTTCTTCGGATTCAAGCGAAGAATATACAATAGTGGCAACAAAGCAGAAATAAAAACTGTCCCAATCCCCACCAACAAATAGGTCAAAATGTAGCCAACACTGAAGGTCACTTTGTAGGCTTGCTGAATATCTAAGAAGGAAAGATCACTTTGCATCAAGTTACTCATGTAATATTGCTGTGTTTGATTTGCATTACTTAGCCAATCTGATTGAATGAGTGATCGAGAAATTGCTCCGCCTAAGAAATTACCAGTAATTAATGACAGTACCAAAGCAACACAGCTAATCATCAACAATTCGAGAACGATTTGCATAATGACTTTACCACGGCTTTCGCCGAAAGAAAGATAAATTCCCAGTTCTTGTTTTCGATCACGTAGAAATAGCAATACCACCAATGACAAAATCAAAAGAGTCGCTACTACCGCTATGATCACGATGTATTTAGCTATCGTGTTTAATTTGGTCAAACCGCCCGCTACTTGTTCATATTGATCTGTAGAGGCCACAATATGATAAAATTCTGGTAATAAAGCATTCGCATCTTGACGGAAGGCCTCGATGTCCTCTGAATTTTTTAAGACATATGTTGCTTGATAGTAAACACTATCATCCCCCATTGATCCTTCATCGGCTGACAGACCTCCAGACATTTTCTCATCAATCTTCTTTTGAAGATCTTTTGCCGCTTTTTCAGTCGTATAAATCGTATTCAACTGCTCTAAGGCACGCCATTCATTTTCTGATTTTTGCTGCTCCGTTTGCTGGGAACTTTCTTTCTTTTGGACAACATTGAAAATTCCAGCTAGCTTCATCGGCTGATCGAAAGATGTTGTTTTAGATTGCGATTGCTCCTCCTCAGTATCCATCTCCTCAACACCAACTGGCATTTCAACAACCGTATCAAGAACAAAATTGTCACCGACGGATAGGTTATTTTTTTCAGCAACATCTTGACTAAGAAGAACCGCATTTGAACCATTTTTGATATCTGTATCAGTAAATCCGTCACCATCTGTAATCTTGATCAAGCCCTCTGACACATCTAGAGGCGTCTTGCTATTGTATCCTTTAATGTTAAACATGTACTTTGCACTACCAGCGTAAGAAACTCCCCCATTTGGATCCGTTGCAGCTTTAAATTTATTTGTTCCTGTACTGTTTAAAACAAACAGATCAGAACGTTTCACATAGGAAAGTTTACTAATTTTTTCGTAATCCTTTGCTTTAGGCTGTTTTAGTTCCTGCCCGCCTTCCTCCGCAGCAACAGTAGTCATCTGCTTCTCGTAAGCCTCATAATCCATTTCAACGCTCGCTACAGGCAGCATTTTTTTCTTCGTTTCATTTTCTACATTTGTTGTCGATTGTTGAATAGCAACAGCTCCCGCGATTACATTTCCTAAGATAAAAACAACCAGAAACAAAATCAATGACTTCCCCTTACGTCTCAGAACACTGCTGATGGCGCGCTTTTTATAATCCATAAACTAACCCCTTTTCACCTTAATTACATAGTATTATTCCATGATATTAACCTTCACTAATGGTAGCAAAATAAGGTGGAGTAAAGTCCAATTTGTCTTAAACGTACGATTTTTACTCTTGAAAGTACAAAAATAATTGTTCTTCGGCGTCAGATAATTCCTAAACGCAGTTTATGAATAGATTTCAGTTACCTGTAAAAGGAGGAATAAGTCTTTATTTTTTAAAGTTAAAACTAAAAAAGCACCTATTCTAAAAAAGAATGGATGCTTTGGTCATATTAAATTAGATAGTCTCAAAAAAACGGAGTACTTACATCTCCACCTGACGGACTCTTTCTATGTGCATCGTCAAGTATACTTCTTCCTCTAATGGCGGTTTCACATTATGGATCTTATTCAAATAACTTATAATTTTTTCTGCACATTGAAAGGAGGACTGGTATTGATCGAGGACAATACGAATCATCTCTTCACTCATATCCATCATTTTGATCCCCTTTACCTGGCGAATCAAGAAATATTGAAGGTGGGAGACTAAGCGAGAAAAATTTATCGAGTTCTGATCAATTTTGATTTGAAAATGATATTGGATAATGGAAATGATTTCCGAGATAATTTTCGTGACATTCATCGCCTGTTGAATCGAATCATAATTGCTTCCACTACTAATGAAATGCATAGCAATTGCCGTAGATTCTGTTTCATCCAGTCCCACATTCTCCGCCTCGTTGATCACTGCGACAGCCTTTTCGCCAATAGCGTACTCTAAAGGATAAAGCTGCTTGATATCCCAATGCAAAGGACTCACAATGGACATATTTTTCTTTTTTCGTTCAACAGCAGAGTAAATATGGTCTGTTAGAGAGATCAACATCGTTAAGCCAAACTCTGTGTGAAGTTCCTTTTCAGCAATTTTTATGATCGTATCACTTAGAGAAATATACTGCATAGGAATCTCACTAATTAAGGTAGAAACTTTATCAATTTCACTTTTTGGTTCATTTTTCAGGATAAATTTTCGCTCAATCAGTGATTCATTGATTAAATTTCCAGGGTAAGCCTTATAACCTACCCCTTTGCCCATCACAATCATCGGCTGGCCGGATTCCCCTTCAACCATAACAACATTGTTATTTAATCTTTGTGTTATTTGCATTGGGTTCCTCCTTATATCATTACTAACACAACTATAGCAAAGAAGCGGCCTCTTTATCAACGATCAATGTTATATTCGGATGTGTTGTCAATAAGGTAGCAGGAACCTCCTCTGTGACCGTTCCCTCGACTAGCTTTTTCACAATCTCTGCTTTTGACTCTCCACTAGCAATCATTACTAGTTGTTTAATTTGCATTATACTCTTTGGTCCCATCGTAACATAGAAATCCGGACGTTTTTCCTCTACTCCGCCAACCTCATTCAGCAGCACATCGACCATATCAGGCGTAGCATCTTCATCGACACGACTCGTCAAATCACCGAATTTAGTTGTGTTGGGTAGATTTCCGCAGAAGTGTCCATCGGCACCTACACCAAGCAATACAAAATCTAATCCGCCATCTTCTTTAATTCGTTGATCTTGCATCTCATAATTCGTCCAATCAAGTACATGAATATTTTCTTTCTTTATTGCTGCTGGTCCAAAAAACATTGCGTCTAGATTGGTCATGGTCACACCATAACGATCTTCTTCACCTTTAAAAGGAATCTCATCAAAATTGTAATAATGAACCTGTTCAAAATATTCCTTGTTCTTTACTAAGGGAACCAAAAGTTCATACACGCCTTTGGGAGTGGAGCCAGCAGTAATCGAGATATTGCGTCGATATTGACCGTGCATCGCTCCTAAAAGATATTGCGTTGCAACAGTACTCATTTCATTGTAGTCTTCCGTGATAATTACTTTCATATTTCATCCTTCTTTCTTTTAATTCAATGCGATATTAAATAAATTGTTCTCTAAATCAATCGTTTCAGAGGTCGCCTTATTGATCGTTTTATATTTTTCTGAGTTGGTTACTACGACGATTACCGCATCATTTAAGTTCTTAGACTTGATAAATGCTGGATCAAACGATAATAGCTCATCGCCTCGTTGGATTTTTTGACCTTGCTTTACCTTTAATTCAAACCCTTCTCCATCAAGAGTCACTGTATCTAAGCCAATGTGAATCAACACTTCGATCCCACAGGATGCCACCAGCCCAATCGCGTGATTCGTTGGAAATACCGCCTTTACCTCTCCTTCAAATGGTGCATAGACTTTGCCATCAGGAACTTCAATCGCCAGTGTTTTTCCAAGGATTTCCTGAGAAAAAGTATTGTCATCAATCATCTCTAAGGGCAAGATTTTCCCTTTTACAGGTGAATGAATGGATAAGCTATTCTCCTCTAACGAAATTGAGTCTGCTTGTGCTGCCTCACTGCTTTTGTTTTTTTCTCCCCTTGTTTCTTCAGAGAAACGATCCATCAACAAGAAGGTCAAAATAGCAGTGGCAACGATTGAAATGATCATCCCGATGACAATTCCAATAAATCCTTCACCCATAAACGCCGGCAATGAGAGAATTCCCGGCATAACAAATCCGAAGCTGCGCCCACCTAACATTGTGCTAACAGCAGCACCGATCCCTCCGCCGAGACAGGTCGCGATCATCGCACCCTTATACTTAACCAATACCCCATAAATAGAAGGTTCTGTGATCCCTAAGTATCCCGGAATTACAGCAGATAGCGCAACTTGTTTTTCCTTAACCTGCTTAGTTTTGAAATAAACAATTAATGGTGCTGTCGCCTGGGCAAATGTACTCATAAGCACCATCGCCAGCATTTGTGAAGAACCAAAACTGGAAATTTCCTGCTGCATTAAAGGATTCATCGCGTGATGCATACCGGCTAACACAAGGACGGGACGAGTACTTCCTACAACCAATCCTGCTAGCCACGGAGAAAAATCAATCAGCCATTTGATTCCCTGAGCAACATATTCACCAATATAATAGCCTAATGGCGCTAATACACTCATCGCAATTGGTGCAGTGATTAATAACGCTAATAAAGGAGAAAAGACCATATTGACCATTTCCGGAATACGCTTGTCAAAAAAGCGCTTAACATATTTCAATAGCCATACTGAGAAAATGATTGGTAAAACAGAGGCGCTGTAATTAACCACAGCTACTGGAATAAAGCCAAAAAGCTTCATGACCTGCTGACCTTCCGCAATCGCAAAGGGATACATCATCAATCCAGCCAAAGTTAGGGCCAAATACTCATTTGTCTTGAAGCGCTTCGCAGAACTCACAGCAAGCAAGAACGGGAAAAAATAGAACATAGCATCTGATAATCCATTCAGAAAAATGATCGTATCAGAGCCACCATCCGCCCAGCCAAAATTCAAGAACATAAAGATGAAACCTTTAAGTAGACCACCAGCAATGACTGGCGGCAAAGCGGGAGTCAAGATTGATGATAATGCATTTAACACACTAGAAACTCCGATTTTTCTATCGTTCTCCTCATCACCATTTGATAAAGACGTAATCTCGCCTAGCTCATTCGCAACACTCGCAACTTTTCCACCAAGAATTACTTGAAATTGATCTCCTTGAAACTGAATACCAAGTACACCATCCAATTGGCTTAACGCCTGCTGGTCGACCTTCTTATCATCCTTCAACTGAAAACGTAAACGTGTCACGCAATTAGTAAAATGACGGATATTCTTCTCTCCACCGACATACTTTAAGATAGCTTGAGCCAGCTCCTGATTATTCATGTTCTTCCTCCTTTTTTAGCCGAGTCCAATAAAAAAATGCCTAAAGAGAGTATGTGTATTAACCATACTTTCTTTAGGCATTGCCAGCTTTACCCGTAACGAACCCTGCTAAATGTAATTGTTTTCACACATAGGTTATCATCACAAAAAAGGAATGTCAACACGATTTTTTTTCTTTTACACGTAAAGAAATTGGAAAAATCTGCTCCACCGTTACCTTACCCGGATTCTCGGAAATCCCTCATATTTTGATTTTCAGTATTAAAAAACCCTCATAGTAAATTATTGATTCATTATTTATTAGTAATTTTTCCAAAAAATGATTCTTCAATTCTGCCTTCTCATCTAACAGTTTTGTCATGCGTATTAATTCTTAATTTCTATTTTATATAATCTGAAAAAATAACTACGAGGAGACCATATGAAAAAATATATTATACCCTGTTTATTTCTTGTTTTAAGTATTCTATTGTTTTCGATTTCCGCGCTTGTGGGTTCATACATTGATTCCAGTGGGATGCTTGTTGAACCAGCATTCTTTTGTATTCCATTAGGCTATGTAGCATTAGCTCTCGCTTTCTTTACTGCCTTGTATAGTATCGTTAAACAGAGAATCCTAAAAAAATATTCTTCTTAATTCGTTCTTTCCCCTCATGCAAACTAGCCCGTTGAATAACGGGCTAGTCTCTTAGTTCTCAAATCAAGCAGGGTCAAGAAAATACATGATCTTTCCAATTTTAAAATCAATCCTCCAACAAACTTTCCCGAAATTCCTCTTTCAGCAACAGTAAATGTTCCTCGGTAAAATTCTGGGTCAGCTTATAGCCAACAAAGTAGGGGGATACGATAAAACGTGGTGTCAGCTTAACAATGTATTTCCCTTCCCGCTCAAATAAAAACAAATTATAGCTTTCGCATCGCCCATGATGGTACGTGTTTAGAATGTACTTAACCGTCTTTTGTACATAATCTGCTAGGCAATTGATGGCATCCGCTGCTTTCACATCAACGAGAAGATTAATCTCTAAAAAGCCCATAACCGGCATACTGGAGAAATTGATTTCGACATTCTTTTCTGACAGAACGGTAATACCTTCGAAATTCTCCGATTGAATCTGAGCTTCCCCATCGATTTCCTTTAAGCCGACGATTTGCATATGAGGGTGCTTTAAGCTCCCCCCAGATAAGGGCCCGTGATTTTTATAAAAGAGCACGGATTTGAATTGGGGATCTGCCTTCGTTTTTGCCCAGCAATCGAAAGCAAAAGCAAATAACTTCCGATTTTCTTCGATTGTATAGGTTGAGATATCCTTATTGTGATCCGGATGTTCAATAATAATTGTTTGAAAAGTATCCCGCAATGTTTGGTATTTATTAAGCACCCAAAGCTGATTTCCCTCTTTTCTCAAAATATTGTCTTCTTCCGCGTAGTCACAAAATGGACAACCGGCTTTTTCCGATCCTAGGTGTTGCGGTTTCCCATTAGCGGCCAATGGTAAAAAAATTAACGCCGCTTCCTTTTTATTTTTCATAGATAAGTAGCTCCCATCTGAATAGTCTTACTCATTATACTAGAGTACGAAAAAAACGAATACATGTTAAGCCTATTTCGACAGCCTGATCATTTAACATAACGCTACGCTGGTAATGACTCCCGTTCCAAGTTTAATTGAATACTTTTTTACCTTTCTTGGGATGTTAGACTTAAAGACGAATGATAGGATTGGATTGCCGAATTCAGTAGGAGTGATTGGATGAACAGAAGGGCTCACCAATGGGCAAAGCTACAGTGGCTTGGAATCATCGGATTTCTGGCAGATATTTTTCAAATAGAAGTTCTGCGACTGTTTTATTTGTTTTGGCTTTTTGCGTTGCCTCCATTATTTTTTATGATTCTAGCTTTCTTCAAGCATTTTCCATTCATTTCTCAGAATATCCACATGTTGCTTAGCATTCCGGTTGTTCCGCTAGTCCATGGTTTCAAATTACCAGATAAAGAAAATTTCGATCCAAAATGTCACTACTCGCTGCCATTTGAAGGAGAATGGTACGTGGCAAATGGTGGTATTGATAAGGAAACCTCCCACTCTTGGCTGATGCATTCTCAAAGATACGCCTATGATTTTATCATCGTTGATCAAGCGGAACATTCTTATACTACTAATCGAAAATCATTGGAGGACTATTACTGCTACAAAGCCAACGTACTGGCCCCAGCAGATGGAACGGTTATTAAAATAGCTAATCATTACGAAGACACACCGATTGGAGAGATTGGCGAAGTCGGGTGTGCTGCTTCTGATATACGTGGAAATTTTGTTATTATTCAGCATGATAAACATGAGTATAGTGTTACTTGTTATTTACTAAAAGGCAGCATTTCCGTGAAAGCCGGCGATACTGTTCGCCGAGGAGAAAAAATTGCTCTGTGCGGAAACAGCGGTAATACAAGTGAACCCCATATTCACTTCCAACTTCAAACCGGAAAGAGCTTTGTTTATTCCGCTGGATTGCCGATTTCATTTACGGGGATCTGCTGGGACGATCATCAAATAGACGAACCTTGTTTTATTTCGCGAGAAAGTCAAGTTCGAAATGGTTAAACCTTTCTATCAGTTTTGCACGAACGACCGATTCCTTAATAATTTCCCTAAGCAAAACAGAATTAAACAAAAGAAGCTCTGGTTACCGTAAATTAGCAGGTATTTCTAAAAATTCTCAGTTCCTGATTAAAAGGAAAACTACTTACAAAAGATGGATAAACCCTTTAGAACAAAAAAAGCCGAATGAGCATGGGAACAAAAGTAGCATTCCCATTCATTTGGCTTTTTTCGTACTAATTGAAAGTTTTATCGCTTTTTATTGCTTCTTTCTAAAGATTAAATAGATGGCTGCTGCGGTTATCCCTAATCCAGCGACTGCAATCAAAGGCTGCACAGTATCATTTGTTTTTGGATAGAAGGAATTGCTTGACTGACTTCCTTTGCTCCGTCCAGTGGTTCCTTGTTGATGATGTCCTTGTTTAGTTGTATCGTCAGTTTTTTGCTTATTTACCATTGTCAGCGTTAGTAGCTGCGATGCATTCTCTCGACTGATCGTAAATGGGAGTGGTTTGGTGTCTAATTCGTAGCCTGGCAAGCTTTTTTTCTCAACAAATTGATACGTGCCAAAAGCCAAATCTTTTACGAAAATGCGACCAAATTTATCTGTTTTATAGGTTTTAATAACAGTCCCATCTGACTTTTCTAAATTGAATTCAACACCCGCTAAAACCCGATGAGTTTTTTTATCTCTCTTTTCAAGGCTGACCTGTCCCACACTTGCTATTTTCTTTTGATCTTTGACGGTTAATGTATGACTATCCGTTTGCTCATTCGTGACAACGATATGATGGAGTGTGCCATCAATCTGGTAGCCGGCTGGCGCTTTTGTCTCAATAATTTCGTATTTTCCGAAAGGAAGATTGTTAAAATACGCCTCGCCACTTTCATTTGTGACTGCTTTTTTCGTAAATGTTCGTTCATGATCATTTCGAATGGCAAATTCAGCATTCGCTAAAGGCTGACCCGAATCGTCAGTTTTTATGACCTTCGTACTTCCTAACTGTGTAGCCGTCTGCTCATTTTCCCATTTTGAAATAGTGATCGGATCTTGTGGATCATAACCAACCGTCACTTTCTTCACAAGATTTGTCGCGGTGTAGCCGGCTGGCGCCTTTAATTCTCTTACTTCATAAATCCCTTGAGAAAGGTCAGTAAAGCTCAATACACCCTGTGAATCCGTTTCGCCTTTCTGATATTCCTTTTGTCCTAATGCTCGGATGCCAAAGACAGCCTTACTTAATGGTTTACCCGTTGCCTTGTCTGTTTTTTCAATTTTCAACGAGCCTTTTTGACTGATAGGTTGCTCTTTTTTATTGGTCCAGTTACCGATATTGACATCTTGTCCGCCCTCGCCGACTCGTACAATCAGCGGATGAGGGGTTAATTGATAACCGTTTAGGCTAGTTAATTCAGCGACGGTATAGAAAGCTCCTACATTTAGCTCGGTGAATTTTACCCGTCCATTCTCATCCGTTTTTTTCTTAGTAAACTCTTTTTGACCAAATTCTCTGACCCCAAATTCTACCCCGCTTAACGGTTTTCCAGTTGCCTCGTCGATCTTCGTTAGTTGAATACTTCCCTTTTTATCTACTTTATGTTTATTCGTGAATTCAATAACCGATTTTTTCTTCTCTTGACCAACATAGATAATATGAGGTTGTTCATCAATTTGATAGCTTTCCGGAGAGGTTAATTCTACAAGCTCATAATATCCAGGAACTAAATTTTTATATTCAGCATGGCCCTGTTTATCTGTCGTCACTCTGATAAAATCGTGTTCTCTCAGTCCTTTTAACCCAAAAATTGCTCCAGATAAATCTGCGTGAGTTGTTTGATCCGATTTATGAATAGCTAATTCAACCAAAACAGCAGCTTCTTTTTTATCCTCAGCTACTAATGTGACAGCGGAGGTTTGGGCGCTAACGGTGACTTTATGGATAGTCGTTGACAGTTCATATCCTTCCGGCGCTTTTGTTTCGATAATTTCATACTCACCATAGGGAATCCCCTCAAAGCTGACATTTCCTTGTTCATCTGATGCTTGAACATCAATAAATTCTGTTGCCCCTTTTTGTCGAATACCAAATTCAGCCCCTGCAAGTGGCGTCTGCGTCTGGCTATCTTGTTTATGCAACGTGACGCTACCAACCTCAGGCTGTTCATTCTCTGATAGCCACGGATTATAGAAATTATGGATTTCCATCCCATCACGTTGATGAAGATTCTTGGCAAAAACATACCCATTAATGCTTCCTGAATGATAAACCACCGTCGCGTTAGGTGCGATGACACTACCTATAGTGAAGCTATGATAATAATTTTTTCCATTGTCTTTTCCATAATTGTCAGCTCCCTCGCTCGTAATACCACTCTTTGAAGTATCTGGATAGCTGCCATCATCTTCAAGATAGTTGGTAATACTTTGGGCATTTGGGAAATAGAACGTAATTTTTCTAGCTAAAGCACTGTAGGTCCCTGCATCTTGTCTAGTAGCTCCAGAAATACTCGTCCCGTTCATTACGATCTTTTTTGATGCAGAAGTCGCGACAATTTGTTTGTATTGATCGCTTTTCAAAAACTCATCCGGAATCGTTAATGTTTTAATTTCCAACGGTGTGTTATCCTTATCAAAGCTCAAGATAAGTACTTTCGAATCTGTGGTAGACGCACTCAATTTATACCCTGAACCTTCATAAACAGTCTTTCCAGCACTTTTAGTTAGCTTGTCTAATTTCGCGTTCATCTGATCTTCTTGTGCTTGTAATTTCGCAAAAGCCCCATCAATGATCTGGTCGTCTGCCTTATAGGCGATCGCTGAGAACCATTCGCCTAAATTCTTATAAATCCAATCAGAAATTGTTGGACGTGCGACTAACCAACCTTGCGTTTTTCCATTCGTTGTACGGTTTTCAACAACGGGCTTTACCCATTCGCTAGTTGCCCGATTATCGATTTTTCCGCCAAGCAATACATTGACATATTGATCCTCCCTAATCGGTTCTCCAATCGCCGTGTTGTTTTCCCTGAATGAAGCCCCGTAAGTGAAGGTCTGAAGATCATCAGGAAAAACACTATCTCCCCTAACAGCAATAGCCCCTTCAGTATCCGCCATATTCGCAGAATGCTGACCCGTTAAATAGGCATTATAATCCCACAAATTCCCAAGTTTTGCGGCGTTGCTTTCTGACAATGTTTGAACCGTCGCCCCTTTAGGTGCAGCGGAAGCTTTCTTTTCACGATTAGCCAAAGTTTGATCGGCATTAATTGATTGTTCAGTTTTTTCTGCTTTTTTATTGTCAGTGGATGACTGACTAAACTCAGCTCCATTTTCCATTCCCTCTTCAGAAGGAATGCTTGAATCTGTATCTTCTTTGCTTGCATCAGTCTCTTGAGTACCTGGCTCCTTAATCTCAACACTGAGCGATTTCGTATTTTCAGGAGTACTATTTTCATTCCCGCTTCTATTTGAAACCGTTATTTTATACTTTCCTTTCTGCAACACATGATACTGGTAAATAACGTGTCCAGAACTTGACTCTCCCTTCACCAGTTCCAATCCAGACTCAGGTGTTACGGACACCTTCAAATAATTTGGCTCATCTGTTGTAATCAACAGGTTTCCTTGGTCCCCAACCTGACTCGGTTGTTTATCAAAGCTTAAATCAAGCGTTTTCTCAGAAGCAAATACTTGATTTTCAAGAAAGAATGTATGAAATAAAGGGATGACCAGAATCCCAATAAAAATAATCCTCATAAGTTTCTCAACTTTTTTCCCCATTAGTAATCCCCCTTTTGTGGGAGTATATATCCATAAAAAATAACTTTCAAGGAATTGATACTACACATAAAAAGCATTCAAAAACGCGTTTTATTTTTTATTTTTTTGATCTTATTTATGACTATTTGCTCAAGACGTGTTCAAGCTATAGCTTCGTTTAACCTACAGTAATCACAGAAAAAAAGCAGGAAAGAACTATTGAACGTTTTCTTCCCTGCTTTACTTTTTTATTAATTAAATTTGGTTAGTTACCCCAGTTTCGTTGCGACCTTGTCAGGAACTTCATTCTTCTTTACTTCCTCATACATCGTTACACCTTTTTCTTTATTCCAAGTGATCTTTAAATAAGCATTTTTACGTAAAGGACGCGTTTTATTCGCTCTAAACTGAAGTTCTTTTTCCATGCCATCTTTATCATAGCCCTTTAAATCATAAGAATAGTCGGTATACTCTCTTCCCGCATCATCTTTTCCGTCTAAACGGCTGCCATCTGTAGTAATTTTTACATAATATTTTTCGCCATCCATTACTTTTTCATATGTACTATTCAAAAAATGACTTCCTCCGAATAAGACGATCGCTATCACTGCCGCAAAACCAATCAATACTTTTTTCATACTAAGCATCCTTTCTTAATTTCACAAAACAAAATAGCACGATAGGACCCTTTTAGCCCACATTTTCCACTAACATTTTTGTAAGCTGAGGCAAATTTTGAGTTAAGAATTTTCTTTTATTACACTGCTCTGTTACTTTTAAACGACAGTAGAGTATTTCTCAAAAAGTACGACCTATACCGAGGTTCATGGAATCTCGGTATAGGTCGTGCAGATGATATCAATAAAAATGTTGACACATGGATATCCTTCTCCATCACTTAGCTGACGTCTTTGATGTATAGTTCCATTTGAAGAAAATATGAATCGCCCTGTAAAGTTATAATCTAGCTTTACAGGGCGATTCGTTTATGGAGATTTATTTTAACTTGTCATTATTGAATTCTTTCAATTATTTTTTCTGTCGTCAGTCCAAATTCTTCCTGAAGGAAATCAGGAGTCCCTACTTGACCGAAGCGCTCGTCGACACCGATACGCTTCAACGGAATAGCAAGACCATTATCAGCTAGAACTTCTGCTACAGCACTGCCTAATCCTCCAGTGATTGAATGGTTTTCAATCGTAATTACCATCTTCTTACCAGCTAATCGTTCCAACAATAACTCTTTATCTAACGGTTTAATGGTAAACATGTCGATCACATCCACCGTTTCACCGCTTTCTTCGAAGAACGCTGAGACTTCCAAAGCCTCCGAGACCAATTGTCCAGCCGCAACGATTAAATAATCTGAGCCCTTCTTCAACAAATTGCCCTTCCCTAATTGAAAGGTTGATCCTTCAGCATAAACATTTCGAACACCTTTACGTGTACCACGAACATAGTGTACCCCCGATAATTTGCTGAATTCTTTGATGATCCAGTCCATCTGAACGGCGTCAGCAGCGTCACAAATGACTACATCAGGGATTGAACGCAGTAACGCCACATCCTCCCAAGTCGTGTGCGTCCCACCGTTATGACCAGCCGCAAATCCAGGGTCTGAACCAAAAATATTGATGGTATTTTTTGAATAGGCACCAGATAAGTAAATTTGATCCAATACTCGGCGTGTCGCAAACGGTCCGAAGGTATGAATGAATGGTACATATCCTGTGAGATTCAACCCCGCTGCAACGCCGACCATGTTTGCTTCGGCAATCCCGACATTGATAAAACGATCCGGATTCGTTTTGATCAAATCGGTCCATTTGCTGGCACCACCTAAATCGGCATCTAGCGCAATGACCTGCTCATTGTTTTTCATTGTCTCTTTCAGAGCGTCGACCACCACAACTCGAAGCTCTTTCCCAACTTCTCGATTGTCTGCTAGTGTGTACATCTATCCACGCTCCTTTGTTCGTTCTCGCAAGTCTTCCAGAATCCGTTCTGTCCTTGCCAAAATTTCTTCATTATCAAATTTCACAGAGTGATTGGCTACCATTTCTTCGAAGAACGGTACGCCCTGACCCTTGATAGAATCAAGCACAATACAAACTGCTTGGTCTTCGACCGTTTTACACTCCGTAATCGCTTGATCAATCGCTAGCATATCATTCCCTTTAACTTTAACTGTTTTAAAGCCAAACGCCTGCATTTTTTTCTCGATATCAAAGGGATTCAGGATTTCCTTCGTTGTTCCATCCAATTGCTTTTTATTTTCATCAATGATCACGATGCAATTATTCAGCTTGAAATGAGCCAAATATTGAAAGGCCTCCCAGCATTGTCCTTCATTTAATTCGCCATCACCGACGATTAAGTAGACGTAACTGTTCCTTTTTTGCATCTTCAATCCAGTCGCGATCCCCGCTGCAACTGAGGTCCCTTGGCCTAAAGAACCAGTCGTCGCATCCACTCCAGGCGTTTTTGTCCGGTCGGGGTGAGAAGGCAGTCTTGTACCGCCTTCATTCAACGTCATCAGCCAGCTTTTTTCAAAGAAACCAACTTCTGCCAAGGCGCTATACCAAGCAGTCCCAGCGTGTCCTTTGGATAATACCACGCGATCTCGTTCCTCCCATTGAGGATTTTTTGGATCGTAGTTCAATTGTTTTCCGTAAAGCACTGCCAACAATTCCACAATCGACAAAGAACCACCGATGTGCCCAGCACCGACTTTACGAATGGCCTCAATCGTATCAATCCGAATATTTGCGGCTAAAACTTCTAATTTCTTAAGCGTTACTTCTTCCACAGTATCTTCTCCCTTGAATTATTCAGAAACCGTACTTGATTTTTTTCCTTTGGTGATCGCTGTCAAGACGATCAAGATTCCTAATACTGCGAGAATTCCAATGATCGCCGCAATTTGACCGCCAAAATTGGCTAAGTTTCCTAAGAAAATTCCAGTTACACCATAATCCGTGTCAGAGAAGGTCGAGCCTTGGAAGCCTAGTTCGCCCATAACCGGCATTAAGAGAATCGGCATAAAGCTGATAATAACGCCATGGACAAATGAACCGACAATTGCTCCGCGTAACCCACCGGTTGCATTTCCATAAACGCCAGCTGTTGCTCCACAGAAGAAATGCGGTACTACTCCTGGAATGATCACCGTCGTTCCTGTTAAAACCATAATCACTAAGCTGACGATTCCGCCGACAAAGCTAGTCAAGAAGCCAATCAATACTGCGTTTGGTGCATATGGGAAAACGATTGGACAATCCAATGCCGGAATGGAATTCGGCACTAATTTTTCCGAGATTCCTTTAAATGCCGGTACAATTTCTGCTAAGATCAAACGAACGCCTGCCAAGATCACAAATACTCCCGCAGCAAATGATCCAGCTTGTTGTAACGAATAGATAATATAATTTGTGCCCTCGCTTAGATTTTCGGTAATGAAGGTATTTCCTGCAAACAGCGCAACAATTACATAGACCACTGCCATGGTGATCGTGATACTTACCGTTGAATCTCGTAGGAAGGATAATCCTTTTGGAAAGTTAATATCTTCCGTCGATTTTTCTTTATTTCCGACAAATTTTCCAATCAGACCACTCAAAGCGTATCCAAAGTTTCCTGTATGCCCTAAAGCAACGGAGTCATTTTTCGTAATTTGGCGAGTAAAAGGTTGTGCGACAGCTGGGAAAATGGTATTCGCTAATCCTAATGCCAAACCGCCAAAGAGTACCAATGGCACGGTTCCCATATCCGTCACACTCAAAATCACTGCAATCATGCAGGCCATATAAAGTGTGGCGTGCCCCGTTAAGTAAATATATTTAAACCGAGTAATCCGGGCGATCAAAATATTGAAAGCCATCCCGACTAACATAATAAGTGCAGTGTACGTACCAAATTTATTTAATGCCAAGGCAACAATGGCCTCATTGTTCGGAACCACGCCCTGCATGTTGAAGGCCGCTTGGAACATTTCACCAAAAGGTGCCAATGATCCTTCGATCACACCTGCTCCAGCTGTAACGACTAAGAAACCAACAAATGTCTTGATCCCGCCTTTAACAATCGAAGCAGTATCCTTCTTCTGTAAAACATTCCCTAAAACAGCGATCAATGCTACGAGTAAAGCTGGAGTACTTGCAATATCAATTAATATACTTAAAATGCCGTTCATTCTTTTATCCTCCTATTTCTTCCCTTACAGGCAATGCAGTCTATAACAGCCCTTGCTTCACACATTCCGCTTGAACCTTTTCCTTCAATTCATCCATGTCAATAATGCTATTCAAAACAATGACATTTCCTAAATGCTGCGCACTGTCTGCTAAATCCCCGCCAACAAAAAAGGCGTCCGCTAATTCTGGTGCCGCACTGCCCATGTCATAATGAGATACCTCTACGTCCTCGACACCTAAGTCTTTCAATACTGATTGAATGTTCATCTCTACCATAAAGCTTGAGCCCAATCCCGAGCCACATACTGCTGCAAATTTCATTATTCATCTTCTCCTTCAGTCATAATTGCTAAAATTTCTTCTTTCGATGAAGCCTTTAATAAGGTCTCTAATTTTTCTTTATTCGATAAAATCCTTGTTAAGCTCGCTAAGGCCTTCAAATGCATCTCATTGTCGATAGCAGCCAAACAAATAAAGATTTGAATCGGATGATTTTCATCATCTGAAAGTAAAACGGGGGGATCCACTTTTAACAGTGACATGCCCAATTCCTTTACCCCATCTTCCGGACGAGCATGAGGCAGGGCCACCCCTTTGCCGATATGGATAAACGGTCCGTAATCCTTTACCTTGTTGATCATCGCTTCAATATACGTTTGATCGATTTTTTCTTTCTTTTTTAAAGGTTCGGCAGCTACATCAATCGCCTCTTCCCAGCCCATCTTGCGGTCTGTCAATTGAATCATGTCAGCTGTTAATAATTCTGATAACATCGGTCGATCATCTTCCCTTCTTTTCATTTCCTTGTTCATTTTTTTCTGCACAATCTTATAGAGCTTTTCTTTGGTGATGCCTTTCTTTAGTTCAATATGAGGGATTAGAATATCTAGGATTTCATTCACCGATGGAATCAATACCTTCGGAAAGAGAAAATCTTCTTGAACTCTTCTCATTAATGCATTTTTTTCTAACTGGGTCATGATCGGGTTGATCACATAAAGCTTCTTCTCGGTTTTTACAGAAACACTGGAGAAAATAAGATCAAACTCACTATCCAGAACTTGTTTATTGAATTGTTCAAAAGAACTTGTTTCAGAGAAATCGATCTGCGGAAACAGCTCCTGCAGCTCAGACTTCATAATCAAGGAGGAGCTGATACCGCTAGGGCAAAGAATCAGTGCCTTGAGCTGAGCATTCCGCTTCTTCTGCCGCTGATTGCTGATTTCTCCGCCAAAGAGAATCGTGAAATAACCGATTTCCTCCTCAGGAATCTCTTTTTCAACAAGTTTCCTTAATGGAAACAAGGCAAGCTTTGTCAACTCAAAAATTTCATGATATTGCATCTTAATTTCATCAATTAGTACATTACTCAGCTTAAACTCAAACTTAATCCGAAAATACGCTGGAACTAAATGGTAAAAAAGATCTAACAACAACTTGCGATAATTTTTGAATTCAATCGCTGACAGTCGCTCAATCTCATGGATGACCTCACTTGAGCATTCCAATAAAAATTCTAACGACGTATCCTGAATCTCTCCTTGAAGAACGGTCATAAAAATGACTGTGAAGTAGTAAGATTCCATCGTAGTGTTTTTAATTTTAGGGAAATGTTCTAAAAAGCGATTGCTCGCTTTATGTGCGATCAATGGTTCTAATAGTTCCTGATCCTCCTTTTGGAAGCTCATCTCATGATTTTCTGTTCGACAAATCAAATAGGAAATAAAATACACCATTTCTTCAAAACGGCTAGGAACAAAAACCAGGTCAAATTCTTCAATCGTCATTGAAAAGTTTGAGCGAACCTCTGCATAAAGGTTTGGGGATTTTAATGATAGACCTTCATACAACAAGCGATTGCCATTAGGACTAGCGGCTAAAATACCTAACAAATGAAAGGCAGCTCCACGGATAGCTTTCTCACTGCCGTTTAGAAAGAAACCGATTTTTCTAGAATATTCAAGTGCCACACCACGCTCAGCTAGTACTGCTCGCAGTTTCTTCAAATCTTTTAAAATCGTATTTTTACTGACAAAGAGAAAGTCCTGGAAGTAATAAACCGATAATTCTTCAAACTGTGCGAAGGCGAGTAGGAAAATCATTGCCTGCCGCTCTTCTTCAAGAAAAACAGCTTCTTCTCGTTTTTGATTGAAAAAGAGATCGATCCAGTTTCGCGCAATGCCCTTAGGAATTTCAATTTCATCATTTGTTATTAAAATCTCTGAACCATATAAATTTGACGCTACTTCATTCAACTTATCGATCGCTAGAAGCAGTTCTGCTTCTTCCATTTTTGTCATTTCTGCTGCTTGATCAAGCAAAATATTTTCTTTTGAAGCTCCAATAATATAACTTAGCCGATAATCTATCATGTTCCTACCCCCACCTATACTATATATCCAGACCAAAGAAAGCGCTATGATTCTTCGGCACAACCTATTTTCGTTTTTTCTAAAACAGTGTGCCGATGTTTTTAGCTATTGAAAAAAGAACACATAATTCAACTTACCCTCCGCAGTAACAAAGCTTTTTGACTATTTTAACTACTTAATTATCATGAATAATTAAAAATTTAAAAAAACGTCCTACATTCAAATAGAAAAATAAAAATCTGTTATTTATTCTATTGTTAAGCAATGACCTACTCACCTAAAAATATTGATCTATTCATTTTTCTCTTCTCTGATATCATTATATCAATACTCCTTATTTCCCAACGGTGATTACAAAGCATTCATCGACCGCTTAGAAAATTTCCAAGACTTCTATTAGCAGAAATCAGGCATTTCCTGTTTCTTTTGTCGTAAATTGTCACAATCTTAATGAAGCTCCTCTGCAGATACGCCATCTACGTATAATTAGATCTAACAACCGCTGAAAATTCGATGATTTAATAATTTATTTTCCTTAAAGGGGAGCGATCTTATTTTTTATAGAAAAAAGAAGAAAAATAGTGAACACAAAGTCGATATATGGGGGCGGGAGCCACTTGAATTATATGAGAAAATTGGACGTACCCTTGAACGAAGTGAGCAACGTCTTTCGTTTACAAGCGACGGAACCCTTATTCTGGATCTGATGGTTTTATTTCATCATGAAAAGCCTGATATTCGCGGCGTTGGAAGCTTGCTTTACGCTGGCGAATGGATCAATTATGGTTCAAAACTCTACAGAGTAAATACGACTCTTTCTGCTAATGAACTAGAAGAATTGATTATGGAGGAGTTGAAGCTAACAAAAGCTGATTTTTTAATCAGTAGTACATTTTTAGATCCTAGAATAATTTGACAAAGACACATGTAAAAAAAGAAGCGGTTGACTGATCAAACTCATGATTTTTTGTCACAACAAAAAGATCGAGCATCTAAGAATGAATGCTCGATCTCCCAATTTTTTTTAACTACATAATGGTTCCCATCGCCACGTTTTGATCTTCATCATTGACGATCGCCGCAGTAACTGCTGCTTCTAAGCCTTTAGCAATGGTTTCAGCTGATAGGCTTGGCGTACCAGCTGGTAAATCAACTACTTGTTCTGGCAAATAAGGGACATGGATGAAGCCGCCCTTGATGTTCTTTGCCTTTTTGTCTGCTAAGTAAAGCAGGCGATACATAATATCATTGCAGACAAATGTTCCAGCGGTATAAGAGACGCTTGATGGAATTCCTGCTTCTTTAACTTTGCTGACCATTGCTTTTACAGGTAAGGTCGCAAAGTAGGCAGTTTCACCATCTTCATGAATTACTTGATTCAATGGCTGCTGTTCTTCGTTATCTGGAATGCGAGCCTCCATTAAATTGATTGCTACTTTTTCAATCGAGATATCTGAGCGTCCGCCCGCTTGTCCGACACAAATGACGATATCGGGATTTTGTTCCTCAATCGCTTTTTCCAGAACTTCACCATCTTTTTTAAAGACCGTTGGAATTTCCAGCGTATGGATTTCAGCTCCTGCAATTGTAGTTGGTAATAATTTTACTGCTTCAAACGCAGGGTTAATTGCTGCGCCGCCAAAGGGATCAAAACCGGTAATTAAAACTTTCATTTACTTCACCATTCCTTTTCTTCTATTTAAATAAAATCATATAGCAGATTTGGAAAACCAAAAAGATTACTGCTAAGACCGCTTGATTTTTGATTACGCCAAAACGATCCTTCATCTCCAGCATCGCCACTGGAACGATGTTGAAATTGGCAGCCATCGGTGTACACAAAGTCCCACAGTAGCCGCAGGTTAATGCGACCATTCCGATTAACACTGGATCAGCTCCATAAGCCAGAACAAACGGTGCTCCAATTCCGACAGTCATTACCGTAATGGCAGCAAAGGCATTTCCCATGATCATTGTAAACAGCATCATGCCGATCGCAAAGACGATAATTCCCAGATTGACATTTCCTTTTGGAATCACCTTCGCTACCAGATCAGAGATTACTTCCCCAACTCCAGCGGCCGTAAAAATCGCACCTAAACTAGCTAATAGCATCGGCAGCATACTTAATGGGCCCACCGTAGATAACATACGCTCCGCGTCATCCAAGAATACTTTCGGTTTATTTGAACGAGAATAAACCATCAAGACAACAATCGCAACTAATACACCTACGCCAACACCCACTAAGGCGCCTAATTGTGTGAATACCGCAAAAATAATCGCAAAAATCCCCATTGATAATGCTGGGATAAAAATCTTCATCCCGATCTTATCGGCCATTTTCTTCGTAACAGCCTCAGTTGGTGCGCTTTCTTTGCCTTTGCTGACTTTTTTGAATATTGGCGGTAGTGTCATAATGATGACCAGCACACCATTAGCCATTGGCGGAATCCAACGTCCAAACATCATGACCACGCCTAGTGCACACCAAAAAATCGCGGTGCCGATCGGGGTTGGATTGGCTTTATCGCGGGCATTTTTGATCCCCGTATAAACGGCAACAGCCCCCATAATAATATAAATAATTTCAAGTAGCTTTTCAGATAATAAAACATCTTGACTTAGAAAAAATGACATGTGTGTTCCTCCCTATTTATCGTTACCGTAGTATTTTTTGTATAATTTTCGGTCTTTTAAGAAGTAGTATACGATCGCTACGATGACTGCAAATAGCGCCACCGGAATCTCAACCTTCGCTAAATCAAGCAGACTCGTTTCATAACCTAGATCCTTCAATGTCGCTTGAACTAATAGCGCACCTGGACCTCCTACAAATAATACTTGGAAGAAAAACCAGGCAATATTTTCCATGCCTGAGGACATTCCTTTTAATTCTTCAACATAATCTTCTTCAGGTTCTTTTCCTTTTGCTTCAATCGAACCAATCACCATCGGCATAATAATTGGACGAACAAACCCGGCTACCCCGCCAAAGCTGATATTGAACGCCGCAAAGATCGAACGCATGACACCGTACGCTCCAATAACTGCTCCAGCGGAAGCATTTTTGATTTTTCCAATTAATTTTGCTGCCGATTCCTTTAAGCCATTTCGCTCTAAGGTTCCCGTAACCAGCATAATTAAGATGAAAATTGCCATCGAACGATTCGAGACAAAGCTTGTTCCCAATGTTGTCAGTAAACCCTCAACACCTAAACCACCAGTGATCGCTGTAACGATTGCTGCGATCAAAATGATCAGAATTGAATCCAATTTCAGTGCAAATCCAATAATAACAATTAAAATACCTATTAATTTAACTAATTCCATGTAAAACATTTCCTCCTTATTCATTTCAAACAAATGTAAAAATTCGAAATACCTTTTCTTATTATCGTTGGTATACGATTCTACTCACGTATTAAACATACGAAGTAGAACTCGCAACCAACAGCCTTAAGATGATGCAATCATCGGTCGAAGCCGAGTATAGCCAATATTTATTTCCTCTGGCGAAAGCACAGCAGATGACTGGTAGAATGATCTTGCAGCTAGCAAGACATCAATCGTCGCCAGATCATGAACAACATGGGTCTGCGCGCACAGTTGCAAATACTCTCCCTGCGCGGTTTCATCCGCCACCTCACTTGTATAAGCGACTGACGTCAGCCATGGAAAACGAATCGAAGGATATCGATGCTGGGGATCTGCCGCAAAGCTAATCCAATAATTGATCATTTCCTTATAGTACTCCGCAGGAAATAACTTAGGCAGCCATTTATGGGCATAAAGTTCAAATTGCCTTGCCCACTCTTCGTTCCACTTTTTCATTTCTGGAACATCCCCGATAGCCTCTGCAATGGCGTCTTCAATTTTTTTATTTAAGACGATGTTGGAACGGTAGTCCTCATTCGTCGGCACCCAAAAATAACCATATAATAACGAGCGAGGCAGCCAGAAGCCTTTATAGGATGGGGAAGTGTATCCAGAAAACGGCTGCTCCCATTCATGGGTAGGAACACCATGATTGTCCACCATGACATCTGGGACAAATCGCTCATACAATCGTGTCATTCCTAACGCTTCGGTATGCTGTGTTTCCAAGTTGAAGTATTCGTAATAAAACTCCTTACCCACCCCGTTAAAGCGTGCCACATGAAGTTTCCACTCGGGGGTTATTTTTTGTAACTCATAATGAATGGCGGCACCATCGACATTTTCTAATGGAACAATTACTAGGTTCAGATGTTCGGCAACATCCTGATACTTGGGCTTCGTCAACAATTCCTTCAGCAGCAGGAAAGCCCCATTCGTCCCGGAAACCTCGTTAGCATGATGCCGTGCATTGATTATTTCTGACGGATAATTGGTCAGTCGTTTCGTTCTTGAAAGATAACCCGAACCAGCAGCTTTTGGTAAGAGTTCAATCGCATATATTTCCCTTCCCAAATAAGAAGTCGCAATCTTATATACAGAAAGCTGCGGTACTCGCTTCAACTGTTGAATAATTGATAGATACTCCTCATAACCAATAACCTGATCAGGCAATAAATCAATCTGATCAATCGTCAAATTCTTGACTGTCTCAGGCGCTTTTTCAGGTACCTTTGCAGCAAAATATTTTCCCTCGACATGAAAGACTAGCTGATGGTATAAACTAAAATCAAAATCCTGACCCACTAAGCCTTGTTCAAAGAGCTTAGCATAGGACGCTACCACTTCTGCAGAAACCCCATCAATATGAATGGTTGCCGTTAATTCCTGATCTTCATAACTGATTGACTGTAAAAAGCAAGCCATCTCTTTACGTTTCACCGGATGAGAAATCCTTTGCCCATCCACGATAATTTGAGCTTCTTTCTTTGCTTGCTCAAAAAGCGTTACCTTAAATTGAGGCTTGCCCGTTTTCTGTTGAATGACGGGTAAGATTAATCCAGGTTCTTCAAACATCTCGTCAGAGACTTCCATTCCGTAATTTTTGAAGTAATCGGCTCCAGCAAAATAAAGATCCTCATGCAGTGCATCTAGACTCGATAAAAGGTCATTGCGACTTTCTAAGCGCTCATCAGGTTCACTAGCCGCTACTTCAAGTTGTAGTTGTGCAAAAAATGGCTGCTGCAACTTCGTTGGTTTGCCCTTTGCTTGTTTTTCGATCCAAGAACGACAATTGGGTAGTACCTCTTCCTGATAAAGTGTCCAAATGTTCTCCATATCTGTCGCAATTCGCTCCGTTAAAACAGACGCTCCATTGATGTTCACTTGAAGTCTGCCAGTTGGCGGATGAACTTTTCCCATACCTGGGTAAGCAGACAAATATGGGCGTTCCGAATAGCTCGCTTGATAGGTCCAGCGCTTCTGCTCTGTCTCTGTTTCTACTATTAACTCGTAGGTCAGCTCTTCCGCCCCAGAATAGGTCGCAAACGTCACCTGGTCAGAAGACAAATTGAGGTCTCTCATCAGCCTATCTTGAATGGGGTAAAGCTCTTGCAGATAACGAATCGGCAAGTCATTCCATTTTTCTGGATCATGACTGTCTACGTTGTGATAGCTTGGCGTTGCACCTGATTCTTCCGTCCATTCCGTCACACCTTCTGGCAGGAAAGGCTTGAAAGCTATCGTAACATTCTCAATTTTCTGACTTTTCAGTTTAGGTAGGATGATGTCATTGATCCAGGAATACCCTTGCTTATGGGCGCAGACCAGCTCCACCGAGCCATCCGCTTTTCGAGTCTTTAATTCCTCACGGATTCTTTGCTGAAGCTTTTCTCGGACTTGTTGATTCTCGCTTAAAACACCTGTAATTTCCACGTGATCTCCGGGACGAATTTTAGGGTAAATCGTTGATAGCAACGCCAAAAATTCATCCACTTCCCAAGGTAAATCGTAGGACTTTTCATAGCTTTCGACCATAGAACGGTGATTAATAAACGTTGTTTCAGGAAAGGCCTGTGCGATTTCTTCTTGTCGCTGTGTCATTTCCGGCGATGCGTAGACAAGCGTTTCTTTAGCTGGCAGACTGGCGGCATACGCCAATTGACCATCTAGCTTTTTCATTAAAAATCCATCCGTTAATTGTTGAAGGTAGCTGGTCCACGTTTCGAAAGCAGAAAGCTTTGGAAACTGTTCACAGAGGATTGTAGAGAATGCCTCTAGCTCTGCTCCAGTTCCTTCTATAATAATACGTTCATCTTGCTTGAAAAGTTGGCAGCTTGGCGCGTCTCGTAAGGAAATCGCCGGACCGCTCTCATAGTGTTCAGCAAGCAGCCAATCAGTTATCCCAGTGGTTTCCATGCCCAATCGGAATGCAAGGTTGCAGGCTGCCACCATCAGCGACGCACTGCATTTTTCAGGTAAAATCATCTTAACTGCTAGTTCATCAGGTAAAAAATCATGATTTCGATCTTGCAAATATGGCCCCGTACTAAACAATTTCTCTAGGCCCGTCACATCGCGCCATTCAAAATCAATCACCTTCTCAGCATAACGACTCGCCGCTTGATACGCCTCTGGCGGTCCTTCTTTCGTCATCTGCTGTTTGAGCAGCTTCATTAACTCCTGCTCAGTTGGAACAGGTCTTCCCGTTTTCGTACTAGCAATCGGAAAAGTTGTATGTTCACACATAAATCCTAAAATCAATGCTGCTTGAATGGTCTCTCGTTGCTGCAAAAAAGAGTGTTGACCTTCTACTTTTAGCACATCCGTTCCTCCCTACTACAGTTTTTTAAACAATGTCCCAATCTCACGTCCCGCCAATATATCAAACAAAACCTGCGGATCTTTGCCGTTTGCTAAGACCATTGAAATATTGGCCGTCAAAGCGCCGGTAGCTGTTTTAAGCTTACTGCGAATACCTCCGCGACTCAATTCTCCTAAGTGAGGATCAGAAGCGTCAAATAAACGCTGGTCAATTTGACTTAAATGTTGAATCATTTGGGCTTTTTCATTCACGAGTGGATTTTCCGAATACAACCCGTTCACATCCGTCAGCATAATCAATAAATCCGCAGCCACCGCTTCAGCGATCAATAAGGATAGTTCATCGTTGTCTTCAAATTTGGTTTTATGCTCCCCTGTATCAATCGTCACTGCGTCATTTTCATTTATAATGGGTAAAATTCCGCGATTCAGCAACTCCTGAAGTGTTTGCTCGAAAGCCTGACGATTTTCTGAAATGGTCAAGATATCTCTACTTAGTAATAGCTGTCCGATTTTTTGATTGTGCTTCTTAAACGCGGATTCGTATAAAGCAGTCAGAATCCCTTGTCCCACGGCTGCCGCTGCATATTTGGAAACATTTCCTAGCTGGATAGTTCCCGCGCCAACAGCTCCTGAAGAAACTAAAACAATCTTCTTGCCCGAGCGCATTAACTGGGTCAATACATCTGCTAATTTTTCGATCGCCGATTCAATTATTCCTGTCTCCGGCGACACTAATAAGCTTGTGCCCACCTTTATAACTATGATATCCGCTTTTTTTATTTCTTCTCTCATCAATTACACCTTATTTATAAAAAACAGACGATTACACTATATAAAACAGCAACCGACCATTACAATTCTTTTATTTTACGCTAATCATATCACAAAGATATACGTATGAAAATATTTTATTTTTTATCTTTAGCTCCTTTTACGCTAATAATCCTTTCATGAAGAGGTTTATCTTAAGAAATTTGAAAAATTGACTAGTTTTTACAAAAACACACAGTTATATTATAACAATCATTATTTTTCTCGAAATTTAAAATTAGATCAATTAAATATCATTTCGTTGATCAATAAATAATAATACCATCGACCTATTGAGTCAATATTCGCTAAACTTATGAAATTTTCTTATTCAATTCAACCAAAAAAGCCACTCTTTTCAATCTAAGAGTGGCTTCAGAAAAACTTGTAGCTTTGGGACTTATTTTGACATGAATAAGACAATTCTTTTCCTTAGCGTGAAGCTGCGCTAAAATCGTTGATTTCGTTTCTTTATCTCGATATATACAAGCGGTATGACTGAAATGCCTATGATAAGCAACCAGTGATAAAAATGGAGCGTCTGCAATCCCAGAATGGCGGCAGTTTGTGGAATAAGAACAAGCTGCACAAGCGTTAATGCACCTAAACAAGTGGTCCAAAACAGCAATTTATTCCCAGTAAAGCCTAATTTGAAAATTGACTCTGAACTCCTACAGTTATACATATGAACAATTGTCGTTAATCCTAAAACCATAAATGTCATGGTATTTGATAAACCAAGACTCGGCTGTACCTGTTGAATCGTAAATGTATGGCCCATATAAATCGTAATCAGAGTCAGTACCGTAAAAACTAGCGAAATCTCAATTATTTTTTTCAACAATCCATTGTCAAAAATACTGGCTTGTCGATCAACGGGCTGTTGATACATGACATTTTTTTCCGCAGGTTCCACTGATAAACTAAATCCCGGAATTCCATCTGCCACTACTTTAATAAGAAGAAGCTGGATTGCGGTTACCGGTGCACCAAGCCCCAGCAATAAAGAGATCAGGACAATGGTTAACGCGGAAATATTACAGCCTAGCATCGCATATAAGGATTTTCGGATGTTGGCGTAGACACGTCTTCCTTCTTTTACTGCGTCGATGATTGTCGCAAAATTATCATCTAACAACACCATGTCAGAAGCTTCCTTCGCAACTTCTGTGCCTCCGCCCATCGCAATTCCTACGTCAGCAGCCTTCAAGGCTGGTGCATCGTTTACTCCGTCACCGGTCATTGCTACAGTTTCGCCATTGGCTTGCAATGCTTTGACGATTCGAATTTTATCCTCAGGAGTCGTTCTTGCAAACACACGGTACTGATGAATGTCGTTTGAAAGCTCTTGATCGGATAATTTTCCTAATTCAAAGCCCGTCATCGCTTTGGTTCCATCCTCTAAAATACCAACATTTTCAGCGATTCGCTTCGCCGTCAACAAATGATCACCAGTAATCATGATCGGACGAATCCCTGCCTTCTTAGCGGTTTCCACCGCTTGATAGCTTTCCTTTCGAGCAGGATCAATAATTCCGATAAACCCTTCAAAATCCAGATCATTTTCTAAAAATTCACTTGTAACCTGTTGAGGAAAATACGCATATTCCTTCATGGCTACCCCTAACACACGATACGCCTGACTGGCTAACTCATCATGCTGCTTCTGATAGTTTGCGTGGGGTTCATTAAGCGCTAATCGATCAAAGGCACCTTTTGTGACAGAAAAATAGCTGTCTGCTTTTTTATACAATACCGTCATTTTTTTCCGTTTAGAATCAAAGGGCAGCTCTTCAATCCGCTCATATTGGCCCAATTTCTGCCGCAAACCCTCTTTTCCAAACTGTGCTTCAGCTGCTTTTTTGATCGCTTGTTCGGTCGGGTTTCCATGTTCTCCCTGTTCCTCCGCTAAATGACTAGCCAAATAAAAATGCAGAAGCACATCCGCTTCCGTTTGCGAATCCTCTTTATTCACAGAGACGATTTTTTCGACGGTCATTTTATTTTCCGTAATCGTTCCTGTTTTATCTGAGCAAATAACGGAGACATTTCCGATGGTTTCAACAGCTGCCGGTGTTCGAACGATGGTGTTTTTCTTCGCCATATTTCTAATCCCAAATGATAAAGAAATCGTAACAACTACAGGCAACACTTCAGGAATCGCCGCCACAGCCATGGAAATAGCCGTCATGATGGAAGTCTCAATCGAGTAGCCTCTGATGAGTCCAATGAGCACTGCTAAAAAGCCCGCGCCAATCGCTACGACTCCTAAAATTTTTCCTAGCTTTTGCATTCTGATTTGCAAAGGTGCTTGCATGGGTGCTTCCTCACTCAACAAGTCAGAAATTTTTCCGATTTCAGTTTGTAATCCGGTGGCTTCTACGATCGCTTCCGCGCGTCCGTTGACCACTAGCGAACCAGAAAACACTTTATTTTTCTGATCCCCAATTGAATCCGCTGGCATTGGTTGATAGTCCGGGTCCTTTTCACTGGGTTCACTTTCTCCAGTCAAAAAGGACTCATCAATTAATAGATTTTTACACGTTAATAATGTCGCATCCGCAGAGATACGGTCCCCTAGTTCCAACACCAAATGATCCCCTGGCACGACTTCTGTACTCTTTATACTTTTCAGTTGTCCCTCTCGGAAGACCTTCGTTTCAGGAATGCTGAAGTTCTTCAGCTCGTCCATTGATTTCTCTGCTTTCTTTTGCTGGCGAATCGATAGGTAAATATTCAACAGCACGATACCAAAAATAACTAGTGGTTCCGAGAAATTATCAGGATGATTTTTCCATGCTACATAACTAGAAAGAACCGTAGCAATTAATAGAATGATAATTGTAATGTCCTTCAACGACGAGAATAAATAATCGATGAAATGCTTGCTTTGGCGTTGTTCGATGGTATTTTCACCGTATTGTTCAAGCCGTTCGGCCGCCTCCTGTTGGGTAAGTCCCTTCTGTAATGTGTTCTTTTTTTCTGTCCATTTCTTTTGCATGCCTAAACCCTCCTAAACAAAAAAAGTCAGTCAAACTAACCATTAAAGCCTACGGTTAGTTTGGCTGACTTTTTAACATACTATTCCGGCGAACAGTATCTAAGTCTTTTATTTGAATTGCTCCTATCATTTCACATTGCTAAAAATAAATCAAGGATAAACTATCTCAAGAGCTTCTTGACAGAATTAAAAAGGACCCAGCAACTGTTTCTCTAGAACTTATAACAAAAGAACTTTCTTATAGTAAAGGGTATCTTACGCGGCACATAAAAAAACAAACGAGCAAAACTATTTCACAGCTTATTACCGATGAGAAATTAATACTCGCAGAAAAATATCTCTCAGAAACCTCAAAAACAATCTCTAAGATTTCAGAGATTGTTAATTATCAAAGTGAAAGCCATTTTTATCGCCTGTTTAAAAAAATTCCAACTAACACCTAAACAATATCGACTTTTGATAAAATAACAAATTATCATTTTGAAACAAGTACTTCAACGAACTAGTTATTCGGTTCACTTACAAAAAAGTGGGGCAACCACATTATGATGTATCTGATCAGGATTTTGTCTTCGTAATCGTTAGCGAAATTATTTAGTGTTTTTTTTCGTTGGTTCCTTTTTTATACTGAAGCCCTCTATTCACATCTTGTTTTATTGTTTATAAAGAATGAGTTCTGTAGCCTTCAAAGATACTAAGAATACTTCGTAATAGCAGGATAGAAACTCCTCTCAATAGATATTCATTAACAAAAATCCGAACAACTAAACGTATCCCATAGCTGTTCGGATTTATTCTTTAAAAGAAAGTTTAATTTCATTAAAAGTCTGTGATTAGTTACACCATCTATTTTTACTCTTCAACATATTTTGGCTCAGTAGTACCTCTTTTTCGTCTTATTTCTAATTCTTGGATAACTACAGACTCATTTTTTTCGAATTTGAAATAGCTGATCATTATTAACGCTCCTACTACAAAGAAAATCGCTGGTAAATAAGAAAAGCCAAATTTTATTGCTCCGAGCGCTGCATTTGTTTGAGTTTGATTAGCAACATAACCGAAATGCTGCATTAACTTTAACGGAATGAAATCACCGAATCCAGTTCCAACCTGTAACCCAACCGCACTTCCAACTGCCGTCAGAAAACCACTTGCTCGAATCCCCGTCTTATATTCACCGTAATCAACAGTATCAGAAAGCATTGCAAAGGGCATAGATACAGCTATCCCGGTACCAATACTTGTTACTACCCACATAGCTGCGAGTAGTGGAAAATTGTTTCCTGACACTCCTAACATAATTTGACCGACCGCAGCAGTAAGTAGCCCGACCATCATTGTTTGTGTTTTAGAAAAACGTTTAACCAGAAAAGGAATACAAATTACACCGATCATTTGTGTTAAAACCAAACCATTTAATACAGAGACGTAATTCTCATTATTCAAGTTATAGCGAGCATAATAAATCAATGATGAGGTTCTAGTGGAATTTCCTAACCAATAACACATACTGCCTAAAACGATGATTACCCATGGCCAGTTTCCTTTTAGTGCTTTGAAACTTTTACGAACAGGCAAACTTTTACCAGCCGTTTCAGAATTGATTTCCTTCGTATTTTTGAAAGCATAGAAAAACATGGCAATCGAGACAATGGCATAAATTGCTACGGTAAAGAAGAAACCGTTTTGTCGGTTACCTCCACCTAAAACTGAGACTAAAGTTAAAGTAAATGTCGCTGTTATAAAATATCCAACATTTCCACCAATCATGCGAAAAGAATTGAGTTTTGTACGCTCCAATGAATCATTGCTTAAATTTGGAAGTATCGCAGTAATCGGTGTTGAAATACCCGTATATAGAATACTCGTTGTTAAATAAGTAAAAATAGCATAGGCTGCCTTTGCTGTTCCATTTAAATTAGGAGTAAAGAAAGTCAATGCCATAAAGATACCAAAAGGAATTGCCAAACGAGCAAACCACGGACGGGCTTTCCCATATTTTGATTTTGTTTTATCTATCGCTAATCCCCATAATGGTACTGTTGCTGTATTAATGATTCGAACCACTAAAGCAATTGTTGCTGCCGTTCCAATTGAAAGCCCAAAAACATCAGTATGAAAAAAATTAATAAAACTAGTCAACGTACAATAAAGCAAATTTCCAGCAGCATCCGTTCCAGCATAGGCTAAACGATTGTTTAAGCTCAAACTCTTTTTCTTTGTTGCCGTTATTTCATTAGCACTTGTGTTCTCCATGATATTCTCTCCTTAATTTAGTATCAGTGATCCTTGTATTTGTTTCGATAATGTTGAGGAGAGAGTCCTTCTAGTTTTTTAAAGCGATTGGAAAAATAAATTTCTGAATTGAAACCCACGAGCATCGAAATTTCCTGAATATCTAAATCTGAACGTAGCAAATACTGTTTGGCTCGTTCTAAACGAATTTCAGCTAGAATTTCTAACGGTGTTTTTCCAAATGTCTTTTTCATCGCTTTGGAAATGTAATTACTGTGAAGATGGAATTGCTCTTCCAGCAGCCGATTCGTGACCACTTTCTCATAATTATTTTCCAAGAATAATTGCACCTGCTCTGCAAGTACAGTCAATCGGTCCCGATGAATCCCTTGATTTTCAATAAACCTTAAAAAACGTAAAAAGAGCTCTTCTGTCTGCCAAATATCATGCTGTTCCCCAGAATCCGCAACGGTACTATCAAGTATTGTTTGGATCAGTTCAAACAATACTTCAGGTTCTTTGATCGTTGCCTGCTTCTGTAAATGTAGGGTATAAGACCGTTGATGATAATGGAGCTCAGGTATAGGCAGATCTGAGATAAACCGACTTGGACGAGTACTTTGTTTCCATTGCGCCGTAGTATAGAAATGCAGCCAATAAAAACCGGTTTCTACCTCAACTGGTTGCCAAGAGTAATGATGCTTGTCAGGGAGAAGAATCAACATTTCATTCTCGCCCACTTCGTAACGCTGCTCATCTTCCGCTAAAAAAAGACAACCTTTTTTTACTATGATCAAATCAAAATAACCTAGCTCTTTGCGATTTGGATGATTCTGACCCGTTTGAAAAACTCGATAATTGCCTTCAATAAAATCGGGAAATGGCGGGATCGAGATTGAAATGATTTCTTCTGGCATCCTTTTTACTCCTTCCTTAACAAACTTATTCGTATTCTATAGATTCATCATCTCTGGCGCTATCAGTTCTTCCCTTTTTAGAAATAACTCTTGCTCAGCGTCTTTAATCGTTCGAATATTTCCATCGCAAATCAAATGGTACTCTTGATTGAACGGCGCGAAACTAACAATACGATAACCGTCCTCAAATTCTTCAAAGCTACCATTGATAACTTGAATGTGATCATCTTTTTGAAAAATGAACGTTTTTTGTCCAAAGTTTTCCATATAAGCAACCAATTCCTCTCCCATATCCCAATCTGGAGTCTGATCTGCATTATCAAACAATCGGCTGAATATCCCGCCATCTTTCCAGAAAGTCGCTTGACCAAATCGGTCTCTGGATAAATCTGGTCGATTCAAATGCGGTCCGGCAACCGCGTAAGTTGAGGCTGCCATCCCTTTTTCCAAAGGTGATGTAGTTGTCGAATGAGTATCATAACAGTAAAGAATTCCCGCAGTTGCTCGATAACTGGCTTCTAAATATTCTGGCTTATTGAGATTTTCATATACTTTGAAGGCAGCTGCCGCAGTCACACCTCCCCACAAAGAGTGAATCATGTAAGTCAATGCTTCCCACCATCGATCCGCATTTTGTGCTCGAAAGTCATTAGAATAGCCGATATTCGCTAATAATAACTCACCATATTTTTCTGCGCTTTCTTTTAGTCCAGCTTCGCTTAACGCACCTGCAGTCGGTCCGAAACCAGCATTATCATAAAAATGTTCTGTTATTGCCGCTTTATAACTTAATGTTTCACTGTCCACGCGAGAAGTCACTCTATTCCAAAGTCTATTAATTGTTTCATATTTTTTCGTTAATCCATGTTCCTTCAATTTTTTCAAAAGATCTTGAATATATAGGAAGTAAACACCCAGCATCTGAGCCTCTTCTTTTCCACGGGCATCTTCATGTAAATCAGGATTTACGCGTAGGTCAAAAACCTCCGCAGCCCAGCTTAAGTAAGTCTCACTAGAATGATGTTGCAAAATTTCATCTTCAAACTCTGAAAGCAAGTAAAAGAGATGCCCAATGTATTCAAAATCCATGCAACGGTAAAAATCACCATACAGCTTTTGAGGTCTTGTAAAATCCCCGTTTACGAACCATTTATTTTTTACATAATAAACAGCACTTTCTTCCACCTTTCGGACCTGCCGAGCATCAAGTTTCCCTAATAAATTTTTCTTGAGTACTAGATTTAGTTTTCCAAGCGACTCCCCTTGATTCGACACAGGTTCAAACGAGTAAGGAGTCGTTCCATTTTCTCCGCTGTATAGCACATCACAGATATAGGCTGCACGCTCCTCAATTACTGTCGCAATATCGTCCATCACATTTAAAACGATGAAATCTTCTGTCCCATCATTCAAAGTGAATATAATTTTGTGTTCACCTAAAAAATCAGGATTGAATGTGATTACTTGCCTTTCCTTACCGTCACTTTGTAGAACTAAAGAACGGTCATGAAGAACATTCTTACAATAGCACTGTGCACTTACTTGACTGATCTCAACTTTCTCTGGCAACTCTACAGTAATTCGGACTGGTTTTCCCAGAATATTTAGTGGTGTATAAGTAATTTTTGGGTGTTGAAGTTCTAGCCCAATACGGTAAAAGTCTTCTTGGTCTTGATTTTCGGCCAACGTGTATATCCACTTCTTTGTTTCATTTGCCTTCATCGTCAAGCCATTTTTGGAATATACCCAATCTCGGTTCTCGAATCCCTTTGGATAACCACCTGCTAAAATTAGTTTGTGAAACAAAAGTCCATCTAGTGAAGGTGAAACATTTTCGAAAAATAGGTTTTCATATACACAATAAGTTCCGACTGAATGGGTTTGCCCTTTCGTTTGATAAATCCCAAGATTACCGCCCTGATTATCCCGACGAACTGCATTGATTTTCGTATAATTGGTGGAAATTGATGGATAAATCGCAGCAGAATGATGAATATTCCGCAAAACATTCTTATCTCGAAACATGACGTAGCTTAAAGCGGCCCAAACACCAAACTCTTCGATTTCCAATGTTTCCTGAGTTTTATTGATCAGTTCTATCTCCCAATTCAAATATTTCTTCAATTCATACTTAATGTTTACGCTTACATTGTTGAAGCAATAGTTTACTAAGATCGTATTTTTTGTTTTCTCTATATCTGGTATCACATCTACACTATGCAACGTTTCACCATTAACAATCAAATCAAATTGTCCAAATAGTTTGTCACTGTCATTATAGCCTACTTCATTTAAATATTTTTCTTCAATTACCCAGTTCATTCGATACGGATCGTTCTTTAGATACAGCTGTGACAAATGTCCATCTTTTGAAACTTCCAGTTGAAATTGTTCATTTTCCAGCATGTCTTGCCTCCTCTTCTTTTTATACCTTTACGATAGCACCCTATGAAAGCGATAACTATTTACGATTTCAACGTAAAGTTAAAAGATTTCACACAAAAATTAGCCATGTCGAACTATCTCAATAATTATTCTCGATTCAAAAAAGCTTAACCATCACACAAGATGATTAAGCTTAACAATAATACAAAATACCTACTTGAAAATTCTTATTCTGAATTATTACTAAAACGACAGGCATTCTATTTCCGGAAAAGCCTGATCAATGCTCATTCAACTATCCTACTAAGTTTCGATCACAGGTTAGATTCACATTCTTTTTGAGTCTCACGATTCAGAGGTGATTAAATACATTTTTGCACTTGTCATCAAAAATTACGGAACTATTCAATGAATTATACAATTTCCCAAGTCGCAAAAGCTATAAATACCACTACCCGTAATTATGATAAAGAAGGTCTTCTACCAACAATGGAATGCAAAAGCTCAGGCTATCGACTCTTTTAAGCTACTAAGATAAAGATGCTTGGACTGATAGAATGCCTTAAAGAAAGCGATATGTCCGGCAAAGATATCAAAAACTACGCTAAATTTACCGAGCTTGGCGATGACTCTCTAAAAAAATGCTATCTAATGTTTCTCAATCATAAGAAAGTTATCGAGGAACAGATGAAAAAGCTTGATCATGGCATGGAAACGATTGAACAGAAATGCTGGTACTATGAATCTTCTATCGATGCTAAAACAGATTCATTTTCCGATTGAAATGTCCATAAAAAATGAAGAACAGTTCAGTAAGTTATACGATTAGTACGCTTCATAACTTTTTAAAAGATCAAACTAAAAACGTTTAATAATCTTTTGAAAGTTCGAAGCCATCTAAAGATAGGATTCTTTTCATCTCCTAGTTATATTGTTAAAAAACTATACAACAAGAGGAACAATCAACTGATAAGCTCCCCCTTGTTGTCTTTTATTCATAAAATCATTTTATTGAAATCCTCTACTGAGAAGACTCATCAAAAACTCTCTCTTGTTCATTTCTCAAAGCTATTCTTTTCTGCAGCTCCACATCATAATTACGTGCCTTTGGAATCGAGACATTGATTAGACCGCAGATTAATGTTCCAATTCCAGCGATCATAAACATTTTTTCAACTCCGATAGCATCGGCAATAGGTCCGGCAAACATCAGACCTACAGGTCCCGTGATACTCATTAGCGAGTTGATGACACCCATGACCCTGCCTAAATATTTGGGTTCGTAGCTTTGTTGAATCATCGCCATTAATAAGGTATTAAAATAAGGAGTTGCAAAACCCGCAATGGCATTCAAAATTAGAAATGCGACGAATCCTTTCTGTGTCCCTGGCAGCAATCCGCTCCAGCCAATGGTTATTCCAATAACTAAATAAGCGAAAAGAATCGGCCGCATCCGGTTTTTCCATTTACCAAATAATCCGATGACTGCACCGCCACCCAGCATGCCAGTCGCATAAATTACTTCGATTAACCCCGCTTGCCCAACTGTTCCCTTAAAATATTCCATCGTCATTAACGGATAGAGACTGGCTGCAGGCATAAAGATCAGCATAAAGGCTGAACCAATAAGCGTGATATACCAGAGACCTTTGTTTTCAATCAGCTTCTGCAAACCAAAATTTGAATCTGCTAAAATGTGAATACTTTCCCCTTCGGAAACAACCTGAGGAATTGTCACAAAAAGCAGCAGACCAACTCCAAGAATAGCCCCAAGAACATCAAAAAGAATCAACCAATTCATTGGAATCACTGAAAAAAGAAACGCTCCTAACGCTGGTGCAATAATGTAGTTCGCTGATTGTACCATTCCTAGCTGCCCATTGACCTTTGTCAGTTCTTCTTCTGGTACCATTGTTGGAAGAATGGACTGAATGATCGGCATCTGAAACGTTTGCGCAACGGCACGAACAAACAAGGAGACAAATACTAGCCATAATGGAAATTCAGGCGAAATAGTACCGGTAATTGAAAGGAGTAACGCAAATAATGCGACGATCACATCCGTAACAATTAGAAGAATTTTTTTGTTGCGACGATCCACAATCGGCCCGACGAAGGGACTTAGCACTACCATAGGTATCATACCCAGTAGTGTCGAAAAACTTAAAACCGTTGCAGAACCGGTGACTTTTGTTAAATACCAGACGATTGAATATTGAACAATCATGCTGGTTATTCCAGATAAAAATTGACCCGCTAGAAAAAAATACAAATTTCTCCGCCATTTCGGCGGTGTCGTTGAATCACTTTCTTTATTCATATATAAAACACTCCTATTGGATAAGACAAAATGTAACAACCAGCAATTTCTTCATTTCTAATTTTAGAGTGTTTCTAAAATCAAAAATGGTATACCTCTCTCAATCTAATTAAATCGCACATTGATTTTTTATTGAATAACACAACACCCACATTTTTAAGCGTTCCCACCAAGCATAACCCATTCAAAAATCTGAAACAAGTAAATTGTATGTATTCAACATTTTCGATTGGAGGCTTGTTTGAATCCTCGACTTTTTATAACAACACAATTTCTCAAAAATTCTGTTCGGGCACAGAAAAAAGTATCCTTTCTGTCAAAATCGACAAATTGGATACTTTTCTTCTGAAAACGAAATGTTCTTCTTTAATTTTTTCGCAGAAATTGTAACCCACTCATACCAATTAAAAGCAGGCCGCAAATAATGACCAACCACTGAATTCTCACCGTATCTGCCAGCGGACCGAAAATAGCTGTCCCTAACGGCATAAAGCCGCTGTACATCGTTCCAAGAAGCCCAAAGATTCGTCCCTGCTTTTCTGCAGGCACATGCTCCTGCAGAATCGTCGTAGTTGATGATTGCACGACCGGAATAAAAAAGCTCATGAAAAACATGCAGATGGCGAATAGCCAAAAGTTATCCATAAATCCAAGTCCTAGTGACAGCAAGCCGAAGCCCAGCAACCCGTATATGAGCGTCTTCATTCGATCCTTAAAACCTCCCCAAGTCCCCAAGAGGATGCCTCCCAAAACCATCCCAGCAAAACCGGTCATTTCATTAACGGTGAGATACATATAGCTGTCACCGAAGGTTCGCTCAATCAACAGTACCGTTAAAAAACTAGACGGCACACTCAAAAAGATAAACGAACCATAAGTCAAAAGCAGATTCTTCACCTTCTGATCTTTCACCGCGTAAGAAATGCCTGCCTTCATATCTGAGAAGAATGAATTTGACTGCTTCTGCTCCTCGCCTTTTTGTTTGCTGATGGGTATGAAACAAAGGATACCATTACCAATTATCGCCGTTGCTACATCTAACAGCAGAATCCAATGAAATGACCCTACAGCTAAAATGGCTCCTGCCACCGCTGGTGAAGCGAATTGTACGATAGACATCATACTGCCATTGATCCCGTTATAGCGTATCAACTGTTCTTCCGGGACGATTTGCGGAATAACCGCACTGACGGCTGGCGTTTGAATTCCTGATCCGAATGATCGCAGTGCGGAGACCACTAAAAGCAGCGGCAGGATATTCGCTGTTTCTCTAAACAACACTACAATCGCTAATAGTAACGTCACCGCGGCAATACTCAAGTCCGCACCAATGATCAGCCGTTTTCTCGAATAGCGATCTGCCCATACCCCGCCAAAAAGCGAAATAACCGTCTGCGGAATTGTCGAACTTAACGTCAGCAGTGTCAGCCATAAGCCGGAGGAGGTCTCTAATGCGACTTGCCAAATGATAGCCATTTGAACGATCGATGATCCGAACAAGGTAATGGCCTGACTGATAATAAACAAGGCCGTTTTTCGACGCCATGCCTGCTCTTTTTGTATGTCATTTGTTTCCATACTATCTATCCCCCACTTTCTTGTCACCAGAGTAGAATACTAGGAAAAAAGCAGGTGGTGGCTTAGTGGAGGGTTGATTTTCTCCTCCCAGCTCACAAAAAAAACTCAACCCTCATTAAAAGGATTGAGCTACAAAAGAACTATCTATAAATCTACACGTAAGCTACACCTATAAAGCATTTCAAAGAATGCTTCTTCGAGTAATACATTTCAGTGTATTCAACCTATCAATGCTTTGTCTTTTTATCACGACGGCTGTTCCAGCCTGCCAGCGCAATACTCACGGAGGCAATCCCTACAACGAGTAAGCTTGGATCATTGATAAACCCTGTTAAAGGATAGCGCTTCGCAGTTGGATATTGCTTGGTGCTTACCGGTTGAGGCTTCGTATAGTTCACTATTTGTGGTGTTACCATCGTTAGCTTTGCGATGGCATTTTGCAAATTCACTAAAGCCGTTTGATGCTTATCCAAGTCGTTGGTTGTCGCCAAGACCTCCTCAGCTTCCTTCAGCGCCTTTTCATAGTTGCTCCAGCTTTCAGTAGTATAGCGATTTTTGTCACGATTTTTCGTTTTTTCTTGAGTGACTAAGTCTTGCAGCGCAGCTGTCGTCGACTTCCATTGGGCAAACAACGTGATCGTTCCATTATTTTCAGCAGTCAAATTCAGAATCTCCTGTTCATTTGAATAGGCTGTTCCACTGCCATCTTTTTTGGTATTCCAGCCAACAAATTGTTCTCGATCCTTTGCGAAGGTATTCTTAGCTAGTTTGACTGTTTGATTATACGTCAGCACCTGTTGATTCATTGTTCCTGTGCCACCATTGGCATCATAGTGAATCACATACGAGTTGGCTCGCCAGTTTGCCTTCAATAGTAGGTTCCCTGTTCTGCCCGGTTGGATTTCTGTAATGACAGTTGGAGTCAGCACCTGTGACAGAACTTCTTTGACTTCCCACCCGACAAAATGATAACCGGTTCTTTTTTTCGTCGATAGTGGCAAGGTTAGCCTAGATTCAATCGTATAGGTCTGCGATGGCAAGGCTTCGTCTTCAAAGGTAATTTGGTAAATTTTAGGCGTCCATTGAGCGGTAAGGGTTCGATCACCGGTCTGTCCCGTTGGAATGCTTTCGATTTTTTGATTTCCTTCATACCAGCCAGAAAAATCATAGCCCTTCCTGCTAGGGGTTTCGAAACGGTCAACGCCTTTTTCAATCGTATAGGATGTATCAGCGATCTTCGAGTCACCAGTATTTTCAAAAGTTACCACATAGTCCGCCATTTCCCATTGCGCGTAAAGAGTGACGGTATCCCCATCATTTACGGATAGATTCTTCACGAGCTGTTGGTCATTTATCTTTTCCCCACGACCATCCCGCTTTGTATTCCAACCGATAAAACGATAGCCTTTTTTAGTAAAAGCATTCGCTGATAAATTTTTCTCCTCGTCAAAAACAAAGAATTGGTCATTCATCGTACCGCTTCCGCCATTGCTGTCAAACTTCACCGAATAGCGATTGCTCTGCCAATTAGCTTTCAATGTTAACGGTTGATCGATCGGATGCCTGCTAAATACAAACGGTTGCCCCTCCAGCAGCCACCCAGCAAATCGATAGCCAACTTTTTTTCCATCATACTGCGGGTCCGTTGCCAGCTTCCCAGTAAAAATCGATTGAGAAGCAGGAATTTTACTCCCTCCGTCCGTATCAAAGGAAAGCACATGTTTTTCCCTGATCGTATACGTGTGGATAGTGTCGTCTTGTAATTCTTCGTGAGCACTTATCATTTTTTCCGTCGTATCATAGCTTGCTTGATAATTATCCCTCACCCAATGAGAAGAAGTCCCTGAAGCTGGTGCGGGTAAATTTCGCAGGCAATGATTCCCAGTAAACTGAAATTTTTTCGTTAGTGTAAGGGTATCTAACTGTTCACATCCAATAAATGCTTCATACATATTCGGATTTTTTTCAGTACTCCAACTAGACAAATTCAGACTTGTCAAACTGCTGCAGTCTGAAAATAGTAAAATCATGGAGGTCACTTTCGACGTATCAAAACTTGATAAATCTAAACTGGTTAGCTTCGCACACCGATCGAACATATTATTCATATGTTCAAGACTGCTTGTATCCCAGTTTGACAAATCAAGCGTTTCCAAGCTTTCACAGCCTTCAAATAGGCCCAAAGTACTCGTCACTTTAGAGGTATCAAACTCGTCTACATCAATCTCTTTTAAAGCAGAACAATCCCTAAACATATACGCCATAAAGGATAAAGAATCCGTCTTCCAGTTTGAAATGTTAACGGTTGAAAGTTTGGAACAACCGGCGAAAATTCTGGAGAAGTTATCAAACGTTGATGTATCCCACTGGGCAACATCGAGACTCTCTAAATTTTTACAATTTTCAAAGGCACTCCTGATATCAATAAGTTTTGAAATATCCGCATTACCAAATGCAATCGACCGAATCGGCGCTCCGTTTTCATTATAAAACAGTTGATTAAGCGTCCCTGTCAGTTTTACCGATTTGACAGGATCTTGCGCGCTCTCGATTGTGAATGTTTCCGTAGTGTTTTTTAGGTATATTCCAAGTACAGTATTCAAATCAATCTGAACAGGAAGACCTTCTATTTCTGCAGGGACTATAATATTCTTTGGGTTCCCAGAATAGGATGAGATCACTGCGCGACCATTAGCGATTCCATACGTCCAGTCGAGAGTATTTTGTACAGCCGCCTTCTCCTCTTTTTTTTGGAGATTCGCTTGTGCAGAAGGAGGAGGAGAACTTTTCTTTGACAGAGGGGATACTGTTGTCGGTTGAGTCAATGCGGTGTCTTTCATTTGGCTAGTTGCAGTTTCAACGACGAGCTCTTGGCTTTCTTTTGTATCAGAAATGGTGGGAGATGTTGCTATCGGGACTTCAGAGGCATTCGTGGCAAGTGTAGATAGCGCTTCTTGTGCTTGGGATTGCGCGATTTCATTAGATGACTCAACCGCGAGGACTTGACTCGGAATGAAGACGTAGTTTCCGGCCATTATCCCAATTGAACCGATAAGAGCGAATACTTTTCGTTTCCTTCTTCCTTTGCCCAAAGAAGGCCTTTTAGCGAATTCTTTCATTTTCTAACCTCCTTAAACAAACCTACCAACAACAAATAATAGCGAATTTAGTCTTTCTTACTTAATAAAAGTGTAACAGGTTAAAGTAATAAGAACAAATTAATTTTGATCAATCAAAAAGAGCGCTCCTTCGAATACTTTCTAAAAATTCACAAAAAAAAAAGAGTAATATACTCCTTTTTTACGTTCTTATCAGAATGAACAAGTTTTGACAGCTTTAGAAAATTAATTAAGCGTTTTTTTCTGCAATCTTTTGACAGCATCTATAAAGACCCGCTCATCTGCCCTTTTCTCAATAATGATGATATCTATAACATCAATCGACTTCGTTTCACTGTTTTCTTTGAAAATGATTCTAATACCCAAGCGTTTATGCTTGATTTCTCTGCATTGCTTCAGATTTCCATGGAGCTCTTTTCCTGCCTGCATTCCTTTTTCTTGGATCTTTTCAAGTCCTTTATCCACCTGAACTCTCTGAGAGCCATCGAGTTTCTTGTAGTCCTTTACAGCTTCTTCAAACCACCTTAGTTCATAGACCATCCGTTCTACTCCCACTCATCATCCAACTCTGACAGGTCCATGTGCATTCCACCAGATTCACGAATCTCACTATCCAAAAAAGTCTTCTTATTTGTTAGTAACCGTAACTCCGTCTCTAAATAAACCAAACGCTGAGTTAATTCATTATTTTTTTCTTCAAGAACCGCATTCGACTCAATTAATTCTTTGTAACGATCGCTAGCAACAATCACTCCTACATCCTTGTTATTATTTAAAATATAGACTGCGTCGCCAGATTCTTTTGAAAGCTCGATAATTTTCATAGGCGCTTTTTTCAATTCACTTACAGATGTAAGAGGATTTTTTATTACATTCATCATATGAACCCTCCTCTACTATGACTAAATATAGCACTAAATATAGACTTAATCAAGTCTTTGCAAAAAATATAAACGATGTTTAAACCTTGTGAACGGCTTAAAATACCCGATACTGACTTTTCGAGAGTTCAATCAATCCAACCTGTAACAGCTAGACTAGCCTTCTTCTATTTCTTCTCGACAGCCTACCTTTGTTTCCCGCTCCTTCTTCCAATAGCGAACCAAATAAATCGCTAGTAGCACAATCCAAGAGAATCCCTCTGAGAGCGCAATGATCTTACTGGCGAATATGTGTACCAACAGATACGATGCCGCGATTCTGACAATTAACGAAGTCACGCCTGCGACACTTGAAAAAACCATGTCCCCGCAGCCTTCCACGTATCCCCGAATCACCATAGAAAAACCATAGATGAGGTAAAAAGGCGCTAATGTTCGAAAGAAGGTTTTTCCAATAGCTACAGAATTGGCAGAAAGTCCGAAGAGGGCTAATAAGTTTTCCCCAAAGAAAAAGATGAACAGTGAAATGCCTAGTGAGATCACCGCAATCATCGCCAACCCGATTTTCAAGGTCTTTTTAGCTCGTTCTTCATTCTCGGCACCGATATTCTGAGCCACCACCGTCGCTACACCCGAACCAAAATTCACGATCGGCAAAAAAATGACCGAATCTACGCGATAGGCTGTCGTGATTGCCGCAATGGTCTGTTCCCCGAAGCCATTCATAAACTTCTGAAGGACGATATTGCCAATCGAACTGATGCTGGCTTGAATCGTTGGTGGGACACCAAACTGTGCGCCTGTTTGTATCGTTGTCTTCTCGATTATTTTTTTGTCCAATCGATAGTTCAAATACGGATAGGTCTTTTCCGTGTAAATAATGATATAAAGCGTCATCGCGACTTGCGAAATGACGGTCGCCACCGCCGCGCCCGCTGCTCCCTGACGAAGAACCGCCACAAAAAGAATATCTAGTATCACATTAGCGATCGAAGAAAGAATGATCGAAACAAAGGGCGCCTTACTGTCACCTGCGCCTCTTAGTACACCGGTATACACATTATAAATCGCTAAAAAGGGCACGCCCATCAACATGATTTTCAAATACTGACTAGCAATGCCCATTAATTTCTGAGGCGTATCTAACAACGCCACAATCGGTGTCGTAAAAACAATCCCCAAGACCGAAATCAGTAAGAAAAAACCACCTAAAATAGCCATAAACGAAAACAACGTTTCCCGCATTTTCCAGAATTCTCTTTTCCCATGATTTTGAGCGGATAACACAGACAATCCAGAAGTAAACCCAATGATCGCTGTAATACATAAGTTGTAAATAGCAGTCGTCGCGCCGATGGACGCCAGCGGCAGCTCTCCCTCAACATTCCCGACAATGAAGGCATCCACCCAATTAAACAGCTGCTGAAATACCCCACTAAGCACTAATGGAATGGTAAATAGCAATAACACCTTTACAATACTTCCCCGCGTCATATCCTTTCCCATACAAAACCCTCCTTTGGTAACCAAACTTTAAAAAAAAGGCGTTCAGAGTTACGCATATGCAAGGATTTTCTCCTGCATAAGGGGTAACGTCTAAACGCCTTGTTCATTCCACTCATTATTGAAGTCAAAAATGACTCTTTTTTATTAAATTATCAGACGCCAAATGGAAAGTCAATGCTATTTGCCATTCTAACACCTATAAGTAAAATATCTGTAACCAATGATCTTACTCCTAGAGGATTAAAAGCAAAAAAAAAGAGATGCCAATATCCATCAGCCATCTCGCATAAAATCATTCAGTTCTTCGCCCTCCAACATCTATCCTATGTATTCGTACGTCTAGTCTAAACCGTTACTAAAAAATCCTTCTCAAAGACCCCCTTCTTCAACATATACCCGCTGCCCCAGACGGTTTTGATCATCTCAGGATCAAAGCCGGCCAACTCCAATTTTGTCTTGATCCGCTTTATCAAGACAGAGGTCTGGGATAAATGAGAATTGTTTGGCTGGTCATTCCAAAGTCGTGAACATAGGTATTCTCTAGACACAATGCCGCCTTTGGAACGAATCAGACAATCTAAGGTCGTCTGTTCCCTTTTTGTCAGGCTTCTCTTTAATTGCTGGAGATTGCCTGATTCCTGCGGTGACTCGTTCTTGTACATAAAGACGATACTCGTTTCATCCTTTTGATAGGGTGCCAGTTTTTCTGATAACTGTTCGCGTAAATAATCAATCGATTGATCAATAAACAACCAGTCGATCACGCCTAGCGTCTTCATTTGTTCCTCTTCGTTGGCATTTGGCTTATTATACAGCTTCCGTAAAAGTGCCCGCTTGTCTGATTTCAAAATCGGCAGCAGTTCTCTGATCTCGGAATCGGCGATCGTTTCACTTAAAATGATCGCCTGATAATTCAGTAAACAACGTTGCAAAGAATCCGTCCTCGTATCTTTCTGACGTTTACCTGCCTTTAAACACTCCAATAATTCCACTGAACAAAAGACCTCATAGTTCAGGTATTGAAGCTGTTGTTGCAACTCCTGTTCCACAACTAAGTTCTTGGTCAAAATCAAAATAGGTTTCATTCGTGCGCCTCCTTCTTTATTTTTTAAGGAAGTAAGCTCTCACCTACTTCCTCATATCCTAATTTCCTAAAAAGTAATTCAGCTGCGCCTGCCAATCAAGATACAGGAAGATCGCCGCACCGATCGCTAGCAGCATGATAAACAATAAGCCGCAGTCCACTAATAACACCGTCGACTTCTTGCCATGCTCTATGCGTAAGCGGCTGTCCTTGATGAAGAACAATAGAAAGCTGATCAATCCGCCTAAGGCAATCGCGCCGAAAACTCCCAGCCATACTGGAATCGTCATTCAAAGTTCCTCCCTTTCTTATGGCGTGTCATCAAGACTCCAAACCAAGTTTCCAGCATACATCCCAGTTTGATTCGCTGGCACATCAAGCGTCACACTGCTCCAGTCAATCTCTGTCCTGAAGTATCCTTGAGCATCATTTGGATCAGATATACTCCACAAAGTCTTGGCTGCCGCACCAGAATTGATCGTTACTATTCCCGGAGATCCAACAACACCTTGGTTATAATCTCCCCAATTCAGACCGTCATCAGTGGAATTCTGTAAATTTATTTTCATCGTTAATGTCGCCCAAGGCATGAGAATACTTGGATTATCCGTGCGTTTCAGCTGATCTAATTTAGCAGTTAGCTTCCAGCCTTTTGTCAGAATAGAATTCTCTACTTCAACATGATTCTTTGTACTAGCCGCATCTAAAGTAGCCGTCTGCGGGAAGTTTTCATTCTTCAACATACCGAAGTCAAGTTTTGGTGCGTTGATCAGTTCCATGCTTGCTGGGGCCTTTGGTGTCTTAAATTTATCTGAAATATCAGATTCCGACCACGCAGACCAACCACCTTGGTTTTCAACTCGATAACGGACAAAGTACTCTGTGTCTGCTTTCAACTTGCTAATAGTAAAATTCGTTTTTGTACTACTTGTATCAATGGATTGAGTGTCAATCTTTGGTGTCGTACTGCTGTCGATATTTTGCCAAGTAGAGTTATCTAAACTAATTTGGACCTGCACTTTATCAGGATGTGCTGGTGTTGTACCCACTGGACCTATACCATATACACCTGAAATATCTACTGAAGCATTATGTTTTCCTAGAGGTGTTGGTAAAGAATCAATTGTAGGTTTTGAAACTGTGTTTAAAGTGCTTGCCTGAGAATCCCTATATTTCCAAATTCTAGAAGAATCCCTTAAACAAAATCTGACATCATATAGTGTACCTGGAGTTAACCCTACGATAGTTTGTCCACTATAAATACCATCCAATGTAGTTGAATACATCAAATTTTTTGTGACCTCTGACCAAGTGCCACTCCCTGTCTTATACCACACCTCGCCTTTATCTTTATCTGCTGGATCTGTAGAAGGCTGCCCTGAATAAGTACCACTCTTTATAGTTAATTGGTTTGTTCCTGTAACATCATGATCAACACTTAGCTCACTGATTACTAAATCGATCCCCTTTGTGGAAAATTGACATGCTGCCCATGGAGACCATGCGCCACTTGCATTTTTCACACGATATCTTGTATAGTTCAAAGAATTTTGAGTGAGTCCCTTGAGTTCATAATTGATTTTCTTGGTACTAGTATTCACTTTTGGAGAAGATGATACATTCACCCATTTACCCGTACCAGTATCCAAAATTTGAGTTTCGACAATACTAGGATGTGCCGGTGAGCTCCCCACATTATAAGTTGCTTCAATTTGAGCTGTAGCATTGTTAGAGTTTGTCGGTACACCTAATGACACAGCCTGAGGTATGTTGACACTATTTGGTGTATAAAAAACTCCATTTCCAGAATAGCCACTGGCAGATAACCAGTCTTTTAAACTAACTCTGGCGTAATACTCTGTTCCAGCGGTTAATCCTGTTATATTTCTTGCTGAATAGGTGCCATCCCTACTGATGGTATGATTCAAATTGGTAATATGATTTGTCCAAGATGCTCCTTTATTAAGCGATAATTGAAGAACCCCATCATTTTTATCATTGGATGTATCTCCGCTGTAAGTTCCTTGTGTCATATCTACAGAGGTCGTCTTCTCATCAGTAGCAGTAAATTTTGGTATAGATATGTGAGAGAGGTCCTTAATGTTTGGGGCGCCAAAATAATAATCAATATAATAGGTCGCATTTTTTGATTTATATTTCATGTTGTATTCTAATCTGACATTTTGCAGTGTCGGAATATTTAATAAAACTAAAGTAGTCGTATTATCAGACCAATAATAATAACGGGCAGGACTTCCAGATACTCTCTGGGAGATAATTCGACTATTCACAAAACTAGCTACATCTAAATTTCCGTTACTTCCGTTTCCCAAATAATTGACCATGTGACTTTTATTCAGTTGACCAACAATCCCATTCTTACCCCAATATGTCCCTCCAAAACTCAAATGAAAATCGTAAGAGTTTGAACTATTATCTATCTCAACCTCCGGATTAGCTACAGAGGTATAGTAATTGTATGCTTCATATTTCCAATTAATTCTCAACTTCATGGTCACTCTGGTTTTACTAGTATATTGCGCAGATATGACCACTGGCTTAGCAAATTCAGCGAAGGGAATAGCTTGATAATAGTATTCATTTGATGTTGTGGGAGTGACACCTGCACTAGCCATCGGCATAATCCCCAAGCCTCGCTGAAACGCCTCACGATAAGTATCTGCCATCTTTGGAATCTGATTATTTTCACCTAGAGTACTGGGACTAGTAGTGCCGGTACCCGTCGATGGATCAATCATGACTGGCTCATCTTGTTTCGAATCTACTTTCGGTCCACTACTCTCAACTGTACTTTCCTCTATGGTTGTTCCAGTAGAATCTTGATTTGACTCAGTTGTACTTTCTTGTTCAGGTTCGGAACTTTCTTGAAAAGCAGAAATAGATTCCTCTGTTTGTTTCTCTGAATCCTTCGCGTCTACTTTGATGACTTTACCGATTTCTACTGAACCCTTTTGTGGTTGTTCATCCTCATTCGAGTAATTGATCGTGTAATCTGCAGCCAAACGATAACTTGCCACACCTGTTTTTTCCACTTCCTCTGAATACTCAAAAGGAAATTCAGTCACAGATAAATTAACGCCTTTTTCACCAATAGAAAAGTGATGAGTATCTTCCCACTCACCTGATTCTGCTTGACGTTGAAGAATCAATGCTGACAGGATCGTCTCGCTCTGATTTTCTTCTTTTCCAGCGGAAACCGTTCCTTGAATATTCAACCCATCTTCTAACTCTCTGTTCTGAAAAACAACCGCTGGAATCGCAGAATCAGCCTTCACTGCTTCAAACAATTGATTGTCTTCATAAGTAAGAACTCTCTTTTCTTCCTTTGGTTCAGAAGAAACGATTGGCTCACTAGATGAAGTTGATGGTGCAGGAATCGTCGGCATCGTTGACGACAGACTTTCTTTTGGTGCTGAACTGCTGGTGGTCGTCTTGATTTCTTCACTCGGTACTGTTTTCGCAAAGACGGCACCACTCATCACCACAGTATTGAGTAACAGATACCCCACAGTAATTAGACTCAGCACCTGTTTCTTAGTTCGTTTCATTCCTGTCTCCTCCTTCCTTCGAATCCTCATCGTCCTTGATTCGGAAAAATAGAAACAGCCAGAAACAAACCGCTAAGCAAAGAACGCCCAATCGATTTGCCCAATTCGTTTGGATCATACCCGTTTTCGGCAAAGTGCCGTATCGAGCGGGATACGTCTTATAGCCAGAGGTCAATGGCAAGACATTCTCTTCTGGTATGAACGGTATTTCCTTCGGTACTGGTTGGTTCTGTGAAAAGCCGATCCCAATCTCTGCATCCTGATTCTCTGACGCATAAGCAGAAATGGGTAACAATAAACTAAGTAGCACCAACAAGAAGAACCCTTTTTTATGCTTCACATCCCTCACTTCCTTTCTTGCCAAGTGCGTTGACGACGCCTCAAGAACACGATCAATCCGATTAGACTCAATAGCAGGATTCCCGCGACCCATGGGACCCATTGCGGAACGATCAGCTTGAAGACAGTCTCTTCATTGATTTGATCTGCTCGTTCTTTTCCGACCTCGAAGGTCTCGTTCCATTTCCACGTGCGTCCGTCACCTTTGGCTTCCCCGGTAAATACATAGGTTCCAGCTTCAAATTTATCTATGCCCAATGGAATCTCAAAATTGAAATTCGAATTCGGCGCAACAGAGAAATTCTCCATCTCATGCTTTGACAAGACTTTCGATTCACCTTTACGCTTGATCTGCCCGTTGATCTTCATTTCCTGCAAGACTTTCGGCTGATTATTCTGGACATTCGCCGCGATCACTTTGCGGCCGTTAGACAAATCCAAGCCGACTTTCTTCAAATGAAGGTCTGCACCATGATTAAACTGCTCTTCGTCTTCTGTTAGCATCAAAGCAATCACTCGTGCATATTCTGGAGTCAGACCGCTTTTATTCTTCTCAGCAGCGCCGCCTTTGCGAACAAAGCGCAAGGAACCCAATTTCACACCTGTAAAAGATTCTTTAGGCGGTATGATCTCGTATTCAACGATCTTCTCTTCAAAGTTTTTTACTGTTACTTCCTTAACATTGTCTTTGACCTTTACCAAGCTGGTGATTGGATTCTTCAAGCTTTTATCCAGCTTCGGCTTGGCATTGGCATAATCAATCGCGCCGACTGAACTGCTTACTGCATCATGAACCGCTACACTAACTGTGACAGGTTCTTTTTTCGTACTGATCACTTTTACTTGAATCGTTTGTTTCTGTTCCGGTTCAACAGACAAATAATAGTAGGTTTTTGTTTTATCTACCTGATTTTCAGGTATGATACTTTCTACTGTAAAACCTGCCGGATCTTGTTCTTCTTTTTCTGCTCGACCAATCATCGGAAAGAACAAACTCCCGATAATCATAAGAAACAGACTGCCTCTAATAAACTTCAAGTACCTAGCCATGACATCCTCCTCCAATAAAAAAGGGAGAGGAGACTGCTCCTACCCCTCTTTTGCGTTCTATTAGATTGTGTCTTCTAATGACCAAGTTAGTTTGCCGGAATACTGTTTACCAGATTCTGCAGCATTTGCAGGAACATTTAATTTAATGTTGTCCATTTCCATGGCAGTCTTTCCTTTATAAGAAGAAGTGGAAGACCCATCATCTGACATAACAGTAGTAGCAGAAGCTCCTTGTGCCAAAGTTTGGTTTGCAGGAACATCAGCAGTATGAGCAGGAGTTGGAGCGATAATAGAGCCCGCTGCTTCAGGTGCGCTAGTTCCTTGATAAGCTTGTTTAACAGTGTCGAATGAAAGTGTTGCTCCTACTAATGGAATAGAGCCACTTGAAATATTACCCATTTGTGCTGTTAACTTCCATTCATCGGCTCCAGTTTCTGTTCTGGCATCACTGACCACTACATATTTTTTCACACCAGATACTTCCGAAAAAGCATTCGCTGCTGTATTCACTTGGTTAGAGCTTCCAAAATCAAATTTTATTGGAGCCCATTCCATCGTCAAATCATCCGTGCCAGGCGGCACTGTGTGATCCGAAAAGCCAATACCTACTTCCGTATCATGTGAATCCACTGCTGCTAGTGCCGTACCTCCTGCCACAAACATCCCTAAAACGGTCGCGCTGGCTAGCATGCCAGCAAATAATTTTTTCTTCATCTCTTGTCTCTCCCTCTTTTTTATTTTTTTTGAGATTTATATATCAAACAGCTCTTTGCTATTGATATCGAAAAAAATTGAAAAATAGGCAAAAAGAAATGGTAAACTTAATTCGTATGACTTATTTTCTGATGTTTGGGTTTTGTCCTGTTTTAAATAAAAATAAGAAATCCATCAGAAAGTGCAGAACAACGCGTAGTCATGAATATGACGGCTAATATTGACGGCTTTTATTACTTCTTGAATATAATTTTAAATAACAAGAAGTGATTTTCACGACTTTTTATTCTTAATATTTTCTTAATAAACAGCTTAGAATAGGATTTTTTTTAATCAATTTGTTTTTTTGATTTTGTTAGCGCTTACTTTGAAATGGCAAAAAAATGCTTCGCCAAGGAACAAAAATTAGGTTATTTTCATCAAATTTTATTTCATTTTTAATTAATCCGTGAGTGCTTCGATTGCATAAACCGCGGTGACTCGTTCTTCCAGCATCGAATCCGAATAAACATCTAGTGTCATCTTTGTTGAGGAGTGCCCTAGCAATGCACTAACGGATGCGATTCCGATTTTTGCTTCTAAACACCGTGTGGCAAAGGTATGACGAAGCTGATGAAAATGAATGCTCTCCAATTTTGCTTGTTTCCTTAACTGGTGAAAGTGATATGTTAGCACACGTGGTTCACACCCTTTAGACCCAACCGAAAAAACAAAGTCTGTATCACTTGCTTTCCTTAAACGTTTTAATAAGTTTTGCACTTTTTGATTCATTGGGATAATGCGGTGGGAAGCCGCACTTTTTACCTCATCATAGTTGATAATAGTCTTCTGGTTTCCGATAGCCTGAATTCGGTTACAGGTTTGACGAATAGAAATGATTCCTTTATTAAAATCAACATTTTCCCATTTCAAAGCCGCAATTTCTCCGATACGCATGCCTGTATTTAGTGCCAGCACAACTGCTTGTGACTTCGCATCGTTATTTTTATCCACTATCTCTAAAAGAGTTCGCTGTTGCTCAATTGTTAATGCTCGAACTTTTTTGGTTCTTCTTTTTGGCAATTGGACGGCATGGCAAGGATTCTTATAAAGAAGACCTTGTTTCTTTGCATCATTTAGAGTCTTCTTTAAAAGACAAACAATGATTTGAATACTGCTGGCTGAAAGCCTTTGATCAATATAATGATCAACGATTTCTTGAATACGCTCAGATGTGACTTGATACATTGGTGTATTTCCTAAATGAGGAAGTAGGTAGCGAGAAAGCTTATAGCAATAATCTGAAAACGTCGATACCTTCACGGACATTCGAATTTCTTTTTTCCATTGGATAATCCATTCACTGTATGTCATTAGGCTTTTTCCATACAGTTCCATCATTCGTTCTGATTGTTGCTTTAAAGGAAGCAGCTTTTCGCGCACGTCTTGATACGTTTTTCCATAGATGTACCCATATTTAAGCCGGCCATTACTCTTCCTGCCGATTGCGTAGCGCCCTTCCCAGCGTCCATCCTTTCTATAGTAAATATTCTCTCCTCTGGTAGATTGTTTCTCCATAAAATAACCACACTTTCCAACTGATTTGACGAGTATTTTTGACGGGGTTAGTAATTGTTACTTTTCATTAAACTTTCTTGTAACTTTCCAGTGTTTACTCACTCCAAAAGTTAAATACCAACTATAATTTTTAAATTAATATTGCAATTCCTTTTATAATATCCTATAATTTCTAATATAAAGATATTGGTAGACAAATATGATTAGTTTTTTTCTGGTTATTTGTCAGATTTCTTATTTTTATTTAAAACAAGTAAAATGAATTAATTATATTTGCCTTCAAGTCTTATTTTTATAATTTTTCACTTGACCCCGACAAACAACTCTTTGAACACCTTAGAAAATCCTTTCTTAGGCGTTTTTCTTCGCCCTTTATTGTCTGTTTTCAATTCCCACCCTGTTATCACACGTGAATTTTTGCATTTATAAAAAGGCCAAAAAATACATTTAAATAACGAATAAAAAAGTTCAATATTTTACGGTCAAAGGATATAATACCTCAAATAAAACATCACTTCCGTACTTTTTTCTTTTTTTGAAATAAAGAATTTCAGTTGTTTTTCTGTTTACCTGTTATTTTTGAAAATAATCTGTCAAAACATGCAGTTATTTTTAGGTATACTGGAGGCATCAAGAGTTAAGGAGTGATGCACATGTCAAATGAAGAGTATTTGGGAAAAATTTTGTACAACAATCGAATGTCTGAGGAGTGGTTATTCTTATTAGAGGATGCGCCTGAATTTAATCCGTTTGATTTGAAATCGATTACAGCGTTACTTGTGGCGCCTTGTGATTTAGGCACCGTAGTCTTGCGGGAAAATCAGCGTTCCTTGTATGATGGCAGCAGCTTGGAAACCTTGCGTACGTTCTATCAGACGCACCGCCTTTTTGATTACACGCTAACGAGGCGGTGTTTTTCAATGATCAACGGTTTTTCTTCGTATAAGGTACCGTTTATCAATTGGCACTTTGCCTTGTGTCCACTGGAGGCTCCGGAAAATTGTTCGTGGGTGAATCCGCTGGACATCTATGAGCTGCGAACCATCCGAGGGATCTGTTTTGCGGAGTTGACTACCGGCTTGGTTCTGGAGATTCCGACTCAGAAGCGCAGTTTTCTACAACAACTGGAAAAAGCGATTTATTCTTTATGCTATTTACGGCGCGAGTATTCGATCACGCTACACTATAATGGAAACCCGCTGGATTACCTTCACTTGCCTGATACCCCGCTAATGCAGCTATTAAGTAGACGTGACTTTCTCCAGTGCTGGATTACTGATCGAGGGGCTTTTCATCAGAGGTATATGAGCGAACTCCTCTTAAAATATCAAGAGGACTCTGATTTACGATAAAACAACCCATTGTGGACCTTCCGTTCTGTTGAACGTCCACAATGGGTTATTTTTATGGTGTTTTTCAGGTCAATAACTGAACAGAAAATGAAAACAATCCGCCCACTTACCTGCTATTGATAGACTTCTTTACCTAACAGTAATGATTAAGAAAATATTAAGCGAAAATAGGAATTAGACGAATCTATCAACTTTAAATCCAGAAAAAAAGTCCATAAACCTCGTCAAATCAAATTTCTTTAAGAAAGCATAAAATACAAAATGTGTCAATGTCTGCAAAATCACATTAGGCAATGAAAATAGCCTATTTTTTTCGTTTTCAAAAATAGGAACTCCCCATCTAATGGGATTTCTCGAAAAAATAAGGGAAAAACAGGTGCAATTTTGATCCTCGAATGCAATTTTGCCGGCTTTGACCTTGTTTGTCTTCTCCCCTTATGATGAGTTCACCAGCTGGAATGAACAAAGAAGGAGGCAGAAACAGTCACTTAACCAAAGAAATTATCCCATAAGAACGAAGGAAGAAAGGTGGACAGTCTATGAAACGACAAAAGGAAAACGCACAAACCAATCGAAGGAAGAAGCTGACAATGCGCTTCACGTGCCCAATCAAACAGATACCCGAGTCAGAAATGGCGAACCTGTTAGCACTTATTGAAAAGACACAGCTTTTTGCAAAAGACGATCTGGATACTTGCGCTAGGATTAAACAATCCCGATCCATTGAAACAACCGAAAGAATTCTATTTTAACTAAGAAATCGAGCGGCGGCGGGAGGAATCCCGCTTGCCTCTTCTCAAAAAGAAAGGATGACCAATATGAATGAACCACTTTTAACACACAATCAAGTGTTTTCCCTAAAACCCGAAACCTTAGAAAAACGAATCATGGAATATTACCAAGAAACCCAAAACAGCAGCTTAACCATCAAGTACCTTGTCGCCTTACGCGTCCGCTTTAAGCTTGGTGCACAGGAGTTTGCTCATATTTTAGAGGACCTTGTCCGCTATCTCTTCATGAATACGAAAGCGACACGCACCATGAAACGCTTTTTCTATTATTTTAAAGATTACTTTGACGCACCTGAGTGGAAAAGATTGACCTTGCGAGTCTTTCCGTTGAGAAACTTCGGTGAAAAAGTCGTCTCCGTTGCCCGTTCCCTGATGTCGTTTGTCCGTCCTGAAAACACAACAGAACCTGATAAGCCCTGAGTAATCCAGAAAAACTTGAAAGGAGAAAAAAGAAATGATTGAAGAAACAACTGATTTAGTCGTGAAGTTTGCGAAAAGCAATGGTAAAAACCATAACTGGCGCTACAAAGAAGTCAATACCAACCTGCCCGTAGAAGAAATTAAAGAAGCCTGCGAATTACTTACGACCCTCGATATTTTTGAACAAGACGGTGTGAAATTTTTTGATTCCGTCCTCTCAGCCAAATTTGTGACCACAACTGAAGTCACTCTATTCACGAACGCATCGGAGGAGCTTCATGAAACCCCTGAAACAGAGCAATCTTCCGCTCTTTTTCCTATGCCAGTTTCTGAAACAGGTTCTAAAGCAATTCCTAAAACACCTACGAAAGTTCCTGAGGATCGCTCCCCACGTATGGCGATTTCTTTAGAAGAAGCGTTTAATGAAAAAAATCACTTCCCGTTACCAGCAAATACTTTACCGATTGATGCTGTAAATCTAAAAGAAAAAACAGTCACTAGACCGATTGAAACTATTGAACCTACTATATCTACTGAACGTCCGCAACCAACACACGTTGCACAATCACAACCAGCAACAAAGCCTAAGAAAGCACGTAAAGGTCTGATCAACCGTCTGCTTTCAAGGAAAACGCGAGAGAATGTGGATACAGAGATTCGCTCCCACGAACCTGATGATAGCGGCTAAATTCTGCCCTTGTTTTTTTTGAGAATGTTTAGTTCTAGGGATTAATCGCTTTGGCAGGAAGCGGAATAGAGATGCCCCAGCGAATCATGAATCTAGCAGTTCGCTGTTAGATTTCTCCACTCGATCTAGCGTAGGTCACAGACTCCTGCGATCGAAATCACAAGTGTTGATTAAATCTATTGAAAGAAGAAATCCCCGCTAACTATTTATTTGGCGGATGTTTCCCAATTATGGGTGTCTTCTTGACAATGGTTGGCTTGGATCTTTTTACCGGCTATGCCAAAGCCCTGAAAAGCCATACATGAATTTACTCTATCAATCTATACGAACTATTTACCGAGTTCATCACGTTTTCAACGGTTATTTATGCCGCAGCTTTAGGCAAACTCGATCCTGTCGTTGGTATTACGCTGTCTATTAATATGATCTTGATCTGGACCACTCTCTTGATTTTGTATGAGATCGGATCGATTTTAGAAAATGCCCATGCCTTTGGTCTAAAGATCGCGTGGATTCAGAATTGGCTGCGGGTCTTTGAGCGAAATGTCGGGGATGTACCTGATAAGGATGATCAGGAGAACAATGTACAATAAAAAAAAGTATCCATACTTAAAGTCTGAAGCGACTTTGTAGTATGGACTGACTTTGCGTGGAAAAATAGGTGTTCGTTAAATTCAAAAACAAAAATGAAAATGAAAAGAACATTCACAACAATTTTTCTCACTATCTTAACCTCGATACTCCAGTACTTTTTGCCGCTTTTCCTACAGCTTCAGCGACTCGATCCTTGATTCTTTTATCGAAAGGAACTGGTAAAATATATTCTGAATCTAGTTCTTCATCACTTACGAGCCCTGCGATCACCTCTGCTGCAGCTAATTTCATTTCAGTATTTATATCTGTTGCCCTCGCATCTAACGCACCTCTAAATAATCCTGGAAAAACTAGAACATTGTTTAGCTGATTGGGAAAATCACTGCGTCCAGTCGAAACCACAGCTGCTCCGCCTGCTTTTGCTTCATCTGGAAAAATCTCCGGAGTCGGATTCGCACAGGCGAAGACAATGGCCTTCTCTGACATACTCTGAACCATTTCTCTGGTCAGTACGCCTGACCCAGATACTCCAATAAAAACATCCGCGTTCTTAATTATTTCTACTAACGAACCTGTTCTTTTTTCACGATTGGTTATCTGTGCTATTTTTTCCTGCTCAGCATTTAACCCTGCTTTTCCTGCATATAGGGAGCCTGTTTTATCAGTCAGTATTATCTGATTTGCGCCTTTGCTCATTAATAATCGTGCAATCGCTAAGCCAGCTGAGCCGGCTCCGCAAATCACGATCTGAACATCTTCGATTACTTTTTCAACAAGCCTTAATGCATTTATCAAGCCAGCCAAAGCAACGATAGCTGTTCCATGTTGATCATCATGAAAGATCGGGATATCGCAGCAAGCTTTCAATTTTCCTTCAATCTCTAAGCATCGAGGAGCGCTAATGTCTTCTAGGTTCACTCCGCCGAAGCTGCCTGCTAGCAGCTGGACGGTTCGAACAATTTCGTCAACATCCTTACTTCGAATACATAACGGAACAGCATCCACATCACCAAAGGCTTTGAAAAGCGCACACTTTCCCTCCATCACAGGCATACTTGCCTCTGGCCCGATATCTCCTAACCCCAAAACTGCTGTCCCATCAGTAACAACGGCCACTGTGTTCCAGCGTCGTGTCAACTCAAAACTTTTTGAAAGATCCTTTTTAATTTCCAGACATGGTTGAGCCACTCCTGGCGTATATGCCAATGAAAGTGCTTCTTTACTATCTACTGAAGCTCTTCCTGTTATTTCGATCTTCCCTCGCCATTTATAATGGGCTTTTAACGATTCATTTGCATAATCCATAACTGTATCCTCTCACTAGTTCTTAGTCTAAGACCTTTTCTCCACTGCTTCTGGTTTCATACCATGTCTTGAAGGCAATCGTCATCCAGCCGAAAAATAGGCCAAGAGTTAGAAAGGTAAGCTCACTAATAAAAATTGAGGAGAAAGTAGCTCCAGGAACATAGGTCATACAGCCAAAATAGGCACCGCAAGCGATATAAACGGATGGTACAAAACTAAACATGTGAGGGGCGATTTCAAGATAAAAGAGTATTGTTGCGATAATCAATATAGCTAAAGGTGTCGCAAAAAATCCCAATGAAGTAAATGGGCCTGACAATAAAATGATGACAATACCTGCGGTCATTCCAATAACAAATCCAATAAAGGAACGCACGCCATCTTTTATGGTACATCCAGCCATAAAATAAGTTGCCCAAGCTAAAAATGACACCCAAGCGAAGCCGCCATTTCCTTCTGGAGGAAACATACTGTGTATCGATTGATCAATAATTTGAATAATACATGCTTGCAGACCGACAAAAAGCGCAATAGGCGTATGATTTTTTATCTTCATATTTTATTTACCTCCGTTAGTATCTGTGTGTCTTCTTCCAATAGCGATAAAAAATGATTGAGTGATTTTCGAACCATTTGAGGTGAGATTTCTTGAACAATAAAGACAATTCTTGAGGAATGATCTTCATCCGGCCATTCGTCTAGATGTAACGGTGGGGTGATATGACTTTGGACCGTATTGAGAACAACTGGGCCTAAAGCGCCAGGCACGTTGAGAAGTCCCTTTATTCGCAGGATTTTCTGACCATGGCGATAAACTAAAGCAGATAACCAAATGGCAAAAGCAGTCCAGTCTAATGGTTTTTCTGTACGAATCGAAAATGTTTGAATACTATTTTCCTCATCATGGAATTTCTCATGATAATGATGGTGATCGTCATTCGCCTCTTCATGATGATGTTCATCGACTGTACTGATATTAGGCAGCTTGTTAAGCCAGACTTGTACTTCCTTGCTTTTTGTTTCTGGATTAAAGGGATCAATGTCAAACAGCATAGACCATAGATTTTCTGATTCATTTGAATCTAAGATTGTTGCCATTGGATTGATCTGACTTATTCTACTTTTTGTTAAGGCACATTGTTCTGATGTGGCGATATCTGTCTTTGTCAGAACCAATCGATCCGCAATAGCCGCTTGTCTTAAGCTCTCCTTATGTGTGTCGATCTGTTCAGCACCGAATATCGCATCAACCGTGGTAACGATGTTGGCTAAACGAACCTGTCTTCTCAGCATTGGATCACCGTCGAGTGTTTGCGCGATCGGTGTTGGATCAGCAAGCCCTGTAGTTTCTACGACGACACGATCAAAAGGCGCAATAATGCCTCTAGAGCGCCCATCAATCAGCTCATGCAACCCTGTCTGCAAATCTTCTCGCATCGTGCAGCAAATACAACCGTTTTTCAAAACTACTGTACTTTCAGTGAGCTTTTGGACAAATAAATGATCTAGCGCCACTTCGCCTAGTTCATTAATCATTACCGCAACACCAGCACCATCATCGCAATCCAAAAGGTTCTGCAAAAGGGTGGTCTTTCCACTACCTAAAAAACCAGTCAAAACAGTAACAGGAATTCGATTGTCCATTTTAATTACCTCTTTCCCATCCCAATAGCTGATAAATATTCTTCATCCAGAGGATCGATTGCACATAATCCAATCTCATCCGCTGTTAGCCAAACATGTGCTAGGTCATCAACGATCTTCATTTGTCCTGTGGGTCCTTTAATAATCAGCTTTGTATGGAAATCGCATAACTTCACCCGGCTAGGAGACAACAGCTCGTTTACCATAAAGATTAGTCTTTGACGCTCTGCTCTTCGTGTCGTATGCTCTTCTGCTCCTATACCATCGGGATTTTCTGCACGTTCTAGCCAATCCGCCCCGCCATTTAATACTCCACATGCTCCGCACATCGTCATTCACCTCTGATTTTTTATAAGATTCAGGCTGTCTTCGCGTAAGACAGCCTGATCGATTGGTTTTGATTTTAAACGTGAAGTCCGCTTGGTCCGCCGAGTTCAATATTAGAGCCAAATGGTGCCCGCTTACGATAATCATCTGCGGCTTCTTCCATGGTTACAAAACGTACGCCTTCATGAGACAGCATATGATCAAACAGTCTTTCCAACATCATCAAGCCATGAGGTTTTCCGCAGGCATCTGGATGGATCGTGATTGGCATCACTGCATAATCATGATGACGGTAAACCCAATCAAATTGATCCTGCCAGATTTCGCCCAATTGACGTCCGGTAATCCACCCATGACTGTTTGCGGATGCTTTTACAAATAGTAGCGGTGGGGCATCATCTAAATGCCAGCTACATGGAATTTCAACTAAATCTGCTGGTTCACCAGCCTGCCATGGTTTCATCCAATCTTCGGCTGAACCGTTGTAATTGATCTTTGTCCAGCTGTCTCCAACCCGAACATAGTATGGATGGAAGTCATCCTCCATCAAGCTGCTATCATATTTAATTCCGCGCTCAAGTAATAATTCCACTGTGTTCTTGCTTAGCTCCCACCACGGTGCCATATAGCCAACCGGTTTTTTGCCAGAGATTTTTTCGATCGTGCTGATTGTGCGGTCAAGCACTGCCGCTTCTTGTTCACGGGTCATCGCTAAGGGATTCTCGTGGCAATACCCATGGATACCGATCTCATGCCCTTTATTTTTTACTGCATCACAAATCATTTCGGCCGCTTTAGGAAAACTCTCCATCGAATGCCCCGTTACTCCCCAGGTTACTTTCATGTTATAGCGATTGAATAATTCTAAGAGACGTGGCACTCCTCGTTTCGCACCATACACACCACGGGAGATATCACAAGGTGAATCTTCGCCGCCCCACGAACCGATCCATAAAGATACAGCATCAAAGTGTGGGTTAATACAAATTTGAATGTCCTTTTTGGTACTCATAATAATGTAGCCTCCTCTATATAATTAATAAAAATTAAAACCAATTTGATCAGACTTTCGTCACCAAATCCTGCCAGATTATCTGTCGCAGCGGTGACTGGTCGTACTTGCCATTAGAGCCTCCGTCAGACGGTTCTAATGACAATACGGTAATGACTGCCTTTTTTTCTGGGATCACAACACAATATTGGCCAAAGATTCCCCACATGTAGCCTGCATTATTTACGCCATCAATCCACGTCTGATAGCCATAACCTGCCTTAACAGGCGGATCACTGGGAATCCGTTCACCACTCTCGGAATATGGTGTGAGCATGTCATCGATAAATTTCTCTGAAACGATTCGTTTGCCGTTGTATTCACCTTTGTTCAATAAAAATTGACCAAAATTACTGAGTTCATCAATACTTAATTGCAACGCATTTGCCGCTATCGTGTGCCCCATTGGACAGCTGGTCCATTCAACATTGTGAATCTCTAAAGGTTCAAACAAACGGTATCTCAAATATTCTCTAAGATTTTGTCCAGACTGTTTTTCGATAATACATCCCAAGATATAAGGATTCGCATTGTTGTATAAAAAGGTTGTGCCTGGTTGATCGAGAAATTTTGCATGCTTAAAGAAATAGCGAACCCAATCTCGTTCATGCTTCCGCTCATGACCATCTCTCCACAGCATCGTTTTACTGACACCAGAGGTCATCGTCAATAAATTCTTGATCGTCGCATTTAAAGCGTTTTTATTTTTAACATCGTAGCTTTCTTCTGGAAAGTAATCCGTTACTCGATCCTCTAAGCGAATGAGACCTTCCTTTATAGCAATTCCTGCGCCAACCGCAACAAATGTTTTTGAAATAGAATACGTCTCAAATCTTGGTTTTGCTGAAAATCTGGTCCACTCGTCAACGATCCTGTCTTCTTTTCTGATTTGAGCAGCTAAGAGATACAGATTCTTTTTTTCAGCGTCCTTTAGAAATTTTTCTAGCAACTTGGTCATGACAACCTCCTTTATTCGTTGTATTGATACACCTGAAAGTCCTCTTCGCAAGGTGAGCCTGGGCAGAAAAACATTGTACTAGCTGTTAAATCTATGACAATTGAAAATACTGTGGCTAATCTTTGTCCTTCCGATACCGCTGAATTACTGTGCCGACAAATGGAATCAGGAAAACCTGTATGATTTTTTAGCATCTCCTTAATCGATTCAACTGAAAACAGTCTATTTTGTTTTTTTACCATTTGCTCCCCTCGATACTGTCTTAAAAATGTATCCGGTAGTTTTCGTTTGAAGGTATCATGATAGGGATCACGAGGTAGTCTCGGACTGAGAAAATGATTCGTATGAACGATTACTCCATCATTGGGAAGAATCACATCAAAATCATCATTGGATATTTCAATGTCCACCGCTTCACCATCTTTACTTCCAATCACAAAATTGGCGCAACAGCCTAAAGGCTTACTTACAGCAGCAGACATCGCCTCACTCAATGTTTTAGAATCTAGAATTCCTCGCATCGCAATATGCAGCGGTAATCCCGTTGGCGGCGAATCCACCGATAGCGCATTCAAATAGACGCTGATTCCACAACTGTTAAAGCCTGTTTTCCCTATAATTCCAGCTTCTGTAATCATATGAATGGTTGGTTTTCCGTTACTTTGGGTAATATTCATCATAACCATCGACGCTTTTCTTGATTCCTTCCAATCCCAGTTGTGAGCGACTAGTGTGTGATTTTCTTCCGTCACTTCTGGAAGGAAAACAAAGGAGGTGCACCCATCGATTTCTGGCGCGGACGATGCATTCCCTTGCAGGGCCAACTCGCTTCTCGCATTCAGTGTCAAAATATCGTCAAAAGAAACTTCTGCGCCATCGGCAATCCCTCGCATTTCATCTAAATAGTCTGGATTATAGATGCGAATCGGTTCAATGTACCTTTGCGCCATTTCTTTTGCCCTCTCCCAATCCAAATCGGAATAGTCCTTAAACATCACTTTGTAGCTTTCAATCGAATAAAGTACCTGTTTGCTAAATAATGTTCCATGCTGTTTGCCAATTTCATAGGGTGTTCCCGAAATATCCGCCATTGGAAATAATGAGTTCTTAGTCATCACACTTCTCTCCTTAATTCAAAATTCAAATAATTCTCATGCAACCTCTTTTTCATCTTCTAAACAAAGTCTTTCCCGCTCTTTATCCAATCGTCTATTTCGAAAGTACAAACAAATATCAACTCCAACGATCACTAAATTAATCACATAAAAAATCACAACGTAACTGATCGTGCCATTTAGAACTTTTCCAACGATTCCAAATATATATCCTGTAAAAATAAAGCATTCAAAAAACAAACTTTTTCCTTCTGAAGTACGTGAAACATAGGATTTGTAGACGGACAAAGGCCATGACAGTCCAAAACAAAGTACCATCATAATTTCAAAATAATTCGCGATGTTCCTCACCTGCTCTCCAAAATAAAACTGAATGAAAACTTTTAGTTAATCAGCAATCAAATTTATCGGAATGTCAGAATTCGATAGCTTCTCGATCACCGCATCAGTAATTTCGCTTGTTGTGGCATTTCCGCCTAAATCAGGCGTTCGCACATTCCCTTCACTCAAGACCTGTTCGATCGTATGGATAATTTTTTCTTCCCATTCCGGATAACCAAGATGAGTCAGCATTTGCCCAGCCGTCCATATCGTTGCCATCGGATTCGCAATCCCCATTCCGGCAATATCAGGAGCCGAACCATGTATCGGTTCAAACATCGATGGATGGTTCTTTTCTGGATTGATATTCGCTCCCGCGGCAAGTCCCATCCCACCAGCAATCGCAGCACCTAGATCAGTGAGAATGTCCCCAAACAAATTGCTCGTCACAACGATCTGGAATCGTTCTGGCTGCGTAACCATTAGCATACTTGCTGCGTCTACTAGGTAGCTGTGAGTCTCAACCTCTGGATACTCTTGGCTGATTTCTTCAAAGATTTGATCCCAGAAAACCATTGAATAGTTCAATGCATTTGCCTTGCTGACACTAGTAAGCGTTTTCTTTTCTTTGCGTGCTACTTCAAAGGCATAGCGGATGATTCTCTCACAGCCGATTCTAGAAAAAACACTATCTTGAATGACTACTTCATTTTCCTTCCCCTCAAACAACCAGCTGCCGCTTCCTGCATACTCACCTTCTGTATTTTCACGGATGAACAGCATGTCAATATCTGTCGTAGATTTGTTTTTGATAGGACAAGGAGCACCTTTTAATAGTTTGACCGGTCTGATATTGACGTATTGATCAAACCGTTTACGTATTACAAGCAGTAGCTCCCATAATGAGACATGGTCAGGAACTCCGGGATATCCTACAGCCCCTAAAAAAATGGCATCTGATTCTTCCAATTTTTCTAGACCGTCGTCATCCATCATCTTTTTGTTCTCACTATAATATTCGCATCCCCAAGGATACTCAGTGTATTCAAAATGAAACCTAGAATCTACAGTTGAAATATAGTCTAGAACTCTCAACCCTTCACGGATCACTTCAGGTCCTACACCATCACCGGGAATGACCGCAATTTTATAATTCATACCGTCCACCTCTTAACATCATTTATACATTCATCTTACAAGACAAAAGAAGCGGTGAAAAATATCAAAATCTTTCATCGCGATAACTTTTTTTTATATCAGATGGCTTCACTTTTGATATGATCGATGAATTTGATCATATCTGTAAACATCAAGCTGTTCTTTTTATAAACTAATCCGATATTGATCTTTAGTTTTTTACTCAAGGATATCCCTTTTACTGTCGGAATTGATTCCACAACTTCTTTGAAGAGAAAACCGCATGCGATGTCATTTAAAATGAACTGAATGATCGTTTGCAGCTGTGTAGAGGTATGGATGATATTTGGCTCAGCATTTCGTTTCGAGAACAGTTCATAAATCAATGAGCTGTGATAGTAGCCATCGTGGAACATAATTAAAGGTTCGTTGATAAAATCGCTTAGCTCCACTTCAGTTCGATCAGATAAAGGATGTTTTTCAGAAGCACAAAAAACTGTCTCCGTCGTCAGAAAATTGATGATGTTGTACTCGTCAGATGAAAGCTCGTTAGTTGGCAAAATCAAAATATCTAACGCGTCCTTATCTAGCATAGAAAGCAGATTTTTACTTCCCTCTTCTTTTGTCGTGACTTTTATTTCAGGGTACAGCGATTTAAACGATTTATAGATTTCTGGAAAAAAACAGGTTCCAATCATCGGCGGCACACCTAGACGAATCAATTTCCTATTCTTTCCATAGTCCTTCATCATTTCTACGACTTGATCTGACTGTTTGATTAAATCGTCCGCATATCCTAAAAAGATTTCTCCCTCTTGAGTGAGTTTGAAGCCCCGATTCATTCTATGAAGCAAGGTAACACCAAATTCTTCCTCCAAATCACGAATCGCTTTAGTTATCGCTGGTTGTGAAATATGTAAAAATTCTGCTGCCTGAGTGATATTATTGAATTGACAAGCCGTATGAAAATATTTTAACTGGAGTAGTTTCATTCTATCGCTTCCTTTCGTGATCGGTTGACTTAAGATAGCATGAAAAATCAAGGAATGTAAATATGCCTTATTTTAATAACAAAGCAGCTTCATACTTAATTTGAACAATACTTTCCCCATCCGGTAATACATAAATAACCCAATCACCAATATAGATGATTGGGCTTCAGGATAACAAAGTATCATTGTAAGCACGTACTCCTTACCAAATATCTCCAACTGTAAAGCCTTCTGGAAATGGATCTGTTTCGTCCAAAACGTACTGACTGTAACCGTAAATCCACGCTTGCCCGCCGATTGTTGGTACAATTGCTTTGTGTCCATGAATTTCTGTTTCCTCCACGGCATGACCGGTGAAAATCACACCTAGCAAACCTTCGCGGCGAAAGGCTTCTCCGATTTTTAGTTCGCCTTTGGCATGCTTGATCGCCATGAGTGCACAGGTTCCTGTTCCGCAGGCACAACGATCTAAAGCACCTGTCCATGTTTCAGGCTTATCAAAATCGATATCGCCAGTAAACACTGTATTGACACTTTTCCAATCCGCATTTGGATTATCAGTTGGTCCGTGTAATTCGGAAATAGTAATGCCGATTCCTGGATAATCCGGATGCTCTACTTTTAATTGCTCTTGGGCAGCTTTCATACAAAGTGCGGAGACCTTCGCGATTTCTTTTCCCATTTCAGGAACTAGCTCCAAGCCTTCGAATTGTCGGACATCGATACACACATAAAACATGCCGCCCCAGCCAACATCGACCTTGACTTTTCCAAGATGTGGGACATCAATTTCTTTGTCTAAATGAACCGCAAAGGCAGGGACATTGGAAAACGTCACCTGTTTTACTTTGCCTTTCTCACAATCGGCTTTGATACCAATCAATCCTGCTGGCGCCTCTAAATTAAATTCTGTCACGGGCTCAACCATTGGTATCATCCCCGTTTCAAGTAAAGCGGTAGCAACCGAAATCGTATTTCCCCCACTCATCATTGGGTATTCGATTTGCTCCATAATAATGTAGCCAGCCGCCGCACGAGGATCTTTCGCTGGAACGATCAAGTTGCAGCACAATGGCGGATAGCCGCGTGGTTCTCTCAACATTAGTTTTCTGAATTGGTCGTCATTATCTCTCAACCAATTTGATTGCTCATAAACAGAATCTCCTGGGATCGTTGGTATTCCGCTAGTTACAACACGCATTGGTTCTCCGCAATGTGTTTCGACTGCATTGAACATTCGCTTAAAGGCCATAAATAGTTCCTCCTAAGGATTTTTTTTCGTTGTCGCTTTTATAAATGAGACACAGTTGATTAGGAGAATAATTAGGATGGGCACACCTAGCATCACTACAGAGGTCTGAACGGTTTCCAATCCTCCCGAATGGATTAAAACAAAGCCCATCGTTGAAATCATTACTCCCCAAAATACTTTTAAAAAATTCGTTGAACGCCCTTTGTTCTTCTCTAAGCTCGTCATTTCAGCAATCGTATAAATCATCGATTCTGACTGCGTAATAAAGGATAGAAACACTGCTAATAACCCTAGCAATAAGAAGATCGTATTTAACGGCAGCGTATCCAAATAGGCAAAGAATGCGACTGGATATCCTCGTTCAAGAACCGTACTCCATATATCTGTTCCCTTCAATTGCCGCAAAATAGCTGATGAACCGAAAGTCCCAAACCAGACCACAATAAAGCCAACCGGAACCAACAGATTCACCACAACAAACTGTCGAATCGTCCGTCCTTTTCCTAGCTTCGATAAGAACAAACCTGTCAATGGTGCCACCGTAATCCACCAAGACCAGTAATAGATCGTATTACGAGCGACCCAACCGGTCTTTTTAACCGGCTCTAAATATAACGCCTGTGGAATCAAGATATCTAAATATTTTCCAAAGGAACTGATCGTATTATTCAGGATAAATATCGTTCCGCCAAAGACAAATGCGCCTACTAACAAAACGAAAAATATCAGCATGTTGAAGGTACTGACAAATTTTATCCCTTTGTGTATTCCTGAGCAAGCAGCGGTAATACTTATTACTCCTAGCACGACAATAATAATTATCTGTAAAACGCCAGGTGCTAACTTTGTATCAAAAATGAAATTGATTCCTGAAGAAAGTTGAAGCGTTCCTAGACCAACATTCGTTCCTAACGATGCGACTAATACATATAAGCATAGCCAGTTGACCAACGAACCGATCCAACCGTTGGCCTTCTCTCCTATCAGCGGATATAATCCTGCACTTAATGAAAAGCCCTTTTTCAGATTCCATAATACAAAGGCAAAGCCCAAAGCCGCAGCTGTATAAATACTATAGGCTTGAAATCCCCAATGAACATACACATATTGAAGCGCACTCTCTGCTGCCTCCACACTCCCGCTTGCTAAAGCAGTAAATTTTGGCGGCTCCATAAAATTGGTTAAGCCTTCTCCTACTCCGTAAAAAACGACCCCCATCGCCATTCCAGAAGTAAAGGTAATCGCGATCCATGAAAACGGGCTCATATCCGGCTTGGCATTTTCTCCACCTAAACGAATATTTCCAACTTTACTTAACGCTGCCCAAAGACAAAATGGCATCAACAGAAACGTTCCTAATGAATAGAACCAGCCCATGTATTTTTCTGAGTAGTTAAAAGCTAAGGAAATAAGCGCTTCGAACTGCTCCTTAAAGAAAATGCCGCTAAGTACGACCAGAATCGCTAATGTCGCTGGAACAAAGAACAACTTCTTATTAACATTACTGAATATCTTCCTCAATCAATGATCCTTTCTCGATGGTCTTCTTTCTTTTTGCCAGGACTAAAATTGTCACCCCAGCTGCGACAGCTACCATACTCATCGCTGCCATATACATGAAAATCATTCGGTACACCTGTTCAGCAGGATACTTGTCCAGCCAGCCGCCAACCTGTGAGAACATGAAAGCATCTGGACTAAACCCAATCGCAGAAATAATCCCGATGGCCGTACCTGATAAAGCCTTAGAAATTTTCGCTTCATCCATCGTCGCATAATAGACACCTCGAACGCCACTAACAAAAAATCCGATGGCCAACACCAATACCATAATCACAATTGGCGAGGATGTTGCAGGATACAGCATCATTGCTAGTGAACTACCAACAAGAAGGATCAACCCCACGATTGATGTCATTACCGAAGACTTCATCTTATCTGCAACTATTCCATAAATCGGCATTGCAATCAACCCGAGCCCATACTGTCGGAAGATTGCGATACTTCCGACAGTTGCACTGGAGATTCCAACAACACCACTCATGTAAGGAGTCGTATAAGACTGTAAAGCGAAAACAGAATACGTACCAAAGATCAATAAAGAGACTAACCATAAGCCAGGTGTTTTAAAAAGCTTGATATAATCTTCCTTTTTAAAGACCTGCTTTTCAGCTTCATCATGAACATCAACAATGATAAAATGAGCCAGAATTCCTGACACAAAATAGCAGATCGCATAGTAAAGCAAGACACTGCGATAGCCTACTCTTTCTGCCGGAATCATTTCCATGATAGCTAATGCGCCAAAGGGCAAAACAACACCGAATAAGGAGCGGATTCCCTCTGAAAAACCAAAATATTTTCCCTGTCCATCTGAACCACCTAAAATGCGGACAATCCGAATGTACGCCGCCCAGAAAATCAAGGTGCCGCTAAGGGCAGTCGCAATATGAATGATCATCAGAAATAGAAATGATGGATAGGTCATGTACCATAACGTTAATAATCCACCACTAAAACAGGACAAAGTAACTAATCTTCGTGAGCTGAAGCGATCGGCCAAAAAGCCGCCAAAGAAGTACCCAATCATACTGCTTATCCCCACCGCACTTGATAATAGCCCGAGCTGAGCATTGGTTAATCCAAGCACCGAGATGACTTGATCGTAAAACACTTCCCGTAAGTAGGTTACTTTGTAAATACAGCCGCCGAAAAAAGCGAGTAATGCAATCATTGAATATTTTCTAACGGTTGATAATGATTCGCCTTTCAAATAAATATCCCCCTTCATTTAAGAGGTTTTTGTTGTGAAATCACACAAAACTTCTTTTGAGATTATTCTCCCGAAACATTCAACACAAATTTTCCGATTAATTTCTTTTCAAGGAAGGCTTCCTGCGCTTTTACGATGTCTTGCAATGGAAATTCCTTAGCGATGACTGGTTCAATTTTTCCTTGTTCAATATACTCAATCAGGTTGGTAAAGGCTTCTTTTGTTTGGTAAGTACTGCCAAACAAACTCAGATCCTTCAAATACAGTGTCCGAACATCCAGCTCTACCATTGGGCCGCCGATAGCGCCAACGACACCGTATTTTCCGCCTTTTTTCAAGACTTCTAACAATTCTGGCCATTGATTTCCCGCGACCATATCTAATACAACATCGACCTTCATTCGACCGATTTTTTCGATGTAGCTATCTCCTCGGTAAACAATCTCATCTGCACCATAGCCTCGAACACGTTCTTCTTGATCAGGTTCGCATACGGCAATGACTTTTGCCCCACGAATTTTTACGAGCTGAACCAACGCCGAGCCCACACCACCAGACGCTCCGGTTACTAAAACAACATCGTCTTTATTTACCTCCACACGTACCACCAAGTTTTCAGCAGTCGAATAAGAACATGGAAAAATAGCTAATTCTTTGTCTGATAAATCAGAATTGATAACAAAGGCTTCATCTGAAAGTGCTACAGCATATTCTGCAAAGGTCCCATCGCATTCAGACCCATAAGTAATACATTCCAGTCCTTTATCACTTGAAGGGAGTTCCTGCATCGTTCTGATCAGTACACGTTCACCAAGCCGATCTTCACTAACACCTTCTCCGACAGCTACGATTGTTCCACAACCATCTGCACCTTGAATTCTCGGAAATTGCATCGCGGCCCCTGTCCAAGAACCATCCTCTTCTACTTCTTCTTCAAATCCAGCCGCGCCGCCGGCGTTCGTTTCTGATTTAACATTTTTGGAATACCAGCCAATACGTGTGTTTACATCTGTATTATTCACTGCTGCCGCTCCAATTTTTACTAATACTTCTCCAGCTTTTGGCATCGGTGTTTGAATATCGGTACGATACTCAAGTTTGTCAAAACCGCCATTTCCTGTTAAATAGACACCAGCCATTTTTTTTGGAATTCCGTTCATACAAATCCTCCTATTTTTCGATTGTATTTATTTTCACATTGTTAGAAAGAATTTTTCTAATTCTTTTCTACCTCGTGTAAGTTCAATTATAAATAGAAGAAACTTGAATCCAAGCGAATCAATTTGAACCCTTGATTCAAAAAAATTGAACATTGAACTTTATCTATAATGAAGAATTGCTATGCTTTTGACTCTATGATAATGTACTATGTGAATGAGTAATCAATCAGGAGGGTATTGGTATGAGCGAGCGGTTCAATCTGGAGTACTTAAACACATTTATGATCGCAGCAGAAACGGGCAAATTTAACACCACAGCTGAATTGGTCTATCTTTCTCATTCATCTGTCAGCACTCAGATTAAAAAGCTGGAGGAGCAAGTCGGAACGCTATTGTTCATTCGTAATAAGGACACGCTCACACTTACTCAAACTGGCGAAACACTCTACAATTACGCAAAGAAAATACTTGAATTAAATGACAAAGCATTTAACTCAATGAGTAATTCCAATTGGGAAGGCGCGGTTACTTTTGGCTTGCCTACAGATTACTCCAAGTTGTATCTTCAGCGAATTTATCCCTTATTAAAAAAAAGATATCCGAACTTCTCGTTTTCGACTGTCTGTTCAAGAAGTCGAGCTATCCGCAAACAAATCGAAGAAGCCAAGATAAATGTCGCAATTGTCGCAATGGAGCCGCAATATTTAGAAGATATTCCTTTGTGGGAGGAGAAGCTTTTTTGGGTGGCAAATCAAGCGTTTGATGTGGAATCGAATCGTCCTTTGCCAATTGCTTTGTTTTCGGACAACTGTATCGTCAATAATCATTCCCTTCATTGCCTCAAAAAGACAAATATCGATTTTGAAGTAGTCTTTACTAGCAGTATGCTAGAGAATATCGCAGATTGCGTAAAAAGTGGTCTGGCGGTTTCCTTACTACCAGAATCATTGATCAATGAGGAATTCACGATTTTACCAGAGGATTTTATTTCTTGTCCTTACAAATTGAAGCTAGGATTAACTTGGGATAAAAACGCACATATGGAAATGGTTGAAGAGATAGCTTTACTTGTACAATCTTGCCTTTAAGTTTCTTACTAAATGACGACCAAAGACTTCTCTTTGTTTGATAAAAGAGAAGTCTTTTTTAGTAGTAGAAAATTACTAAACCATATATCTGAAAATATTCATTAAAGTAATCAAGGACAACCCTACCATGAAGAGAGCATATAATAATTCGATTTTTTGAGAATTTAGCTTTTGATTTAACACTGTACCTAAATAGCCGCCTATTATAGCGATAATGATCAAAAATGGTACTAACTTCAAGTTGAATTGCCCGTAATCTCCCACATAGACAATAGAAATGATTTTCGCTATCTGCGAGCAAAATACGGTAGCTAAAGAATAAATCGCTGCCTCTTTCATACTATAACCAAATAGGATAACTAACAATGACACGTTTAATGGACCGCCGCCAATTCCCAAAAAAATTGAAATACTGCCTAAAGCTAATCCTAATAAGAGCGTCAGTAAAAGTGACGGTTTTTCTACTTTTGCTTTTTTCGGACCTATTTTATTATAAATGATCAAGAAAATGAGCGTAATGAAAAGAATGAGCGATTGTGAAAGCTGGACCTGCTGTTGTGTATAATTACGAACCATCTTGTTTAACAAATAGTCTCCTAAGTATCCTCCCAATAAAGATCCACCACAAATTCCAATTAGAACGTTAAAATTAAATTGAAAGCCACTCTTTCGCTGCTTATAAATCGAGACAATACACATAGTAAAGACGATAACGGTTGTATAAAAACTGATAACGAGTACTGAATCGTCACTAAAAAAATCGACCAGTGTCTTTAAAATAATTCCGCCGCCAATACCGGTCAACGAGCCAATGATCGTTGCCACAAGTGAAACAATGAGATAAAGTATATTCTCTACCATGTTATCTCCTTTCCTATTTTTAAAGTTTCATACACTAGGTCAAAGATTCGCCATTTGAAGCGATAACTTTCTTGTACCAATAAAACGAATCTTTCTTAACACGTTTATAGGTCCCAACGCCATGATCATCTACATCAACATAGATGAATCCATATCGCTTGTTCATCTCACCAGTACTTGCGGAAATCAAATCGATTGGTCCCCAAGAGGTATAGCCCATAACTGGGATACCATCCAAATCAATCGCCTTTTCAATTTCTAATAAATGACGTTTTAAATAGTCAATACGATAGTCATCATGAATTCTGCCATCACTTGTAACTTTATCCCTTGCCCCTAGTCCGTTTTCAACAATCATTACCGGTTTCTCGTATCGGTAATAGAGTGTATTTAGAGCAAAGCGTAACCCCTTCGGATTAATTGGCCAGCCCCATTCAGAACGTTCCAAATAAGGATTCTTGTAGCCTGTTTCTAAACCGTTCAATCCTTTAAAAATCCCTTTTGTATTACGTCCACAAACATGGGTTAAATAATAACTAAAAGAGATAAAATCAACCGTTCCTTCTTTTAAAATCAACTTGTCTCCATCCAGCATTGGAAGTTTGATATTTAGTCTTTCTAGCTCTTTTAACTTATACAAAGGATATTCGCCACGTACTTGGACATCAGCGTAAAACATCATTAGCTTCTGAAAGTCTTCGTTTCCTTGAATATCATCAGGATGACTGCTATTAGGATAAGAAAAGTGACCATTATACATCATGCCAACCAGATTATTTTCGTCAATTTCATGGGCAAGTTTAACTACTTTCGCACTTGCAATAAATTGATGATAAGCCGCAATCATTTTATCCTCTTCACTAGCACCTGTAGGAATCCCGCCTGCGTTCCAAGACATGGTAGACATATTATTAATTTCATTGAAGGTCAACCAATAATGAACCCGTCCTTTAAAATGGTTTATCACAGTTTGAGCATACCTGACATAGTAATCGGACGTTTCTCTTCCTTTCCAAAAGTGAAATTTTTGCAATCCCATCGGAGTATCAAAATGTTGCAATGTCACTAGTGGTTCGATTCCATAGGATAAACATAAATTGATAACTTTATCATAAAAATCCAAACCTTGTTTATTTGGCTCATCATCATACCCATTTGGGAAAATACGGGTCCAAGCGAAAGACAAACGATAAACTTTAAAACCCATTTCCGCAAATAAAGCGATATCTTCTTCATAATAATCGTAATGTTTAATGGCTTGATGAGTAGGGTAAAAGCGTTCTTCCTCAACTATTTCAGTTATTTCACGAGGGTGTCCATCCTCAGCCAAAGTCATCACATCAGCGGTACTTATCCCTTTACCATCTTTATTATATGCCCCTTCTATTTGTGCCGCAGAAGTGGCTCCTCCCCATAAAAAATTATCTGGAAACGGCATTCTTTCACTCCTCTATTCAATACTTAGTACAACTTCTCCAACTTGAACCTCTTCTTCTGTTGTCGGTAATACTTCTAAATAATCCTTCGTATTCGTTACTAAAATAGGCGTTGTTGTTTCCAAGTGTTTAGAACGAATATATGCAATATCCATTTCTAACAATAAATCCCCTTTTTTAACAGTATCTCCTTTATTCACATGAGAAACGAATCCCTCACCGATCAAGTTCACGGTATCTAATCCACAATGAATTAGCAGTTCAACACCATTACTGCCTACAATACCAATTGCATGTTTACTTTCTAAAAACACTGAGATTACGCCATCAAAAGGAGCATAGATCAAGCCATCTTTAGGAACGATTGCTAGTCCTTCACCAAGCAACTTCTGAGAAAAAACGTCATCATTCACCTGAGATAAAGACAGTACTTGACCAGCCATTGGTGAAGTCACACTGATAGACTCTCGAGCTCCTACTTCAGGGGCTGTCTGTGGATCAATCGTTGCTTCTTCATTTTCAATAATCGTGTCTTCTTTATCATCAATACCTAAAAATAATTGTGATACAAATGCGCCAACAAAGGCGATTACAATCCCGATAATCGTATAAGTTAAATTTGAAAGCCCATCTTCTCCAATGAAACTAGGTAATGCCAAGATGCCTGGTGGTACTTGCTGGTAGCGACCGACACCCATAATTCCAAGAAATAGTCCTCCAAGTCCTCCCCCAATCATCGCTGAATACAAAGGTTTCCGATAAGTAAGATTTATGCCATAAAGAGCTGGCTCTGTAATTCCTAAAACAGCTGAAATTCCTGTAGATATCCCGAGTGATCGCAGTTTCATATTTTTTGAACGTAGAGCAACAGCTAATACAGCGCCACCTTGAGCAATATTTGAAACAAGCATTCCTGGACCAGCAACCGTATCAAAACCAAACTTAGCCAAAGAATTGATACCGATTGAAATTAGTGCATAATGCATACCAGTCATTACTAATAGAGGAGTGAAGGTTCCAACTACCATTGGAATTAACCAACTTGCATAATTATCTAACCAACGAATTCCACCTGCCAAACCATCACCTAAAAAGGTTCCTAAAGGACCAATTACAATAAGAGCAACTGGGGCGACAATGAATAAAGTGATTAGTGGGGTGCTGAAAATTCGAGTAACTTTCGGAACAATTTTATCCACAAATGGTTCAATAAAAGACATAAACCAAATCGTTAGAATGATAGGAATAACCGATGATCCGTAATTGACTGGGGTAACTGGTAAACCAAAAAGTTGAATTGTACCCCCAGTCTCTCTAGCATTAGTAATCATTGCTGTAAATGTCGGGTGTAATAAAATGCCGCCAATCGTAATTGACAGGTACGGATTTGTACCGAATTTAACCGAAGCAGAGTGCGCCAATAACATTGGTAAGAAATAAAAGATAGCATCACTGACAAAATTTAAAATTTGATATGTTTGTCCATCTGTATTTATCCATCCTAATAATGCCACGATTGCTAAAACTGCTTTTAACATACCTGATCCTGCAAGTGCTGGAACAATTGGAACAAAGATACCGGCAACCGTATCCAATACTTTGTTCAATACCGTTTTGTTTTCATTGACCCCAGTGTCGTTTTCCTCTGATATGTTGACAAATTGTTGCAAAGCTTTGTAAACGTATTTCACATCATTCCCAATAATTATTTGAAATTGCCCGCCCTGATTGACCGTTCCGATCACATCAGCAAGATTTTTTAATGCTTCCTCTTTAACCAGTTCATCGTTTTTCAACGTGAAACGTAACCGTGTTGCACAATGGGTGACTGTCTTAATATTCTCTGACCCGCCAACGTATTCTAAAATTTCCTGTGCTTCCTTTTCATACTTCATAGCATTCCCTCCTTCTTTTATTGTCTTCATTATATTGGGGCATCATTCTCAATAGACGATTTCGATAAAATTAAAAAAAGTGTTGCGTAAAAAACGTATAAAACGTTTACAATTACGCAACACTGTTTCTTTCAAGCTCTAATCTTGGATCAAAGGATTGGTAGAATATCGATATTTTTGGTAGCTCTTTGCAATCGCATTCCTTTTTCTCCAAATATTTTGATGATTTTTTGAAAAAACATTCGCAAATAGCATATCTAACAAATACATCACAGATAAATCACTACTAAAATTTCCAGAATTATTAATCAACTTTTCCCTTGTTGAAATTTTCAGTGCTACATCTACAGACTCCGAAAGTGTATTGTCTCCGTAAGAAGTTAATGCTAAGGTTGGAATATTTTTACCTTTTAGTTCATTCAACACGCGAATCACATCATTTGTTTCTCCAGAGTAAGAAATAAATAAAAAACAATCGTTTGAATCTGCATAATTAATACTATAAAACGCTAAGTCAAAACGTTGAATCACTTCGACTGATCGACCTATTTCTAACATTTTATTTTTAAAATGATTCGCTAAGTTGATATGGTTTCCAGCCGAATAGATATAAATCTTATTACTGCGATCAATTAAACGAACTGCTTTTTCCATGAACTCATAATTTTGAATCGCTAATGTATCCGCAACTGTTTCTGTATACAATTGACAAACTCTATTGGCTATTGTCCAGGTACTGTCCTTTGAATGAAACGGATGATTAGGATCAATTTCTTTGAAATGCGACTGCAAATACTCATATTCAGATAGGTAGGCTTCTTTGAAATCATTGTACCCCTTATAGCCAAGTTTTTTACAAAACCTTGTAATAGTCGAAGGTGCAACAAACAGTTCCTCGGCCATCTTTCGACCGCTCAATTTTTTTATACTATCCGGTTGGTTTAAAAAATAGGTGGCAATAGTCGCATCAATTTTACTCATTGCTGTTTGATCAGACAATTTTTCATGTATTAACATCCTTCTCACCCGTCCATTTTACTCTTTATTAAGAAACGATTCACAACATCCAAAGAATAGATTTTCCGATGAATCTATAAATCTAATTGATGAAGCTATCCTACTCATTTATTATAGCATCTGTTTAATGGGAGTATGAACTCGCTTCCCAATAAAATTGTCAAAGAATCGGTATGAATAGTATCGTTAAGCAATTCAATATCACAATTTGACTTTTTATCCAAGCAGTACGATTTGTATATTATTCTTTTCCTTATAAAAGGATATGGGAAACATTCTTCACATTGATCAATGAGTAACATAATTACAACTTCACTCAAAATTAGTAGATGGTTATCCTAATAGTTCTATCAAAAATCTTTAAATAAAACTAACGAACTATATTTTTATTCAACGTCGCCATCTCGATCAAGCCCTGTGCTACTTCTGCACCTTTATTCCCTGCCTTGGTTCCGGCTCTTTCGATGGCCTGCTCGATGGTTTCTGTGGTCAATACGCCAAACATCACGGGAATCTCTGACTCCAGACCAATATGAGCCACCCCTTTCGCGACTTCATTACTAACTAGTTCATAGTGGGTGGTAGCTCCGCGAATCACTGCGCCTAAGGTGATCAAACCGCTGTATTTTCCACTTGCTACTAATTTTTTTGTGATAAAGGGAATCTCAAAGGCCCCTGGTACCCAATAGACATCAATATCTTCTTCCTTTACACCATGCCGCAGCAAATTATCCATCGCTCCGCTTAATAGTTTAGAGGTAATAAATTCGTTAAAGCGAGCAACAACGATTCCTACCTTGATTCCTTGACCGTCAAATGTTCCTTCAAATTGTGTCATTCTTTTTCTCTCCTTTTCTTAAATCGATAATAAATGATGAAATTTTTGTTTTTTCGTTTTTAAGTACGCACTATTTTCCTTTAAAGGGGCTGTTTCTAATGGAACCCGTTGGTGAATGTGGATGCCTCGTTCTTCTAGTTCTTTCACCTTCTCCGGATTATTGGTTAACAACCGAATATCCTTGATGCCATAAGAAGCTAGTATTTCTGCAGCAAATTGATACTCCCGTTCGTCGGGTTTAAAACCAAGCTCGATATTGGCTTCATAGGTATCTAGTCCTTGTTCCTGAAGCTGGTAGGCGCGCAACTTATTCTTCAAGCCGATGCCTCTTCCTTCCTGTCGCAAATAGAGGATCGCCCCGGTTCCTTCTGCTTCAACAATGCGCATCGCTTCATGGAGCTGCTCCCCACAATCACAGCGATGAGAGCCAAAGACATCCCCGGTTAGACATTCCGAATGAAGCCGCACCAACAATGGCTGTTCTGAGTTTGAAATATCACCCTTTGAAAGAAGCAAATGCTCTCGCTGTTGTCCATCCTCAAACAATGTTAATTCAAAGGACCCGTATTCAGTTGGAAGCTGAACCGTCGTCCTACCTTGTGCCGTCAGATAAAGCGTTAGTTCTTCCACTGTGATCATTGGCAGCTGCCATTCTTCTGCTAATTTTTCCAGCTGTGGACGGCGGGCCATAGAGCCATCGCCATTTAAAATCTCACAAATATAGGCCGCTTCACTTTGATTCGTCATTTTCGCCAAGTCTAACGCGGCTTCAGTATGTCCTCTTCGCACAAGCACGCCTCCAGCTTTTCCAATCAGAGGGAAAATATGCCCTGGTTTGTTAAAATCTGTTTCTTGTGCCTGGGGATCGGCTAGTGCTTTGATTGTTTGTGCTCGTTCACCAGCCGAAATCCCAGTTGTCGTTGACTGATGATCGACACTTACGGTAAAGGCTGTCCCGAAGCTGTCTGTATTTCTTTCGACCATCTCAGAAAGCTGCAATCGTTGAGCTACTTTTTCGGAGATTGGTGCACAGATCAATCCTCGAGCATGTTTTGTCATGAAGTTGACCGTTTCAGTAGTCGCTAGATTTGCAATTCCTACTAAATCTCCTTCTGCTTCACGATCATCATCATCTGCTACGATCACAAGTTGCCCCTTTTTTAACTGTTCAATGGCGGCTTCGATTTTTTCTCTATTCATACGATGTGTCCTTTCTTTGGGCTTTGACATATTTTCCTAACAAATCCGTTTCAATATTGACCAATTCTCCTCGCTGTAAACTTCCCAAATTGGTTTGATCCTTTGAGTGGGGAATCAGGCTCACAGAAAACAGGCGATTCGTGGCTTCTGTTATGGTCAGGCTTACACCATTAATCGCTATCGAGCCTTGAGAAATAATTTCACCAGTCAATTCTCTTGGGTAGTCAAACGTTAAAATCAAGGCATTTTCTAACACTCGTTTTTCGACTAAGCGGGTCGTTGTGTCGATGTGTCCAGCGACAAAATGACCTTCAATTCGACCGTTGAATGCTAATGCTCGTTCCAAATTTACTTCGTCAGATACTTTTGCCTTTGAAAACGACGTTCGCTGATACGTTTCTGGCATAATTTCAACCGTAAATTCCTGCTCTGATTTTTTGACGGCGGTCAAGCACACACCATTGATCGCCATACTATCGCCAATTTTATAATCTGCTAGTAGTTTTTTTGACGCTCGGCAGGTTAACAGAATGGTTCTTCCGCGAGGAATGATACGCGTCAGTTTGCCCTTTTCCTGAATAAGTCCTGTAAACATCTGCTACACTCTCCTTCCGGCGATTCGAACGTCTGATCCCAATTGTTCGATTGATATGTCGCTTAGTGCGGTCACCTGCTCCACTAAGCGTGTGCCAGTAAAACTAGCTGTGCCATTCCCGCCGATAATTTTCGGTGCAAGATAGGTAACCAGCTCATCCCAATAGCCGCTTGCTAAAAAGGCATCATGGATAGCAGCACCGCCTTCAACATAAAGGGATTGAATGTTTCTTTTGGCTAATTCAGTCACAACAAAAGACAGGGAAAGAACCTGTTTTCGAATGACTTCGATATGCTCAGGCAGATGAATCTCGTCATCCCTTTCGGTGAAAATGAGCACCGGACTGCTGCCAGCTTCAAAAAGTGCCAGTTCCTTATGGGCCAACACTTCCCCTTTTCGATCCAAGACCACTCGATAAGGTGGAAATTTATCCTCGTCGGTCGTTCCTAAGGTTGGATTGTCGATCAAAGCGGTTTGACTTCCAATCAAAATCCCTTGATAATCCCCCCGTTCTTTGCGGACTCGTTTCAATGCTTCTTCTCCTGTTAAGGGTGTTCTTTGACCAGCTAACGCAATTTTCCCATCTAAGGTCATGGCCTGCTTCAATGTGATAAACGGCCGTTGCTGCTCATGATAAAAATTGTAATGTCGATTCAGACTTCGAACCTCCTCCTCTAAGATCCCTGTAATCACCTCAAGCCCTTGCTCCTCTAAATAACGTTTTCCCTTTCCTGCCACAAGAGGATTCGGATCAAGTTGGCCGATGACTACCCGCTTGATCCCACTTTCCAGAATTGCTTGGGTACATGGCGGCTGCTTGCCATAGTGATGACACGGTTCCAGCGTGACATAGAGTGTTGAATTTAATAGTTTTTCGGGAGTTTTACATGATGTCAGCGCATTTTTCTCAGCATGGGGCTTACCATAAGCTAAGTGCGCGCCTTTAGCGATAACCTGATCGTCTTTGACAATCACTGCGCCAACTAAAGGATTCGTAAAGGTTTTTCCTTTACCCTTCCACGCTTCCTTAATCGCAAGCCGCATAAATGTTTCAAGCATACAAATTCCTCCTTTCCAAACAGCTATCTCGTTGTAATGAATGTATTTTTCCAAAAAACGGGAAAAATAATTCTATTCTCGTTACGCATAGCATTTTTCTAACCTGCTGAAGCAGGAAGAAAAACTGCAAAAAAAAGACCCCGTGTAAGCACATACACGAGGCCGTAACAGATAAACTCAAAGAAACCATAATGAAAAAAGGATAGACCTTCCCCATCATACTTCTGATAAGTTTTTCTTCTCCCATCCAGACTTTAACTGTCGGTTCCAGATTCACACTGGATCAACCGCAAAAAAATGCGGGTCACGGACTTCAAGGTACGCCTTGTCACCGTCGGTCGGGAATTACACCCTGCCCCGAAGAATACTATTCAATTCACGAAAAATACTACTATTCTTTTTTTAAGTCGTCAACAGAATAATTTTAAAATAACAAAATTATTTTCCAACAACGAGAACTGGACCCTGTATTTTTTCTACAGATGCGGAGCCTTGCTTGATTATCTCAACAGAAAACTCGCTGCTATTTGTAATAACCATAGGAGTAACCAAATTGTAGCCCTTTTCCTCAATAAAATCCTTTTCCAATAAAATTAATGGTTCTCCTTTTTTCACTTCTTGTTCTGGTGACACTAATACAGAAAAACCTTTTCCGTTTAATTGTGTGGTTTCTAAACCTATATGAATCAATATTTCTGCACCATTATCAGCTAGTAACCCTAAAGCGTGCAACGTATTAGCAATCATTATGACTTTACAATCACACGGAGCCCGTACCGCTTCTCCAGATAATTCAACGGCTATGCCTTCACCTAGCATTTTGTTAGCAAATACTGGATCAGGAACTTGTTCTAACCCAATTATTCGTCCATTGACAGGGGCAAACAGCGTTACCTCAGATCAAAGCTTCTTCTCTTTTCTCTTTGAAAATAAAAACATCTTCATCTTCTCCTCTAAGAGAAATAGCCGCATAAATTACACGGCTATTTATCAAAAATTCTAGCTCGATAAGCCTTCTAAATATTCCTCAAAATTGCTCTTAATGATACTCACATGCGGCCCATAGATAATCTGGACCCCGCTGCCTTTTTTGATAATTCCCTTAGCACCGTGCTGCTTCAATAGCTCATCATCTACTGCTTCAGGATCTTCTACAGTTAGTCTCAATCTTGTGGCACAGGCATCAATATCTACCAGATTTCCGGTTCCGCCAATGGCTTTCAAAATAACACCAGACAGCTCGTCATCAGAAGAATCACCCGCTTTTTTCTTTTGAAAATCATCTTTGGTGTAAAGCTTCGCTTCTCCTTCATCTCGTCCGGGAGTGGGAATATTAAACCTTTGGATAAGGTACTTGAAGACAAAGAAATACAAGACCGCATAGGCGATAAATACTGGAATGATCATCACCCAATTGGTTTTGGCATTACCTTGCAGCGGGCCGTATAAAAGAAAATCAATTAGCCCACAAGAAAACGTCGTTCCAATACAAATTTTCAACACATGCATCAAAACAAATGATAAGCCAGCAAGGCCGCAATGCAATAAGAATAGGAACGGTGCGATGAATAAGAAGGTAAACTCAATTGGCTCCGTAATCCCTGTTAAGAAGGACGTCAATGCGGCTGAAAAAAGTAAACCGCCCACTAATTTACGTTTCTCTGGTTTCGCTGTTTTATACATAGCATAAGCTGCCGCTGGCAAACCTGCCATCATAAATGGATATTTACCAGTCATGAAACGACATGCTTCAACACTAAAACGAGTCGTACTTGCTGAGGCAAGTTCCGCGAAATAAATATTTTGCGCTCCGGCAACCGTCACGCCATCGATAATTGCTGTCCCACCCAATCCAGTCTGCCAGAAAGGGATATAGAAAACATGATGCAAACCAAAGGGAATCAAAGCCCGTTCCATAAATCCAAAAATAAAGGTTCCGAAATAGCCCGACTTCATCACTAGACCGCCAGCTGAAAAAATAACTGATTGAATCAATGGCCACACAAAATAGAAAGCGATTCCAACAAAAATGTACACCAGCACAGAAATAATTGGAACAAATCTAACGCCTGCAAAAAACGATAATGCACTTGGTAATTGCTGCTTATAAAAACGATTGTGCAAGGCAGAAACACCTAATCCAACGACAATCCCGCCAAACACGCCCATTTCCAACGATGTGATGCCGACCACACTTGTTAATGCTCCGTCTAACACACCTTTACCGAATGATCCATCTGGTAAAATACTGCCATCCGCCTGAAGCAGTGCATTAATGGTTGTATGCATCACGAAAAAGGAAATCGCCGCAGATAATGCTGCCACCGCTTTTTCTTGCTTTGCCATGCCGATCGCGACAGAGATAGCAAAGATAATTGGTAAATTCCCAAAAATAACTGTTCCTACTTGTGAGAAAATTGAGAATAGCACATGTAAAGGTGTGCCATTCCCCAATATTCCTTCCAGTTTATAGGCCTCAATCGTTCCCTGATTGGTCAATGAAGCCCCTACTCCTAATAACAATCCGGCAATTGGTAGAATTGATACGGGTAGGAAAAAAGAACGCCCAATTTTTTGAATCGTGGCAAATACAACACTTTCACCTTTTTTACTCATTGCTTCCATCCTTTCTATCTCTCGTTGATCGTTAACTCCTGAGACTTTTCATCCTTAACTTCGATTCCCAGTTCCTCTAGCTTTGCAATGGTTTGACTAAACTGAGGCAAGTATTTCTTATGGGCCAACAGTAATTCATCTAAAACACGTTTCGCTGTTTTACCCGATGGAATCAATGGATTCATCGCGAATGCCTGCAGCGCCAAGCCGTAATCTCCCGTGACCGCTGCTTCACAAATCGTTAATTCCATATTTTTCATTAGCTGCAGCCAGCCTTTTTCTGCTGAGTTAAAGGTTCCAAAAGCTTGAGTAATCGCCCCAGTTGAACCAATATTGGCCGAAACCTCGACCACACATTCTGCTGGTAAATCCGGGATTGCCCCATGATTGATCGTGGACACTACCATGTGCGTTTGTGCATTTGAGTGAATGGCCGCAATTGTTGCACATGCGGCATCCGAATAATAAGCTCCGCCTCGTTTGGCTAATTGCTCTGGTTTATGATTCAGCTCAGGATTCTTATATAGTTCAAATAACTGGGCTTCGGTTTCTTTTACCTGTTCACCACGTGTACCAATTGTGCGATATTCCTCTAATGAATGGGCCAGCATCTCTTCTTCTCGATAATAATAACGATGATAGCCGCATGGAATCATATCGACACTTTCTAATTGCTCTTCAAAAAATGGCACACTGAAAATGTTTTTAGGAAGTCCAGCATCCTGTAAAGTCATTTCCTTTAACATTCGTTTCGTAACATTCTTACCAGTACTATCAAACACCCGATGCCAATGAAAATGATTCAGACCAGCAAAACGATATACCAAGTCCTTTTGCGTCTTCCCGATCAACGGAGGCTCCTCCATTGTTGCGATAACTGGAATATTGCACAATCCAATGACTTTTTCCCATCTTCCATAACGAACGACTGCCTCGGTCACCATGCCGCTAGGATTCGTAAAATTGATCAACCAAGCATCCGGACAATAGCGCTTCATATCTTCGACAATATCCAGCATGACCGGAATTGTTCGAAAGGCTTTTAAGATTCCGCCGGCACCATTTGTTTCTTGTCCCAGCATACCGTAATAAGAAGGAATTCGTTCATCTTTGATCCGAGCGTTTAAAAATCCAACGCGGAATTGTGTCGTAACAAAATCCGCTTCCTTCAACGCCTCGGAACGATCCAGGGTCGTGAAAATTTTTACATCATAGGGTGAGGCATCCCACATACGTTGTGCCATCGCTCCGATGATCTCTAGTTTTTCTTTTCCTTCTTCAATATCGACAAACCAAATTTCTTTGACAGGAAGTTCATCATACCGCTTGATAAAGCCTTCCATAAGCTCTGGCGTATAGCTGCTGCCCCCGCCGATTGTTGCAATTTTTACCATTTACACGCTGCCTCCTAATAGATTGAAATCATAAATTCTCTGCTAAAGCTTTCTTTTTCCTGTAGCTGATAACTACCGAACTTGTTCTCAAATTGCTGATCCGTCCCAACACGATCTGCGATTCCGCACCATGGCTGAATACAAACAAAATTCCCAAGTGTTGGATACGGCGACCAAATGCCTACATAATCAAAATCCTTAAAAGAAACAACTAATTTAGCTGAGTCCCTATCTGACTTTAAGGTAAATTCGGTCATCCCCTCAATTTGATAAATCAAGGCATCTTGTTTAAAAAGATCATGATCCAATCGAAGTGGAAATCTTTCTTCTGTAAAAGCGTTCGCCAAATCGGCTTCCTTGTTATCCGTCAAAACAATTCGTTTTCGGCTTTTTTTTGGTGAAACTTCCAAATAATAATCTTCAAATTTCAACTCAGGATTGATTGGGGCCGTAAATCCAGCGTGATTCCCATAGGAAAAATAAATCTGCTGATTGTCTCTGTTCTTTACAGTAAAACCAACCGATAAACTATTTTCCTCAAGGGTATAGCGAACATTTACCTCAAAATGAAATGGATAGATTTCCAAGGTTTCTTGATTGCTTTTGAAACATAAAATAACTTGACTGTTCGTTTTTTGTTTCAGCTCAAATTCAACATCTCGTAAAAAACCATGTTGACCTATCTGATATTTTTTGTTTTGATAGAAATAAGTATTCGACTTTAAACGACCTACATTGGGAAATAAAAACGGCGCACTACGATTCCAAATCGTGGGATCAGCCTGCCATAGATATTCATACCCCGATCGTCGGTTTTTGAAACTCTTTAACTCCGCACCGTGTAACGAGATTGATACGCTGCACTGAGCATTTTCTAAATAAATAATCACTATCCCTCCTATATTTTTTTAAGAATCGATCCTTAAAAAAAGAGTAACATGTAACCGCAACCAAATGGTTCCAGCTTCTGAAACTGGTTCCAATGACAAATCAGCAAAGGAGTTCATTATGAATATCGAAGAATTAATCAATGAACACTATAACTATTTAAGCCCCACCGAAAAAACGATCGCTCACTACATCGCAAATCACAAAGATGAATTAAAATCACTATCCATCACCAAACTGGCAGAAAAAACAGCCTCATCTAAAGCTTCAATTGTCAGACTCTCACAAAAATTAGGCTTTAAGGGCTTTACTGAACTGAAAAACTTCTTTGTTTGGGGCGATAAAAACATCCCGCAGAAGCTGACCTTTGCTTCCAAGTCAAATATTCTTAGTTCCTTGGCAGATACCATGGACTATCTCAAGAAGGCTGACTGGGATGAAATTTATGATTTAATTGACCATTGTGAGAAAATATATGTCATTTATACTGGTGTTTCTCAAAAAAATCAGACAATCGAGATGGAACGGCTTTTCTTGTTTATTGGTAAACCAGTCCTGTCCATCCCTGCCGATAAGGAGTCCTATGAATTCAAGCATTTCTTCAATGTCTTGAAACAAAATGATCTCATTTTTATTGTTTCCTTGACCGGTAATAACCATAATCTATCCGATGTATTGAACCTTTTATCCCTCAAGCGAGCAAAGACGATCTCCTTAACCGGACACACAGATAACCTGTTATCTCAACGAGTCGACTACCGGCTTTATGCTAGTCGCTTCAAAGATGTTCCAGAAGATTCCTTGCAATCCAATTCAATGTTTTATGTAGTGATCGAAGCATTGGTGTTTGGCTATTTGGAGCATAAGAACCTCAATTAAAACACATAAAAAGGACTGATAGAATCATCCTATCAGTCCTGAAAACAGCAAGTTAAATTTTTTTCATTAATTCATCCAAAACCTTTTTTACATTCATTAAACCAAAATCCTGAGCTGAGATTACTACAACTGGTACATTTTCTGGAACTAATTTTTTAATATCCTTTTCGGCAAATCTGATTTGTGGCGCTAATAGAATAGCATCTGTTTCCTCGATAATTTCGTCGAGTTCAACCATCGGGACAGCTTTTACAGTTGCATCAATATTTCTCTTTTTGATTTCTTCTTGCAATTTTAACTGCATGATCCCCGTACTCATACCCGCATTGCATACTAATACAATATTCATTTCTTATTCCTCCAATGCTACATTTTGATTTTCCTGTAACTCCTCTTCAAGTCGCTCTTCTTCCATTTTTTGTTTTTCATAAATTTTGAAAAACGGAAGATAAATGAATAGATCGACTACTATTAAGCCAATTACAAGGAACAATGCCTTCACATCCATTGTAGAAAGGATTGCTCCAATAGGTGCGAACATATTCCAACTAGGATCAGCAAATGTCCTACCAATAAGATGAAAATCCATTGCTAAATAAGTGATTACCCCATTAAATGCCATAGTAAAGACAAACGGAAACATCATAACAGGGTTAAACATTAATGGTAACCCAAATATTAGCGGTTCATTAATATTGAACAACGATGGAATAATACACAATTTACCGACTGTTCGAATTTGTTTCGACTTACTTCGCAAAGCTAAAAAGGCTAATCCTAATGTTGCTCCACTTCCTCCGATCGCCATAAAGGTCCACCAAAATGGTTCTGTTAAAATATAGGGTAAGGAGATTGCTGCTGTTCCTGCTGCGTATGCTGCTGAATTGGTAGTAAAATTGGTTACTAAAAATGGCGTTAACGGACCTGTAATAACGGTATCGTGAATCCCAAACCACCATAAAAGCATGACAATTACTGCTAGAATAAGCACACCCCAAACACTATCAATCATACTTACAAGCGGGGTCATAATTAAAGTCATCAATCCTGGAAAAGCATCGCCAGTTAAATTTAATGTAATAGAACTCAAAATTCCCATTAGTAGCAAGATAACCGCTGAAGGTGCTAGTGCCGCTAATGAATCGGTCAATGCTGGCGGCACTCCTCCGCCACTCAGTTCAATACGTCCAAATTTCTTGTTTGTCAAAAATCGGTATAACTCCACAGTAATAATAGATACCAAAATACTAGTAAATAGCCCTTTGCCATCAAAATATTGAAGTGATAGCGTTCCATCCTTGGTTACACAACTCATAATAAGAAATGAAATCAGCGTTAGTATAACAGAAATGAAATTATTTAGTTTATAGTGCTTCGCCAAGAAGAGTCCTAACCCAGCAGTCACATACAAAGACATGCAACCCATAGATATATTGTAAATCAGACCTAGCGGCACGGTTGTAAAATCAGCCAGCGATTGCCAGCCTTGAAAAAAAGTTCTTAAAAAGCCGACATCCATTGTCGTATAATCAGCAGCCGGCGAGATAATAATCAAAGCAAAACTTCCAATTGTCATAAAAGGAATTAGTGACAGAAACGTGCTTTGCAGTGCTTGGATATACTTTTGGCGAGCAATTTTATTTGCCATTGGTGCAACATGTTTTTCGATCGCATTACTAAACTTCTCCATTTTTATCACTCCTCATAATTTCTAATAAAGTCTCTGTACCAATAATAGCTGTCCTTTGGTATTCTTTGATTTTCGTTATCAAAATCAACATATACTAACCCGTATCTTTTTTCATAACCATTAATCCAACTGTATAAATCCATTGTCGACCAGACAAGATAGCCTCGAACATCGCAACCCTTTTCCTTTGCCTCCAGCAAATTGTCAATAAACCCTTTAAGATAATCAATTCTGTAAGAGTCTTCAATTTTTTCATCAATTAATTTATCATAGTGCCCAACACCATTTTCAGTAATAATAATCGGCGTGTCTGGATAGAGTTGTTTTAACTCAAGCAACAGATCATAAATTGACTTAGGATAAATCTCCATTCCCCATGGATTTTTCTCTGTTGTAGGATCATCATCGAACTCGAACCAATCCTTGATTACTGCCTTAGGAGCATCGCCTGTTCCAGTATTATTGTTTGTTAGAACAGTCTCACCACCTGTATACGGTTTTACTAAAATCCGGTCATACGCATTAATACCAAGAAAATCAACCCTTCCTGTCTGAAAAATATTCTTATCTTCTTCAAGCATATACGAAACATCCATGCCATCGGTGACTAATTTTTGAATAAATCTCTCAGAATACTGACCATATACACATACATCATTGACACTTCGATTAAAGAATAAATCGGCATTTTCTTTCGCTTGAGAGTATTCTGGAGTATTTTGAAGTACCTCAATCGAATAACTGTCTGAAACTAATCCAATCTCTCCGGTAAAATCCATTTTTCGATAAACGTTGACGGCTTTTGCACTTGCGAGCATTAAATGATACATTGCATGCCAACGTCGATTTAAATCCTGTACATTCGGTGGATAGTTTCCAATAGCATAAGAACACAAGGTATCATAATTAGGTTCATTAATGGTCATCCAGTAGTTGACTCGGTCGCCAAATTCTCTAAAACAAACTTTTGCATATTCTTCAAAAGCATCTGTTGTCTCGCGATTCTCCCAACCACCTTTTTCAAAGAGTGTCTGTGGTAAATCATAGTGATACAATGTAACAAGAGGCTCAATCTTATACTTTAAACAGGTATCTATCAACCGATTATAAAAATCAATCCCCTTTTGATTTATCTCACCAATACCATTAGGAATAATACGTGTCCAAGCGATTGAAAAACGATACGCATTTTGGCCTCCTTCAGCCATCATTTTTATGTCTTCTTCATATCGATGATAATGATCACTCGCGATATCACCAGTAACTGGATTCACATTGTTCTTTTCGCTATGACAGAACACATCCCAATTGGATAACCCTTTACCATCTTCATTCCATGCTCCCTCACATTGATAAGCTGCGGTTGCGCTCCCCCAAAGAAAGTTGTTAGCCATTCTTGTTTCCATCCCTTTCTCTATATAGTTCAATAAATTCTTTAGCGATCCGTTCAAACATAATTGTTCCCATCAAATGATCTTGGGCATGAATAAGAATAATACTAAACGCAATATCTTCTTCATTTGCTTCTGCTGTTAGTAATTTAGTTTGTGATTTATGTGCTGCATTCAATTTTTCATTCCCTTGTTTTATTTCCTTTTCAGCACCATCAAAATCTTGCTGCTTGCTACACTCAATCGCCTTATAGAAATGATCATAAGCTTCTCCAGCTTTTCCGATTAATTGAAATGCGATACTTTGTACTTCACTTTTGTCCATTTTCTGTAACCCCTTTCTCTAATTCCAATATAGCTAGCTTAATTTACCTATTCAAATCTGTTTTTTCATAGCACCCCGCAATTTATTAATTTGCGTTGTACCCCGCAATTATAATTTTGTCTTATTCAAGTTCTCCGTTATATAATAAAGTTGAATACTTAAAAAGAGGTGATTATTTTGGAACAATACAGTTTTACTAATAGACAAAAAAGGATTATTGCTGAACTTGTAAACAGTACAATTCCTGTCAAAGGAAAATCTTTAGCTATCATTCTTGATCTGTCATTAAGAACCATTCAAAAGGAGATTTCTCTGATAAATAAAGAACTGCCTCTTATAAAGTCAAGTAATAAAGGCTACTCTATTGATTCAAACTTATTACCATCTTTTACTGTATTTGAAGAGGACGAAAAGGATTTAAATCATCAACTATTGAAGAAACTATTTTTTAGTAAGAAAAGTATTCGAATTGAAGAACTAGCAGACATGTTTTTTATTAGTCTCTCCACTTTAGAAAATAAACTAAGAGAAATCGATCATGATTTGGAAAAATTCTGTTTGAAAATTAGCCGACATAAAGGATTGCTCAATATTTCAGGAACTGAGCTTAATAAACGTAGATTTATTAGTAGCCTAATCATGAATGAAGTCGATCCCACCTTTAATACTATCGATAACTTATCTTCTTTTTTCGGAGAAATTGATCTATCAAAAACAAAGTCGATTATCTTAAATGCAATCCATAAGTACGATTTTTTTGTTGAGAAAAATTATTCTTCAAATTTATTAATCAACATCATTCTTGCACTATATCGAATGCGTACGGATTCCTACATAGAAACGATTCCTGATTCTTTAGTAACAGCAGACTCCGTTGAATATCGAATTTCATTAGATATATGCAATCAATATGCTGATCACTGGCATATTCAGCCCAAAGAAAATGACATCATTTACGTGGCGACTTTGATTATGGGACAAATCAAACCTATTAGTCTGAAAGAAAGCGATGAGTATTCGCTAGAAGTGATCACACAAGACTTTATTGGCGAAATAAATGATATTTTGCTAGAAACGTTCAATTATTATCTTTTGGACATCAATTACCAGCAATTTCTTTATAATTTTGCGTTGCATATAGATGGTCTAATAAAACGGGCTTCTTCGAAACAATTAGTTAGCAATGAAGTCTTAGATAACTTAAAAAGGAACTGCCCATTCATCTATGAAGTAGCAATTTCCATATCAGAGAAAATTGCTTCAAAATACGGTATCTTCATTTCCGATGAAGAAATTGATTATATCAGTATCCACATTGGTTTTCTGATTGAAAACTCTACTGAGGACACTCGATTAATTAAAATTTTACTTTTAACAAAGGATTACCATCGTATCAGTGATAACATTATGAAAAAGCTTAACGAAACACATGGTGATCACATAGAAATACGAAGTACAAATAACGGAGCACCAGAAAATAGTATTGATTCTACAGTGGATCTAATTATTTCAACCAATCCGATAAATGTTATCGGTAAGAAAGTTGTTACGGTTTCTCCGTTTTTCTCTCTTATGGATCAGCTTGAAGTCGATAACGCGATTCGATTATGTATCAAAGAAAAAGAAATGAATTACCAAAATAAACTGTTGTCTTCATTCTTTCATGAGAAGCTCTTCTTTAAGACCTCTAAGCTTCAAACAAAGGAAGAAGCGATAACATTTCTGTCGCAAGAAATAATTGATTTTGGTTTAGCTGAATCTGATTTCACTGAATCAGTCTTTAGAAGAGAAGCGATGTCTTCCACTTGTTTTTTCGATACTTTCGCTATTCCCCATGCCATAGAGATGAATGCTAAAAAAACAATGTTTTGTGTGTTAATAAATGAAGAAGGTATAAAATGGGGAGAAAATACTATAAATATCGTTCTAATGATTGCTGTTCAAAAGGATGATCGGAAAAAATTTATGGACATTTACAACACGATTGTAAAAATTTTATGGGATAAAGAAAAGGCTAATCTCTTAGCCAACTCAAACAATTTTGAGGAGTTTATCTTTTTATTGAAACATCAGAATGATTAGCGCAGCAATCAAGAAAAAGTCCCAGATAGTTGTAAAAACAAGATCTCCTCATAATAATAATTGACACAAACGACCACGTACTATTGTTAGTAATAGTGCGTGGTCGTTTTTAGCTAGATCAGTAAATGCGATCGTTTGCTAATGAATTTTTATGTAACTGCTAACTCAACATTTGTCAGTTGCCCATTCAGTTACCTACATACTGTTAGTTCAATAAACTCATCAGAAGTCCTTACAGAGGAGAAAATCAGATTTCAATCACCTCAGAGATTGTCGCAAAAAAATATTTCGAATCTAATAGTCCATGTTTTCCCGCATCTGATAGAGAAACGTTTTCCATTTTAATTATTAAGAAAGCATTAAGTCAAACAAGGTTTTTCGCTTTTTTTAAAAGAAGTTTTACTACCCAAAATACTGTCAGTTCAACATTCTACTCCACTGAATAAAATATAAAATTTGTCAAAGTGGGCAAAATTGCATTTGCATTTGAAATTTGTATGTTTTTTGAGGTGATTTTTAGACAAATCCTCTTCTTAAGTGATACCTCGCAAAAAAAGGACAGAAATCCGTGCAATTTTGACCCCAAAATGTAATTTTGCCGGTTTTGACCAAGTTTGTGTTTCACCTTTATCGTTAAGTAACCGGCCGGAACAAAGCTACAACATACGGAGAAATGAAAAATAATTCAAAAAAATTGCAACAAAGTACAAGTATAAATCGATGCAGGAGAAGACAAGCAAAGAAAGGTGAACTTCCAAAACGTCATCGATGAACCAGCCGAAGAAGCTGTGCTAGAACTGGGAGCCATCATGACAGAACTTTCACCAGAGAACAACTACCTAGAAGGCGTGATCCTAACCAGCCAATCTCGGTACATCAAATAAGGAAGGATGAATTTGAGAAGTTGCAGTAGACGTACCGCCTTCTCTATTAATGAGGATGTCAGTTCTACTCTTTGCAGGACTCTTAGTCAGAAAAATAATTAATTTTACCAGCTAGTTTATCGTTCCAGCAATTTAGTTGAATGGTAAACAGCATTTGAATCGAACGATTTTTTCATAAAAAGAAAATTTTAAAACGAATTAGGAGGATACGATCCATGAATAAAACACTTTTGACGCACCAGCAAATTTTTTCACTAAAACCTGAGACACTTGAAGCACGAATCATGACCTTTTACCAAGAAACCCAAAACAGCAGCTTAACTATCAAGTACCTTGTCGCCCTACGCGTCCGCTTTAAGCTTGGTGCACAGGAGTTTGCTCACATTTTAGAGGACCTTGTCCGCTATCTCTTCATGAATACGAAAGCGACACGTACCATGAAACGCTTTTTCTATTATTTTAAAGATTACTTTGACGCCCCTGAGTGGAAAAGACTGACCTTGCGAGTCTTTCCGTTGAGAAACTTCGGTGAAAAAGTCGTCTCCGTTGCCCGTTCCCTGATGTCATTTGTCCGCCCTGATAACACAACAGAACCTGATAAGCCTTAAGTAATCCAGAAAAACTTGAAAGGAGAAAAAAGAAATGATTGATGAAACAACTGATTTAGTCGTGAAGTTTGCGAAAAGCAATGGCAAAAACCATAACTGGCGCTACAAAGAAGTCAATACCAGCCTGCCCGTAGAAGAAATCAAAGAAGCCTGCGAATTACTTACGACCCTTGATATTTTTGAACAAGACGGCGTGAAATTTTTTGATTCCGTCCTCTCAGCCAAATTTGTGACCACAACCGAAGTCACTCTATTCACGAACGCATCGGAGGAGCTTCCTGAAGCCCCTGAAACGGAGCAATCTTCCGCTCTTTTTCCTATGCCAGTTTCTGAAACAGGGTCTAAAGCACTTCCTAAAACACCTACGAAAATTCCTGAGGATCGCTCGCCACGAATGGCGATTTCTTTAGAAGAAAAAGAAGCGTTTAATGAAAAAAATCACTTCCCATTACCAGCAAATACTTTACCGATTGATGCTGTAAATTTAAAAGAAAAGTCTGTCCCTAACCCGATTGAACCTACTGTACTTACTGAGCGTCCGCAACCAACACACATTGTACAATCACAACCAGCAACAAAGTCTAAGAAAGCACGCAAAGGTCTGATCAACCGTCTGCTTTCAAGGAAAACGCGAGAGAATGTGGATACAGAGATTCGCTCCCACGAACCTGATGATAGCGGCTAAATTCTGCCCTTGTCTTTTTTTTGAGGAGGTTTAGTTCTAGGGTTAATCACTTTGGCAAAAAAAGCCTTACCTTTGTATTGGTCGTAAGGCTTGGTTTGCGTGCTTCTGTTGAACCATTTCAGTTAAAAGGAAACGAACTTTATGAATTTTTATTACTACACTCAGGACACACGATCAGTGTTCTTTTATAATGTTTATCCTTAGCTTGATGGTGATACAGTTGGAAAACGAATCTTCGTTTTTCAACTTCAGTAAATTTAGTCGTTTGTTCCTAAACCGCAGGAAGTCCTCCAGTATCATTTTCTCGTTTACTTATACTATCTCGAATTCGATCATCTGATTTTTGTTCTCATGTATATTTTTCAGTTGTTTTCTGATTCAGGCCGACTGTGCTCACGTAATAGCCCCTTGACCAGAAAATATTTATAGACTAAGTTTCTCTGCTGCTCATGGATAAACGTCGCACTTCTTACTTTCAAGTAGCCCATGACCTGCGAGATACTTATGTGATACTTTTACCAACATGTGAATATGATCTGGCTTTTAAAGTTAATTAATCCCTACTTTTACATGTTTGATGGACAATTTTAAAAAATTATATCCCTATTTATGATACGGCTCCCCGTATAACAAATACGTCTAGCTTTCAGTTTTACTATATAATAAACATATTGGTAGTATTCAGGATTTGGAACGTATGTTTCATTTTCAAAACTATAAATAAATGGCAATTATTCTTGTTGTTGGACAATCACAAAAATACCTATTCAGTCGTTTCGATTGAACTCAAAGATTTGTAGATAATCTAACTGAATCTCTGCTTCCTTTGCCTTTTCATCAGTCAACTGAAAACAATGTCGCTGTATTTCCTTTGGTACTAGTTCATTTACTCCCCTCGTGACATAGCGATTTTCTTGTGTATCGAACATTACTTGTTCCCCCTTTTGAGTACAAAAAATAACCCAATCATCAAGTTAAGATGATTAGGCTTCATAGTAATAATATATATTTGCAAATAAAGATTAATCGACAAAAATTACAATACATAATTTTCTGATGATCCGTAATTCCAATAGTTTATACAGAATAAAGAGTTTAGTATTAAAATAGCTAATAGATAAATTTCTGAATCAAGAAACCTTCTTTGTAAATTTTGCTGGACTTTATCTTATTATAATTGGTTGCAAAGCACAGTGCTTCACGACAAGTTTTAAAATTTTTTTCTTCTTTTGTTTTATCTCTATTAATACAAATTACTAGATACTTCACTTTCTTCCTCCTATTAAAAAGTGACAAAACTACAGTATTTCTTTCGATACGCTTAACATTGCTATAGTTTAATCATAAGGCATACCTCATTCGAAGGCTGTCTGTATATTGCCCATTTTTTCGATACATTTTGCTCAGTTTTTTTTTAAATTCAGACTAAGGTAAAATTAAAGACAAGATATAGTAATTACATTACGACACAAAAAAGGTGGAAAAATTAGCATTCTCCACCCTCACTTTATAATAGCTTGAACTTTTCTAACGCATACACGATACCATCATCATCATTCGTTTTGGTCACAAAATCAGCGATTGCTTTTACAGAATCATTAGCATTGCCCATAGCTATCCCCGTTCCAGCCGCTGTTAACATCTCAATATCATTTGTTTCATCACCAAAGGCAATAATGTTCTCAGTTTTTATTCCTAAGTTTTGTGCAATAGTCAGCATTGTGACTGCCTTCGACCCTTGATTAGGGACGATATCAACGAATGAAGGATGCCAACGAACAAAACGAAAATCTGAAAATTCTCTCTGTATTCTTTCATCAAGCTGCGGGGCATAAAATGCCAGTCCCTGATAGATATCATTTTTCAAGTGGAAATCTGGTAAATAGTCAGGGATTTCTCCACCGATAGAGCGCATTGCTTGTTCCATTTGAGAAACTTGAAACGAGGATATCCGACAAAAATGATCTAGTCCAGTTAATGCAATATCAATCTTTTGTTTCCTAAAATGGGTAAGTAGAGTCTTTAATTTATTTTTTTCTAGTGTTCTCTTAAACACCTGTCTATCGTTAAGAAAAGCAGCAGAACCATTGCAAACAATATAATCTTTTATAGCTAACTCATCTAAAATATCTTTGATGAGAAAACGACTTCGTCCTGTTGCCAACATTACCGTGTGTTTTCTTTGTAAGTAATCCAATGCTAGCACCGTGCTTTGAAGTAACTGATTTTTACTTGTTAGCAGAGTTCCATCAAGATCAAAAACGAATAACTTTTTCCCCATGTCTCTCCCTCTTAACTCTCTGTCTCAAAAATCGAATCATCGAATCCTAAAACCCAGGTTGCCACAAAGGTCACTACAATCGTGATTCCAATCGTGCACAAAGCTAATATAAAGTTCGTATTTGACCCATCAGGATTCATAAAGATTGGTAATGTAAAAAATGATGGTGGCGCAAATGAAAAGATTTTAACATTGGCGATGGCACAAAAAATACCGTTTGCGATGCAACCAATAAAGGTCGCATAAAAAGGTTTTTTCAGCTTCACACTGATTCCATAAAGAGTTGGCTCTGTAATGCCGCTTAAAAATGCCGTAATCGCACAGCTAGCCGCAAGCTGTTTTAGATTACGTTTCTTCGTCTTGAACATCACCGCTAATGCCACCGCGAATTGTGAGAAGTTCATTCCAATAAAAGCAATCAGCAGCATATTGTCATAGCCTAAGTTCTCAAAGTTTGTCAAAATAATTATCGGAGTCAAGGCGATGTGCATCCCTGTCATGACTAAAAGTGGAGCAAAAGAAGCTACTAATAGAATTGCTAACCAGCTTGCATGGCTATAGATCAAAGTTAGAATACTTCCGATTCCTTCACCCAATAAGAATCCTGCCGGACCAGTAATACACAAGGCGATCGGTAACATAACCACCACGATTGCAAAAGGTTTAAAAACATATTTGGCCGCATCCGGAACATATTTGTCAGCTAGTTTTTCGACGTATGACAGAACCCACACGCTTAAAATGATCGGCAATAAACTAGAAGAGTAGTCCACAGCTGTCACAGGCAAGTGAAATAAATCAACAGTTCCACCTTTTTGAGCGAAGCCTAGAATATTCGGATGTAAAAACAGTCCTCCTAAAAATAGCGCATAGATCGTATTGCATTTAAACCTCTTCGATGCGGTATAAGCCAACATCATTGGTAAGAAATAGAAAACGACATTGGCGGCGCTATTTAAAATTACATAGGTCGAGCTTTCCTGATCCATACCTAATCGAGTCATAATGACCAGAATTGCAGAAATAAATCCGCTAGCCATAATCAATGGAACTGCTGGGCTTAAAATATCGGATAATACGTTCAAAATCCGATTTGGAACCGATCCTTTTTCTTTCATTTCCTCTGTCGAACTTTCTATATTGTAGAGCTTTTGAATATTGTCATAGACTTGATTAACGGTATTGCCGATGACGATCTGCAATCCACCCATGGATTTAACGATACCTAGTACACCAGGAATTTTTTCCAGCTTTTCTTCGTCTGCAGCTGCTTCATCCTTTAAGTTAATCCTCAATCTGGTGGCGCAATGCCCCAGTGAAGTGATATTGTCTTTACCTCCCAATGTACGAATGATGGCATGTTCTAAAGCATATTCTTTTGAGTTCATTTCCTTTTTTTCCATTGGTATCTCGGCTTTCTCAATATCCAATAGAAGTGTCTCACGATCTCCCTGTTCCAATTCGTTAACCTCGATTATCTTATAATCTGGCGTATTTAGGATCACTAGTGGAATAATGGGATCATATCCTCGCTCCTTTATTTTCTCTAAATCAAAACGCATGATTAGATCCCCTGTTTTTACACGGTCATTTTCTGAAACTAGCGGCTCCAAAAGTTCTCCATTCAGATTAACTGTATCAATCCCTACATGAATCAATACCTCACAACCCTGATCACTCTTCAACGTAATCGCATGTTTCGTCGGAAATACGCTGACGACAACCCCATCAAAAGGAGCATAAATTTCTCCTAGATTTGGTCTCATTGCTGCTCCTTTTCCCATCATCTCCTCTGAAAAGATCGGATCTTTCACTTCGCTTAATGGAACAATCTCTCCTTGTGTAATCCCATGAATTTGCTCTTTTTCACTCATCTCAATCTAGGTCCTTTCTTTTTCAAGTAATCCGCATACATATTGGTCCTTCAACGTTTTCTTAATGATAATAATAGCGTTTGTCCTTAGCTAACTCCGCCGAAGTTATGGGCAAAATAGTAAGGGAATTAGGCTGATTTCTTTCTTAGAAAAGGCCTCGTGTTTGAAAAGGCAAAAAAATGACTGTCAGATTTTGTCCAATAAAAGACCTGAAATATCCCTAGACGAATCAAAGATATTTCAGGTTATGGATTATTCCATTGTTACATGCAAATAACGGATTTCATGAGGCTTTAAATGAATCGAAAATTGTAGACGATTATTCTCAACTTTTACTTTTGTGTTTAACAGCCGTGGAGTACTGATGCGATGCAAATAGTCCTGTTCATTCATACTCAACTCTTTTAAGTCAAAGCGACTCCATTCATCTTGAACACTACCATGTGCACGGTTTACCACACGTGATTTTATGATATAACCGCCATTTTCGACACCGTTAATATCGATATTCAATGTTAAGGCTTCATTGTCTTCAAAGAAATTGGACAAATTTTCTAGTTGAATTTTACTCTCATCTGTCAGGTAGTAATTAAAATTTAATTTACGATAGTTGTGACAAGCAAGGCGAAAAGAACCTCTCGTATTTCCTGTAACAATGCAATGTTTTTCTTTATAATAGATATCTTCATATAGCGAATTTAGAAATTCAAGTGCATAAAAGGCCGGTTTCGCTACTCCTGTCTTCGTAAGTAAACCACAGCCTCCAAAAAGAAATTCTTGAGAATCCTGAAGATCCGCATAGATATCTGTGCCTAGCCAATGTCCAAACAACTCGGCGCCACCGATTGTTGAGATCATATTTTGAATCAAATAACTCCCCTTCGCACAATGGTCATTGACTGGATTTCGATTAGAGAGTGTCAGACTATACTCTGAAACATGGATCGGCGTCTCTGGAAATGCACTTTGTGCTAATGCTTCTTTGACGATCTCTAAATTATGTTTGATAAAGAAAATGTCCGTTGATTTTTTTTCGTAGTAATTATCTGATTCCTTTTCTAATTGATAAGGATAACAAGTGATCGTCAAGAAATTAGGTTTCTCATCGTATTCCTGCCATAATGACAATAAATCGCGAAAGCCCTTATTTCCATAATGCTGCACTGGAAATCCGCCACCGCCAATTTTAATATCCGGTAAAATTTTTCTCATGGTTCTAGCGATTCTGTCAAAGGTTGAAAAATAATTGCGATGCACTTCTTCCGTTTGAGGCGAATAATTATAGCGTAAATCTAGAAAAGCTATATCTTCTTTTTTCCAGTATTCAAAATACCATTTTTGTACCTCTTCTGAACCATAGCGTTTAATAAAGTGCCGAAGCAATTCTCTGAAAAAGCGCTGCATTTCTTCTGGTGAATCGAAATCTTCATTTCTCGGAATCTCCACTAATGCATCTTGCGTATTTTTCAATAGCCGAATCGGTTTGAACCCCAGTTCGATATAAGGTTTCAGCTGATTCTTGACGAGAAAATCTATCGCCGTATCCAGCTTGCTAAAGTTTAAATTTTCCTTTGCCGCATGAATATCTAGATAAAGATTGGGGTCATAGATGTCCCAAAAACGTATATATTCCGCCCCAAGCTTATTTTTTAAGTAAATGATTTGTTCCTGAAAGTCTGATTTAGTTAAATCAATCGCTGTCCCAGCATTGATTAGCTTACTGTAGTAGCTGGTCTGCTTATAAGCTTTTTGATGATCTAAAATAAATGAGATGCTTCGATCATGGCTTTCTTCCTCTTGATCATTGGTTATCTGATTTTCATTTAGATAACTATTAAGTTTCTCACGCAGTTCTTCTTCATCTTGAGTGTGCTGTTCTTTTTTTTCTTTTGTTACGGCATTTTTCCGAAACAAGGAGGGCGTCATATCGTAGGCTTCTTTAAATACTTTATTGTACGCAGCAACACTCGCAAATCCGTTATCCATAGCGATTTTCATAATAGACGCGTCCGTATAGAGCAAATCTGTCATTGAATGTGTCAGTCGCACCGAATTGACCAGATCTGTAAAACTAACGTTGCATTTCTTCTTGATGTATTTTGAAAGATAGGCCGTTGAAAGGAAGAAATGATCAGCTAATTCCTGCAACGTAATGCTTTTCTGATAATTCGTTCGAATGAATTGGAAAATCTCTTCCATTCGACTATCATTTTTCTTCTCCGATTGATATCGAACATTTTCTGAGGTCAACAGAAAGTTCTTAGAAATCACATGAAGTAGCTGATAATACAAACTCATTCTATAGATTTGATTTTTCTGATTTGTCACAATCTGCTGATTAAGAATCTGATCTATGATTTTTCTCATCTCATCATAAGATTCGTTTTTTTCTAACGTGGAATTACACCAAAACAGAATCATGTCTTTAGTTAATAATTCTTTCACCTTGCTGTATGAAATAACAAAACGAGCGAGAAAAAGATCATCAGATCCTATGTAACGATGCTTGCGGTTATAATTAACAATGATCAAATCTTTTTGCTTCAACTGATACTCTTCACCCTCGACTGTCAGTGATAATTCACCATTTAACACATATAATAACTCGAAATTTTCATGATAATGAATTTTTGTTTCTGTTTGAGTTGTAAATTCAACATCCATTAATACATCTGAAGAGAGGTAATCTTTTTCCATCTTTTCCCTCCTAACTCTTGTTCATTCATTATAGCAAACCGGTTTCATTTCGTTAACCAGAGTATAAAAGGCTTGATTAGAGAAAGAAGCAGTTGATAATAATTTTACCAACTGCTTCTTTTTAGATTAACCTTTTACTACATCTACTTTATCAATTTCAGCTTCCTTTGATTTGGTAATCAAGTTGATCGCCACGAAAGAAGCGGCAGCAATCAATCCAGTAGCACCAAAAGTAATAAACCACGTACTGATTGATGCATTGGCAGATAACAACAACCCGCCCAATGTCGGTCCAAAGATTCCGCCTAAACGCCCTACGCTATTCACCAAGCCGACCGCTGAAGTACGCAACTCCTCTGGATAGTGTTGCGAAACAAAAGCATTAACTAGGCTATGTGCCGAGAATAGAAAGAAACCAATTAAGAAAACAAATAGATACAAAATGATGATATTGGTTTTTACACCCATCAGCATTAATACAACTGCTCCAATTCCATAAATTGCTGGTAAGAGGACCTTAAAGCCTTTGCGATCAGCTACTGCGCCCCATACAACCGTACCTGCGATCGTTCCTACATTCAAGAAGATCGAGAATGCTAAACTAGAGCCTAATGAGAAGCCATTTTGAACCATCACTCCCGGCAACCAGACAATCACTCCGTTAATGAAAAGCAGCCCCATAATATAGATGATGCAAGCCAGTAATGTTACGAGAATGAAACGACTGTTAAATAGTGCGAAATACGATACTTTTTTCTCTGGTTGTATCCCTTCAGCACTCATTGTTTTCAACTGTTCAAGATCAATCTTCTTCGTATAATCCTGATCAATTCTTTCTAATACTTTTTTCAGCTTTTCTGTTTCTTGGTGTTTTACTAAGTATTGGGCCGATTCTGGCACAAGTTTAATAATGAAAATTAGGAACAAAATAGGAACGAAAGCCATCCACAACACCGGACGCCAACCCAAACGCGGCAGTATTACAATCGCTAATAGAGAAGCAATGATCGAACCAATTTGATTTCCACATAGAGCAATTGCTACTGATTTACTTTTGCTGCTCTTTGGGGCATATTCCGACAGCAATGATATTACTAACGGAATCACCCCGCCAAAACCAACACCTGCTAAAAATCGGAAAATTGCGAATAATACCGGTGTATTTACTACGGATTGTCCAAAGGTAAAGACACAGAATATCAAGACTGAACCGATCAAGACCTTTTTTACACCTAAACGATTGCTGACGATACTTAAGATTACTGCACCAAACATCGAGCCAAATTCAGATAGACTGCCCATATATCCTAATACTGTCGCATTCAAGTTCCACTCAGAAGTGATGGAAGTGATAATAGAGCCATAAGCTGTTGCACCATACCCGGTAAAAGCAATCAGAAAAACACCTAAAGCAACCAAAGTGACATGGAATTTTCCGAGTTTACTATTATCAATAAAGTTACTTACTACATTTTCTTGCATGTTTATTCCCCCTTAAAACTAGACCTTTGCTTCCACAGATGACTCAAATGCCACACTTGAGAACGTTTCTGCAGACTTCCAGCAAGCTTCCATGACTTCCAATACTTTACGAACTTCTTGCGGTTTAACTAATAGTTCTACTTTGCCATTCAGAGCAGCAAAGTAATTTTCAAAGAATTCAATATGCTCTGTCTCAACTTTTGGAATATCCTCGGTGACGATCAACCCTGGTTCCGGTACTCCGAATGAACGCGTAGGCCCGTAAGATTTCGCTGATTTGTCTTGATCCTCATTCACGTTTTCTAATAGCTTTGTTGTGCGAACAATCTTGCCCTCTGGATCAAATTTATTGGCATACATACTTCCCGTATTGCCGCCCATATACCAATGACGTTCAAACCATTCTTTTTGATCAGATAAATAATACGTACCTAATTCAATCTCAGCGGTCACACCATTTTCAAAGCGTAGCAAAATATTAAAGTAATCATCGACTTCTTTATTGATTACATTGCGAATATCGGCAAACACTGCCTTTAACGGACTTTCCATCATGTACAAAATCTGATCAATCAAGTGAACACCCCAATCATAAAGCATCCCTCCGCCTTCCGCTTTGTAAACGTGCCAATCGTGCATATTACCGTTATAGCCATACAACGAGCTTTTGATCGTATAGACATCGCCCAAAGATCCTTCTTCGTAGCATTTCTTTACAGTTTGGAAATCCTTATCAAAACGACGTTGCTGATGAACCGTTAAGGTAACGCCTGCTTGATCAACGGCCTCCATCATTTCGTCAAATTCCGCCACACTCATAGCAGCAGGCTTCTCACAAATAATATTCATTCCTGCCCGTGCGGCTTTGATGACTAATTCTTTGTGCTGGTTATTGTTTGCCGAGATGATCACACCGTTAATATCTGACTCTTCCAAAAGCTGGTCAATTGTTCTATAGATCTCGATTTCTGGATAAATCTCACGTACTTCTTCTAATCGTTGTGGATTTGTGTCACAAACTGCTACACAATCTACATTATCTATACTTTTTAACGTCGCTACATGTCGGCGACCAATAAAACCGTACCCGACTACTGCATATCTGTATTTCATGATAATTCCGCCCTTTCTTTTTCAAAAAAGACGGTCAATCCCTGACCGCCTTATTCAGCTTATTCCATCGCTAATTTGATTGTCTGGTTCCCGTCCGAAGCTTGATAGATCGCATCTAAGATTTGCGTAACTTTGAAAGCTTCACTTGGCTTCACACACGGCTCGCCATCTGTCAAAATCGCATCAATCCATTGCTTCGCTTCCACCACACCAGCTGGTTCATTAACACCTTCAAAATAGTCCACTAAGGCTTCACCAGATAAAGTTTCTTCACTCATTTTTCCATGACGTGTATGATTAAACCAGAGCTCCGCATTTTCATAGCTGCCACCATATTTGATTTCGGCACCTTCTAAAGTCCCACAAAGCGTCGTTGCTGCTTCTCTGGCATCCATATAGTTCAATGCCCACGATGCTCGCAGGTTAATCAACGCACCATTTTTGAATTTGATAAAGCCCATCGCTGAGTCTTCTACTTCAAAGGTTTCAGTATCCCAAGCGCCATAGGTATTGCCTTCCGCCGCTGACGGTAAGTTACCTAATTTATAGAATACTTGACCGCTAACGCTATCCACTTCGTAGTTATCCATACACCACAATGTGATATCTAAGGCGTGCGTGCCAATGTCAATCAAGGGACCGCCACCTTGTTTGGATTTGTCTGGGAAGACGCCCCAAGTAGGTACAGCTTTACGGCGAATTGCATTCGCTTCTCCGTAGTAAATATCTCCTAAATCTCCAGCTTGACAGGCCTTTTTCAAGACTTGCACATCGTGACGGAAACGATTTTGGTAACCGACAGTAAATTTCTTGTCGCTCTTTTTCCAAGCTTCCATCATTTTACGCGCATCTTCTGTGGTCGCTGCCATTGGTTTTTCACATAACACATGCTTATCAGCAGCGAAGGCTGCTACTGTGATCTCACAATGAGAAACATTTGGTGTACAAACATGGATGATATCAATACTTGGGTCCTTCAATAATTCGTTATAGTCTGTGTAGATTTTGACATCCTTCAGATTATGACGCTCGGCAGTTGCTAACGCCTTTTCTTCTTCGATATCGCATAATGCCACGACTTCTGCTTTATCTGCTACTTTTTCTAAGGATGGAAGGTGTTTGTTGTTACAAATACCTCCTGTTCCGATAATACCGATTTTTAGTTTTTCCATTTTTCTCTTCCTCTCTGCTACATGGTCTTAACCAAATTGAATATTCACTGGATTATTTACTTGAATTTCTGAACCTGTATTTGTCAGTTTTCCATTTGCTTCATCGACTAAAAATTTATTGATCGTCCCTGAACGTTGATTCACTACATATATATGATCACCCGCTAAATCAAAATTAATGCTGCGAGGTATCGCTCCGCCTGAAGAAACGATTTCGATCAATTCCATTTTTCCGTTTTCGCTCAAACGGTAAGCTGTAATGCTGTCATCACCGCGATTTGAGACATATAAATAGTTGCCGGATTTGTGTATTTTTAGGTCGGCTGTTTGATTATGAGCGAAGATATCAGTTGGATCGTCCTTTGGTTGATAGTTATCCGACACTGTAACTGCACGTTCCAAATGATTCATCTCGCCTGTCTTTGAATTAAAAGAGTAACTATGGACTGTATGGTTTTGCTCACTGTTACAATAAAGAATTGGCTGTGTTGGATGAAACGCGATATGTCTTGGCCCAGAGCCTTTTTCTGTTTCTTGAGCCCAGACTTCGTTCAAGGTTGCTTCTTCGTAATCGATCTTGTAAACATGAATCAAATCACAGCCTTTATCTGCACAAAGCAGATAGTTTTCAGTTGGATCGAGACAAACACTATGAGGATGACTTGTCCATTGGAATAACGGTAAATCGCTAGAGCCCTCCAATACTTTCAGTTCACAGCACTCACTTAGACTTCCATCTGCATTAATTGGAAACATCGCGATACTGCCTTCATCAAAGAAGCGTTTGGCGACGTAGGTTCCTTGTTCGGTTCTCACACTGCGAGTAATGACTTCTTCATGATTGCCATGATTAGCCGCAAAGGCGTATCTGTTTTGACTATCTACCGTAATATAGCAAGGATAGGCTCCGGCTGAAGAGACTTCATTCAAAAAGGAAAGCTTTCCATCCTCATCTACCGAGTAAGAAGCGATACCTCCGCCATTTCCGTGCACGCCACCTAGATCTTTGCGCTCATCCGTGGCATAGATATAGCGAACATTTTTAGCAACCGCCATACTGCCGACATTGACATCTGGCGTTACTTTGCTGATTAATTCAAACGTTTCCGCATCATAGGCTTTGATCCCGCCATCGCCTGCTTCAGGGTTATTCACGCCTTGAATGTCCGCGCCCCACGCGCCTACATAAATGATTTCTTGTTTATTCATCCTATTCACCAATCAATCGTTTTAGCATTTCTTGATGTCTTCTCACTTGTTCGATTTCACTGTTTAATTCTTTTTCGGTCCGATCTTGGTAGTAACGTTGACCTTCGTACTCCGAATTGATATAGCCTTCATAACCGTTTTCCTTCAAGAACTTGATTGGCCCTTCGTAATCAATAGCGATATCCTGGTACTGACCAGGTTTTCCAGGAATTTCAGACATATTGTAGAATTTACCGTGTATGCTCACGATGTAAGGCATGATCGCACCTAAGTCCTCTGGTTTCGTTCTAGAAAGCAATAGTGCTTGTGACATGACTTCAAAATCAATATCTGTATAATCTGGCACATTGTCACGGATCATTTGCTGCATTTTTTTGAAGGCTGGCAATAAATCAGCTGGTGCTTCATCATGCTTCAAATAGCGATGGAACAAAGATTGGACATTCCCTGCACTATATAATGAAAGATCAATTTCATTTAACTCATTGCTCTTGCCTAGATGATTGTCCATACATAATTGAACAACTAAATCACAGCTTTCTTGTTTGGCTCCTTGACGCATGTACCATTCCAACGCCGCTTCAGAAGGTCGAAAAGCGAAGATACCCCAGTCAGGAACAAGTCCTAAATGTTTGGTTCCAGATTTCTTAGCGTATTCCACAATCTCATTGACATACTGACCATTGATCGGAATCGGTGCATGGATCTCTTTGCCTAATTTGATGTCACATTCTTCCGCGACAGGCAAGGCTTCGATCATGATTTCAACTGGCGTAGTTGCTAGTGTCCGAACATTTTTGAAGCCTAAGCGTTTCGCCAAGCGAATATCATTTTTCAAACGCTCTGCTGATTCTGAATAACTCATCACATGATCACGAAATTGCAATACATCATGGAAAACATCCATAGTCACAGGAGTCGTCTTGTATTTATCCATCCATTCAAACCATTGATCGAAAAATTCCTCTGGCGGATTTGGATATTGTCGTAGAGACATCTCATCTAAAATCTCGATTCCATCCGCTCCAAAAAGATTTGTGCCAACTTCTTTGACCTGTCCTTCTAAATCTAATTCTTTAAAAAACTGCGTTTGTTGGTAACTGTAAAATGAAACGCCGCGTTTGATTTTTCCCATTACTAACTGCTCCCTTCTATGCTTGTAATTCCAGTTCATATTTTACGATATTACGTGTCTTATCTGATCCTGCGCCGGAGCCCGGAACAGGAGGATTTTTTACCCATTCTTCATCCGTTGGCATATATCCATATGCAGCCAGAACAGATTGCTGGAAAGCTAAAATGTGTTTCCCTGGAGTTAATCCACCTGGCTTTTTCACATGGACGATTCCCTCGTCATCGTAATCCCAGTGCTCCCAAACAGCTTTTTTAATTTCTTCAAAATCACGAGGTTCTTTTCCATTGACTTCAAAAGTCTGTAATTCTCTTGGGTATTCAGTGTCATCTACTTTGATATAGTAGCCATTGTGAAGGGATAAAAATACTCCTCGGTAGTTAGCATTTCTTGCTGCAAATTGAAAGCCCACGATATTGCCATCTTGGTCAACATCGTTTTTCAAACTGTCTTTTCGAATTAAAAAATTATCGAACATCTAAATGTCCTCCCTTTTGTTATTTGCTATACTCATAATTTAAGCTATTTTGTAAGTGCGCTCCATTTCATTTTTACCCATTAATACTGCAATTTCACTCTTCTTTTTTTATCCCGACTAAACTGCTCCTACGAAAAGACAAAATTTAACTATCATATTTTGTCTTGTCCGTTTCTGAGCACTCTTTTTGTCACAATCTTTTGTTTTCTTTTTGTCATCGTAGTAACGTTTCTTCCACAGTCAGTATCTCATTACTAGACAGATACGAATAGACAGCTCCGTAGATTCCCGCATCATTTCCGAGTTGTGCTTTACTTACATTGTAGTTTCCACGAATCGCTGGAAAAATAAATTGATCAATTTTTTCTTTCAAGGGAATTAACAACGCGTCACCGGCTCCAGATAACCCGCCACCAATCACTACCTCCTCCGCATCAACCGTATTCATGATTCCAGCGATGGCTTGACCTAAATAATTTACTGTAATCGTTAAGGCGTTCATGGCCTTTTGATTTCCTGCCTCAATCCAAGTAAAAATATCAACCGCTGAAAGATTTTCTTGATTCTCTTCCATCAGATTCCGCATCGTTTTTACGAGTCCATTTGCAGAAGCGAAAGTTTCCAAGCAATTGGTGTTCCCACAGCCACAGGTTCTTTGTTCTTGCGAATAAATAGGAATATGACCAATTTCACCGCCAGAGGAATGAACGCCATTAATCACTTTTCCATTTAGAATAATTCCTCCACCGACGCCTGTCCCTAAAGTAACAAAGACCAAATTAGATTTTCCTCTAGCAGCTCCCTTCCACATCTCACCAAGAGCTGCCGCATTCGCATCGTTTAAAAGTACAACAGGAATATCCAATTCCTTTTCAATCGCCGATTTTAACGGCATGTCTTCCCAACCTAGATTCACCGCACGAACGACTATCTGCCCATCAGGTGAGATTGGTCCGGGAACTCCAATACCAATCCCAATAATTTCTGCTTGCTGATCGTTTTGTTCAAGCATCGTTTGTTGAATACTTCGAACGATGTCAGTCGGTATATTTCTGCCATTTTCAGTGATATTGGTCGGGATTTGCCATTTTTTATGGATCTGTCCATAAACATCGATCAAAGCCAACTTAATCGTTGTTCCACCTATATCAATACCAATCATTTGTTTAATCATTGCTTTTCCTCCTAAAAAAGAGAACGAATACTTCGTCCTCTTCACTAAAATTCTCTAAATAATGAAATTTCGTAAATACTTCGTACTTAAAGTAACAGACTTTTTGACGTCCTCATAAGTTTTCTCAAAAGCTTTATCTTCTACTTCAATACACGTGTACCCTTCATAACCAATATCCGTTAAGGCAGACACATATTGACCCCAATCAACATCACCTAAACCTGGTAATTTCGGACTCATGTATTCTAACGGTGTAGCCATCACGCCAACGTCAGCTAACTTATCGGCATATACTTTGATATCCTTGTAATGGACATGGAAAATTTTCTCTTTGAACTCATACAAAGGACGAATATAATCGATTTGCTGCCAAATAAAGTGGGATGGATCGTAATTAATCCCAAAGTAGTCACTATCGATTACTTCAAATACTTTTCGCCAATTACTAGGCGAAGTCATGATGTTTTTCCCTCCCGGCCATTCATCTTCAGTGAAAAGCATCGGACAATTTTCGATCGCGATTTTTACTTTTTTCTCTTCAGCGTATTTAACAATTGGATTCCAAACTTTAGCTGCTTCCTTCAAATTCTCAGAGACCGATTTACTTTGCATCCGCCCGACAAATGTCGTAACTAAATTGATGTTCATTAAGCTCGCTGCATCGATCAAGGTGTACAAATGATCGATCGCTTCTTGGCGTTTTTCTAAATTTTCATCTAACGGATTTGGATAATAAGCTAAAGCAGAGATTTCTACCTTCTTTTGCTTACAATAGGCTAAAATCTCTTCTGATTTTTCTTTGGTTAAATTTTTAGTGTCTATATGCGAAACACCTGCATAGCGACGCTCAGCTTTTCCCAGTGGCCAACAAGCAACCTCGACGCAATCAAGACCATTTTCTGCTACGATATCAATCATCTCTTCGAAATTACTTTGATCAAAAATCGCACTGACGATTCCTAATTTCATGATTTTTTCCTTCTTTCTGTTCTTTCATACCTTTATTCTAATGTCCTCAAACTGTTAAAGCATTGGAAGTTTTATTCAATATTCATTGAAATATTTATCCTTATTTTTGTTCTGGAAATCATTCATATCAAATAGAACAAAATTTAATAGTTAAATCTTGCTTTGCGGACATAAAAAGCAATCAAGCAAAGTCGCTTGATTGCTATAAGATATTATTTTTCCACAACCGTATTTTCTGGAATCGCATTTTCTTTTTGTTTAAAATGCTTAGTTTGAATATTAATTAATGTTATTGATATAGCGGCAACAATACCTGGTATCGCAAAAACCAAAAACCACATAGTGATTGAGACATTTGCTGTAAGCAACATTCCACCAACGATTGGCCCTAACATTCCACCAATTCGACCTGTCGCATTCGCAAAACCTACTCCTGTAGTACGAATTTCGGCTGGATAATATTGAGACGCAAATGTATTCATTAATGAATGTGCCGAAAATGCAAACATACCGATTAAACCAACAAACAGATAAAGAACCAAAAGATTTGCCTTAATCCCCATACCAAACAAGCTGATTGCTCCAACAGAATAAATGATTGGCATCAACACTCTAAAGCCAACTTTATCTACCATAATTGCCCAAAGAACGGTGCCTAAAAGCGTGCCTAAATTTAACACCACGGAAAACGTTAAGCTAGAGCCTAATGCATAGCCATTTGAGTTCATAACCTGTGGCAACCAAACGTTTACACCATTAATGGTAAGCAGCCCGCAAATATAAATTAACGTAATAAGAACTGTTCCTAGTGCATATCGCTTGTTGAATAACTTTAGATAAGAAACCTTTTCTGAGTTTTTTTCATCCTCAGCATCAAAAGTAATCGTTTCTTTAGTTGACTCCAATACCGCTTGATAATTAGGATCAATTTTCGTTAATGTCGCGTTTAATTTATCTGTTTGGTTACTTTGAGATAAATAGCGTGCTGATTCAGGAATCACTTTAATGAAGATAGGGATTAGTAACAAAGGTAAAATAGAGAGCCATAATACAGGTTTCCACCCAAATTGTGGCATTACATTCATCGCCACTAGTGGAGCTAAGATTCCACCAATTTGATTTCCACAAATAGCAAAAGCAACCATCTTTGCTTTGTTTGCTTTTGGAGAATACTCTGTTAACAAGGAGATAACGATTGGAGTCGCTCCCCCACTACCAACCCCAGCCATAAATCGACAAATACCAAACATTAACCCGCTATTAGTGAAGGTCGCACATACAATGAAAAAATTGAAAATAAAAATAGATACAATCAATAATTTCTTAACTCCAAACTTATCTGCTAAAAAACTTAGTAAAATGGCCCCTAACATCATCCCAAACATAGCTGAACTTCCAATAAAACCAACCTGTGTCGTACTGATATTCCATTCTTTAATAACTACTGGTACGATAGATCCGAAAACTGACAACTCATACCCAGAAAACGTGATGACAAAAAAGCCAATCGCCAACAATACTTTATGAAATCCATTAAACTTGCTGTTATCAAGAAATGAATTTAATACTTTTTGATTCATCGAAACCCTCCATAATTATATTCTGATACCAAACAAATCTCTCCAATAAAACCAGTTACTATTTGGTCATTATTGTCTCCACTGAAGCATTAAATAAATCCGTTCAGTTGGAGTATTCCTACTGCCTCCTTTTTGTATATAGTCAAATTTAGTCTTTTTGAGAATTTCTAACTATATTTTTTTTACACAAAACAACTGTTTAAGAAAGCCTTTTACAAAAAAAGGAATTTAAAAGAAAGAAAAAGTGCAAGATTCAGAATATAAATGAGGATTCGCGTTTAGTAATTAGAAGGCGTGCTAATTTAACGGATAAAAATAAAAGTATACTACTCCAACAAAACAATGTCATAATTTGGTTCGAGTGAATCATGAAAATAAGTAATTAAGTTTAGTTCAGATTCTTTAAAAAATTCGTATTAAAAAATAAGCCCTCAGATTATCGTTTGATATGCTGACTCTAACTGGAACAAAGAAATAGTTAAGTCCTAGTTAACGAAAAGAAATCATGAGTCGGACAGAATTAGTCACAATCATCGATAATTATAAGGACTATTACAAAAATGGGGCTTTCAACGAAAATTGCATACAATGACGCCTATGGAATATCATTTATATTATTAAGCAGCCTAAGGTACGACCAACCAAGCAGTAGCACGACGGTTACTGGGTAAAAAAAGTAAAAAAACTACCCTCCAAAACTGAAAGGGTAGTTCTAAAAACCATTCATTTTTTATTGACAGGTAGCCCACCAGAGTTAATTTATTGGGCTTTATATCAATAATATACTTGTAAGTTGAGATACTTTCTAACAAAGTAATAGTTAATATTTTAACCATCTTAATATAAAAAATGGACTTTTGCTCAATATAATACGATCAAATGGTGTTACCTAATTTCAATCTTCTCCCCATTAGATTCAATGACTTGTTTGTAATAGTAAAAACTATCTTTTTTGATTCGGTTATACGTGCCGTTTCCATAATCATCTACATCAACATAAATGAAACCATAGCGCTTCGACATTTGCCGTGTAGATTCGGAAATAATATCGATACATCCCCACCACGTATAGCCTAACAGCTCTACACCGTCTTCGTTGATCGCGTCACTCATGGCTTGGACATGATCTCGAAGGTATTCTTTTCGGTAGTCGTCATGAATTTTGCCATCTTCAGAAACCACATCCTTTTCACCTAAGCCATTTTCTACAATGAACAACGGTTTTCTGTATCGATCATACAAGTCTACCAGCGAAATTCGTAATCCGATTGGATCTGTCTGCCAGCCCCACTCACTTGAAGCCAAATATGGATTCTTCACGCCATTTACTGTATTTCCTGGCGCCATATCCAACCCTGTTGTATCGGCCGCCATACATGAAGTCATATAATAACTAAATGAAACAAAATCAACGGTTCCTTCTTTTAGAATTTTTTCGTCTTCTGGTTCTTGATGAAGAACAAAGTTTTTGTTCTCGATCTCTTTCAATAAATACTTCGGATATTCACCGAACACTTGAATATCAACATAGCGATAGATTGATCGCATCCGTTGCTGAGTCGCTAAGTTATCCTCTGGTTTGCAGGTGAATGGATAGAAACATAATTTGGTCATCATACAACCAATCTGTGCTTCAGGATACATTTCTTTACACATTTTGACCGCTTTAGCACTGGCAATCATTTGATGATGCATCGCTTGATAGATGGCTTGTTCAAACGGCATGTCTGTAAATCGATCCTCGATCAACCCTCCACTTGTCACAGGGTGACGCAGCATCGCGTCGACTTCGTTAAATGTCAGCCAATACTTCACATACTTGCCAAAACGTTCAAAGCACGTTTTGGCATATTTATCAAACAGATCAATGGCCTCTCTTGAATACCAGCCACGATACTTTGTAATTAATTCAATCGGCGGATCGTAATGTGACAATGTTACTAGTGGCTCAATGTCATATTTCTTTAGTTCTTTGAAAACATTCTCGTAGAATTCAATGCCTTTTTCATTAGGTGTAGGATCTTCAGGATTGGTATAAATTCTACTCCAGCAAATAGACATGCGATAAATCTTGAAGCCCATTTCAGCAAATAGACGGATATCTTCTTTGTAATGATGGTAGTGATCGATTCCACGACGTTTTGGATAATTTTCCTCAGGCCCAGCTATCAAAGCTTTTTCTAGTTCTTCTGTTGAGTACGCAAATTGCTTGGTGAAATCTGCGACCCCAACCTCTCTATACGGAAGACAATCTTCGATGGTCATTCCTTTGCCATCGATATTCCACGCGCCTTCACACTGATTGGCAGCTGTTGCGCCACCCCACATAAAATTTTCTGGAAAAGTTGTTTTACTCATTTTTTGTCCTCCATTACTGAATAATTTCCAATAGTTTATTTGAATTCTTGATTGATCCCTGTACCTTATTTGGAATCACATCAAGAAACTGATTGGTGTTTGAAATAATAATCGGTGTGACAATTGAAAATCCTTGCTCCTTGATCTTCGAGAAGTCTACCTCTGCCAAAACATCGCCCTGATGAATCTTCTGACCTTCGACTACCTGAATATCGAAATATTCTCCTTTGAGATTTGCGGTATCTAGTCCGATATGAATGATCAACTCGACACCATTAGTCGATGTTAACCCAATCGCATGTTTAGTTGGATAAATAGTTACTACTTCACCATCAAAAGGCGCAACAACTTGATTACTATTCGGTTCGATCGCAATCCCTTTTCCCATAATTCCTTTAGAAAAAACATCATCTTCAATTTCTTTTAACTCAATGAGTTTTCCTGATAACGGACTGTACACACCATAATCCACTTGTTTTGATGATTCCTTTTGTTTCTGATCTTTTTCTTCTGACAAGCCTAAAATCTGCACTAGAATAAAAGATATAGCAGCAGCCATAGCCATACCGATACAAACAAAGACAAAACCAGGACCCATAAACACAGGTAGAGACAGGATACTAGAGTTAACGTAAGCGGTTGAAGTCCCTTTAAACGTTGCCACGAAAGCCCCTGCGATTCCGCCGCCAACCATCGTTGCGATCAGTGCATTTCTAAATTTGAGCAATACCCCGTAAATTACAGGCTCAGTGATCCCGATAAAAGCAGAGATGAAGGCAGAAAATGAAATCGTCTTAATTTCAGAATCTTTGGACTTGAACCATGTTCCTAAAGCAGTACCTGCCATAGCCAGCGTTCCCATCGTGTTGATCGGTAAAATAACGTCATATCCAAATTGTGAAATATTCTCAATCATCAATGCGCCCAACGAAAGGTGCATCCCAGATAAAACGACAAGTGGTCGTGTCGCACCGACAACTAGTCCTGCAACAATTGGCGAGAACTCAAACAACATTTTCACCACGGATGCTAGTCCTATACTAATGTAGTTGGCAGATGGTGCGATCAAGATCAACGCAAGTGGTGTCATCACCAGCATCACTAGCATCGGTGTAAACACTAATCTTAATGCTTTAGGAATCACCTTATCGATAAAAGGATGAACATAACTTAATACCCATACGGTTAAAATGATCGGGATACTACTCCCAGCGTATTTCACAAAAGGAACCGTTAAGCCAAATACTAATAGCCCTGGTTCGCCATTGGCTAATCCTTCTGTCATGATCGGATACAGCAAGCATCCCGCTAACGCCATCGCTAATGGAATATTGGCCTTGAAGCGCTTCGCTGCGGACCAAGCAATTAGGAATGGAAAGAAGTAAAAAACACAATCCGAGGAAATCGTTAATAACTGCATGATCCCTGAGTCGGCTTTTACATTGGCATAAGTCGTCAAAATAATGATGAGCCCTTTAATCATTCCTGTTCCAGCTAATACGGGAACAACGGGCAGAAAAATTGCCGCAAGTGTTTCAAAGAGTCCTTTTAGATGAAACCCGTTTTTCTTCTCTCCAGAATGTCCCGCAGAATGAATCTCTCCGATCTGTTTTTCCATTGCTTTGTACGCATCTGACACGTCATTTCCAATAATAATTTGCAGCTGATCCGTCGCATATTGCGCACCAATAACGCCCTTTAATTGCTTAATTTTCTCCAAATCAACAAGACTGGAATCCTTTAAATAGAAACGTAATCTAGTAACACAGTGAAATATTTCGTTTACATTTTCTTTTCCGCCAATATTCTGTAAAATTTCTTTGGACAATTTATCGTAATTTGTTGCCATCGTTCGTTTCTCCCTTCCAAATGAACAAAAAAAGACCAAAACCAAACTATCGAACAGTTTAGCTTAGGTCTTGCCTCCATGATGAGTAACAATTCTAATCGCCTCAGTTATTTAGTTGTCACTTTTTCAATATGGATCGTTAAATACAGTAAATCATCGTCACTAATCGTTTTACCGCTAAATTTCTCTATATACCGCTTTACCTTTTTAGCACACTTAAAGGATCGTCGATACCGTTCCTTCACTAGCCTCAGCAGATGATCATCTTTACTACGGCTTTCTTCTGCTTCAGTTCCAAACAATCGCTGGTAAAAGAATTTTAGATGCGTTACTAGACGATAATAATCAAGGGAATCCTCGTCAAACTCGATGTCCATCTCAATTCGAATGATCGTTAGTATTTCCTGAACCATTTCAATCATCTGCATCGTTTCCTGCATATTGGTATTCAACTCTGCATTGATGAGATGCATGACAATCGTCGCCGCCTCATCGTCAGGTAAGTCTACGTTAAATCTTTCGTTGATAACCTCAAGCTTTCGCTTAGAGAATTCGAATTCTTTTTTGTACATGCGTTTTGTTTCTAGAACTAATTTGTTTTGAACTAATAGCCCTTCGTGGTAACGTCTAACCGTAAATTGTAAATGATCGGGTAGTGAAATATAGAGATTATCATTAAACTCTTTACCTAATTCCAGCTTGGCATCCGCGATAATTTCTTTTGACATTTCGATAAACTCAACAGGAATCTCTAAAAAACTCTTCTTTAGCTTTCCAATAATATCATGATCATCTTGATAGAAAATTCGTTCTATCTTTGATTGGTCAATCCTATCTCCACGTTTTTTTTGGAAAGCTACCCCGCTGCCCAACACAACAATGTCTTCTCCATTATCATCAATGGTCAATACAGCATTATTATTAAGTACTCGAATAATTTCCATGTTTGACCTCCTTAGAAAACAAAAAAGACAACACCAAAAAGTAAGCTTACTTTTGGTCTTGCCTGCATCATCAGTAACAATCCTCTTAGTATATGTTTCGAAATCGATTTCATTTGCAGTATATCATCCTCATAAAAAAAATACAATATCTTTTTTTATATTATGTGCAGCATAAGAGATCACTTTTAACGTGCTTCATCGCTTATTAAGAACAGAAGAGGGTGCGCACAAACATATCTACAGAGTTTCAAGACCCATAGGTTCTATTAAAAAATTCATACTATCTATATTTTTGATACGTAGAGAATCAATCCACCTATGTTCATGTACAGCATGAAAACATCCGGCTTTTAAAGTTAATTAATCCCTACCTATACATGTTTGATGAACAATTTTAAAAAATTATATCACTATTTACGATACGGCTCAGTATACAACAAATAAGTTTAGCTTTCTGCTTTACTATACGGTAGACATATCGCTAATATTCAGGATTTGGAAAACATGTTTCATACTTATAACATCTAATAGACAGCAATTATTCTTGCTTTTGAAAATCATAAAAATATCTTTTTCAATCGTCCAATTGAACTCAAAAATTTATAGATAATCCAACTGAATCTCTGCTTGCTTTGCCTTTTCATCAATCAACTGGAAACCACGTTGCTGTATTTCCTTTGGTACTTGTTCATTCACTCCCCTCATGATATAACAGTTTTCTTGTGTATCGGACATTGCTTCCCCTCTTTTTAGGGCATAAAAATAACCCAATCATCAAGTTGAGATGATCGGGCTTCAAAGAAATAAAATATACTTGCAAATTGATTTAAGTCTATTAAATAAAAAGAATCTTATTTTAATTAACATTCGCTTTGTTTGATATTTTTTTTAACTATGGAAGTTATCTCTGTCCTGTTTACTTCTCTACAACCTCTAAATATTTAGTACTTGCTACACTTTTAACGTTGAATTTTCCATTTTATATGTGATTTTTGTGACACTAGCATGAGGAAAAAGACATACTTATCGAGTTATGTGTCAATCACCTTTAAGATAAACGTTGTTAAAAGCTTCAACCTAAGAAGCAATAGTGAAAAGCTGATAGCTAATTTCAAAAATAAAGAGTTTTACTAAAATGCGATAGCTCAGCTCCTGAAAGGTAACATTCTTTTCAGATATGGAAAAAAGGAGCGCCTTCTGCTAGGTATATTTTTTATACAAAAAGACACTTTCCACTTGGAAAGTGTCTTTGATTTTCTGTACAAACGAATTAACGATTTGAAAATTGTTAAGCTTTACGTGGTTTCTTATGACTTGGTCAGCTAACTCATTTTTTCAAACAGCTTTATGAAGTTTTAATAGCGACGATTTAAAGAGAGTTAATATCAATATCCAACTACTAAGAATAAGGTCAATATAGCAACAGGTGTCCTCCATTAACTATTCTTTCTTTTTGGAAATGCAATTAGCCCAATAGCTGTGCTACCAGTCCCAATCACGACTAAGACTACTTTCCTCAAATTTCGATCTCTATCGTTATCTTCTTGGGACCAATCAAACAAATCTGAAATTATACCATCTCCAGCCTTTCCATGAATAAGTTCCTCTTGTCTTTTTTCATCATTGATTTCATGTTTTTCAAAAACAAAATTGAACATATATAAACCTAGGCAAAGGGCAGCAACGAGTAAACACAAACTTCCAATAATTGTTCTTAAAGCGTTTCCCATTAAACCCCTCCTTTTCTAACCGAGAATAGGTGAATAAACTCTTCAGAAACCATTTTAACTTGAGGTTCAATCATTTTAAAAGATCGATCAATATCAATAAATTGGTTGTTCTCATCAAACATATCCTTAGAAATATTTAGTGGCGGATTCACTGACATATTGTACATATTTAATCCCTGAGTTACTAATTTCATAGAGATTAAGCCTTGAAACCCACCGTGTCCACCATACACCATAATACTTACTGGTTTGTGGCTCCATTCTGAATATAGATAGTCTAAGGCATTTTTTAATACAGCTGGATAACCCCAATTATATTGAGGAAAAACCAATACAAATCCATCATATTGACTAATTGTTTCGCTCCAAGCTTTGGTATAATCCTTTTGATAATTTCCCATAGCTGGAATATTGGGTTCATCTAAAAACGGAAGATTAATTTTTGCTAAATCGATAATATCAATTTCTAGTTCATCATGTTTCATTGTTTTCTTCACCCAGTTTGCTACATCACCACCAATTCTAGTTGGTCTGTTGCTTCCCAGAATTATTCCAATTTTGTTATTCATGTGTAAGGTCCCTTCTAAAACTCAATTTATGTGCAACTTGCACATAAATATTATAAGGGTATTGTGCTATAATTACAAGTATGGAGAACGAAATCTTTAAGTCCTTATTTCAAATAGTCAATTTTTTTAATGATCCTAAACACGACATAGAATTATTAAGAAAGGCAGGAATCAAAGGAGACCAAAATTTATTATCAATTATTGTTCGTGTTGGCATGGCAAAGACTATCAATATTGGTGATTTAGCCAAACAAGTTGGGAAAAACCATTCATCTACAAGTAGACAAATTGATAAGTTTGAAAAACAAGGATTACTAAAAACAACTTATAACAACAAAGATAAACGAATACGAGAGATATCACTAACAAAGGAAGGAAGCAATCTATTTCACTTGATTAGTGAGGTACGTCTTGAACTGTTTAATAAGATACTGAGTGAAATCAATCCTGCTGAAGCAAAAAAAATTAATGATGGACTTTCTTTACTATCTGATATTTTACAGAGAATTGAAAATGAGTAATTTGAAAGCTTCTAATAAGAAACCTCAGGAGAAAACGAGAGTGTAATATAAACCATGTAAGTAACCATCAATCCTAGGCAGGTGGTTGCTTCGCGGTTTTTCTTTGCCTTCTTCAATATCTACCAACCAAATTCCCTAACAGGAACTTCATCATACCGCTTGAGAAATCCTTCCATAAGCTCCGATGTGTTGGACCTTTTATCCCTTAATCACGCAAAGCCGATCTCGTTAACCGGCTATACGTATAACTAGTTATTTCAACGAGTCGACTACCATCTTTATGCTAGTCGCTTCAAGGTTGTACCAGAAGATTCTCTTCAATCTAATTCAATGTTTTATGTCATAATTGAAGCATTGGTATTTAGTATTTGGAGCAAAAGAATTTAAAATAGTATTGAAACAAAACATACTAAATTTAGGAGAAAGTTAAATGATGTCTTTAGTACTTTTCTTAAAATAATAAGTGCTCTAATTGTGGGTTACTCCTTATAAAAAAATCATAGTGAAAATCTTCTAGTTACTGAGTGTAAGAACCTCACTAATAGCCAATTTCCACTATGATTATTTTTGTAAAATTAGTCAGAAACAACAACCATTGATTTGATTGTTTTACGCGCTTGCATGTCTTGATATGCCTGATTAATATCTTCTAGTCTATAGGTTTCCGTAAAGACACGACCCGGATTGATATCACCGTCTAATACGGCCTTAAGCAGCAACTGTTTGTCATAGGTCGTTACAGAAGCAGAACCACCGGCTATAGAAATATTTTGAGCAAAGGTTGAGCCGATTGCCCGATTGTTGTAGTGTGGCACTCCGACATAACCGATGCGACCACCATTATGCAGAACACCCAGGGCTTGTTCAATCGCTGCTTCTGTTCCTACACATTCCAGTGCTGCATCTGCGCCACCGCCGAGAATCTCGCGAACTTTGGCGATGCCTTCTTCTCCGCGCTCAGCAACGACAGCCGTGGCTCCTGACTGAAGTGCCATCTTCTGCCGATCTTCATGTCGACTCATAAGAACAATTTGAGAAGCTCCTCGCATTTTTGCAGCAATCACTGCACATTGGCCAACGGCACCATCACCGATTACCACCACTTTGTCGCCCTTTTCGACATGAGCGCAGCGTGCAGCATGGTACCCTGTCGGCATGACATCGGCTAAAGTTAGGAGTGATTTGATCATTCCTTCTGTATAATCGGATGGTTGGCCAGGGACTTTAACCAACGCCCAATTTGCATAATGGAAGCGAATATATTCTGATTGGAAGCCATTAGACCAGTTAGTCGCCCCCTGATGGCGATCACAGGTTCCATCGAAGCCTGCACGACACGCATCACATTCCCCACAGCCGTGGGTAAACGGTACAATTACAAAGTCGCCTGGTTTGACTGTCGTGATTGCAGCACCGATTTCTTCGACGATCCCAAGTGCTTCGTGTCCATCATTGACTGAATGGGCTTCTTTATTGTCTCCGTGAGCGTATGACCAAAGATCAGATCCACAGACACATGCGCGAACAACTTTGATAATCACATCATCATCTGCTTGCAAAGTTGGCTTAGCAACTTCCTCAACAGTTACTAGACCTGCTTTTTCAAAAATAGCTGATTTCATAAATAAACACCTTGAACGACCGAAAAATAAGTACATGTACGTTTGTTCGGCGTTCTTTCCTTTCATATTTTGACTTGATCACTCAATAATACGTTACTACTCTCGATTGAGAGTCACATTCCTTCGCAATCGCTTCTTTCATCCTCAAAAATAATTCTGCGATAGTTGAACTCATATTTTTATCTGATTCCCTCCTTCATTGTTTGACTAGCGCGTTCCAATTCGTTTTGAGTAATGTCTTTCGACTGCTCTGTCATCATAATACCCTTAAAGTTAACTTTAGGTGCAAGAGGAAAATGAAAAAAATTTAAATGTACCAAATCATAAGTTCGTACAAAAGATGGCCTTTCTTTTCATTTCAGGAGAAATTGCCTAGAAAAGCTCGTTCGTAAAGCCGGACATGGATATACCTACAGTGAAGCGATTTGTTCATATGAAAACTTTATACTTTTTTATAGTCAAAAAAACCGATCCTTGGAAGGATCGGGAACAAGTTGGCATAAAAAAAGGTGCATGATAACCAAGTATAAAAAAGCAATTAACTTTCCTTAAAAAACCTACTCACCATTCGGGTTAATCGCTTTTACAAAAGAAAAGTTTCCGTCTGCATACTCGAACATCAGAACGCAGCAATTCGTAAACGGCAGGGTTACAATTTGCTCTTGCGACAACCATTTTTGAATAAATCTGTACATCGCGCCTCCGTGACTCACACATAAAATAGTGTTTCCCTCCGACGCATCCATTAATCTCAATAGCGTACTGTTCATTCGCTCCTGCACGTCATCGGCGGATTCTCCGCCATAATCAACAAAAAAATCCCCATAAGAAGTTTCGCCTGGTTTGATTTTAGGATTTAACCGTTCACTTTCACCTTCAAATTGACCAAAATTCCATTCTTTTACTCCTTTGATTGTTTGAATTTTCAAATAATCACAAACGATTTCAGCAGTGTCAACTGCACGTTCTTGGGTAGAAGAATAGGCCGCGTCGAAACGAATCTTCTCATCAATAAAATAGTCCTTGACCTTGCGTGCTTGTTTAATGCCTAAATCTGTTAGGGGAGAATCACAATGTCCCTGAATTTTTCCTTGAAGATTGAACAGCGTCTGACCATGTCTCATTAAAAATAGTTTTTTCAAATGAAATGCCCCTTTCAAAAGCTGGATATACCTAATTATAAAGCAATTGAATCCCCAAATAAATCATACCTTTTAAGATTCATTTCGCTTATCAATTATTGGTCAATCTCCGAATCAAGAAATAAAAAGACCATCTGAAACTCGCCATGAAACACAGTAACGTAGAAACGAATGTTACCTATTCGCCTTACCGCTTCGGTGTTTTGTGAATGCTCGGTCTATTTCCACAAATGCCCTATAAGTCACCGTTAATTCATGAATAAAAGCTGATCCGAAAGTCTAAAAGACTTGTGGGTCAGCTTCCTTTTTAATTCTAAAAATAAAAGTCACAACTCGCCTATGAAATCGGCTGATTCTCCCAACTGATTTGTTCTCAAGCAAGAATATTAATCCTTCGGAAATGATTCTTTGCTTATTTATAAGCCCTCTGGGAAATATTGTTTTAAGGATTCTTTGGCCATTGTTTGCTCCGTTTTATCTGAAGCGGTATTTCTCATTTTACGAAGAACTTTTGCGGCGCCCGCGTTCACCCGCTTCTTATTTTGCTCCATTCCTTTGATCGCAGCACTTACTAGATCATCCAAAGGCATGTCTCCAAAGGCTCCTGATGGGGTGCCGCTTTCTAAATTCGTTTCGGAAACGAGTGGCGGAACAAGTTCCATTACATGAACGTTTTGCATCCCAGCATAGGCCAGTTGGTCCCGCAGTGCAGATGTAAACATTTGGACTCCCGCCTTTGAGGCTGAATAAGTTGGATGAGGTGCTGAGCTGAGATAGGCGAGTCCTGATGAAATATTCACGATCATCACTTCCTTTTGCTTCAGTAATTGTGGAAGAAATAGCTTATCAACAGTGATCGTTCCTACTAAATTAATTTCGATTTCCGATAATAACGCGTCTAGATCTAGCTCTGAGTCCAGTAGGTTATGAGCTTTCATAACACCTGCTGAATTGATCACGATATTCAAATTTGGTAAGTGGCTCGGCAACCATTCCTGTAAAGCCATTAGTGATTGGCGATCCGCTACATCTGCTTGAAAGGTCAAAATTTCAGGATATTCTGACTGAACAGCTGAAAGCCTATCCTTACTGCGCCCTAAAACAACGACCTTGTTTCCTCTTTTTGATAATTCTTTGGCTAGTGCTAAGCCAATGCCGGATGTTCCACCTGTAATCATTATTTCATTATTTTTAAGTTCCATTGTAAATACTCTCCTCTGAGTTACAGTTTTCATTTTTTGTAACAAGGCAATCTTAAAGGACTAAGTTACATAAGTCAAATAATGTAACTTATGTGTTATACTCTTCTTATGAATACAATTAATCGTAAACTCATATTGGAAACAGCTGAATTTTTAATCGAGCAGCAGGGAATGAGGAAGACCTCGCTTTCACAAGTAGCGAAAGAATTGGGTGTCAGCCATGCCGCGCTTTATAAATATTTCGCAAATAAGGAGGATTTGTGGACGTCCTTGGCCTTTGGCTGGTTAAATAAGGAACTTGTAGATGTTTTTCACTTTGACCCACGTCCTTACGATTCAAAAGTTGCGCTATTGCATGATTGGTTGTGGACGTTGACTGAAAGTAAGAAAAAGGCCTACGATGCCAATCAAAAAATGTTCAAATTGTATACGACCTACATCGATAACAATCCAGTTGTTTTAAACAAACACATGCATGAGTTGAAAGAAACAATGTCAGAGCTTCTCCACCATTCAAATGACAATGATCTTAGCACTATTTTAGAGGCTTTCGTTGTTTTTTCAGCACCCTCCTTTGCCCATACGTGGGATGCTCATTTGCAGGAAAGATTTGAAGCTGTTTGGACGCTTATGCTGCCGGGTTTAACGACGCTGTTGGGCGAATAAAGTGCCTGACACAAAAGTCTCTTCACAAACACTAAAGGGCACGAAAAACTGATCGTTGATCAGATTTTCGTGCCCTCTTCTTTTTTTCATTTGGAAAAATAGAGCTTTTGTTTTCTAAATTCCACCAAAAAAGCCTTCTAAATCTCTGAAACGATTTAGAAGGCTTTTTCTATCTTAATTTAGAGACTTTTTGATCAGCTCTAATCCTATTTTATGATACACATTTGTTTAATACTGCTTCCCCTGCATCGGATAAGAAAAAGAATCTGAATGGCTTTCTTAGTGATCCGTTCCCTTCAAAAATACTTCCTTGAATAAAGCCACTTTCCTTTAAGCCCGAAATACTCTCTTCAAAATCCGTTCTAGACGTTTCAAAGAACTGGTGTGTTAAATTGTCGAAATTCTTTTTCGCAATCTCATTTAAAATATTTTGTTCTAGTTCATTTATGTTCATCGTATCCTTCCCCTCTCAAGAACTATAATTATATTAAAACAAATAATTTGAATGTTTTTTCACAATTGTTTTATTTTTAATCACATTTTAATTTTACAGTTATTTTAAACGGCTGTTTATTATTAAACTATCATAAATATTCAATTTGAACAGACCGTTAAAACAGCATTCTTCCAGTAAATTCATTAAAATATCTAACATTCCGTTTTATAACTATAGTTTTTTTAAAGGGATTAAGACACTGACTATTCTCTGCAAAATGTGCTCTTAAATCGTTATATTCCTTTTACTAAAAAGGACTTACTGATGAATTTTTTATCCCTTGTAATTCAACATTAGAGAGCAGAAGCTATTTTACTTCTACTTCAAAATTCAATACGCCACGTGCCAATACATGATCGAACATGTTAAATCCCAAAAAGGCTGGTGTAGAATCTTCGGGAATAGCGACTTTCTCTATATCTAATGCCCATACGGTTAAGAAATAGTGGTGGACACCATGTCCTTTTGGCGGTGCAGCACCAATATATTTTTTCGCACGCGCATCATTTGGTAATTGGATCGCACCTGATGGCAAGTTTGAATTATTTTTGTTTCCAGCATCCTGAGGCAATTCCTTTACTGACGCGGGAATGTTCGCTACTGCCCAGTGCCAAAAACCAGAACCTGTTGGTGCATCTGGATCATATAATGTAACAACGAAGCTCTTAGTATCTGTTGGCGCACCTGACCAGCTTACTTCTGGAGAAATATCCTGTCCGCCTTCAATGCCGAAATCGCCAGACATAAATTTTACATCCGAAAGTTCTCCTTTGATAATATCTTTACTCGTCACGTCAAATGACGGTACCTCTTGCAAACCTAAAAATGGGTTATTCATTGTACATCCTCCTATAAAAAATTTTTTTAACAGGTTCAGATTAATCCCAGATATTTAAAAAGTAAATTAGGGAATTTTTTTATACGTCCTTTTTCCAGCGACAGTAGTCAACATGCAAATTTTTATGTATTAAGAAGACCGATCCTCTCTACTATTATGTGACTTTTATTTTTTGCGGTATAAAAAAATTCCCTAATTTACATGTGTTTCTTTTGGGACTATAGTGCACGAGTAAGCAATTTATTACCTTTACAAGTGTCTCAAGTAATCCTAATAAACAACTTGCCAAAAAAAATTTAGGAGCGATTTATTATGAGTACCAATGGAGCAGATTTAATCGTAGATACATTAATTAAAAATGGTGTGAAATATGTTTTTCAATTACCTGGTGGTAAATTAGGACCATTATTGATGGCTTTGAAGAAACGCGAAGAGGAAATCGAAGTTGTTACAGTCAGACATGAACAAAATGCTGGTTTTATGGCTCAAGGAATTGGTCGAATCACAGGCAAACCCGGTGTTGTCATGACCACCTCTGGCCCTGGCGCGTTAAATTTGGTGACTGCACTAGCTACAGCAACTTCAGATGGCGACCCTGTTTTAGCCATTGCTGGTCAAGTCCCACAGGCTAAGCTATTGACGCCCTATCCCCAAAATCCAAATATCTCTGGTGTCATGAACGATGCGACAATCACTAAATATGCCAAAGAAATTGAACATACTGATGCCTTAGCTGATGAAGTAGCCAATGCCTATGTAGCAAGTGTCAATGGAAATCCTGGTGCTGTCTTTATGGATATTCCCGGCAATATTTTACTTGCTGAAACCACTAAAACAGGATTGGAATTTTCATCCGTAGTTGACCAATTAGCAAATACCATCAGTGATGACGCGACTATAGCTACAGCTGCTGACAAGATCAAAGCCGCAAAACGTCCTGTCATGATCATTGGCGCTCGTGCAGATGACGAGGCTGCCGCTAAAGAAATCCAAGCTTTTGTCAAAAAGACCGGAATTCCAGTAGTTGAAACCTTCCAAGCAACAGGCTTGCTGACGCGTGAATTCAATCAAAATTATGTCGGACGGGTTGGTTTATTCAATAATCTTCCTGGTGATGAATTAGTCTATAATAGCGATCTAGTGATTACTTTAGGGTTGAACTTAGTGGAATACTGGGCTTCAGTTTGGAATGCCGATAACAAAACAATTATCGATATTGATACCGTCGTTGACCACTTGGATGAAACCTACATCCCTGATACTTTGGTTTTAGGCAACATTGCAAAAAATTTGAAAAATATTACCGCTGCGATGGCTGAGCAGGATCTTACAGACGAATGGAAAGCAGTGATCCGGACCCTGCAGGAAAAATTGATGACCAAAAAACAAGTTCCTGCAGAAACAGCCATTGATGCCCTACATCCTTTGGAAATTGTTGATTCTTTGCAAAAAACAATCGATGCACATCCTGATACTACTGTGGTAATGGATGGCGGCAGTCATGAAGTTTGGATGGGCTCTTACCTCAATGTGTATCAACCAAAGCATTTCTTAATGTCTGATGGTGAACAAACCTTAGGTGTCGGTCTTCCGTGGGCAATTTCTGCTGCCTTGCTTCGTCCTGACGAAAAGATTTTATCTTCAGGTGGTGATGGCAGCTTCATGTTCTCTTCTCAAGAATTGGCAACAGTTGCCCACTATCAGTTGAATATTGTCCAGGTTATCTGGGTAGATAAGGAATACAACATGGTTGAATTTCAACAGGAACTCGATTATGACGGGCAAGAAGAAGGCGTCGACATCGATTACATCGGCTATAAAGAAATGGCCGAAAGCTATGGCATCAAAGCGACTCGCGTTCGTTCAAAAGAAGCATTGGATGCCGCTTTGATGGAAGCTTATGCCTCAACGGAGCCCATGGTGATCGAAATGATTGAAGATAATCGTGAAAATATCCATTTGCGTGACAAAACAGAATTGAAGAAATACTAAAGAGTTGGCTGTTTTAAGTAATAAATAAAGCTAGACCCCAGAAATCGTCCAAAATTTCTGGGGTCTAGCTTCTTGATCGCCTGAAGCACTATTCTGCTATTTCCCCTCTCGAATCAATTGCAGCAAGGGATTTAAGAAAGTTAAGGCGTAAAACATCGCGAGAAAAATTCCGTAAAGAAGCGTAAACAAGAACCCATCTCGTCGATTCTCGCTAATGCTAAAATGGTCCATAAATTTTTTTACAAACATTCTTGGATGCAACAAATCCCAAGTATTAAATCGAATATAACGCCCTAAATAGATGCCAAAGCTTAGTAACGGGAAGATCACCCACGTTAATGTTCTGAATAACGGAGTATTGATCTGATTGATATTCTGCGGATCAATATAAACGATTACTAAAAATTGCAGCAATAGGATATTCAACGCTGTATTTAAGACACCCGAAATTGCTAAACTTAATACAGAAATAATGTCATACCAAATCGGCACTTCCACTTTATCGACATCTCGATGGGTCAAATTCAATTCTGTGATTAAATAGCCGGAATTCGGTAGAAATAAGAACCAAGCGATTAAACCGATAACCAATACAACCAAAGAAATACTGGTGACCAGATTGCTCTTAAGAACGGCACCCAGCCACGAAATAAGCAATTGCGCAACAATCGTCCCAACCAAAATAACTATGGGAATAATTGAAAGCTTGAAATTATGGACCATTGGTTTAAATAGTTTCGTTTTAAACAACCGTGGCCGAATCAGAATCGTCCCAATTGCAAATAAATTGAATAAAATGGTCACGACTAATATTACGAACAAATTATCACTCCATACGTTTATTTTTACTTTTTCAGTATTCGATTAAGAATTTTTATCTCGCTGATTCTTACCAAAGTGTCGTCATCAGTCCATCAAAAAGAAGTCCTTCTATCGAATGAAGCATTATTATCATATCATATCGTTTACAAATCCTCTTTTAATACGTTTAGCCCTAACGCTGGTTTTTCAATCGTTCCGCTAGTACATCGGATTTTTTGTTCTTCTTCGGTTCAGTTAGAACAAAACGAGGCAATCGATCGGAAAAAATTACTTTCCAAACGATTGCCTCGTCCAATAACTGATTTGAATCGGTCTTGTCTCATTGTTTTTTGGTCATTTGATTGACTCAATTTTGCGTACTTAACACCCATTCAAGCTTTAATTGATAATGATCTGCTTTTGTGAAATCCGTCTGACTCCCCTTCTTAAACCGTAAAAGGGTTCGAGTTAGATCCAATGATTGCGTCGTCTGAATGATATCTTGATCAGAATTTTCTGCTTTTCCTGCTAAAACCGTTACCTCTTTAGTTGCAGTAATTGCTTTTCCAGGTGCGCTCAAATCATTGATCTCAACATTGGCATTTTGATAGTTATTATACAGAACGTCAAAAGTATTCGGATTATTTTTAAAGGCTAATTGCAGCACAACTGCCGCATGATCGGATAGCGACTTTTTGGTTGTTAATGATTGAATGTCCGTTACCTTGAGTGTTAATTTCCAAGGTTTAGATCGATCCGATCGAGAATCGGTCACTAGAATTTCCCCTTTATTATTCGTATCGCCATCATATGCGTTCAACTGATTTTTTACTTCAAAACTTTGAAGCGGGTAATCTATTGTGGCACTTTCATTTGCTAGTGTTGCAATCTGATTGCTATTAATCAAGGACTTGCTATTGAAATTCAAGTTAGGTACTCGATCCAGCGTTAATTTATCTGCCACAATCATCACCTTCATATATTGAACAGTCGAATGATTTCCTTCTGGGTCCATCCCATAAAGAGCCAAGTAATGAAGGCCTGGTCCGAGCTTTTGCCACGCTTCTTTGGCGAATGTAATGGCTGAAAAGCTTTGTGGGGTGCCATTATTCAATGCTTCCCGACCGGAATGCTGACCGATTAACAGATCGGATTGATCAGGCTGATAATCTGTAGTAGGCGCATGCTCCCCAAAATCTTTTACATAGTAATTGATCGTTGTACTATTCTCATCTTTATCGCTTCCGATAATTGATAAAGGCGTTTTAACGGATAGTCGTTGAGCTGGCAATTGATTTATTTGATCAAAAGGAAGCGCATGATCAATTGAAATCTCTGGTGGCGCGTTAAAAATCACGGTAGCTTTCCCGTTAAGTGTTGCCTTCCCCACGTCACCGGTTAACTGAGCAGAAAAGTCAGCAGATTCTTCCGCTTTCTGATCAACTTTAAACGTCTTGGGAGTCGCAGTATATTTAATGGTTAATTGTTTCCCTTTGCTTAATGGCTGCTTTGTGTCAATGATCAGCGTATTTCCCGTTTTTGATACTTGAGCCGCAGGAATGACTACACCATCCACGGTGAATGAGGATGGATCAATCTCCAGAGAGGATGAAATCGGCAGTTGCAGCTTCGCATTGCCTGGATTCTCAATCGTCGAATCGGCTGAAATACCTGCAGTAAGTGTTTCTTGCAGTCTTTCTTGTTGTGAGCTGATATCAATGGTTGCCAAAGGGTCCGGTGATTGCCAGATAATTCCTTGATGAGCCCCGTAAATTCTTTTTACTGACTCTTGCAAAGTTAATGCAGTTACGGCTTTTAACTGATACTTTAAGGCTTCATTCTTTTCATTTTCAGGCAAGGAAGCAGAACCGTACGTTGCCCCTGTAACCTGCGTATCCGCATTTGCTGTCACATCAAGGTTCCCATTTTGATCCAGTTGCGGCTTTCCATTATAGGTAAGTATGTGCGTGCCCTTGCCAAGATCTGTCATGCTAGCAATGTGGTATTGCTGCTTCTGAGCATCATAGTTAACGGATACTGGTTGACCATCAAGCTGAAAACTAGCTTGATCAAACGTGATCCCCTTTGTAGCAGCGATGGTAAATGTTCCTTTTCCAATACTACTTAAGGATGAGCTAGGATCGATGATTAACGTGTCTTTATAATGCAGAATAGAATCCTTATTCTTTAAAACCACTTGCGGAATGTCTGTGCTGTCTTTTAATTTGCTCGAATCAAAAAAAGGGGCCTCATTATCTAGTCCTATTTGTTTTTGCACAGTCATATCAAGTACATTGGGAACCCTAGTAAACGTAACCGCCATTTCTTGAACCGCTCCGGCATCAGCACCCGTGGCACCAGCGAAACCAAGGTACGCTTTTCCGGAGGCGAATGTTTCTTTCACGCTCGCATCTCCCCCAACAAAATTCGGAATAGTTACTGCGGGCAACCCTTCGTATTGATAGATTAATTGGTTCGCTGATTTTGAATACTTCATCGTAAATTTTTTCCATGTCCCTGTTGCTAGGGGAATCTGCTGGACACTATTATGCTTTAAAACATTCATAACCTTTCCCAATATCCAACCATCACGATGAGTAGAGTAAGAAGCAAGCAATCCGGGATAGGAATAGGCAATATGATTTCCAGTAATGGCATCGCTGTAGTCCATTCCATTCACATTGTCATAATTATCAAATTCAATGGCAAAACTCTTTGGGATGGCGCTGCTATTTAGTGGATTATCTTGAGGAACTTCTGGCCCATATATTCCCAAACTACCTGCTTTATGTTTCCCGAGCCAGGTCGATGTTTCGCTGGAATCTTTTAACAGTACACCCATCCCGTCACCGGTTCCACCACTTTGAATGTAGACATACATCTCAATCTCAAAATCATTCGCGAAGGAGAGTGGCTGATTAAACCATACCGCTCCACTTTGATTCGTCTGGGAAGGAGTAACCTGAATATATTGATTGGCTGGATTGCTATTTTGTAAACTTCCACTTGGTATAATTTTCACCAACCCGGAACTTAATGGCAGTGTTGGAACGGGTGGTACAGGCGCTGCTTCTGAAATCGTTGACTGAAAAAAGAAGAGGCCAAAAAGAATCAGCATGCTATGAACAATTAAATACCCACGTTTATTCATCATTCTCCCGCCTCCGTCTCAAAAGTAAAATAAAAATAACTAGAAGAAGCAGCTCAACCAATATCCCATACAAAGCGTATTGATTTCCGAGCATATTGGTTTGAGGCAATCGTCCATATGGATGATTGCTCGCCTCTTTATGAACACTTTTTATCGGCTGGATGTCTCCATTCGGGATATGCTTTGGCGGAATAATTGTTTCTTTTCCAGGTAGAATTTCTAATTCACCAACAGTATTTTCCTCTGCTTCGACTACCCCGCTCACCTGTATTAAAGAAATACTAAGAATCAAAAGCAGCAAGATAAAAATTTGCGAGAGTCTGGATGTTCTTTCCCTTTTTTTATGAATCCTGAGGCTTTTCATCATTTCTCTGCCGCCTTCCTAACAGAAATGCGAGAATCAGTAAGAGAATAAAGAGTAGAATTCCGATTAAAATGTACAGCCAAGTGTAATCTTTTTTGATCCCCACAGCCTTTTTATTTAAATTCTTCGCTTCGCTTGCAGCGATCGTAAAGTCTTTTGTAAAGGCCCATCGGTGTCCTTTATTTTGTGCAACTAATTTTAATGTATAGTCTCCGGCCTGCAACTCTTCCTTCCCCCAATCGACAGGGAAATCGAACTGACTATTCGGAGCCATCTCCTGATTTTTACGAACCGTCTTCTTTAAACTATCACTGCTACCTTTTTTAGAAACAGTGGCAGTAATCGTCATTTGGCCGACCATTTGGGGTTTTGTATTTTCCAATGTCGCTAATACGGCGGTATAGCCATTACTTAATCCCGGCTCTACGTGCGTCAAATGCAATTCAGGAGCAACGATATTCTGAGTATCTTCGGTCAATACGACTCCGACAATCATTGCCAGCTGACTGGTTAATGCTAACCCTGATTTTTGTTTCTCATTGACAGTATCATTCGATACCATCGTTGCGGTGATTCCCCCTAAAAGAATTCCTTCAAAACGATCCTTTGGTACAGATAATTCTGCTGAAATGACTTTGGTTTCTCCTGCAGCCAGCACTACTTCATTCGGAACAGTTAATAAGTCATTTAAGCCGTATTTTGCTGTACTAGTTTGCTGAGCATTTTTTTTGTTATAGTCAATCACACCATTAGCATTCGTGACTGCACGATTAGCAGAAAGGTTTAAGGTGATTTTTTTATCAGAAAGGTTCTGGAAGCGAATCGATAGTTTCTGCTTGTGCTCTGGTTGTACAATCAAATCAAAATATGTGGCGGATGACTCTTTTTTTTGATTTTCAGGTAGCACTGCCTCCATGGTAAAAGGCGCTTTTTTTGTACTGTCAGCAATAGCAGCAGTGGGACTTAATAACAAAACAAAGCTAAAAATGAGAACAAGCAGTAGCCTAGACTTATTCATAAAATTACTCACTCCTTAACCCTATAAGAGGCGAATCGGTTCGACTCGCCTCTTATTTCTATTCGTTTCCTGATGGTGTTGGAACATTTGCTAAGGACCAAGTAAGTTTTGCTTGATACAAGCCGGATTGCGCTGCTTGGTTAGCAATCGTTAAGCTGGTCGTATTATCAAATGTAAAATTATTTGTTAGTGTTCCTTTTCCGGATGCTGCGTTCACTACAACTCCTGCATCTCCAGTTGCTGGGATTGACACTTCGGAAGGCGCGTCGACAGCGACGCCAGTATCTGTTTTCGATCCTTGTTTAGCTGTCATTTTTAAGGTTGTTCCTGACAAACTATGAGAGGCATCCTTTTTGAAATCTGAAACTGTCGCATAGACTTTCCAACCGTTTTGATCATCCCCACGGAAATCTGAAACACTTAGATTCAAAGTTGAATTTCCATCAAAATTCTTTGAAGATTCGATGGCATTTGGAGTGATATTACCGTCAACAAGCTTCAATGTTACCCCATTAGAGATATCTGAAACCGTTGGATTGCCTTTATCAGCTTTGGCAAAATGCATATTTGGAACCTTATCTAACGTTAATTTTCCTGCTTCAATGCTAAATTCGCCTACAGAATTGGCGTTTGCATTCGTGGTTTTATCTGCTTCATATCCTGCTTGTGCAGTTCCAGCACTAATATTCGAACTCTCTGTACCTGGTCCGTTGGTAGCCGCGAAAGCTACCGGCCCTGCCAAAGCAAGTGCTAAACTACTGAAATATAAGAAGCCGCTTAAAGTTGTTTTTTTCATTTCCAATACTCCGTTTCTTTTTTATATTTTATAACCTATCAATAATGGTATTGATAAAGTTAAAAACCAAATTAAGTAAACATATTCCTCGATACTTAACTCTTGGAAAAAGAATCGGTAAAGCAGAATAGTTTTTAGAAGCTTGAACACATGGATAAAAAAACAATTCATTGTTTTACTCAAGCCTTTGATTTTTATAGATTCTCTAACAACTAAAGTAAGATGATCTTCACAAACTTTAACAGTTAAAATAAATTTATTGTAAGTATACACTCTTGTTTATAATAAATATAAAAAGAACACCTCGTTTAAGATTCCTTATTTCACTTGTATTTATTGTTATATTGACGAAAAAAGCGTAATTAAAAACAGAGATAAATTGTTAAAACATGCTAAATAACACATGTATTCATAGTTATATATTAAAAATCAAATTATTTTTTATAACAAAATAAAAATAATTTTATATAACTAAATCATACAAAAAGTATTACTCACCTAAAACTAAATCGGTGCTTTCTGACAGTATATTTCCCCAGTGACCCCTGCAATAAAAATACATATTTCTGTACACCATTCTATTAAAAGATCATTTCTCTTCATTTTACGTATATTATTTAACCTTTAATTTGTTTTTTTAAACAAAAAGAAAATTACGCCCCAATTAAACGTATCTTCTCTTATACTACTTCACTCCTATTTATGAAGCTTTTTGACTACGTGTATTTATTCCTTTGACTGCTATTCACTTTCACAGTCTCGTTCTTGATCTCAAAGATATCGATAGCACATCCTTCACAGCCTAGTAGAAGGAGTCCTGAAATAGGCCGCCTTTTCAACAAAGCATTCAATTTTTAATAACAGAACCCCAATAGACTCTCTGCAAGTCCCCCTCCCGTTTTATAGAAGTATTTTCACTTAATATTAAAGCTTTCCAAGCACCTGACTATCTACCAAATGAATTGCCATAAAACCAATGTCAGGATTTCCCGTAATAGAAAGAAGTATTTTTATCCTCCTTTTGAAGGAATTTTCCATTAGTCATAAGCACTTCACGCTAGATATTTAAATGAGTCAAATTATCACATTCGTTATTAAAATATAATCCCGTTTCTCAGCCAAGAGGATTAATAGTAAATAAGTCATGATTCAAGCAATGATAAAGTCTATTCATTGCTCGAGAGAACTCCCACAAAAAAGCACATTAGAAGCTTTTTTGATCACTATATGCTACGATCAAAAAAATTCGATACGAAATGGGGAAAGCTCTCATGGATCAATTGTTAACGAAACCAATACAGATAAGAAACGTAATCATCAGTTCTATCCTTTTACTATTAGGCTTTTTAAATCTCAGTTTTGGCTGGATCGATCCTTTAGGTCCTTACTCTTTGGCTATTGCTGGTATTGTCTCTTTTCTACTTACCTTTGGGAAAGCGTCCTGGTTGCTTTTTAGTAGACCGATCAAGCCAATCAAGAATTTCTTTATTTTCTTTGTTCTTACTGTGGTTGTTTCACTCGGGACGAGTATTCTCTTGCAAGCTGTTTTAAACCTAAAATTGAAAGCCAATCCTCTTAGCAATCATATTCCCTGGCTTCAATTACCAGGAATGCTTTTAGGGGAAGAACTTTTAAGCTTCTTCGTATTCGTTGTAGCTGCCATTCTTCTAAGCAGATTTACGCATAACATTCTATTTGCTAACCTAATCAGTGCTGTCATTTTTGCTCTCTTGCATGTGCCAACGTATTGGAATGGAAACCTGTTTTTGACCCTCTTTCACGTATTAGCGTTACAAGGAGTCACTCGAATCATTTTTAACACTTCGGGAATTAAATCCAACACACTCCTCGTTCCTCTAATGATTCACATTCTCTTTGATGTTTATGCACTTTTAGCCTAAAACAAAGAAAAAAGGATCTGCACGCTGCAAGTCCTTTCTTTCTTTGTTTACATTTAAAAGTGTTCGTTCATCACTCGTTTATTTTAGTACATCATTCAATGCTTCACTCATCGTTGGATGGGTATAGATTTGGTCTCTCAGCATGGTATACGGTAGGTTTCCCTTCATCGCCAAAGTGATTAAATTAATAACCTCATGAGACTCTTCAGCGTAAATTGTGGCACCGAGAATCTGTTCTGTCTGAGGATCAACCAGTACCTTAAACATCCCTTTAGGATCTTCCAAAACATTGGCTTTTGGTACACCTGCAGCCATGAATTTGAATAACTTGTATTCGATTCCTTTGGCATGTGCTGTTTTTTCGGTCAAACCGACACTAGATAAAGGCGGTGTAATGAAAACACTGTACGGTACAAGCGCCCGATCCTTCAAGGAGCGAGTATCCTTACCATCTAATTGATCCAAAATAATTCGGTAATCATCTAATGAAACATAGGTAAACTGAGGTCCGCCTTTGACATCCCCGATGGCCCAAACATTTGGTGCAGCTGTCTGTAAATAATCGTTTACCACAATTTCGCTGCGATCAGTGACTTTTACATCGGTATTTTCCAGCCCTAAATCAGCAATGTTCGGTTTGCGTCCGGTCGCCGCTAAGATGTTCGCCGCATTGACTGTTTGGATTGACCCATTTTCGGTAAAGGTTACTTCCACATGATCTACTTGATCCTTCACCTCGTTAACTGACACACCTAAATGAAAGTCAATTCCTTGAGCGGTTAGATCGTTGAAGATCATTTCTGCGATATCGTCATCTTCACGAGCTAAGAATTTTTCTTTGGCATCTAATACAATTACTTTTGAGCCATAATTCGCAAACATCGAAGCAAATTCCAACCCAATATAACCAGCACCAATAATCACGAGTGTGTCTGGTAGTTTCTCCAGATCCATTGCCTGAGTAGAATCAATCATGTAGTTGCTGTCGGCAAGACCCTTGATTGGTAAAATAATCGGAGTAGCTCCTGTATTAATAAAGATCCGTTCCCCTTCAACCTGTTGCCTTTTGCCATTGTTTTCCACTTCCAATACATGATTCGATACAAAACGGGCGGTTCCATCCATGACCGTTCCTGTCGGTTCATCTGCGATCATATGATAATTCTTGTTTCGCAATTTTCCGGTCAGCGTTTCCTTGATGGCGACACCTTTAGTAAACGCTGTCCCCTTTTCTCCATTTAGAATCATCGATTTGGACGGAATACACCCGATATTAATACAAGTCCCGCCATACATTCGAGTAGATTTTTCAATAACCAGGACACTTTCACCGCGACTTGCTAACGTTTTGGCTAATGTTTTTCCGCCTTTGCCAAACCCGACGATAATATTCTTATAATGTTCCATCTTCATTCCTCCAAAAAACTTCTGCAGTTCCTTCTTGAAGGATACTACGTAATATTTTTTAAGTGAAATAACTTGCATTCCAAAAGAATCGACACAAAAATAGAGGACCTTTGAAATCACCAAAGGTCCTCTATCTACTTATCTTATTCCTTTTTGATTACCACATTTTCTTTAATAAATACCCTGCCGTTCCAAACAAGCCTAAACCGAAAGCAACCCATAAGAAACTACTTTTCGAATCATTAGTCTTTGGATACTGCTTTTGAGTGCCGCCGCTCGGCGTTGTCTTTGTTAAAACATTACTAGTTGTACTGCTTGAATCACTTGATTGTACTTTTTTAGTCGTACTAGTCGTATCTGACGTAGAACCTTCGTCTGAAGTACTTGACGCTGTTGTACTTGGTGTTGTCGTGCTAGGATCTGTTGTACTTGGTTCTGTTGTGCTCGGCTCTGTTGTACTTGGTTCTGTCGTACTTGGTTCTGTCGTACTTGGCGTCGTATCTTTATACGTATTGGTCAGTGTAAACTGATTGTTTTCTTGATTTAGAGAGGTTTCAAACCCTTCTGGAATATTCACTTCCTGAATCGTATAAGCAATCGTCTCGCCTGCGTTATTGTACAAAGGAAGATCGCTCGTTTTTCCGTCAATAGAAAGGCTGGAAATCGTCGTCTTAAACCCGTTCTCTTTTGTCAGAGAAAGCGTTGGTGACACTGTCCAAGCCTGTTGGGTCACTATCGGAGAGCGCTTGATTTGAAAATCAATCTTGTTAGGAATCAAATCTTCAGTCGCATTTTTCCATTTTTTCTCAACACCTAATTGTACTTTTGGTGCTTTGATTGATGGAATCGGAAAATCCAACAGGTTGCCATCACCAGTTGGATCTAATGTTGTTCGTTGGTTAGACAAGTACCAATACTCTCCACGAAAATCACTGGACTCCGTGTCAATTCTGATTGAATACGTGAGCGTAATTCGTTCGTCTGAACCAAGGGAGACATTTGATAAGGTAATGACTTGATTGTTTTCATTTACACCAACATTCTTAACTAGATCATCTGCTGGAACCCACTGATTTTCGGTATTTTTCCGCCAACCTTTAAGCGTATACGCATCTGGGGTAAAATTACCACTGCCTTGCAGCAAAATATCTTTACCCATGGGATCACTGACTGTCCCATGAGGAATTGTGTTGTCAACAGCGTTCGCAATACCTTTTAATGCTTCTCCTAATTCAGTTAGGTTTTCATCGATTGAGTGATAGTTTTTTTCACTGCTTGCGAGATTTCTAGCGATATACTCTCCTCGACTAGTAGGTGCCGTTCCAATGGAATACAATTGAACGCCCGTTTCTTTGATTGCGACAGATGTTCCTAGCGTTGCATCTGTAACAACACTCTTTTCTACGAGCGTGCCATTGGTGTCAGAGATATTATCGCTCGTGTTGAATTTTTCTGAATTTGTTTGAAAGTCCTTATAATAAGTAACGGTGTGAAACCCATTGTAATCAACAATTTCTCCAGTATTGTTATAGGTTTGAGCATTCTCAGAAGGCAGATAACTACGATTGGCACTGCTATCACCAATATGAACCATCATTTTCTCAGCTCCAGGTCGGCCTTGATTTTTAAGCAGATTATCCCCTGCAATCAGACCTTTTTGCATAAACGTACCTGTATGACTTTCAGCGGTATTTCTCAGAAAATTCTCCAAGTCATCTAAATTATTGGTAAACCCATTCGTTTCATACACATACCGATTGTAAGAAACAATCCCAAGTTTCACGTTTCCATTGGATAAAGAGCTCCCTAATTCATTCTCGAATTCCTGTAACCCTTTCAGTACATTTGCTAACTTTTCTCCATTCATAGAAGAAGAATAGTCGATTACAAGTACGATATCCAAAGGACGCGTAATTTGATTCCCCTTGATATCCAACGTCACATCGAATAATCCTTTTTTACTTGGATTTCCTGTTACGGTCTTTTTAAGATAAGCTTGATCTTGATAATTAATAAACCCTTCGCTATCAACAGGGATTTCAGCCGTATTTTGGTATCCATAGTTATACGTATCTCCGTCAGCAACACCATCAGCTATCTTATTTCCTGAACTATTGGTTTCATAACTAAAACGATTAGTGTCTGCCGATACACTGTGCGTTCCAATTGTAAGAAAAAATATACTCACAATTAAACCAATGCAAAAAATTAATTTATTTTTCATAACAAAACTCCTCATATCAATTTATTTCAATTAAATTATAGCATCGAGTGAATTAAAAAGATTGTATAGCGCTCGGCCCATTCTTTGATGATCTATTCGAAATCCGTGGAATAACTTAGTCAATAATCGTTTATTTACCTCAAACAGTATAGATGACAAATTTAAAGCAGATAATTAAAAGATCAGTGAAAAAAAGCGGATATAATTTCAAATTTAAAAAAAACGCGATCGCTACTAAAATCATGAATCGCTCATTTTCTTTGCTGCGAAAGAAATGGATGATTCTTTCCCATATATGACTTCATGTTTTTTAAACATACTTTACGCTGCTCTTTCCTATTGATCCAATCTGCTACATACAAATAAGCAAGCTATTTGAAAGATTTACCTCAAATAGCTTGTCTTATTTACGTCATTCATTGATTTTTGTCGTTTTAAAATCCGTTGAATACTTAAATTCAACTGGTTCGTCTTTCGTCAATAATTCTTCAGTCAATGTCAGTTCAAAAACCTCTTGTGTTTCGTACGGATTGAAGTAATAAGTACCGTTCGATACATCAAACACTGCTCGGTATTGCGTATAGTCGATGGAGCCATCGTTTTTAATGTTCACGCCCTTTGGAATCGTGACGTTGTCCAAGATTTTAAACATCGCATTCAAGGAATCATCGGCGGTTTTTCCTGATTCAATTAAAGCTCGCAAGTAGACGGTCCGCACAAATCGCTCTGGTGACGTATACCCGCCAGGAAGCCCGTATGTGCCGGAACCTTGACCGAAAGGCTTGATTTCATACTCATTGATTATTTTATTTGAAAAGTTGTTGGGTTGCACACTCAAATAATTATTCAAATTTTTCAAATGCCAGCCAAACTCTGGGCTATTTGTCATGACGCCAACTGGATTATCTTTTATAACCAATTCGCCGCTATCTGATTCAATCACCACAGTTTCACCGGTTTTATCAGTGACAATATAATGAAGCGGCGGTACAAAACCTAAAACTGGTACTTCCTTTTCAACAATCTGTATCTCGGTGATTCGTTTCCGCAATTCAGAAATGCTTTCGATCTCACCTAATAGCCAGATAATAAATTCGTGAGGCGCCAGATTGATAGACGCCTCTTTTTCTTCAGAGCTGTATTTGGCTTCATTTAAAAAGTAAAGCTCTGCAATAGCAAGCCCTTTTTCATTGATCCCATCTGCTAGAAAATACTCTCCTAGATTTCGACCCGTCCCAAGAAAGCCGTATTTTGTTTGTTGCGAGCCGTTAAATTGTTTTTTCCATACATAGTTTCTGGGAATCACGACGGGTCTTCCTTCTAACTGAAAACCAAAATCCATGGTTCTTGCTAAAAAATGCTGCTGCCCTTGATTTGTCAACGTTAAACTAGTACACATAATCGATTACTCCCTCAAAAATAAGTGACCTATACTCTTTTATATCAGGTTATTTAAAGCGGTCTTTGACTGAAGAGGACATATCCTTAAACTGTTTTCCTACAGCTTTGCCTTTTTCCGCATACTCTTCTCCGATACTTTTTCCTTCTTCACTGTATTTTTCGCCTAATTTGGCTCCTTGTTCTTTCGTTTGCTCAAAGCTTTCTTTTAATTTGTTAATTTCATCTTTAAATGACATACTACTCTCTCCTATTCTTCGTTAATTAATTTTTTCCAATCAATGATCAAATACTGACCGTCCGCATCTTTTGGTAAAATCTCTGTTAACAAATGCGCCTCTAATTGTTTCAAATACGTTTTCTGAGCTTCTCTATGGATGGCCTTAACGACCTCCGCTTTTTCGTTGATTAAATTCTTATCCATAAACATCGCATTGATAGGTTCTAAATTGATATGGGAAAGAAAGGGCGTTTCCCCTTCAACAGCCAAGAAAATATCGAGAAAATTGATCTTTTCTTTAGGCTTTTTCAATTTGTACCCGCCTTGCTTTGACGCATAAGATTCAATTAAATCCGCGTGCTTCAATTTCGTTGCGATCTTCTGTAAGTACGTATGTGAGACATTCATTCGCTTACTGATTTCACTCGATTTTAGCGAGTCGTTTTCTGGTAATTCTGCTAACATGACTAAAATTCCAATAGCTTGGACGTAGGACGATGATAATTTCAAGTACTCACCTCTTTCTACAGACATTATATATCCGCGGATAATTTTTGTCTACAGTTATGACGAGTTTTTTTCCGAAGACACCAATAACTTAGGTAACGAAGGATACATCACAGGAATTTCGTATTATGTTCCCATAGCCAATTCTGTTTTTAACAAGCGCTGAACTCTAGCTAATTCTTCTGGAGAGATACGTTGATAAGAAATTTCATCTTGCATGAACCCTTCTCCCTTCGCCTGTTGGGATTCAATCGTGCTGAAGGCGCTACGATAGTTTTTCGCTAATATTGCCAAATCATTCAATGAGATATCCATGTTGATCGTACCACCGAGACTCGTTAAAATTTCTTGGTAACGACTAATCCCCTGAATACTGCGTCCTTTCCTCAAAATCCCTGTAAGGACTTGACGTTGTCTCGCTTGCCGACCGTAATCTCCTTTTGGGTCATCGTAGCGCATTCGGATATATTTTAAGGCACTGCTTCCATCTAGTTGCTGGGTTCCTTTAGGAAAGTGGGTTTCTTCATAGGTAAAGGCAAAGGGATTTGAAACTTCAACATCTCCAACAGCATCAACAAGGGATTCAATTCCTTTCATATTCATTGATACGTAATAATGGATCGGTATATCCAGTAATTTTTCCACCGTAGCAACCGTCATGGCTATTCCGCCAAATGCATACGCATGATTGATCTTGTCCATGGTGTTATGCCCAACAATTTCAGTGTATGTGTCTCGTGGCAAACTAACTATTGTGGTTTTTGCTTTTTGAGGATTTATTGTTGCCACCATAAGCGTATCGGAACGCCCTTGTTCCGTACGATCTAAAGCACCAGTATCAACACCCACTAATAAAATACTGAAAGGTTCCTTCTGTTTTAGATCAACGGCCTGTAGCTTTTGTGTCCTAGAAAAGGGTTCATACGCAGCATTGGTCGTTTCCTTTACATCATAAAAGACCTTGGCAAGTACCGCAGTGAGTAAAAGAAGCAGTAAACATACTATTGTTACTAGGATTGTTAGGATTTTTTTTAGTCGTTTTCTTTGACTCGGTCTAGTTCTTTTTTTCTTGTATCCCATCACTACACTCCGTCATTTTTTCTGTTCTCGTCAGTCGATCACTAAAAACTTGAGCTAGAATAATGGCAATGCGCTCACTCGCAAGTCCATCTCCATATGGATTCACCGCTTGAGCCATTGCTTGGTATGCTTCGGGGTCTTCTAACAGTTTTTTAGTTTCTTGATAGACCCTATCCTTCTTTGTTCCCACCAATCTTAAGGTTCCTGCGCTGATCCCCTCTGGTCGTTCAGTCGTATCACGTAATACTAGAACAGGAACACCTAATGAGGGGGCTTCTTCTTGAACACCGCCAGAATCTGTCAAAATCAAATCACAGCGTTGAGCGAAATTATGAAAATCAAAAATATCCAGCGGTTCGATCAGTCGGATATTTTTATTCCCCCTCAATTCCTTTTCTGCTAATTGACGAACGGCTGGATTTTTGTGCATAGGAAAGATAATTTCGATCTCCTTTTTCTCGGAAGCCAATTGGGCCAAGGCTTGAAAAACTTCTGTCATGGGTTGCCCTAAATTTTCTCGCCGATGCATCGTAACTAACAACCGACGCTTATCATTTTCTAATAGACTAGGGTGTGAATAATCTTTTCGGATTGTATATTGCATGGCATCAATCGCCGTATTTCCAGTCACAAAAATCTGTTCTCTCTCACAGTTTTCCTTTACTAAGTTGGCTGCACTTTCTGCGGTTGGTGCAAAACAAAGATCTGCTAAGGAATCGACAAGTTGACGATTGATTTCTTCTGGAAATGGCGAGTATTTTTCCCACGTACGCAATCCCGCTTCAACATGACCAACGGCGATTTTTTGATAATAAGCCGAAAGTGCGGCTGCTAATGTGGTCGTCGTGTCTCCATGAACCAATACAACATCTGGAGATTCCTCCTCTAAAATCGGGGTCAGTTTTTCAATGATTCTTACTGTCACATCACTCAAGCTCTGCTTTTCCTTCATAATATTCAGGTCAATGTCAGGGGTAATTTCAAAGAAGGCTAATACTTGATCCAACATATCCCTGTGTTGCCCAGTCACAACTACTCTTGATTCAAAACGTCTGTCCTTTTCTAACACCTTGATTACCGGTGCCATTTTTATTGCTTCTGGCCGTGTCCCAAAAACTGACATTACTTTTATTGCCATATGTATCTCCTTCTATCTAATAGTGTGTCTCATACAACAAAGAATCTTGAAGGAGCTGATTCCTCTCTCCTTCAAGATTCTCTAGGTTTTAAACATAAAACAAGCGAATGGAAGACCTAAATAATAAAAAGTTTGATTGGTCTCACGAAATATTGATCAATGAAAAAATTTATTATTGTAGATTCCATGTTTTAAGGGCCTTGTCGGCTGGAGCATAAGCCAATTTCGTTGGTTTTTCTCCTGGCTCGATCAGATAATATAATTTTCCCTTAGAAGTTTTCTCAGGCGCTAATACACCACCGAAGGCTTCCATTTCCTCTGTTACGTTGTATGTTTTATCTTTTTTATTCTTTTTGTCTTTTTTGTCTGTCATCAATTGAAAATCAATTGCGCCGATCCCTTTATCCTGAGTGCCAATATTTTTGCACTCTACTGTAAAGGTAATGAGCTGCTTAGGCTTGTCGGCTTGATTAACAGACTCACTGCTCACTACCTCAGTGATTTTCATCTCGATCCCATCCGCTGTAAAAGGTTCCGCCAAATCGTCTTTCATTGAAACTTTTGATACTTTAGCAGTGGTATCTTTACTGCTATCCGTTTCTTTGTTGCTTGACGAAGCACACCCCGTTAAGAAAAAACAAACTGCCACGATGCTTAATAATAATTTTTTCATTCAAAATCTCCGTTCGCTAGTTCACCTGAACTGTTTTTCTATCTAATTCTTTACCATCTGGACCATAAGCCACTAAGTAAACACTGTCGCCTTTTTTGATTGCATCGCCCACGTAATAGTTGAAGGTTCCATTTTTGAAGGACCCACCGATTGAAACCAAACCATTATTCACATACAAGCGCGCTTGTTTTACATCACCCACGTAGATCCCCGTGATCTCAACTGCTCCTACTGTGTAGGTATTTGGTGAGATGCTTCCATTATAAGAAGAGCTTGCAAAATTAACTTTTACGTTCTCCTGCAATAAGACATCGTTCTCCCCATAGGCATTCATTGTGACAACATCTCCTTGTTTGATGCTGTTGCCAACATAATAGGTGAATTGTCCATTTTTAAAGGTTCCACCCCATGAAATAACATTTCCATTCACAGATAAACGTGCTTTCTTCACATCGCCTGTATAGGTTCCTGTAATTTCTCCATTTCCAACTGTGTATTGGCTCGGTGTAATTGTTCCTTTTTGAGCGGGAGTTTGTTTTACATTTACAGGATTGTTTTGTGTCAGTACAACGTTATTTTGGTCATAACCGTTAATCAAGACACTGTCGCCTGCTTTAATTTTTGAAGTCCCTACCCAATAAGTAAAACGACCATTATTAAAGGTTCCGCCCAGAGAAAGGACCGCTCCATTAACGATTACTTTGGCTTTCTTCACATCGCCCGTATAGGTTCCTGTGATATATTCATCCCCTACTGTATAGCTGTCTGCTAAAATAGACCCAGCCGTCGTTGATTCAACTTGAACTGTCTTGTTGTCTAGTTCGATATCCTCAGCAGAGTAAGCGACTAAACGAACCGATGCTCCTTTGGAAATAACATTTTGTCCTACATAATAGGTGAATGAACCATTCTTGAAGGTTCCCCCTTGCGAGATTAATTTGTCATTTACATATAATTTCGCTTTCTTCACATCATCTGTATACGTTCCTGTAATTTCAACCGAACCAACGGTGAATTTATTTGGTGTAATCGTTCCCTTAGCTGCTGGTGCCGCAAGGATGTTCACTCGATTATTTTGAGTTAATACATCACCATCGACATCATACCCATTGACTAGAACACTATCGCCTTTTTTAATGGCATTTTTCCCTACCCAATAGCTAAATTCACCATCTCTAAAGGTACCGCCGATTGAAAGTACTTTTCCATTAATGATTACCTTGGCTTTTTTCACATCCCCTGTATACGTTCCACGAATATATTCATCACCAACGGTATAGTCATAAGCAGAAATTGTTCCACTGTAATTTGAGAGCACCTTCACAGTTTTCTCGTCTAATTTCTTTTTATCTTTGTCATAAGCAACTAAGACAACTTTCGAATTTTTCTTAATCAATCCTGTACTCACTTCATAGCTGAACTTGCCATCCTTGAAGGTGCCTCCTTCAGATACTAAATGTCCATCCACATAAAATTCTAGGTAAGAGACATCGCCTTCGTATTTACCTGTGATCAGGCCTTGACCAACGGTATAATCATCAGGTGAAATTCCATGAACACTTTCTTTTACAGTCACTTCAATGTCTTTTGTGGTAATGCCTTTGTGTGTATCTTCTACAGAATACGTAATGTAGTATTTTCCTACTGCGTTGGTATTTACTGTATTTGATTTAATCACGATTTTTGATGTCAAATCGCCATCTTCTTCATCATGAGCAGTAACGCCCTCCAAAGGATTAAACGGCATTCCTTTTTCAATCACCTTATTTTCAGCATTGATGACTGGCAATGTGTTTTCTGCAACGGTAACTTCGATCGTCTTAGTCGCTGTTAGCCCATGACTATCCGTGATTTTATAAGTTACAGGATACACGCCAGGTACATTGGAGCGTACTTGGTTATCAATGATAATGACATTTTTCGTAATATCGCCGTCTTCTTTATCAATTGCTGAAACACCTTTCATCGCAAATGCTCCAGTAAAATCATCCCCCAAAACGATTTTGCGATTTTCAGCTGTCAAGACTGGTTTTTCTGTTCCATAAGCCGGATCGAGTTTCGCGTATTCTAAGAAACCGCTAGATTCTTTTCCGCCACCAACTGTCCAGTCAATGACATTATTGTCCTGTGTTAATCCAGTATTAAAATGATATTTTCCATCTAATGAATTCGGAATACGAATTTCAGTATCTGTTACAAAGCCACCCAGATCAATATTCACTGTGCAATATACATGAGGCAGGAGACCGATAATTGTTGTTATTTTTGGATTTTGGATAATCAACGAGCAGGTTTCCGGATCAACCTTAATATCGGTTGATTTATAGGTATAGGACTTGATTGGAATTCCTAAGTTGTAGGCCTTCATTTCACCAGATAAATAATTAATGAATCGAGGATCTTCTAACAACGGTTTGAATTCATTTGGTAATTTGACTTGATAATACGTTTTATCTGCGATCCCTAAATTGGCTAACTGTGTAATATTTAGATCTACAGATAAAATACCTTCTGTTTTTTGATTATTGATCACTAATTCCTTGCCTGTAGATGTTTTTAAACCAATTTTTCCCCAAGCAATCAGACCAATATCCATAGGCTTGATTAGTGAGCCTCCAGATTCTTCACCTTCCGTATCTGCTGCAGTATTACTTTCTGCAGTTGGTACTGATTTTTCTTCCGTTGTTTCTGTTACTTCCTGTACAGGTTCATCATTCGATTCTGGCGTCGCCTCAGGCAAATTTTCTTTTTTTAGACTATCTGCTAGCTCTGGCGCTACCTCCTCTGTCCCTGTCGTTTTTTCTTCTGCCAAGGCAGCTGCTGGCAATAACCCTGTGTTCAGCAACATCAAACTGCTGGCACCAATTGTCAATAATTTCTTTTTCTTCACTAATTTTACCCCTCTCTTTTTTTTATCCTTGTTTTATTACTCTGCGTATCCATCCATCACCCCCTAATATTTGTAATATTTATAGTTGCCAGCACTCACAGATTTTGCTCCGTTATAAACAAAGCCGATTAAGCGTGCATTTGACCGATTAAGTAGCGTCTTACACTTGACTAAGTTGTTTCGCTTCGTGCGATTTTCGCGCACGACTAAAATGACGCCGTCGACCTTTGAGGAAAAAATCTGTGCATCTGTCACTACTAACAATGGTGGTGAATCAACTACAATGTAGTCATACTGTTCCTCAAGTTGACGAAAAACTTCGTTTAATCGATTCGAATTTAACAGCTCGGATGGATTAGGCGGGATAGGACCCGCAGGCATAAAATCCAAGTTCTTCATCTGCGTGCTTTGAATAGCTTCATTTGGCAGACTGCGAACATTGCTCAATAAGGTACTGAGTCCCGCTGCTCGACTCGAATGCGAATTAAAAAACTTGCCTGCTGTGGCGCGCCGTAAATCGCCATCAATCAGTAATATTTTTTTATTGGTTTCAGCCATCACTACTGCCAGATTAGCTGCTACTGTCGTCTTCCCTTCCTCTTGTTCAGTAGAGGTAACTAACAGCAGCTTAAGCGAATTCCCTGCAGACTCTGCGAACTGAATACTCGTTCGTACATTCCGGTACTGTTCAGTAATAGGTGAAAAGCGATTTTCAATCGATATAAGTCGTGTTTCTCTTTCCTTCATGTAATGACACTCCTATTCCTATAGTTAGACTCTTTTTCTTTGCCTTCTGGATACCTGCAAAGATTCCTCTGATAAGTTTCTTTTCAACAGATCCTTATCCTTAGCAGACATTTTCATATCTACACTGGTCGTGTAAGGAATAATTCCTAAAGCATTGGTTTCGAAAATTTCATATACCGCTTGTTCCGATTTGATAGTCTGATCCACACTTGCTCGTAAAAGAACAAACAGAAGCCCTACGAGACCGCCGATGAATAGACTTAGAATCAAATTTAATTTATGGTTTGGGGAAATCGGAGAACGGCTAGCCATTGCCTCAGAAGTAATGGAGATTTCACCAGGAATTTGACTTTCTGCTAAGGCTTCTTGGAAAATTTGCGAAGTCGTATTCGCTAGTTGCGCTGACAGTCTGGGGCGATCACTTACAGCTCGGATCGAAAAAAAAAGCGATTCTTGCTGTTGTTCCAGCGTGATGGCCTCTCTTAATTGACTCATCGTCAACTGCTGATTTTCTTCTGTCTTCAGCTTTTCCTGCACCTGTCCTAGGACTAGATCGCTTAATACTAATTCTTTGTAGGTTTTTACCAATTGCAGATTGGCCGTAATTTCGTTTGATAAATTTTCTTCACTCGATTTCGTCGCAGCGATCATCTGTGTTTGCGAGCTGTACTTCGGTGTGAACCAGAAAAAAGAAATGTATCCGCCAAGCAATAATCCGGTAAGACTAAAAAGAATAATAGTAGGTAGTTTTTCTTTAATCGTTCGTACAAAAAAGGGAAATTTTAAATTTTCGTCCATAATGATTTGTTGCCTCCGATAGTTGATATGTTGATCTAGTAAGCCCCGTCACGGGTAATGATCACCAGCAACGTTTTAAGCATAATCTGTATATCTAAAAGAAAACTGCCTTTGGTTAAATAACTAAGATCGAGCTGAATCATCTCTTCAAAATGGAGCCTGTTACGTCCGCTGACCTGCCAAAGTCCTGTACACCCAGGTTTCACCAGTAACCTTTGACAATGATAATCAGAATACTGCTCGACTTCTCGCGGCAATGCTGGTCTTGGTCCAACAATGGACATTTCCCCTTTCAAGACATTGACAAGTTGCGGAAACTCATCAATGCTGAACTTCCGCAACAGTCGACCGACTTTAGTCACACGCGGATCACATTTCATTTTGAACATCGCACCTTTGATCTCATTTTTTTTCATCAGTTCAGCTAATTGATCCTCCGCTCCTACGTACATCGTTCGAAACTTATACAGCACAAAATAGTCTCCGTTTAATCCAACACGTGTTTGACTAAAGAAAACGGGGCCTTTAGGATCTTCCAGTTTTATAAGCAACGCAACAATAGCAAAAGGGATCATAAGCACTAATAGCCCCATTGTACTGACAATTAAGTCGACAAAGCGCTTGGTCTTGCGTGAAAAAAAACTAGCTGTTGTTAACTGATGTTGCTTCGTTAATTCGACAGTATTAAAAGACGAGTCATTTCCATAGACATTATTCATCATTTCACTTCCAAAATATCGAAAAAATCCGACGTATTTTTCTTTATTACTAAATTTGTTTTTTTAGAATAATTACAACTAACAAACTAATAATAGAACAGAAGTAATTACTTGAAACATCAAATACATGATGATTTTCTCTGTTTTTTTAGCTAAAAAATGGATTTTTTCCAGATATGAGCCTAAACACAGTTACTTTCCTTCTATTTTTGTTCATTTCGTGATTTTTTTGCTATTTCTAAAGAAAAATATTCTCAGTTACATTAAGAATTTGCTGCGCATCACTTTTTTTTAATTCTGCCTCTGTGTGAATCAATTGGTAAAATTCATCTGAAATTTGATACCCTCTTCCCCAAGCCGTATCAATTGGATTAAACGTCACTCCGCATTTTTCAACTTTTTCTTTGATATTGCGAACACAGCTGGATAAAGCGGACATTTTTGAATCCGAAGCGTTTTCCTCATTCCATATTTTTTGGCACATTTCCTGGCGCGAAAGATAGCGTCCTCTGTTTTCATACAAACACATGAGTAAACGGCTTTCGCGTCTAGAAAAACCGAAATTATAAAGATGGTATGTCACTTTAGGTGCTCTCTTTTTGTTGTTTGCGTATCCACTTTCTTTCGGCTTTTCTGATTCATTGGGTTCGATCGTCTGGCAAAGCTCGCGAATTTCTTCTAATGAAGCACTTCCTTTAATCCGCTGATCAATGACATAATCGCTTTGTTCTTCTTCAAAACCTTTAGTGAATTCACTTTCATATTTTCGAATGATCGCTGGAACATGTTCACGAATATTGGAGATTACTTCTCTAATTTCTTGATACGAAATCGTTTCACTCAATATGACTGCATCAAAGCAGGCAAGCAGGTGACGCATTTCCTGATCCATCGAAAAGCAGGCATTTAATAAACAAGTACTGCAAAATACTTCGTTATTCATTTGCTGTAGTTTGCTTTGAAAGCTGGTTTCAGCCAGTATATTTTTAGTTAAAATTAATAGTTTCATCTTCAGTCTCCTTTTTTCGACCCTTTTCAACGAACTGTTTGATACTTTTGACGAACTCATTATAGTAGCGTTCCTTCGAATGTCTTGTCCTCTTGTTTAAAGCCTCTTCACTCAGCTGCTGGCGCAATTTTTCATCGTGAATCAGTTGATCCAGCGCCTCTGCAAAATTTTCCAAAAACTGGGCATCATACTCAATTAATCGTGCGCTTTTTTCGCTAATATATTCAGGAATTCCACCGATTCTAGTTGCAATCACGGGAATCCCCATCGCTTGTGCTTCAACAGCGGAAAGACAACAAGTTTCATGAAAAATTGAAGGGACAGCACAAATGTCAGCAGCCTTTAGATAGTGTGGAATCTGTTGCTTCTCAATGTATCCCGTAAATCGCACATCAATCGGTAATTGCTCCGCTTGACTGATTACTTTTTCAAAATAGCGATCCGTTTTAGCAGAACTATAGGTAGTTCCTCCTAGCACCAAAACTTTGACATTCTCCAAGGAATCCAACCTATTCAACGCTTCAAACAGAAGATGAAGCCCTTTTGTTTCTGTCACTCGGCCTGAAAAAACAATGACACAATCTGATTCGGTGTACTTCCATTGAGCACGAATTTCCTGTTTTTCCTCTGGCGTCGCTGGTAGATACGCCTCCAGCGAAATGCCGTTATTCACGCGATAAAATGCCGGCCAATCATCTGGATACTCGATCTCTCTCACACGATCATTAAGAAAATCACATACGGAAAATACGCCGTCTAGGTGATCAAGCAGTTTGTTTGCCCCCATTGTTTGAGGATTTAGATAATCATTGTGCAGATAAACTCCGAGCTTTCCCGAGAAAAAGGAGCGGACAACAGGTATTCGTTCTGGACAATTCAGATCGATCAAACAGTCTACCGGATTTTCCTCTAAGTAGCATTTAGCCGTGTACATTAGCTCTGGATAAGGAATAAGATTGGTTCTTTTCCCTGTCACGATATGCGTTGCTTTGTTCCAACATTTTTGATGGAACCACCAAATAGGACGTTCTTTAGTTTGTACAGAAATGACTTGGCTAAACTGATGTGTTTGGTTAAAGGAAGGAATTGCCGAGTCAGCTGATGACACTACAATCAGCTCCAGCTCCTGCCGCTGTTCATTTTCCTCGATCAAAGAATCTATTAACGTTTCGATTGCTCCCCCCTTTACTGCGGGGATGGGTAATTTCCCATACGTTAAAAACAGAACACGATGTTTCTTCATTTAAACTTCTCCTGAACTAGTAAGTAGACAAAATAGAGATTCTCAAAAATATACCGCTTATAAAGTCGTTGCGGTTCTTTCATAAAACGATGCAGCCACTCTAATCCACTACGCTGCATCCAAATGGGTGCTCGCGAAATCTCACCCGCTAATACATCAAAACTGCCACCGACACCCATGATCAAATTGGCCTTTAGATCGTTCTTGTATTTACTGACAAACTCTTCCTTATAAGGAGAGGTCATGCCTATAAACAACATTTGCGGGTGGCAGGCAGCAATCTTTCGAACGACTGCTTGCTCATCCTTGAAATAACCATGTTGAGCCCCTACGATCCGCAAATGAGGATAATCTTGTCGCAAAACCTCGAGAAGCCGATCGAGGATTTCTTCTTTGGTTCCCAAAAAGTACACCGTCATCCCCAGCTCTTCTGCTTGCTTAAGCAGCTCCAGCATCGTATCAATACCAGTCACACGCTCAATCTCTCGCTTTTTCAACCAACGGCAGGCACGAACAACTGAATAGCCGTCGGCACTTACCATGTCCGCCTGTTGAATGATTTTCTTTATTTGAGCATCCCGCTGACTCAATACAATCTTGTTGGAGTTGACACCCACATGTTCAATGACTTCATCTCGTTGAATACGTTCAAGCATTTCATCGACGGTTTCCTTCAAATTTCCTTCATCGATCCACAGATCAAAAAGTTCAATTTTATTCATGGCGTTCTCTCCTTTTTTGTAAGATGAATGGGAGCAAATCGATACAAATAATGGCCGCAATCACAAGAACTTGAATGATGAACCTACTGGCTTTTGAAAAGAACTGTCCTTCACTAAGAGACAGTTGCAAAATCAATAATCCAAACTGAAAAACCATTTGTTTTGTGGTTAACGTGTGGCTCATTAATCGATTCGTCTCCTTTTTCCGTAAATAAAAAATGACTAAAAAACCAAGTCCAGAAGCGATCGAAGCTCCATTGATTCCAATCAGCGGAATCAGAAGAATGCTGCCAAACAGACTAATTGCCGCTCCCACTAATGAAGTTGTTAATACCCCTTTTGTTTTCTTCACCACAATATAGGACGTCCCTAAAAAGCCTGAAATACAAGAAAAAAAGTTACTTACAAGCAAAAGAGGAATATAGGCTTTGGCAAAATAGAACTCTTTTGATAGCAGTAGAGACGCTAAGGGGTCTAAAAATAAGAGAATTAAACTAGAGAAAACCAGTAGCACCGTACAATAATGGTTGAAGACACCTTGATAAAAAGCACCTGCGTTCTTTTTTCGGTATTGCTCCACCGCCGACAGCTGCCAGGCCTGCAAAAAGATCGAGCCAATTACTGATAAAAGACTCGGAATTTTGCTAGCTGCTGCGTACATTCCATTACTTGCTACTCCTAAAAAGAACGTCATAATAAAGCGGCTGGAGGTCGTGAGAATCCACCACATCGCAGAATTAGGAATCAATGGCAAGCTATAAGTAATCAGCTGTTTTCTCTGTTCAGGATTCCCGGCTTTTTTTCTGTTAAGTAAATCCTTCCAAGAAAGATTGCTAAACAAAAAGACTAATGAGCAGCTGTTTGCCAATACTAGTGATAGAAAATAGGCTTCCAACTTGTTCGACAGCGCTCGAAAAAAGACAAGACCTAAAAGTAAAGTTAATAATGACAGGAAGATGCCGTTTGCCGCATAAACTTTCAACTTACCGACTGCTTTCACGTACTGCATAAAAATCAACTGAATAGATTGAATCGCCAATAAAAGAAAACTGAGCACGCCAATAGATGAAGAGATTGCTATCTGTGGACCGAATAGATAGCAAGCACCTCCTAAGATTGCTGTTAAGATAAGACCAATAAAGTTGATCCCAATAGCTGTACGCAACCAACTGACTTTTTCCGAAGTGCTTTTGCTGTCTAAAACAAAACGCAAAACACCTTCAGAAACACTTAAACTAATGATTGGCAACAGAAGATTGATGGAATTAATCAACAAGTCAGCTGTTCCATACTCACCTTTTGTTAAATAGTAGGTGTAAAATCCGACTAAAAAGAAGGTGATCAGCTTGCTGCCAAAACTGCCAATAGCGAAAATCAAAGAATCATTCACTAATTTTTTATATTGATTCATATAGTTACCAATTTTTGTTGAAGACTCTGAATCATTTCGTAGTTTACGGCAAATGCTGTGCGCATCTCTTCCTTACACTGCTTCATTCGAAACAGCTCCTGCTGATTGTTCGCTAGTTTTAAATCGATTTTTTCTAACAACTGCACTCTGTTGTTACTCCAGTCTTCAATCGCCATGACATCCTCTTCTAATCCAAGATTTTTGAACATCTCGATGACCTTCTGTTGCCAGGACAAGCCAATGATCGGTACAAATTGTGAAACGGCGACTATCATTGAATGCATCCTCGTTCCAATCACTAGATTCAAGGACTGGTACAAGTCCAATAAGTCCTCCTTATCCTTAACAAAAACCACATTTACCTGAGGATTCTTTAAGAACATCCCATACAGAGTTTCAATCGTTTCGTAATCCTGCACCTCAGAAGAAAACAGTAGGATTTCTTTTTTGGCATCTGCCAAGCGCTGAATCAAACATTTCATTTCTTCCAAATAGTAGAGATACTCTTTTCGTGAACAGCCGGTAATACGATAATCAATCACACAGATACCAATTCGCTCTCCCGCGTTTTTCTGTGCCTGTAATTGTTCGAAGGGCAGCAATTCCGGCAATAAAAAGACCGGATCGACCGACGCATAAGCTGCTGGATGGTTCGCATTTTCCAAGTATTCCAATGATCGTTGATCACGAAAACTGACATAGTCACATTTTTTTAACGTAGTAATTGCCGCATTTTTTTGTTTTTCCGTACAAAATGGACCAATCCCAATCGAGCTGACCACGATTGGAAGCTGATGTTGATTCGCCAAAGCAACTACCTGATCAAAACGTTGGGCAGATAAAGTTGCTGGAGATAGATCAAAAATTGCATTCCCTCCGCCAATCATTAAAAAATCGGATTGTTTTAAAGCGTCTTCGAAATTTCGAATATCTGTTGGATCGTACATTCTTCTTCGCGAGCGTATCCACTTGCCTTTACTAATAAGATTTTTTACTAACGGAAGCTGGCGAAAATACTTATAGTAGATTTCATGAGTTTTAGAACGACGAATCAAACGATTATTTAATTGAATTTGTGATTCTTCGATTAATTTATAGCTGTATTTTTTTGTCTCAATTCCTGTTAACAATTGATCTGTCAGGGTTTCGGCTATCAAACGATCCCCAATGTTTGAACTATCAATAAAACTAACTAATGTTGCTTTCACGCATGTCCCTCTACTTTCAACTTTTATAATTCATAGAAATCCACGATGCCGATGTTTTCTATCTCAATGAGAAGCTGAACAACTTCTGGCGATCTCACGTATTTTTGTTCAGATAAATAGAACCAAGCAAAGCTACAAGAAGTACTGAACATAAAGCTCGCAATTCCCGCTCCTACTATCAGCTTGGACAAGCGAGGTGTTCGCACAGTCTCAGAGGTTTCGGCTGAAAGTAAAAATACGTTTCGAGGCAAACGGCTCGCCTCTACTATTTTCGGAAAGATTTCGCTTAAGCTTTTAGCTATTTCTTTACTCTCCTTTGAACTCCTTGTTGTGACAGAGACCGTAAAAATTTGAGAATTGATGCTGCTGGACGGCTTCATACAATCCAATAATTGCTGCTTGCTTTGCTGTGGCAGGTCTTCTTGGATCGCCTGTAACACGGCATCACTTTTCACCAACTCCTTGTAGGTTTCAATCAATTTGATATTGCTAGAAATTACTTGATTTTCATTTTCTAAATCATCCTCATTACCCTCAGCAGACTCTGCTACGGGCAATAAAAAGGACACCTGATTCGTATAGTAAAACCCCTTCATAAAAACAAACCCTGTGCTCCCTATCACCAACAACCCAAACGTCAAAATTAAAATTGTTTTTTTACGCTGCCATAGAACCTGTAGGAAATCGTTAAATGAATACATGTTTTGCCCCTCTCTTTAACCAGATAACGAATCATAGACAGATTCCCAATTCTGAAGATAGGCCTCCATAGAATAGTGTTCCTGAATCGTCTGCTTCGCGTTTATGGAAAATCGTTTGCGTTTTTCTGGATTCGAGAAAAAACGGATGATTGCCTGCTCCATATACTCAATATCGCCAGGCCTAACAAGAAGACCGTTCTCCTGATGCTTGATTACCTGACCAATTCCGCCAACATCCGTTGCCATATTCGGAATTCCGCATGCCATTGTTTCTAAAATTGCCATAGGAATGCCTTCATGATAGGAAGGCAGAAGGTGCAAAGCACAATCCTTCAGCAATTCTGTTTGATCCCTAGTCCAACCATGCAGCTCGATATTTTCACAATTTAACTGTTTCATTCGTTCAATTACCTTTGGTGTGGTTTCATCCGTATCCCCATAAAGATGAAATCGAATTTCTGGTATTTTTCTTTGAACTCGTTTCGCAAGTAAAACAATGTCGTGGCTTCCTTTTCGTTCACAAATCCGCCCAAAAGTCAGTACATTTATAGAATTCACTTGATACTCACTTTCAGCAGGAACAAAAACAGCATTATTTATAGCTATCACTTTCGTTTGGGTCAGCGTTTGATAGTATTCTTTCCAGTCCTCTCCCAGAGCCACTACGAGGTCCACCCCATCCAACACCTTGCGAATGTAGCGCCGCTCACCTCTAGAGGCTTCCGTATAGAAGGCCTTAAAATCGGGGGCATGCATATGAAAGATGATTTTTGTTCCTTTTTTCGCGGCTTTTTTTAAAAGAGCTTTTCGGTAAAAACTGGCATCCTGAGATACATGAAAATGAACAATGTCAATTTTTTGTACACGAGTCCTTACAAAAAGCTGACAGAAAGTACGTAGGGCATAAAAAAGCTTGTTCTTTTCATTCCAAGAGAAAAGATAGTGAATTTGCCAATTTTCATTCGTTGGAAAATAATGAATAAAATTTTTGATTACGGTGGATATTCCGCCTTTTCCAGTGCTTTTCGGACCCACCATCACGATTTTTTTCATACTTGCTCCTCTTTTATTACTTGGATAAACATGCAGGTAAAGCCAAACACGGTTGCGGATAGTGCTGAGAAAAAGACATGCCCCACCAAGAAACTGTAGATGATCGTAAAAATTAATAAGAAAATGCAGAACCCATTTCTACCTTGATGCATCGCTACTCTTAGAAAATGAACCATTACCGTGATCAAGATGACCGTTCCGATGATGCCATAAGAAAAGAACATATCGAAAAAATCCATTTCAATCAGCCCGCCCCTTCTGCCGTACCAGTTCCACCGATTCTCAAAGCCAGAGCCAAACCAAAAAACAGATTGATTCTTAGGCAATTCATAAAAATTCGCAATTGCCTCTTTCAAATACACGTTTCTAGAGCTCAATAGCAGTCGGGGCCAATCGTCTTGATACAGCGTACGAAAATAGGTAAAGCGTGCAATAATACTGGATAATGATCTTAGTAGAAATTCTTTTCCCTTCATTAGAAGAAAGAAAAGTAGTCCAACTAAGATTTCAAAAATAAAGAACTGCTCATATAATGTCCGGCTCTGGTGTCGAAACAAAAAGAAGCCGATCAAAAAAATAGAGTAGAGAATTCCAGTCAATAAACCGGATTTTGTCCCTAGTATCAACAGGCAATACAAGTTCAGAAAATAAAGTCCTAATAACACCCCGGCAGGAATGACCTGCCTTTTTTGTTGAATTAAAAACCAACCAATAAAAAAAAGCATGATCAAAAACGCATATGCAATGTCATTCGTTGCGAAATAGAACCCTTTAAAACCCGCCACATCATCATAGGTACTATTCCCTAATCCGAGAACATATGGAACCAGCAGTCCCCCAATTAAGAAGGTATCTAGAAGAAGCGCTAGCTTAGTTAATCTTTTTACTGACAAATAGTTCCCGAATTGCTTCGCAAAGAAAGGAATCAGCAAACACAAATAAAAACGAATCACATAAGACAGTTCATCTACCAGTAACTTAATGCCTGTATTAAAGAAAAATGTTTGAACAATGCACAGGATCGTCAAAGTAAAGAGTGTTATCAGTAGTAAGAAGTAATCATCTGTTTGTTTCACTCCTTTCGTAAGTACTCCATAAAAAATGTAGGCGATGAAAAAAATACGATAGATCGTTCCCAGAGGAATATTGCTGCCATAGGAGATGAAGACGCCATTAAAAATATCCACTAAAGGAAAAATCATGATTAGCAATAAAAAAATATGAAGCCTCATTCGCTCACTCAATAAATCGCTCCCTCGTTTTAAAATTAAATAAACAATTAACGCTATAAATTAAACACAATTAATGGTAATCTAGCCGATATTTCTCTAAACATCTGTTTTTGTTAATTTTCAGTCAAAATTTGATTGGTAGACTTTTAACCAAGAGTATAAAATAATAAATGTAAATTAATAAAACAAAATATTAACATCACAAAAGTCTATTTTTTATTAATCAAAATATTTCTTACTTATTGTTTGACTATTTTTAAAATAATTTATTAAAAGGAGGTGTATATAGAAAAATGTTTCTAGTCCACCAAATTGCTGATCTATTTGACAAAGAAACGTTCACAAAAATAGAAATTATAGGCTTGTTAAAGGAAAGTAAAACGTGGCTGTCTATTGATGAACTGTCCTCGCAATTAGGAATTAATCAACGAACCATTTTGAAGTACCTTACATTTATTGAGGAAGACATTGATACCTTTACCTCAAACAAAGAAATTGTGTTGAAAAATCATCATAAGAAAGGGTATTATTTGCATTATGATTTTGAGCCAGCCTTGGAGGATTTGATCTTTCGGATAATCGAAGGAACGATTAATTATCAATTAATCATGAAAATTTTTTTTTCAAAAATGACGTCGATCATTCAATTTTCACATCAGTACTACGTTAGCGAGTCCTCCCTATGGCGCATGATCAACAAATTCAGAGAAAAGTTAGTTCCAAAAGGGATTTCAATTGAACGCCGCTCATTAGAGCTAATGGGGAATGAGATTCATATCCGTAATCTCAGCTATTTTTTGTTATTAACTTCTTATAGCAGAGGCAGCTGGCCTTATGGCAGCACAACAAGATTGATCACTGAAAAAATAATTGACCGCGTAATTAGTTTTTTTCATTTGTGCTTGTCAGACTTTGAATATAAAAAGCTTTTTTGTATGATTGCCGTCTGTTTTGAACGTGCGAAAAGAGAAAAATACGTGTGTTTAACGAAAGAATTGCGGGAGAATATTGAGAAAAGTGAACTATTCGACCGTTTTTTTTACGAACTGAAAGATGTTTTGCCGAAGGAGCTGCAGCGGCAGGAGGAAGTCGGATTTCTATTTTTATATGTTTTCACGATTGATGAGGTATTTAATAATACTTACATACGGAAGGAATTCATTGAATTTAACTATGAACGAAATACGCAATTGTACCAGTCGGTTGAGGCGTTTAAAGAACTCTGGTTCGATGAACAGCATTTTTTTATTTCCAAAGAGGATCTTAAATTAGTAGATAAGACTCTTTATAGTGCTCATTTGTATTGTCAGTTATTCCAAAATAAAGAACCTACGAATTGCGATTCACAGGATTCTTGTCTCTTCAGCAACGAAACAGTTTCGCCACATTTAAAAGAACGTGCACGCGAATTGCTTTTCCTATTGCAAAAAAAAACAAATTTTCCATTATTTAAAGAAACAAACTATCTTTTGTCCATCTATCCATTATTATTTGAAACAATCACCCCTCTTCAAAAGGTGGAAGAGCCATTGCAAATATTTTTAGCGTCAGACTTATCGAATTTGGAGGAACAACGTCTGATTAACATGATTAAAAATGAATTTCTAGGAAGATTTAAAATGGAAATTTATACGCATCACGATTGTTTACGAGAAATGAACTCACTTGATTTGTTACTTTCAACGAGAAAAACCCTTTTAGTGGACCAGCCTTCAATTCCGAACATCGTCATTCCCAGAAAGCCAACAAAACTTGATTTTTGTACACTAGATATGAAGTTAAACGAATTGTTCATGGTTAAAAATCAACAAAAAAAGCATATATCCTTTTGAAGGATACATGCTTTTTTCACGCTGAGAAAAAGAAAGAATGTTTTACTTTTTGAAATGCAGGGCGTTGGACAGGATCACCATTCAGTAAATCCTTAGTCATTTGTTCCATTTCTCGGACCCGCTCTTTTCCAAATTTTTTTTCTATTTCTTGATAAGCTTCTCTTAAATAGAATCCGCGCTGTTCAACACTATGAGCATCTGATGCGACCATGAAACCCAACTGATTTGCCAGCATTGTTTTGGCCGCTTTTTGAACCTTTCGACCGAAGAAGCCAACAATACTTGGGGCAGTCAACTGTGTTAATACCCCCATCTCCAAATAGGGCAGCAGACGGTTCGGGTCTTTTGAAAAAACGGCATTACGCTCAGGATGTACAATCACAGGCGTGTGTCCATGTTCAATTAGCTGAAAAAGGAGTTGATCAGCGTAAGCAGGAACTTCCAATGTTGGGAACTCGATCAAAAGATAGTGATTAGATAAATCCGTAAATAGTAATTCTCCATGATGGATATCTTCCAACAACTCACCTGATAACCGTACCTCTTGTCCTTCAAAAAGTGACAGCCCGATCCCTCGTTGATTTAGTTCTTGCTGAAAACTATTAACGGCTGCAATGACCTTCGAGGCTGGATTATTGTAATGACCGTTTTTATGATGCGGCGTACATAAAATGTGAGTAATTCCTTGTTCGACAGCGGCATGTGCCATATCAATACTTTTTGCTAAATTTTCAGGACCATCGTCTATTCCAGGAAGAATATGACAATGTAAATCTATCATGCATACCACTCCAAACTACTTTTGTTCGATTCTATCAAATCCCCTAAACCAACACGCGTCAAATTTTGTTTGTTTCTCGACGCTATGTGATTTCAAGCACATTGGAATACTGAGTAATTTGATAGGTACAGGGTGCGAAATTAATAATTCCTAGTAAAACTTTCTATTAGCTCTCTTTTTTGATAACTTTAGTTCGTTCATCATTTTTTTTATTCATATGAGTAAAAGAACAGCTTAATAAAAACACCTGTGAAATCACAGATGTTAATGTATCTTCTATATTAATAACTGATCTTGACGAACTCATCCGTAACTATCCCAATAAAGAAGAGCTCGAATTTTTTTGTAAACAACCGTAAATCCCAATAACTTCTTTGGCTAAATCACAAAAGGCAATAGAGGTCATTAAATGATCTTGACTATGAACCGTCAATAAGGTGATCTCCGTTTTTTCTCCTTGCGCTTCCTTCGTCAGCATATCTGTTTGAGAGTGGTGTGCCTCGACGATTGATTGTTCTGCGGCTTGAATTTTTATTTCAGCCTGACCCATATCCCCCGTTTTTGCTGCTTGTATCGCTTCCATTGCATCACTTTTTGCGTTTCCACTATGAATAATTAAATTCATTATCGCTTCTAATTGCTCTTGATTGTTCATTTAGTTTCTCCTCCATAAGATTTTTAGATCTACTTTTTCTTTCTATTGAACGTTGTCATACCGGAATCATTTTTAATATTTCGATGATTTGATACGCGGCACCATAGACCCCTGCATCATTTCCTAAACTGGCTCTTCTAACTTGAAGACCGTCTCTGATTTGTGGGAAAACATATTGCTCCAACGCGTTCTTCAAAGGATCAATAAAGAGAGACCCTGCTTCGGAAACACCTCCGCCGATCACTAACTCTTCTGGATCTAATGTATTCAGGATTCCCGATAGAGCACGTGCTAAATAATCAATCGTTACGTTTAGAGTTTCCCGAGCAAATGGATTTCCGATTTTAACTAGTTCAAATAATTCTTTTGTATCGCTAACGAGTGTTGTTCCCGCTAGTTGATTCATTGTTTTTACCATTCCACTAGCTGAGCCATAACACTCGAGACAGTTCAGATTCCCACATCCGCAGACTCTCTTTTCAGCAGATTTAACAGGGATATGTCCAATTTCTCCGCCTGATGAATGGTGACCATTCACAATTTGTCCATTTACTATGATTCCTCCACCAACACCTGTCCCTACCGTGATAAACACGATATCCTTCAATTGCTCTGCCGAGCCTTGCCAAAATTCACCTAAAGCGGCCGCATTGGCATCATTTAGCAACGCAACTGGGACTCTTAGTTTCTGCTCAACGATCTGTTTTAGAGGAAAATTATCCCATCCCAAGTTTACCGCCCGTTTCACCTGAGATTCGTCTACCGGGCCAGGGACACCTATACCAATCCCTGACAGCTCGTCAAGGGATGTTCCCGTTTCATCGAATTTCCTTTCTATGCTGTCCACGATTTCATATGGAATATGAACTCCCTTATCCTTACAGTTTGTAGGAATGGACCATTTCTTACTTACTATTCCACTACTATCAAATAAAGCCAGTTTGATTGATGTTCCACCAATATCAACACCAATGATTTTATCTGACATAAGACATCTCTCCTATCGCTCGTTTATGAATCCGTTTCGTTACTGATCTTGTACTCATTTCCTGGCTTTTGGTTAAAAACAAAGAGCCGTGTAATCAATCCTATTTCGACGACGAATAAGGCCAATAAAAAAATGAAGCCGAATTTAGACCCATTTATTACCGCTTCTGCAAGATTATCTGCGTACTGAGTTTGATTCTTTGAGATAATTGCAGCAACAATCGAGGTTCCAGCAGCTCCAGCAAATTGCTGGAATGTCATAATGATGGCATTCCCATTTGCTTGATGCTCCTCAGCGAGCTGTCTTAAGCCATTTGTCATTAAGTTTCCAAAAGAGAAGCCGATCCCAATCGTAAAAAGGAAGTACAGCAGACCGATCATGAAATTACTCATCGTATCACAAAGAATTGTAAAGAGAACCAAAGACAAAGTGATGACGATACAACCAAATAATATTGGCTTTTTAGGACCAAATCGATCGAGCAAACGACCGCCTAAAGGTGTAAATAATGAGCCTAAGATAGCTCCAGGAAAAACGACAAAGCCGGAAACCTGTGCGCTACTTCCATTTACCAATTGAATATAATTAGGCAAAATAAACACAAGCCCCATCAAAACCAATTGCATAATAAAGAAACAGATGACATGAAGGCAATAGGTCGAATTACTGAGCAGGCTAAAATCTAGAATAGGATTCGTGATTTTTTTCGAACGTCCAATCAAACTTGCTAGGCCACCAATACTAAGAACAAAGGCACCAACTACTTGAATTGTCAAAAAGTCGTAATTTCCCATATTACTGAAGCCAAGAATTGAACCAATAAAGAAGAACGCAATCGCCAGCAAACTAAAGAAATCAAAAGAGGAGCGTTTTACTTCACTTTTTTGTTCAATCGTTGTGATTCCTACAAGTAACGCCAAAAGCATGACAGGAATAATTAGGATAAAAATAAAACGCCATCCTAACCTAGTAACAACTAAGCCACCGAATGTAGGACCAATTGCTGGTGCAATTGCCGGGATCATCGTACCTACGCCCATCATCGTTCCCATTTTAGAAGCAGGAACCTGCTCCAAAATGATATTGAACATCAATGGTAATCCGATACCTGTTCCCATTCCTTGTACAACCCGCCCAATCAATAATACGGAAAAAGATGGTGCGAGCGCGTCAATGATTATTCCGGCTGTAAAGAAACAAAGTGCCATTAAAAATAAGGTCTTGTTTTTAAAGGAGCGTTTTAAAAATCCGGATAAAGGAATAACGATTGCAAGAACTAATAAATAGATGGTGATCATCCATTGTACCGTTGCAGTATTTACATTGAATTCTCGACTTAATGTCGGGAATGTCACATTCATTGCCGTTTCAACTAGCACCCCGCAAAAAGATAAGATCCCCGTGGAAATGACTGCGCCAATGACTTTTGCTGTTAATTTCTGTTGTTCCATGTTTTTTTCTCCATTTCTAAAAATCAGTAAAAAATGAGTTATCTACATTTCCTACTAAAAAACGTGTTTATAAAAACGACGACTGAACCAGTCGCCGCTTCACCTATTTTTTCACTAATGAAAGTGCCTGCTGTAGCACTTTCTCCCCGTTCATTGTTCCATAGGCAGACATATCAATGATTGAAACAGGGATTTTCCCTTCAACCATCTCTTTGACCTGCTTCTCTTTGAAGCGTACTTGAGGACCTAATAGAACCACATCCTTGTCTGCTAGATGATTCTTCAGATCATCTACAGGTCTTGCGTCTACAGCTGTTTCGATTGATTGTTCCGCACCGGCCTTTTCAATTTTTTCAATTAAAAGACTGGTACTCATGCCCGCGTTACAGACTAATAGAATATTGATTTTTTTCATAATTCCCTCTCCTTTACTCTATTCTACGATTGATGTATGGTTCTCGATTTCAATTTCCTCTGCTACTTCTTCTTTAGTTTGGAGGCTTTCTTGCTCACGTTTATATTCTAAGTTATCAGCCATTTTAAAGAATGGGAAGTAAATCCCAGTTGCAACAACAACACATAGAGCCTGAGCTAAAAGCATTCGCCAACCACCGGCAATGATTGCATTAACAAAGGTTGGTGTTCCTGTCGGTAATTGTGCGCCAATCATACGGGGAACAAAACCAGTAGTGATGGACAAATAACCAATCAGTCCTGTGACTAATGGTGTCACAACCGTCGGAATCAGGAAAGTTGGATTCAAACAAATTGGCGTACCAAAAGTAATCGGCTCATTGATTCCAAAGAAGGTCGGTACACTTGTAATTCGACCAATATTCTTGTATTGATCACTCTTAGCAAAGAAGATAAAGCAGATGGCAAGTCCTAAGACACATCCGCCGCCACCAATTTCCAAAAAGACTGATGTAAATCCAAAATCAATTAAGTTTGGCGGTGTCGTTCCAGCTGCTGCGGCATTCATATTCTCAATCGTCATCGTTTGCAGGATTGGTGCATAAACCCCGAAAATAATCGCTTTCCCGTGGATACCAAACCACCAGAACAAGCCGATCAGCGCATACGCCAGCATAACTCCACCAACAGAACCGCCGATTTGTTGAATTGGTACCTGAAGAACGCTATAGACCAAATTGTGAACGCTACCAAAACTAGTGAACGTAAAGCCCCATGAGACCAATGACATGATAAAAGTAATAGCAAAAAACGGAATAATAGAACTAAAGGATTTTTCTACAAAGCTTGGGACACTGTCTGGCATATGGATGGTGATATTATTTTTAATGAACCAACTATAGATTTTGGCTACTAACAACCCAACAATAATCCCAACAAACATTCCCTTTGAACCAATATAATCGAAGCTAATAAAGTCAACCGGACGAACGGTATCATGAACCTGTTGTTCAATCGTTGAAAGCGGCGTTAACAACAGGAATGAAATAATTCCTAATACGCCCGGAAACATCCCTTCGATATCGTATGACTTTGCTAAGTTATAGGCAATGAAATAAACAACGATCAATCCCATAATATTGCTCGTAAAAATTCCAGGAAGTAATAATAATGACTTCAAGCCATTTCCTTCGATAAAACTTTGATATCCAGCAAAAGGCAAATTAGCGATTAATGTACACATTGCACCAGTAATACTGGCTGGGATCGTCATAACCATCCCTTTACTCACTGCTTTCAGGTAGCGATTATCAGAAACCTTTTCAGCCGCCAACTGTAATTTACCAAGGTTGTCGATAAAACTCATAATCAAATCTCCTTTTCATTTAGCTTGACCTAGACAAAGCGTGCGATTGCCTTCCCAACACCATTTGCATCATTCGTGTCTGTCAGATATTTCGCTTGCGCCTTCACTGCTTCAATTGCATTGCCCATTGCAACAGTGTAGCCAAACGAATCACTCAGCATCCCCAAATCATTGTAACTATCTCCAATTGTCATCACTTCATCCAAAGTTATTCCCTTATTCGCTGCATAGTGCATGATAGCCTTGCCCTTATCAGCCAATGGATTCGTGATCTCCAGATTGATGTCAAAAGAACCGGTGGCATTCACTGGATATTTTTTTGACAGCTCAGTACGTAATTGCGCAATGAGCGCTCTTTTTGCCGAAAAACTAATGATCTTACCAATTTTATAGTCCTGCTCAATTAGCTCATCCACAGTGGCAATCCGATTGATTTCCTTGTAGAGAAAATGCTCCTTAGCACTTTGATAGGCTTCCTCATAAGAAATTTCTGGATGAAAATTGATGATTTTTGTCGCTACAGCATCTTTGCAGGTTTCTTCATCACTTGGCGAAAAGGACCCTCCTGTCGTGTAAAGTTCGACAAATAGATTATTTTCCATCAATTCTGCAACAATCTTTTTTACTACGGAATTCTCAAGATACAGACTCTGAACGATTTCCCCCTGCGCATTACGCAGCTCACTACCGTTCATCACAAGGTAGTTGCACTCAATTCCTGCGTCAACTACCTGTGAATGTGCGTCTTCAAAGGATCTTCCAGTAGTGATGATGAATTCGACCCCTTTATTCTGAGCCCTTTTAATTGCTTGGGAATTCGCCTCAGAAATAGCGTGATCGCTGCTGACCAGTGTGCCATCCATATCGGATGCGATCAGTTTAATCATCTTCTCACCTACTATCCAATCACTCTTTCTAGTAATGCTTGATGCCGTTTGACCTGTGTAATACTGTCTACTTCCATATAATCCTGAATATGACGATTGCCCTCATATTCACTACAGATATAGCCATTGTAGCCAGCCTCTTTCAATGTAGTGATCACATCTTGATACGGAATACTCGTTTCCTGCAGATCTTCTGTAATATCGTAAAATTTCCCATGAATGTGAGAAATATATGGCATATTGTCGATCAAAATTTTCGGATCGGTATAGACGAAGTGGCGGCAGAATTCTGCGAAAGCCTTATCCGCTTCGGTTGCTTCTTTCATTTTTGATACGCTTTCAAAAGTTTCATCGCGGTTGATGCCCTTTTCATAGTTGTCACTAACCAGTTTGATAATCTCAGGAGTACCGCCTTTACGAATATAGGCATCTTGAAAAATTGAGCCGATGCGTTTCGTAAAGATCCCAAAGTCGGGCATGATACTAAACCATTCCGTCCCGCTCTCCTTAATGTAATCTAATCGTTCTTCAAACCAAGGCGTGCCAAACGTAAAGGGAGCGTGAACCTCTAAGGCGATCTTGACATTGGCTTCCTCTGCATAAGGCAAGCTTTGCTTTACTACTTCTAAAGGAGTTGATACTAGGGTTCTTAAAATTTTACAGCCTAAGCGGCTCGCAAGTTTTAAGTCTCTCTTCATCATGTCAACATTTTCTGAAGTCGTCAACATCCGATTGGCAAACAATTTATTATCTAAAAAAGCATCATAGGCAATTGGCTTCACGCCATATTTTTCCAGCCATTCGTGCCACTGCTTGACAAAATCATCAGAAATATTCGGGAAAGTCGGCAGCATTTGTTCAGGTAAAAATTCAATACCTGTCGCACCTGTTTTTGCGGCTTCCCGGATACAATCCTCAAGGGTCATTTTCCCTGTATAAAACTCATCTTGGTAACTGTAAAGTGATACTCCACGTTTGATCGTACTCATCATTTCATCTCCTCTATGCTTCTAGCACCAATATTTTTTCGTCATCGCCGGTATTATTAAATGGTAAATAAGAAATGCGTAAACTTACAAAGGCGTGAACCTTATGCTCACCCTCAGATAAACCACCAGCTTTTTTCACAAAGACAGTGATCGTTTCAATCATTTCCCAACGATGGTTAATGACCGTTGGCAATTCATCAAAGGTAAAGGTTTCACCTTTTACTGTAATCAACATGTCTTTGTTATCGACTTTTTCGCCATCGACCGTTAAATCTAACACTTCCACACAACTCATAGGAATTCCGCGATAATAAGGTACTCGCAACTGCACCTCATAACCAGTTACCTGATTGCTTTCACGTACATTGCGAAACCCTTCTGGATTCACTAAATATTTTTCAAACATTCTTTTGCCTCCTTTTTTTCGAATAAACGGTGTTCCAGAAGTAGCTTCTTCTACGCAAGCTCCACATACAGTTACTGCTAAGTTTCACTAAGCAGAGCTAGCATTCGAAATAAGCGAAATTTCGTAAAAATTTTAAACGCACCGAGTAGGTACCCTTCAACATCAGTTCCTACGTCACTATGTTCCTTGGCAATTTTCGGAAATTCCTTCTTATTTCTTGAAGCCGTCCACTTCTGTCACAACCACAATTGTTTTATAGTTTTACTTCGTTTCCTGTTTCCGCAGCTTTATAGATGGCAGCTAAAACCTGGGTTACTTTGAAGGCCTGCTCCGGTTTTACCAATGGCTCAGTATCATTAATGATCGCTTCTAGCCATTGCTTGGCTTCGATTTTTTCTGGATCAGAATCCCCGCCCTCAAAGAAAGCAATATTACCCGATGTACTGATATTTTCTTCCGTCAGCAAGCCGTTTTTCGAACGATTGTAGGTCAATTGATTGACTGGGTAGCTCATTCCCGCATCGATTTGTGCCCCGGCTTTTGTTCCGCATAAAGTCGTCGCCGCTTCCTTTGATTCCAAGACATTCAATGCCCAAGAGGCTTCCAAGAAAATCGTTGAACCGTCCTTCATTTTAATGAAACCAAAAGCCGAATCCTCTACTTCATAACTATCCGTATCCCACGGACCGAACAAGTTGCCTTCTTCTGCACCAGGAAGGTTACCTAATTTATTGAAAACAGAACCTGTCACCGATTCGACTTCATAGTTATCCATCATCCATAAAGTGATATCTAACGCATGCGTTCCGATATCAATTAATGGTCCGCCGCCTTGTTGTGATTTGTCTGGAAAAACACCCCAAGTTGGAACGGCTTTTCGTCTGATCGCGTGGGCTTTGGCAAAATAGATTTCACCTAGCTCGCCATTTACGCAGGATTCGTGAAGGGCTGTCACTTCACTTCTAAAACGATTTTGATAGCCGATGGTAAATTTCTTGCCGGATTTTTTCCAGGCATCCATCATTAATTGTGCTGCTTCTGGTGTATGAGCCATTGGTTTTTCACAAAGCACGTGCTTTCCAGCTTCAAAAGCTGCGACTGTAATGGGACTATGGCTGACATTTGGTGTACAAACATGCACAACATCAATGGATTTGTCTTTCAACAGCTCATTGTAATCTTCATAGTATTTTGCATCAGCAGAGCCGAACTCTTCCGCCGCTTTTTTTGCCCGTTCTATCTTAGTGTCACAAAATGCGACGATCTCGCATTTATCACTTTGACTTTTCAGTGCTGGAAAATGCTTATTATTTGCGATTCCTCCACATCCGATAATCCCGATTCTTACTTTTTTCATGTTTGTTCTTCCTCTCCATTTCTTCTATTATTTACTGGAATAATCAATCTCCAAGTTGATGCTTTGATGGTACTTCGCTGAGATACGGATCGCATCTAAGACCTTCATTAAGCCGAAAATCTGCTCAGGCTGAACCACTAATTCTGCTTTTCCTTGAACGTAATCATAGTAGTTATCGAAAAACATTTGATGGTTAACTGAAACCTCAGGTAATTCTTCTGTAAAAATTCTGCCTTCTGGAGCCGGTCCAAAGCTGCGCGTTGGACCAGCGTGTGTCATTGTGATCTGGCCAGGCACATTGCTCAATAAAGCCGAAGTTCTCGTGATTTCGCCTTTCGGATTGAAGCCGTCAATTTTAGCGCTTCCTTGATCACCGCCGATAAACCAGTGACGTTCAAACCAATTTTCAGAACTGTTTAAGAAATAGGTGCCCAATTCGACTTGCGCATTCACGCCATTTTCAAAATACAATTGAATATTAAAATAATCGTCCACCTGTTCATTGATCACATTTCGCACATTTGCGTAAAGTGATACTAATTTTGACGGCATCATCCATAAAATCTGATCGATTAGATGAACACCCCAGTCATAGAGCATACCTCCACCAAATTCAGGATAAACATGCCAGTCGTGCATATTTCCGTTAAACCCATAAAGAGCACTTTTTACGGTATACGTTTCCCCTACTAAGTTTTGAGCATAGACTTCCTTGGCTACACGATAATCGTGATCCCAGCGACGTTGATGGTGAACTGTAAAACGAACCTGCTCCTTTTCAACAACCGCTAGCATCTGCTCAACTTCAGCGGCATTCATTGCCAATGGCTTTTCACAGATAATATCCTTCTGTGCTTCTGCCGCTTTCGTCACTATTTCCAAATGAAGCTGATTCGGCACTGCGATTATCACCGTATCAATCGTTGGATCAGCTAATAATTCATCTGCGGAAGTATACGTATCCACCCCATCAGGAGCAAAGCTAAATTGCGCTTCATTTGTATCACAGACAGCTTTTAGCTGTGCATACGCTAGCTTTTTGATTGTTTCAGCATGCGTTTGACCCATAAAGCCAAAGCCGATAATGCCAAAATTCAATACTTTTTCCATCTCTATTTCCCCCTATCAAAATAATCCCAATGTTCTACAAATTGATTCTCTGCTATTCGATATAAATCTACGACATGAGCCTTCGTCTTCCCTTTTGGATCAACGCTTCGTAAAAATACAGCAGCATACTCTTCATCCAAAACAATTCGATCTACTTCAAGATGAAAATACTCGTCAGACGCAAATTTTTTCGAAAAAGCTTCTATTAGACCTTCTCTGCCGTTCTCAACTCCCGGATTGTGTTGGCGATAGTTTTCTGCGATCAAAGCTTCGGCTGCCTCCAATCGTTGCTGGTTAAAAAAGCGTTCGTAAAAGGTGAGAATGGTTTGTTTTGTGATTGCCATCGTCTGATACACTAGTCTTTTTCTAAAAACCGCTTTGCCATGGCAAGCTGTCTTTTCGTAAATTCCGTTCCGCCGCAATAAAGCTCATCTTCATACTCACTGATCAAATAGCCATCAAAATCGGACTTCTTTATCACCTCAAGAATCTCTTGATACGGAATACTAGGCTCTACTAAATCTTCATCCAAATAATGGAACTTGGCGTGAAATTCCACACAGTATGGCAAGATTTCGGTCAATTCCTCCAACATCCGTGGAAGCTCCTCTTTTGGCTTGAATTGAACAAATCCATACATTCCCTGCAGTGTTTGATTGATAGCAGGATGAGCACCCATAGCCATTAATTTCTCCCGAGCCTCCTCCAAAGGAACTCCCTGTCGACGCAGATCCGCAGCCAGCTGTAGATGTTCTTCTTCAACGCCCGCTTTTAAAGCTTTTAGCCAATGTGGTTTATTGGGCGCTATGGCAAAGCAGCCAAAATCGGGAATGAAACCAAGATAAGGTGAATTCGTTCGTTTCATAACCTCTAAATACTGCCGCATCAATGGTGAAAGCGGAGATTCAGGGTTGTGAATCTCGATTCCTACTTGCACTCCATATAATTCTGCATAAGGTGCCAACCGTTCAAATGCTTTCGGTGACAGCATGTATTGTGAACGCATCACTTTGCAGCCTAATTTGTGTGCCGTTTTCAAATCAATGATGGTATCTGCCAGCATCTCATCATCGGTTAAATTCCGATCATGCAGCATTCCTTTATCGTTATTCGCTCCATAACCGACAGGAGCAATTCCATATTTTGCTTTTAAACGTTGAATCATTCCTAAAAAATCATCACTGACATTGGGATATGATGGAATCATCTGAGTTCCAACGATCTCATAGCCTTCTGCACCAGCTAAATAGGCTTGCTTCACGCACTCTTCAAAATCATATTGGTATCTCGCATATTCCGTTCCGTAACAGAACAGTGTCGCTCCTAATTTCATACGGCTCATCTCACTCTCCTTCAAAGCTGACCGAAACTTTTTCACCTGAATCCAGCGGCATAAAATCATGCTCCGGCCCTATTTGCATATATGGAATACGAAGCACTAATTTCAATTCGATGTCATGCTCTCCTGCTAATCCGCCCGGTTTTAGAACATGTAGCTTCGCCGGTTCCACTTGGCTCCAAAATTCCGTAACTGCATATTTTAACTTATAAAGTGAAAGCTCTTTTCCTTTCAGCTCAAAAGTTACTGCTTCGTCTGGAATCTTCTCACCGTCAATTAAAACCTCAAGTAAGTCAATATCAGATAAATAATGTCCTCGATAATAGGCTAACTGGATATCAAAGGAAAACCCTTGTTTCTTTCCATTGATATAAAGATTCTCAAAAGACTCTGTTTTAATGATCTGTTCATTAAACTGCATTCGCATAACAAACATTTCTGATTACTCCTCCCGCTAAATGACAAAATTGCGTAAATAGTTGGTACTTAACCTGACCGATTTTTTTACATCCTCATACGTCTTCTCAAACGCCTTGTCCTCTACTTCAATGCAGCTATAGCCCTCAAATCCTATGTCGGTCAAGGCCGAAACGTATTTCCCCCAATCAACATCCCCTAGACCAGGAAGTTTCGGAGACATGTATTGCAACGGAGCCACCATCACTCCCACGTCCTTCAATTTTTCCGGATAAAGCTTGATGTCTTTATAATGAACATGGAAAATTTTGTCCTTAAACTCGTAAAGCGGCGCAATGTAATCAATCTGCTGCCAAACAAAATGAGATGGATCATAGTTCAATCCAAGCGCTTTACTATCAAGCCGTTTGAATACCTCCCGCCAAATTTTCGGTGTTGTCATCAAGTTCTGACCACCAGGCCACTCATCTTCAGTAAAAAGCATCGGACAGTTCTCGATACCAATCCGAACATCCATTTTCTCCGCATAATCAAGAATCGGCTTCCATACACGTTCCATCTCATTAAGGTTCTCAGTTAACGACTTTGTCTGCATCCGTCCGATAAAGGTTGTAACTAGATTTACTTTCAATAATTTAGCAGCATCAATCAACCGATATAAATGGGCAATCGCCTTTTCTCTCTTTACTAAATCCTCATCCAATGGATTGGGGTAATACGCTAGCGCCGAAATTTCTACCTGCTTGCTAGCTGCATAAGCAAGAATTTCTTGCGCTTTTGCTTGATCCAAATTACTCACATCAATATGAGAAACACCTGCATATCTGCGCGCCGCTTTTTCTTTTGGCCAACACGCGACCTCCACACAATCTAAGCCGTTGTCTGCTACGATATCAATCATTTCTTCAAAATCACTTTGATCTAAAATGGCACTAACAATTCCTAATTTCATGTTCCCACCTCTGTTTCTTTTATCTACACTTGAAGTATAAAGCGCTTTCTAAAGATGGGAATTCTGTTTTTTGTGAAAATACTTGCTGTTTTTTGTCTTCTTGAAAAGGAACAAGAAAAAAAGACAAAAACAATATGATTGTTTTTGTCTTTTTTAGAATGACTACTTCATTTATTGACGCTTTTTAACATTAATCACGTAAAACTCATTGGTAGTCAACTGTTTATGAATAACCAAACGATGATTAGTAACCTGCACCTCTTCAAGTTTTTGTAGCGGCGTATTCATCTTATCCAGATAACTTAAATCTGAGGCACGTAAATGCCTTGTAAAGTTGAATCGTTTCCACTGATTAAACAAATCTCCATGGTCCTTCAAACAGGAAAAAATTCGTAATTCATACTCTCCATTTGAAATACCTGAAAAAATTAATTCCTCTTCAAATTCGTTTTTCTCAAAAAAATTTTCTACTTCCATCTGCTTTAAATGAGCTTCATCTTTTAGAAAATACAGACTGCTAGGGTGCGTATAATTATGACCCAATACGAAAAATTCGTCACCATCTGAAGAAGCAATTAAATGGCGTCCATCCTTATACAATAATTGCAGTCCTCTCAATTGATCAAAAAATTTCATTGCATGCATAGCAGGCTTCGATAAGCCATTTTTATTAAGGAGACCATTTCCTCCAGTTAAAAAGGAATAGCTGTTAGGACTTTTTTGCGCCAGATCTGAGCCAAGCCAATAACCTAGCCCCGCCACCTGATCAAACACATCGATGATACTTTTAACGATAAATGCCCCTTTGTACAAGCTATCATTTAATAAATTACTGCGTGAAACCGTATTACTCCATTCAGAAATATAGATCGGTTTCGACAAGCTGCTTTGCTTGATGTGCTGCAATTGCTGTACAAGAAAATCTGGATCCGTCACTCGTTGGAAATTTCTTTTCTCCCGAACAAGTCGATTGGAATAGGGAAAAAGTACGAAAGAATAAAAATCAAAATTACAGTCCGAAAGCTCTTCATCCAGAAAACTTTCTAGATCTAGATCATTCGTAACGACGAAGTTTCCTCCTCCGATTGAAATGTTGGGAATCAGTTCCTTTATGATCCTATACGTTGTCTGATAGAAGATCGTATATTTAGAAACGAGTGTTTTGTCTTTAGGATCATTTGCTACGAGTTCTATCTTCCATTGCTCAACATTCTGTTTCCCATAGCGATTTAAAATGTGACGACAAAAGGCTCGCAACTTTTTCTTCCATTCATCCATTGAATAATTGCTTTCTTTAAATTGACCGACCAATTTATTCATACTGATCCACGGTACTAATCCAAGCTCTAGCAATGAATCAAGTACACCGTCCATTCTTTCATGAGTTGCTACAGTTTCTTCTTGATTGTTTCTAGCGAAAACTCCCCAAATACGACCATAGGTGAAATGAAGGTTTTCCTGTAAAAAGGAAAGATGCTGCTTCAGATTGCTATTTAAAACCATTTCAGCTTCTCCAACATTCAAAATTTTACACCAAGTTTCTTCGATTATAATCGGTGTTAGCTGTGGATAGTCTAGCTGAAGAATCGCTTTTTTTGACCCATTATTTTCCTGCTGACCTTCTTTATATTGGGCAAAATAATTTCTCACGATAGAATCAGATTCAGAGATGGCTGTCTTTTTTTCAACTTTATGCTGACTCCTGTAATTTGAAGGTGTTTGCTCATAAAGTTCTTTAAATTTTTTATTGAAGCCATTTGTGCTAAAAAAACCATTATCTACCGCGATCCGAGTAATTGTTTTCTCTGAATTTACTAGATCTTGGAGTGCATGGGACATCCGAATGTTACTCAAATAGTCTTTAAAATTCATTCCCATGCTTTTCTTAAAAAATTTAGAAAAGTAGGTAACATCCATATGAACCAAATCTGCCATTTCCGATAACGAAATATTCTCATAATAGCGTTCTTTGATTTCTCGGGTGATTTGCCGTATCCGTTCATCCTGTTCGATCAACAAAGTGCTTTGCTCAAGAAAAAGACTACTCAGCTCATTCAGTAAATGATACAGTTTGCTCATTTGTAAAAAATTAGTCTTGGTATTTTCAAACAAATACAAATCGATAAAATCGATTAAAAGCTGTCGAAGCGAATCGTAATTTTTGCTCGGATTGCTTATCGAATTACAATTAAAAGACACACTCTCCATTTCCAATGCCTGAGATAATAAAAAATCAGAAATTGAAAAACGAAAGAGCAAGCCTTCCTTATCTCTCACCGTTAATTGATACCGCTCATGTTTATTGATCACGACTATATCGTCTGTTTTCATTTCGTAGGATGCATCGTTTACTTGTAAATCCGCACTTCCCTTTAACAGAAAAAATAATTCAGTCGTCCTTGAATCATTCTCGTAAAAAAGAGCATGAGTCATTAGCTGAATATCGCTTTGAGTATCCAGGTAATTAATAATCCTTCCCATCGATTGCGCCCCCTTCTCTCTAATTTTTCTATAGCGTCAATGAAATCCCTTTCTTTTGATGGTACCATAAAAAGTTGAATTGAAAAGCGGTCTTCTAAGTAAGAAAGACACATTCTTCCTGTTTTAAACGGTAAAAGGAGTCCAATGACGGACTCCTCCAATTCTCATTGAATTCAATGAAAAAACCTATTTCTCCTCCAAAGAACGAATGACTTCTCGTAGTTGACTGCATGAAGTCGCAAATTTCTTTCGTTCCTCTGGATCAATGTTCAACTCAATAATTTCTCGCACACCATTTTGATCTACCACTGATGGCACTCCAGTAAATAGGTTCTTTTCTTCATATTCTCCATTCAAGTATGCAGATACAGGTAAAACCGCTTGCTCGTCGTTTAGAATCGCTTTTACAATTCTAGCCACACTTAATCCGATTCCATAAAAAGTCGCTTGTTTTCTGTTTATTATTTCATAAGCTGTATTTTTCACACTATCTGAAATAATTGTTAAATCCTCTACCGTTAAGCGATTGTTTTTTACGATAAATTCCAATAATGGTTTCCCTCCTACTGTCGTATGGGACCAGACAGCGACCTCAGAATCTCCATGTTCCCCAATAATATACCCATGAATACTTCTTGGATCAATTTGTAATTTTGCGGCTAACTCCTTGCGAAATCTGGTGGTATCCAATGTCGTTCCCGTACCTACTACTCTGCTGCTTGGCAATCCAGAAGCTTGCCAAGCTATGTAAGTCAAAACATCGACTGGGTTTGATGCAATTACCAACACACCATCAAAGCCTGAATGCATCACTTCTTTTACAACACTTCTAACGATCCCTGCATTTATATCGATTAATTCCAAACGTGTTTGTCCTGGTTTTTGATTCACACCTGCTGTAATCACAACAATATCCGCATCTTTACAATCAGAATACTCGCCAGCCCAAACCTTTATGTTTTCTTGTGCCCAAGACATACCATCTAAAAGATCAAGTGCTTCTCCTTCTGCTTTTTTTTGGTTCACATCAATCAATACTAATTCATTGATCAAACCTTGATTAATCATTGAATAGCCAATACTTGTTCCTACAAAACCTGTTCCCACTACTGCAACTTTTCTACTTGTACTTTTCATATAAAACACTCCTTTAAGAATAGATTTTCTAATCATGTTCTTCTCGCTAAAACTCACGATTTGCTTTTAACGTTTTGGTTTGAGTATAGAGGTGACTAAAATACTTAATTAAGACGTAGCACACCACTAAAATAGCTAAAATAGTCTCGAAAATGCTTAATGATTGAGTCAGCTCAAATAAAAATGGACGGTTTTCCAAAACTTTTGATGCCTTAAATATTGCTGTGGCTGAAATAACTAAGGGAAAAGTAAATGCTGCATAGCTAGGATAAAAACCGACTTTTAGCATTTTCTTCATATTAAGGACAATGCAGAGATAAATAAGTTGCGACAACAGCAATAACAGGATGACGAGTGGAAACGATACATTCTTGCAAACTGATAAATAGCCTGCCAAACAAAGTGACCCTGGTGCTGTCATAATCGTGATCAAAGGAATGGCAGAATCCTCGAACCTTTTTTTATGAACAATTCTCTTTAACATGATTGGCAATAAAATGAGATACGAAATCAACGCGACCCAAACAGCAATCTCACCTATCTCCTTAACAAAGGTCGACGATGTATTCGGAATCACTCCTATGCCAACAAACGTTATAAACCAACTTGGATAGACATACTCAAGAGTGACCTCCACTGGCAAGATGTGAACTGTAATGAAATACCCCATTAACGCAAGGTGTAAAATTATCGCAGTTAACCACAGGCAATCATTCAGCATTAGCTGAGGAAATAATCGTTCCAAAAAAGCAGCGATTACCATTAACGCCATTGTAAACGTCGGAGCCACTGATGCTACAATAGGGTTTCTTAATGCAGCAATTGTGTCTTTAAATGTAAAAATAATTTTGAATAGGAATACGATCATCATCACTAAACCTATGTAGCAAAAAAGATTCCCTATTCTCTCAAATCCTTCCGAAAACAATAGATTTCCTAACGATACAGTCCCTAAGATCAATCCACAAATAGGAATCGGAATGGTCTTTAAAAAATTTTTTATTGTATTATCCATCATTCTTTCCTTTCTAAACTATCGAAAATTTTTATCCTACTTGAAATCTCTTATTTACACCCCTATAATAATCATCAGTTAACTATTTGTAAAATAATGATTTTATATATTCGTTATAAATTTCTTTAATAGAAAAAGGTGGGATTTCGATGTTTGAATTATTGAGAACGTTCATTATTGTTTACGAAACGAGAAATTTTAGTACTGCAGCAAAACAAATGTTTAAGACACAACCGACTATTTCCATTCAAATTCAAAGATTAGAGTCGGAATTAGGCTTTAAACTATTTGATCGGAAAGGAAAACAATTGATCTTACCAACAAAACAGGCTGAGTTTTTATATCCAAAAGTGGTAGAATCCTTAAATTCCCTTTCTAGTATTTTTTCACAGGCAAAAAACGCGAAGAACTTTAAAACAGACTGTATTCTCGCTTGCTCAAATACCACAGCTGTCCATTTACTACCCAAAATCATGGAAGAATTAATTATGGCGTTTCCATTGGTGGCTTTCGAAATAAAAATTATGAATTCACAGGAAGTGATTGACGCGGTAGAAGGAAACAAGGCTCATATTGGATTAATTGAAAAATCGCTTGTTTCGCCCTTGATTCAAAAAGATTTCGTTTATAAGGATGAACTCGTTTTAGCAGGAGATCTTGATTCTGACTATTGGATTCTGCGAGAAAATGATTCTGGTATGTATCTTATTAACGAAACGTATCTCTATTCAAATCACTTAAATCCACAAATTATTAAAACCAATAATAGCGAAGTTATTTTGTCGTTATTAGAAAACAACATAGGAAAATCAATTATTTCTAAACTAGCCTTACCAGCCTCCTTAAAATGGCGAAAATTAGAAGATGACTATCGATTTAGAGATCTTTTCATCATTAAAAATGTCCAGAGTCCTCTACCTGAAGCGACTTCTATTTACGATATGATCAAAGAATTATTGATCGACTTATGCGACCATTCACTAAATTAAAGGAGGAGTCAAAAAAAATCCTTACAAAATAGAGAAAAAATAGAACCTATCTTAATAATGGACCTTTACGATTATTCAACTACTTTAAGGTACTGAACCTCTTCTAAGACTTCCAAATCTATTGAACACCTTATCCTCAAATCAACAAAGGGCAATCCTCTTCATAAAGAGATAATTGCCCTTTGTGTCACTTATTAAGCTTCGTTAATGCTTGCTTCATCTGCTTTCTTTTCATCTATCTCATTGACCACTACTTCTTCTTGAACCGCTTGATTATCTAATGCTTTAAAAAACGGAAAATAAATCGCCATGGAAATCAGGGTCGCTATAATTTCATAAATCCCAAATGAAAGACTTCCTTGAACGATTCCATGAACAAGCGGGGGTAATGAGCCTGCCCCCAAAATCCCCATCGGAGCAGTGATTACGCCAATCGAAATGAGCAAATGACCCAGAGAAACAAGGACTAAAGGCGTTAGTAAAAAAGGAATCAACAGCATCACATTTAACATGAGCGGCATACCAAAGATCACTGGTTCATTTACACCAAAGAGTCCACTTGGAAAGACAATTTTAGAGAAGGCGCGATAGCGTTTGCTCTTCGAAAAGAAAAACATATTTGCTACTAAACCAATCGTTGCGCCACTTCCTCCTAAACAAGCTAAATCATAAAGACCAAAATTGATCACATGAGGAATTGCCTCACCGGCAGAGACAGCTTCAGTATTACCCGCCAGATAACCTAAAAAGATCGGCATTAAAATCGGAAGTACAGTCATCGATCCATGAATGCCAAAAAACCATAATAAATTTGAAATCAAGATCAATACCAAGAATGCTGGCAAAGTTGCTGTTAGTGATTGCAGTGGTTGCTGCAGCAACGTGTAGATAAAATCCGTTGCTGTTTGAAAATGAGTAAAGCTAAAGAGTAATTTAATTAGTCCAAATAATAAAACGATGGCAACAGCTGGCACAAGTGAAGTAAATGACTTGGTCACCATTTCGGGAACGCCCTGAGGCATTCGAATAGTAAAATTCTTTTTAACAAAAAAAAGCATTACTTGAATCGTCAACAAGGAAACAAAAATTGCGACAAATACACCTTTTGCACCTAAATAGCTCGTGTTTAGATAAGCCAATCGCTCTTCTGGAACATCCGTAAGCGGGCTAAGCATTAAAAAACTCACTAGAGAAATCAACCCAGTGCCCAAAGCATGTTCCTTTATCTTAAAAATTTCCGATCCGCAATAGGCAATACTAAATGCCATATACATTCCTAACAAATCAATCGTAAAATCCGGTACATAATTCAGCAGTGTCCCTAATTGTGTCCGAGTTAAAAAATCTTGATACGGACCCCAACTAAAACTAGCGATGACGGTAAAAATTGATCCCACCATAATGACACCTAACAATGCCATTGATCCAGTACTAACACTTTTTAAGTAACGATTTTCAGAAATTTTATTTGCAACAGGGATGAACCGTTTTTCCATGAAATTGATAAACCTATTCATAAATATCACTCCTTAATCAAATTAATCCAATTTTCATGCCGTATATTCTTCCACTAACTCCTTGAACCTTTGATTCTTTTAATTAGATAAACTGCGAAAAATGCAACTGATATCCTTAATCTTTCAGCTTAATTCTACGTTGATACCAATAATAACTATCCTTTGGAATCCGACGACATTCCCTTACGTCCTCATCCGTTCGATCAACATAGATTAAGCCGTAACGTTTTTTAAACCCTTGATGTGAGCTGACCAGATCAATTAATGACCACGGACAATACCCCCAGACGGGATATCCTTCTGTAATTAGGCGTGTACATTGATTGATATGTTGTTCAAAATAATCGATTCGATAATGATCATGAACTTCTCCACCCTCTAAAACATCTGAAAAAGCCAGCCCATTTTCGGTGACGATCATTGGAAGTCCATAACGCTCATAAATATCGCGCATTCCAATGTATAGCCCTTCTGGATCGATCCCAAATTCCATCCACTTTGTTTTGGTTAAATAAGGATTGTTCCCAAGTGTAAATAGTTCATTACGATAAAACGGCGGTAATTGACTATTGTCTTCACCGTCTTCTAGCGCTCGTACACAAGTACTACAATAATAATTGATCCCAATGAAATCTGGTCGATTATTCTTCAACACTTTGATATCTTCTTCATCATAATCAGGATACCATCCCTTATTTTTCAGATAATTGCTGTAGCTAGTTGGAAATTGTCCAAAAACCGACATATCCAAAAAACAATTCTGTAAAAAATCTTGTGCGTTTCTAGCCGCTAGAATATCTTTGGGCGAAGAAGATTCGGGATAAATCACTTGCATCGAACAAATGGGTCCGATTTTTCCATCCTTAACAATTTCTCGAAATACTTTAATTGTTTTTTTCTCGGCGAGTGACATGTGATAACTCATCTGATACATATTTTTCATTTTTAAATCTGGATTGGCTTCATGATTGCCGTTCAAATCGGTTGCAGCACTGACAATTAGTTGCTCATTAATCGTTCCCCAATTCTTTACACGATCACCGAAATGACGGAAACAAATTTCCGCGTATTTCACAAATAGATCCACACATTTTCTTGACTGCCAGCCAGAAAAATCATCGACGTATTTCTGCGGCATCTCAAAATGATACAGTGTTGGAAAGGGAGTAATTCCATTTTCTAAACAAAGATCGATTAATTGATTGTAAAAATTAATTCCTGCTTGATTTTCTTCATACCCATCGCCCATGATACGCGTCCAATTAAAGGAAAAACGATAAAGAGTAATTCCTAAATCCTTCATTAAAAGTATATCCTCTTTTAGGTGATGATAATGATCAGAGGCAATTTTCGAATCCGCTATACCTTCTGGTATTTTCCTTACATCCGTAGTTGCGATACCTTTTCCTCCTTCGCCGTACCCCCCTTCTACTTGAAATGCCGAAGTAGATGCTCCCCAGTAAAATGTCTTTTTATCCATATGTGTATCGCCCCTTCCTGTTAAATAAACAATATCACGGAAACGATTCTATTTTCGACGACAAAACAAGGCCTCCAGTTTTAAAACTGGAGGCCTTGTTTCAAAATATGAAACTTATGCTAAGTAAACAGTGGTCATATAATAGAAAATTAAAAGTTCCATCACATAAAGAACGGATAAACGTCCTTCCGTATTTTCATTTCGTTCACCGCAAATAATCACGTCATCCGCACTTCGTTCAATCATCGGTGAATTTTTAAAAGTAAAAACAACAATCCGAGCTTTCTTCTTTTTTAAAGCAGCTATCACTTTTTCATTAAAATAGAAAAAGCCACCCTCCATCGAAAAGATCAGTGCCAAACTATCCGGTTGAATTTTTTCAATCGTCTCCAATTGGTCCGCTACTGTGAAGCCTGTGTGAACCCGCTTATCCATCATAGCCAAACGACTTTGAAAGTGCTGGCTCATGAAGGCAGCAAACTCTAATCCGAAGACAACCACGTCGGTGGATTGAGCTATAAGTTGAACAACTTCCTTTAGCTTTTCCTGCGAAAGATGCTGCTGGCAATAAGCCAAATTACTTTGAATATTTTCGCTGAATTCCATCATAAAAGAACTCGCGGTCGCATCCTGCTCGACTGTGTATTTCTTGTCATAATCATGGATGATCGTAATCTCATCTTCACACGCTGATTTAAAGTCGGTATATGTCGCAAATCCGATCAAACGAATAAAGCGTGAAATAGCAGCCGTTGATACAAAGCATTTTTCGCTAAGCTCATAAATCGTCAGTTGAGGAACCTGATTAAAATTATCTAAAATAATCTGTGCGATAAAGTAGTTGTTGTCCTGCTTTTTTTGATTATTGATATATCGAAGTAAGATACTTCTTACAGAATTCCCTAGTTCCATCCGCTTTTCTCCGCTCCGCTTTTTCCATTGATTTTACTTCAAGTATATACTGAAACACATTGCCATTCAATGAGGCTAAGAAATAGCCGATTGCGCCAAAATATTTTAAAAACCAATCTAGCTTTTAAATTAGAAACAACCTGTCAATATAGATACGGCTTTCTTTTTGTTAAGTTCTTTCGAAGAAAACTTAACAAAAAGAAAGCGAACGAGCATGTTTCTATCACTTTTGATAGTTTATGCTCGTTCGACCTTACGGCTCTTTCAATATTGATTTCTTAAAGCTTTATCCAAATACCGCTTTACGCCTCCTGAACTTCTTCATTCCGACTGTGTGTCGCTTGATCAGACTTTTTTTCAATGCGATTACCTAAGCGAGTAATCAATAATACGACTGCCATTAAGCCGCTGATGACGATCCCGGCAAGATAAGAGTTTGCTCCTGCTGAAATCTTGGTTGCTGCAAGCAAAATTGGCGCAGCAAATCCTGCTAATGACGAAATCAGTGTGTTCATCGCGATGGCTACCGGGAACTGCTGATGATTTGCTAAAATGGATAATTCAAACGGAATCGTTGCATTGACCATAACGATCCCCATTCCAGAGAACATATTTCCGGCAATATGCAACACCGGATTATTGAAAAAGACGATACAAAGATAAGATAAGGCGAAAGCTACGAAGCCCCAAGCCATCGTATCTGTTTTAGTAAATTTGCGAATGTATTTCAAGCCAAAAGCAGTGCAAATTCCTCCAACATTTCCTAGTGCGGTAACCATTGCAGTATAAGCTGTACCGTTCCCCTTTGAAGCCAGCAAGATTGACTGATTTGCCATAAAAATCATTAAGCAAAGTGACGTAACAAAAGTCACGATCAACATTACATAAACATAACCATTTAAACTTTTTACCGTTTTACCAAAGCTGATTGAACGTTGGTTAGAAACTTCCTCTTCAGATAATTTTCGGTCTTTAGGTACTAAAACTAACACGACGATTAAAATAAGAATCGCGGCTCCATAAACCCAAAATAGATTTTGCCAATTCGTACTACCTAATACACCGCCGATAGCAGTAAAACCCATCATTCCTAAATTGTTAAAGCCTACCGCCCAGCCCATGACCGCCGCACGCTCTTCACCGTCAAAATGTTCTTGTAATAATACGGGACCAACATTACTGATCAATCCAAGCCCGAATCCTAGAGCGATCATACATGCTAAAATAATATTCAGACTACTGTTATAAAAAACTGGCAGTAAGCCACTGACTGCTACAATAGCTACTGAAACGACGCCGATATTTTTTCTGGTCATTTTATAGGTTAACCAAGTGAAAAGTAAGGTAGCTATCAACTGACCAAGCTGTGGAATGGAACTAAGCATTTGTACCTTAGAGATAGGTTCTTGAGGAAATGATTTTGAAATCGCGGCAATTGCCGCGCCTACAACAGAGCCTGACATCAATAATAGATTCATGCTTAAAATACCTAATGCTAGAGATAATTTTTTCTTATTCATAATGATTGCACTCCTTCATATTTTTGTTTCCGCTTTCAAATGATAATTAAAGTATAGGTTAGAAAAAGTACTACAACCATATGCAAAATTCATGCCCTTTGTGGTCTTTTCATAGATACTTTTTCTGCCTTGTACTTTATTTTTGAATAGTCGCTTTGATTTGAACACTTGCTTCAGTTGTTCGTATGATAGCTAAGGCTTTTCCTTGGAACAATCGAACGCAAGATAGACTATACGCATCTTGATTCGTTGGATTTCCATTTGCTAAGCCGACAATTTCTCCTTTTTCGGCAGAAACTGCTACCTGATTATTTGCCGTAGGAACAAATCGTTGTTGCTCATCGACCGCTTTCAGAACAAAAAGGCTATATTCTTTTCCTTCAAAAATTCTTTCACTTCGGATCGAGTGAATCGTTGAACTGGTTTGATGCTTAGCTTCACTGATGATTTGATCTCCATCATAGGCTACAGCTTTTAACTCCCCAGCTTGGTAAGGAATTTCCCAATTAGCGATACAACCAACAACTATTTTCTTACCAAAACTTATTCCATTGACAAAAATCTCGACTTCATCCGCATTACTGAATGCACGAACAGAAATCATATCATTAGCATTGATCTCGAGGCCTTCTTCATTCCAATGAGGAAGAATGTGAAGCACAGGTTCTTTTCTCCAATTTGCCTGGTAATAGTAGTAATAATCTTTCGGAAATCCGCACAAATCCGCGATACCAAATTGAGAGGAAATAGCTGGCCAACTAAAAGGAGAAGGTTCGCCATAATAATCAAATGCCGTCCAAAGAAAAACTCCACCCATATACTGGTGCTGAGATAAATAGTTTAAAACTTTTTCAGGCGTCGCTGTACCTCCTGCTCCGGGATCACCTGGTTGGCGCTTTCCAGGTAAAATCATTGAAAATAGCGATCCGAAGTTAGAGCACTGACAATTTTCTTCATTATCTTTGTAAATTCCTCGGGTAGAAAAATAGGAGGCACTTTCCGTACTCATGATCGCAAGCTCTGGGTACTGCTCTTTGATTTTGATTGCGCCAGGTCCCATTGCATCCGCTTCTGGATAATTTACCCCCAGTACGTCATAATTCGCTAGATAGTTTTCATTAACTATACCATCGGGATTTAGTAGTTCTGCTGAAACAACTAAACTTTCATAGTTATTTTGTCTGATGCACCGAACCAATCTACTGGCTATGCGGCTTCCAAGGTTCGTATTACCGATGACTTCCTCATTCGCTACTGACCAAAACGCAATCGAGGCATGCATCCTACTTTTTCGAACCATTTTTTCCAAATCGGCGATTCGCCAAGGAGTGCTCTCAAGTAAACGGTTCTCATTCATTAAAAGAATCCCATAACGATCGCAGGCCTCCAAAAGCTCTTCAGAAGCAAAATGATGGGCACTGCGCCAAGCGTTGACACCCATTTCCTTCATCGTTTTAATTTTATATTCGATAATATCCTTATTCAGTGCGACACCTAATCCTGCAAAATCCTGATGCTCGCAAACACCCCTAAGTTCATACAAATTTTCATTTAAATAAAAGCCTTGTGAATCATAAGCGAACGTTCGAATGCCAAAGCTTTTACGGCACTCATCCGTTTCCATCTGAAAAACCGCTTCATATAAATGAGGATTTTCAGGCGACCAAAGGATCGGTGCAGAAAAAATAAATGTCTCTTTAATTTCATGTTTTTCAAAAGGCTGTAACGTTTGTTTGCCTAACGTGATCAACTGTTCACCAAGCCTGATCACTGGCGTGACATCGACTATCTCCTGTGAATGGTTCTCGATACAAACTTCAGCACCCATAACTGCCTGCGTGTCTTGAAGTTCCTTTGTATAGACGTACGCACTTTCTCTATTAAAGGCGATCAACGGGACAGACTCTAGCCAAACGTCACGATAAATACCCGCACCTTCATACCACCAGCCTTCAGCACCAGTTGTTGTATCCACGCGTACAAGCAATACATTGGTTCCTTCATTACCATATCTAGCCATCTCAGAGATATCATAAGAAAAACTTGTGTATCCACTAGTGTTCTGACCTAAATAGGCACCATTTAGCCAAACATCTGCTGAACGCATCACTCCCTCGAAATGTAGAATAACGCGCTTTTGATTCACCAACTTATCATTTAAGGAAAAAGTTTTTCGATAATAACCAATTCCATCTTCCTTTGATCCAGACATAAGCAATTCTGGATCTTGTTTATAGGGCTGACTGATTTTCCAGTCGTGAGGAATCGTAATAGTTTGCCATTGTTGATTTATTTCAGAATCAAAATCCGTTCCAGCTAAATTTTTTAATCCTTGAATCTCATCTCCTCGAGCAATTAGTTTTAGAAAATGTTCCCCTCCTGCACCGTATATTACCGGTTCTCCAGCCTCTTCTATTAGCGGTGCGGTCAATCCACCTAAGGCATGGGCCTTTTTGACCGTTTTCTTAGGCATTCCAATTTCCCCATAATGAAACAGCCATTGTTGATTCAATTTTTTCTTCTCTCGCATCTGTCTTCCTCCTCTGATATCCTTTATTCTAGTTCGTCAGTCTCTGTGATATAATGAAAAATACCGACTTCAAGAAACCGTTTACTACAATTTCCCGACCTTTCGGAGGTGCTTTATGGCAAAAGATCCTTTTTCTGACCTTCATTCTGGCGATGCAGACATTCCGCAAATCAGAACCCATTCACCGATCGCCATCTTCTATAAGCAAAAGATCGGCGAAAAAATTCTTTATACTAAAGTACAGGATGGTAAAATCATCGCCTTTGAAAACGAAGAATATCAAGCGTTACATAAAAACCAAAACTTTGAATTAATGTATGTTTTAAAGGGAGAATTAACAAACTATATTGAGGAGAAGGAATATATTTTTCAAGCAGGAGAAGGCTGTCTATTGAATACTCAGATTCTGCATCGGGAGATTCTTTCAGATGGCTGCAACGTCGTCTTTTTAAATTTATCCCCTGCGCTGCTTCAGGACTTACTTTCTATTGATTCCGGCGAAGGTCCGATCTTTCAATTTTTACAGCAAAATCTACAATCTGATGCTCAATGGAAACGCAGCTATATTGAGTTTACTCCCTGCTTGCCTTATCAAAGCGAAGGTTTTCATGTCATCATTGATTCCTTGCAGCTAGAGGTAGCTACTTCCAAAATCGGACGTGCTTATTTTCAACGAGGATTGATTTTACGCCTGTTGGATGCACTGGAAAATTCCAATCAATTTTCACTTCAGCGAATTGATCTGGATTTATCCAAAGAAGATTATCTTGTTAATCGTGTGATCCATTTAATTGAAAGCCGCTTTGGTAATATTTCTCGAAAAGAAATCGAAGCCACACTGCACTACAATCCTGAATACCTGAATCGGCTTTTAAAGCGGCAAACAAAAATGACTCTGGCCAATTATGCTCAAATGATTCGGACTCAGAAGGCTCAACAACTGTTAAATACAACTGATTTGACCGTTCAGCTTATTGCAGAACGACTAGGTTTTTCCAGTGAAGCTTACTTTTACCATTTTTTTAAAAAGCAAACCGGATTTTCACCTAATCAATATCGCCAAAAATTTAAGCTATAAAAAAGCCGATTGAGACTCAATCGGCTTTTTTGGCATTGAAAGAATGCTTTTCACGATATTCAGTTGGTAAAATTTTTAAATGTTTTCGAAACATTTTATAAAAATAGGAGGGATTTTCATACCCTACCTTTAGAGCAATTTGTTCAATTGGAGCATTGGTATACGTTAAATATTCCGCCGCAACATTCACCCGTTGCAGATGAACCAATTTAATAAAGGTCAATCCAGTATGCTTCTTCAAATAGGAAGATAAATAATTCGGATTGAAGCCAAAGTGCTGAGCCATTTCCTCTAACGTAATGTGAGCATAATTCTTTTCAATATATAAGAGTAATGATAGCAAATTAACCGATCCATCATCTTCCCCAGCAATCACTGTTTGTTCATTGGCAGCTGAGCGAATCAATCGGCCGAAGAGCGTTAATAGCTCTAATCGGATGATTTGATTCGATTGGGTATCTGGATAATAGTATTCCTGAATAATATCCTCTAACAGCAAATGAATCTTTGTCTCTCGATGCGTTCGAAACAAGCGATAAATGTTCTCCCCTTGTGTTTCATTTGAGAGCAGCGAAAAAAGTAAGGAAGACACTTTTTTGGTTACTCGATCCTCATACATAAAATGATAATCATTTAAATTGAAAGCCGTATCCTTTAGGGTCAGATTGACTACGATAGCATCGGTTGCAATTGGCTCTACACGATGAATCGTATGATTTCCAATGATGATCAAGTCATTTTGCTTCAACTTTAACTCATCATTTTTCGTAATAACCGTACATTCACCCACAAGAGGGACGATTATCTCCACGTAATTATGCACATGAAATGGAATAAAAGAGCCCACTGGCTGCACCGAAATGGCGATTGATTGCGGATTTACCTCTAACGAGTCGTCCAACGTATGAAAAAATTCGTAAACAGGCTCGTTTTTCAACACACCCGCTTGTTTTGGTCTCATTTCTGAACCTAACTCCTCCCAATTACGAGGTTGGTTTTTCTCCTGTAATATGGTCAAAAATTCTTCTTCCATTCCTTCAGCTCCCCTCAAAAAGGCAATTATTTTTGCAATAAGTCGAGTAATTATAGGATTTAAATCTTTAAGTTGCTTTTTTGAATGATATTCTTTCATTACTTCGCCTAAACTATCTCATGAATAAATCATTCAAGCAAGACTCAATTTCAGATAAATGAAAGGAGCAATGAAATGGACACACTTAAGCTGTTTTTTCGCAATGGTTTATACAATTTCTCCAAGCTAGAATGAAAGCGTGAACAAGTATCTTTAAATCATTGGAGGCGCAAAAAACATGTTAGATTTATCAACAAAACCTTACTACTTAACAGAACAACAAATTCAACAGCTGCAAAGCAAAGTTCAAACTATGACCTTAGATGAAAAAATCGGACAACTCTTTTTTGTCATTGGGCAGGATGAGGATCAAGTAGACATTAAAGAATTCATCAAAACCTACCGCCCTGGCGGTATGATGTATCGCCCCGCCTCAGCCGAAAAGATCAAACGACAATTAGCAACTGCTCAAGAAGCTAGCGATATCCCCCTATTCTTTTCAGCAAATTTGGAGTCTGGCGGAAATGGGATTATCACAGAAGGAACCTGGTTCGGAATGCCTCTGCAAATTGCTGCGACAGATGATCCTGAACAAGCCTATGAATTAGGCAATGTCGCTGGAAATGAAGCCGCTCAAGTAGGCTGCAACATGTCCTTTTCCCCGATTGTCGATATTGATCTGAATTTTCGAAATCCGATCACCAATACTCGAACCTTTGGTAGCGACCCAGAACGCGTGATTCAAATGGCCTCTGCACAAATTAAGGGGTTGGAAAAGAATAGTATCTTGCCTGTTATCAAGCACTTTCCGGGTGACGGTGTCGACGAACGTGATCAGCATTTGTTAAGCACGGTCAACTCTCTGTCCGTTGATGATTGGATGAACGCTTACGGGAAAATCTACCAAACCTTTATCGATCAGGGAATTAGCAGTATCATGATCGGTCATATCATGTTGCCAAGTTGGGAGAAAAAACTATCGCCGAATATGAAGGATTCAGAATTAAGACCAGCATCGGCTTCAAAACGACTGATCGATAATCTATTACGTGAGAAACTTGGATTTAATGGCTTGGCGATTACCGATGCCACACCAATGATTGGTTACAATTCGATTCTTCCACGAGAGGAACTATTACCTGCAACAATTAATGCTGGAATTGACATGATCCTTTTTAATAAAAATATTGATGAGGATTATACATTTATCAAAAACGCCGTTGAAAACGGCACATTGAAGCTGACTCGAATCAATGAGGCGGTTTTACGAATTCTCGCTACAAAAATGTCACATGGTTTATTTGAAGCTATGATGCCAGAAACGTTGAACTTAAATACTGCTGAACATGTAAAAAAAGCAGCCGCGGCAGCTAAAAAGTCCGTTACTTTAGTCAAAGATCGGGATCACCTTTTGCCTTTGACAGTCGAACGTTATCCGCGAATTCGATTGGTTGTTTTAGGTGACTCGGATGACGGTGGTTTTAAAGAAGGCGGCCAAGTTTCCGCTCTTTTCCAAAAACAGCTGGAGACACTGGGCTTTGAAGTGACACTATTTGACCGAAAGCATTTAGATTTTCATGAGATTTTTGAAGAAGGCGTAGCTGAAATGAAGGAGAAATTTGATTTAGCGCTCTATATCGCAAATATCGAAACGGCTAGTAATCAAACCACCACTCGGCTTGACTGGATTCATTTAATGGCGGCGGATGCTCCATGGTTCATGAAAGCTATTCCGACGATCTTTATCTCAACCGCAAATCCTTATCATTTATTTGATATTCCTGCAGTATCCACCTACATCAATACGTATACTGGAAATAAAGAAAGTATTGAGGCGGTGCTCAGAAAAATGACTGGTAAAGAACCTTTTGAAGGTATTAGCCCGATCGATCCATTTTGCGGGGACTTTACCACTAAACTATAAATTAGGAGTGTGAAAAAATGAAAATTTCAAAAATTTTAATCAATCATATGACAGAACCTGTAGGCTTTCAGCTAGATGATTTGCGAATTGAGTTTATAGTAGAAGCAGAACAGTTCAAAGAAATAACGAAGCAATTAACGATCTGGACAGATAATTATGAATCCCCCGTTTACCAAAGCAAGCAGGAACCATTTAAAAATAACTATTTCGATGTTCCTATAACGCTGATTCCACGTACTCGTTACCACGTAGAAATCGCGATTCGAGACGCCAATCATGAGCTTTTTACCAAAGAAAGCTTTTTTGAAACTGGAAAAATGAATGAACCTTTTCAAGCAGACTGGATTGCTCATCCCGATAAAAGTATTCAAAACACGCTTTTTCAAAAAGAGATCAGCTTAAAGTCAAAAGTAGTAGAAGCGCGTTTATATGCTACTGGATTAGGGATTTATGAAGCGTATATCAATGGCGAAAAAGTCGGTGATGAGTACTTAACCCCGGGTGTTACGGCATATGATCAATGGATCCAAGTTCAAACCTACGATGTCACAGCAGCCTTCCAAAAAGCGACTGATTATGAACTACTTTTCACTACTGGTGACGGCTGGTATAAAGGAACTTTAGGCTTCGATGGCGGAATAAAAAACATTTATGGCGACCAGCAATGTGTCATTGGAGAATTCCACGTGACGTATGAAGATGGTCAAACAGAGATTATTTCAACTGATAGCTCGTGGTTAACAACCAGCGGAAAAGTGACCAAATCAGAGATTTATTATGGAGAAGACTTAGACGATACACTAAATCCTTCCAATTGGGAGTCTGTGATCTTACTAAATCAAAATAAAAATCTCCTTCAAGACCGTTTGAGTCTGCCGATAAAAATTATGGAACGATTGCCTATTCAAGAAATCCTTGAAACTCCGGCAGGAGAACAGGTTCTTGATTTTGGTCAAAATCAGACTGGTTGGATGGAGTTTTACAACCGCGAACCCAAAGGCACCAAGCTTGTTTTTCAAATGGGAGAAATTTTGCAGGAGGGTAACTTTTATCGCGAAAACTTACGTGAAGCAAGGGCCTCTTTCGTCTATATTTCTGACGGTGAGGAAAAATGGGTTCGCCCCCATTTCACTTTTTACGGTTATCGTTATGTAAAAGTCGAAGGAAACACTCAAGCGCTGAGAAAAGAAGATTATCAAGCGGCTGTTCTTTATTCTGAAATGGCAACAACTGGCGAAATCGAAACCACCAATTCAAAGGTTAATCGTCTTTTCCAAAACATTCTGTGGGGACAAAAAAGTAACTTCTTAGATATTCCAACTGATTGCCCGCAGCGTGACGAACGACTTGGCTGGACAGGCGATGCTGAAGTATTTTCTAAAACGGCTGCTTTGAATATGAACGTTTTTCCATTCTTCAAAAAATATGCAAAAGACATCGCTATCGAGCAAAAATTGCATGATGGTATGGTTCCAATGTATGCTCCTGCAATGGGGAATTCTGATGGCGGTGCTGCGGTTTGGGGCGATGCAGCAACGATTATTCCTTGGAACATGTATCAAATTTATGGCGATCCAGCGATTTTACGTCAAAACTACACAGCGATGAAGGATTGGGTAGCATGGATTCAAAAAAACAGCAAGAGCACTGATTTATGGACTGGAACCTTTCAATTTGGCGACTGGCTCGCTCTTGATGGAGAAAATCCCGCATTACCAACTGGAAGGACTGAAGAAGATTTTATTGCCTCCGTCTACTACTACTATTCTAATGAAATCATTGCTAAAACTGCTGAAATTTTGAAGCTTCCTAATGATGCGATCTATTATCAAAGACAAGCTCAACGAATCAAAGAGGCTATCGTTAAGGAATATATTACTGCAAATGGCCGTTTAGCAATTGATACTCAGACGGCTTATGCAATCGCCTTATATTTTGAGTTGATCCCTCAATCACAACAATCTCGAGTAGCTAAAGATTTAGTCGCTCGTTTGAAAAAAGATAATGACCATCTCAAAACCGGATTTGTCGGTACTCCCTTCATTTGTCAGGTTTTATCTAATTATGGCTATCATAAACTAGCCACGAAAATTTTCCTTTTAGAAGATTTCCCAAGCTGGCTCTATGCAGTAAATCTTGGTGCAACAACTGTCTGGGAACGCTGGAACTCCGTTCTTCCCGATGGTTCTATGAATCCAGAAGGAATGAATTCATTAAATCATTATAGCTTTGGTGCAATTATGGAATGGGCCTATAGCTATCTTCTAGGAATTCAACCAGCTCAACCTGGCTATCAGGAAATCAGCTTTGCGCCACTTTTTGATTACCGCTTAAAACAGGTTAATGGACATTTCGATACACCATATGGAACGTTCGCTGTAAGCTATCAAATCGAATCAGACAGCGAACACACAATTAAGCTCAACTTGACTGTGCCTTTTGGAACGACTGTGCATGTCAACTTACCGCGAGGAGAAAATTGTTCCGTAACCGTCAATAATCAGATGAAAGCCAACGGACACTTCTCCCTTACCTGCGGCACCTATGAAATCGCCTATGTTCCGAGTGAAAGTTACGTAGAATACTATAATAGCGAAACACCTGCGGCCGAAATTATGGCAGATGAACTGTTGGTTCAAAAAATTGATGCAATTGATCCTGTGCTAAATTTTTTCAAAGCAGATCCAGCAGCCATTAAAGGTGGTTTAGGAACTATGTCCTTGACCAAATTGAATACGCTCTTACCTTTTATTCAAATCACACCAGAGAATCTAGCAAAAATCAATGACGTGCTAGGTTCAACCCCTATTTTAAGTGAACGGGAGGAAATCTCACTTGTTTAAAGGTGCATTATTTGATTTAGATGGAGTCATCGCCGACACCTCTACCCTCCATTTTGAAGCTTGGAAAAAACTTACAAACAATTACTTTGCTGTGAAACTTCCAAGTGACTTGGAAGAAAAGACAAAGGGCGTGAGTCGAGCGGATTCTTTGAAGGTGATCTTAAACTATTTAGACGTGTCGGTCTCTGAGCGTATGTTTCAACAGCTTTTGTTTGAAAAGAATGAACAGTATAAGGAGTCACTTAAACAGCTATCCCCTGACAATATCTTGCCAGGGGTTGCGGCATTCATCTCTGAACTGAAACAGCAGAATGTGAAGCTTGCTTTAGCCTCTTCTAGCTTAAACGGACCGCTTATTTTAGAAAAGTTAGCATTGGCAGAGACATTTGATGCCATCGTCGATCCAAGTAAAGTAGAAAATGGAAAGCCAGCACCAGATATTTTCATCGCTGCAGCTAACTCATTGAATCTTAAGCCTTCAGAATGCGTCGGTATTGAAGATTCGATCGCTGGACTTGAAGCCATCAAAGAAAGTGGCGCTTTCTCTGTTGCAATAGGAAATAGCATTGATCTGAAGACAGCAAATCTTCCGCTTTCTACTACCGCTGAACTAACGTTTGCTGCTGTTCGTACAGCCTATCATCAATAGAAAAGGAGTGTCTTATATGGTGGAATCTTATCAAAATCCAATTCTACGCGGTATGTATCCTGATCCGAGCATCGTTTTGGTAAAAGATACTTATTATATGGTCAACAGTACTTTTGAGTACTACCCAGGGATCGCCTTAAGTAAAAGCACTGATTTATTAAACTGGAAAAAACTCCCTGGAATCGTCGTAAAAACGGAACAAGCCGACCTTTCAAAGGCGAAATCTAATGAAGGAATTTTCGCAGTTTGTATTCGCTTTTTCAATGATCACTTCTATGTGATCACCACAAATTTTGCAGAGTTCAAAAACTTTATTATCAAAGGCAGATTGAATGTCAATGGTGAAATCATTTGGGAACAGCACCGAACAGAAATCGATATTACGGGGATAGATCCCGATTTATATCATGAAAATGGACATACTTATGTCACCTTCACAGGATATATTGATGATAAAGGGACAAAAGCGATCCAACAAGCGGAAATAGATCTATCAACTGGCACTATTTTACGCGGTCCAGAAATAACCAGTCTAGGTACAGGCGGTCGTGATGTAGAAGGTCCTCACATCATAAAAAAAGAACAATCCTATTACCTGCTAGCTGCTGAAGGCGGAACCGGTGTAGGACATATGATTACAATGTTCAAATCAGACAATCTATGGGGACCATTTGTGGATCACTCGACAATCAATCCTATTTTTACAAATCGTGATCGCGCAAATGAACCTTTACAAAATATTGGTCACGCGGATCTCTTCCAAGATACAAAAGGAAATTGGTGGTTGACCTGTTTAGGAACGCGTCCATCTACAATTGATTTCAAACAAATTACCAATATGGGACGAGAAACCCTGCTCTATCCAGTCGATTGGGAGAAGGAATGGCCGAAAATCAATCAGGGTATTCCTAGCGAAGTTGTCGATATGAGTCAATTCCCTGAACATCAAAGCGTGCTTGTAAACGAGCAACAACTATTGCCGTTTATTGATACATTTGACCAATCTACTTTAAACCCTGAATGGCTCAGTTTACGGGGGGACCTTGAGGAAAGCATTTTTTTACAAAATACTACCCTAACGTTAATCGGCCGCTCAACAACCATTGAACACGGCGCAACACCAGCCTTTCTCGGGATCAGGCAAACCGAAAAAGCAGAAATATTTACTGTTAAAGTCGAAGAATCTACTACTTTTAATAATGGAAAGATCGGTATCATCAGCATGATCAACGATACCCATTTTGCTGCTATTTTAGTGCGGGAAGAGGCAGAAAAATTTCTTGTATCGCGCTATCAAAAAGTAGAAGATTTAGTTGTAGAGGAAGCTTTGGGAAGCCTTGAGTCATTGCCAACGAAGTTTGAACTAATCAATCAACCAGCAACGAAAGCATTCACTGTCACTGACGGTAAAAAAGTTCTAAGCTTTAAAACTAGCTCGTTACATTTTTCTAATGAAGCAATCGCTGCCCTAAATACAGGAGATATCCAAGGCATCTATGCTTTGAATGATGCATCATTAGTTGTTAAAGAGATACGACGTCAAGCGGTTGATGTTGAATAAAAATACATTTAAGGCACTGTCCATATGCAGACAGTGCCTTAAACTTAGTTATTATTGAAACTGTTCAATTTCTTACTTAAACATGTCAGCTAGACAGCCACTCTCTTTCATTGCTTACATAAAACTCGCGATTATTTCCTTAAGCACCGCTTCCCCATCCAACGTTTCATAATCTTCTTTCTTGATCATTTTGTAGCTGACCGCTTTGTAGTTCAAAAAATCCTTTAAGCGGCTGACTTCATATTCTGATTGGGGGCCAATCAGCAGGCCATCGATTTGCTGATTTTGGATTGCTTGTTCAGCGATGATGGCTGGAGCAGAATAGACGCGAATCGGAATCTTTTGCTCGTCTGCGGCTGTTTGAATATTTTTTACTAATAAACCGGAGGTGATCCCAGCCGTACAGATCAGCAGAATGCGTTTTTCTTTTTGTTCCGTCATATTGTCTACCGCCTTATGAGATTTTTCGTTTCTTATTATAGATATCTAATACGACTGCTAATAGTAAGATCAAGCCTTTGATCGCCTGCTGCCAGTCGACACCGACACCAAGGATCGACATCCCATTGTTCAGAACCCCCATAACCAAACCACCGACGATTGCACCAGTAATTGTTCCAATCCCACCTGAAGTCGACGCGCCACCGAAATAAACAGAGGCCATCGCATCTAATTCTAATGAGGTTCCGGCTTGAGGAGTTGCCGCATTCAGACGAGCAGCTAGGATCAAGCCCGCTAACGCCGCCATCATGCCCATATTGACGAAGACCCAGAAGGTGATCTTCTTGGTTTTGATCCCGGAAAGCTGTGCGGCTTTCAGATTGCCACCTGTTGCGTAAATCTGACGACCTGCGACTGTGCTGTTGGTTAAGAAACCATATACACCAACGATGACTCCTAGGATAATTAGGATAATCGGAAATCCTTGATACGAGGCAAAAATGTAACTCATTCCTAAAACGATTCCCACAGTCAAAATAGATTTCAGAATAAACGCATTCATTGAAGGAACTTCGAACAAATTCTTTTTACGTTTTTCACGGGCTTTCCACTGGAAAAAAACCAAACCTGCGGCTAATATTAAGCCTAAAACAAGTGTCAAAAAGTGCATACCTGAAGAGGAAACCATGATTTCTGGCAGATACCCCGTCGAGATTTTTTGGAAGGCTCTCGGAAACGGTGCGAGTGATTGTCCGCCAAGTACGACTTGCGTCAAGCCACGGAACATTAGTAATCCAGCGAGGGTTACAATAAAGGCGGGAATGCCGACATAGGCGACCCAAAACCCTTGCCATGCTCCGATAAGAGCTCCGATTGCCAAGCAAATGGGCACTGCGAGCCAGGGACTCATATGATTGTTCACCATCATCATTCCGGCAATTGCTCCAACAAAGGCCATGACTGAACCGACAGATAAATCAACAAATCCCAATAATACAACCAGTAGCATGCCCGCGGCTAAAACTAGAATATGACTGTTTTGCAGGACAATGTTCGTAATATTTAGTGGTCGAAGGAAAATTCCTCCTGTCATCATTTGAAAAGCGATCAATAAGGCGATCAAAATAATAACCATACTATATTTGCTAAAAATATCTAAAACTTTTTCTTTTATATTAATCGTACTTTTTTCTTTACTTTCTTTCGTTGCGTTCTCCATTAGGATACTGCCTCCTCTTCCATCGTCATCAAGTTCATCAGCGTTTCTTGGTTGGCGTCTGCGCGCATGACTTCACCAGTCATGGTTCCTTCATTCATCGTATAGATGCGGTCACACATTCCGATGATCTCTGGTAATTCTGATGAAATGATACAGACACATTTTCCTTGTGCGGCCATTTCTTCAATAATCGTATAGATCTCATACTTCGCTCCGACATCGATCCCGCGTGTAGGCTCGTCCAAGAAAAGAACATCTGGTTCGGTCATCAGCCATTTTGCTAAAACAACCTTTTGCTGGTTTCCACCACTCAAGCTGCCCACATTTTGGAACACATTGTTGGCTTTAGTACGCATTTTCTTGCGGTAATTTTCAGATTCCGTGACTTCTTTTTCCTTATCTAAAATGCCATTTTTACTGATCTTTCCTAGGCTGGCGATCGTGGTATTCTCTCGAATATCCATCAGTAGATTCAATCCCACCGCTTTTCGGTCTTCTGACACATAGGCTAAGCCGTTTTCAATTGCCTGTGATACATCGTTGATTTTTATTTCCTTGCCATCTTTATAGATTTTGCCACTGATATTGCTGCCGTAGGATTTTCCGAAGATGCTCATGGCAAACTCTGTGCGACCAGCACCCATCAAGCCAGCGATTCCGACAATTTCACCCTTACGAATGTTGAAATTGATATGATTGTTCATTACCCGAGTGGTATCTATTGGGTGATGCACCGTCCAATCTTTGACTTCGAAGAAAACGTCGCCGATATTCGGATGACGGTCGGGGTAGCGATTGGTCAAGTCTCGGCCAACCATGCCTTTGATGATTCGTTCTTCATTGATGTCCTCATTCTCTAGGGTCTCAATCGTTTGGCCATCTCGTAAAATGGTGATGCGATCCGCTACATCCACGATCTCATTTAATTTATGAGAAATGATGATCGAGGTGATGCCTTGGGTTCGGAACTCTTTGATCAATTCCAGCAGATTCGCACTTTCTTCTTCATTCAAGGCGGCTGTTGGTTCGTCCAAGATAAGCAATCGAACATTTTTGGAGAAGGCTTTGGCGATCTCGACCAGCTGTTGGTGACCTACACCAATTTGCGAAACCAACGTATTCGGGTTGATTTTTAATCCCACTGTTTTTAACAGGTTTTCGGTTTTTCGTTCTGTTAGGTTCCAATCAATGATCCCATGGTTGGTTTGCTCATTGCCTAAAAAAATATTTTCTTTGATTGATAGATAAGGACTCAAGGCTAACTCTTGATGGATGATTACGATACCCTTTTCCTCACTATCTCGCAGCCCTTTGAACTGACAGGTCTCACCGTCGTAAATAATATCGCCTGAATAATTGCCATAAGAAAAGAGTCCACTAAGAACATTCATTAACGTTGATTTGCCTGCACCGTTTTCTCCGCAAAGGGCATGGATCTCTCCCCGCTTGATACTTAGATTCACGTCATCCAGGGCGCGTACACCGGAGAATTCTTTAACGATGTTTTTCATTTCCAAAATGTAATCGGCCATTTTTCCACTTCCTTATCAAGAGGATCGAGAAAAGTACGCGTGATCTTGTACTTTTCTCATCCCTATTTATTCGCTTAAGTCTTTTTCGGTATAATATTTTGTATCAATCAGCTCTTGCTTGTAGTTTTCTTTGTCTACGGAAACAGGTTTTGCTAAATAAGTCGGAACAACTTTTTCACCGTTGTCATAGGTTTCCTTATCATTCACTGGTACTTTTTTGTCGTCATGGATCGCTTCAATCATTTCAACGGTATTATCTGCTAGAATCCGGGTATCTTTAAAGATCGTCTCTGTTTGCTCTCCGGCAATGATTGATTTTACTCCGGCAATTGTCGCATCTTGCCCTGTAATAACTGGCAGTGGCTTATCACCTGATCCATAACCAACGCCTTTTAATGATGAAATAATTCCTAAACTGATTGGATCATAAGGTGATAACACCGCATCTAATTTCTTGTCTGTATAATTGGCACTTAAAAGGTTATCCATTCGAGACTGGGCAGTCGAGCCGTCCCAACGCAAGGTTGCAATTTGGTTGAATTTCGTTTGACCTGAAGGAACGATCAGTTGCTTGCTGTCGAAATATGGTTTAAAGACGGACATCACGCCGTTATAATTGATGAGTGCATTGTTATCGTCTGGTGAACCACCGAACAATTCAATGTTGTAAGGTCCTTTGCCATCTTTTAAACCTAATTGATCTTCAATATAAGAGGCCTGTAAAACTCCCACGCCAAAATTATCAAAGGTCGCGTAATAATCGACATATTTGGAATTCATTAACAAACGGTCATAAGCAATCACTTTAATATCTGCCTGATGCGCTTTTTCCAATACATCAGTAAGTGCGGAGCCATCAATCGAGGCGATCACTAATGTATCGACCCCTTTAGTAATCATATTTTCAATTTGCGCGACTTGATTTTCGACTTTATCCTCGCCGTATTGCAAATCCGTTTTATAGCCTTTCTTTTTTAATTGCTTCACGATGTTGTCGCCATCAGCGATCCAGCGTTCCGCTGACTTTGTAGGCATAGATACACCAACATAGCCCTTTTCTTCCCCTGATGCATTTCCTTTTCCACAAGCAGTTAATGCGGTTAGCGCAATCAGTGAAACAGTCGCCACTAACATTTTTTTGAACCCTCGTTTCATGTCTTTCCCTCCATAACATATTTGATAGGTTAAGTGTACGTTTTCTAGCAAACGCTTTCATTGAGATTCTTATTTATTTTCTTAGAAAAACACGGGACTTTTTTCCTACCGAAAGAATTTCTTGGATTTCTTTTGCCGATTCTTGACATTTATTCGGAATCCCTCAGCATGTTAGTATTAAGAATGAGAGCGCTATATAATAGAAGAAAGATTTCCTATTTCAAATTAAGTTCCAAAAATTATTATCCGAGCTACTTAAAAAATCCTTTATCACGAGGTGTAACTAAATGAAAAAAATCAATCTACTCCTGCTGATTGGCTTGTGCCTTTTATTAGCAGGCTGTCAAAAAGAAGCACCAAAAGAAAATCATCGAGAAATCACGATTGGATTTGCTCAAGCCGGAACCGAAAGTAACTGGCGCAAAACGCAAAGTAAATCAATCAGAGAGGCGCTTGAAAAACAAAATTATCAAGTCATGTCTCGCAATAGTTTTTCTGATCCAAAACAGCAATACCAAGACGTAATGACCTTTATCGCCTATCAAGTGGATTTGATTGTTCTCTCCCCGATTCAGGAGATCGGTTGGGAACCTGTCTTAGAAGAGGCAAAAAAAGCCAAGATCCCGGTGATTATCGTGGATCGTAACATTGCGACAAATCGCTCGGATCTTTTTTTGACACACATTGGCTCCAGTTTTAAAGCCCAAGGCGGACGAGCTGGTCTGTATGTAACGAATCATTATCAAAAAAGTAATAAAGAAGCGATCAATGTCTTGGAGATAAAGGGCATTGAAAATTCGTCTCCTACAAGATTGCGTCATGATGGCTTTTCTGAGACGATTGGACGTGATCCAAGGATACAGATTACTCAGACAATTACAGGCGACTTTATTCGCTTAAAGGCAAAAGAAACGTTTTCCAAAGCGATTGAGGCTGGAAAACTTGAAGGGATTGATGTCATTTACTCCCATAATGATGAAATGACTTTAGGCGCACTCGACGCTCTCAAAGAACATCAAATTGAAAATAACTTTGTGATCGTATCAATTGATGCGCAAAAAGAAATGATTGATCTACTGAAACAAGGAAAAGTGAATTGTGTGGTGGAATGCAACCCCTTCATGGGAGAACTCGTCGCCAATACTGTCAAACGTTATTTCGACAATAAAACGATCTCCGAAGACATTTATGTTTCTGATACCGTTTTTTCTGATCAAAATTCACTTTCCACCATCCCGCCGAGAAACTATTAGGAGGCTCGCTGATGAAAAGACAGGTATCTATTAAATCCCTTTTACAACGCATTAGCTGGCTTATGCTCGTTCTGTCCATCGTGCCGTTGATTATCAGTGTCTTGATATACACTCGCTACATCTTTGCTTATGAACGCAGCGTGGCAAATATTTCAGAAGCCAATCGAATTGCCAACGATGTCGAAGAAAAGATTATGGAGGAAGCCTGGAGTCTTACTTATGGTCAGATGACGCCCGCTGAATTTACCAAAAACAATAGTGTCTATCGCATCAAAAAGGAGATCAGCCAAGTTAAGAAGAATACCAAAAGTTCTCAAGAGCGTGCCACATTAAATATCGTCAATCGCTCGTTAGATAACGTAAACAATTACTTGGAAAAGATCATAACCAATATTGAAGCAAACACACCCTTTCAGGAGAATCAAGAATTAATGGTCCATGTGGAATCAGCCACCAACTTGGTACATGATATCTTGCAAGATTTTGTGAATGTTGAAATCAAGTCAGCAGCTAATCAAAGTCAGCAAGTTCGACAATCAATCATCATCTTGTCAGTCATTGAAGCTTTTATTATCGCTATCATCATCCTATTCTCTCGAACAACCAACAACCGCTTGATGAAACAGATTCAACAACCCATGGAAGAAATGATTCATATGGCGGATGCCTTATCAGAAGGTAAACTCAATTATCGAATCAAGACACTTCCGGGAAATGAGCTGCAAAAATTGAGTACCAGCATGAATGAAATGGCAGATAATCTAGTGGTACTCCTAGAAGAAAATGCTCTGAAGCAATACAATCTTGCCCAAAGTGAAGTCCGCGTGCTCCAAGCACAGATCACTCCGCATTTTATCTATAACAGTTTAGATGCCATTCTCGTGTTAGAAGAAATGGGCGAAAGCGAAAAGGTCAAAGAAATGACGTATGCACTCTCTGATTTCTTCCGAATCTCCTTGAACCAAGGCCAAGATTGGATTCCTGTCGAAAAGGAAATCAAGCATATTCGCGACTATTTGATTATTTTGCAGATTCGTTATGGAGACGCTTTGACTTATTCGATTGAAATCGAGGAAACGATCACTAACTATTCGATGCTGAAGATGATCCTGCAGCCCCTGATCGAAAATGCCGTCTATCATGGAACAAAACTTGTGCGGCGAACAGGAAAGATCATCGTTCAAGCCTTTTTAGATGAGCATGACTATATCCATTTTTATATTATTGATAATGGGAAAGGAATTCCGGATAAAAAACTGAAGGAAATTAATCAGGAGCTTTCGAATGGATTAGATACTGATTTTAAAGAGGGCTACGGTTTGTTTAATGTAAACAAACGCTTGTTACTCTACTATGGAAAAGAAGCAAAAATCCAGATCACGAGTATTGTAGACACTGGAACAACCGTCCACGTGATTATTCCAACGATGAAAAAAGGAGCCGCAAAACATGTATAAAGTCTTTATTGCCGAAGATGAACACTTAATTCGTGAATCTTTAAAACGAACGATCCAACAGTTATCCGAAACATTGCCAATCGGAATCGTTGGCGAAGCTAGTGACGGTGAAGTTGCTTTAACAATGATTTTAGAAAGGCAACCAGACATCTTGTTGACAGATATCCGCATGCCATTCATGGATGGCATTGAACTCTCGCAAGAAGTCCGACAAAGTCTTCCTGATATTCAGATCATTTTTATTAGTGGTTTTGATGAATTTACTTACGCTAAGGCGGCAATCCATTTACAAGTAGCCGAATACTTATTGAAGCCGATCAAATCTGATGAATTGCGTGAAAGCCTTGAAAAAGTCGTTACTCGCCTCGAACAGCAGCCACAGCCTATGATTGATACTTCTTACTCCTTCGATGTTAAGAAAAACCTATTTTTGAATGCCGTCTTTGGTAATCAATCGACCTTGTCAGAAGCATTGGAAGAAGCGCGTCAACTTGACCGGCAAATCGCTGGAAAGAAATTTATCGTACTTTTAATCGCCAATCATATCAACAAGAACTTTGCTGACTATGAACGATTTAGAGGAAAGATGGCTGGTTTATTTTCCGAGGATAAAAACGTCGTATTTTCTTGTCTATCTTCTCGTTTTATCAAACTGCTGCTCTTTCAAACAAAAGAAGAAGACCTGCTCCTACAAGCAGATCAAGTGGCGTTTACTCTTTATACTGAACTTAACGAAGACGACTCAAATCTAGTGGTTGCAGTAGGCAATCCAGTGGAACGAATTAGCGAGATCCAGAAAAGCTATGAAACAGCGAAAAGCCTTTTAGACTATTCCTTAGTTCAGACCAAACAACCGATTCTTCACTATCAAGACTTTGATCAACAATTGACTCACTATCAGAAGACGCTTCACTTAAAGGAACGAATCGATCAATCTACGAACCAATCTCTACGATTGTTGGCGGATGAGTTTATTGAAGAAACAGATAATTGTGAAAATCCCCTACTTTTTCGTTTGATTCTGGTCAATGAATTAAACCAACTAGCTGAAAAAAAGAATACCCAAAGTAAGGAAAAATTTTTAATCCCTTCGCCCACCAAAATCTCAACAATTTTATCGGATTCTCTCCTATTTCGAAATTATCTGGAACAAATTCTACGATTTATAAAGCATACCGTTATTGATGCACGCATGGGACAATACCGTGAGCTGATCGAACAAGCAATTCTATATATTAAGCAAAATTTCGCTGATACCGAACTCTCCTTAGGCAGTGTCGCTGCTCATATCAATTTAAGCAGTTCTCACTTTAGTACGGTCTTCTCTCAGGCACTTGGAAAAACCTTTGTTGAGTATCTAACTGAACAGCGTTTGAAGGAAGCAAAACGTCTGCTAACAACAACTGACTGGAAATTATCTATGATTGCCTCTGAAATTGGCTACAATGATCCCAACTACTTTAGTTACATTTTTAAACGAAAAGAAGGCCTCTCACCAAAGGATTATCGGAAGCAGCAACGATAAAAGAAAAGGCTACAAACACACCTGAAATGGTGATGTTTGCAGCCTTTTTTTGTTTTTAGCTAAAATGATATTCTTTACGATTTAACGCTTCCCATTTCCAATCCTCAACTTCTGGAATGTCTTTTCCTTCTGTCCGAATAAAGTCATGGTGTTTCGCCAACGTTTGATCCATTTGAGCAGAGAATTCTTTCGCATCATCCGCAAGTACTGCGTTCGCAGCATCTTGTGCTAAGTGGAAACGGTCCATCTCACTGAAGACACGCATGTCGAATGGTGTAGTGATATCCCCATTTTCACGGTAGCCGTGAATGTGCAAATTGTGGTTGTGGCGATCAAAAAAGATATCGCGAACCATGCCTTCATAGCCATGGAAAGCAAAGACGATTGGCTTGTCTGCTGTGAAGATCGCATCGAATTCTTCATCGGTTAATCCACGAGGATCAATCTTCGGATGACGTAATTTCAAGATGTCCACAACATTGACAAAGCGGATCTTCAAATCAGGGAATTGCTTGTTTAAGATCGATACAGCGGCTAAAGCTTCTAAGTTTGGTTCTGTGCCGGCTGCTGCAATCACAACATCGGGTTCTTCTCCATTGTCTGTACTTGCCCAATCGATGACTTTCAAGCCCTTTTCGACCAATTCTTCTGCTTCATCCGCGGAGTAGAATTGTGGACGAGGATGCTTACTTGAAACAATCAAGTTAATCATTTGTTTGTCTTGCATCGCTTTATCCATGACGGCCATTAAGCTGTTAGCATCCGCTGGTAAATATTCACGAATGAATTCTGGTTTTTTCTCAGCCAAATGAGTCAACACACCTGGATCTTGGTGAGTATAACCATTATGGTCTTGTTGGAATACGGTTGATGTCGCAATCAGGTTCAACGCTGGATATTCTTTACGCCATGCGTGAGCACTTGCTTTGCGCATCCATTTGAAATGTTGTGTCAACATTGAGTCAACTACCCGCAAGAAAGATTCATAGCTGGCGAAGAAACCATGACGACCCGTTAATACATAACCTTCCAAGAAACCTTCCGCTTGGTGTTCAGATAATTGACCGTCGATGACACGTCCGACAGATGATTGCCATTCGTCGGTACTGTTTTTTGGTTCCATCCATTGACGATTCGTCACATCAAACACTTTGTTCAAACGGTTGGATTTCGTTTCATCTGGTCCAAAGATGCGGAAATTGGTTGGATTTTCAGTGATCATATCACGAGCTTGTTGACCAAAGACGATCATGTCTTGTGCCATCACCGCACCTGGTGTGGTTGTATCAATCGCATACTCTTTCCAATTTGGCATCTTCATTGGTTTTGGATCAATTCCGCCGTTAGTAATTGGGTTGGTTGACATCCGACGATCGCCTTTTGGAGAAATTTCTTTTAATTCGTCGACGATTTTTCCATTTTCGTCAAACAATTCTTCCGGACGGTAAGAGTTTAACCAATCCACTAATTTATCGGCATGCTCCATGTCTTCTGAACTTACTGGAATTGGCACTTGGTGCGCACGGAATGTTCCTTCTAGTTGTTCGCCGTCCCATGTTTGCGGACCTGTCCAGCCTTTTGGTGTGCGGAATAAGATCACAGGCCATTTTGGCATTACAGCATCTTCCGCTTTTCCTTTGCGAGCTTCTGCTTGGATATCTTTGATTTCAGTGATTACTTTATCTAGCGTTTCAGCCATAATTGGGTGAACTTTTTCAGGGTCTGTTCCTTCAACAAAGTAAGGTTTCCAGCCTAATCCTTCAAAATATTTTTTCAAATCTTCATCACTTTTACGAGAGAGAATCGTCGGGTTCGAAATTTTTCCGCCGTTCAAATAAACAATTGGCAATACCGCACCATCATTCACTGGATTAATAAATACATTTGAGAACCAACCGCCAGCTAATGGACCGGTTTCCGCTTCTCCATCCCCCACAACAGTCGCAGCGATCACATCTGGATTATCTAAGATTGCACCTGTCGCATGCGAGAGTGAGTAGCCAAGCTCTCCGCCTTCGTGGATAGAGCCGGGTGTTTCTGGTGCCGCATGTGAGGCAATTCCGCCTGGGAATGAGAACATCTTGAATAATTTTTTCAATCCAGCTTCATCTTCAGTGACTTCTGGATAAATTTCACTGTAGCTGCCATCGATGTAAGAATTTGACACCATTACTTGACCACCATGACCGGGGCCTTCAATGTAGAACATGTTCAAGTCATATTTATTGATTGCACGATTTAAATGAGCATACAAGAAGTTCTGACCAGCGATAGTTCCCCAGTGACCGATTGGATGCGTTTTGACATCTTCTTTTTCCAAAGGTTTTCTTAACAATGGGTTATCTTTCAAATACATTTGTGCAACCGAGATATAATTCGCTGCACGCCACCATGCGTCAACCTTTTCTAAATACTCTTTTGAGTCGAACTTGCTTTCCATAAATAAAAACTCCTTTATAGTTTTTTTTACTTTTATTATTTTAGTACAATATACCTTTAATTAATCCAAAAGTAAACCCTTTTAACTTAAAATATCAGTATTTTTTACTTTAATTAACCGATGAAAATATTGGTCTGGTTGTCCCAAACCAATATTTCATCCTTTATTTAATCGTTACGTACTCTAAATCGACCAGTTTTGCCCATGTAATAATTTGTTCAGTCGTAAGATTCAAAGAGACAACTGTATGATGTCCACCGCCTGTTTCAATCCATTTGCCGACTCCTTCATGAAAGTTTGGTTTCACTTTCCAAAGAACACGCGCTACTGGTAATTTTGGTGCTTTCTCCGTTGGCTCAAAAGCTTCCACTTCATTAATCAATAATTTGTAGTGCGTGCCAAAATCTGCCATAGAGACAACTACCCCATCACCGGCTTTGCCATCAAAAACCAATCGAGCGGGATCTTCGCGGTCACCCATTGATAATGGGGAAACAACGATTTTGGGTTTGTTTACAGCTAGAGTTGGATCTACTTCCATCATGTGAGATTGCAGAATTGCTTCTTTTCCAGCCGCTAATTCATAGGTGTAATCCTCCATGAAACCTGTATTTTGATTGTGGGCCATCACCTTCATCAAGCGATCCAAGGCTGCTGTTTTCCAGTCCCCTTCACCAGCAAAGCCGTAGCCTTCTGCCATCAAGCGTTGGACCGCTAAGCCTGGTAGCTGCTGCATGCCATACAAATCTTCAAAGTTCGAAGTGAAGGCATTGTAATTGCCATCCTCTAGGAAACGACGAATCCCAATTTCTTGTTTGGCCTGCACCTTGACATGGGCATCCCAAGTTGCATGATCATAATCCCCGTAGTCAAAATCATAAAGCTCTTTGTATTTCGCAAACAGGGCATCGACTTCTTCATCCTTGACCGCATCGACATATTGCACTAAATCACCGATGCCAAAGTAATCCACGACCCAGCCGAATTGAATCTGCGCTTCGACTTTATCGCCTTCAGTTACGGCAACATTCCGCATATTATCGCCAAAACGAGCTACTTTGATGTTAAAGCTTTCATTGAAGGCTACCGCAACATCCATCCAGTCAGCAATCTGTTTTTGAACGCTTTCTGTTTGCCAATAGCCAACCACGATTTGATTTTGCTTTTTCAAGCGGGCATTAATGAAGCCATACTCACGATCTCCGTGAGCCGATTGATTCAAGTTCATGAAGTCCATGTCGATCGTTTCCCATGGAATGCTTTCGTTGAATTGCGTTGCTAAATGCAGTAATGGTTTCTGTAATAGTTTTGTACCGCGAATCCACATTTTTGCTGGTGAGAAAGTGTGCATCCAGGTAATCACGCCAGCTACTTCATCACGATAATTAACTTCTTTCATAATTTTAGTAATCGTATCAGAAGTTACCGCTAATTCTTTCAAAACAATTGGGTAGTTCAATTTCCCGCTGTCATTCAACCCTTTGACGATTGCTTCCGCATCCGCCTTCACACTTTTTAATGCTTCTTCTCCGTATAAATGCTGCGAGCCTACGACAAACCAAAATTCTTTTTTACTAATTTCTAACATGCTGTTCGCTCCTTTTTTCTATTTTCCTTGCCCGTAATAGGCATTTTTTCCATGTTTTCTTAAATAGTGTTTATCTAATATGCGCTGTGGTAGTTCTTCAGCAAAGCTGTTCAATTGACGTGCAAAGAGATTCATTTTGGCAACCTCATCTAAAACAACTGCGTTCATCACGGCGCTATCCGCATCTTTCCCCCAAGTGAATGGCCCGTGTCCGTGCAATAATACGCCTGGAACTTCCATCACATCAATCTCGCGTTCTTTAAAAGTCTCAATGATGACATTTCCAGTTTCATGTTCATAGCCCTCATCGACTTCTTCTTGAGTTAAAAATCTGGCACAAGGAACTTTCCCATAAAAAGTGTCCGCATGCGTCGTTCCCATCGCGGGCAAATCCACTCCTGCCTGCGCCCAGATCGTTGCCCAAGTCGAATGGGTGTGACAAATGCCGCCGATTTCCGGAAAGGCTTTGTATAGAACCGCATGAGTTGGTGTATCCGAAGATGGGTTCATTTCCCCTTCGATGACGTTGTTATCCAAATCAACTACGACCATATCGGAAGCCTGCATTTTTTCATAGCTTACTCCGCTTGGCTTGATGACAAAGTAACCCGTCTCCTTATCAAACGCACTGACATTTCCCCAAGTGTATTTGATCAATCCTTGCTTCGGCAGTTCAAGATTCGCTTGAAAAACTTCTGCTTTTAATTCCTCTAACATATAACTATCACTCCATATTCGTCTCAAGGTATTTGCTTTTAATTAAAAAGAGATACTTCATTCTCTTGTCGTATTTCATTCCTCCAGATTGCTGCTGCATGGGTATTTTTAGCGTACTTATAAGACAACTGGCAAAAAGGTGGAACCCAAGTCCTTATTTCAACGCCGTAATTGCTTCCGCCTCAATCGATAACCCTTTTTCGTAGCGGTCAATAAATTCGCTATAGCCTTGCAAATCTTCTTCCATCGGTTCGATGGTCACTCCCTCACTCGATGCAAATACCTTTTGCTCTAAGAAATCTGCTAACGAAAGTCCAGTATCTTCCAACTGATAAGCAGCCAGTAAAGCAATCCCCCAAGCACCGCCTTCACCCGCTGTCTCCATGACTGTTACCGGGGCTTCCATCGCTGAAGCTAAAATTCTTTGCCCTACTTCTGGGGTCTTGAAGATTCCGCCGTGTCCAACAAGCTTATCGATCTGAATATTTTCCTCTTTCAAAATTTCCATTCCGATGCGCATTGCGCCAAATGCACTCGACAAATGAAGACGCATAAAATTAGCTAAATCAAATTTACTTTCTGGTGTCCGGACAAATAATGGACGCCCTTCATTCATTCCAGTAATATTCTCTCCAGAGTAATAGCCATAAGAAAGCATCCCGCCACAATCAGGTGTTCCCTCCAGGGCTTTTTCAAATAGTGTAGTGTATAGCTTATCTCCACTGATTTCTAAGCCTAGCGCTTCAGAAAATTCCCTGAACAGGTTAACCCACGCATTGATTTCGGATGAACAGTTATTCGTATGAACCATCGCCACTAAATCACCCACGGGTGTAGTCACTAAATCGATTTCCGGATGGACCTTTTTTAGTTTTTCTTCAAGTACGATCATGGCAAAAGCTGAGGTTCCAGCCGAAACATTTCCAGTTCGTTGGCGGACACTGTTCGTCGCCACCATTCCAGTTCCCGCATCACCTTCTGGCGGGCAAAGCGGGATTCCCGCTTGCAAAGTCCCTGTCGGATCAAGTAGATAAGCACCTTCTTGCGTCAAGCTTCCAGCTGATTCTCCTGCTAGAATGACCTGCGGTAGCACTTGATTCAGTTCTTGTGTAAAAGCCGTTCCCTTCGTCAAATCGCTGAAAAGGTCCAGCATTCTTCGATCATAATTCTTCGCTGCTGTATCGATCGGAAACATTCCTGACGCATCACCTACACCTAACACTTTTTGTCCGGTCATCTGCCAATGAATATAGCCGGCTAGCGTCGTCAAAAATCGAACGTCACTAACATGCTCCTCTTGATTCAAAATCGCCTGATACAAATGCGCGATGCTCCAGCGTTGAGGGATGTTGTATTGAAAGACTTCCGTTAGTTTCTTCTCCGCTTCCGCCGTAATTGAGTTGCGCCACGTTCTGAACGGTACCAACAACTCATCATTCTCATCAAAAGCCATATACCCATGCATCATCGCACTGAAGCCGATTGAACCGATCGTCGTCAAATTCTCCCCATACTTCTCGAATACCTCTGTCGCCATTTTGCGATAACTCACTCGTAAACCCTTCCAAATATTCTCAAGTGAGTACGTCCAAATCCCGTTTTCCAGCGTGTTTTCCCATTCAAAGCTCCCTGCAGCAATCGGAACCAAATCAGAACCGATCAAGACTGCTTTGATTCGCGTAGAACCAAATTCAATCCCCAAAGCTGTCCGGCCATCCATGATATCCAACTTCGTTTTTGCAATCATTTCCTTCGTTTTGATAGGAATCTCCTCCTTTTCGCGCTTTTGTTACCGTTATCATACAATTTATGTACGTACATGTCAATAAAAATATTATATTTTGTTCGTACAAATATTGAAAAAAAGGCACAAAAAAAGCCCATCGAAATGAGCTTTTTTCTAATGACTATAATTGTTTGACAGAATCTCGTTCAATTAATGTTGGTTCATACAGAATATTATCAGGTTCATGCCCTTCTTCGATCGCCTCAATGATCCAGTTCGCCGCATCATGGCCCAGTAGGTCTTTCGGGTGATTCAGTGTCGTAAGCTTCACACTTCCGATCTTGCTTAATGCAGAATTGTCATTTCCAACAATCGATAACTCATCAGGAATTTCAAATCCGGCTTCCGTTAACTTATCCACCAATCCACTAGCGATCTGATCATTGTAACAGACGATCCCAGTAATCAGCGGTTCTGCTTTCAACCGATTCAGCACCTGATCGACAATTGCTTTTCTCGTTTCTGTCTCATATGTGATAATATCCTCCGGAGAAAATTGGACACCAAATTCTTCACAGGCTTTGATAAAGCCTTTCATTCGGTACTTGCCTTGAAGGTCATCAATTTTTGTTATCAACAGCAGCTTCTGATGGTTTTTTCGAATTAAGTATTCTGTTGCCAAGTAGCCGCTTTTAACATCATCGACACAAATATAAGAGGCGCTGATTTCTTCATACACAGCGTTGATCATCACCATTGGAATGCCCTGCTCCTTCAAACGAACATATAGAGCCAAATTGGGATTGTATTGATTACTCTTTGTTGGCTCAACAATCAAGCCCTCCACCCCTTGGGTAATCATTTTTTCAATACATTCCTTTTCCTGCTGAAAATCATTGTTGGTGCTGGCTAATAATAAGGAATACCCTTTTTCCCGCAGCGTTTTTTCAATCCCGCGAATAATCGAAGGAAAAATGTAGTCAGATAAATAGGTCGTTACTACTCCGATCGTTTTATTTCCGGTGCCATTGTTTTCAGTGCGCCTATATTTTGCATCAACATACGTGCCTGAGCCCTTTTCTTTTCTAAGAAAACCTTCATTGGCTAGTAGCGCAATTGCCTGACGAATCGTGTGGCGGCTGACCTGATAGTCTTTTTGTAATTGCAGTTCTGGCGGAATCGTTGTATTTTCTGGATATTCGCCTGAAAGAATTTTTGATTTTAACTCATCAGCGATCATTTGATATTTTGATTGATTCATCTTGTTCCCTTTCTTTCCACTAATTGTTGTATACAGATTAACAGAAACGATCAAAGATTGCTATATATGTCCGAACAGCTTTTTTTATTTCTTCAGTTATCGGACATATTTTACTTATTAAATAGTAAAAACCTTTGACCAACAGAGCTGAAAGTCAAAGGCTTTTGAAAATTACGTATTATTATCTACCTATTTTTAATTCTTTTACTTTTGTCTTACTAGAGAGTGACGAATCAATTGACCTCGTAGCGTGAAGCCAAAAGCTCCTCACTACTCTTCGTAGGGCAAGGTGTCCTTTTACTCGAAATTGCCTTAGCCTCTCCAAGTGTCTTAAAAAGCTACCTATAAAAATAAAAACTCCTGCGTTAGAAAGAGAAATTGGATGTTAAAAAAGCAGTTTTTATTCTCACTTTCTCTATTGTAATCAAATTCTTGAAAAAGAAAAGATAGATTGCAATATTTTTATCCCATAAATTTAATAGTACAAAAAATCATTCCACTTTTTGTAGTTTCATCGTTTTTATTTTCTTTTTATTATTGAAAATATGCATCTCTAACTGTTCTTTATCTAGTTTACTGATATGGTACTCTGTCTGGCTATCCTCTCTCGTCAGGACGATATTATCCTTTGAAGAGCTGGCGGAAATTTTTGCATTTTTCATCAGTATGTAGCCATTTTGTCTGATATTCCAGTATTTGTGATCGTCATTCTTTGCCATAATTGAATACTGCTCCGATTTATTCGACCAGGTTCCTTCTAGCCAAGTCGGATTATTGACAGCGTAAGCATTGAGAAAGCCAAATAAGCAGAATACACAAAAAATCAACAGACAGAAAACGAATCGTTTCTGCCTCTTTGTTAAATTCCTTAAACTCCACAATCTTTGTTTGACTGACTGTGCCATCTCAGATACATTCCTTTCTTTCAAAATTGTATCTATTTCTATAACTACCACTATAACGGAAAATTTTTCCAACCGAATCAAACTGTCCTAAACGATCAATTTTCCGTCCTGAATGGTGGTAATAACTCTTAAATCAATCTTTATCGCTAGTTTGCATTGCAATATAGCAAGGAATGCTTTACTATGTTGTTAAGCAAACTAGTAGAGAGAGGGTCAACCATGAATCAGCAAGTTTCGTCTCAAATGCTAAAAGGAATTTTAATGGGCTGTATCTTAATTATCCTGTCAAAAAAAGAACTCTATGGATACAAAATTAGTGAAGAACTGCAACGTTTCGGCTTTGACAGTATCCCTAAAGGAACGATCTACCCTCTTTTAATGAATATGGATAAAAAAGGCTTGATTGTTGGAGAAATGCGCGCTTCCGACGAGGGGCCTCAGCGGAAGTATTATCATTTAACAGAGGACGGATTCAAGGAAAAAGAATCATTTATCAAACAGTGGGTGTTTTTGTCAAGTAATGTTGAAAAACTATTGAAGGAGAGTAAATAAAAATGAAAAAGTCCTCGTTTATTAAAGAAAATGCACAATTGCAGGAATTTTTGAATCCAATCAATGATGAGTATTATGGAAACCTATTAGTTTATGTGCGAAGTAGGTCTTTTCTCAAAGACGAAAACGTATTAGAAGGTGCACTCTTAGAAATTCTTCAAGACATCCTCGATGCTCAAGAAAATGGTGAGACAGCCGAAGCTTATTTCGGCAAACAGCCAAAAGAAATCGCTGATGAGTTGCTAAAAGAAACTCCGACCAGCATTGCGGACAGCGCCAAATTAGTAGGCAGCGTTTTGTTTGTCTATATCCTGATTACCTTAATCCCAACCCTTGCCTCCCCCAATGCATTCCTTGATGTAGGAAATTTACTGATAGGCGGTCTTTACTGGACGGCACTTGCGGTAATTATTGTACGGTTGATTGGTAATGATACCTATGCGACTAGACAGTCCCCGATCAAAAAGGCTCTAGCAATCTTCGTAACAGCACTTTTAGCGATTCTTGGAATTGTTTTGACAGTGTTTATTGATACGAGCTTGATCCTTAATACAGCAGGTTCAGTAGGAATTATCATCATTGGAGGAATTATTCTGATTTGTGGCCTATTCTTTTTCCGGCAAACAGCTAGAAAGGAATGGATTCCGTTTATTCCGCTTCTGCTTATTGCTGCTGTGATCGGTATCTTGTACAGAATTCCAGCTTCTCAAGCATTCTTAACCAGTAATACTGGCAAAATTATCGTGATACTCTGTATGGTTCTCAGTCTTATCAGCTTTTATATTTTGTTAAATAAAGGAATGAAAAAGCGAAACTAAATCCGTTGTCTATTTTTTCTTCCATTGAAAGGAGTTTGAAAGATGCAAAATTTTGATTTTACTATCGGGGACACGAATTTTATCAGTTTAGTCGATGCTCAGGCCTATGAAAGCTTTGTCGATGAAGACTGGGATCTCCTCGCCGACTTGCTTCCGCATGTTATCGAACAACAGCATAAAGGAACTATTTTAATGTATCAGATGACTGCTGATGGGATCGAAGATGATTGGAAAATCACTATTTCCTGTGAGCCTGTTTCAGTCGAGACGTATATAAAGAAAACCGTGAATCACATCACGGTTACTAATCACTCACTTTACTTAATCGACTACACAAATCTAACGATGGCCGCCCAATTCCCAGATGAAACTATCCCTGATCAGGATTGCGCTCCATTTCAAATTGAACTTAAAAATGGCCGCTATGCCGTCACTGCTTATCTTTTCAAAGATGTCGATAACGAAACTATTACGAATAAAGAATGCGAACTACTCCTAGTCTTCCAGCCATATACAGACTCTCTTTCTTATTCGAACCAGCAAATCAGCTGGAGCACTTTCAGCTGAACAAACGTTACTATTTCATGCAATTAGCTAACAGTATTGTTAGGTCGCTGAATTTCCTTTTCTTTTCTGATAGGATTTCGTAAAGGGGGAGAGATAGGATGTTCGATGCGTTCTTTCAACTTATTTTGGATATGATCGCCGGTGTTATTGACATGATTATTTCATTTGCTTATGTCCCATTCGAGATGCTTTCGGATTTTATTAATACTATTTTTAGCTAATACCTTTTTAAGATTCACGTAAAGTTTGGTGCTGACTACCATATTCTCGAGAGCGTCAAATTTATCGATCAATCATGATTTTAATGAAATTTAAGTAAAATTCCGCCCCACATGTATCTCAACTTGAGACACACGTGGGGCGGAAACTTTATTCAATTGGAATAGCTGTTTTACGTTCCAATTTTTCTGCTGATTTTGGCAAAGTAACTTTCAAGATACCGTCTTTATATTCAGCCTTGATATCTTCTTCTCTAACATTTTTAATGGCGAACTGTCGGCGAATACTGCTGAAGCTGCGCTCACTTCTAACTAAATTTCCTTTATCATCTTCGGTTTGATTGTCTATTTGGTGTTTTCCTTCGATCGTCAAAACATCATTTTCATAGTTGATTTGAATATTTTCCTTAGGAATTCCTGGTACTTCTGCTTCCAACAAATACTCCGTATCCGTTTCATGAATATCTGTCTTCACCATATTGCCTTTAAAACCTTCAAAAAAATTCCGTCCAAAGTCCTCAAAAAAATTGAAAGGTGTCATGTCAAATAAATCAGAGCGACGGGGAATCATGTTGTTAGCCATCTTGATCCTTCCTTTCTTTTTTTTATCTTCCTTCACTTATAATTTTATTCACGATAACTAAAATTTCAAGTGAAAACCGGTTGAGGTAAAGCTTAAAAAAAGAAAGCATATCATCTTGATAAAACAGCTTATATTCGCTGTTCAATCGACTATTTAAACAAATTTACCTAGTCAGCTACTGCTTCTGAGACGCTTAAATTCAGGACTCTTTTCCACCTTTAGTTTTCTTAAATTTGAGAATCATTTAATTCTTTTTTGATACTACTTACCGGGGAAAGGACGTGGCTTTTTTTCAGATAAATCGTTGATTAAATTTTGAATAGCCACAATGGCTTGCGGTGTAACATAAGGGTCCATTGAGACAAATGGAAAATCCTTTGGAATCCCTTCTCTGGGGCCCGTTGTAATTAGACCGTCATAAGATAAAATTTTCTTGACCATCTCCTCATGACTATCCCATATATCTTCTAAATGATGTATCTTGAAATTCCCATATACAATTTGGGTTATCACCCGTGAAATGAATTTTTCTTCTGTAGGAGTAAGGTCTGAAACTAGTAATAAATGATGTGTTTTTTCTTGAGAAGCCAATAGCTCTAAACTTTGTTCTTCCTCTGTCAGTAAAAGATACACATAATTTGTAATAAAATCTTGTGTCTGAAACATAGAATACTTTTCAACGAAGGATTGAACAATGTTGGTTACTTTTTCCACTGCATGTTGATGCATAATTTTGACCATCTCTAAAAAAGTAGTCCGATTTTTTCGCAAAATAGAGATGAAATCCCCATTTTCATTATGGAGATAGGTCTCATTCACCAGAACTGTGGCTAGTTCTATTTTTCGTTCATCATTAAATGCCCCACCAAGTAAATTTGTAAACTCTTCTGCTAACTCTAGATGTCGGTTAAAAAGTCTTCTATAACGCGGGTTATCCTTGAGTGCAGCCTGTCGATGTTCTTCGTTAAAAATAATCGAATCTGAAAAGGAAAGCCATAAGCAATCACGGAGAAGCTTATCTGACAATGTTAACTGAAAAACCTCAGTGATCATATAACTGAGCTCATCTGTCACGCTCCCTTTTGGCAACAGCAAAGGAGACACTCGTAATTCTTCTTCAGGATAATAGTGCTCATTTTTGATTCGCCATAAGCTGATAAAGAGATTGTATGCCACTCTTTTTTGAAGAATGTGCCTTTTTTGCATATGATTGATTTTGATAAACTCCATAACAAAGTTTTTGATTGCTTTTAAGTGATTTTCACTTAACTCTGGCAATACAATTTTTAAGGTGTACTGTTTTTCAACAAAATAACGATAATAGAAATGCCGGATTACACTTTCTTTCCCCTCTAGTCGCAACGGTCGATAACGTAACCGGATGTCGATTCGCTTTAAATCATTTTCTATTTTTTTTAAGTAACGTTGGGTATTTGAAAAGCTCAAATATAGAATCTTTGACAACCCTTCAATATTGTCAGAGCTCTCATACAATAACTGTTCAACAATCTTAAATTCAAGCGAATGATCAAGTGCTTCTGCGTAAAGCTTTCCAATGCTTATCCCGTCTTTGAGCTTTACCCGATGCAGCCCTTTATCCTTTTCAACAATAAAATCAGCATTGATTTCATTAATTAGATTAATGTCGTTCAATAAAATTGGTAATGAACAATCGAGTTCATTAAGAATCGCATCACTTGAGACCCCTTGACGGTTATAATACAACAGTTCGATCAGTTCTAATCTGCGTCTATTACTTGTTCCTAAAACCTGACGAAAATCCATCTTATCTCCCCTTACTTAGTTAAAGATAACACCTCTGTACAGTATCATATTTTAAATAACTCAAACGCGTGAATTCAAAAATTTTAAAATAAATATTTTTTTATAATTTTAGCGGCGCATGAATATCTTTATTTTACTCTTTTTCACTGAGCGATTGTAGTTTTTAGCAATTTTTTCAGCAGAGCAGTAAACGTTTTTTGTTCTCTGTAGCAAGTTTCCTTTTTAAGAAAAAGAACAATAAAAAAACAGTAGTCATCTAATGCTTCTTTTCCATAGAAAAAAGGACACTTCTCAAATTCAAGAAATGTCCTCCACTTAAAATGACTAATTACCTAGTATGTCTTAAAGACTAAAAATCACTCCAACTATCTTCGTCGACAACTTCTGCCTGCTGGCGCTGTTTTTTGGATTTTTTAGGCTGTTCATAGCGATATTGCTGGTAGTTTTTGCTGCTGTCTGCTCTTGGAATAATCAATGCTAGCAGAATATAAAGAAATATTGGGGCACCTACCAAGATTACGCTAATAAAAACATAGATTACTCATGCGATGGTTGGGTCAATCCCAAAATACTCTGCTATCCCCCCAATTGTTCCCGTCAGCATTCTATTCGTTTGTGATTTTGTCATTCTTTTTCTCATATCCATCAGTCTCCTCTATTTATCATAGTCTTTCAGGAAGATATCGCCTGACTTCGAGGAAACCTCAATCTCAGCTGTTTCTCCTGCATTTCGTTGAAAATGTAGCACCTTCTGTGTATTGCCATTTCTTTCCTGCAATGTTTCACAATTCGCAAAACGATAATTAATCGTACCGATTCCAGTTTTAGCGATACCCTCGATACCAACTGTCCGCGGCAGAGCTACTTTGACATTTCCGTTAACAGATTGCGCCTCGATTTTTTTCAAATCCTCATTACCTGACGTTAATTTGATATCCCCATTAATCAGTGAATATTCTGATCGCACAATATTGGCTTTTGAAATGATTGTGCCAGTAACTGTCTCGATCAATGCGTTCGTAATCTGTCCTTCACGAATTTCAATATCATTGTTCGTTCCTTCAAATTCCAGCATGGTAGCATCTAACTCTTTCATCAGGACGGTGCCGTTTGTTGCTTTGATGGCGACATTCTTTGCACCAAGATCTTCAACCATTAAATCGCCTGCTAATAATCGAACGGATAAATTATGGTATTGTCGTTTGGGTAAATAGAAGGTCAATTTAGCATCGACTCTTTTATTTGGAACATGGAATAAAATTTGATAATTATTGACATCAATTTGACTACGTTCTAAAAAGGCATCGATGGGATCTGACTCCTCCATTTGACCTAAAAGTGCGACGGTTGCCTCCACTTTCACATCATTGATCGTTTCATCATCCCAGCTTTTCAAGATTACTTTCCCTTTAGCTAATTTGATATCAATCGTTTTTGCATCAATGTCCTCAAAGGTGAATTGATGACTGAAGTGTGTTTTAGCTGTTCCATAAAATTTTTGATTGACTCTTTTCCAATCAAACTCATTGTTCACCTTATCCGAAACTCTCTCGGTTGTTCTCGTTACCATTCGGGCAATGCGGCTGGCCAAATCCGTCGGTTCTTCTTGGGGACGGTCCATTGGACGGTATTTTTGCTCTTCAAAATCATCGGGTACTTCAAAAAATCCATCTGAAACATACGGGCCTTCCGGTGAGGTGAAAAGATCCTTGTCGATGGCTTTACGCTCATGCTTCAAGAGCACGATTTCTTCTTCTAGTTGATTTATTTCAATCTTCATTCGGTTGTAGATCACTTCGTTTTCTGCTGAAATGATTCCTAGCTCGGCTTCAAGATTCAACTCTCGAAATTCTTCCTTTTTATTACGCAGTGTTTCGATTTTCGTTTGCAACGCCTCATCAAACTCGTCAATCTTTGACCGCACTGGATCAACCTCTTCTGGTTCTGTTTTCTTGTTTTCCCACTCATCAATCATGCTGGAAACACTGTCAGAGGGCTGTGTTTCTTCTGGTACTGCTCTTGATTCCACTTCCGTTTCCGATGTTTCAGCGGTCGTTGTCTGAGCCATGTGATTCTCTGCTTCTTCCGCTAGTTCCGGCTCCTGTTCAGCGATTGATTCAGCTTGTCCTTCCGATATTTCTTCAGTTTCTAACGGTTCTTGATTGTGGCTATCTTCTTCAGACTCAATATTTGATTTAATAGTTAGTTCTTCTTCAGCTGCTTCTGCCGGTTCTGTTTTTTCTTCAGTAACTTGCGGTGCTTCTATCTCTGATTCAAACTCCGCTGTCATTTCATCGAGCGGTTCTGCTTTCCTCTCAGATAGAGATTCAACTGCTGTTTCTTCACTCAAACCAAGACTTTCTAGTAAATCTAAGCCTTCTTCTGGTGATAATATGCCTTTTTTGATAGATTCTAAGATTTTTTGTCGTTCGTTCATGTTCATCTCTCCTCGACGAAATGTTCTATGCGTCTATTATGCACGATCCACTTCTATCCGTCATGGGTCGAAAGGCCTATCTTTCCCATTGAATAGACGAATTTTTTAACAAATGATAGTTTCATTTTCGCTGCGCACATATGATCAAACTACACTGCTCAATCTATGTTTCAACAAACTTCGATTTTTCTTTTTTTACACTATACATTGCGAAAAGTTTGACTCGTAAAAAGAGTGAACCGTTTTTTTACGGTTCACTCTTCTGATTTATAGATTAAGCTCGATTAGTTACGAGCGTTGTTTTATTGATTAGAAGTCACTCCATGGATCGTCTGACACAGCTTCGGCCTGTTTGGCTTGGCTTCTAGCTGAAGATTCATAGGGTTGTTGGTACGTACGATTTCCGCTTTCTGCTTTAGGAACAAGCAGCATCATCAGTAAATAAAGTAAAATCGGTGTGCCTTCTAAGAAGAAGATCATGAAGACAAAGATGACACGTGCAATTGTAGGATCAATTCCAAAATAGTCAGCAATACCAGCTAACGTACCTGTTAATACTCGATTGTCTTGTGATTTCGTTAATTTTTTCATTTTTAATTTCCCCTTTAATTTTCCAAAAACACTTTTTTGGAACCCAATTTAGTTGTATTTTTTATTTCCCACTCGCGATGTGTTTTTATCTTATGTCTATATTATGCTCAATCTTCCTTGATTCGTCATAGGGCGAAAGAAGTATTTTTCCTCTAGTTATTTAGACGGAGTTTTTCTAGTTCTTTTATTCATTAGCAAACAACTCAAGTTTTTTCTCTAACTGTGCTAAAGTAAATACGGACATCACAACAACCAATTTAATTATAAGAAAGGACGATCTGCTTGTTAGAAATTCGTGAAATAACACAACAAGATAAATCGAGACTTAGACAGTTATACTTAGAAAGCCGCCGTACAACATTTTACTGGGACGATCCTGAGTTGATGCATTTGGAAGATTTTGATCGCGACACAGAGGCCGAACTTGTCTTCGTTGCAGAACTACAGCAAACCATCATTGGGTTTATTTCTTTGTATCTACCAGACAACTTCATCCACTGTCTATTTGTGGATAGTCGCTACAAAGGGCAAGGGGCTGGCCATCAGCTTCTGAAGGAAGCCATGCGGCATCTGCAGCGACCAATGAAATTGAAATGCCTATCACGAAACACCTCTGCTCTTGCTTTCTATGAAAAAGAAGGCTGGGAAAAAGTTCGTGAAATAAATGTGGCTGATCCTTATTGGAACATGATTTATTATTAAAACAGAAGTTTACTTTATTCACGCTCTCTCTTCTATACCAAGATTAGACGTTACTATTGATCTTTCTCGGATTGGCTACTCCCTCCGATGAGCCCCTTCTTAAATCATTTTATTGTGGTAAGTTCTTTTTACCCAACAGTTATTCGAAAAAACGCTTGCATTTCCATTGAAACCATGTGAGAATAAACACAATAAGTTCTTCAGGGCAGGGTTTAATTCCCGACCGGCGGTGATAGTCCGCGAGCCTTTTGGCTGACTCAGTGCAATTCTGAGACCGACAGTACAGTCTGGATGGAAGAAGAAAGTGTGTGTTTGTTGATCGTTCAGATAACAAACGCTATTTGACGAATCAATACACCTTTTTCTACTTTGACTGTGCCTTGCAAATGTTGTTGTAAGGTTCTTTTTTACGTTTCAAGAAAGGTGTGTTCGAAATGAAATTTACCGCAAGAAAACTCGTAATGATCGCAATTTTTGGAGCTCTTTCCTATGTTTTGATGCTGTTCAAATTCCCCTTGCCATTCATGCCGCCATTTATGGACTTTGATTTAGCTGGGATTCCCGAACTATTAGGGACCTTTTTACTGGGACCTGTCGCGGGTGTCTTCATCGTACTAATCAAACTTCTGATCAAGCTAGCAACTGTGGGTACTGCTTCAATGTTTACAGGTGAAATTCAGAACTTTATTTTGAGTCTAAGTTTCATTTTACCCGCTAGTTTCCTGTATAAACACTCTACTCACAAACGTTCGGCACTGCGGGGGATGCTAGCAGGTACAGCGGTCGTTACGATTGTTGCTTGTCTATCAAATGTCTATTTCATCATTCCCTTTTATACCAGGCTGTACGGACTGTCCATGGAGGCGATTATCGCCATGACACAAGCTGTTAATCCAATGGTAGACAGTGTTTGGAAATTGGTCGTGATTGGAATTATCCCCTTCAACTTGATCAAATACGGCGTCACCACCGCAATTGTCTATTTTTCTCTCGACCGCTTGCGCGCCATCTTTCTTAGACGGGAGTATTTATAATGGAATATCAGACAGTGGTTGATCAATTTTATAAAAAATTAGGACGAAAAAAGATCATGGCCTTGGCAACAAGTTTGAATGATCATGTCATGGTACGCAATGTCAGCGTCATTATTCATGAAGAAAAGATCTTATTTAAAACGGATAAAAATTTTCGCAAGACACAACAATTGATCGAAAATCCCCAGGTGGCGATCTGCTACTGGGGCGTTCAGATCGAAGGGATTGCGGTGAATCATGGATTAGTCGCGGATCAGAAGGATGACTCCTTTCAAACGTTGTATCAAAAATACTGGGAAAAAAGCTATAATGCCTATCCTCATAAAGATAGTGAAATTTTGATTGAAATAGTGCCTAAATTGGTTGAAATTTGGGATCAGGATGAAGAGGATAAAGGTTTTCAACTGTTGATTGATTTTGAACAGGAAAAGGCTAAAATCGAAAAATATGATTAAAATAAACGCAGATCAGACGAAATTTCGCTTGATCTGCGTTTGATTAGTTCCTTAATTCTTTGATTTTTTTGATAATATTCCCCGCCGTCAAGCCATAGTGTTTCTTCAGTAATTCTGGATTTCCTGATTGACCGAATTGGTCTTGAACACCGATTTTTACCACTCTAGTTGGTTGATTCTCGGATAAGAATTCTGAAACAGCACTGCCGAGTCCGCCGACTACGCTGTGTTCTTCAGCGGTGATGATCCAAGGTGTTTCTTTTGCTGCTTGTAGAACCAACGTTTCATCTAATGGCTTGATCGTCGAGAAATTCAGCACACGAACATGGATGCTTTCCTCTGCCAACTGTTTTGCGGCGTCCAATGCTTCCTGCACCATCAAACCAGTCGCGATGATCGTTCCATCATTTCCTGATACTAAGTTTTCCGCTTTTCCGATCACGAAAGGTTGCTTTTCTTCGTGAACTCTATCCACAGCGAGTCGTCCTAATCGCAGATAGACGGGACCCTCGTGTTCCAAGATTGTCTCGATCGCCGCTTCAGTCTCAAGGTCATCCACAGGATTAATGATCGTCATCCCGGGAATCGCCCGCATCAATGCAATGTCTTCGATCGCTTGATGAGAACCACCATCTTCGCCAACGGTAATTCCGGCGTGAGTCGCGGCGATCGTTACGTTCAATTTCTGATATGCCACAGCATTACGGATCTGCTCGTACGCTCTGCCGGCTGCGAAGATTGCAAAGCTGCTGGCAAACGGCCGCTTTCCACCCAAAGCCAAGCCTGCTGCTGTGCCGATCATATCAGCTTCCGCGATACCTATATTGAAAAATTTCTCTGGTACTGCTTTGGCGAACACATCCGTTTTTGTTGCCGCAGACAGATCCGCATCCAACACCACTAAATCGGGATGTTCTTTGAATTTTACCAGCGTTTCACCGTAAGCTTGCCTCGTTGCTTTTTTCACTCTAAAACGCCTCCTTCAATTCTGCCAATGCTTGATCCGCTTCTTCCTTAGAAGGTGCTTTCCCATGCCAGCCAACTTGGTCTTCCATGAAGCTGACGCCTTTACCCTTATGTGTGTCGCACACAATGACAGTTGGACCTTCACCATAGTTTTTCGCTCGATCGATTGCGGTTGTTAACGAAGTGAAGTCATGACCATTGGCGTTCAAAACCTTCCAGTGAAAAGCAGCGAACTTCTGTCCGATATCCTTTACACCCATTACTTCATCATTTGTTCCATCGATCTGTAATCCGTTATTATCAACAAAGGCAATCACATTACTCAATTTGTAATGCGCAGCCGTCATTGCGGCTTCCCAGACTTGACCTTCCTGTAACTCGCCGTCGCCAAGCAAAATATACACGTTCTTTTCGATACCATCCAGTCGCTTTGCCAAAGCTAAGCCATTTGCAATCGATAACCCTTGCCCTAACGAACCACTAGAAGTATCCACTCCCAGAGTTTTAATTCGATCTGGATGACCCTGTAGATGACAGCCAAATTTTCGCAAATCAAGCAGCTCCTCTTTAGGGAAAAAGTCCTTATCCGCTAAAACGGCGTATAAGGCTGGTGCCGCATGGCCTTTTGAAAGGACAAAATGATCGCGATCTTTTTGATCGTAATTTTCCACCGTGATATCCATCTCTTGATAATAAAGCGTCGTTAAAATATCAATCGCCGAAAGTGATCCGCCTGGATGTCCCGATCCAGCCGAAGCCAGAGAGCGAATGATCCACTCTCGCAGCTCCAATGCTTTTTGTTCTAAGTTTGTCATAGTAATCTTCCGTTCACTCTATTTTTTCATTTCTTCTAAGAAGACATTCATCAGCATCCATGAGGATTCCGATCCAGGGTCTTTATGGCCGACGGCACGTTCGCCTAAACGCATCGCTCTACCCTTTTTCGCAACCAAAGGAATGGTCGATTCTGCTCCTTGTTTCATGATCGCAACAGTTTCTTCCATCACCGCAATGGCATCCTCATCGTTCTTATGCGCTTCCAAGTACTCGATTCCTGGAAGCAACGCATCGATCATCGTTTTATCCTGTAATTCCGCTTTTCCACGCAGTTGCACGGCTTCGACACCATTTTTCAACATGCCGGCAAATTCTGAGAAAGTAACTGTTTCTTTACCTATATCATCTTTGCCCATTTTGATAAAGAAACTGCCGTATAGAGGACCGGAAGCCCCTCCGACTTTACTCAATAGCAGCATACCGGATTTTTTCAGAAGTGTAGTGATATCCGCCGATTTTTCTAAATTGTCCTGTAAGTTGGCATTCACTGCTCGAAAACCAATACTTAAATTAATTCCATGATCACCATCACCAATGTCTGAATCTAGCTTTGTCCAATAATCGCGATTTACTTCCGCAAGCTCTGCCATTTTCGCTAAACTGTCGGCAAAAAACTGCTTATCTAACACCATTTCACTCATAAAGCACACCTCATTCTTTCTAATTTCGTGTTCCTATGGTAACTCCTAATACCAGAAATGTAACCCTTTTCTTATAATTTATAATAAGGTGTATCACATGGTGCATCAAGCAATTCTTTGATCTCGTCATCTAACTTCACTAAAGTAACGGACATTCCGACCATATCCATTGAAGTGGCGAAGTTTCCAACATCTGTCCGATGAATTTGGATTCCTTTTTCAGTTAAAATTTGATCTACCCGACGGTAGCAGACATATTGGTCCATCACCGGTAATCCGCCTAAACCATTGACAAGGACATAGACTTCATCCCCATCACCGATCTGAGAATCTTCAAGGATTATCTTCATGATCTCATCAATGATCACATCTGCTTTTTCGACTTTACGCCGCTCGATCCCAGGCTCGCCATGAATCCCCATACCGATCTCCATATCGCCTTCGTCCATTTGGAAGATCACTTCACCAGTCACTGGTAACGTTGAAGAAGATAACGCGACACCTAGTGAATACGTGCTGTCATTCGCTTTTTCTGTTACTGCTTTGACTTTATCCAGGTCATAACCCTTCGCCGCAGCACTTCCAGCTACTTTGAAGACTGGCAAGTCGCCAGCCACGCCACGACGATCCTTCTTGTCTTTTGCCGAATAAACATCGTCAGTTGTTGTCACCGTTTCTACTCGGATGCCGTCTTCTTCAAGTGCCATTTCTGCACCCATATCGAAATTCATCACATCGCCTGCGTAATTTCCATATAAATAGAGACAACCTTTTCCACTATCAACCGCTTTCACTGCTTCGTAACAGGCATCCGGCGCTGGTGAAGTATTCACATTTCCCACAACCGCTGCATCCGCAAAATCTTTTCCAACATACCCTAAAAACATCGGCTCATGCCCTGATCCACCGCCGACAATTACGCGAACGCGCGGTTCTTCACTCATTAATTTACTGACAACCACACGATTTTCCAAATCTAAGTCCACATATTGCTTGTTCGCTGCCGCATACCCCTCTAACATTTCCTCTACTACTTCATAGCCATCATTGATTAAACGTTTCATCTTCCCATTTCTCCTTTAAAATACATTTTTTAGTTAATAATTTATTTTTATAAGAATAAAGACAATAAAAATCCGCCTAATAATCCGCCACAAACCGCAGCTGCGATTTTCGGAAGTGATTTTTTCACGTTCCCGCCGACCAATGCGGAAGCTACCCAAACGCCGACACCTGCTGCCAGCCCTTGATCGACCCAGGCACCAGTTTGTGCGATCATCGGGGTTGAAATCCCGTGATTAATACACCAAACCGTTCCAACAATAAAGAGTGCTGCCATCCATCCGCCGATTGGTCCCCAGTGATCCACCATTTTTCCCCAAGCCATTCGAATCACAAAGGGAAATAAAAATCCGCCGCATACTGTTGCAAGTCCTAAACCCAAAGTCATTTATGTTTCCTCCGTTTCTTAATCAGTACTACTCTTCGCCAACTAAACGATCCAACTCTTTTTCGGTCATGCCTGGTTCAGGCGCATTTTCATCACGTTGTTCTTGTTTTGCGACACTCTTTTCAAACGCTGCCGCCACGATCCCACCAAGTACAGCTCCCACGATTACTAGTACAATCGTTGGTAAAGCATCCGTGAAAACGGCTCCGCCTTGCATGAAGGTATCTCGAGCGATTCCACAAACACCGATCGCCAGCCCCATGTCCACAAAGGCCGCGTCATCTTCGTTCCCGGTTAAATTAAGATAATGATTCATAAACCACATGGGACCAATAATAATTCCAGCTGCCAAGTAACCGCCAAAGATGCCAAAACTGCCTAATTCATTCCAAACGGACATTACAATCGTACCGGCGATCATGTACCCTACCATACTTCTCAGAAATTTCATTTTTTTCGCTCCTTTTATTTTATTTAACAAAGCCTTACAGCTGTGCTAATTCTTGAATGATTGCTGCCTTCTCCTGACAGACGGTTGCTTGAACGGCTGCCGCAAAGGCCCCTTCCACTAACGGACAATCCATAATTTCTGTTTTCGCGCTTAGTTCTTCATCATCAATGAGATCAATCGCCGTTTCCGAACTCAAAATAGCGCTTCCAATATCGCAAAAAATTAAGATGTGATCACAATCGGCATTGTCTTCAATCGCTTCCATAATCATCACTGAATTCGTACCAAGTCGACCGTCTCCCGTTCCACCTGCGGAAATGATACGGACGGCATCACTGGTTCCAGTCATTTCTTCGATCATTTCCTTTGTCCCATCCGTGATCTTTTGACTATGAGAGACAAGAATAATCCCAAACATGCTTATTCCCCCTTTACTTTTTTAACGGTTTCGACAATTGACGCATACTGCTTTGGATGATGACCAAAGCGGCCAACAAAGACACCATCAACATTCTCATCAGAAACGATCAATTTAACATTTTCCTGTGAAACTGATCCGCCGTATATAATGCGGATTTTTTCTGACGTTTGTCTGTCGTACAATTCCTTGATGCATTCGCGAATCAATCCATGAACCTGCTGCACATGAACTGCACTAGCAGCACAGGTTTTTCCTACCGCCCAAGCCGGTTCATAAGCTAAAATAATTTTCTCTGCCTTCTTGCCCTCGATTTGGAATAAATCCAGAAATAGCTGTTTCTTCATTAAATCTTTGATTTCTTGATAGTCGTCCGTCTTCATGACCTCACCGATACATAGCACAGGGGTGACGCCGTAATCCAGCGCTAGACGGACCTTTTGATTAATCATGTCATCCGTCTCGTTGAAAATTGTTCGTCGTTCAATGTGTCCAATCTCAGCATAGCTACCGTTCATTTCCTTTAATGACTCGATTGAAAATTCTCCAGTATAGGCGCCATTTGCTGCGGGTGCAATATTTTGTGACCCTAATCCAATCTCCGAGTCCTTCAAAATCATTGCTACCGGGTAAAGCACGCCCATTCCCGGACACATAAATTGCTCGAGCTTTTTCTCGTCTCCAACTTCCTCCACGATCGCATGAGCAAAATCACGAGCCTTATCGATCTGATTTTGATACAGTTTTAAGCTAATACCTACTATTGGTTTACGCATGATGCTTCCCTCCTTCTCTTCTATTGTATTAAACAATTAAAAAACTATTTGATTTTTTTATTTTAATGTCCTCCAGCAATCCCTTAAATGATCCTGAATCGTGAAAACTGGAAGGACATCATTTGAATGTTTTTCTACTTTTCCTTCTTGAACGTTTCCCAATCCTTTAAGAAAGCCTGAATTCCTGCATCAGTCAGTGGATGTGACCACAATTTAGGGAACAAAGCTCCTGGGATCGTTGCGATATCGGAACCTAATTCCGCAACATCTTCCACATGCTTTAAGCTGCGAATACTCGCAGCGATAATTTCTGTTTGATAACCATATTGGGTTAACACGTTTTTTAAATTGCTGATGAGTGCCAAGCTGTCTGTTGCGATATCGTCTAAACGTCCAACAAACGGACTAACATAGGTTGCTCCTGCCTTAGCAGCCATCAATCCTTGTGCAACAGTAAATACTAAAGTGACATTTGTTTTGATTCCTTCTTTCGACAAAGTATTCACTGCCCGTAAGCCATCTTCTGTCATAGGAATTTTCACGACTACGTTGTCTGCCCAAGTCGCAATATCTCTGGCTTCCTTTACCATATTCTCCGTGTCTAAAGCGATAACCTCGGCGCTAACTGGTCCTTCTATCAAGTCGCAGATTTCAGTGATGACTTCTTTAAAATCCCGCCCCTCCTTTGAAATAATCGTCGGGTTGGTTGTCACGCCGTCCACTAATCCTAATTCATTGATTCGTCTAATTTCCTCAACATTTGCTGTGTCTAAAAAGAATTTCATCGTTTTTCCTCCTATTTTGAATACTCCGCTTCTTTTTCCATGATTTGATCAATTTTTCTGCCAGAATTGCCGCCCTCAAATGTGACAGACAGATATTCGTCCACAATTTTTTTGGCAACTTCTAAGCCAATAACTTTTGAGCCCATGGTAATGATTTGCGCGTTATTGCTTAATTGTGCACGTTCCGCTGAATAGGTATCATGAACTTGAGCAGCCCTTACGCCGGGAATTTTATTGGCCGCCATCGCCATTCCGATTCCTGTGCCGCAGCAGAGAATTCCGCGATCAATCTCTTGGTTCACTACCCCGTTAGCAACATTAAAAGCAATATCTGGATAATCGACTTCATTTGGAGAAAAGCAACCGTAGTCCTTCACTTCAAAGCCTTTTGCTTCTATATATGCAAATAATTCACGTTTCATTTCAAAAGCATTATGATCTGATCCGATTCCAATTTTCATATTTCTCTCTCCTTTTTCTCTTTGTACCCTCATAATAATCGCTAACTTTCGCTTTGTCAATCATTATTTTCGTTTGCTTTCGTTTTTATCTATAAAAGCGAAAGATCAATAGCGTAAAAGATACGAAACGAAAACAAAAAGCTGCTTTTCTATTGTTTTTTCGTTTTTTTTACTTTATACTATAGACAAGTAAAAATTGTGGAGGATAACTATATGTATACAAATCAGCGAAGAGAAAAAATTCTTGCTTTACTACAGGAACGAGATTCCGTTTCTGTCAATGAATTAACTGATCTACTTTCCGTCTCAAAGGCAACTATTCGTTCGGATTTAAATTATCTAAGCGATAACAATATGTTGATTCGCACACATGGCGGTGCAACTCGTTCGAAAGAAGACGAAACACTAAAAATCGATAAAAACTATGACATTCGAAAACAAAAGAATATTGAAAAAAAAGCCCAGATTGCGAAAAAGGCGTTTCCTTTGATTGCAAATGGTGAATGCATCGTTTTAGATGCCAGCTCTACTTGTTATGAGCTGGCAAAGCTGATTAGTCAATCAGACTTGCGCATCACCGTTTTGACAAACGGCTTACGAACAGCCTCTCTTTTAAAAGAAAACTTGAACTTAACAGTTGTTTTGATCGGAGGCGTAGTCAAAGGCAGTTCGAATGCGGTGGAAGGCATTTTAGGCATAGAAATTCTAAAGAAAGTCAATATTGATACTCTATTCACCTCAGCCTATGCGATCTCGGCAACAGAGGGGCTGTCCGATTTCAACCTTTATGAAGTAGAATTGAAAAAACGAATGGTGGAGTTAGCTTCCCAAACAATTGCCCTGATTGATAGTTCAAAGTTTGAGAAAAAATCAATCGCGACATTTGCTACCTTGCCTCAATTAACTGCGTTGATTACGGATGATGGAATTCTTAGCGAAGTAAAAGAGCATTATAGTTCCGTTGTGACATTTTTAGATTAAGAAAAGAGCGAGGAACATTCTAAAATTAATGAATGATTCTCGCTCTTTTTTGTTTTCTATTATCCGTTTAAGCTTTCTATAAGCTAACCGTCGTACACTCTTCTTGTGGATGAACTTGGTGTTTAAACTCCGAAATGGGACTTAAAACGACGGTTTGTTTCATTTAATACGAGGTGCGGGTTCGATTCCTGTCATCCACGTTTGGAGAGCTGATTAAGACGTATTGAATCATAAAAGGATATTTTTATAAAAGTTATCACTCTCGAAAATCTTATTGAACTAAAAAACAACCAATGATGTCAAAAAAGACCTTAGCTTTTTTTGCTAAAGTCTTTTGCGATCAAAATTTACAAACAGTTAAGATTAATCTATAACTTATTATCTTAAACTATTTTACTTCTTCTGCAGTGGCTTTTAAGTATTTAACTTGATTACTGCTTGCAAATACCATTGTATCGTAGCCAGCATGTTCCATCATTCCCTTTAGACTAGATAAATCCACTGTATTATCTACATATCTGTATTTGTTTCCATTCAAAAAGTAAGTACGCCCATTTTCAGTAAATAATAACATTACATCTCCTCTTTCCTTTTTTGTATTAGTTTCTCCACCTGATGTTAAAATCGGAATTGGATTTAACCACGTTCCATCATTGATATCCCAGCTACTCAAAGCCGTTCTCCAATCTTTCTTAGTAATACCTACGTGTAAGTGATTACTAGTCAAAGTTCCCAAAACTTGACCAACTTTCACTGTATCCCCTGTTTTAACCAAATAAGTACTTCCAAATTCCTGATACATCACCTGATATTCCGCGATTTGAAGAACAATCACATAGCCGATAGCACCACCGTAATATCCAGCAAAAATGACTTTTCCATCATTCACGGCTTTAAAATTTCCTGAGTATTTTGCTGATCCAAAATCATACCCGTCATGAAAAAAACCTCTGCCTCGTGGAACCGAAGTGTTACCAAACTGTTGACCTTCTTCATATGGCTTTAACTGTCCATCAAATGGAAGTCTCCAAATTCCCAATTGCTTCATTCCTTTCTTTTCTTAAATTTTTAGTGCAGTAAGTATACTCAAAATTGAATCGCCTCTTTTTTGTTACTGTCGAATCACTAAGTATCACACTGAACTTTTAAATGAAATGACTTTATACGTGCGTCCACGTTGCGAACATATGTGCTTCATTTCTAAAATAAGTATAACGTCCCTGTTCGTTTAAAAAGTGTCAAAAAAATGCCAAGAGAATATCCCTAATGAAACGATTAGAATTCAAAGTAGTCTGCGATACGAGTTATAATCACTAAACAAGCTGGATTGGTGTAAATTGACTGCTTGATAAAAAACTAAATCATTTTTTTCTGCCCCTTTCGCGAGTAATTTTTCGAATACTTGATCACTGAACCAATATATTTCTGATAGAAGTCTTCAATTATATTCAATAACTCAAATAACTTTCGATAGACCTCATTTCCACAAACACTTAAAATAGACACAAATAAACACTGACAATCATTTTTATTTCAATGATCATCAGTGTTTTATTCTTTTGTTGCTTAACTTCATCGATTAAGTTTAGTTCAAATTGATACGCCACCAAGCCACTAATCGTTATTTATTCGTTTATTTTTTATAGGTATCTCATAGCAAAAACCATAAGTCCATACTCTTTTTAGAAAATCGATTCTTAACAATGAACAGTTGTATTTCTTTTGCCGCACTGTATACTTTTTATTGAGGTGAATTAATGAAGATTGAAGAAAAATACACTTTGAAGAAACCCTTCGTGATTAGTTACTATTTATTGCTTTTTATCGGCTTTTTACTGACGATCGGTAGATGGCTGAGTGTGCCGATTCCCGGGTTTGTTGTGATTAACGCGGAGATTCACTCCCACATATCGAATTTTTCTCTGAGTCTGATCTTTTACCTTTCAATCGGAACTTTTTGGCTGCTTTCTGACGTAAAATTCCGCTATATAACTATCCTAGGCGGAGTGCTCTTGGCTGGAAATCTTCTCTGTGAAACGCTAATGGGATTTATGAACACTCCGGACATTATTGATGCTCTTTACGGAGCAGTTGGGACGTTGATTGCTTTTGCCTATTTAATTGCGACATTCAAATCAGGTCTAGTCCCTGCGAAGTCAAAAGAGACAGACTAAAGTGATCCGTGATATTTCCGTTAACCCATAAAATGATAGGAATTCTCTTCAGACTAACTCATCTATTTTCCACTGACGTTTACAAATGAAACCATTTACACTGCATCCGCTCGATAGTAGACTGAAAGTAACAACTGGATGAGGATGTGATGGAGTGGCTATCAAAGCAATCGTACTAGACATTGATGGTACATTATTGAATACGGGAAAAATAATCGCGGAAAAAACCAAGCAAGCCCTGGTTGCGGCACAGAAAAAAGGGATTAAGGTGATACTGGCTTCGGGACGGCCAACAACAGGGATGTTTGACCTAGCCGAGCAATTAGAAATGACTAAATATGAAGGATTTCTCGTTTCCTATAACGGGGCACGTGTGACAGATTGTCTGACGAAGGACGTTTTATTCAATCAGGCAATGAGTGTTGAAACGGGTCAAGCGATCTTGGAGCATCTGAAAAAATTCGAGGTTGTTCCGATGATTGACAAGGAAGACTATCTTTATGTAAATGACGTTTACAACAAAGACCTGCAAAAGGTGGCTGCTGACTTTAATCTGGAGGAATTCGGCAGCATTATCGAATATGAAGCGCGGGGCGGAAATTTCAAGTTGTGTGAAAAAGAGGATCTAGCAGCCTTCGCTGATTTCCCAATCAATAAAATCTTGGTTGCTGGAAAACCAGATTACATGGCTGAGCATGCGGAAGCGATGCACACGCCTTTTGACGAAAAAGTGACCGCCGCTTTTTCGGCTCCTTTCTATTTTGAGTTCACGGATAAAGGAATCGATAAAGCCAAAGCTTTGAATACTGTTTTCCCTGAAATGGGAATTCATTCCGACAACATCATCGCATTCGGAGACGGGCATAATGACCGATCGATTATCGAGTATGCAGGGATTGGCATCGCCATGGGAAATGCGGTTGATGAATTGAAGGAGATTGCCGATGATGTGACCCTTTCTTGCGATGAGGATGGCATTGCGGCAGGCTTGGAAAAGTATTTATAATTATTCGCAAGGTTCAGGCAGTACTCTCCTGAACCTTGCTTTTTTACTATTAAATTTTTACTTCTGAATGTGCTGCATCTAAAATAAAATCAGTTCCTTCGACACCAAAAAAAGTTGTAATCCTTTTTTTCAATTCCAACATCGCTTGATTGGCACGCATAGCTTGCTCTGGAGTGACTGATTCCATGAAGAAGATAACATCGCTAGTTTCTTCCGTCAGCATCGTTCGCTGGGCTTCCCGCCAATTTAAGCAACGGCAAATGGCCCCTTCGTTATCATAATAAATGATTTCCCCTGGCAAAGCGGGGGCATCGGTATCTGCACCTAAAGGTAAAAACGTTTCGCCGCCAACAGCCTGACCTAAGTGAATATCTCCAGCGATTTTTTGCAGGTCTTCCCCACCACAGGGCACAGCATATTCTAAAGAAATACTGTTATAGATATCAACTAAAGGATTGATCGGCTGAAACTCACGGTCTTGATTAACCCGTTTTAATAAGGCTTCGATCGACGAACGGGCACCTTTTTTTGTTTTGAATTGACTGAACGCCTCACGCCACTCTTTAATGACTGAATTCTGGCTAAAGGTTTCTTCGGTTAAAAATCCTTTTGCACTTTCTACGCCGTCAGCTAATAAGTTTGTTAAATAGGAATCACTTTCTTGTCTTGAATTGTCTGTTATACCTTTTACTACCAGCACATTGATTTGGGCTTTAGGAAAAATCTCCCAAAAGGATGGTTCTACGATAAACTTGTTCATCTACTCTACTCCTCCACTAAATTAAGCGTTCATTCAAATACGGGCGTATGTTCCCTTTTTTGACTGCCTTCCATTCTGTATCAATATTTTCTTCGATTTGTTTTAAAATTTTGGAAAAAAAGGCGATCTCTTCATCCGTTAAATGCTGTAAAGCCATCTGATTGGAATAATCATTTTCCAACTGAATAATCGGCGCCAATGAAGCCCCTTCTGCTGTTACAAACAAGCGGCGAATTTTTTTGTTCTCATCATCCGCTCGTTTCTCAATCAAACCTTTTTCTTCAAGCTTCTGAATCGCCCGAGCAGCAGTCGTCCGATCGACCTTGATCATTTCCGCCAGCTTATCCGGAATAATTCCAGGATTTTCATAAATTCGAACCAAATACAAATATTGCCCCTTTGAAAGCTGATAATCTTTAAATTCAATATTTGCGATTGAATCCAGTGCTCGGGCAATTTTTCCTAGGTCTCTAAGAACATCAATCATTTCAATCCTCCCAATCGATACCTTGCTATCATAATTTATTTTTGTTGCAAATGCAACAAAAATATTCGACTAAAAAAAGTGTAGAAAGAAAATGGTCTTTTCTACACTTCATTTTTCTTTTTCGATTCTTTTTTCAATGATTTTTTGACCAAGATTGGCCCAATCTAACGGGCGTGGCGGGGATAACCACACGATACATTCGATGTCATACAGATTGCCTAAATCTCTCGAATCCGTCAATAAAATATCCGCCGATTCAATCTCATCGATTATTTTAGCTCCCACTAAATGAAAGAAATTCAAATTCTCTGTGATGAACTGATTGTATAAACTGCCAAATGAAAAATCCACATAGACGGTAATAGGTGCAACAAATGCTTCTTTTGGAAAGCTGTCTAAAATCAAAAAAAGGTATTGGAAAAGAAGCTGCTTTTTCTTCTTGTACAATAAAGGTTCATCCTGGTTTAAATGATTAATATAGATCCGGCAAAAATCTACCACTGCAGAATAATTTTGCTGGAAATACGCAATATTGATTTCCGGTTGGATCATTTCGCTTGCTTGGCTAGTTTCTAGCAATTGAAAATGTATAAATTGACAGCGGCTAAAAAAAGCCTCATGCGTTTCAAGATTCTCCCCTATTTTGGGAAAGGATTCAATCAAGCTTCTCAATAAATTTTGGCTCCAAGTAGTCAGTTGTTTATTTTTAGTCAATTGTAAGTTGCTGCCTAACTCTTCTGAACGAGAATAGTAATAACTTAGAAAGGCGGTAACCTCCGACTCGCGAAATTCTAGTGGAACTCGTTTAAAAAAATAGTCCGTCAGTTCTTGGTTGATTGCCTCCCTGAGTAATACCTCATCAGACTTTTTTTCAATATATTTTTGCTGCTGAATGCGCAGATTCGTTACGTAAAGGTAATGCTGCAGACTGATTTTCTGATGAAGCGTCATTTTCGTCTGCTCCAGTAAAGACAGCTTGAATTTTACGTCTCCTTCTATAGGTTGTTCAAAAAAATCGTAGTCGTTTTTATAAATACGAGAAAACAGCTCCGTCAAAAACAACCGAACATTTTTTTCACTTTCACCAACAAGACGGAACTTCTTATCGATTTTCAATCCATAGTTTGCCAAGTACTTATTTAACCGCTTGAAATTGTTATAGGCGATGGGATAACTGATCAACGCCTTTTCGGAAAGGTCATTTAATGATTTGTATTTTCCTAACACCGCGGCTAATAAGATAGTAAATTCGACAGATTCTTCTACATACTTTTCTAAAAGCGTTTCTGAACTAGCCGTTCCAGTTATTTCTAGCCGAATAAAAGGCTCTTCTAAAAGAACCTGAATTTCTTGTGCTAGGCCGTATTTTTCAAGGTCCTGAATCAGCTGTTCAATAGTACTTTTAAGCACGTAGTTTGAAATCTCTAAAAAGTCCATAATTTCTTTTTTTGATAAAGCAAAATAAGAATTGCGCTCCAATCGCTTTAAAAGCTGATATTTGCGCCATTCTTCTTTTGCTAATAAATTATCCAACAAATTGATCACTCATCCTTGTCGCCAATCTCCCATTCGCTTCGCCATATAAAACAACACCCGATAGTAAATACGCGCTTTGCGCAATATCCGCAAACTCATTCGGAGCACCAGCAGCGCCAGACCCGCTATCGGGAGGAAGTGCAGTCGTATTTGTCGAAGAAAAGAACTCATCGTCCAGCATCAGAACCTGATTTTTTGGCTGTTTTTTTAATTTTCCAGGCTGGAGATCAAAAATCGGATAATCGTCGTCGTTTTCTTTTTGTTTTAATGGTTCTTCAAGCAGTTGCTCACTTGTTAATTGCTCGCTTGATGCTTGATCCCTTGTAACCTCGTTTTCCGGAGTCTTTTCAAGTATCACCTTCGCTTTTTGCTCTTGCATCGAGCTTTCCTCTGTTGACTCCACAGTTGTTTGACTATCAATGAGATAGTCGCTTGGGTCCGGATCATCATTGGGCACTGGCGTAATTGTATTATGCGGATCTAGCGGATCGTAAATGACGTTGTTTGCTAAGACCTGCTCTGAATACAAGAAAAACGATGCTCCAAAGGCCAGAATCAAAGAACGTGATACCATCCTTCTCATTTCATCACTCCTCGTTTTAATGAATTAATTTTTCTAAAAAATAAATTGTTTTGTAAACCCTCTGTCATTTATCTAAAGGGTTTATGCCACAGAATTACCAATCTCAGCAGGTGCTCTACCCATTTAGAAACCTGCCGAAAGTCAAATGGCTTCTGCTGGATTATCTTTTACTGATTTTAGTGATGATCCCTATTCCGATTATTCCACTCATAAGAAAGAGCATCAAAATAAGCACACAATAGAGTCGATTTTTTTGTTTATTTTCTTCTCGGATTTGCTTTTGCTGCACCACGATTGTTTGCTCCAAAGTTTTTTCTGGCCCCTCAATCAGCTCTCCTTTGACTATGAATCGTTGATCCGTATATGTTGGCTTATCACAGGTGATCAATGTAATTACAGCCTTCTGATTATTTGCCAACACCTGAAGCTCTGTTTGTGGAACGACCTTTGTCTGCATCACTCGATACTGATAAAACTGATTTTGATACTCCAAGTAGAGCATGTCTCCCACAGTTGCCTTCAGCAGTTTACCAAACAATAAATTTTCGCGACCTAAATGATGACCTAATAGGACGATATTTTGTTGCTCCGCACGTCTTTCTGGAAACAAGGTTCCAACACCAACCAAAAGCTGTTCATTTGTCACTCCTGAAAAGACCGGTAGGCTAATTCCAGCTTTTGGAATGACGATTTGTCCCGCGGAGTGAAAGCTTTGCTTCTTATCGAAGGCCAAGACTTCTGTCAAACCGGGTGGCTGAACAGCGTCCAATGGCACCTCTTTCGCTTCGCTCGTCATTTTGCTTGGTGTGATGGGAATGGTTTCAGTCTGATAAATAATCAGAACTTGCTTGATAAATGGTAAAAATAACAAAGTGATTGCTAAGCAATAAATCAAAATAAGGCTAAACCGCGTTTTTTTTGTCATTGTTCTTCTTACGCCACACAAGGAACAGAATGATCAGCAACAATAGGACAATACCGATTAGGATATACACCCATGTATAGTCTTTCTTGATCGTGACATCCGAATCATTCAGCTTCTTAGCAACATCGGCTTTGATCTCAAAATCCTTCTCCAATGACCAATGGTAACGGTATTTTTCTTCCTTTTGGCTGCCTTTTGCTAGGAACGGATAACTGCCGTTTTGATCTTTTTGTCCATAGGCTTCAATTTTCATCGTGTAGGTTCCGGCTTTTAGTCGATCGCCTTTTAACGGTACAGATAAATTGAAATTAGAATTTGGTGCCATCTGCATTCCCGATTGCTCTTCTGTGTATAGAGCCTCCGTTTCTCCTTTTTTGGTAATCGTTGTTTTAGTCGCCAACTGATTTAAGTAGGTCGCGTTCGGATTGTGTAGATTTCCTTGGATAACATTCCGTGCATTTCGTTGATTGGGTTGAACATTTTCTAGCTTCAAATCAGGGTCCCCATTTTCGGTCGTTTGTCGCATTAATAAGGCAACAACATAGGAATACTCGTTTTTGATTGCCAAACCTTTATCATTCTTGTCAGAGGAAGTAGCTGTTTGGGACGATCCTTTTTCCTTAAAGGTAATTCCCCCAGCAATCACACCTGCAAATTTTTCATTTGGCATATGTATTTTCACTTTATATTCGGCCGCTGATTGCGGTTTTAGCGTGATTTCTTTTGGAGCCTCTACGTAGTCTTTAATGTTATATTTCAGGGTTTTATCTGCTTTAATTTCATTTTGGCTATACTCAACAACACCGTTATCATTAGTTGTTGCACTAGTAATTTGAGCCTCCACCACAACATCCTGGTCCGTGTCATTCCTTAAATCAACAGTCAATGTCTCTTCTTGGTTTGGGGCTAACATTAAATCAAAATAAGTCTTTTGCTTGTCGATTTGGTTTTCTGATGGCTTAGGCGTCACTGCGAAATTGAATTCTGATGCCAAGCTTGGCGTAGTGATTATCAAACTACTGAAAATCATCAGTATAAGCGGCGCAATTTTTCTACATTTCATCGTGTCTTTTCCTCTCAACGAAAGAAAGGGATGCTGCGAGAGCATCCCCTCTTCAGTATTCTTCGTATTAGTTTCCTGGTGTGTCACTTAGTACCCAAGTAAAAGTTGTGGAATATTTCTTCGCATATTTCGTTGTTGAGCCAGGGACACTTAGTTCTATACTCTCTGCAGCTGTAGCCGCATCGGTTCCCCAATCAAGCAAGTATGTTCCAGCTCCTTGACCGTCTTTGGCTTCCATGACATTCTTTAACGCACCAGAAGGATCAGCTACGATGGTCGCTTGTCCAGTTGGTTTTGCTGAATCAGAAGCAGTCACCACATTTCCATTTTTGAAGGTAATCACCGCACCTGTTAATTCTTCTGCATCCGTTGTTTTAAATTGACTATTTTGCTTCATTTGCAACGTCCAGCCAGCTTCAGTACCGCGATTATCTGTTACTTGGACAAAGTTCGGACCGGTTTTTTCATTGTTGTCTTTGTCTAGGTATTTTTGTGCTTTCGCCTTGTAAATTTCGTCCTTAGAAGTGATCTTCTGAGTCCCGAAATCTAAACTTGAAGCATAATCGATTGAAAGCGGCCCAGCCGTTCCTGGTTTAGGACCGGTTGGATCAGTTGGATCAACGGGTGTGACTGGATTGGTTGGATCAACAGGATCTACTGGATTTGTGATATCGGTATTGGGTGTAAACGTGATCACACCATTTGAATCATAGTTTCCACCGTCTGCTGCAAAGGAAGTAGCTGGTACCAAAGCAATCCCTGCTAAAATCGTCGTTGCCAATAATAAAGAACCAAATTTTTTCATTGTAATAGTCTCCTTTTTTGTGAATGGTCGTTTTTTCAAATCGTTTTCAGCCTACCCATTTGGTGCTTTTATACAAAAAGCTGCATGTTTAATTCTATTACCAAAGGTGCCTCGTTTTTCTAATTAGTTACCGGGTACATCAGATAAGCTCCACGTCAATGACGTACTGTATTTCACCGCATCTTTTGGCGTACTGCCAGGCACTGCCAAAGTGACAGCCTTCGTTACGTCAGCGTCGACTTCATTTCCATCCTTATCTGTTTCCTTCACCGTTTCTACAGTACCCCAACGGTTTGAATAGGTTCCTGCACCTTGATTCACTTTTGCAGACATAACTAAGCTTTCTGTTCCAGCAGGATCTAGTTCGATCGTTGCCGCAGCTGTCGGAAAGACCGCCGTCGAATTGCTGTTAACTGTCGGACTAACTAACTTCACTGCTGAACCTGTCAGGGTATCGTTCAGCGTGCCGGTTGCCTTGAATTGCCCATTTTGTTTGACCTTCAATGTCCAGCCGGCATTATTGCCGCGATTGTCAGATACCTGAACATAATTTGGGGTTGCTGCACGACCATCTTTGAATTGCTGCGCTCTAGCATAATACACTTCATCTTTATTAGTAATCTTATTTACCCCAAAGTCTAATGAGGAAGCATAGTCGATGGACAAAGGACCATCCGTTCCAGGTTTTGGACCAGTTGGATCAGTCGGATCGATAGGATCTACTGGATTTGTTGGATCTGGATCGGTTGGATCGACGGGTTTAGTGGGATCTGGATTTGGAATGAATTCCACTACTCCATTTGAATCGTAGTCCACTGAATCAGCATGAGAAGTGATTCCACCAGCTGTTGATAAGGATAATGCCGCTAAGGTCGCGACTGTCATTAAGTTCAATTTTTTCATCTTTTTTTCTCCTCTTATAGGATTTTTTATGGTACGTTTTTTAAACTCCAAGTTAAGGAAGTTTGATATTTTTTGGCATATTTTACTGAACTGCCGGGAACGTTCAATTGAATGGAACGCCCGCCGCTAGTTTCGTCTGAACCGAACCGATACAACCAAGTGCCGATTCCTTGTTCACTGTTAGCCGTTACGACATCAACCTCCGCGTTCAAAGGCATTTTGATCGTTGCGTTTGCATTTGGCGCGTAGGTGCTTGAAAGATTTGAGACCATTTCCCCATTGTTAAACCGTAGTTCAGCACCTTTAAGCTGTTGCGCCTCATCTGTTTGAAATTGACCGTTTTGCTTTACACTCAATTGCCAACCTGCTCCAGTTCCTCGAATGTCCGTAACTTGAACATAATTAGGGCCTTTCTTCTTCGTCCCATCGAAGTCCGTATATTCCTGCGGCAGCGCATAATAGATTTTGTCCTTCGTTGAAATTGGCTGACTGCCAAATTGAAAGCCAGAGGCGAAATCAAGGGAAAGGCTGCCGCCAGTCCCAGCCGGCGGACCGGTTGGATTGGTTGGATCAATTGGTACTACTGGTTTTGTAGGATCTGGCAGCAAAGGATCAAGCGGTTGAATGGTTGTCCCGCCGCTTTGGTAGTTCATATGAGTCTCTGTGTCATCCGCCTGTACGGCTAATTGACCCGCAAAAAGTAAAGAAATCAGGAGGAGAAAACTAACGAATTGAATTTTTTTCAGTATCTCCGACCTCCTTTAGCTTAAAAAAGACAAGTACCAATAAGAAACAACCGATTAATGAAGCCAACAGATTCGATGTGTCTCCTGTTGCCGGAATAATGGGGCCTTCCCCTTTATATGACGGCAAGCTGTTTGCGAGCTGTTGTGTAGTTCCACCAGCGGTGTCTTGCATTTTTCCTTCTGCGGAAGGATTGCCGCTTTCTTTCTCTTTTACCGGCGGTATCTTTTCAGGATTTTCTTTCGGGTATTCATATTTTCCATAAAATGTGGTCACTCCATTACTATCATAATTAGCTTCTGACCCAAAAACAGGGACCGTAGTAAAGAGCACCAACAGGATGAACAAACTATTTATAATGAATCGTCTCATTTACTCACCTAATTTCCTGGGACATCTTCTAATTTCCATGATATTTTTCCTGAATAGTCTCCGATACGTTGTTTTTCGACAGGGACGGTCAGCTTGAAGCCATTACTGCCTTGCCAGTCAGCCGATATATTTTTTGAGCCATCTGAAGTAAATTCCCCCGACTCCACGATTTGTGTCGCTGTTGTAATTTGCTTTTCACCTAATTGTGAAGTGTAATAAAGAGCATCCTCAAGCGAAATAGCTCCGTTCTTGAGCTCTTCCGATTGACTTAAGGTCAGTCGCCAAGGTTTCTTTGCTCCACCACGAGTATCGGATACGATCAAATCACCGTTTACCGTTGGGTGATAGTCCTCCGTTTTGTTAGATACTTGATGATTTCCAAACTCTAATCCTGTCGGTATCGAAGCTAATGACAGATAACCAACAACAGTGGCCTTCGTCGCTGCCTTGAACGTCGCATCACGATACGTTAATTCATTTTTCGGATTGATATTTCCGATTGCGTTATTTGTACTTGGGCGTTCCGCTTCACTTAATTCAGTGATTGGTCCACTTTGATCTTGTAAAAAGAATTGAAGAATATCGTCTTTTACAAGATTCAGATTAGAGATATCGATTTCCCATTTTCCATCTGCTCCGACCAGCTGTCCTGGAATTCCTGATGGCTGGTCATTGATGGTTAATGTTATAATACTGTTAGGCTCCCCAGTTCCCGTTAACTTAGTAGTCGTACTTTGGATGGCGTCCGAATGATCGACTTTAGCGGGTTCTGGTGGTGTTGCATCAATAACCGTTGTCTCAATTGGATTAGAAGTGATCCATGGGCCTCGTTCAGCAATCCCTGAAATTTTTTCGCCAGCCTTTTGAAATTGGATCGGATCGTTTATATCTGAATATGAAACATACCCATTTGCATCTGTAGATAAGTTGTTGCGAATGTTTCCATACGTATCCGTCAATGTTACCTTCGCTTGGTCTTGTGAGGCATAGACTGGAATGTATTTGATCTCTCCCGCGACTAATCCGTTGTTATCCGGAACTTCTCCAATAATTACACGCCCTTTGATTGTCTTATCCGCGTCGGTAACAGGTGTCCACTCAATTTTTGGCTCCTGGTTCATTCCAGAAATCCGACGATAATTCGCTTGTTTAAACTGATTTAGTGAAGCAACTGACGTTGTTACCACCTCACCGCTCCCACTTCCGACTACCTGAAGACTTGGAACTTTTGCGTAAGTTTCATTGGATGGTCCAAGTACTGGAACACCGACCTTCCACAGATCAATATCTGAATCGAGTATGGAGAACCTATTATTTGAGGTGTTCCCATAGGCCACGTTTACCGCCGTTCGACTGTCATGCAAATTCCGCAAATCATATTGGGCTGGACTGTTTAATGTGAAACTGTTCCCCGTTCGATTGACACTTGCGATTCCTGTCGCATCGGCAGCCAGATTGATCAACGGCTGACTACTTGTTCCGATGACGTAAAGAAAACTCCCAGGTTCGGCGTTGAGATACGTGTTATTGTTACTAAAGGCCACTACTGATCCTGAGGCTTGCTTACTCGTCAAATTTACGACGGCACCTTTTTTGATTATCATTCCTGCACCTACATCATCAAAACGTACCGCATTCCCTGGCATATCCACGTTGTAGACACTATTTTCACCAACTGTTAAGGTAAGATAATGATGGTAAACAGCAGGATAAGTGCGACCGACTGTTTGTGTTTGTCCAACATCCACACGGCAATTCTTTCCAATCGTAAACTCCCTAGTCTCGCCGGTTGATCCTGAACCTGCTGCTACGTTGTACCAAAAAACGGAAAAGTTATAGTTATTCACGTTTCCCCGATAATCTGTTCCATCTTCCATAATCAAGCTTCCTAAGTAAAAGTTTTCTGCACGAGTATCAATAGCCATCTTGCCGTAAACTCTCACCTCTGAATGAGAAGCCCTAGCTAAGCGTTGAACACCAGGCTCTGTAGTGATATTTCCAAAACGATACTTCCATTTTGCTCCATAGGTGTAGTTCAATCTTGTACCCACGATATCTTCTGAGGATGCGCCTACATAATTTTGATTCAACACAATATCATGCATATGAAAGAGTCCAATCGCATTTGATGGAGCTCCTAAACGAATCGAAGAGTTTCGAAAATCTACTCGATGACCTTGACCATCGATTTCTAAATCATTGTTTCGTTGATAGCCAGAAAGATTAGCGTCTGATGCACTGGGATTATCGAAACTTGCTGTCAAGGTAATTTTTGTAATAGTTTCGTTTCGTATAGCATTTACAAAATCAGCCCAAGTACTTACTTCAGCCTCATTTGCTGCTAAACGTTGCAATGCAGCGTTTTTGACCTGTTCATCCGCTTCTTTGCTTTCTGAATTTTCCGTCGCCTTAACCGTCGTTTCAGAATCACTTACGTATTCTTCCGTTTCCTCTGAATCCGACTTTGATTCTGACGTTATATTCTCCTTGCTTATCTCATCATCCGTAGAAACAGTTTCGTTAGTTTTTACATTGTCTTCTGTACGTTGATCCGTTTTATCGGATGGGCTTATGGGAGAGGGCGGCATTTCTTCGGCATTTACGGAAAAAACAGTTGCATTCGGAAGTAAAATAATTAGTAATAAGAAAAAAATTACTTTCCGTCGGTTCATTTTTTTCTCACCTCCTTCACATCCAAAATCCTAACACATTTAATACCCATTTTTTATAATTATTTTTAAATAAATTGATAATTAACTTATAACCAGTGAAATGTCGTTTAATTTCTCGTGAAACCAAATTAAATTATGTATATTTCCTATTAAATAAATAATCTATGTTACATTACAAAGGATTTTCAAAATTGCTTAGGTTTTTTTCGAAGCAAGTGCGTTAAATGAACCGTCACTATTTTTTTCAACTGTTCTATATCTTTTGTAGTTTCAACTGCTAATCCATTTAACAACAGACGACTTTTTTCAGTTCTAAGTGGTTGTTTCATTACTTTAAAATCCCATTAAACAAAGGAATATCCTCATCAAAAATTGCGTATTTATCCTTTTGCTCAAAAATCACATTCGTTATATTATCACGTATAGTTTATCCTCTAATGACATCATAATAAACTGAATTATCAGACAATTTGATAGGTAATACTTATTTGCCAAACAGTTAAAACATGAAAGGGAAGTGTTTTTTTATTTTTGTATTGTTTACATTAAATAGAAAACTAAAAACAATGATTAAATAACACTCTATTTGTATCACACACTAACTTTTCAATCGAATAAATTAGCTATACCAAAAATAACGACGCAAAAATAAAAAACTCCTAATTTTTTAAAAAAATAGGAGTTTTTTTATTCTATTGAAAACTTTCGCTTCATTTTGCTAACAATTTTAACTCTCTAAGCTTCGTTTCCTTCATTGATCAATTGACGAAGCTTCGTTGGATAAATCAAATAACCCGCTTGATTTTTTTCGATATACCCATTTTCCCGTAAAAATTTAAACGTATGAGTCAAATGACGATAACTGACACCTAAATAATACGCGATTTGCGTATTATTCTCACTATATTGTTCATTTACCGCAATCTCTATTAACAGTGCCGCCAAACGGTACTTCAGCTCGAAGGTTTGAGCATTTGAAAAGTGTTCCATTCGCAACAACAGCTTTTCCCCAATGTATTTAGCAATAAATTTAGGAAAGTCCGCTTCAGTCATCAAATCAGCCTCTACCACGCTCAGTGGGATTGCCAAACAGTTAACCGAACCAATCGCGATAACGTCTTTAGGTGTTTCTTCTGCCTTTACTACCGTCAGTTCACCAATAAAATCGCCTGGCTCAAGAAATTGCAGGATCAGATTTTTCCCGTTGGGCTCCTGCTGAATGATTCGCGCTTTTCCTGTCAGAAGGATAAACAAATGGGACATTTTTTTAGCTTGACTCACAATTTTTTCATTGCGGTCATACGCAATAAAAAAACTTTGTTGTAAAATTTTTTCTGTTAAAAACGGGAATCGTTCTTGATTTATCAATGTTTGATTGACTTGACTATACTTTTTTTTATTCATCAGTAGGCTATATCTCCTAGTTCTAATTCTTTTGATCCGGCATACTCATCCTATCAATTAGTTACAGGAGGAACAACTACTATGAATCAAAAAAAATTAACATTTTCATTTTTATACTATTTAATCAGTGCTTTTGGCATCAGTCTGACCTTGAAAGCGAGTATCGGCGTCAGCAGCTTTAATTCCCTCAATGCTACCTTAGCTGATTTTAGTCAAATCAAGATCGGCACCATCACCGCAGGCATCAATTTTCTGTTTCTGATTTGCTGCGTGCTACTAGACCCGCAACGCAAGCTGAAAAATTATCTGGTAATGAGTATCGCTCTATTATTCTTCGGCTCAACAATTAATCTCTTTACCTATTTTGTCTTCCCGCTTTTTACGTTGCATGCCTATTTACTAAAATGCCTGCTTTTCGTTCTAGGAACGATTATTGCTGGCATTGGCACGGGAAAAGTGTTGAAATACCAGCTGCTTAAATTCCCTATTGAGACCTTTTGCCTATTTTTATCCGAACGAACCCAACGAAGCTTCAAATTCTATCGTTATAGTATTGACTTGGTCTGTATCTTGATTGCATTAATCCTGACAATTACCTTCCATTTAACGTTAACGGTCAGGGAAGGAACGATTATTAGTTTTCTCCTTTTATCCCCTATCATTAACTTAGCCAAAGACTAGAAAGAAATCCTGCCACAATGCGTGACAGGATTTCTTTCTCGCAACTGGTGGATTTTTATCGCTCGTTGGGTTTCCTTTACAGGCTGCTTTTATCGTCTGAATGATAATCACAGCTCTATGTAGATGATTCGTGATACATTTGTTCTGCCAGTTCCATCATATAAAAGGCAATCATTAATGACCTGAAAGTATTCGAGTCTTTTAAAGATACATGAAAAAGCTCTTCGATTCGACCAATGCGATACAACAAAGAATTTCGGTGGATATGCAATTCCTTCGGCGGAACCGCGTTTCTGTCCTTCGCCCCTACCTGGTGGCAAATGAACGGCATGAGTGCGACCAATGCAGCAAATTGGAACGCGGTCTACTTGCTGTTTGCAGGTATTCTCTTAATGGCAGCAGGAACTATTTCAACAAAATTACGCATGTCTGGATTCGTGATCTACGTCTGCAGTGCCTTTGTTTTGACTTTTATTTGTCTGAACTTATGGGCAGCGAACGACTCAAACTTACTGATGATCCTCACAGTGCTATTGGCAGCTGCGGCTTACCCCGTCTGTGCGAGTATTCCTTCCTTCGTAGGCACAGAGGCATTTGGTCCTCAAGTATTTGCACAAATATCTGCTACCTTAATGATTGCAGTCTATTTAGGACAAGCCATTGCCTCTCCATTAATGGCTGTGTTTTTAGCCTCCAGCGGCGGAATGGGCCTAGCTTGGAACGTCTTTGCGGGAACAACAGCAATTGGTATGCTTCTGCTGTTAGCCGCTCTTAGAATTTCACAACTAGCAAAACAACGAAAGGAAGGTCTTCCTTCCTAACCAAAGAAACTCTAACCTGATTGCATGGTCATAATCGGGTTAGAGTTTCTTTTTTAAACATAGATTTTTTTTGTAAAGTACTTTAAAAAGAATGGCGACGATAAAGTAGTAATGAGAATCACCAAAATCATCGAAGAGTAATATTTTCCAGTAATTAACTGTGCCTGAAAGCCTAGCTGAATGATAATCAGGGCCATCTCTCCACGAGAAACCATGCCCGAGCCCACCATCAGACTACTATTGTTGTCAAATCCAGAAAGCCTTCCGCCCATGAAGCCACCGACCAATTTAGAGACAATCGCAATCACAGTAAAGACAAGAATGAACAGCAATTGCTTAGTAAACCCATCAAAGGTTACCTCCAAGCCAATGCTGATGAAAAAGACGGGAATAAACACAGCATAACCAATCGCTTCAATATTGTAGCGGACATCTTTCCAAACATTGGTTTGACCAATCGCGATCCCTGTCGAAAATGCGCCGATCACTGAACTTAATCCGATGAAATCAGCCAAATAGGACATGCTCAAACACAAGGTTAAGGAAACGATGATGACAGAGGACTGCGCAAAAATTTTCTTACTCAAATTCATTAAATAGGGGGCTCCCCAACGAATTAGGAAGAAAACAGCAAAAAAGAACAGTACTTGGGCAATCAACATGAAGCCTAGCGGTTTATCGCTGCTGCCTTCTACGCCTAATAACGGCATACATAGACTGACGATAATAACCACTAAAATGTCATCAACAACTGCAGCTCCCAGAATCGTTGATCCTTCCTTCGTGTTGGCTGCTTTTAACTCCTTCAAAACCTCCACTGAAATGCTAACAGAAGTCGCCGCTAAAATCAGACCAAAGAAAAAAGATTGATTCCACGGGACATGAAAAAAGCTACCACTACCGGTTCCTAACAAGAGCGGAAATAGAATGCCTAATAAAGCCACAAGAACCCCTGGTCGAAAGTATTTTTTTAACAACGGTAAATTGCTTTCAATCCCGGCTAAAAACATTAACAAAATCACTCCGATCTCAGAAAAATCCTTCACCAGAATATCTGGATGGACAATCCTCAGTCCGCCATTACCCAACAGGATGCCCACGAGCAACTGCCCCACCACCGCTGGTATACCAATCCTTCTCGAAAAGTGGCTTGCTACGGTGACGCTCACTAAAATCAGACACAAAACCCCAATAAATTCCATCTCTTCGCCTCCACAAGTGCAAACTGAAAAGCTGCTGTTAATGCAATTGTATTCGTTTCCAATGAGTAAGTCTATCGGAAAAATAAAAAGAACCCAAGCACTTATAAGTTTCAAGCACCGGATTCTTCTTTTAATTACTTGATTAACGAAGCGCCATTGGAAGCAATCACTTCTTTGTACCAGAAAAAGCTTTTCTTCTTGTAGCGCTCTAACGTACCTGAACCGTCACTGTTACGATCTACATAAATCATACCATAACGCTTTTTGATCTCAGCTGTAGTAAAGCTGACCAAATCAATACACCCCCAAGAAGTATAGCCCATTACAGGAACGCCATCTTCGATCGCTTCTTCTACCTGAACTAAATGATCGTTCATATAGTTGATCCGATAGTCATCAATGACTGTCTTCTCTCCGTTTTCTAAACTAACCAGCTCATCTACTGCACCCAAGCCATTTTCAACGATAAACACTGGCTTTTGATAGCGATCATATAAACTATTCAAATAGTAGCGCAACCCCTTCGGATCAATCTGCCATCCCCATTCACTCGCCTTCAAATAAGGATTGGGAATACCGCCAATGATGTTACCTTCACCCGCTTCTTTTGTCGGATCAGCCGATTCGCAGACACTCATATAGTAACTAAAGGAAATGAAGTCCACCGTATGCTTCAAGTCTTCCAAATCCTGCGGTAAAATTTCCAACTCAATCCCTTTTTCTTTAAATAATCGCTTCGAATAGCTTGAATAGTAGCCACGGACCTGGACATCCGAGAAAAATAAATTTTCTCGTTCCGTAGCTAACGATTTTAAAACATCCTCAGGATCCGGCGTTAGCGGATAGACCGGAACACCTAAAATCATACAGCCGATCTTTGCTTCAGGAATCAACTCATGACACGCACGGACCGCACGACTACTAGCCACTAGTTCATGATGGATTGCTTGATAAATGTCCTGTTGCGTTAATTTTTCTTTCGGCGTATTGATCCCACCACTCAGAAATGGAACATGAGTGATTGAATTGATCTCGTTGAAGGTCAACCAAAATTTCACCTTCTTCTTGTATCGTTCAAAAACAGTTCGAACATAATGCTCAAAGAAACCTATCATTTTACGGTTTCGCCAGCCGTCATAAGTCCGCGTCAAATATAGTGGTGTCTCATAATGAGAGAGTGTCACTAAAGGTTCAATTCCGTGTTTCAAACATTCATCGAAGACTGCATCATAAAAGGCCAATCCCGCCTCGTTGGGCTCCTGTTCATCCCCTTTCGGAAAAATACGTGTCCAAGCGATCGAGAGACGAAATACCTTGAATCCCATATCCGCAAATAATTGAATATCTTCTTTGTAACGATGATAAAAATCAATGCCGACCAATTTTAAGTTATCCTCAAGCGGCTCCTCGCTGGGCGCTTCATGCCAACCTTTTCGCGTCACATCCTGTACAGACAAACCTTTGCCATCTTCTAGATAGGCGCCTTCACATTGATTCGCAGCAACTGCTCCGCCCCATAAAAAATCCGTTGGAAATCTACTCATATTCGTCCTACCTCCAATTCTTGTTTCTATTTAAATCACATATAAAACGGCATCCTCGTAATCAGCCGTTTTCATCTCATCCTTCGGCACTACATCAATGAAAGTATCACTATTTGTCACAACGATCGGAATCACTGTATCATATCCTGCCGCTTTGACCGCTGCAAAATCAACTGTTAATAATGGTTGCCCCGCTTTGACTGCATCGCCTGCTGCAACAAGACTTTCGAAATACTTGCCATTCAATTCCACCGTATCAATTCCAACGTGAATCAGTAACTCCATCCCTGCCTCACTCGTTAAGCCGATAGCATGTTTAGTCGGGAACAATGCAGAAATGGTTCCATCAAACGGGGCAACAATCGTGTTTTCCTCTGGAATGATCGCGATTCCCTCACCCATCATCTTACTTGAAAACGCAGAATCATTGACCTTTTCCAAAGGAATTACCGTGCCCTTTACCGGCGCCAGTACTTTTTTAGGATCACTGCTGCCGCTGCCAACAACCTCTAATATGGCATCCTCTGTCTTCGTTTCCTCTTCAAACCCAAAGAACCATGTCAACGCAAAGGTAAGTACAATAGAAGCCACGGCAACGATACATGCATTGATAAAATTACCATCAATATTGCCGTTGATAAATTGTGGAAGAGCAACAAGTGACGGTACCGCGAAGGCATACGATTCCACTCCAGTGATTCCCATGAAAATTCCGCAGATTGCTCCAGAAATCATCGCTGCGTATAATGGTTTTTTATATTTTAACGTGACCCCGTACAAAGCTGGTTCAGTCACACCCGCAAGAAGAGCAGAAATTCCCGCACCTAGAGCCACCTGTTTCAAATTTTTGTCCTTTGTCTTCATGGAAACTGCCATTGCCGCTGCTCCTTGTGCGATATTTGCCGCCAGCATCGCTGGTAGAATCAACATATCTGGGGTAGCTGGAGAAGCGATTAAGAAAATCGGTGCAAAAGCCCAATGCATACCTGTCATAACAATTAATGGCATCAAAGCAGACATCAATCCTAACGCTAACCAACCAGCTTTAGCTTGAATCCAAATTACTGCTGCCGATAAGCCCTGTCCTGCGAATGTTCCTAGTGGACCGACAACTACTAATGCAATAATACCCGATACCAATAATACAGCTAATGGCTGCAACAAATTTTTCATGACTGCTGGAACGATTCGATTAAAAAAGGCTTCAATATATTTCATCAACCAAACCATGATCAAAATCGGAATAACCGATGATCCATAGCTCGCTAATGTGATCGGCAAACCAAAAATACTGACCGCATCTCCTGCTGTGACCATCGCTGCAAAGCTTGGGTGCAGCATAATCCCGCCTACCGCAACAGCTAACATCGGTGTTACTCCAAATTTTTGGGAAGCAGTAAATGCTAGCATCACCGGCATAAAGTAAAACGGTGCATCTCCAAAAAAGGTTAAAACAGCGTAAGTTGATGAGGACTCGCTTAAAACATTGATTAATGGTAAAACAATCAGCAATACTTTGATCATTCCGCCTCCAAGTAAAGCGGGAATCAGTGGTGACATACAACCAGAGATCACATCTACCAAACTTTCAAATACATTTTTCTTTTCCGTTGATGCGACCGGTTCGGCGCTAAAATCCCCCAATTTTGTAAAAGCACGATAGTAATTTGCCACATCATTTCCTAAAATAATATGATATTGCCCAGCTTTCTTCATGACTCCCATAACACCAGAAATCGCTTTTACCTTTTCATCATCCACCTGTTGTTGGCTTTTTAGAATCAAGCGCAGACGGGTAACACAATGTGTTGCGGTTTGTATATTATTACTGCCGCCAACAGCATCGTATATTTCTTTTGCGGTTTGTTGATAGTTCATTTATTTTCCTCTTTTCTTAATATAACAACTATTTTATAGTAATGTTTAACAAAAAATTCGCGTTTAATACCTAGTACAGTTAGTTTTAGTCACACTCTTCATTAATGAATCCGATTCAAAAAAATGACCTAAAGCTGTCTTGTAGGACAAGCTCTAGGTCATGCTCCCTGTGGGATAACAATCCTAGTTTATAAATTTTTGGTGATACGACGAATGTGTGCCGTCAGGTAGAGCAATTCAGTCGAGCTTAGATCATACTCAAAATCCTTTTGAACATAATCCTTGATCTCTAACGCACTAGCATACTCACCTTCATATTTGTGCTTCAACGTATTTAATAATTCCTCATCATCATCATCATAATGATCTCCCGCTAACAAACGCTGAGCAAAGAACTTCACATGAGTGACAAAGCGATAATAATCCAGCGAACTTTCATCAAACTCAGTGCGATAATGGTTCTTGATGATCGTTTCGATATTCTTGGTAATCTCAGCGATTTCGTAGGCGAATTCCCAAGTCTTGTCCATCTCAGCATTTACGAAATGAATCGCGATAAAGGCCGCCTCATCAATTTCAAAGGATACACCCAACTCATTTCGAACTACTTCAATCGCCTTTTCACCGACTGCGTATTCATCCGGATAGAAACGCGCGATATCCCAGCGCAATGGGTTCTTCAAAATCAATCCTTCTCGGTACCGATCGATCGCTGAATTGATATGGTCGGTCAGGTTGACATAAATGATTTCGTTTAGATTCTTGCCTAGTTTGATTTTTCCGAAATTGATAATCTTCTCTGAAACCAAAATATGCTCCATTGGCACATTGATCAACAATTCGGTAAACTTACTTTGCGTCTCTTTATCCTTCAGCAAAAATGTTTTTTCGACCTGTTCCATGTCAACTATCTGTCCTTTTTTCTTTCCGAAGGCAATCCCCTTGCCCATCAAAAGTACATCGACACCCTTACTGTTTGAAGAAATAATTGTATTATTATTTAACACTCGTTTTATGATCATAAAAATTTCCCTCGCTAGCCACAAAAAAAGCCCATTTACATACACGTCAATTGTGCGGTAAATAGGTCCTGCTCACATTAAGTGATAACATCCAACAATTTTCAGTTAATCCTCGCATGCTTACCCGAAGTAATAACATCAAGAACTTATGAAAAGGTTATCACGAAATAGTTACTACTGTCAATCTTTTTTTAATCTAATTCTCATAGTTTGTTTTTATGTACAATTTCTGAGGAAACATCTACATTTAGATACCATAAGTATCACGTTTGCTCGAGCTAAAAAAGACTGCCAAAACACGGCAGTCTTCATCGTTCTACAAGGAAATCAATTCTTCGATCGAAATTTCAGTTAAATCGCTGATCAAGCGATCGGCTCCTTTAAGTTGCTTGGCTTCACCGATCCCCACCGCATACATGCCGCAGGCCTTGATACCATCAATACCTGCCTGTGCATCCTCAAAACCAATCACTTCGTTTGGTTGAAGCCTCATCAACGCTGCGGCTTTGACAAAGATTTCTGGATGCGGTTTGCCTTTGTTCAGAGCTGACGGGTCGACAACTCCTACAAAATAGTCGTCGAGGGCTAATTTATTCAAGATAAACGGTGCATTTTTAGATGCGGAGGCAACACTACATGGGATATTCTGGGCTCGAGCCTCAGCCAAAAAAAGTGTAACACCTGGTAAGGCATCTGCCGGTGTTAATTGCTCCAGTAATTCAACATATTGACGATTCTTCTTTTCAGCAAGTGCCGTTAATTCTTCCTCAGAAAAATCCCTGCTTTTCCCGCCATAGGCTAAGATGCGCGCCAGCGATTCTTTTCGACTGATCCCTTTCAACTGTTCATTGAAGGCTTCATCAATCGTGATACCGATCTCCATAGCCAATTGCTTCCACGCGATATAATGGTACTTTGCGGTATCGGCCAGCACCCCATCTAAATCAAACACAAATCCCTTCATTATCTGTTCCCTTCCACTTGCTTTTCAATCCAATACTCGTGATGATTTACATAGATGCGATACTTCTCGTTTTTAAAATACGTGTAAAAATCAATCTCTTCAATTTCCTTTGGCAAGTTTGGAGTAATCGTCAATTTTTCATCGACCACTCGCAAATTACAAAAGCCATAAACGATCGTCATAAAGGTGCCGCCCATTGAAGCCGTATGGATCCCATCTTTGGTATTTTTATGACTATTGTCCAGATCGGTTCGAGCGTTTTTGATAAAGTACTCATAGCCTTTTTCCACTTGGCCCAAGCGACTATAAACGGTTGAAAAGGTTGAATAGGACAACGAAGAATCATGGGTCGTCACCTGATCATAATAAGCAATACTTTTCTCGATTATTGCTTTATCAAAGGTCTCCGGAAACAGCATCAGCGCCAATACCGCGTCGGCTTGTTTTGAAATTTGATAGCGATAAATCGTTAATGGATGGTAGTTTAACAATAACGGATAGTGAGTCTCTTCTTTTGCGTAAGGCCAAAAGCCTTTATTTAAGAAATCCCGATCTTGAGCGATAATGCCCTTCTCCTCATCAAAGGGCAATGCCATCGTCTCGGCAAATTGTGCCAGCTGCTGCAATTCTTCTTCCGCCACATGAAGCTTTGTTGTCAATCCTGCCCATGCTTCAGGATACTGTCCCTGCAGCCTTTTCGCCAAACGATTGATCCATTCAAACTGATACGCCACCAATTGATTGGTGTAATAGTTATCATTGACCAAGACCGTGTATTCATCTGGACCGGTCACCTTGTCAATATGGAATGTTCCATTTTTCATATAGCCGATCTCGGAGAAGATCCGCGCCGTTTCTAGCAGGACCTCGAAGCCACATTCCGCCATGAAAGCCAAATCATCTGTGTATCGATAGTACTGAATAAAGGCATACGCAATATCCGCATTGATATGATGCTGCGCCGATCCGCCCTCGAAAAAGGGAGAGGATTCCGTTCCTGAAATCGTTCGCCAAGGATAAAGCGCCCCCGTTTGATAACCAAATAACTGAGCATTCTCCCGTGCCTTGTCGAGAATGCCATACCGGTAAGTCAGTAATTGCTGCGCTAAAGCCGGATTTAAATGGAGGAAAACGGGAAAGACAAACATTTCCGCATCCCAGAAATAATGCCCCTCGTACCCGCTGCCGCTTAAGCCCTTCGCAGCAATACTAGTTTTTCCATTCGTCCCAAGCGATTGCAGCAAAGCAAAGGTGCTGTAGTTAACGCTTTCTTCCAAATTTTCGGTACTTTTAATGGTTACTTTTGCGCTTTTCCAAAAATCAGCTAAATAGCTGGCTTGTGCCTGTACCAATTCCGTGAAGCTGCGTTCGATACCTTCATGCGTTTGTTCTTGGAAAGCATAGCTCAAATTCTTTTGATAGCTGTCACCCTCCAGCTTCGTACGAATCACGATTCGCTCCTCTTCGACCGTTTGCTCAATGGTTTGATTATCAATCGACCAAATCAACTCAGCCTCTAATTGCGAATAAGCTGTTCCGAATGTACAGCGCTTCGCCTCCAGATCAATTTCCTTAACCGTGATTTTTTGCAGCTCATGACTCATACGCGGATCATTTTTATCGATCGTACGCACCGGATAAAAGTTCAAATGCGTCGTCAGTTCGATCTTTTCTTGATGATCCATCCGTTCGAAATCAAGCTTCAGCGAGAACAAATTTTTATACTGGAAAGATGCCAGACGTGAAATCGTGATCTTTGTTTGACGGCCTTTCGGTGATGTCCAAACCAAGCTTCGAACAGTGATCCCCTTGTCCATATCTAAATAGCGCGTATTTTCACTAATGGTGCCTTCTGTAATGGAAAAACGTTCCCCACCGATCGTAATCAAGGTCGTCTGCCCATCAATCACACTGATCATGGTTTCGCCAGTCGGTGTAAAACCAAACATTTTTTCGGGATAATGAATATCTTTTGTTTCATAGAACCCGTTAATGTAAGTCTCGCGATTGGTCGAAAAATGATCGTAATACGCTTCCTCTAGATTCCCTCGTAGACCGATAAACCCATTCCCGTTAAATAGCAAGCTCTCGGCTTTTTCCAACGTTTCTGTGTCGTAATCATTTAAATAGATTTTCATAAATAATCCTCCAAAAAGCAGGATAGAAGTGTTCTCTTCTACCCCACCTTACTTTTTTATGACTGTACAGCTATGTCTCCAGCAGACTTTTCGGCTGGTGCCGCTTCGATTTTCTCATCTTTTTGCAAAATAAATGTCAAGACAAAGGATAGTACCACCGACATCACCATCATTGATAAACCAGCGATGACATTGGCTGTCCCTTTGTCACCAGAGAAGCCTAAAACCGCCATCAAACTATTTTGTGGAACATACAACGTCACATGCATCAAACCAGCGAAGCAGCCTGAGATACCCGCGCTGATACAAGCGGCTACTAATGGTTTTTTATACTTCATCGTAATACCGTATAAAGCCGGTTCGGTGATTCCCATAATTGCTGAGATACCCGCTGCTGCTGCAATCGATTTGACATTCTTTTGTTTTGATTTAAAGGCCACTGCTAAGGTCGCGCCGCCTTGAGCTAAGTTAGCACAGATTTGCGCCACTAAAATCAAGGATTCCGTTCCAGTCGCCGCAAACGACGCAACGAAGATCGGTGTCAAGGCATGGTGCATCCCGGTCATAACGATGAATGGCATCGTTGCCGCTAATAAAGCCACCATAATAAAGCCTAATTGTCCCTGCATCAGGTTGATCACCCATGCCAACCCTTGTCCCGCGTAATTCCCTAATGGTCCAATCACGATCAACGCTAATGGTGCCGTAATCAATAGTGTCAAGGTCGGATTCAACAGGATTTTCAAGGATTGCGGAGTGATCTTATCGACACCACGTTCAATATAAGACATTGCCCAGATCGTCAATAGCGCTGGAATGACCGATGCTGCATAAATCACTCCTTGAATCGGCATCCCAAGAAATGAAATCGGATCACCAGAAGCCACCCACTGACTAAAATTCGGATGCAAGAAAACCCCGACGACAATAATGGCAATCGATGTATTGACTTTAAATTTGTTCGCAGCAAACACTGCCAATAAAATTGGCATGAAATAGAATGCTCCGTCGCCGATAAAATCCAACACACGGTAGGTACTCGACTCATTCGACATCCAATGGAAGGTCGTCGATAACGATAGAATCACCTTGATCATCCCCGCAGCCGTCAAAGCTGGGATCATCGGTGTCATACAGCCGGTAATCGTGTCCACGACTTTATTGAAAAGATTGGTTTCTTTAGTTGAAGCAGTTGAAGATGGCGCTTTTCCTTCAGCATCGCCATTGGCTACTCCTTGGCTAATTACTTCGTCAAACACCTCACCAACGTGACTCCCGATAATCACCTGTAATTGCGTTGGCGTCGGATTTACACCTACTACACCATCAATTCCCTTTAAACCATCCAGATTGGCCTTCGCTTGATTCTTTAGGTCAAAACGCAAACGCGTCGCACAATGGACAGCTGAATGTATATTGTCTGTTCCCCCGAGCTCTTGAATGATTTCTTTTGCTAACTGCTGATACTTTTTCATGATTATTCCCCTTTCTATTCAAATACAACGGCACCATTTGATGAAATAATTTTTTGATAAAAGGCAAAACTATCTTTTTTATAGCGTTGCTGAGTTCCATTGCCTTCATCGTCCTGATCAACATAAATCACGCCGTAGCGCTTACTGATTTTTCCTTCACTAACACTTGGCAGATCGATGATTCCCCACATTAGGTACCCCATTAGATCAACGCCGTCCTCTTCAACTGCCAGCACCATATTTTTGATGTGCTCTCGCAAATAATGAATGCGATATTCGTCATGCACCTTGCCAGCTGTGAACTCATCCTGCGTGCCGATACCATTCTCAACAATAAACAACGGCTTGTGGTAACGGTCCTGCAGCTGATTCAAGGTGATTCGCAGCCCTAACGGATCGTCCTGCCAAACACTCTTACCTTTTGGCAAATACGGATTTCGCAACGTTGTGTAGCCATTCGTAGCCACACGATCAATGCCGTTCTCTTCTGCCGCGGTACAGGCGCTAGAATAATAACTAAAGGAAACAAAATCAACGGTATTCGCTTTAAGCAGCTGACGATCCTCTGGATGAATCGTTAGTTTTAACCCTTTTTCAGTCATATAATGAGGAAAGAATTTCGGATACTCGCCAAAAACCTGCACATCAGAGAACAATAAATTCTCTTTTTCCTGCTGCAAAGCCGCAAAGACGTCTTGTGGATCACAAGTATACGCATAGGTTTTTCCGGCTGCCAGCATTGCCCCGAACTGATTGCTTGGATCAATTTCTTTTCCCGCCTTAATCGTCAGCGCATTCGCCAATAATTGATGATGACCGGCTTGATACTGGATCGACAAATGATCTTTGCCTTCTTCAAACAGGATGCCGCCGCCAATAAATGGAATGTGCAGCACCATATTCATCTCATTAAAGGGAATCCAATAATTGATTCGGCCTTTGAAACGCTTCATCACTGTCTTTGCATAATGCAAAAATAAATCGACTACTTCTCGTGCTTGCCAGCCATTGTATTTTTTCACCAAATGCATTGGAATCTCAAAATGTGACAGTGTTACGATTGGCTCCATTTGATACTTTTCCAGTTCCGTTAAAAGCTTATCGTAGAACTGAAGACCTGCTTCATTTGGCGTCGCTTCTTCACCGGTTGGAAAGATTCGCGACCAGGAAATTGAAAAACGAAAACTGTTTGCCCCAAGCTCTTTTAATAGAGCAATATCTTCTTGATAATGATGATAAAAGTCATTACCATTTCGGCTGGGATAGATTTCATCTCCCTTTGATTCTAAAATCGAATCCGACTGATTCTTATATACTGCCTTCAAACGTCGATCGTCTAGCGGCAAATAATCAAAATTCGAGGGCTTTCTGCCATCGGCGAGATAGTTTCCCTCAGCTTGAGCAGCTGAGACCGCTCCGCCCCAGAAAAACTGCGTTTCTTTTTTCATTTATTATTTCTCCCTTATTGTCAGTATCCGTTTTCATTCGTGTTGATACTTTTATTATAGTCAGGAAAAAATTTTATGATTCCCCCATTTTTGTTGTATTATTCTCAAATATTGTCAAAGGGCAATTACTGAATCAGTAATTGCCCTTTGACATAGAAAGAGTTATTCAATTTTCATCGCGTGTCGATATTCCAGCGGTGCCATTGACATCGAGTTCTTGAACAAACGATAGAAGGTTTTGTCACTTTCAAAGCCCGTCTGCGTAATAATCTCTGAAACGGGCAGATCACTATTGATCAGCAGCCACTTTGCTTTATCTATACGGTACTCGTTAAGAAAGGTCAAAAACGTTTTCCCCGTATTCTTCTTGAAAAATTTCGTAAAATAGAACGAACTATAACCAGAAACCTCGGCAATATCCTGTAAAGTCAGTGTCTCTCGATAATGTGCCTCAACATAGTTGAATATCTCGTCCAGTTTTTCCAACACATCCTGAGTCCCCAGTTTATTGATCTTCTTTGGCTCCTTCACCTGCGTGGGAATCTCTCGAAGCAGCAAGGTGATCAGTTGAAACAGATCCGATTTTAAAGAAAATTGGTACCCCAATTCCTGTTTTTCCGACTCCAAATTCATTTTGGTCAACAGCCCTCTAATCAGCTCCTCTTCGTGCTTTTCCCACTGAGGACTAACAGGCACCAACTCAGAAAAAAGCTTCTGCAAATCCAAATTTTCTTTATTTCCCGCCGCAAAATACGTCAAATCAAACTGATAGACCAGCCGTTCACTGCCCGGTGAAGCCAAGACATAATGGATCAATCCCCCGCCAATAAAGGCGATCTCGCCTTCCTTCAGCTTATATGGTACATCATCGATTCCTAAAGCAATCGTCCCTTTAGTCACATAGATCAGCTCAACCTCTCGATGCCAATGAGGTGTCGTCAAAATATCACCGTCATTCACCAAAATTCGAAAAGGAAACTCCTTGTTTAATTCAGGCATCTCTAAATAAATTGCCATCACGTTCACCTCCTGTTTATTTTGGCTGAAAAATGATAGAAAGTAAACGCTTAGTTTTACTCTCAAGTAACAGTATGAAAAAATCGCCCACTTGAGTAAGGCGATTTCCTTATTATCTTCAATCTAAGAACTATTACGGTATATTCTAGAACCATTCTACATGCAGAACGCTTTTCTCCTTCAATGATGAGGTTTTCGTCCAGTTTCCTCATGATGTTTCTTCATTTTATGATATTCAGCCAATGCACGGCTGAAATTCGCAATCACTGCAGTAATGATCCCCACTCCGATCAAAACATAGATAATTGTAAAAAGTTTACCTAGAGCTGTGTGGGGAGCTAAATCCCCGTATCCGACTGTCGCTAAGGTCATCACAGAAAAGTACAACGCATCTAGATAGGTCATCCCTTCAACATTATGATAGAAGATCGTCCCGATCGTCAGAATAAATAGAACCGCCAGCATGATTGCTTTTTGTTCATCCTGACGGAACAGAATTTTTAAAATATGCCATAGGCTTCTGAATAATAGTGCAAATGCAACCATAAGAATCGTCCTTCCAATTCTTTCTTAATTTATCGTTTATTTTATCAGATATTAACAAAAGCATAAAACGACTCGAAAAGAGAAAGTACTTTTACTCACTCTTTACTATCATCTTTGCTAATATAAAGTAAAGGAAGTGTTCGACATGCTGAAACTAAAGAGGGCCTATTTACCAGCAGAAGAAGCGGATGGTTATCGAGTATTAGTAGATCGCTTGTGGCCACGAGGAAAATCTAAAGAAACAGAAAACATCGATTTGTGGCTGAAGGAAATCGCACCAAGCCCTGAATTACGCAAATGGTTCAATCACGATTCTGAAAAATATCCAGAATTTCGCACAAGCTATCGCAAAGAACTTGATAATGGAGCTAAAAAAGAAGCTTTAGAACAGTTACGAGCAATTATTACGCGCCATAAAACAGTCACGCTAGTCTATGGTGCTAAAAATGAATCAGAAAACAATGCCCAAGTTTTGTATGAGCTGCTCACTGAAAATCGATAAAACTGATTTACTTAACTCGACGAACGAACTTTTTTCTTTTGCAGATCCTAAAAATGCCTAACTGGAAACCTCCAACTAGGCATTTTTCTTGTTCTATCAAATAGTAGATTTTTCTCGTAAAATTTTTCAATAATAATGATGAGGCTGTAGTACTGACTAAAATCAAACACAAAACACCGATAAATGCCAATTCCTTCACCCCCTCACATTTCACAATAATAAATTATTTTGACTTTAATCGTGATATTGTCTCGACCTCTCTAGTCTAGCGAAAATGAAATCGATTGGAAAATAATTGGGTTCACTGCAAATGCTTTGTGAATGTTAGGATTACAGATATCTTCTTACCGCTTTTTGATAGTCCCGGTAGCGTTCCCCAAAAACAGCGATCAAATAGTTTTCCTCGCCGCGAATCTGCCAATGAAACAGGAAAAGCGCCAGCACTGCCATTACAATCATCAAGACGTTCGGAAAAATCAACGCAAAACCCAGATACAATAAATCAAAGGCCACAAAAGCCGGATTTCGACTAAACCGATAAATTCCAGTAGTCACTAAATCTGTTCGTTGTTGTTCATTAAAGCCCGCTCGCCAATTCAATCCCATCGCTTTGACCGCAATAAAGAATAAAATTACTCCTAAAAATGTCAGAACCAATCCAGCATATCCCCAGCTCGTTTGATTAACAGCAAATAGAAATGGCGCAAGAAACTGAATAAGCGCACCAAATCCAGTCATGACTCGTAAAACAATTTCAAAATACTTTTCACGCGAACTCTGTTTGTCCCCCAGTAAATTAACCTTAATTCCCTGTTTTTTTAGTAGCCATGCCTTCCCAAGATAAATCAAATAGAAGGACGTTAAAATAAGCAATGCACTGACACGTACCAGCATGATGATTTCTCCTTTTTATATGATTGTGTATTCATATGTTTATTATTTCATATGAACATTCTCCCGTCAACAACAAATCTGCTAACTTACTTCCCATAAAAATAACCACCCAATGACCGTTGAGCCTGGTCATTGGGTGGCTAATAAAAAAATCATCCTTTTTACAATTGAATATCCTCAATGTTGTCTGTAATAATCCAATCATCCATATTTTTTTCGCGATTATAATAGAAGGGTTCAATCTTCTCTAAATGGCTAACTTCATAGAGTCCGATACACTTTTTTCCATACCATCTAGTTTTTTGTTTTTCAGATAAATTTAGCTCCTGTCCAAAACCTTCGATAAACTCCGTTGATTCTTCCGGAGTCATTTTGTATTTCTCAATCACTTTGGTTAATACACCGCGGTGAGTGATTTCCATTTTCCCGCCCTTTTCAACAAAGTATAGAATATCGTTCTCTTTCGCTCGCCCACCAAGCGGACTCTTCTTGCCAGCCGCTCCACGAATGATCATTGATTTTTCACCATTGATCAATTTTCCCAATTCCTTGCCTTCATTATCTAAATAAACCAAATGCTCTGCTTGTCCTTCTCTTTTTTGGTACCAATCTCTATTTGCCATTTCTTCAGCCTCCATCAGCGATAACGTATTGTTACTAAATACTCTATCGTAGTGCAGAATAAATTTCTACTCAATTTCTGAGTCAAAATTGGTAAATGACCTAGATACTGATTAAAAATTAGCTGATATATCCGAGAACCGTCGGTAGAGCATAAAGGTTGATAGGAAAAAGTTTATCTGCCTTCTTTTTTTATACAACAAAAAATACTCTCTTCATTCAATGGCAATTAACCATTTTCTGAATTGAAGAGAGTACTAGTTTACTTTTTAAAAGGATGTTTTGAGGACTTCATGAGACAATGCTACTGCATCTATCTCCTTCGTATTAAATCCAGTTAATCGGAAGGACAGAGCGAATTTTTCAAAGGTCGCCCGATATTTTTCTAGTTGCCATTGTCCGCAGGAATAACTGCCTAGCGCATTCTGTTTATAATCGATATTCACCACCACATAGTCACGTTGCTTAAGGTCACAGGTATGCTTCGCGTTATCTAGATCCTCCTCCTCATAATAAGAGGTGCTGAAGTTGAATCCCTCTGTATCTGCAGCAAACAATCCTTGTCCGCGGTCATCCGTTAATGCCACCCATCTTGTATCCATTCGATTCCCGTTTGCCTGAGGAACAACATAATTCGTAAACATGTCCTCAACGGTAGAATCATAGACACCAAGATAACCAGCTTCTTTTGAATCTGCATAGTTTTCTCTTGGCCCGCGACCTAAATACTTCACTTGATGAAGATCTTTATTTACATGCATGGAAATGCCTAAGCGCGGCAACATATTTGGGGCGGTATCCATTTTCCCGCTAGGCGTCCCTTCTAAGTTGAATAGAATCTCCCCGTTTCCATAAATCGTATAGTGATAGATACACTTGTAATGCCACGCACTGTTTGTCGTTGAATTGATCGTCTTCACCGTAATTTGAACGGCCTGCTCATCCTCCTGCCAGTCAAAGGAATTCACGATTTCATGTTCCAAATGCAGGAAGTATTGCTTCTTCATCTCATCAATGATTTCCATATCGTTACTAATTGGTGCACGCCACAAAGTAAATTTTGGTCCGCGTTCAAGAATTGGCTGACCATTTCGCACCAATTTCAAGAGCGTTCCTCTAACTGTATCAAACATTACTGAGAAGTTTGCCCCTGTGATCGTCAACGTCGTTTCAAATTTTTCAACCTGTAGGCTACCACTTGGTACGACTGCTATCCCTTCCGCTTTGATTGGAAGTTCAAAATTGGCCGACGCCAATTCGTAGCCTTTTGGAGCAAAGTTCGTTGTTGCTTTTAAACGATAGGAAATGTTCAAGAAATAGCTTGCTCCAGGCTTCACTGAAAAATTCAAGTCATATGGTAAGGTCAATTGAAGACTTTTTCTTGCCGGAATTGAAGGCAGTGATATTGTGCCGTCTTCAATCAGCGTTTGATCCTCAAGAATCGTATAATACAAATCAAAAATTTGTAGATCTTGAAAATCAAAGCGACTTAAAAGTTCGATTTCTCCACTGTTTAGATCAATCGCCGTCGTTTGAATCGGCTCAATTACCTTCTTGTATTCATACAGGCTTGGCGACGGTGTACGGTCCGGCATCAACATGCCATCAATACAAAAATCTTTATTAGAAGGATCATCCCCGAAGTCGCCGCCGTAGCGATAATATTTCTCACCATTCTCTGTATAGGACTCGATACCATGATCAAACCATTCCCAAATGAATCCCCCCTGCAGCTTATCATGCCCATAAAACAGGTCTTGATACTCCTTTAAATTTCCTGGTCCATTTCCCATCGCGTGTCCATATTCACACAAAATGTGGGGCTTTTTCGATTCTTTGATGATCGTTTCCATCAATGGCTGCTTCGTTGGATGCTCTAACCAACTGTACATGGTTGAGTAAATATCAGCAGCTTCTACCTCAAAATCTCCCTCATAATGAACCAAACGTGTAGGGTCCATTTTTTTCGCTATTTCCGTCATTTTGACAAAATTCGTACCAAAAGCTGATTCGTTCCCAAGCGACCAGAAAATAATTGATGGATGATTCTTATCTCGTTCGATCATTCGGACCATTCTAGAAACGTAGGCCATTTCCCATTTCGAATCGTCACTGATCCAATCGTATTTTCCAGTTAACTCAAAACCGTGACACTCCAAATCGGTCTCATCGATCACATACATTCCGTACTCATCACACAGATCATATAGATAAGAAGAAGCTGGATAATGGCTGGTTCGAATGGCATTGATGTTAAATTGTTTCATTAAAAGGATGTCTTTTTCGATTTCCTCTTTTGATACAACTCGCCCATTTCTAGGGTTGTAATCATGACGATTGACCCCCTTAAATTTGATGGCTACGCCGTTGACAAGGAAGACCTCGCCAGACAAGCGAATATTTCTAAAGCCTACCTTTTGAGGAATAACTTCAATTAAATGATCCCCTTCGTAAACAGAGATCAATAACTGATAAAGCACGGGTGTTTCTGCCGTCCAATGTGCGACATTAGGAATTTCTACATGAAGATTTCCGCCTTCGTCAACGATCTTTTGACTGAATACTTGTTGACCGCGGGAATCCATCAGCTCTACTTCGATGCGCTGACCGATCGCTTCGCGGAATTTGAAGGACAGATCCAATAGCCCTGTTTGATAATCCTCATCCAAGTCGGCAACTACTTTAAAATCATTGATTCCCGCAGTTGGAACGCCCAACAGTTCTACATCGCGAAAAATACCGCTTAACCACCACATATCCTGATCCTCTAAGTAGGTGCCATCAGACCATTGATACACTCTTACCGTTAAATCATTTTCCGCATCTTGATGAATAAACTTGGTTATGTCAAACTCGGCTTCATTTCTAGCGCCTTTGCTGTAGCCGACTTCCTCTCCGTTGACCCAAACATGAAAAGCGGAATCGACACCACAAAAACGGAGAATGATCTGTTTGTCTTTGAAGCTTTCATCGATCATAAATTGGCGCTTGTAAATTCCAGTTGGATTTTCTGTTGGAACATAAGGCGGATTTATCGGAAAGTTATACCACAAATCGGAATAGTGCATCTTGCCATAGCCTTGAACCTGCCAATTTCCAGGAACCTTGATGTCAGCCATTTCTGCTGTATCAAAATCCGGTTCATAAAACTTGCTTGGACTATATTCTGGCGCATCTACCAATAAAAATTTCCAAATCCCATTCAAGTTTTTGAAAGCATGTGTATACTTATTTTGATTTAACAGCGCTTTTTCTCTTGTTGGAAATGTCGAGAAATGCGCTCGTGGCTCTAAACGATTGATATGATCTAATTGATAGTTTTCCCAAATTTTCATTTACCTGTCACCTCTGCATTTGTCTCTTTGTTACTCATTAATTTTGTTTTTCTTTCATATCGATTCCAGCAAATCCAAGCAAAGCCCATAAATATCACTAAGCCTGCGATATTGTAGATCAACATGCCGATTGGGCTTGCCTCACCCGCTGGCAATGTCCCATTTATCTCAGCCATGATCAGCTGCGGATCAGGAACTGTTGACATAAAGAAGACGAAGATAAAAAGCACTAATAAAGCTATCCCCGCAAAAATCCCAAATTGACGACTGCCAAACTTAAAGCTACGAGGCATTGAGTCCTTCTTCAAACGCAGTCCAATATAGGCAATCAATAGAAAGAGCACCGGCAGCAAGGATGTAGACGCTGTCATATTAATTAATGTCGACAGGAAGCTATCCATATTCCCAATCCCTAATGCGGGAATGATCAGCAGCATCGTTACGATCACACCTTGAACAATCAACGCATTGGTTGGATTTCCTTCTTCATTTGTTTTCACCAGCCATTTCCCAAATACCCCCTCTGGAATTTCCGAGAAAAAGACCTTTACAGGAGCCGCTGTCCATAACGCCAACGAGCCTAGACTACCGATAAACAAAATCAATCCGACCAATCGAACCATGACTCCACTTGGAATATGGAAATAAGCGCCTAAAATTTTGAAGATATCAAAAATTCCGTTAGAGAAGTTCCCCTTCAACACTTCTGTCGGGACGACAAAACCAACTGCTACAGCACCTAAAACATACATAATCCCAACGATGATCGTCGCTCCAATCATCGTTCTAACAAATGTACTGTTTCCACCTTTTACATCTTTAATGTAAACACCGATACTTTCACCGCCACCAACTGCCTGTAAAATCCACGCCATCGTCATGAAAAAAGTCCAGTTGAAGCTAGGAGTAATTGATTGCATTGTAAAATCCTGCGCCGGCTCTTTACCAAAACCAAATACAACGATAAAAGCTAACACAACAAAAGCGACTCCCATAAACAACCGCGCGCTTCCGGCAAAGCTGGTAACCTTTGAAATCCAAGAGACCCCTTTAATACAAACCCAGGTCATCAGCCAGAAAAGTAAAATTGAAATAATCGCAATAATTATCGTACTCTTTCCGCCTTGAAAGACATTCCTACCACCAAAAGCATAAGAGCCATAGATCAATGTGTTTGGCAACAAGGAACAGAAGTAAAATAAATTAACAAAAAAGTACGACCAAGCTCCTAAAAAAGCCCACTTATCTCCCAAAACCGATTGCAGCCAGCTATGAACCCCCGATTCCTTTCCTGAATTAGCAGATGCGAATTCCGCAATCATTAAAATGAACGGCAAAAAGTAGAAAATACTACCGAACAAATAACCGGGAATCGTCGCCAATCCAATTTGAATGCTGTTGTTGACAATGCTAGGAAACGCGAATACTGCTGAAAAGGTCATAAGCATCAACGCGACTGACCCCAAGCGCTGTCTTGAATTAGAGTTTTCCATCTCAAACATCCTTTCAATAATTAATTACACATTGATTTTATAGCGCTTTCATGATATAAAAAATAAGAAATGTTTCCAAAAACTTGTAATAATGTTGACATTTTGCTGTTTAAAAAAAAGGGGGGAGTTCAAATGTACAGCTCATTACCAAGCGATGTCAGTATTTTAATAAACAATGAAATGTTGAGCTCCGAGTTTCATATTTGCGAAGTTGGATATGAACAATGTCGCTCAACCAAGCCGATGGAGTACGCTCCAATTGATTATTGGGTGATTCATTATTGTGTGGCCGGAGAAGGCTTTTTTTCCACACCGTTTTTTCCTGAAAGAAAAATTACAGCCGGAGACTTTTTTATCATTCCATCCAATTGTAAAAATGTGTATTATCCCAATCGCGAGAACCCTTGGCAGTATCGCTGGGTAGGATTTTCAGGTACGTTAATGGATCACTATTTTTCAAATTTAAACTTAGGCAAATCGAATTGTGTTATCAGCCATTCCTTTGATCATCGAATGGATGATCTGTTTCAAGATATCTACGAAGCGTTCAAAAAAAATGAACATTTTCGCACGATGGCCTCTTCCTTCATTCTATTCGACACCATCGATAGAATAAACAAAAAAACAGATGACACACCGCAAAGTGAACACCTGTTTAAAAAAATTCTGAATTACATTGATGACAATATCTCAGAAAATCTCAGCGTCTATCAAATTTCGGAAGCGAACAGCATTGATCGAACCTATCTATACAAGCTATTTCAGATCCATAAAGGTATCGGTCCTAGTGAATATATTCAGGAACTAAAACTGCAAAAGGCCTGTTCACTGCTGCGGAAAAGTTCTCTATCCATCACCGAGATCGCGTATGAGACTGGCTTTGCTTCTTCATCCTACTTTTCTAAATTCTTTCACTCCAAGTTAGGAATTGCACCTTCGACCTATCGAAAGAAATTTGTTATTAATTAATGCAAAAAAGGAGCTGAGTCAAAAAGTCTAAAAGACTTTTGACTCAGCTCCTCTACTTTATTCATTCATCCGATATGACCAACTCTCATTATACAGTGAAAACCGTTCTGCACGATAAGCCCATGCACTAGTTGGAAAATTAGTAAGATCGACATTCAAGACAGTTTCACCATCTTCCGTAACTTCCATGATCGAGCTGGTTTGGCCTTCATCACGATAGGCAAAGTTAACGAGGCGATTGCCTGTGTTGCTTAAGTAGCGCGCACTACCAATAATCTTGGTATAGTAATCCTCTCCTAGCTCTTCACCAAAGGTCCATACTTCTTCGATCGTCATTTCTGCTTCGTTAATCCGAACTTGGCGGGCTTCTGAGTATTGTTCAGAAGTCTCCTCATCGCCGCGGGTAACCGAGATGTTATTGTCATAATACAAAATATCGGTCGTCTCGTCGTTATTGTCTTGATCTGGCAGAACGATCGCCGCGTGCTGTCCGCCGCTGGCTTTGACTTCGCCCTCTAAGAAATATTTCTGATAGCTGTCAGGCCAGCCGCTACTGTTGCCCATGATCCATTTGATCTCGGAGGTGTCATAATCAATCTTCATAATCGTATCTTGATGCCTCCCCGAAATAATAATGCTATTGTCCGATTCGTCATACTCTACCGAATTTTGATGGAACCAATCGACCTTTCCGTCCTCACGACTCGTTGAATTGTAGTCTTCGTAAAAGGCCTCCGGTAAAATATCCTTTAGATCAATCGTTTTTTCGATCTCGCCAGTCTCGCGATTCAGTTCGATCATGGTGTCTTCAATATAGTTACTGCCATCATTGACCGTCAGTAAGAAATTCCCGCTTGGCAGTTCGATGCCATCATGATGAATGACGGTCATTTCTCCTTCGCTTTTACCTGTATCATTTGCGGCGCTAGAGCTTGAGAAATCATATCGGTGATAGATTTTCCCTAAGTAGTCCGTCTCTAGCAGCACATTATAGGTGTCCGCGTCATTGGATTCTTTGGTCAGATACAACAAATTACCATTATCTAGTTCTTTAAAAATATGACTGTTGTAACGGGTCGAGTACCAGCGAACATCCCCGTTAGTATCAAAAGCGTAGGCTCGTTTTGTACTCGGTACGACAAAGGTTAATTCGCTGTCACCTAGCTCCATTTTTTGTGTATCGACTTCTTTGACATCAATAGCTGCGATGGATTTGGCTAACGTTCCTGTTTTTATCGTTACCTTATTCTCCACGCTGTTGCCGGATTCGTCCGTCAAAGTGACCGTCACTTCGTTTTCTGTATCTGCGTACAATCCTAAAATCGGAACACTGTGATTCGTTGTATAGTCGTCAAAGCTGTTCTTGATGGTCGTCGCCTCATCCTTGCCGGCCACCGAGATATCCACCTTCATAGCTTCCTCTGTTTGGAAAAGTAGCAATGCTGAAAGCGGACTAGCATCATAGGGATCAAGCTGAACATAGATATTGTCTTCTGTATACTCACCACTTTTTAGAAGAGACTGATACTTTTTCTCTTTTTCCGTTTGTTCCTCCTGCCACTCCTCATTCAGTGAGACGGATAGTTGTTCCTCCGTGTCCACCTCATTTGAAACTGAGCCACTGACGCCACAGCCAGTTAAACATACTGTCATACCAATAAAATAACTGATTTTCTTTAGTGTTGCCCTCATTCACGTCCTCCTTTTCAAGCATTGATTAAGAAACCTGACGAAACATTTGATTTTTCAATTCGTACACGACATCACAGGCTTTTGCGACTTCCTGTTCATGGGTGACTAAAATAATGCATTTTTGCTGCTCATGAGCGATTTCTTGAAAAAGCTTGACGATGTCACCGGATGTCGCCTCATCTAGATTTCCTGTAGGTTCATCAGCGACAATCAGATCATGCTCGCAGCATAATGCCCGCGTGATCGCAACCCGCTGCTGCTGCCCGCCAGATAGCATTGTTACTTTTTTCTCTGCCAGTTCTTGAGTGATACCGACTTTTTCTAAATTAGCTAAGGCATAGGCCTTTTTATCCGCCTGCTGACTTTGGGCAATTTCCATCGCCGTTACCACGTTATCCACTGCGGATAAATAAGGCAGAAGATTGTAGGCTTGGAAAACAATGGACACATCCTTGCGCCGGTATTCCCGCAGCCCAATTTTGGCTAACGATGTTTCTTTATAGAGAATCTCTCCGCTTTTAGGGGTATCCAGGCCAGCGATCAAGGATAAAAAAGTTGTTTTTCCTGATCCGCTCATACCTAAAATGGCGTACATCTTGCCTTTTTCAAAGGTCAAATTCACCTTTTCAAATAAAGGCTCATTATTTTCATACCAATAGCCTAAATCCTTGGTTGATAATGTCATAAAAATTCCTCCTTAAAATTTGTTCTATTCATTTTTCCTAACGGACCTCTACGTTTAAGAGATCAAGATTTTCTTCGGATTCAATCGCAGAATTCCGGCTGATGAAAGGACGATCGAGAAGAAGCTAATCCCTAACCCAATTCCCGCGAGACTGAGAACCTCTGTTGGCTGCATTGAGATATTTAACTCTTGAATTTCTTCGGATTGAGTAAATGGATTGCCGCCCATTTGTCCTCCACCGCGTGGACCGCCATTTCCGCCACCAGGCATTTGTCCTGGACCGCCGTTGTTTCCAGCTGCATTCGCTTCCTGTCCATCAGCATTTTGAGAAGTCGTTTGCTGGCTCAATAATTGATTACCGACAGCATTTCCCACCACATTTCCGCTGGCTGCCGCGATTCCTAACGCAAAAACCATACAGACAAAAATTTCAACGAAAAATTGTGAGATGACCTTCATCCGTGATTCACCTAACGAAAGTAAAACACCAATTTCATATTTCCGTTCACGAATCGACAGCATAATGATCAGCGTTAAAATAATGACACCCGCTGCTGCAACAAGAATCACGATATTTTTCGCAAAACTTGAGACATTGTTTAATGGTTGAAGCATTTGCTGATACATTTGATCATTGGTTTCTAGGCTAAAGGTATCGATATCGATTAATTTATTGGCCTGTTTCACGAAGCTATCCATGTCCTTCGGATCTTCTAGGTTATAAACGGCTGAATCAATCGTTTTGCCTTCTGAACCCGTCAACGTGTTGACCATGGTATAAGAAGAAAAGATCGTATTGGCTGGGTTCATAAAGTTAAAGCGTGCGCTCATGCTGTCACCTGAATTGCTGGTTTTGTAAATGCCTTTAATGGTCACTTCTACGTCCTTGTCATCGCTGTCTTTAATTTTAAATTTGTCACCGACACTTAGATCGTTGGCTTCAGCTAAGCTTTGTTCAATCAAAACATTATTGGTTTCTTCATCCGCAGAAGTGATCGCTTCCCCTTCGACAAGGCTGGCGGTTCCTGCTGAAAATTCGCTATAGGAACTGCTTTCTGAAACACCTTTGATTTGGAAATCGCCTTGACTCATGCCGCCAGGTGCTCCTTGACCGCCAAAGCCGCCCATTTGTTCATCAGAGGAGTCTTCCTCGCTCGCCTCACTATCGGTAGAAATCGGTGTGATCCCCGAGCCTGTATCCGCGGAAGTACTTGCTTCAAAGGAATAAGATTTTACATTGGCTAATTTCGCGATTTTTTTCGCGTCACTCAGATTCACTGGTGTTCGTTCAAAGCTGCCGGGATCAGGACGGCTGTTTTCATCCTCTGAATCGGATTGTTTAAACATCGCCTCGCGATTCGTCGATAAGGTCACGGTCGCACCGACGCTCTTCTTCGCATTTGTCGTCGCCAGTTCTGCGCCACTGCGGATCGTCAATCCTGCCAAGACGAAAATTAGTATCGCCGAAAAGACGGCGATCATAATAATGCTGCGCCCCTTTTTGGCCCAAAGGCTTTGAATCGCCCGTTTGATATAGTTCATAATGGTTCCCCCTTCATTTGTCTGTCTGTAGAATAATTAAACTGGCTTAACCGAAGCTTAAGCGGGAAATAAAAAGTTTTAAGGTTGATTTAGGAAAGCATGGTACACTGAGTGAGTACTATATAAAGAGGGAGAAAAATCGATGATTAACCTATTAATAGTGGAAGATGAAGCAACACTTTCAGAGAATATAAAAGAAATTTTGTCCGATTTAGGAAATATTACGCAGGCTTACGATGGTGAAGAAGGATTGTTCGAGGCGGAAAGCGGGATGTATGATTTGATTCTGCTGGATCTGATGCTGCCGGAGAAAAATGGTTATGAGGTTTTAGCGGAAATGCGTGAAAAAAATATCCAGACACCTGTATTGATCTTAACTGCCAAAGATAGTCTTGAGGATAAAGTGACAGGCTTTCAAAAAGGTGCGGATGACTATTTAACCAAACCCTTTTATCGAGAAGAGCTAATCATGCGCGTCAAAGCGCTATTGAAACGCTCGCTGGGACTATTCGCTGAAAATCAGTTAGTCTACAAAAATATCAGCTGCAATCTTTCGACTAAAGAAGTGACCGTCAATGATGAGGTACTGCCGATTCAGGGGAAAGAGTTTGATCTTTTAGTCTACTTTATTCAAAACAAAGGGGTCATTCTGACGAAGGAACAAATTTTTGATCGAATCTGGGGCTTTGATTCTGACACGACGATAACGGTGGTGGAGGTTTACATGAGTCATTTACGCAAACATCTGAAGTCGTCCGGAGCCGATCAGCTGTTTAAAACACTGCGCAACGTTGGCTACATCTTACAAAAGGATTGATACCATGAATACAGAATTTTCAAGAAAACAACGGTTAAAATTTTTCTTCATTAACGTAGTCGCCTTTGCTGGAATTTTTCTGCTGCTGGGCTTCATTACGCTGCAGCTGCTACAAAGCTCAGCCTATCGTCAAACCGATCTTTCCTTGACACAGATGGCGGAGAACGACCGTCTGATTCAAATGGAGATTAATCGTTATCAGCAGGGCAATCCCTTTCTAGCCCCCATGCCTGATAATCAGCGAATGGATCAAGGTCCAGTTGGTAATAATCGGTTTAATACTCAGATTATTCTTTGGTCTAAGGATGGGCAAATCCTGAATAAGGACGTTCTAGGTGGCCGTTTTACCGAATTAGAAGACCTAACGTTGGATAAGAAGCATCTGGATTCTGTTCAATCATTGGATTTAAAAAGCTCCTCTGATTCCACTCAGAAGCTGGCTTTTCATTCGTATACGATCCAAGCCGATAAAGGGAAGGACATTGCTTATATTCAATTTTTAGCCAACACAGATCAGATCGCAGATTCCATGAAAACCTTTGAGACCACGCTGATCATCTGTATGATCATTTTTTGGCTGATTTCTATCGGTATTAGCTTTTATATTTCAAAAATGAATATGCAGCCGATCATGAATTCGTGGCGCAAGCAGCAGGAATTTGTGGAGAATGCTTCTCATGAATTGCGCACACCGCTTGCGATTATTCAAAACAGCTTACAGCAGCTTTTTACCAGACCCGATCAAACTATTTTAGAGGAATCAGAAACTATTGCACAAGCCTTGAATGAGACGCGTCGAATGAATGGTCTAACTGAAGACCTATTAACTCTGGCTCGTAGCGACTCCAATCAATTGCTGCTGCAAAAAGAAGTCGTAGATCCCAAAATATTCATCCAACAGCTGGCTCAGCCCTTCCAGGAAATTGCGGAAATGAACAACAAACAGTTCATTTTAGAAAACTTCGCTGATCAACCTATGTTAGTCGATGAAAAACGTATCCATCAAGTGCTGGTGATCCTATTAGATAACGCCTTGAAATATACGGAAGCCGGCGAAAAAATCATCCTGCAATCGGAGATTTCCAATGAGAATTGGCTGATTGAAGTCAAAAACAACGGTCCGTCCATCAGCGACGAAGACAAGAAACACATCTTCGAACGCTTCTATCGCGAAGACCGCTCTCGTTCCAAAGAAACTGGCGGGTACGGTTTGGGTCTTGCCATTGCCAAACAAATTATTACCCAGCATAAAGGCAAGCTGACCGTCCGTGACTGGGAACCCCGCGGTGCAGTGTTTCAAATTAAATTACCGATGAAATAAGCAAACCCCTTGAGTCGAATGCCTCAAGGGGTTCTCCTATTTATTCAATCGTTTTTGATGCGCCGCAAGCCACTGCTTTACTTCAGCCGCTAATGCTTCAGGATATGGATAATGATAGTGCTCTGCTAATTTGCGCGAGAGCGTTTCATATAGGGCGATCGTTTTCTGCATTGCACGCCAACTATCTGCGGCATCAAAACGACCATAGACATCATTCAACTGCTCAAAAATATCCTGATCTACCCTTTCATAGATAAAACGTCCGGCATGCCAAGTATCGTAGTTTTCACCATGAACCATCTTCTCATACCATTCGATCGTTTGCAGCAACACCTGCTTACATTCGGCATCCCGCAGCTTACCTGTCCACAATTCCTTCCGCACAATTTGTTTGGCCAAATAAATTGCAAGGAACCAAAAAGTATTTACCGTATACTCAAAGCCTTCTGCTGTTATGGGAGAATAACTCGACCATTCGAATTTTTCAGGGATCAAACGTTGGGCATCCCCCGTCTTGTCAAGTAGCACTCTCGCCCCACGACGAAACCAGTCTAACGGTTCATTTTTCGCGAGTTCCGCTTGATAGTCAGCTAGTGAACTAATGACGAAATCAACTTGATAGCCCCCTTCAAACAAGGATAGCCACTCCAGACCCCCGCCACTTTTGAATGGAATCGCCGTATTCACTGTCCCAAAATGGTCAATCTATTCTTTCGTAGTGAGATAACGCTGCGGATCATCTACATACATCTGAATATCCAGATCAGAATACTCATCTGCACCATGATCCCTCCTTGCTCTCGAACCGGCAACGTACGCTACATGAACATCGGGTTGTCCCTGTCCCCATTCAATAAAACGCGCCTCGATTTTTTGATAAAACTCTTCACTGTTCATCCCATTCCCTCTTTCTTCTCCATTCTTTTTTAAATCCAGCCAAACTTTCGGCACGCATTGTAAATCCCATCGTCAACATTTCGATCCGTCACGTAATCCGCCTGCTCCTTCAACGCAGGAACCGCATTCCCCATCGCGATACTCGTCCAGCTTTTATCAAACATCACCAGATCATTTACGTCATCGCCAAAGACCACCACATCCTGTGCAGGACGCTTAAAATAATCCAGAACATCAAGAATTCCCTGTTTCTTGTTGTCATGCTGGCACATCGTATAGTCAGGCACAAAGCGCAGCTTCGCAAAATTTGTCGGTTCTGGAATCAAGTGATCCTGTTCCTTCGGCAATGCCAAATAGAACTTGAAGATCGCATCCACTTCATCCACCTTAAATGCCGGATCAATGAAATATTCCGTCGGTTCTTGCCGCGGCCCCACCTGTTCTCTAAACAGATCATTTTGCGCATAGACCTTTTCCGAGTCATCCGTGGCGATCAACACACCAATGCCTTTTTCTTCCGCTTGATGAATCACTGCCAGCGCTTCCTTTTTATCCAAGGGAGTATTCTTCACCAATTTATTTTTAATCACTACACCCATACCGCCAGAGCACACCATGTTTTCCAGTCCCAGCTCCTCCAACAAGCCACGACACTTATAATGCGCACGTCCCGTGGCAATCGAAACAAAATGTCCATTCTCTTCCAAAAGCTCCAGCGCCCGTTTCGCACTAGGAACCACTTGTCCCGTACTCCGATCCGTCAACGTTCCATCAATATCAAAGAAAAACAGCCTCTTCTCCATTTTTTACCCGCTCCTTCAACTTAGTCACACTTCTCATTAATTGTATCATATCTGGGGAGTTGAAAAATTTTGACCAACTTGAAAGGTTCCTTTTCATCGATCATATTCAATCTCGCTATTTTGATTGATTTCTTTTTTAATCAACCCACAATTCATCAGTTTTATTCTCTAAAGAATTTTTAATCCACGAAATCCCGCAAATGTGTTAAACTCAGACAAAAGCATAAAAGAGGAGAATTCTTGTGACTGAATATACTGGCTTCGACAAAATTTATCGCGATATCGTCATGGATATTATTGATAACGGCACAGACCAAGACCCGGCATTAGTTCGAGCAAAATATGCTGATGGCAGCCCTGCACCGACGCGCTTTATCCAAGGCGTAAACTTTAAAATTACCCCGGCGGACGGTATTCCAATCTTAAAATCAAAACGTGTCTTCCAAAAAACACCCTTGATCGAATTGGAATGGATCTGGCAAGAATTATCCAACGATGTGACTTGGCTACAAGACCACAACTGTAAAGTTTGGAACGAGTGGGTTGACGATAACAATACTATCGGCAAAGCATACGGCTATCAATTAGCTAAAAAATGCCGCAAGCTGCCAGACCATGAAGAAAAACTCAATCAAGTCGAATACGTGCTGCATCAATTAGAAAACAATCCCGGCTCTCGCCGTATTATGACTAGTCTGTGGGATGTCGATGATTTAGATGAAATGACGTTAGAACCCTGTGTCTGGGCTACCAATTGGAAAGTCAACAATGGCGTCCTTGATCTGCATGTCAAACAACGCTCCGCCGACATGGCATTAGGCCAACCTTTTAACACCTATCAATACGCAGTACTGCATCGTTTGATTGCTGATCAGCTTGGTTTCGAACTGGGAACGATGCACTGGTGCATCGATGACGCCCATGTCTACGATCGCCATATCGATGCCTTAAAGGAACAATTGTCTCAGCCAATCCCAGACAACGAACCAACGCTTGTATTACCAGATAAATTCGATGAAGACGGCAACCAACGTTCCTTCTTTGAACGTCGGTTATCTGATGTGAAGCTGGAAGGTTATGAGCATAACGGTGTAATTAAGTATGAAATAGCGGAATAAATACAAACAGAGCCATAAACGAATAAAAGTCGTTTATGGCTCTGTTTGTATTTATTCCGCTACCTGTTCCTTAAAAATACCTAATCCATCTGTTCTTATAAGCAACATGTTTAGGCTTTCTGTTATTCGATAGTAGAATGAACCTTCATACAAAAAAAGAAAGGTCTGAATACTCTCATGCCCAAAATTGAACGTAAAGCCCATGAAGTAGAAGCCGCCATTGAAGAAGATATTGAAATACAGGGAAAGAGATTTCGTGTGTATTTTCAAAATAGATATACGATTCTCTCTCTGGCAGTCGATCTATTAACCGGCTTCTTTTATATCCTCGGCAGTGTCGCCGCCCTAACCCCGATCCCTGATCGCATTGGCATGTATTTCTATCTCGCCGGTTCGATCTTTCTGACTATACGCCCCATTTTACGAATTATCAAAAATGTTTTTATCTATGATGATTTAAAGATAGAAAAAAAGAATAAGAAATAATACTATCACTCTGTTCCTAAGTAAAAGCTAAAGAACACGCACACTACTTTAAAGAACGGTTGCTGTGATAAACAGATCACAAAATGGCTACATCCTCATATTTAATTGCTAAAAACTTGCGGGAGACAATCTTTTACAAAATAAAAAAAGCTACAGCGAAATGACTAAGCCGCTGTAGCCTATTTTCTAGTTCGGAACGTACATATGATAAACGATCGTTTGATTTTCCTCGGTATAGGCTAAAGGTACCTCTTCGTTGAAGGAAGCACTCGTACCTGGGATCTCTGCTACTTGCTCCACTCCCTCTGAATCAAGATAAGCAATGCCCAATGGGTGATATTCAGAGACTTCCAGATTTAATCCACTTGGCCCTACTACTTTGGTGCCCACTTCTCCTTCAAGTTCAAGCTTTCCATTGTCTGGAATGCGGTAATTCGTGTCATAAAGGAAGAATCCTTCCGCCTTCACTCTGGTCCATTTAGGTCCCCCATCTTCATCTATATAGATATAGAAGTTCTCACCAATACGTGAAGTTATTTCGCTGAAGTCAACGGTCACGCGTCCTAACTGTTTTTCTTTTTCATACACATAAGTGACTTCTTGTTGCTGTTCAGTAAATGTACCTGTAGCATTTCCTTGAACTTCTTTGAAGCGGTAGCCTTCGATTGCTTTTTCATCGGACGTATATTGTTCGCCAATATTTCCTGCTAACGTCACATCTGGAGCAATTGTGTTGCCTTCTTCGTCAACATAATGGACAACGACATCCGCTCCTTTGACAGGTTCCTTCGTATACACATAGGTGACTTCTTGTTGCTGTTCAGTAAATGTACCTGCAGCATTTCCTTGAACTTCTTTGAGACGGTAACCTTCAATTGCTTTTTCCTCGGACGAATATTGTTCGCCAACCTTTCCTGTTAACGTCTCATCTGGGGCGATTGTCTTGCCCTCTTCATCCACAAAATGTACCAACACTTTGCCTTCTTTTTTCTCGGGAATCACTGGGGGCTCGTGATCTTTGGTCGAGTGGATATAGCCGAGATAATCATAGCCTGAAACGGAAGTATCGGGTTTAAATGCACTGCCCTTGGCTAATGTCTCTGTTTTCGCTGCTGGTAATTCAAGCGTGGCCGCTGCCGAACTACTTGTAAAACTGGTTCCGCCAATAAGCGCTGATACTAATAGCACTTTTTTTGCTTGACGACGTTTCCAGATTAAAAGAAGGATGCCCGCAGCTAGGAAAATCATCCCAAAATAGGTAATCGTGTTATTCTGCTTCTGCTCCCCTGTTTTCGGCAGTGTTTTGTAGCTACTTTGCAGGACCTGATGTGTATTAATTTGCCGAGTGGTTTGCTGCAAGGGTGCTTCAGTAGTTTTATTCGTTTGATTAACTGGCTCAGCGGCTTTTTTCTGATAAATTAAGCGGAAGTTTTCCTCGTCATGCGTAATTGTTGCTGCTGGCTGCTCAGTAATCAAATTTTTTTGTTCTGCTGGCGACAAGGAATCATATAAGGCGTATTCTGTCGTAACCGTTGCCGTTGATTCCTCCGCAAAACCTTCTGCTGCCCCAAAATGACACACTCCAACAATCATTGAAAGTACTGCCAAACAGCGAATATAATACCTTCTCATTCAACTCTCTCCTTTACCTATGTATTTAATTACAGAAGCTGCTTTTACAGTCTGTATGGTGCCATTATTTTTTCTTTTCCTGCTTTTTCTGTTTCTTACGGAAAGCTACCCAGCGAGTATAATAAAAAACCCACAACCCTAACGCTACTACGACAATAGCCAATCCACTAATTTCTAAAAATTTCAAAATAAACTCTCCTATTTGCAGCATGTAATGACTGGTAGATGAATCGATCATCATTTCCTTTGTATTTTGAATAGAACCGATTTTCTACGCTTTTAGGATGAAAAGACTTACGTTGTCTACTGATTCGTTCTAGTTCCAGATTATCCATAAACTGTTTCATGTGAACACTATTTCCTTGCAATAGTAAAATTAATGCAACCTGTCGGCTTTGATAATCTATTTTTGCACGAATAAAGAAATAATAGACAAATAAAAAGCCTACTCACTCCACCCAGTAACCCAATTGTTTTCTGAAGAAAGGCAGTCTTAATCCGAATGACCTTCATCAACTTGAAGCTTTTAATGAATCATTTGTATAGCAATAAATAAATTCACTTCTCTTAAAAACGATTATTTTATCTTTAATTTAAGAGATTGGACGTTTACAAATAACGCTAGTTTTCATTACATTCTTAAATTATACCAAATTTAACTTAAAAACACATCGTTAATTATTAATAATTATTATTTGTCAAAAGGAACACATATCGAGTGACAGACGCACTAATTACAAATGAATAATTGATTATTTGCAGTGTTCCATTTCTTTCCTCATGCTATACTAAACTCGTTGAAAAAAGGAAAATACCTACTAATGGAGGGTTGATGGATGAAAACCAAGAAGCAAAAAGAGCTGATCGATTCATTTTTACTCACGCTAGATAATGAGGACAAATCTGTGTACCGCGAGATTGTTCTTTACCTATCTGAACTCGGCTATAACCCCAAAAAAGAACGGTCGCATATCTCATTCAAGCATAGCCTGCACAATAAGCAGATCGCCAAAATGGGCATCCGAAAGAAAAAAGAGCCTTCACCCTTTTTCGCCCTTCGTTTTTCAGCTTGTAACGGCTACTCGCAAAAGTTCGCTGAGGTCATTCGTGCCAACATTGAAAAATATCCCAGTAAAACCCCCGGCTGTATCGAAAACGCCTGCGACTATTGCGCCGGTGAACCTGAGACACATATCTATAGCTATATTTATCCAGACGGAGAGAATAAAACCCATTGCGGAGCCAGCGCACTGGAAATTCCGAATATTTGCGCTGAAGATTCCACCGAAATCAAACAGCTGATTAAAGAAGAACATGAGTATTTGTTGAAGTATGAGGCGAACGTGTAATGCACAGCTATAACCAAAATAAACAAGAGCCGCAAACGATTTAAGTCGCTTGCGGCTCTTGTTTTGATGACGGAAATTTGAAGTTTAGTGCAAATTTTGACGAAAAACTCGAAAATATGAAGTTTGCTTCAAATTTTCCCAATGTAAATAAAAAAATGAACTTCACTTCAAATTTACTCACGTTGCCTTCTTTCCTCTTAATTCACTAACATAGAATCTTTTTCAGGCATTAACCAGTCTTTACGCTGCCTATAGTCATTATAATTTCGGATCAAGTTTTCATTTGGACGATCAAAATCAGCATATAAAAAATCATTCTTTATAGCTATAAAACATTTCCTATATACAAGTACGCCTTTTCTAGTAAAAAAATTTTTTCACAACAGGATTTTGAATCGAGATTGATTCATCCAAGGAAGCGTAAGCCTCCTGAACGAGAATCTTACGCTTCAATATTTCCTAATTTACCAATAAAACATTTTTAACTTAGATTGAGTCGTTAGCTATTTCTCATTATAAAAATTTCTCTACACTCTTCTCCAGAGCTTTCATCATCAAAACAGCCACGGCTGCTCCAGGATCTTTCAATGACCTTGACGCTTCTCCGCGAGTTGCTGCTCTTCCGTGTACAGCCAGCATACCTGCTGTACTGTCGTAACCCTTCGCAGCTCCATTAAATCCATTATTAATGGCAGTACGAGCATCCACCCCACTGGTAAATGCTTCATCCATATTATCAATTGCTGGTAACAGACCATCAATGAAGGTTTTTTCTCCTGCTTGCGCTTTTCCTCGATTCATGACTCCCTCCGCGTAAGCTCGCAGCAAAGTAGCTATCTCTCTAGTATCCATAGTTACCTTACCTTTAAAAGCTTTTCCAGCCTGTATAAATCCAGAAGCCATCAGGGTTCCCATCGTAGAAGGTACAGCAGAAGACATCGCTTTTCCAGCAGTGAAAAGTAACCTACCTAAATCTTTTTCTTTAGATGTTCTGATAGCTTCATAAGCTGCTTTAAAACCATCGCTCATTGTTAAACCGAGATCTCCATCTCCCACCACGCTATCAAGTTCAATCAGATAGTCTTTCTTTTCCACCATGATACTCGATAATTCTTTTAGATAATCAATTATAAACAACTGATCCATTTCTTTCACCTACTTTCAGACTTGCTTAAAGAATGGGGTATTTACCGGTGTGTCAATGAAATTCTTCAATTCATCATCCAATTTCAGTAACGAAATGGAAAAACCAGCCATTTCTAGAGACGTAGCAAACTCACCAACATAATATTTATAAGCAACAATTCCGATCTCTTTCAGTTTTTCATTTATTCTGCGAACAACGATATATTGTTCATCCAACGGAGTTGCACCTAATCCATTGACCAAAACCGCTACCTCATCATTTTGTACATAAGGAATATCAGTTAAGATCTTCTCCAACAATTCATCAACGATTTCATCCGCAGATGCTAATGGACCACGACGAAATCCGGTTTCTCCATGGATTCCCATGCCGATCTCCATGTCGTTTTCTCCAATCGTAAAACCGGCTTTTCCAACACGTGGAACGATACACGGAGTAAGCGCAACACCCATCGTACGAACGTTGGCAGCAGCTTTATCAGCCACACGCTTTACCTCATCAAGACTTAACATCGCCTCTGCCGCTGCTCCAGCACATTTGTACACAAAAAAGATTCCCGCGACACCTCGACGCTTATTTTTTTCATCTGGAGAAGCCGATTTTTCTGTTGCGACATCATCTCCAGCCACCACACTCTTCACTTCGATCCCATCCTCAAAGTCCGCCATTTCTGCGGCCATATCGAAATTAAAAATATCTCCATTATAATTCCCATAAATGTATAAGACGCCCGATCCCGAGTCGATTTCTTTGGTCACATTGTACATTTGCTCAGGACTAGGAGATTGGAAAACGTCGCCGATCGTACAGCCATCCAGCATCCCTTCGCCGACATAGCCTAAAAATAATGGCAAATGTCCCGAACCACCTCCCGTAGCAAGGCCGACCTTCCCTGCTTTTTTGACTTTAGATACGTAGCAGTGTAGATCGTCGCTGACATAGGTGACCATATCTGCATGCGCAGTGTAGATCCCCTCCAGCATCTCTGTAACATAGTTCTCAGGAGCATTAATAATTTTTTTCATAATTGTTTTAGCACTACTTTTAAGTGCCATCTCCTTTCGTAAATATTTATTGATCAAGTGAAAAACAGTGACCGAGCTTTATAAACCGATCACTGTTTTAAGATATCTATTCCATATTTGCGTGACGGTAATCCATATCTTCCTGTTCCTGCTTCGTCGCTTTTTTCAAATCCACGATCATGCTGTCATAGACCAACCAGGATAACTGTTCAAAAGAAGATCCATTTGGTTGAACTGATGGCGCTTTTTCTACCGCTTCATCGCGAGAAGAAATTCCTGGAATTCGAATGTGAGCATCCGCCATCGAACCGATCGTATTTTCAGGATGGATCGTGACCGTCGCCAGCAGTGCGCCTTCACTTTTGGCTTTCTTCGCCATCGTGACTAAGCTTTCTGTTTTTCCAGATCCAGAACCGATGATCAACAGATCTCCCTTTCTAATCGAAGGCGTCGTAGGTTCTCCCACAAAATTTGAATCAAAGCCTAAATGCATCAGGCGATTTGAAAAAGCCCGAGCAGCAAAGCCGGAACGGCCAGCACCAACAATAAACACCCGCTTCGCCTGTAGGATCAGCTCTTCGATTTTCGCTAATTGATCGTTGTCAACTTGTTTTGCATCCTGAGCCAGCTCTTCAATGATCGCCAGCAAATTTTCACATTCAACCATCTTATTTCCCTGCCTTCATATGTTCATTAATCGCTTCTTTGATCAAACGCGCTTCCTCGACTGGATTTTCCGCCCGCGTGATTCCCGTTCCGACAATAATGATATCTGGGTCTAATTCCACATATTTTTGGATCGTTTGGCTATTGATTCCTCCTGCGACGGCGATTTTTGCCTTTTTCGCGTGCTGGGTCATCACCTTCAAATCATCTAATGGTGTGCGTCCCAGCACCTGCACGTCTGCACCGGTATGAACAGCCAAAACATGCGCTCCGATCTCTTCTAATTCCTCAATGCGTTTTGGCATATCCTCCACACAGATCATATCTACTACGGTTTGCTTCTTGAAATCATCCGCTGCCTTGATACAGCCCTTGATCGTCACCAAGTCACTAACACCTAATGCCGTCACATATTCTGCTCCCGCTTCAAAGCCTAATTGTGACTCATAATAACCGCCGTCCATGATTTTTTCGTCCGATAAAATTTCTTTTTCTGGAAATTTTTCTTTGAAACGACGTACTGCCTCCATGCCCGAATCAATGACAAAAGGGGTACCGATCTCGATGATGTCTACATAATCAACAACCTTCTCTGCAAATACTAGTGCGTCCTCTAATTTGTGTTCGTCCAATGCTAACTGTAATTTCATTTTTTACGCTCCTCAACTGTAATCTTTAGTAATTTTTCATTCCCACAGGACTTCCTGCTACATCCATCAATTCCTTGATCTCTTCATCTAAGTCGATCAACGTTAATGAAGCACCAGACATATCCAGCGATGTCACAAAGTTTCCGACATAGACCCTATGAATGTCGTGGCCCTTTTCCTTCAAAATCTCCAAGACTTTTCCGATCAGGATGTATTGCTCCATCAGCATCGTGCTGCCTAATCCAGATAACATGACGGAAAGCTCACGTCCATCCTCAAAGGCGAAATCCTCTAATAGCGTGCTTACCATTTCTTCTGCAATAGCATCTGCATTTTTTAGCTCTTCTTTTCGAATTCCGGTTTCGCCATGGTGACCGATCCCAAACTCCATCGTTCCTGCTTCAATCTCAAAATTTGGTTTACCGACAGCAGGGATCATGCACGGCACCAAGCCGACACAAATACTGCGGGTACGATCGACGACCTTTTGAGCGACCGCGATCACCTCATCTAACGTAGCACCAGTTGCTGCCTTGGCACCGCCGACCTTCCACATGAAATAGCCGCCGGCGATGCCGTGACGTTTTTCCTTCGTTTCTTTTGGCGAAGACGCCACATCATCCGTCGCAACCACACACTTGACTTCGACGTCATCATCCTCTGCCATTTGGATCGCCATTTTTACATTCATGTTATCTCCAGCATAATTACCGAATAAGCAGGCAACACCTGCACCTGTATCTGCTTCAAGCATTGCATCATAAAAGGCTTGAGCAGGAGGAGAAGCAAATACCTCGCCAATCGCTACCGCGTCCAGCATTCCTTCACCTACATAGCCGAGGAAGGCTGGCTCATGACCGCTACCTCCACCGGTAATTACGCCGACCTTTCCGGATTGTTTTTCCTTCTTTACCACGACATGATCATTAGCCTTCGCTAATTCAACTTCAGAATTTGCTAAAACAAAGCCCTTTAGCATGTCCTCAACGACAAAATCCGGATCATTTACAAAACGCTGCACAAAATCTCCTCCTTAAAGTAACTCCTTGATTCCTTCTGCTAATGCCTTCAGCATCAAATAGCACGAGGTCGCTCCAGCATCCTGATGTCCTCGAGAACGATCACCGATCCGACTTGCCCGACCAACTTTGGCCGCCATCTGCTTCGTTGATTCCAGTCCAGCTTCGGAAGCCTTCAGCATTTCCTCCAAGCAATCCGCGAAGCTGCCCGCTGCCGCCTGCGCCTGATAGGTCTCTACTGCTGGTATCAGCACATCCATCAAGGTCTTATCGCCGATCTTCGCCTCTGTCAGCATGGCAATATTTTGATAGGCTTTCTCCAACATCGCACCAAACACCTCTTTATTGATCTCTACTTCTTTTTTCGAAGCCACACTTAATCCACGAAAAAAGCTGCCGTATAAAGGGCCCATTGAGCCGCCGATTTTATTGACTAACACACCACTGATAATTTTGAAGCCCTCGCTCATGTTGACCTGAGCTTGACCCTCGATTTCCTTTTCTGCCATGGTGAAGCCCTTGTTCATATTGATGCCGTGATCCCCGTCACCACCGACACTGTCCACTTCACTCAGATACTCCCGATTGGACTTGATCGTCTCGATGACCTTTATTACTACAGTCAACCCGGCTTCATTCGTAAACGACTGTTTCATCAGCTCTCTCCCTTTTGCTTTTGCAGCTGTTGATATTTTTGGACGATTTTTTGATGCATCGAACCTTCAGGTGGCAATTCAGTATAATGAGTGATCGCCTCGGAAACCCCATGCTCCTCTACGTAAGCCAGCAACTCTCTCGACTGCTGATCCTCAGGATTATCAAAAAGGAACACTGCCGCGATGCCTTCTAGCAAACGATCATTTTTCAACTGATTCTCTTCGCATTGATTTGCAGGTCCGACTAATCGTTCATTCGGCTCCAGCTTACGAATCGGTGAGCGGCAGACCCGAGAAACCGTATCAACTACACCTGGCGTTTGGAAGCGTCGAATAGCAAAATCAATATACCCATTCAAATCTTCTGTCGTGAAGCCATATTTCTTGGCTAACAGGTTGGCGGATTCTCCCATAACCTCTCGTGTCGTCTCTACTAATTGTTCGTCAGCGAAGATATCCGACATCACGTCATAGCCCTTGATCGCACCAAGATATCCCGAACATGCATGACCGCAATTAATAATATAAAGTTTACGCTCGATGTATTTCACTAAATTATTCGTATATTCCGCACCTTTAATTGGTGAGCTTGTTGGATCGACCAATTTATTCCGTTCAATCACTAGTTCAAAGTCCACACCGATATTGATCACCTTTTCGCCATTCCGCTCATCCTCCAGGACCATCCGATCCACTGCGGTATTGGGAAAAGCGGCGATCTGCTCTAGCTGCTCTTCGGTCAGCTGACCCAGCTTCAAAATCTCAGTCCTCAAGATCTCACTGTTGAACATGGCATTTTCACAGGCCAGAACATTGATCTTCTTTTTTGATTGTAAAAAACGTCGATACAAGCCTTCCGAAATCGTCGGAGCTACCTTGGGCAGGTTATCCGCCCAAACAGCAGTCGTAAGAATATCCGCCAAGACGATTTCTTGGATCACCTCAGCTCTCTCTTCCACAGGAGACAGTGCCTTCACTCGGTCGATCGTTTTTTCCTGATAATCTTCTTCGATCACATATAGATGATACGAATGATTCTGATTGATTTGCTGATTCAGCTGCGCGTTGACATCCACCAATGTAATGTCATAGCCAGAGTCATGCAGCAAATCAGCAATAAAGCCTCTACCAATACTACCTGCACCAAAATGTACTGCCTTCATAGTTGCTTACCCCTCTTTATTAAAGTATGCCGGTGATCGCTCCGATTAATGAGATTGCCAAGATAATCAGCATAATCGCCACCATGTTTTGGTTTTTCTTATTCAACCACCAGTAGATGCCTAATACAGCCAGCAGCGGCAATAAACCAGGAACAATACTATCAATAATGTTTTGCACGACAAAAGGATCATTGCCCTTCCCAAACGTAAATTTCAACGGAGAACTTAACGCAACATAATTCGAGGAAAGAGCCCCCATCATAAACAGACCCAAAGTACTAGCACCATTGATCAATTCCTTGATTCGACCTGAACTCAAAATTTCTCGAATTGACGCTCGTCCCATCTTGTAGCCATAGACAGATAGTTGTGTACCGATCGCGATTTGAATGATTGGCAGCAGAAGTAGAACAAAAGCACCAATGGCATTCCCACTAGCAGACAAACTCGCACCCAAAGCAAAAATGATCGGTTTCAAGGTCGCCCAGTCAATCGAATCACCTACTCCGGCTAACGGTCCCATTAGTCCGGTTTTCAACCCGGTAATCGCATCGTCTTCGATCGGTTCACCCTTAGCTTTTTGTTCCTCTAGCGCAATAACAATCCCATTGATCGGCGAGCCAAATACGGCCTCTGTATTGTAAAAAACCAAGTGACGTTGCAACGCAGCCTTCATATCCTCCTTATCTGGATAGATTTTTTTAAAGATCGGAATCAATGAGTAGCAAAAACTAAGTGCCTGCAGACGTTCATAAGAAATTCCCACTTCACAAAACATGTAATAGCGCAGCCAAGCATTCCTGACATCTTTTTCAGTAATTACTTTTTCTTCCATTTTTTTTACCCCTCCACACTCGCTTTTTGATACATATTAATCAATAAGATCGCACATAACCCGAAGATCGCTGCTCCCAACACTGGAATGCCACTGAACTGGATCAAGAAATAGCCAATGAAGAACCAAGGCAGCAATTCCTTTTTCCCAATAACAAACATGGTCAACGCGAACCCTAAGGCCGGCAACAAACCACCTGCGACAGAAAAGCCGTGAGTCAACCATTCAGGAACACTTTCCATAAAGCTGTTCACCGCATCAGCTCCGTAATAATTCGCTAGAAACGGAATCGGAAAACGCAGAATAAAGTTCAGAATCGTTGGATACACATTGTTACAAAGCATGATTTGTCTGGTATTTGCTTCTTCTGCGTAACGGTCTGCCATGTGGACGAAGGTAACATTTAACGTCTTTCGCAACTGATCAATAAAAACGCCCATTACCCCAACAGGTACAGCAATCGCAATCGCCAGTTCCGTTGATAAGCCTGAATGCAGGGCTATCGGAATTGCGATCAAGCCCGCCAAACAATCATCTGCCGGCAGGTTTGACCCCGCAGCAACCAAACCGATATAGAGAATCTGGACGGCCGCCCCAATAATGATCGCCTGCTTCAAATCCCCCATGATAGCGCCAATAAAAAGTGCAGAAAACAATGGTTGCCTTATTGCGTGTGTGATGCCGTATCCAACATCCGTTTTCATAATCCAATAATAAATACCTGTAAAAATACTAACCCCTAACATATTTTCAACCCACTTTCTTACTTGCTTTTTCTAAACTCAATTTTGGTTCCTCTGGTGTGACCTGGAACGTGACTTCAGCACCTTGGTCTTGAACAAAAGCTAAATTGGCGATGTCTGCTTTATCAACTGAGATTCCTTTGACAACCGATGTTCTGCCATTGCCGCTGCCTAAACCGCCAACCTGCACCTGCTTAAATGCCACTCCCTTCTCGACTACTTCACGGGCGTCCTCAATGTTTTTGAACAAAACAAGGATCTTGCCAGAATCAAATTCCCCATTCTTCGCTCCTTGAACGAACTGTTCCTTCGAGATCACATCCACCTGCATCCCCGGTGGAGCTGCGATCACATAGATGTCCGCCATAAACTCATCAGCCGCTAATTCATCATTGACTACTATGATCGATTTCACATCGGTCAGCTTGCTCCACTTGGTAATGACCTGACCATGGATCAATCGAAAATCAATCCGTACTAATCGAATTCCCTCCATCATTTTTCTCCCTTCCTTTCCTGCATGATTTTTTTAACATCCTTGATTCCTTCCGTCGCGCTCGTCATTAGCTTCTCTGTTAACCCATCATAATTCCCCTGCATCCGTGCCATCTCTGCTTCGACCAGCATCGGCAGATTCACACCAGATAAGACGATCACATTCTCTTCTAAAGAAAAACGTGCCGCTACATTACAAGGCGTGCCGCCAAACAAATCAGCGAGAATGAGATACTGATCAAAGTCTTTTTCTAAAAACGTTTTCAATTCTGTCATTAACTCCATCGGCTCTCTTTCAGCCTCCAACGAAATCGAAAAGACATCCTTCAACTCTCCTAAAATTAGTGCTCCTGAAGCAATCAGCTCCTTTCCAAAGCTGCCGTGTGTCATTAAAATAATCGCTGTTTTCATCTCCATCCCCTTCTATCCTCGTGACTTTCCTCCAGTAACATTGATGATCGTTCCTGTGATATATGATGAGTGATCCGATTGCAGATAACTAACTAAATCGGCTACCTCTTGAAGCCTTCCGATCCGACCTAAAGGAATGATCTTGGTATAATCTCCTTTGATCTCACCTGATTGAGTCCCCCGTGTATACGCCAGCTTCTCCATGTGCTTTTGATTCCCCATCGGAGTCGGCTCGTTGATACCCGGTGCTACGCCAATGACCCGAATATTGAATTGTCCCAATTCCTTAGCCCAAGAAAGAGTGAAGGAATTCACCGCTCCTTTAGTTGCAGAATATCCGCTTTGTCCTTTAGAGCCCTCCATCCCAGCCTCCGAAGAAATATTGACGATTACCCCACTTTTTTGTTTCACCATTTCACGCGCGGCCGCCTGAGAAATTAAAAACAACCCCTTTTGGTTGACCTGATACATAATGTCTAATTCCTCTTCACTCATCTCACGTTCAGAATTCTGATGATAATAATCCACCAAAAGATTCGGACGATTGGCTCCAGCATTATTGACTAGCCCATCAACACGTCCAAATTTCTCTACTGCCATCTCGATGCATTTCTCTGCATCTGTCTTTTTCGTAATATCACAGGGAACAAATAAAACACGATCATTTTCTGTCTGTTCCTCGTTCTCAACGAGATCAGCAATGACTACCTTTGCTCCGTTATCTAGTAAATTACGAACAATATTCTCACCAATGCCCATACTTCCCCCTGTAACTACAATTACCTTTTGCGACAGATCAAGCCAGTTTCCACTCATAATTTTCCTCCTCATCGCTTGTAGAGACATCATTACGTCACTACATCGTTATACTGTGTATTATAGAGAAATAGTTTCGTTTGTCAACGCTTTCTTTTAAATTATTTTTAATACTTTTGCCTTTAACAACAAATTTTGTTATTATCTTAAGTGGTAATGACGTCATGATTAATGTAATGGTATGAAGAAAGGATATCGATATGGAAGCAATAGATAAGAATAGTCCTCTTCCCTTATATTTCCAGGTAAAAGAGGATATTGAAAAGAAAATTAAAGAAGAAATCTATATAGAGGGAGAAGCACTACCTTCAGAAATCGCTCTAATAGATCAATATAATGTAAGTCGTACAACTATTCGCCAAGCTGTCGAGCAGCTGGTAAATGATGGACTTCTTGAAAGAAGACGCGGTAAAGGAACCTTTGTTAAAAAAAGAGAGGTCTTTTCATGGGATGTCTCAGAGTTACGCAGCTTTAATGATGTAGCTCAAAAGAAGCAATTCTCTACAAGTACAGAAGTATTATCGATCGAGATCGTAGAGAGTGACGAAATTGTCCGCCGCATTTTCAAAGATAAATATACTCATTTTTATCATTTAGAACGGTTACGGTTCGTAGAAAACCAACCTTCAGAAATTGTCACTACCTATGTTCCTACTGCTATCGCATCAAATTTAGATAAGTTTGATTTTTCTAAGATTTCCTTATTTGATATTTTGCGAGAAACCTATCACATTGACATTTCTCATGCTGAAAAAAAATTTACTGCGATCAATTGTTCCAGTGAAGATGCAAAGATTTTAAACATAAGGAAAAACGACGCACTACAACTAGTAGAAACAGTCACCTTTGACAGTTCAGATAATCCAATCGAGTACTCTATCGCGCGTGATAAGGGATTGATTTCTACATTTAAGGTTACGTTTAAAAAGTAGTACTCTTAGATTTATTAAATACAAAAAAACAGCAACCGAAGTTTCCTTTGTGGAATTTCGGTTGCTGTCTTATATTTATAAATTCAAGGTACAACTCCACCTGAGTTGAACTGGGTAAAACGAAATGATCCCTACTTCACAAACGGAGCGACTTCCTCAGTCAGCTCCTCAAAATCCAACTGATTAACTTCTTCGATCTGCTGGACCATTTCCTTTGGCAGCTCAGGATTCATCCCGCCACAAATTGCAGCGCTAATAGCACCAATCGTGTCGGTATCCCATCCTAGAGAAGCGCTTAGTTGTGCGGCTTTTAATGGATCACCTTTGGCTAACTCGACAATCACAAAGGCGCTTGGAATGGTTTCGATGGTTTCCATGCCGGTCCCGATTTCTTCGTATAGTCGTTTTAGGATGACAGCTTCATCGGCTTCCTGACGCAGGATCTTGCGGGCCTGATTCATACGGAAGGTCAGGGAAGCTGCTGGAAAATCGTGTCCATACTCTTTGGCGGCATTGATGGCGTCAAAGGCCACTGACCAGATTTCTTCGATAGATTGTCCCCCGCGAACAGTGTAGCTGATCGCAGCTGCTACCGCACTTGCGCCGGCGATGGCGATTTTGGTGTTGTGGGTTGGCAGGCAGATTTCCGCGACATTTTTTACCAGTGTCGGTAAATCATGGTAGTCACTGATTAGTCCGATCGGAGCAATTTTCATGGATGCTCCATTGGTTGTTCCCGTGACTCCCGTCTCTTCGATCGGCACGCCTTGAGCGATTTTATCCAGAGCCTTTAAGGTTGATGGACCGGAAACAAAGGCGGAGACGCCTGAATTGTCGTTCCATTCCCGCAGCTCTGCGACATAGTCCGCCACCCGAATCTGCCCGTGGTTTTTCTTGATCATGGATAGGATCATCAGCACGTTCAGCGTATCATCGGTGATCGCTCCAGAAGCTAATTTGCGTCCAAAGACATCGTTTTCGTTGGATGCGATTAATTCGGTTACTCCATTGGGAAAATTCTGACGGATTTTTTCCTGTGACCAGCATTCTGTCGGCATCCCCATCGCATCACCTAATGCACCGGCGGCGAGCACGCCCCAAATCTTTTCTCTCACTTAATTTACCTCCGCTAAGTTGATTGTTTCTGCTTGATTGTTGAAAGGAATGACGGTCATGACCTTGTCGTTGAGCTTCACATGACCCTCCTGTTGACTAAGCACATCTAGAAATTGGTCGGAATTCGTGACCGTCACGAAGGATTCAATTGAATAACCTGCTTCGGAAACTTTTTCCAAATCTACTTCTAAAATTTTCTCGCCTTGAACGACAGATTGGCCTTTTTCCACCAATGGATGAAAGCCTTGACCTTCTAATTCCACCGTATCAATCCCGATATGGATCAACACTTCGATCCCCGTGTCACTAATGATTCCAATAGCATGACCACTTGGGAAAACAGTTTCCACTGTACCAGTGACCGGTGAAACCACCTCGCCCTTTTCTGGGACAATCACAAAGCCACTGCCTAATGCTTTTGAGGCAAAGCTAGCATCCGTCGCCTGTTCGATCGGCTTGATTTCTCCTGTTAAGGGTGAAACTAATACTTCAGCTTTCACGAGGCTTTTTTCTTCAGGATCGACGACATCCTCTTCTTTTTTAAATGTCATATAGGTTAATATAAACGGCACTGCCGCAGTCGCGATCGACGCAATAACCGCAATGATGACGCCATTCATACTGCCGCTTTTCGGATCGATAAAGGCTGCAAAACCTAGAATCCCAAAGGACATCGCGTACATTTTTGTCGAGGTCAACGCCAAGATCAATGACCCCACCGCACCGCCAAGCATTGAGAAGGCAAAACGTTTCTTCACAGGTAAGCTAAAGCCGTAGATCGCTGGTTCAATAATACAGAACAAGCCCGATACCATGGCTGGAATCGCCAAGGCCTTTTGATCCTTCGAGCGCGTCCGTAAAAAGACCGCTAATACAACAGCCGTTTGCGCAAAATTGGCAGTAAAGGACATTGGGAAAATGTAATCCACACCTGATTGCGCCAAATTTGTAATCCCGATCGCGGAAATCGGCCAATGCAACCCAAAAATAACCAAAGGTTGATAAAGCAACGCTACGACTAACGAAGTCACGACAGGAGAAATGGCGTATAAACCTGATACGCCGGCACTGATTAATGAGCTAAGAACATTCGTCACCGGACCAACCACCAAGATCGCTAAAGGAACCGTGATCAAGATTGTTAAGAACGAATTCACGTTGTGGGCAATCACTGCCGGCACGACCTTTTTCAGCCATTTTTCGACCTTTGAACCAACATAGACAATAAAGATGATGGGAATGACGGTGTATTGATAGCCGTTCGCCGGAAACAAAATCGGAATCCCAAAGAAGGTGTTAAAGACCGGCGTTTTGAACAGCGTCCCCTTGAACAACGTATACAGCGCATCGCCGCTCGTAAGTCCTGTCATCAGCTCTGGAATCAGCAGTGTTGCTCCAAGCATCATCCCCACAAACGGATTCATCTTGAAGGCCTTCGCACTCGTGTAGCCTAATGTGACAGGTAAAAAGTAAAAGACCGCCTGTCCCATCGCGTGTAAAATAATATACGCGCCATCGTCGATCGACAAAACATTCGTCGCCGTCAATAAAGCCAAGATCCCCTGCAGCAAACCAGAAGCGGTTAAAATTCCTAAGACTGGCGTGATCACTTTGGTAATTGTGTCAACTAACGTACTGACTAACCCTTTTTTCTCTTCTTCCGCCGCAACTGTTTTCCCATTCAGTTGTTCCTGAACCACTTGAAATATATCCGCCACATTTGTCCCGACAACTACCTGAAACCGTCCGCTAGCAAATTGCGCACTCATGACATCCGGTGATTTCACCACTTCCTCACGCTGAACCAACGAATCATCCTTCAAGGTAAAACGCAGTCGCGTCATACAATGCGTGACGCTTAACACATTCTCCTTTCCCCCGACTTTTTCCAAAATAAATGATACCAAGCTTTGATACTTATCCATGTTGCTTCCCCCTTTTTTGACATATAAAAAAGGCAACACTCAAACAAGAGACTCTTCATCCCTTGCTTGGGTGTTGCCTGCATAATCAGTTACAATCCCGTTTATTTAATTAGCCGCTGGACATGGAGAATCAAATACATCTCCTCCTCCGGATAAATCCGACAAGCCAGCTTCTCTTGTAAATAATGCTTAATGATCCCGACACTCTCCGTCGCCTTCGGATAAAACTGAACGACCTGTTCATACATCTCCGGCACCGCTTCCTGTCTCGGTTCATTTATTATGACACGTTGAATAAAGAATTTCAAGTGGGTAACGAAACGAACATAATTCAGCGATTCCGTATCCAGCTCAATCCCTAAACCATCCTCAACGATCAAGACCACCTTCTGCAGCATCTCCGTCGTCAATAACGTCTGAGCCGTATCATTGTTCAAACCGCCATTGATAAAGTGAAGCGCAATGAACCCCGCCTCATCCTCATTCAGCTCGATCCCCTCATAATAGCTGATCTGCTCTAACGCCTTCATCCCCGCCGCAAATTCCTTCGGATAAAACTTCTTGATCTCCAATAACAAGGCATTTTGAATCGTTTCCCCATTCCGAAACCGATTCACCGCATAATTAATGTGATCCGCCAGCCCAATATAAGTATTCCCGTCAAAGGTCCGCTCCAGCTCCGCTTCCGCAGCCTTGACGATTACCGTCACCATCTCCAGCCGATTGATCGGGACTTCTTCGATCAATTGCACAAACCGATCCGCCACATTCGGAGAATCCACCACGAACGTCTTCTCGATCTTATCCTTCTCAACCGTCTCGCCAACCCGTTTCCGAAAGGCGATCCCTCTGCCGATCAAGATCCGCTCCAGACCCTTCGTATCAATCACCAAGACCACATTGTTGTTAAAAATCTTCTTAATTCTAAGCAAGCTCTCTCCCCATCCTCCGCCTCAGCAAACTTTCATAAGCTATGATACGGGTTCTTTGGGGAAAGTCAATGTCAGATTATAAACTAGTTACAAAAAAAACCAATAATTTATTTAAAGAAAATTAATTCCAACTTGTTAGCTACCTGTTTTAAACGAATTTTCCCCATTTTCGCGTAAGGTGCATTTTTAAGTTCGCTATAAATATTATATACATACTCATCAATTGTTACTCCCAAATTATCGAGTATATGTACCCCAGCTTCTCTGAAGGTGTCCAAAAAATGATCATCATTAAAATATTGATCATATTCTCTATCAATTAGCTTAATAGCGAAAAAGGTAAAGATTGATTCATTATAAAGGTATTGATTAGCTGCATGATCACTATCATATCCAATCGCTTCCAAAAAGACGTCTTTCGCAAAGACGCTATTATTATTCCTCAAGATACTTTCATAATAAAGTAAACTTACTATCCCAAAATTACAAATCGAATAGTAATTTTTAAAAATTACTCCTTCGAGTAGCTTCTTCATTGTAAAAGATAATTCCTTAAATTCTATAATCTCTGGTACTCGATCAACAATCTGTAAATAATCCAAACAAAGTTTCTTGATTATTCTTGATTCATTTTCATTTGACCTATCGAAACGAATTCGATCAGAATAATCATTATCATGTTCTAAAATACCTTGCACAAATAGAACCATAACTGAAGATATACGACTATATTGAAATTGATCAAAATAATCTACGTTGGTAATTTGTTTTTTCCTATCTTTAAAAATGGTCATCAATATATCGAAAGTAATTCTATGATTTATATGTGTGGTCGCAATTTTTTTCGCAGCAGCGCGATACAATTGCTCATTCTCATTTTCATCATAACGATCAAATTTTGATTCAAGTTTATTCTTGAAATATACCGCATTTTCCTTCCAGTCATGATCATTTGGATAAAATAATTGATACAAAGAATAGGCCACGAAATGGACCGCATTCATTGATTCAATTATTTTTTTTAATTTTTCATCACTATCAATGGATTTTCTTAAATCACCATAATCTTCGATCAATACTTTAAATACTGCATTAGAATAAAAGTCTTTATCATCACGATCAAAAAAAACTGGTAGATCGAATTCTATGTCAGAATTTAAATAATTCTCAATCAATCGTTCCCATTTATGATTTTCCACACTTTCATAATATTTTTGGAGTTTATTTTTTGATAAATACTTCAGCTTTCTTGTACTCTCTTTAATGCTTTTATACAATTCGTCTATTTCATTTGGTTCGATCATTGATCTTACGATTAATTGATCAAATAAATAATTATGAACATTATCAATTTGATCATTTAGAACAAAACGCACCCTATCATTCTTTTCTACTAACTTAGGCGTTTCATTAACTAATCGTTTAAAAACAGTTATATCACTTTCTAAAAGTTTTTTAAATTGACGCCATCCTATTTTGTATTTATTAGAAGTAAGAAATTTCCATTTCTCGTGAACGAATCGTTTATAACTATTATATAAATATTTTTCTCTTTCTCCATTTTTAACACTTTTAAAAGCTCCTTCACTCGACTCTAGTTCACATTCTATCTTTGAGAATACTTCATTCAGAAAAATATCTATTAATTTAGTATCAATTTCTAAAAGATCATACTTTAGATTTCTAAAAAACTTATAATTGTAGTCTTGTGAAAACTCCTTAGCATAAGCTTTTTGAAAAAGATTATAGTATTTATTTGAAATTTGACTTCTGATTTGTCCCTCAAGCAACTTATCCTTATTATCCTTCATCAAAAACATGATTTGAATGATTTCCAAACTCATCCCTATTAAAAAGATATAAATTAAAAGCAACATTATGATACTTGTTTGCCAAACATAAATTGAATACTCTTGTACTTTTCCCTGAGTATTGACAATCAGAATAGGAGAAATAATAAATGCAAACAACCCGAATAAGAATGTTCTTGTTTGAGTAAGTTTATACCATATAGATGAGTCTGCTAAGTACTTAATTTTATTTGTGCCTAAATATTTTGCCTTCTCACTATCAGCTACTATGAACTGCAAAAAACCTATATAGATACCATACATACTTAAAAGTCCAATAATAAATCCATATATACCTATTAGATCAAAATTCTCAACTTGATAACTAATAAACTTAAACTCAAAATGCCTTTGTATTGCTATCACAAATAAACAAACTATAATAAATAATCTATTAGTAAATGTCCGAGATATTTTACTAGTTTGTTCCTCTATCAACCCTAAAGTGCAAATTAACATTTTGTATAGCATAAGCAAAATAAGTATACCTACAATAATTTGTAGTCCTGTAATTTCATGATTAAATACGTTCAATTAATAACCTCTATTCTAAATTGACAAAAATACTTACAAAACCCATTAATAAATACTATGTTATCTCTATTTCTAAAATAAATATCCCACTATCCATAAAAAGAATGTGGGACACCAATTTAAAAGAAATTCATCATAGTTTAAAAATTGTCTAATAATTAAATATAGAATACAATCAATTATCTACACTTTCTTGTTTAGTTTCATACAACACTGCATCGATTGATAATGAATCATACTCTATTTTATATAGGTCCAATAGTAGCTTAATATAATTCATTTTCCGCCAGTTAGACAAGGAAGTATAGACGTACAAGCCTTCTGTTACTTCACTGTTTACCGCATTAGGTTCACTGGAAAAAATCCCTTCTAGTCCGTTTTGAATGTCCAATTTAGACAGTTCAATCATTGGATTGAGATTTATTTCTCCTAGTTGTTTAATAACAGCAACAAAAAAATCTTTCCAACTAGTTACTGCCTGATACTCATCCGTTATAAAGCTGTATCCACTAATTTGATAATTAGTAAATTTCTGTTCACCGTCAAAAGTTATCATCTCCTTTTCCTGTAACATTGGAGCATACTTAGTTACTGGATACGGCCAAACTTTAAGGGCGACATTTAAAAGCTCTTCAGTCCTAAGATTAATCTCATTTTCTCCCCAACTTTCAGCTTTCGCAGGAATGCGATTCAAATTTACAAAATGACTATCTTTAAATCCTTTTTGCATCGTCTGTTTTTCTCTAAAGGATTTATTGCTATACTTTGAATTATAGCCAGTAAGAGTTAAATTACCTAACTGATGTATATAGTTTTGATGGACATGCTTGTAATTGTCACCAAGCTCGTTTATCCATTGGGTACTTAATTTCCGTGGCATGATGTGTTCTATCGAATAATCTTGATCTTTAACTCCTTGATAAATTTTTAAAGCTTCAATATGATCAAAATTCTCCAATCGCTCAAAAAGATAGGTTCTGAAAGACGAATTGATATTATAAAAATCATTGGTTCGAAGACTGTTAGCAATCTCTTGATCGTTAGGTAATTTCGCTGTATTCGTTTTTGAAAGTAAAATATAGCTCAATATATCCTGTGTTGATACATTCTCATCATGATCAATTTTTTTTATATCTCTATACAAAGTAGCAATAACCTTATTAAGAGAATTTGATGGAATCTTAGCGATCATCCTTCTAGCAATATATGTTTCTAGAATATTTAGAACACCTACTACTTCATCACTTTGAATCCTTTTTCCATTAAAGTCAGATAAAATCGCCAACAAAAATGGTCGAACAACGGTCACCTGTAATTCATTGAAACGATTTAATATCTCATCAATCTGTTTATCCTTAGTAGAAGCCTCTAATATTTGTTGATAGGCGAAAGAATAGTCAGAAAGTTCGTCAAATAATTTCTTCTTATCATCACAATTATGTTTATAGAAATCAATAAATGTCTCATAAACTTTCGCAATATTCGGATATTTTCCATTCTTTACAGTAAGGTAATCTCTAAAAAATGAACTTAGCTGAAAATGGGTACGTTCTTCTATAGGTTCCCAGTAATTGTTAAAGTAAAAGAGTTGCTCCTCTTGCCTTTCATTCATCAACAAAAAATTTCTTATTTTATCAGCGTCAGTCAAATCTACACCAGTTGAATTTAAACTTTCAAAGATCAACTGAGGATCATCATCAGGTGAATTAAGATTTACAACCATTACTTGTAATTTGTCAATTGAATTCATCAACATATCTAAATCGAAAGAGTTCTTTTCCAATTCCGTATAAAAGTATTCATAGTTCGTAGTAATATTAGAATTTTTGACAAAATATTTCTCTTCTGTAAATAGCTTTTTATACGCATTCAAATCTCTTGGATTAGGTTTAAGCTTGTATTTATCAATATCACGACTAAAACTATCTATCAAATAGGTCGTTTCAAGATTACCTGGATTTATCCTCTCACCATTACATTGATTATTCTCCATCCAGTTTTTCATAGCCAGGAGCAACAATGAAGTTGTGGTTAATCGCTGCTGGCCATCAATTACAATAATTTCTTGAGATAGATCTCCAGGCTTAACTACTATACTGCCAAAAAAGTGTGTCCTCTTCTGTTCTGATTCTAAAGTTATCAAATCATCAATTAATCGTTTACAATTTTCTTTTTTCCAATCATAATTACGCTGATAAACTGGAATAATCAATTTGGTTGCCCCACGCAGATATTCAGTTAAATACCGTACATTTCCTTCCATGAAATAACGCCCCATTTCTTTTTATACTAGATCAATTTCTGTAAATATAGAAACTAAAAATCATTATTTATTTTTAACTATCCAATGTTACTAATAGTTCCACATATTGTTCTGTAAAAGAATCATGTACTGATTGAATTTCATAAATAATATTTTGTAGAGAATTAATCAAATCATGAGGAGCGGCCTTATGATAAGCCTTTTCAATAATATTTATACTAAAATTTATATTTTTTAATCTTGTTTCAATCTGTTCCCTCAATTCATGATCGGAAACAAAAGAAGTATTCATCGCTAAAGCAGTAGTAGCAAAAGAAGATATTCTCTGTATCCCAGTCTGAACAGAAATGAGACTAGATATTGTCTCTGTCGACTCATATTCATTCAAAACCAATAGTATCTTTAAAACTTCATTTATTGATTCTGATGACAAGTCTAAGCATTTTTGATACATCGCAATTTTATGAGTCAAAATAACTTTATTATTTTGAATTTCTTTTTCTGCTTTCATTTTTTTTTCAAAATCTTTTACTGCACTGAAAGATTCAAGTTTGGCTATAAAAAGAGCGAACATGCCACCCAAAAAAGAAGAAACAATACTAATTGATAAATCAGGATTTTTCAACAAATCAAAAAAATAGTTTTTCATATCAGCTATCCTCACATTTGTGAATTAATCTTTACTATTACTTCATTAATTATTTTATTTAGCCTTTCAAGTGAAATTACAAACCATTCTCTAGGAACTATCATACGACCATTAGCACCTACTATTTCAACATCTAGTCGACAGTCTTGGAGTAAATTATGAAGTGTCTTCTCCAGTTTTCCAGCATTTAAATTGTATACATGATACTTTGTAACGATTTCTACAGGAGCATACAAATAAGTAGACTCATTTACTGCATTAGCAATTCTCCGTTCTACTGATCCAGTAGTTACCCCAATCTTATATAAGGCATCAAATGATTTTATTTGAGGATCATCCGATAATGACCGTAAAACATAAATATAGCCCGAAGATATATCATCGTGATTAATATTATCAACAAGCTCCTCAATATTATCCGTTATCATTTTTCCTCCACTACCTGTACGATATAGATTCGCAGCCAGTGAACGAAGTAAAACGTTACTATCTGTTCCATTCTCATATATGACATGTAATCGAGCATTATCTTCTCCATTATCTGTTTTAAAGAAAGCTCCAACAGAATCAATATACAGAAGTATGCCTTTTTGAACAAAAAAGCCACCTTGTTTAATATCATAATTCTTAAATGGAATTACCTTTCTTTTTCCTTCTGCAATTTCTTGCTGTACTTGTCTGAATAAAGGTTCATAAATAGCAAAATCTTTCATCTGTTTTCTTTTAGCAACATAATCCGGCCTATTCTCTACTTCACGAAATCGATCAGTATTAAAAATGGATACTTCTGATCTGTGATTTACACTTCCATCTAGCAAAGCAGATGAGCCAAAATTCAATATATCATCGATTGATTCTATTTCTTTATCAAATTTTCGGGTTTCTAGCAGTCCTTCTTCATCGTATTCTTTTAATTTGGCAACACGTTCAGGATCTTTTCTGATCCCCTTTAATCTACTAGCCAATCCTCGCTCCGATAAACGAGCAAGATCCGTTGTTCTTTTTGGTTCGCGTCCATGCTTTTTATAAAACTGAACAATTTCATTGAACTTTTCAACTTCAGGATCATAAAACGATACCACTTTTTTATCCAAAGTTACTATTTGATCAAAAAGGGCACTCCTCATTATCTCTTCAAGAGAATTATAACGTTTAGTCATTCATACGACTCCTTTTCAAATTACGCATATAAATAACAGCCTCACCCATTCTTTTTTCTATATGATTATTAGATTTTGCATCAGGTGCCCTTCCGTTTTCATAGAAAAATTCTTCAACTTTAGGCCAAATATATTTAAGTTCCCCTTCATCAAATTCAAATCGCTTTGCATCAATACTTTCTTGAATCAAACGTAGGGTTGGAGCGTTCAACTCTTTAGAAATTACTTCGTAAGCTTGTTGGAACGGATTAATAGAATCAATCAAGTCAATACTTAGATCCTCGACATTAACAAATTTATCTGCCATACGAATAAATTCCTTAGATCCTGTTATTTCCCTCACACTACTTTTTAGCGCATTGTCGGCAACAACATTTTGACGCACTTCTTCTACTTCTTCATCCGTTAATGTTGGATATTTCTCTTGTATTACTTTTGGAATTAGAAGTTTATTTATTACTGTAGGATCGACATCTCGATTGATCATGGCCTTTTGAATTTGTGTATCTTGAAAAATTGCTGCTTTTAAATCATTTAAGTCATTTTCAATTATTTTTCTTGTATTTTGCGTTGACGGTTCTTTAAATCCTTTGATATATAGTTCGCCAATTTTATTTATATCTGTTGAGCTTTTTCGGGTTTTAAATTTGAAATCAGGAGTTAAAACTTGCTCCATAAGTAACGATGAAGAAATTGCTTTTAGCATCGTATTAACTGTAAAGGTAACTTCATCATCTTTTGCATCCGGCTGTGCAATCAAGTTAGTGAATTGCGCGTGGGATTTATTGAAGCTATCGCGTGTGCATCGACCAATGATTTGAACAATTTCTGTAAGTGATCCTCTATATCCTATAGTTAATGCGTGTTCACAATATGGCCAATCAAATCCTTCTTTAGCCATTCCTAATGCAATAATAATATCAACATCATCTAATTCTGTTACATTTCTCAAATAGTCTACAACTCTATCGCGTCCTTCAACTTTTACCAGATCAGCAATTTTTAACACTTTTCCATCAGAACCACGCTTCACATAAAGAATTCCTGTTTTAGGGTCAATTTGATCGACTACTCCAATTAGGTCAAGTATGTGGTCGACTTCCATTTCCTTTTCTTTCGTCGATTCAACTGAATTAACATTAGGAATATGAATAATTGTTTTTTTATTAGTATCTAAAACTTCATCGATCGCTGATAAATATTTGCCTTGATAAAAGTGATAACCAATGCCAAATGACTTAAGGTATTCATAACCATCTAATTGCTCATAATACGTATAAGTTACTTTATCAAATAATTCTTCGTCTTGAGGCTCTAGTATGGGAACAGAGTCTCCTCGAAAATAAGAACCAGTCATTGCAACAATATGACATGTAGAATTTCGAAGAACACTACGTAATAGTTCTCCTAATCGAGAATTTACATCCGCTGAAACATGATGGAACTCGTCAATTGCTAACAGACAGTCATCAAACATAGAATCTTCAACTTGCTCAAATGCGAAACGCAAAGTCGCATGGGTACAAACAAGTATTTTCTCATTAGAACTCATAAACCGCAAAAATCCTTGAACTTTGCTTTTATCTCCGCCTGGTGTAGTTAAATTATTGCGAGGTTCGACTTTCCAATTCGAATAAAACCCGCCACTAATGAGATCCGTATCCTTAAACGAAGCTCCAATTGAACGTTCTGGTACCGCTACGATCACTTTTTTTATTCCTTGATTAATTAACTTATCTAAACCAATGAACATTAATGCTCGGCTTTTACCAGAAGCTGGAGGTGCTTTAACTAGTAAGTGTTGAGAATTGCGTTTTTCAAAAACTCTAGATTGCATTTCACGCATTCCAAGTTCATTTGTTGATTTACTATTACCCGTATGATTATAGTTTATGTCAAAAATGTTATTCATCATATTTCACCCTTCATAAAGACAGTCTTGTAACTATTCAAGAGATACTCTAATCTTTCATTATCATTTTTAAAATCACTTTGTTTGTATATTTTATCTACTACTCCATCTAAAATTTGATGAGCTTTTAGTAAATTTTCATCCATTACTTTAGGATTTTTTAAAGCCCGAGGGCTACCATATAGATCACCTAAACTTTTCCCAGATTCTTCACGAATATCTAAAATCTCTAACATGCAATCTCGTATTTCATTTTTTTTTCGTTTCGATATATCGGGAAAAGGAAACGAGTTATATACTAAACTGGTATATCTGTAATCAGTTTTCAAGCGTCCACCCACTGTACCTAACCAAACCATATGCATTCGTGATTCCAGAATTCCTAATAACCATAATGGAGCATCGTAAATACCATAAGCTGAATTCGATAATATAGTTTTGAATTTATCAAAAGTACCCATAGGTACATATAATCTATTTGAAGAAGAGGTACTCGGAATAATAATAGAAATTAGATTTGTTTTTCTAAGTTTATTTTTATATATAGGGGAAATTTGTTTAAATGCATAAGGAAATTCTGCCGCTTTATTTGTCGATTTAGTATCACTAGAAAGTCTAAATTTTTTTACAAGATCAATTCTATTAATAATAATTGGATTGTTTTTCACTTTCTCATAATCCTCATATGCTAACCATAAAACACTTCTTGAGTTCCCATTAATATAATCCTTGCCACCAACATAACTTTTAAAATACTTCTTCAACTCAGGAAACAAACTTATTGCATCTTCATATTCATCTTTAGAGAATATCAGTCCTCCTCCATCTGTAGGTTTATTTCCAAATAAAATGCTGGGAAGCTTTGATATCTGATAGCCAGGATCTTCAACAATGAAATTTTCACCCTCAACAAGATAAGCATTTATATTATCGACTATTTTAGAAGAATCATCATCAAAAATCTTTTTTTCTTTTTTTAATTCTGTATTGGACATACCTATTATTACTACATAAACAGCAGCATTTTTTCTAGCACTATTATTCCATTTAAATGACGTATACGCGAATTTTATATTTATTCCAAGAGAAAACAGCTCAGGCCATAATACTGCAACTTGTTCGCCTTGACAAATAGAATTGGTAGAAACAAAAGCCATTTCTCCCTTTGTATTTTTGATAAATTGAGCACCTTTATAGAACCAGCCTGAAATATAATCTAGATAACCATTTCCTTTGACCCCTTTAAAAATATCTCGAATCTCCTTCTTTTGTATACTATTTTGTAATGAATGGCCAAAGTAAGGTGGATTTCCAAATATATATATTTCATCTTCAGGTTCATGTGGACAGCATTCTAACCAATCAATTTCCAAAGCGTTGGCACAACGAATATCACCTGCTGCCTTTAATGGTAAAGTCGGTCTTACTGCTTCAGTAACTGCTTGTTTTAACTCAAGATTTTTTTGATGTTCTGCAATCCAAAGAGATAGCTTAGCAATATCACTTGCAAATTCATCGATTTCAATACCATAAAATTGAGACAGCGTGACTATTGGTTCATAGACTAACATCTGAGCACCGCTAATTTCATTCATAAGAACATAAATCTCAATTTCAAGCTGACGCAGCTCCTTATATGTGATAATTAGGAAGTTTCCTGATCCGCATGCTGGATCAAAAAATTTCATATTTTGAATTCTTTGAGAAAGGTCTGTTAATCTTGATAGATGCTTGTTTCGAATATCTAATATTTTTTTCTTTCCCAGATTGGCTTGTTGAAATGCTTCATTCCATGAATCCTCAATTTCCTTAAATTGTTGTTTGATGTTATCTAAAAATAATGGGTTTATTACTTTAATAATGTTCGGGACACTAGTATAATGCATTCCTAAATGACTTCGATTATCCTCAGTCGCAACAGCTTGAATCATTGAACCAAAAATATCCGGATTTATTTTTGACCAATCTAATAACTCCCCACACTCTATTATTAGTTGCCTTGCCTTTTTACTAAAAATAATTGGTTTGTGGGGTTCAGCAAATAATTGACCATTTACATAGGGAAAATTTCTATAAATAGCCTTAACATCATCTCTTGATCGCAAATCTAAAACTCTAAACAATCCTGCTAAATATTCATTCAAGTCACTAGAGTCTTCCTCAGTATATTGTTTAATTCCATTAGTGAACTGACCTTTTGAAAAAATGGCTGTATCCTCTGCAAACAAACAAAATAGTAACCTCATTAAAAATAGATTTAGAGCATGTCTCTCTTTGTCACTATCTGAGTCAACTTCCTTATTAAGAACATCGAATAGCCGAGCAAATCTTTCTGCTGCTTTGATGTCAAGAGGATTTTCTCTCTCACGATCTACTTTCTCTATTCCGTTCCAAGCTAAGAAAAAATCAAAATGAAAAGGTAACTCCTGTAATTGAATATCTAATGATTCTCCGGTTTTAGTATCTTTCGCTAAAATAGTTACAAAATCGGTCACCATTAAATATCTAGGATTTGATGAAGAGTCATTAGCTTTTTTTTCTATTTCCACAAAAGCTTCAAACACACTATTATTAACAAATTTAAAATACAATTTATTTTTTAAATGTACTTCATTCGAAACTTTCGAGAGATTGTTTACTCCTTTCCTTAATTTAGTAATAGTTGCATTAGGAATATCATAAACTTTTAAGAACTCATATATAAATTCGTCCTTATCAATGTTATTCACTATATTAATAATCTTATCCTCTACCTCAATTACTGCCAACTCTACTCCTCCTTATGTTGCTTATACTTTTTCCATATTTCATTCTTCATATACTATAATTTCTATGCCTATCAATTATACCAATATTTTCTCACTTTTTTCCAAATTCTCTATTTTCTATCTCTTAATAAGAATAATATTTTTTAATTTAGAAAATTACTTAATTAGTAATTCTTGCTCATTAACTATTTACTATGCAATCCAATCTTTCCCATTTAAAATTCGTTTTTTAAATACTCATTTAATTTTGTTGACTACCCTATATAATAGTTACAATTTTCCAGTTTTATTACATATAGAATTCTCTTTTTATTTCTCGTAGTTTTATCCTCGGTTATTGATCAATAACTAATCAGTCGTAAGTGCATCATTTTGATAATAAAAACTATTATTATTTTATCACTTTTTTGAACTAAAACCATCACCATTTATTCTCAAATCCAATTACTTCCAAACATTCTTATTCCTATTTCCCCCGTAAAAATAGTTGATTAATATCTTGCCGATAGTAGTGAAATAACAAAAAGACAGTATCGAAATCACGTTAAGTAAAGCAAGTAAAAATATACCCCTTTTTCTGAGGCTGCTGAAAAAGTCCCACTCATTAGACTGAAACCCGCTAGAAGTCATCTTGGCTTCTAGCGGGTTTTTTCGTATAATTGAGCTATCAACGAATGGTGGTTAGAGAGATGCTAAAAAGACAAGAAGAACTTGTATTGAGTACACATACAGAACTTTACGATATTCTTATTCCTGAAGATCATGAACTTCGCTTGATTCTGGAATTGACAGACTTTGAATTTGTCTATGAAGAATTAAAAGATACCTATTGCTTAGTCGATGGTCGCAATGCCATCGATCCTATTCGCATGTTCAAATATCTTCTGCTCAAAGTTATCTATAAGATGTCTGATCGTGACCTAGTGAAGCGCACAAAGACAGACCTAGCTTTCAAATTCTTTCTGGGAATGGCACCAGAAGAAGAGGTCATCAATCCATCCTCTTTAACCAAATTCAGACGTCAACGCTTAAAAGATAAAAATCTATTGGATCTGCTTGTCGCTAAATCTGTTCAAATTGCGGTTGACCAGGACGTGCTTAAAAGTAACACCCTCATCGTTGATGCGACGCATACGGTCTCTCGATTCAATAAGAAATCACCTGTAGAAATCTTGCGCAATTATTCTAAAAATCTAAGAAATACAGCTTATGGACTAGATGATGAACTTAAAGCGAAACTGCCATCCAAAACGACGATCACTGATTTAGATGCAGAAAAAAACTACACACAAGAAGTCATTCAAATTATTGAAAAGCAACCTTATGTGCGTATACCTGCCGTAGCCGAAGCATTGAATATGCTTAAAGAAAAACTTGATGATATCAATGTAGCTTCTGTCGAATCATTCGACGAGGATGCGCGCATTGGTCATAAATCAGCTGATACATCATACCTTGGTTTCAAAACACATCTCTCCATGACCATTGAACGCCTCATCACAGCTGCAGTTATTACCAGTGGTGAAAAAGGCGACGGTCCTTATCTGCAAGAACTCATTGAAAAATCGGAAGCGAATGGAGTTGATGTTAAAGCTGTGCTTGGTGATCGTGCTTACTCTGGAAAAGAAAATATCGACTATACTGAAGCAAATGAAATTGAACTCTACTCAAGACTAAATCCGCAAATTTCTAATGGTGCACCAAGGAAGCATTGGGATTATAACAAGGACGCTGAACGGTTTGTCTGCCCCGCAGGCCATCTAGCGACCCGTAAAGCAAGAACCGGTAAGAAAAACCAAAATAGCAATCAAAGCATGACGTATTACTTTGATATAGAGAAATGCAAGGTCTGCCCATTTAGTGAGGGCTGTTATAAGCCAAACGCAAAAAGCAAAACCTACCGTGTCACGATTTTATCTGATACGCATCTTGCGCAGAAAGAGTTTCAAGAAACGGAACACTTCAAAGAGAAAATCAAAGATCGATACATGATTGAAGCCAAAAATGATGAACTCAAGAACCGTCACGGATACAATGTATCTCAGGCAAACGGTCTTTTAGGCATGGATATACAAGGCGCAACAACAATATTCGCAGTGAACTTGAAGCGGATCATCAAATTAAGACAGGAAAAATAACTACAAAAACCAAAGGAAAAGAGTCGCTTCTCATGAAAATATGAGAAGCGACGGGTTTGTCAACTAAACTGTGGAAGTTAAATAGTTAAGAGTTTTTAACAACCAGAATTCTCTCGGCTATTTTGAAATCAGATAAATTTTGATCGGACACATAGTTGAATAAACCTACCGTTGTTATGGAAGGTAGATCGCATACTTTTCAATTCTAGAGGAGAAGGTCTCGTTGATCATTAACTGATTAAGCACCATAGCCCAGTTTTGAATTCGACCACCTGACCACTTCGCATGTAATTCTTTCGTGCGTAAATAAAGTAGTTTTAGGAGTGCATTCTCATTGGAGAACGCTCCTTTTTTTGTGACTTTTCTGAAGCTTGAGTGGACACTTTCAACCGCATTGGTAGTGTACATAATTTTTCGAATGGCACTACCATAATCAAATAGTTGTTCAACATGTGCAGCGTTTAGAGAAGAAGCACCGTAGAACTTTTTCATATCTCGGCAGACTTCCTTATAGTCCTTACTTGGAATATAGCGCAATGCATTTCGAACAAGATGAACAATACAGCGCTGAACAATTACGGATGGAAAGATCGCTTTTGCGCCTTCTTCGAGGCCAGAAACACCGTCCATCGAAATGAAAAAGACATCTTCGACACCACGTGCTTTCAGTTCATCAAATACTTGCATCCAGCGATTTTTAGATTCTGTTTGATTTAACCATAATCCTAAAATCTCCTTATTTCCTTTGAGATCATAGCCAAGAATGGTGTATACAGCATATTCTTTGGCTTCATAATTTTCTCGTAAAGTAACATACATACAATCAACGATAGAAAAGCATAGCACTTGGCCAATGGTCGGGCTTGCCATTCTTCCAATTCGGGAAGTACGGCGTCAGTGATATCTGAAATCATCTCATGGGAAATATCAAAGCCATAAATATCTTCGACTGTTGCGGCGATATCTCGTTGACTCATTCCTCGTGCATACATGGAAAGAACCTTCCCTTCGATGTCGGAAACATCTCGTTTTCGCTTAGGAATTAACTCTGGTTCAAAGGAAGCCTCCCGATCTCTAGGAACATCAATAGCTACTTCACCAAAACTGGTTTTAAGTGTTTTATTTCCATAGCCATTTCGACGGTTATCGTGTTCTTTAGGCTCTTTAGAATGGGCATCATAACCTAAATGATTATTCAATTCTCCTTGAAGCATTTTTTCAAATAAGGGACCAAACACATCTTTCAAAGCATCTTGCATGTCATCGACAGATTCAGGTTGATAGGCATTCAGAATGGATTCAGCTAACTTTTCGGCATCAGGATTTCTTTTTTTTCTAGCCATCGTGTAATCACCTCTTGATCTTATTTTAGAAAAAGAAAAACCGCGAAGCAACCATCTGCCTAGGATTGATGGTTACTTACACGGTTTATATTACACTCTCGAAGCGACTCTTTTTTAGTTTTGAAATGATTCTTAAAATCCATAGTTGTCTGAAAAGCTATAGTTTTTCAGCAGCCTCCTTTTTCTTCCACTGTTTTTTAGCATGAAGTTTTTTATATAAAAATATCCCTATTACTCCAAAACGCCAAAGTATTGCAGAATCACTCGGTTTATTTTTCATTTTACCTCTCCTTTCCAAATCCTTAATCTTTTAAGGACTAATTCGCGCGGGTCTTCTACATCAAAACTAGTAGTAGTTTCGCCAAAGCCTCCGGTTACTGCTCCACCTACTGTGTTAATAGCACAATTTGCATCAGCATTCCCGCCACCGATAACTTTTTGCATTTCTTGAACAGTCATTTCTTTAATGTTTTGCATGTTATAACACGCTCATTCTAATTATTTTTAGTACGAAATGAATGTATCATAGTATTTTTATCTATGGGGAAAACCATCCTGAACGTTAGGTATTTCATCTTGAACGAGTTATTTCGTTGGACCAAACGATGACTCAAAGCCTATTTGTTCGATAATCCCAACGGAAAACAAAATAGCCATTCAGAAATAAGAGGCCTTACCAAAAATCTTCACTCATCCCGCTCTTCAAATTCCAGCAGATAATGATCAATCTGTCCGTTTTCTATGATCTTCATTTCGATCACATCCCATTCTTTATGGTTCAGGAGTTTTTGAACGAGACCGTTTTCAATCTCCGCTTTCGTTATTGACCCTACCTCATGATAGTCTATCTCAAACAGATCTTCGATTTTATTTCCTTCTTCATCTTCTTCATAACTTGAGTAAATGTCGTAATCGACCACAATCCTATTATTTTTTCGCGTATACCTCACTAATCGATCTACGCGCGCGATTTCATAGCCAAAATACCGCAACGCCTCTTCTATTTTTTCGTCATCCCATTTGTGATGAGGTTCGTTTTTTTCAAGAATTTGTTGAATGTCTTCTTTTTGTTCTTCAGTTAGTGATTCGTAAGCAATCTTACTTTGGATCTCTCCATCCGCATCATCTTTTTGTTCAACTTTATATAAAACGTTTCCATCTCGATCCAGTATATTGAACTTTGCTGCACTGTTACCGTTCAACAGAGTGATCCAGATCGCACGTTCAGGTCGATACCCGCCATAAGTTAATTGTGTTTTTTGATACTCTACCGTCACCTTTTCATCCTCCTTAACAACGTCTGTTTTTCCCGTCATTATTATACAATGAGGCGGGCAAAGCCGACTAGCGGATTTCAAGAAATAAAAACCCCAAATGCGATTGATTATTTAATAATTTGACTAAATTAGAGAAAGAAATTTACGATTTCTTACGTACAAAGCTCCTAGTTATTCAATAGCTATCTATTTTTTATCGATCGTCCAATTCATACAAAAAACTTCAAAATGACGCCTGAATTAATCGCGTCATTTTGAAGTTCTATTTACTATGTTAGATCTGGTTGAACATCTTCATTCAACCGCTGCTCTTTCATTTTAGAATTACGTCCTGCTGAATTTCCAATTCGTCGCTTCGTTTTGCATATCAACTAATTTATGGTAAAGCTCACAGGTGTGATAGATGTCCTGATGTGTACCCTTTGCGATGATTCGTCCTTTTTCCAATACAACAATCTGATCTGCCTTCATGACTGTCTTTAACCGATGGGCGATGACGATCACGGTCTTGTCAGCGACTAGATTTTTGATAGCCCGTTGCACTCCTGCTTCGTTTTCTAAATCAAGCGCGGCGGTCGCTTCATCGAGTAGAATAATTTCTGATTGTTTGATAAAGGCGCGGGCAATACTGATCCGCTGCTTCTCCCCACCGGACAACGTGGAGCCTCCTTCACCGACTAGCGTGTCATAGCCGTCTGGCAAGGCGCTGATAAAATCATGGCAATGGGCCTTTTTAGCAGCAGCGACTACTTCTTCAAAACTAGCCGCTTGATTACCCACACGAATATTGTTTAAAATCGTGTCCTTAAAAAGGTATACATCCTGAAAAACCATTGATAAATAGCTGTATAGATTTTCTGGATTTACCGTCTTCAGATCTTTGCCGCCAATTTCAATCACGCCTGCTTGAGCATCATAGAAACGAGCTAATAATTTTACGATCGTCGATTTTCCGCTGCCAGATGGCCCTACTAAAGCAGTCAAAGTTCTAGGCTGAATCGTCAAATTGATCTTTTGCAATACAAGGTCGTCCTTGTAGGAAAAGTCCACATCAGTGAACCGAATCGTATAGTCGTCCGTCAGTTGTTCCTTTCCCTGAACCTCTGGCTGATTGCGAATCGCCATGATTCGTTCCCCACTGATCAAGGCATAACGCATTTCCGTATAATTGATCATAAGTGTCGTGAAGGGATCGTAAATTCGACTCGCCACAACGATAAACACTAAGAAAACGGATTCTACCAACGTTCTTTGAGCCAGCAAATAGGAGCCCATAAAAACAAGAATCGGCAACCCCATCCGTAACAGGGAGATGGCGACCATGACTATTGGTCCTAATGCGCCTTCTATTCGAATCGATTCCTTTCGCAATGTATCAAAGGCTTGTTGGATTCTAGCAAACTGCTGTCCACCTAATGAATAAGCTTTGATTTCTCTAATGCCCTGCAAATATTCTTGAAGACGAGACGCACTTTCGACTTTTGCCTGGATGTGTCGTCCTCCTAGCTTATTCATCAAGATATTTGATCCCTTGACTACCAACAAAACGATCGGCAGCATGGCATACAAACAAAGTGTCATCCGCCAATCAATCAAGCACAATGAAACGAACGCTAAAGCCAGCAGAATAATCGCCGCAAGAGCTTGGGGCACTAAATGAGAAACTGCGGTTTCAAGTAAAGTGTAGTCTCCCAACATCATCGTAGTTAAATCACCTGGATCTCGACTATCTAGAAATCCCAGTGAAAGTTTTCTCAAATGGTTGGCTAATCTTGTTCGCCCCTTTTCGGAGACATCATAGGCAGCCGTGTACTGTCTATCATAGGCGAGTGTCGAAATTAAGACTTGCACTCCAAACCAGACAACACTGGCCAAAATCAAATAAAGATAAAGTTGCGTATTTAGAGTGCGATTTTGCTGGTAAGAGTCAAACAATTCAAAGATTCCATAAAAGGCAATGACCGCCGGCAACAAACGAGCAATGGATTCCAACGTTGCCCAAAACGTAGACTGAACCAATGTTTTTGGTTCTCCCGAGGTAATATTATAAATCAGCTGTTTCATTCTACTTTACCTCCCAATCTTTCGTCTCTGCATTGATCGCCCATAATTTTTGATAGAGGGAATTGTTTTCAAGTAATTCACTATGTGAACCTGCTGCTTGAATCGTGCCGTGATCACAAACCAAAATCTGATCGACATGCTGGATCGTCCACAGGCGATGCGCGATAATCAACACTGTTTTCCCTTTGACCAGCTCGCTGATCGCCTGCTGGATGTAGACTTCATTTTCGGCATCCGCATAAGCGGTCGCTTCATCTAAAACTAAAATCGGCGAATTTTTTAATAGCGCACGGGCAATCGAAATCCGTTGCGCCTCGCCTTTAGATAAGAACACCCCCTGCTCCCCCATCATCGTGTCATAGCCATTAGGCAACTCTTGAATAAACTCATCACAGCGAGCCAATTGTGCTGCCCAACGAATTTCTTCCATACTTGCTTTTTTATTTCCCATGCGGATGTTCGCCGCGACTGTGTCATTGAACAAGGTGACATCCTGGAAAACAAACGAAACATTTTTCATTAATGTATCGATCGTCGCCTCACGAATATCTGTGCCGCCAATTTTTATCGTTCCTTCTTCTGGTTTGTAGAAACGCAATAATAATTGCGCAATGGTGCTTTTTCCCCCACCGGAAGGACCGACTAACGCATTCATCGTATTCGGCTGCAGCTCAAAGCTGACTTTTTTCAGAATCCGATTGCCTTTGGTGTAGGAGAATGACACATCCTTAAATGAAATACTGTTTCCTGAAAACGTCGACGCATTTTCCTTTTCGCTTACTGGTGCCTCTGCAAAAATTTCGTCCACGCGTTTCACCCCTTCATTGACGTTGCTAAAGGTCGAGGCTGCATACATCAACTTCATGAAAGGACTAGTCGTTCCAGAGGCTAAAATGATAAACAGCATCACCGTTAAAGACAATGTTTTATCCTGCGGACTCTGACTAATCAAAAAGGCCCCTAACGGCATGACGAACAAAACAACGGATGTTATTAAAGTGGTAAATAAAACATAACCCATCCGGAAACCATTGGACCAATCCATGACCAGTGTTCGATAATCCTTAATGCTTTGATGGAATCGTTTAAAGTTGCCGACCGATAATCCAAAGACCTTAACTGCTGGCATTGCACGTACATATTCCACGCCATTACTATTCATCGCTTCCAATGCGTCATGATACTCTTTCACTCTATTGTTCTTCATTGTTCTTCCCATCATAAGGGCATACATGCCAACTGCTAGGAAAAGCGGAACTAGCGACATTAATCCTAATCGCCAATCAATCGTCAACATCAACACAATATAAATTACAGGAAAAAGCAAAGCAGAAACAATATCGGGAATCTGATGGGCAATGAAAGATTCCATCTTCTCCACACATTGATCAATGATTTTCATTAACTGTCCGCTGGTTTTTTTGGTAAAGTAGCCCATCGAAACTTTGGACAAATGTTGCAGGATATCCATTCGAATCTCATACAAAATATCAAAAGCAGCAACGTGGGAACACATCGATGAGCCATACAATAGGACAACACCTAGCAGCACACTTCCCATTGAAAGCAAACTCCAATGAATCATTCCACTAGCTGAATAATCTCCCACCATCAGCAACTCGATAATCTTATAAATACAATAAAAAGGAATAAACTGTACCACCGTCGAAATCGTCGCTAAAATCCCTGATACCGTCAATAATCCCCTCTTCTTTTTGATGTAGTGAATCAACACGGATTCATCCTTCATTTATCTAACCCCTTCCTTATTTCAAACCAAAAAACGACCTGAGAATCCCTATTGATAATGAGATTCATTCTCATTTAACCATTATTTATGATGTATTTCAACACTATTCTTATCGACAATCATTGAATATTGTGTTTTTTGATGCTTTTTACAGTGGAATGAACAGAAAGTGACTTTACCTTAGTTTTTGTTTCGATGCAAAATTACTTTATCTAACAATTCCATTGCAAATTATTTTCATCTAAATTACCCGTAGCACTCTTTTAGCGGAAAGAACAATTTATGTAGAATTCATCTATTGCAAAAAATAGGATCCTAGGAAAATTTATTCCTAAGATCCTATCAATCAAAATTATTGTTTAGCGTTCCAATAAATGAACTATACGTCCGATATCTCTACCTATTTCTTCTGCTAAAAAATTCGTATTCCTCATTGATTCTTCTAAAGACAGCGGACCTCGAGGTAGGCTCAACACCAAGTCAATTCCCACAGCATAATTCTCAGAAGTGACCTCACTACCGTCACCGACGACAGCAAAAACTTTTTTTCTATATTTTTTTGCTAGACGGGCAACGATGGTTGGCAGCTTTCCAAAAGCAGACTGCCGATCCATCTTCCCTTCACCTGTGATCACTAGATCTATTTCTGCTAATTTTTTCTCCAATCCCAAAATATCGATAATGTACTCAGCACCGGAAATAAATTGCGCATTTAAGAAGTACAAAAAGCTGATCCCAATACCACCTGCTGCTCCAGTTGAAGGAACTGTCACATAGTCCACACCATACGTTTCTTTTAACTTCTCCCCGTAGTGAGCGATATTTTTGTCTAAACGCTCCAAATCCGAGATGCCTTTCTGTTTACCGAAAATCATGGTTGCTCCAGTTGGGCCTGTTAGTTGATTTTTTACATCCGAAAGTAAAATGATTTCTTTCTCTTTTATCTCTGGGATCAAGTTCGTGTCATCAATTTGAGAAATCGTATGGATTTCACTCGTTCCAAAAGCAATTTCATCGCCATTGCTTTTTTTGAACTGAACTCCTAGGGCCTGCATCATCCCGATACCCGCGTCATTTATGCCGCTTCCACCAAGTCCGATAATCACTCTTTTTACTTGCGGATATTCTGTCAAAATATTTCTTAACATGACCCCGACCCCATACGAAGTAGCTGCTGTTTCGGGTTTGTCATCCGATAAAAAATGGATTCCGGCAGTCTCGGCTACTTCCAGGACGACTGTCTCTTGGTTTAACAAAACAAAATTTGCTGTAATTTCTGTTAAATATAAATTCTTTGCACAGATACTTTTTCGCTCACCTAAACCGTTTTGATAGAAGGCTGCAGCTGTTCCTTCTCCACCGTCAGCAACAGCAAATGAAACGATCTCAGCTGTGGAATCTATCTTTTTGATACCAGAAGCAACGGACTGATTCAGTTCATTGGATGTTAGGCTTCCTTTGAAAGAATCAATGGCTATCAAATATTTCATGACAAGAACTCCTTATACTTCAACAAGTGGTTTTAACGCGATACCATTCGTCGCAATTATTTCTTTATACCAATAGAAGGAACTTTTTTTATAGCGTTTATAGGAGCCTCGACCAAAATCATCAACGTCCACATAAATAAATCCATACCGTTTTTCCATTTGATTGGTAGAATTTGAAATCAAGTCAATGCATCCCCAAGAGGTGTAACCAAGTACTTCCACCCCATCCTGATTGATGGCTTCTGAAATTTGCACAATATGATCATTCATATAGTTGATCCGATAATCATCTTTGATTATGCCGTCAATCATTTCATCCTTGGCACCTAATCCGTTTTCCACCACAAAGAGGGGTTTACGGTAACGATCATATAATTCAATCAGAGAAATCCGCATGCCTAATGGATCGATCTGCCATCCCCAGTCAGTTGCTGAAAGATAGGGATTTTTGATTGTTGTTGCGGTATTCCCTTCATTGATATCTAGTCCCGTTTTATCAAACGCTGAACAGGAAGAACTGTAGTAGCTAAAGGAGACAAAGTCAACAGCATTCTCTTTCATTATTTTAAAATCGTCTTCTGCTACAGCCAGTTGAATCCCTTCATTTTCATAACGCTTCAATAGATAAGCGGGATATTCTCCGAAAACCTGCGTATCAGAAAAAGCAAAGAGCTCCCTTGCATCTAATTGTGCTGACAAGACATCTTCTGGTTTTGAAGTAAGTGGATAATATGTTTGTTTGGTGATCATACAGCCGACTTGAGCACCCGGAATCTTTTCATGACAAATCTTTGTAGCCAACGCACTCGCGACAAATTGATGGTGCATCGCTTGATAGATCGCTTGCTGATAACTTTCTTCGTCTGTGAAATGATCGCGAATCAATCCACCGGACATGAATGGATGGCGAATGATACTATCAATTTCATTAAACGTAATCCAATACTTCACTTTCTTTTTATACCGTTCGCAAATCACTTCAACATAGCGGGTGAAAAAGTCGATCGATTCGCGTGCCGCCCATCCGTCATATTTCTCACTAAAGTACAGTGGTTGTTCATAGTGACTCATGGTCACTAGTGGCTCAATCCCGTATCTTGCCAGCTCATCAAAGACCTCATCATAAAATTTCAAACCAGCTTCATTCGGTACCAACTCATCTCCATTTGGAAAGATGCGTGACCAAGCGATAGACAAACGAAAGACTTTGAAGCCCATCTCAGCAAATAGCTTGATATCTTCCTTATAATGATGATAAAAATCAATCCCGTGGCGTTTAGAATAATAAGTTGTATCTTTAGATTTCTTTGCCGCTTCGATATCCTCCGAAGTGATATTCCAATGTTGGCTCATGTTCGTTTGGTCGACATTCGGTTTGAATAGACAAACATCTGCGACGCATAAGCCTTTACCGTCACTGTCCCATGCGCCCTCCATTTGATTAGCAGCAGTCGCGCCGCCCCATAAAAAGTTATCTGGAAAAGGTTTACTCATTTAAAATCCCTCTACATTTCTACTGATAATACAGTATCAGCAGTATTTTTTTTACCAAAGGAGAAATCGGTGACTTCATTGACCGATGAAGTAAAAACGACCATTGTAGTCGGATCATAACCGGCATCAATAATACCCGCCAGATTAAAATCAATCAACGGTTGCCCTTTTTTGACGGTATCACCTGTTTTAACAAGGGCATCGAACATGTCCCCTTTTAAATTTATCGTATCTAAACCAATATGGATCAAAAGCTCTAAACCATTTTCACAGGTTAATCCGATTGCGTGTTTGGTATCAAAGACCATCGTCACTTTTCCCTCAATAGGAGAGATCAAGTGTCCATCTGTAGGAATGACCGCAAACCCTTCACCCATCATTTTCTTTGAGAAAACCTCATCGTTTACTGCGGATAAGTCAATAATTTCGCCATTCACAGGTGTTGGAATCGTTACTTTCCCTGCCTTCTTAACTGGGATATCCTCTGGTTTGAAGCCCCATACATACGTAATGATGAAAGTTGAAACAAAGGCGATCAGCATTGTAATCAATGCGTGAATCAAATTCATCGGATTTTCCCCGATAAACACAGGCAGTAAAGCGATCCCTGCTCCCCCTGCCGAATAACGAACCAACCCAGAGAATCCTGCATACGCACCTCCGATAAGACCACCTGCCATAACAGAAAATAGAATACTTTTTTGTTTGATCGTTACGCCGAACATTGCCGGTTCAGTGATACCCAATAAAGCTGTAAAACCAGCCGAACTAGCAATCGATTTTTGTTCAGGGTCTTTTGTTTTGATTGCAACGACTAGAGATGCTGCACCTTGTGCAATGTTAGAAGCTAATGACCCAGGTCCTAACAGCGTTTCTGAACCTGTATTCGCAATTGAGCCTAACCAGAATGGTGCCAAACTCCAATGCATCCCAGTCATTACAAGTAATGGGAATACCCCACCAATGACTGTCGGAACAATCCATGAGCCATAAGCATTCAAGCCTTCGATCAACCCAGCCACGACATTTCCGATCAAATTTCCTAATGGCGCCAGAGCGAGAATGGTAATAGTGGCTGTTACCGCGATGACGACTAACGGTTTCAAGAAATATTTTAAGAAACTAGGAATAATCTTTTCACTGATTTTTTCTACGTAAGACATTAACCATGTAGATAACAATGCTGGAATAATCGTGCTGCCGTAGCTAACCAGCGTGACCGGAATACCTAGAAATGTCAGCGATGTTCCTTCGCCAACTAGCGTTGTAAAAGTCGGGTGAATCAAGGTTGCTGCAACGACCATTGCCAATACCTGATTCGTCTTGAATTTCTTGGCAGCGCCATAAGCAACAATCACTGGCATGAAATAAAATGCCGCATCAGCGATAAAACTTAACATCACATAGGTGTCGGATGTATTGCTCATCCATTTAAGGTTAACGAACAATGCTAAGAACGCTTTCAATAAACCGGCACCTGTCAATGCTGGAATCATCGGCGTGATCGCTCCAGAGATGATTCCGAGTACTTGATTGAACCAGCCTTCCTTCGGTCTCTCACTATCATCCGAATGAATCTCCCCGCCCAATTCATGGTTGATTGCTTGATAGGCTTTAGGAACTTCCGTACCGATAATGATCTGATATTGTCCAGAAGTACGGGACAAGCCCTTCACTCCTTGGATTTTTTCTACCTGTTGATCATTCGGAATCTGACTATCCTTCAAAACAAAGCGTAAACGGGTGGCACAGTGACTCAATTCAAGAATGTTTTCTTTTCCACCAACTGCTGCAATAATTTCTTTTGCCGAACTTGTGTAATCCATTTTCTTGCCTCCAAATTTTTCGAATAAGTTCTATTTCTTGCTATCAGTATACTGAGGATTTTTTCTTAAAATGACTATTTTCAGATTCTGAAAACGATTTTTTCTCACAAAAAAACTGATTCCTAAAAATAGGGAATCAGTTCGGCTTATTCTTCACGTATTTTTCGTAATAAATCAGCGTAATCAAATTCACCAGCAGCAAGGAATCTAACGGGTGAGCGGAAAAGCTATCCGCATCAGTCGGCAGCAGAATCGCTTCGTAAACGTATTTTAACTCCTTGACGGCTTCATTTTTTGTCACGACATATATTTTCAGTTTCTTTTTATCACTAATATTTGCAAGATACTCTCTTACGTAGTTGCCTGATAAGGAAAAGATTATGACCAACAAATCCTTTTGTTGATTCTCAACAAAATCAATCTGCTTGCCGGGATCTAATCGAGTCTCAATAATCTTTTTACACCTGAACAAGTTGTTTTGCAACATTAACGAGACCGTCTCCATATGCATCGCACCAAATGTCACGACTTCTTGATAGACATACAAATCATCTACTAATTGATTTAGCTTGCTCATATCAACCGCTTGCGCTAGCTGATCGATGTCATTTTTGACCGCAGAAAAATAATCCTCAACGATATTGTCCGTCTTCTCCACTGTATGATACTCGTAACGAGGCTCGGTCGATTTTTGCCGATTATTGATCAATGTCCTCAATTCACCAAAATTATCTAAACCGATCTCCTTAACAAATCGACTAATAGAAGCAATCGATACATTTGTCTTACTAGCCAATTCCTTGATCGAAACATCCTGCAACTCATCCATATGAGTCAGGATGTATTTCCCAACGATATAATAAGGCGAATCCATATCCACCCGATTTAAAAATGCATATAATGCTACCCCTAGTCCATAAGGCCCGATCATCTGTACCATCTTGTTCTCCTATCAGCTTTTCTTATATTATACCTTTCTTATAGGTTGGATTGGTGTCAATATTATCGAACTCACGTGATTTTTTGTTTAATTAAACTAAAATACTTTTTATCGAAAAAGCTTCCAGACGAATCGCTTGCTTAAACATACAAAAAAGACAAAGAATTTAATCGTACGAATCCTTCGTCTTTTTGTTTTCAACTATTTCATAAAAATCTTCAAGCAACCAATTGTTTAATGGAGGCTTCTATCTCTGTCCCAGAAAAAAATAAATAGAATCGCTTATTTTTCTTTATCAAGACCAATTAATTCACGTTGTTTTCGGTTGGACTCATCGCCAATATATTTAAATACTGTCTTAATTTCTCGGACAGTCGCCTTATTTTGGAGCTCTGAAAAATTACGATTGTACTTGATCATAATCGCCTCTACTTTTTCTTTCTCAGTCATATAACATCTCCTCCAATCCTTCTCTTGTATATTTTATTGGTAATGCAAGTTCAATATTCTCTATATCCATAATCGAATCTGATATTTCATTTTGAAAGTTTTTGACGAAAATGTTAAAGATTACCAAGTCTTTATACAAATCTTTAATTTTTAATAAATTATCTCGTGATTGGAAAAAAGCATTAATAAAGCGCTCTTTGGGAACATACCTTCCTTCAATCTTCTCACGTTTTTTGGTAAACTCCCAAGCAACTAAAGGATCTTGGTAAACGTAGTATATTAAAACATTATAATCCCTCTTCAAGGCTCTTTCAATATTTGACTTAACCTTAGGAGTCGCAAATGTACCATCCAATACAAAACTATATCCTTTTTTTAATACTAAATCTAACGAAGCATCAACCAAAAGTGTTGATCCTCTCTGAAATACATCAGAATTATTGCCTTCTTTTTTACTGCAAAATACCTAAATTATGTCTTCCTTAATCCGTCATTGTATTCCATTATTATACATACTAGCTTGTTGATGATGTTTTATTCAAGATGATTAATAAATAAATCCAGAATAGTGCTTTATATTTTCATCCTTAATCTCTTTACTAAATAATTGATTATTATTATCAAGCTCAAAAATTTCTTTCAGCGATAGGTTAACATGTTCGGAGTAATCAGACTCTTCAATCAAACTTTGTTTGTTCAATGTGGAGAAAAAACCTGCTTTATTATAGGCTCTCTCAACAAATTTTTGGATACCTTTTTCAGGTGAAACATATAGTCGTCCATTAAAAGAAACCAACGTTATATCGTTGCAAAACAGTTGTTTCCAAGTATGCTTCCAATTATGTAAAAATCCTTCAAATAGACGAGCTTGAACCTTTTCACTAGCATCTTTAATTTCTTTCTCTAAAAAAACTGACTCCATAGTTGCCCAACGATTTATCACATTTCCTGTGACACTTATAATTTCATCATGAAATTCAGTATCAAATACGCGTTCATAAAATCCTTTTGCAAATGAATAGTTTTCTATAGTACTCTCTGCAATAGCATCCGCTGTGTAAATAAAATCATGATCAAAATCCCCTGTGTGACCTATAATCGAAAATACTGGAACAGTTTCAACGTTAATTTCTTCATCATTTTCTATAGATAGATTTTTATCCACATAATAAGTGGCTCTGAATTGAAAAAGGGGATCCTCTAATTCCACTGATGCTGAGGGAAAAATAATAGAAAGTTCAACATAACTGAAATCTGTTTCGTAAACGTCTAATATATCCATAATAATACTCCTCTTATTAGGCATTCTGGATTTATACTGATAATAGTTTAAAATCCAGTACCTGTTATTAATATAAGAAAATTATACCAAACGTATGTTCGTGTTTCTACAGTGATTTTAAAACAAGAGACAGAGTTCTCCAATATATTTTTATCCTCTCAAAACAAAAAGACCGAACACCATAACTCGTGTTCGATCCCTTAAACTCAACCAAGCCTTTCCAAAACATTCGTTATCTCAGTCAAAACTTCTGAATCCGTTTCAGTTTCCTTCAATTCCTGCAACAGCCCTATTGTTTCTTCTGGCGCTTTCTTTGTCAACTGCCCCAATGCCCAGACTGCGGTGCCGCGAATAACTGGACGCTGGTCTTGTAGACAGGCTTGGATTTCTGGCAGTGCTTCTTTGCCGCCAAGATTGGCTAACGCAATCAGCGCATTGCGCTGCACCGGTTTTTTCCCTCGCCAAGAGCCGGCTAGGTATCCGAATTGTTCTTTGAATTCGCGATTTGAGATGGACAGGAGCGGTGCTAGTTTTGGATGGACCTCATCGATTTTGGGTTCCATCTCTTCGTGAAAATGAAAATCTTTGCCACGATTATATGGACAGACGAGCTGACAAATATCGCAGCCATAAATCACATTGCGCATTTTCTTACGATATTCCTCCGGCATCATGCCCTTGGTTTGAGTCTGATAGGAGAGACATTTCTTGGCGTTCATTCGCCCGTCTCCCAATAAGGCACCGGTTGGACAGCCGGTAATGCAACGTGTGCAATCGCCGCAGCCGTTTGGCACTGGCTGGTCGGGTTCAAATTGGATGTTGGTGATGATTTCGCCAAGATAGACGAATGACCCGTATTCTTCGGTGATCAGCAGGCCATTGCGGCCGATAAACCCAAGACCTGCGCGTTGCGCGACGGCCACATCCACCAGCTCACCTGTATCGACCTGCGGAGCAAATCGCCATTCAGCCTGAAGCTGTTCCGTCTCCGCCTGTTCTTTGATAAAGGCAATCAGCTTCGTCAATCGTTCTTCTAATATATGGTGATAATCCGTTCCCCACGAAGCACGGGCAAATTGTCCGCGTTTTTCATCACGGGGAACTTTTTCGTGTATTTTAGTCGGATACGCCAAAGCAATCGCAATGATACTTTTGGGATCTTCAAAGGTTTCCTCTGGATACAGCCGTTCTTTGATATTTTGATGTTCAAAACCAGAGGTATGACCAAGCGCGCGCTGCTCCAGCAAGGATTCCTCCATATAATCAAAAGGATCAGCTGTTGTAAAGCCGATTTTATCAATCCCAAGCTGCTTACTTTCAGCGATGATCCGTTCTTTTAAAGTTTGCATGGTTCCACTCCTACTTCGTTTTAAAGGAAATCATTTTTTAAAAACCAAAAAATGAGTCTGGTTCTCATCACGTATGTCTTTCTACTAGACCTGCTAAAGCAGGAAGTAGAACTGAAATCCTATTTCGTATTAAGGAATTCTTTTTTCTAAAAACCGAAAAATGAGTCTGATTCTCTCCACGTATGTCTTTCTACTAATCCTGCTAAAGCAAGTAGTAGAACTGAGATTTTAGCACGAATTTACAGGCCTTACTATATCACATGTTCCCTACTAGCAAAAGAAATCAACTGTTTGCACGGAAAAGTATGTCTGGTATTTTTACATAAGACAATTACAATTAAAAACTAGCGTTGAATGCCTCGATTGCTGCTTAGATTTTCATCGAAGCACATTCTTCCTCCAATGTAAAAAAACAATCATCCATCAAGTTGATTGCCTTTCATACTAATCATTTTTTTATTAGCCAGCGTTAATTCATCGCAAACAAATAGTTATTAATGAATGCTTTAGTCACCACATCAAATTCTTCTTTGCTTAATTTATCCGAGTAGTCCAGCCGATATAGCGCCTGGATCGGGGTAACTCCAACCGTCTTAAATTGCCGCTCCATTTGTTCAAGCGCTTCTTTTTGTCGATCGTTCATCTAGTTCATGCTCCTTCTACACCTCTTCTATCCATCATATCAGCAAACTCCTACAATTAGAATCTTTTTCACATATTCATGGAAGAACCAATAGAGATCGCGCGCTGATCCTCTCCCGAAGAATGAAAAATCCGTCTTTTTGTGGAGGTAAAAGTCGTTCGGCACCAAGTTGTAAAAAAGCTATGAGCAACATACGATCCAAACTTTTTACTCTAAGTATTTAGCCAATCAACGAGTCGTTTCTACCATCTTTCGCTTGATTCCTTCAAAGTCTCTCTTTGAATGTATTGATAGGACAGCGCTTATTTAGAACTTTACAGTCAAAATAGACCTAGTATACTTTAAATTGACTAAAGGATATAAAACGAGTCAGAATAAACGCAGCAATTACAACGATCTAACAAAGGAGAATTTTATGCCAAAAATAGTCACGGAAGAAGAGAAACAACGCGTAAAAGATGAGATGTATACTGAAACGATTCAATTGATCAAGACAAAAGGAATAAAGAAGATCACCGTGGAGGATATCATTCAGGCAGTCGGCATTGCCAAAGGAACTTTTTACAACCATTACTCTTCTAAAGAAGCGCTGCTCTTTCATGTGATCCAAAAAAGCGAAGAAACACTTTTAAACGAGGTTCTGGCAATCGATTATCAGAATGGGGATTTTCACAAAAAGATCCAATGGGCCCTCAGAGAAATTTATCTGGCCCCGTCCAGTATCGCCCTCTATATTCAGCCAGAGGACCTGTCCTCATTGATGGTTAAACTGCCGAAGCAAATGCAAGCAGTTTTCGAAGAAAAGCAACAGCGAAACTTTCAGCGAATCACTGAGCTTTTCGCTCTTGATCCAAAAGATTCTCACGTCTTCGGAGTTATCTCGTACTTGATGGATTGTCTCCATTTTACCGCGACAAATGTTGATTATGGCGATCAGGCACGGCAAGCATCCCTAGACATCCTAATTAATACGATCGCAGATTTTTTGACAAAAAAACAAGAACAAAAAAGGAGAGACGAATGAAAACACAAACAATTAAATCCTACCTACTTTCAACTATAATGATCTCTTGGGGCTTCTGGCTCGCCGCTGCCGGTCTGACTCATTTTGGGAATCTGCCTTTTTCCAATCCCTTCGTCATGATCCTGTTTATCTTAGGCGGGATATCCCCAGCCTTCAATGAACTTCATCTTAAAAAGAAGACGAGCACACCAGAGGACTATCGTGCCTTCAAGAAGAATATCCTTCAATTCAAACAACCCATCCGGGTCTATCTATTAACCATCGGGATCGCTTGGCTGTTCTGTGCACTTCCTGTCTTACTCGGCGGAAGTGTTCAAAAGCTTCCATTATATGTCGCACTGCTTGAATTCCCCATCATGATCATTGGCGGAGGAATCGAAGAAATCGGTTGGCGCGGCTTTTTACAGCCAATGCTGCAAAAGAAATACTCCGCACTGATTTCGGCTGGTTTAGTGAGCGTCATTTGGACATTTTGGCACATTCCTTTATGGTGGATCAAAGGATCGAATCAAAGCTCGATGAGTTTCATTTGGTTTACGCTAACTTGCTTCAGCCTGTCGATTCTGCTGTCATTTATTTGGAACAACTACGAAAGCATCTATCTGTGCATCCTCTTTCACGCGGCAATAAACGCTTTCTGGGATGTCTATGTCTCGAACAATAAGCTTCTGCCGACAGTGATCCTTTTGGGGCTATGCGTGATCTTCTTCGTTCTGACGAATAGACGGATTCAAAAATACCCAAACAAAATCGATGCCTATGAATAGCAGGCATCAATGAAGATCAACCCAAGGAAAAATCCCCGCAGATAGTCGCTTAAATGACTATCTGCGGGCTTTCCCTCTGTCTTGAAGTCCATCGTGCCGATCATTTCCTGTTGCCTCTTTTAAGTGTTTGAAAATTTTCTGACACGAGCGATGCCACACTGAAATAGTTCTCAAAAAAAAGAGATGCCAATATCCATCAGCTATCTCGCATAAAATCATTCAGTTCTTCGCCCTCCAACATCTATCCTATGTATCATTCTTGTTCTTCTAAACCGTTATCTCAAAGACCCCCTTCTTCAACACCCGCTATCCCCTTCACTTAGAAGGATCACATCGGGTTCTTTTGTCCGTTTCTTCAAATAACCAATATCGTATAAGGATGGTAAAACGATCAAAAAAGCCTTACCCCAGCCAGAGTAAGACTTTTGACTTTTCGTATTTAGTGAATGGCGTCCTCTTTTTATCAGGGCTTGTTGGATGCTTTAGCCTATAGCTGCGGCTGTTTTTCAATCAAGCCATTTGCTAAACAGTAGTGATAGATGCCCTCTTCTGCGACATGTCCGATGACTTCATCCGCGATTTCCTTTAAATCCTCTGAGGCATTGTCCATGGCTAAGCCCCAGCCCACCGCTTCGAGCATCTCAATGTCATTATTTCCATCTCCGAAAGCGATCGCTTGGGACTTATCAAAGCCATAATATTCCAGCATTTTCTTAATCCCAGTTCCTTTGCCGCTGCTTGTGGGAATAATATCCACCGCGCGATCCCACCAGGCAGTAATCTTCGAAGCTGTGGTATGTGCCATGACCTCCGCATACTCCTCTTTACGGGCGCCTAACATCAATTGAAAAATTTCCTCGTTCTGGATGGTCGCGTCAAAATCCTCTGAGACAATCACCGGTTGGTGAGCAAAAGAGAAATACTCCGCTAGATCCGCGTCGTTGCCGTTAGTAATCGTCTGCTTGCTGGTTGCAATCGCTACTGGACGATTCAAGGCCTTCGCATTTTCAACAATCTGTTCTACGTCGTTTTGAGGGATCGGATTTTTATAGATACTTTCTTTTTGGTTAAAGCAATAGGACCCATTAAAGGTCAAAAAAGCGTCAAATGTCAGGCCATCAAATTGAGGCAACGCGATCGGGCTTCTGCCTGTCGCAATGCATAAAATAATATTCTGCTCCTTCAGCGCTCTCAGAGTTGCTAGCATCTGCTCTGAAATTTGTTTCTTCTCCATGTCAATCAAGGTTCCGTCTACGTCAAAAAAAATAATCTTTACGTCATTCATCCTGCTCCACCTTCTCCTACTTACTATTTGGCGTTTCTATACGTCTGCTTGTTTCTCAGGTTGTTTTTGTTCCAGTCACTCTTCGTTTCGAAACAATTTTCCCATATGTCAGCGTTTTTTTCTGCAATAAACACAAATTTATTACAAATCCTTAACTTCTCAACCGCTGAGAACAAAGGGACACCAGCTAACCAAAATGCCCGCTTGCTTATTGGTTTGACTCTATTTTTTCGATCTTTTGAAGGAGCCATTTCCGATCAATGGCAGCATACAGCTGCATAGAGATGGTCATGATGACGATCGACAGCGTAGCAAATAATCCATCTAGCGGTCCAAGTATATAGAAATTCAACAGAACAATCACAAGATTCGTCAGCAACAAGCCTCGATGGGTAGGAATGCTAAAATAGCGCTCCAGAATAATCGGCGGAATGGTCACTCCGCCGTTTGACGAGCCTGACTTGTACAGGAAAAAAACGCCCAAACTAAATAAGGCACTCCCTAAAACTAATGAAGCTCGGTGAGAATAGAGTACCTGCGAGAGTGGAACGACTCTTAAAAATACCGGAAACAGCAGGCTGCCTAGGAATACTTTTGAAAAAACTTGTCTGTCTAGCAGCAGATAAGTCAATGCCAGCATGGACAAGTTCATCACCCAAACAGTAAGATTACGATCAATGGCCCACTGTAGCTCAAGCAAATGACCAATCGCGCCCACCCCCGCAGAAGCAATCTGATGCGGCAGCAAAAAGAAATTCAAGGCCACAGAAATAATCGTTACACCGATTGAAATTTTTAACACCTGTACAATTTTATTGATGATCCTCACCCTCTTCTCTTTAGTGCATCAATCGTAGCATGCATACGAATGATCAGAGGGTCATTTTTTTCAGTGGAGGATGAAATTTTTAGTGAAAAAAAATTTTTAGCTCATTCCCAAATAATTGGGGCGGAATACGATTTTGCCCCGAATATTTGGCGATAAAAAGCTTCAAGAACCTCGCTTCACCACTGGTTGGTATGTTTTATATTAACACCATAGCCTCGAATAGGTTGAGCAATGTACATAATGAAGCCACACAAGAATGTGATCCATACGAATGATTCAATAATTTGTTTCTTCAAAGCCACTCTCCTGTTTTCGTTTTATTTGTTAATACAAAAGTTAAAAAGAACGACTCGTAGGAGCTACGAGCCGTTCCAGCAATCATTTTTTCGTTTTTACTGATTAAGTATTCCCTATCCTCGTACGTCTTCTTTATTACTCAGGATAATAATTAATAACCATGAACGTTGCCAATCGATTCTCTTTGTTTGAGTATGTATGTTCCACTGATGAATCAAAAGACAGTGAATCCCCTTCATTCAAGATATACTCGCCATTCTCCGTATTCAAAACCAATTGTCCCTCCAACACATAAATATACTCCTGTGCTTTTATTGAGTGCCCGATGGATTTATTTGAAGAATTAGGATCTAGTTCACAGAAAAATAGTTCAAAATTTCGTGTAGAAGAGGTTTTGTAGTAACAGTACACACGGTACGCTTTTGATTCTCCAGTCTGTGGGACGATTCCTTCTCTATGGACTATTTTCGCATCATCCTCAATCGCGTCAATCAAACTGGTATAAGGAACATTTAATCCGTTGGCAATTTTCCAAATAGTATTGATCGTGGGATTACTGCCGCCTTTTTCGATATCCGATAGCATGGTTTTACTTATTCCTGATTCAGTCGCCAATTGTCCTAAACTAAGATTTCTTTCTGTTCGTAATTTTTTTAAATTAAAGGCTATTGTTTTCCCTAAATCCATCTCAATCGCTCCAGTCTCTTATTGACAACTATAACGAACAAACGTAATATATACTTTACAAAAAGATATATCGTTCATTCGTAAGTTATACTGTTCAAAAACTATTATATTTTAGCCGTATGCACATTGCAAACCCCAGAAGGAGTTGTTTTTATGAAGTTTCTAGCATTAAAAAAAGCTTTTCCTTATACACTCCCCATATTATTTGGCTTTCTTTTTTTAGGGATGTCCTATGGTTTCTTGATGGTAAATAAAGGTTTTTCGTTTGTTTATCCGATGCTCATGAGCTTATTCATTTGTGCGGGCTCAATGGAGTTTTTAGCCATCACCTTATTACTCTCTGCGTTTAATCCCGGCTATGCATTTGTGCTCACGCTCATGGTGAATGCACGTCATTTATTCTATGGCATTGCTATGCTTGAAAAATACAAAAACCAAGGAATTAAAAAGTTTTACCTGATCTACGCTATGTGTGACGAATCGTTTTCCATCAACTGCTCAACGACCCTCCCTCAAGAAGTCGATGAAGGCTGGTTCATGTTTTGGGTCACAGTACTCAATCATTTTTACTGGGTTATGGGCGCAACATTGGGTGGACTGCTGGGCTATGTCATTCATTTTAATGTGAAAGGCATTGAGTTTGTTATGACTGCCTTATTTTTGGTCATGTTCCTTGATCAATGGCAGCAAAATAAGAAGCATTTACCAGCTATCGTCGGCTTGATCTGCTCTTTACTATCCTTGATTCTTTTCGGAGGTCAACAGTTTATTATTCCAGCTATGCTGCTGATTGTGTTAAGTTTTGCCATCCTTAAACCTCGCTTTGATCAAGATAAGAAGAAGGGAGAGAACAAGACATGGACTTGATAGAAATTATTCTTACCATCCTGATCGTTGTCATCGGTACAATGATTACTCGCTTCCTACCGTTCATCATCTTTCCGGCAAATAAAACACCACCAGCATTTATTCAATATTTGGGCAACGTCCTTCCCAGTGCAGTAATCGCCTTATTAGTCATTTATTCCCTTAAGGTCTCTTTCGCTGGAAACTATTACGGATTTCCAGAAGTGATTTCAATCGCCTTCATCGTTCTTCTTCATAAATGGAAGAGAAATACCCTCCTGAGCATTGGATTGGGTACCATTTTCTATATGATTTTAGTTCAGAATTTCTTTACAGCTTGAGTTCATTCCATAGTGAATGGGCTTTTTTTATTGCTGAAAAATCTATTCTTTTGTATCGAAAATCTACGTGAATTCTAGATTATCTTCATTACACACTTCCCTTTTTTTGAAAGCTTAATGGATTTGTTTTCTTCTTTATTCATTAAGAAATCCTTAAGCTAAATAAAACTTTTGGCTTTATTGAAGAACGTTTTCTTTATAAAAACATTGGCAAACCAACCTTCCTCCTTAAAGCCTAAAACCCAAAATGTGTCAACGCGGACAAAATTGCATAGGGCTATGAAAATTACCGCCCTCTTTCATTTCTCACAAAGACAAATCCCGTTCTTATAGGTTTTCACTAAAACAGAGAATGAAAACATCGGCAATTTTGACCCTCAAATGTCATTTTGCCGGTTTTGACCAAGTTTGTGTTTTGCCATTATCGTTAAGTCACCGGCCGGAACAAAAAAACAACACTAGGAGGAATGAAAGATGATTCAAAAAATCGGCAACAAATTACAAGTACAGATCGACGCTGGAGAGGACAAGCTAAGAAAGGTGAACTTCCAAAACGTCATCGATGAACCAGCCGAAGAAGCCGTGCTTGAACTAGGAGATATCTTAAAGGAGCTTTCACCAGAAGGCAGCAATCTAGACGGCGTGATCCTAACCAGTCAATCACGGTACACCAAATAAGGAAGGAGGAATTTAAATGTTAAAACTTGTCGCAACTTTTAGAACGAGTTTGGGGAAAAGCCAAACTTGGAGCATGAACAATCCCAACCCAAATAAAACAGCAAGCGAAGTCAAAAGTTTATTGCAACGTTTAACGGGGATCAAGCTTTTCCACAAAGACGGTGCGGACCTTTTCAACACGGTCGAAAGCGCGAAATATGTGGAAACAACTGAAACCATTCTATTTGATCACACACAGGAACAACCGTAGTATCAGCACTTGACTAAAAAAGAATTAGAGGAGCGGCGGCAAGCTCGCCCGCTTCTCTTATAAGGAGGATAAGATCCATGAATGAACCACTCTTAACGCATCAACAGATTTTTTCACTAAAACCCGAGACATTGGAAGCACGAATCATGACCTATTACCAAGAAACCCAGAATAGCAGCTTAACGATCAAATATATTATGGCATTACGCATCCGCTTTAAACTTGGTGCGCAGGAGTTTGCGAACATTCTCAGCGATCTTGTCCGCTATCTCTTCATGAACACCAAACCAACACGGACCATGAAGCGCTTCTTCTATTATTTTCAGGATTACTTCGCGGCACCTGAATGGAAACAGCTGACGATGAGAGTCTTTCCTTTGAGAAATTTTGGCAAGAAAGTCTTATCTGTCGCGCGTTCACTGGTTTCACTTGTGCGTCCTGAAGAAAATACAGAGCCTTGATAAGAATTACCCTACGCAGAAAATAAATGAGAGGATGCCAGTCCAACTTTTAGCAGTTTACTCGCTAGACTTATCAACCGAATATTTTAGCAAATAAAATTAACGAAAACTAGTTGGATGGTATACGGCTCGAAAATCGAACTTATTTTTCTGGTAAGAAAAATAAATTCGTTGAGCTGAGAAAGGAAAGAAGAAAAATGATTACTGAGTCTACGAAATTGGTCACTACCTTTTTAAACAGTGACCGAAAGAAACACAACTTGACCTATCAGGACGTGGATACAAGCTTGTCGGCCAAAGAGATCAAAGAAGCTTGCGAATTATTGACAACCTTAGACCTTTTTGAACAAGATGGCGTAACCCTATTTGATTCTGTTGTATCGGCAAAATATGTCTCTACAAAAGTAATCACGCTGTTTGACCTGAAACATGAGATTGATGTGGACCAAACTGAACCGTTTAATGAAACCATTTGTGAAGAAGTTGGTTGTTTTGTGGTAGCCGAAACACAACAAAAGAAATCCGAACAAATGCAGCTCCAGCTGCCTGTAGCGATTGTTCCCTTCAGTAAGACCCAATTATCATTAGAGGCTAATAAACCTGTTACGCCTTTAGCAACTACAACTGCATCTGCCAAACGATCCGCTGAGCAGCCAGCGAGGAAAGAAGTCACAGATAAGCAGAGCTTGCTCCAACGGATGTTCAGGCGAAGGAAGCGAAATAAAGAGGACCCAGCAACTCATGATTCTAGTACGTAGCTATTGGCTTTCTCCATTCTATCTCGCGTAGGACACAGACACCTGCGATTGTGATGCCATCGCAGGTGTTGATTATATCTATTGAAAGAAGGTAGTTGAAATGACTCTTTTAGCAATCTTAGCAGGAGGAACGTTCGTCCATTATCTATTCGGCGGAAGTGTCCCACTCATGGGTGTCTTTTTGACAATGGTTGGCTTGGATCTTTTTACCGGTTATGCCAAAACCCTGAAAAACCACACGTGGGTCTCCTCTATCAATCTTTACGGACTATTTACGAAGTTCATCACGTTTTCAACGATCATTTGTGCCGCTGCCTTAGACAAACTTGCACCTGTTGTCGGCATCGTACTGCCTATCAATGTCGCCCTGATTTGGACTGCCCTCTTGATTCTGTACGAGATTGGTTCGATTCTAGAAAACGCCCATGCCTTTGGTTTAAAGATTACATGGCTGCAGAAATGGCTGCGGGTCTTTGAACGAGATGTTGGGAAGGTGCCTGATAAGGATGATCAGGAGAACAATGTACAATAAAAAAGCGTCCATACTGCAAGTGCTGAAGCAACATTGCAGTATGGACTGACTTTGCGTGGGATTTTTTTAAGCTGACTAAATCGCTCGACATTCGGCGTTCATAATAATCAATTAGGATTTGATTTTCTAAATACTTATTCCATCATGAACAATTATACTCAGAGCAGCTAATAAAATGGATTCCTATTATCGTACTAAAATTGTGCTTGATCATTCGGATCGGGAACTGAATTTTTCTTCATAAAATAAATGAAGAAAGTGATAATCGTTAGCACTCCGAAGCTTACCAAGCCGGACCAGTACTGAAATCTCATTGAGGTGATTTCTAAGACGCCCATTAGCCCTGCGTACATGAAAGCTGAAAGAAAACCACCTAAGGACATGCCTGCGTTCACTAGAGACATGGCCATTGGCGTTTTATCAGAAGAAACGGCCCCTCCAACTGCCATCATAATTGAGTTATTAACAAAGAAACTTCCGATGCCTAATAGAAATTCAGCAATCACAAAAGTCAAAAAAGTCATTCCAGTTGCCATCAATATCTGTGAACAGGCTATGATCGCAAATCCAACTGGCAAGCATTTGTACCCGATTGATCCGAAGATTTTTCCAAAGGCAATCCCTGTTACCATTCCCCCTATTGTCATTACGGTAACCGCCGTACCAGCCATAGCAGAGCTTAATCCCATTTGTTTAAAAATTGTCGAAATATTCATTAAGGAAGGATACTGCAAAATTGAAAATATCGTCATCACTGCTGTCCAAATCCAAACAATCGCAGGCATGGATCTAGACGTTTTAGACACATCCGTTTCCGAGCTAACAGCTTCTTGTCTCTCAGGCTCGGGAAGAAAAAGCACTACTATTACCAAAACAAAAAGTGGAATAACATTTAATAAGAAAGGTAGATTCCAACTTATTGACGCTAGAATTCCCCCTAACACAGTGAACAACATTCCACCTACGAATCCCATAACACCATATAATCCCATAATACTTGCTACCTTATCTGGAGCAATCAGGTTAAATATAAGTGCGCCAATCAACGGCATTAGAAGTCCCATACCAATTCCGAACACTGTCATTGCCACAAGGATCATGGTCCAATTCGTCATCCAATACGGACTCACTCCACCGATAGTCATAAGTAATAACGAAATGTATAGGACCGTCTTGTAATTTAAGACTTTTCCAGTGATAGCTCCACCTAAAATTGAGGAAGGAACAGAAACAAGTGATGGAAGCGTTGAAACTAGCATAATTGAAGTAAACGGTACAGTAGGAAATGCCTCACTTATAACTTGGATTGCCGGGGTGGTTGCACTCACTATCATATTTATAAAGCTAAGTGAAAGTATTGCGAATATAATTTTTGACTGGCTTTTATTATTGCTCATTCTCTTCATCCCTTCATTTTTTCAACTGAGTTACGCTGCTTTTGACGATCACAATAACTAAATGGCGGCTACATGAAATAAAGTATTTCCAGTGGGGTAACTATTCAAAAAATTGACTACTAGATGCTCGAGAAGTATCACAAACAAGAATTGGCTTTTCCCAGCCTACGTACTATAAACTTCGAACCTAAAGATTTTCTACAGCACCCTTCCGATCGTAAAGCTAACTATATAAATCTTTACTCTAATGACACAAGTGATGGAGGACTTTTAAGGGTTATATTCTTGTCCTTCTTTCATCAATACTCACCTTAAATGATCAGTAGTATGCCATGCTCTATAGTGCGGTTTGACAGGTTTATTATCCTATGACAACTGCTCTTCTATGACTTCAAAAGCCCTTAAAACTTGAATTATCAACAAATTGACAAGCTTTTCCACCAAGGATACAATGATGAAAGTATTACTATCCAAGATTTGTTAGGATGATAAAAGGAGAGTTGTTATTGTGTTAGAACGTTTATTGGAGCAGCAGGTACGCTATAACAAAGTGCATAAGGAATTAAATGAGTTGTATCACAACGTTGCATTACAGTTTGGGCTCTCGGATGCCTCGTCAACCATCTTATATACTCTGTATGTATCCGAAAAACCCTGTTCGCAAAAGGAACTGTGCGAACAGTGGTCCCTCACAAAAACCACTGTTAACTCTGCCTTACGTAAGTTAATCAAGTCCGAATATGTTGCCTTATCATCGGACCCGACCAATTATAAAGTAAAGCTGGCGAGACTCACAAAAAGTGGCGAAGCTCTCGCAGAAAAGTCCGCTCGGCCATTGTTCGAAGCTGAACTCAAGGCGTTTGAACGCCTGACGGAGGAGGAACAAGAACAGTTGGCGGTAATTTCAAAGAAACATGTTAAATTGTTAAGGGAAGAAATAGGGAATGCTTTCGACAACTAACGCCCTATGATTGCTAGACACTGCTGCTTTATTTGTAGAGGCACCTGTAGTTCATTTGTCTACTAAAATTTGTCCCTCACAATTCTGTTTTTAATTTAATTTCCATTATTTGACAAAGCATCTTGTGCTTTGTTTTTTTCTTCGTCGAACATACGTTAATGCGTAATTGATAGAAAGGTACTTACACTTCCAAATACTTTTTAGGCGTTGGTGATATTTAACCTATGGCTATTAACTCCACTGGCTGTATAAAAACCTTGGAATTTCTATTTATCGTACATGTAACAACCAACATAACTTCTGGTTCTACATTCATTCCATCGTTTTTATTCAGCCTTTCACACGTCAGTACCTTTTTAATTTGTGACAAAAAACGTTAGAAGAAAATCGACTTTGATTTTCTTCTAACAACTATTTTTCTCGACTTTTTGTCCAAATCATCTTAAACTTTTCCACCAACTACGCACTATGCGATTGCCACGGATAGAAAGAATACTTTTTTGGTACCGCTTTCTTTAATAAGCGTAGGAAATTGCATGCTTTTTGTTCGTGAACCTTTTGCTAACTAGCGTTGTTCCCTCACAAAATGCGAGTTACGTTAATCATTCTTCTCTCGTTCAGTAATTACTCGTCTAGCAGCATCTTTTCCAAGATCAATTTCTTTTGGGGTCGATAGTAAGAGACGGTATCCTGCATTGACCACCTCTTCTGCGTTATTTGGAGTCACATTGGCATGCGCAACAGCGATGCCTCGTTCAAGACAAATTTCGAGCACACGAGATTGGCATTCTTGAACATCAGGATGTTGGTGTTGCCCAGGTACTCCGAGCTCTTGGCTTAAATCTGCTGGACCTGTAAGCACCAAACCTATGCCTGGAACTTCGTCAAGAATGGACGGCAAATTTTCTACTCCCATCAGGCTTTCAATCATAATACAAACAATAAGCTCACCCTCTGGGTTAAGAGGCCAGACATCTGCACGCTCATAGTATTCAGCAACGTTGATCCCCCAATAATGCGCAGCTGCATAGGGACCATCTCCTCGAAGACCTTTAGGCTCATGAAGTCCTGCGTTAGACCCTCTGGGATATCGACAAGCAGCAACAGCATTTCTTGCCTCAGCAACTGTATTAATATGTGGCCAAACGATTCCATAAGCACCCATATCAAGAGCTTGTTTAGCATGCCATTGAGAGAACTCTCCACCATTAGAGGGGATTCGAACTAAGGGAGTAACAGACGGTCTCAGATTATCTGATTCAAATACTCGCCGTCTGTTTATTAAGTATTGGAGACTGTCGCGAATACCATTTACATCCCATGGACGATGTTCTGCATCAAGTATCACAGCATCATAATCACTAGTAGATAGAGTAACAGCAGCAGATATATCCAGTGCACTGATGGTACCAAAGACATGAGTCCCTGTCTCAAGCGCTTCAATGATGCCATTTAGACGATTCTTCATCGTAGGTCAGCCACCCAATCGCGGTAGCAATCAGCAAAGGCTTGCTCCTCTTCCCAATATGGGAAATGACCACTCTTTTCAAACACTTCAACTTGAACACCTGGAATCCCTCGGAATAGACCTGCTTTTCCATCAATCGGTTCCCCAGGTTTAGGAAGTGGCGAAACCATAAAATCATACTTGCCATAGGCGATTAATGCAGGGACTTTTAGCTTCTTGAGTGTTTCTATAAATCGAAAATCTGCCCATTTCTCGTTAGATTCAAAAACCGCTTCCATTGTTTTTGACAAAAGAGAGACATCAAACCAATCAGCCATAGAATTATTAGGATCATAGAAATAAATCGGAGATTCAAGCTCAAAGAGACGAACAAGTTTATCAGGCGTATCGAATTTAAAGATTTCTTCTCTCTCCATTGCAGCCTCATTTTCTGTTCGTAAGCGTCGCCGTTCATCGTCCGCATACTTCTCCCAATAATCATTATTTTTTAAAGCATCCAGACTGTTTGGAGTACCAAAGGTGACCAGGCGCAAAACAGATTCTGGGTATTTTGCCGCGTAATGAGCGGCCATGATACCATTTCTCGATTGTCCAAGCGAAATTACTTTTTCAAATCCCAGTATTTTACGTACCTCATCCAGATCATCTGCGATCCGATCAAGGGACCCTACATCGCTTGTATCACCACTTGACCTTGAAGTCCCACGTACTTCGATAAAATTGAATTGGATATTTTTCTTTAGCTCATCTCCAAAAGTTCTCTCAAATGGGGGACTTGATCCAACACATGGAACCAGAGCGGGCTCTCCATGTCCAGAAGTAACCACATGAATTGTTGCGCCATCTGAAAGTGTGACAAATTGCTCAGAAAATGTGTTTTTTTGCATCTCTTTGACTCCTTTTCCCTTTATTTTTAGTCAGTACGATTTCGTACTCACAATTGCATCTTATCAGGTCTATTTCTTTAAGTCAATAACTTTTCCAAGATATTTATCGCTATTTTTTAGCTTTTTTAACAAGAATAATTTTATAAAATGAGTAAACATACAGACTTCAACCCCTTATTAATTGCTCTATTCTCACTAATAAATCTCCTAATAGTTCGTTTCACCTTTAGCATTTTGTTATTAGTTTTGAATAGGAATCGCAGTTGCTACACCACTTTTTTAATGGTGATATTTGAAATAGCTCTTCTAACAATTTTATCGAGAGAACAATGTCCAATAAAAAAGCGTCCATACTGCAAGTGCTGAAGCAACATTGCAGTATGGACTGACTTTGCGTGAAAAAATAGCCGAACGATCAAGCCCTATCGTTATTGATAGAGGCAAAATCGTTCGGCTCTGATTTAATGACTGGTCATTCTTAAGACTTTTTCTTCAGCCTCACCTTGAATCAGACTATTTATTTTTTTCGATTAGTCGTTGAGCTTCTTCAATGATATGATCGACTGTAAAATTGTAATCCTTCAACAAATCTCCAGCAGGAGCGGACTTTCCGAATTGTTCTAAGCCAAATGATGCTCCATTGGCGCCTACATATTTGGACCAGCCAATTGTTGAACCCAACTCAATTGATAACTTGTTATCAACGTTTGTTGGCAGCACGGATTCTTTGTATTCTTCGCTTTGTGCATCAAATAGTTCCCAGCTAGGCAATGAAACAACGTTTACTTTATACTGTTTAAGCTGTTCTTTTGCCAACAATGCCATTTCAACTTCAGAACCACTTGCAATTAGAATTAAATCTGGATTTTCTGAGTCTTTAGATAGGACGTATCCGCCTTTTTCAGCATTTTCGTAATTGACATCCTCAATTACCGGCACATCGTGTCTTCCGAGAGCGATTAGGAATGGACGATCTTTAGATTGGGCTGCCAGTTTCCATGCAACGATTGTTTCGTTAGCATCTGCTGGTCGGTAAACAACTAGATTAGGCATCGCTCTTAAAGAGACTAAGTGTTCTACTGGTTGGTGAGTTGGTCCATCCTGCCCGACTTGTATACTGTCATGGGTCATGATATAAGTCACAGGAACACCCATCAACGCAGAATGACGGATGGCAGAACGCATGTAGTCAGAAAATACTAAGAAAGTTCCACAATATCCTCTTAATCCACCATGCAATGTCAATCCGTTACAAATTGAAGCCATGGCAAATTCACGAACGCCAAAATAGATATTTGGACCTTCATGATTTTCTTCATCCATAAAGGGTAGTCCTTCAATCGTTGTCTTGTTTGAAGAGGCTAAATCGGCAGAGCCGCCGACTAAAATCGGTAAATCTTTGTAAATTCGATTCAACATTTTTCCACTAGCTGTTCTTGTTGCCATTTTTTCTTCTGTAAATGGTGTCAAAGCCGTTTCTGTTACTTCAAATTCCTCATGAATCACTTTTTTCAATTCTGCCGCCAATTCAGGGTACTCATTTGAATATTCGTTCATTAATTCATTCCATTGCATTTCTAGTTTTTCACCATTTATAGCAATTTCATCAAAATTTGTTTTTACATCCTCAGGTACAAAGAAATCGTCATATTCCCAACCGATTGCTTCTTTGATTTTTTTGGCTTCTTCGGCACCGACTGGATTGCTGTGGATCTTCTCAGTCCCCTGCAAGGTTGAGCCGAATCCAATGATTGTTTTTACTTCAATTAGCGTGGGTTTCGTTGTTTCGGCTTGCGCTTCTTTGATTGCTGCGGAAATTTCATCTAAATTATTCCCGTCAGTGACGTAGAGCGTTTGCCAATTCATTGCTCTAAATTTTTCTTGAATATCTTCATGGGCTGATTGCGTTAATGGCCCATCTGACGTAATGTCATTTGAATCATAAAGAACAATTAATTTTCCAAGTCCTAATTTTCCAGCAATAGCGGCTGCCTCTAATGCAACCCCTTCTTCTAAATCACCATCCCCGCATACGGTATAGGTGAAGTGATTTACTACATCAAAGTCCTCTTTATTAAACCGATCTCGTAAATGTGCTTCAGCAATAGCCATCCCCACTGTCATTGAAAAGCCTTGCCCTAATGGTCCTGTTGTTGCTTCTACCCCTGGCGTGTGGAAGACTTCTGGATGTCCAGGTGTCTTACTGTCTAGTTTTCTAAATTGTTTAATATCATCCATCGATAGATCATAACCGGATAAATGCAACAACGAATACAACAGCATCGAACCATGACCCGAAGTTAAAACAAAGCGATCTCGATTAAACCACTTAGGATTTTTAGGATTGTGGTTCATATGATACCTAAATAGTTCATACCCCATAGGTGCTGAACCAAGGGGTGCACCCATGTGACCATGATTGGCATTTTCAACGCTGTCAACAACCAGATTTCTCATAGTAGCAACCGATTTTAGATCAATTTTATTCATTAGATTTCCTCCATTAAATTCGCGATAATTGAAATTTAAAATACACTTTGTAATAATTGTCCGATATAATAGACTAGTAGTCCGACAATGTTAAAGTCTGTTTCTGGGAAAGATGTCCCAGTCAATCCAATATTTTCCATAATTGGGTAAATTAATGCTGGGCCAACAGCAATTAAAATCCCGACAACAAAGGAGCCTACCACGCATCCTTTCCATCCGCCGGTAGCATTACCGAAGACACCTGCGGTTGCGCCAATGAAAAAGTATGGAACTGCTACTGGAATGATTACGATTGTTCCAATTAGCCCCATGATAACCATGGTGACTAATCCACCAGCATAGGCTGCTAAAAAACCAATTACAGTCGCTGTTGGAGCAAATGGAAAGACCACAGGACAATCTAAAGCCGGGCGTGCGTTAGGAATGAGCTTTTCAGAGATCCCAACAAACGCGCTGACGATTTCTCCCAGAAACAGTCGAACTCCAGTAATAATTACATAAAGTGCCGCCGAGAATCCTAATCCTTGGAATAGTGGATAGACTAACCAGTTTACCCCACCAGATAATTCCTCTACTGCCCCTTTTCCCGCTGCAATCGCCGCAATGTAGAAGAAAATAATCATCGTAATTGAGACACCTACCACATAATCCTTAAACATCGTTAACCAGCCGGGTAAGTTTAAATTTTCAGTACTATCTTCCGGTTTTCCGACCTTTGAACCAATCCATCCAGAGAGGGCATAACCGACTGTTACGTAGTGTCCCATCGCCAGTTCATCATCACCAGTGACTTTTCGCATGTATGGTTGGGCAATGGCTGGAAATAACCCTGCACAAATCCCTAAAATGATTCCTCCAAATACGATAGTCAACGAATTGCTCATTCCTAGCGCTTTGAACATAATTGTCAATAAAGCGGCTAAATAAAGATTGTGCTGTCCTGTTAAAAAGATATATTTTAATGGCGTAAACTTAGCAACTAGTAAATTGCACAAAAACCCAATCAACATGACTAATGAAACCGTAGTACCGAACTTATCTTGAGCTAAAGCAGTTACCGCCTCAGCTAATGGCAGAACTCCCTTCAACCCAAAGCCTTCCGCAAACAACGCTTGAAAACTATCTAAGGAAGTCACTGCTGCTGCCGATCCAACGCCAAAAACTAAGAACCCAACAATTGTTTTTAATGTACCTGAAATGACTTTATCCGCAGGTTGCTTCTGCAGTAACAGCCCGGTTAAGGCAATAATACCAACTAAAATTGGTGCCGAAGCGAGCAAGTCAAACACCACTACCTTTAATACTTCCATTGTTTTTCCCCCTTTTATGACTCCTGACTATCAAAAAATGCCTGCAATTTCGTCTCGATTTCCTTTTTGTCCATCAAATTATTGATCCCGATAATATATGGAACCTGCCCTTTTAATTCATCTGCTACATCAGCCATTGTGATCAATACGTCTCCTTTAAAGCTTTTCACATCATCTAAAGTGCTGTGCTGTACCTCTAATGGAAACGACTTGGCTCTCACCACTTGATCCACTTTGATTTTCAGCATCATACTTGACCCCATTCCTGTTCTACAGGCAATCAATGCTTTTTTTATCATTCCTACATCCTCTCTTTCTCAAAACGTTTGATATACGCGATAATCTCTTCCGGATCTGTAGCATTATCCAATACCTGATAGAAGCTTTCCTGATCCAGCAATTCTGCTAGCTCCGACATGGCGGTTAAATGAGTCTGATTATCCAAGGCGCTTAAACCAAAAACATATTTCACTGGATCATTTTCCTTGTTACCAAAAACTACAGGTGTCTTTAAGGTAGAAATACTAATCCCGATTCTTCTCGCCCCTTCTTCAGGTCGGGCATGTGGTAGAGCTACATGTTTGGTAATGACAATGTAGGGGCCGGTTTCTTTCGTTGTCTGAATCATTCCATCAATATAGCTAGGCGTGGCAACCCCTGTACTGACTAAAACATCTGTAGACTTACGGATTGCTTCCTCCCAGTTCGTAGCCTCTACCTGTAGTTTTACAAGATCCTTATTGGTAATTTCACTTAACAACGGATACTCACCTCCTTCTTCGATGATGATTCTAGAATGATTGACATCTGCTTGAATAAGCAGCTCATTTTCAATTTTTTCATATTGTTCTCTCGTTACATACTTTTTCACTACCTTAAGTGTCTCCGCGAGTTTTGAGTCTAGTAACGATTCATCGTTTAAAATTTCATACACACGTCCAATCAACTCAAATTTTTCTTTTGATGTCATAATTGGATTTACGACAATAAATGGAATTTTCATACTCAACATGTCCGTGGTGATCGTCGTCGTAAAAACAATATCAAAACTTTCAAAAGCTATTTTTCTGCGAAAATCTCGCACGATAAACTCTATGCTAGGAAATAAGGACTCTAATTCTTTTTGTAAAATGATTGATGTGCCAATGCCGTTTGGACACAAAATCAATCCCCGATTTCTCTTTACGTGCTCTTCCTGTTCGTCAAAAGCGGATGCAGCAAAATGAACAGTTAAAAAAGCAATTTCATCTGTTGGCAGCTCTCTATCAAATAGCGGTTGTAAAGGCCGAATTGCTTCATTAACTAGGGCATACATTTCTGGATACTCTTCTTGTATTTTGTTCGCTAAAGGATTAACGATAGGTAAGTGATAAAATATCCGATAATAGCTAGGTCTAAAATGCTCATACAACCTGCGAGTAACAGCATCCTTATCTAAGAAGCGAATACCTGACAAGCTCTCGAATCGTGCAATTAATCGTTGAATGATTTTTACGATCATTGGTTGATCTGACGTTCTATTATCGATATTTCCAGCTGACAATCCTAAAATCCAGGCAGAAATATAGAGGATATTCTCTGGTAATTCTATTTGAAAAAAATTACAGACATGAAGACTAAACTGATACTCATTCGATTGATGATCGATAAAATCACTAACCATCTTCTGAGGTCGTTCATATTTAAATCGCTGACTCAAAAGAATGAAGCAATAGGTAAATTCTTTGAGTTTGTTTTCAAAAAAAGAAATATTATTTTTTTCGCTCGCTTCTAAGATTTTGTCTTCAATTTCCGAGTAATCAATATCTAATTGTTTTTTTAAGAAACTTTCTAGAAAAAGTTCTCCATTGTCCTGATGCAGAAAGTTAATTACCGTGTTCATTACCAAATACCTTATATCTGCTTCATCGCCCTGTAAAAAATACCCTTTTGTTCGAGTGTATCCAACGTTGATATCATTTTTTTGGAGCCTTCGTTTCACCTCCTTCAGATCATTTACAACAGTTGATCGACTACTATCCAACATTAAAATTAAGTGGTCCAACGACAAATAATCCAATGAACAAGAAAGCGTTAGTAAGATCATTAATTGTCGATTTTCCTTCGAATGATACACATCCGAAAAAAATTCCATTTTCAGTAAATAATTTTGTAAGAATTTTTGAACGGTATGATTTAAAATGAGTTCACTGCTCGAGACCTTAACCAACTCTTGATTGCCTTCAGCTAGCAGTTCATTTATCTTTTTTATAGAATAAGTAATCTGCCTCCTTGTTAGTAAAAATTTTCTTTCTAATTCTGCTGTACTTCTTTGATTTCTAAAAGCAATCTCATGAAGAATAGATAAATCTTGACTATCAATCATTTCCCTCAGCTCCTACCTAGAATATAATGGCTGCGTTTACATCCTTCAATCGCTATTCAATTCATCTTTTGTTCTCCCCCTTAACAAAAATTAATCCGTTCAAGAAAACCTATAGCCTATTAGGCGTGTATTAAATAACAAAAAACCGGCTGACAGTGACTTAAGCGAATTCGTGCCGATTGCCTTATACTTCTATAAAGTACTGTTACCTTGTGGCATCCTATCAAAATAAGCAAGATATTTAAAAAGCTAATAGACTTCTCCAGTATTCCTTTGATCAAATCCCTCCAAGTTCTGAGAGTCAGAAAAAAATGATATGTGCAATATTCGATTTCATTTATCTGTTTTAAATAAAATAAAGACTAGATAAAAAGCGACCAAAAGATTGGTATATCAATCTTTTGGTCGCTTAAAGCTTTATAATTCATTCAAAAAAACAGGCAATACCACAGTTGTCTATTGATGACGCATCTATTATTTCGCTGCCTCTGATGCTAAAGAGGCAAATTGATCTCATCCAACATTCCCTTTTGTCACTTCGCTTCTACCATCTATCGTTCCAAAATCGTCACTGTAATATCGATCTTTAATTTTAAGTATTAATACATAAGCACTATTAAAAATTCGCAAAGTAAACTTCTCTTCTTCACGTATTTGGACACTTTTAGGGAAAATTATACCGACAGAAATACCAATTTTTTACTCTCGATATCCCTTTTATTGCCACTCATTAATATCGCTAGATTACTCTGTACTTAGTTTCTTCATCATTTCCATCACTAGATTTAAGCAACGCAAATCCAAGATATCGTGCTTTCTTAATTTGAGAATAAACAGAACAGGCCTAAAAATAGAGGTTATTTAAATAACTAAAAAAAGCGATCTTCTCCTAACTAATTGGGAAGATCGTCTTCTTAAAATCATATTACTTTACTCTACAAACAGATTTACGCATAAAACAGACTTGTACTCTCCCCTTACACGCTCGAGTTACTAAATACTTGAATCGCTTGAGTATAATCCATCTTTAACGCTTTCATTGCGATAGCCACGTACTCTTCGAAGAAACCGTCTTGTGCCTCATAAGTCACGTGTTCTTTTAGTGCATTGGCAGCAGCTTTGTTCGCATAGGTGTAGTAATTGATCTTCGCGATGCCGTTTTCGATGGCGGTCTGATAATCGGCGGCAGCAACGCCTGAGCCGCCATGCATGACTAAGGGAATATTGACTTCTTGGTAAATCTCCCGCACCCGAGTCAAATCCAACCTTGGTTCCTTGAGGTAAATTCCATGGACGGTTCCGAAAGCTACTGCTAAACAGTCCACGTCTGTTGCCTCTACGAAGGCCTTGGCTTGTTTTGGATTCGTATAAATCTCCGTATCGCCAATTTGGTCATCGTCTGGCGCCCGTCCTTCGCCGCCTCCCAAAGAGGAAGTGAATACGTGTCCCAGTTCTGCTTCAACGCTTACTCCTAAACTATGAGCAATTCTCACGATTTCTTTGGTTCTCGCGACATTTTCATCAAAAGGCAGATCCGAGGCATCAATCATCACTGACGTAAAGCCCAATTTGATTGCTTGCATCAGCGCTTCAAAGGACTTCCCGTGATCGAGATGGACTACCACAGGAACCCTACTGCGTTCCGCATATTGACGCATGATCGGACCAATCTCTTCCAAGGGGATCAATGAACCATGGCCTTCTGCGTGCTGCAGGATCACAGGCTTATTGGCTTCCTCGGCTGCTTGAATCGCAGCACGGACCATTTCCAAATTTGGTACATTAAACGCGGCAATTGCTTGCTTATTCGCCCTGGCTTGAACCAACACTTCCTTTAATCCTACTAGCATGTGACACCCTCCTTCGATTGGTTCACTTCGGTGACAATAGTTGTCGCTAATGTGCGCATCGTTTGATAAGCCATACTATCTCGGTGGATAAAATTCGGAATTAACCAGATTTCACGGGTGGTCTTTTTAAAAGTTAATACAATTTTGATTCGACCCAACTGTTGTTGTTTTTTCTTGACGACTCTTTCGATTTGTTCCTCTACCGATTGACACTGAACAATTTCTGAAAAAGAAAAGATCTCTGGCTTCAGATTAGTCTTCGTATATTTTTTATGATTTGGCAGACAGATCTGCTGATGGTTATCATCAAAGAAGATTAGCTGATTGATTTTCCTCGTTAGTTCAAACGTATCCTCTGTCTGTTCTTTTTTCACATTACTTAGTGTTGCTAAGAGCTCGGTTTTGGTTTTCGTTTTGATCGTTTGAGTAAAATTCAAGCTGGCTTTCTCATAACAGTTCTTGCAAACATACCCGTCTGCACACTTGAATTTCATTAGTTTTAGCGGGGTACTGCAAATTAAACATTCCTTCATTTTCCGTCACCTCCGAGAAGTACTAGCTGCTGGGACAATTTCAAATAGTTTTTATAGCGTTGGTTGTATTTGGCAACGATCGTAGGATTCGGCTCGGTCCATTGGGCCTTACTTTTGGGAAAAGTGAAGCTGCCTTCTACGCCCATGATCGCTAGGATTGCTGCGCCATGGACTGCTTCTTGACAAGTTTGCACCCGCTTAATAGGATATCCCAAAACATTCGCAAAAATTTTGATCCATAAGTCACTTTTGGCTCCCCCGCCAACGATTGCGAAATACTCAGGCTGTTCCTCATTTTTCATTGCTTCAAACAATTGTCTTAAACCAAATGCTAAGCCTTCTAAAACAGCTAAATACATATCCTTTCGCATTGTTTCCAAACTAAGGCCGATAAAAGCCCCCCTTAAGTTCGGATTCGAAAAGAGTGTTTTTTCGCCATTCATATGTGGGAAAAAGAAAACATCATTCTCACCTAATCGGTCACTGGGAATGGTTGCTTGCTCACTAGTATAGTCTGCCGTCTGCAAAATGTTCTCTAGCCACCAGCTATTGATTTTTGCTCCTGCTTGAACCGTCCCTTGAGTGATGATGGAATCATCCTCTTCAGTCAATTTAGCTACGACATTTTTACCAATTTGTTTTAACTGATACTGACTATTCGGAATGACCACTACACCAGAGGTCCCTAAGGAAAGGAGCGGCTGCCCCGTTTCAAAACTACCAGACGCTAATGCAGAGGCCACGTTGTCACCACTGCCTGAAATCACTGGAATGGGCTCTTCAATAGACAATGCTGTGCATACTTCTCTGCTCAATTCACCAACGATTGTTGAAGCAGGATGGATTTCGGGATACATCCCTTGTGCGAAGTCAAATAACTCCTGCACGTCCTTGGACCAGCAATCGTTGTGTAAGTCATACAAAGAAGACGTGGATGCATCACAATAATCTGTCGTATAGGTATCGGTCAATTTTAATTTTACATAGTCTTTGGCAATTAAAAATTTGTTGATTTGATCGTACTGCTCCGGTTCATGTTGGCGTACCCAGAGCAAGCTAGCCAACGGACTGCCTGTGGACACAATTTTCGCAAGATGCTTCGTTTTTTTGCGGCTTTGCAACTTTTGCTTGATTGCTGGAAGGCTCTCTTTCGTTCGATTGTCATTCCACAGGATCGCTGGTCGAACAGAGAAGCCGTGTTTATCTACAAACACAGTCGTATGCATCTGACCGGTGACCCCGATGGCCTTGACGGTGTCAGCAGGAATATGATGGAATAATTCCTTCAAACCCTGCATAGCTATTTCAACCCACGTGTCAGGATTGATCTCCGTCCAGCCCTTTTGTGGAGTCTGATACTCATAAGCATACTGTTTCTCAAAAACAGCCTCTAATTGCTTGTTTACAGCGGCGACCTTGATTGAGGTGGTACCAATATCCAATCCAACATAAACGGGGGCGTTCATTTTTTCTCCTGCTTTCTGTTAATCAAAGGTAATGATTGTTTTTAGCGTATCTGGTCTTAAGGCATAGTCAAAGGCTTCAGCGGCCTTCGTGTAATCAAACGTCTTCGCTAGTAAAGGGGTAACATCGACAATTCCTTTAGCGATCAGCTGAACGGAACGGTAGAAGGTCGGAATCTTCGGACTGACCGTTCCGGTAATCACTTTTTCATACGAATGGACGACCCCCATATCTGTCGGGACTGGCTCATTCGGGTGCAGCGAACTAAACATAAAGGTCTGGCCGCCCGTGGCGGTAAAATCCAGCGCTTGCTTAGCGATTTGCGGAAGGGCTGTGGTATTGAAGACGACTTCAGCACCTCTTCCTGCCGTTTGCTCTTTAACAAATGCTACTGCATCGCCCTTCGTTGGATCAAAGGTCACATCCGCTCCTAATTCTTCGGCCAGCTTTCGCCGTTCAGCATTTGGTTCACTGAGGATCGCACGTGTCCCAGATAATTTGGCTAAAATGACATGGAAAAGCCCCATTACTCCGCCACCAATAATCACAACATCCTGTCCGAACATCAGCTGAGCCCGCTCCACACTATTTACAACACAGGCCAATGGTTCTGTAAAGGCGCTGTGAGTGAAAGGCACCTCTTTGGGATATTTATAAAGATCGCGGCTTTTTACCGCGATATACTGCGACATTCCCAAGAAACCCGAGATTCCGTCAGGATTTTGAAAGGTTTTTGAGTCAGCTACTTCAGTACATAGATTTTCGCGTCCCGTTTTACAGTAATGACATTCTCCGCAAGCTGGAATGATGTATTTCACGACATGATCGCCTACATCAAAATGTTCCGGCGCCACTTCGCTGCCAATCGCCACGACCTCGCCGCTGAATTCATGACCCCCGATTCTAGGATAGGTGTATTTCATATCGCCTAAGTAATCCCGTAAATCATTGGTACATAAGCCATTTGCACGTACCTTCATCAGCACTTCATCTTTTTCAATTTCTGGCATCGGTAGTTCTTGAATTTCCAGTTGTTTGACACCTGTTTCAACAATTGCTTTCATTTCAACGTTCCTCGTTCCTATTAAGGTAATTATGTTTCTTAGCCTAAAATTCCAAAGAAGCCTGTGACGATCCCGGCAACGACGATCAAACCGATGATTTTCAGGGACGACCAGCCGCGCTTCATCAATAGATAGATCAACATGGTAAAGGCGAAAGGCAAGATATTCGGCATCACGGCATCCAGAAATTGCTCCTGCACCTTAAAGGTCGATGTCGAGCTGACGATCTTCAATGCGACATGCATCTTCACATAACTAGAGATTAAGCCGCCCATAACCATACATCCCATGATTTCAGCGCCCCTTAGCACCTTGTTCAGAATGCCCTTCTCCAGAAAGTCCATGACAGCATCTGCTCCGGCTCGATAGCCGAACATGAAATTGGCGTAACTCATTCCCCAAGCAATCGCGATAATAGCAACAGCATAAATGATCGAACCCCAGATCGTACCCTTTAACGTCAAATCAATACAAATAGCTAATAAAATCGGAATCAATACTCCTTGGAAGATCGTGTCACCAATCCCAGATAGCGGTCCCATCAAAGAGGTTTTCAAGCTGGTGATAAATTCATTCGGAATCTCTACGCCTTTGGCTTTTTGTTCCTCTAAGGCAATGATCATCCCGATAATACATGCGCCAAATTCAATGTGCACGTTGAAGAATTCAATCTCACGTTTCATCATTTCCTTCTTTTTCTCAGGATTATCATTGTGTAATCTTTTTGAAATTGGGACGAATACGTGCGCAACGGCCTGGCCCATCATCCGCTCGTAGTTGTAACAGGTTTGCGGCAGATTTTCCCAAATTAGCCAAGAACGGAACAAATCTTTTTTGCGAATCAAACTTCCTTCTACCTCTTTACTCATAAATTTCATCCTCCTCAGAATCAGATTTGTTGCCGGTCGCTTGTACATAGATTAGTGCAGTCAAGCCAGCGATCACACCTAATGGTAATAAGTCCAGGCCAGAATAAGTGGCTAAAATAAAACCTAAGAACAAGAAGACTCGCGCTTCGCCCTTGAAAATGTATTGCAGCGTAATTGCTACCCCTAACGCCGGCATCATTCCACCGATTACCGTAAAGATCGTCAATGCCGTACCGCTCAATGCTTCGATAAATCCAGAAATATAGCTTGCACCGAAATAAGCCGCCAAACCACATGGGATAATGGTCATTACAGCCGTCATTAACTGCGGATAGAGAACATTGGCTCGCCAGATCTTGTGGTATTCGCCTTTTTCAATATAATTATCTGCCACATGAACAAAAACGGAGCCAAAAGTCATCCGGCCATACCAGACAATTGTCCCTAACAAGCCGATCGGTACAGCAACAGATAAGGCTGTTTTCGCATCAAGGCCACCTGTAATCGCAAAAGCTGTTCCTAAAATCCCCGCTAACGCCATGTCCGCCGGCATCGAACCCCCAGCAGAGATGAAACCTAAGTAAACTAAGTTGATCGACGCGCCTGTCATTGCACCCACCAATGGATCTCCTAAAATAATTCCGGTAATAAGTCCACATACCAATGGCCGCTGTAACGACCACAACCCTACGAAGGGAAGATTTCCTATCGCTAGGAAATAAACGACCCCACACATAAAAGCTTGAAAGACTGACATACATTTTTCCTCCTTATTCTTAATAATGTATCTATTTTTTTCAAAAATAGGTTCGATTTTCATGCCGTATATCATCCAACTAGCTCATCAACTGCTATCGGCTAGCTTGTTGATAACGTATAAATTTCTTTGACGTAAAATTTCAAAAAATTCTTATATACATACAACTTTACTCATCGTACTAAAGGGACGAAGTGAAACTAGCAACTGCGAAAAGTTGGACTGTTATCCTTTTATAATAAATTTGTGATCTCAATTAAGCGTTGTTCAGGGACTAGTTGATAGAACACATGCACACCCTTGTTGACCATTTGACGGATCGCCTCCACTTCGGCGTCGTCACAGGCCACGTTTTTGACAAATGGCTTTCGCTCATCGCGAATCCCCATGCCGCCCAGATTGACCTGCTTTAGATCGATTCCGCCTTCGACGAGCTTAGCATAGGTGATTGGCGTTTTTGTTAATAACAGCACACGTTCCTTTTCATTAAAGGGTTTATTCAATTCTGCAATGCCTTCTTCTGTCGTGAAGGCATCTACTCGAACCTTCGTCGGTGCCAGCGCTTTCAAAATTCTTTTTTGGAACGGGTCGCTGGCTACGATGTCATCAATAATGATAATGTGGTTGATGCTATAGGTGGGGGTCCAAGCGGTTACGACCTCCCCATGGATCAATCGATCATCGACTCTGGCAAATACGATATTTTTCATACTACTCTCTCCTTTGTTTTAGTCTTCTAGATTAACACCTAAATAATTATTCACATCGATAAAAGTTTTTGGTGCCTCTTTCAACAATTTCGCGCTGATGAGTTCCGCCGTAGTCTCCACATTCATTCTCGCCATAAAAGCCTCCAGCACCATCGGCAAATTTATGCCGGTGATATGTCGGATTGGATAGTCTCCCATTAAAGCAACCACCGCATTAAAAGGACTGCCGCTAAAGAGATCCGTAAAGCATATAATGTCCTCCCCGCCACCAAATTCTTCGATCGCGATCCTCACCTGCTCCTTCAATCCGCCGATATCATCATTTGGATACAAGCCGAAAGCCTTGGTATCTGTCTGCTCACCGACGATCATCTGCGCACTTGCCAACAGACTTTTCGCGAGATCCCCGTGGGACACAAAAATAAATTTCATGGTACATCCTCCTAGTTTACTAATTACGTTCTAAATATATTCATCCAGTAGTTGGGACAGATTCTCTCTAAAATGCTCAAATGTCGGATCTTTGATCACACGATCAACGAATCCTTTTTCTTGAATGATTTTGGCTAAATAATTCCACAACTGGAACACTTTTGCATTGTTTTTTTCGATGGCTACTAGCATGACGAGACGGACCTTATTGCCATCAGAATCCCAAGGCAGCTCATTTTTCAATAAAATGACCGAGACAAAGGTTTCTGCCAGGATCGGATTGATCGGATGCGGCAAAGCAATACCATTTCCGAAATAGCTGCTGCCGAGCTCTTCCCGAAGCTCCACTGCTTCTCTTAGCTGAAAAACCTTGTCGCTAACCTTTGAAACCGAGATTGAGCAAATCTTATCCAGCACTTCCTTCTTATTAGAAAAATGACCGAAACGGAAAAGCTCTTTATTGAAGAGATTGACAATCTCGAACTTATCGTTAAATCCATCGATCGCTAGCTTGATTTTGGAGTATTCCTGCTCACTTGGGAAGAAGCTGATTAAGATCGCCCCCATCTTGTCTGTCAACTCTGTTTGCTCCGTCGTGAAAATAACATCATAGTCTTCGATATCGACTGTCGCTACTTCGTGGGTATTCACTAAGGTCAAAATCGTGATCTCATTCGAGAACCAGGTCGCAAAGCGCTGTCTGAGTAGGATACTTTCACTACGCTTCAGGCTGGTAATAATCATGATGCGTTTCTTACCGGAGATATCATTGTATTTTGCTAAATACTGATTAAAGTAAATCGCCAAATAGGCGATCTCGCCTTCCTCGATTTTCTTGTCGATACTATTTTGCAGCAGCAAGCACATATATGCTGCAATGTCGAAGCCCAATGGAAAGGACTGTTTGATCTGATCCAAAAGCTGATTTTCATTTTGAATATTGTACTCGATCCTCGTCAATAAGGGCATTAGATGCAGCGCCAACGAAATCCGTAGATCAATTTCCTGACGAAAGTCGATATCGAACTTCTCGTTGATTTCTTTTAACGCATGAAGGATAAAGGTATTGACCTCCTCTGAGATATAATCGTCGTTCTCATAATCACTTTTCCCTTTGATATAAATGGCGAGATTGACAATTTCCTCCTGTGATAATTTGAAGTACGAGCGTTCTGAAAGTCGCTGGAAAATTTCTGTCGATACCTCCATCTCAGAATCAAAATCGGCTACCCCTTCAAACTCATCGCCCCCGATGTAAAAACCGCTGTTCATACGTTTGATTGCCATTTCAATATGCACGATTAGGTTTTGGAACAAAGTCTCTGAAATATGGAAGTGGTGCTTCAGTAAAACACTGACCAATACCATCTCAATGTCTTGCCGAAAAGCTTCTTGGCTCGTGATAATTCCTTGATTCTGGTGAATATCAATGTGTCCCAGTTTCAATAGGCATTTTCGCTTGTCGTATTCCTTTCCTTGAATGTAAATACCTGCATTGCGCTTCCGTTCAATACTTAAGTGATAGTTACTCAGCAATTTGTCTGCTTCTTTTAGATCGCTATTCAACGTTGATTGGGCGATGAATAGCTGATCTAGCAGCTTTTGTCGACTAACCGGACGCTTTTGATTTAACAGTAAAACGCAGAGCTTGCGGATCCGATCTGATTGGTTTTGATCCATCAAATTATCCTTTTTCGCGATCGTGGTTTGGAAGACTTCGTAGTCCTTTACCAGCAGCTTACTCCCTTTAGAAGCAACTGAGATCAGTTCCGCATATTGACTCTTGGCTAATTCCTCGCGGATCTTTTTGATATCTGATTGGATCGTTCGCATACTTACTTGAAACTTATCTACAAAATGGTCAGCGGTTAAAAAAGAGGGACTACGTCGTTCAAATTCCTGAATCATTTCTTTTTGTCGGTTATTCAACATCCTATCCCCCTCTTTCATCCTAATAATTATTTTTTTGCCCTATGTCATTCCTTCACATAGGCAGTAATCTTATCTTGTTTACTTTTATCATTTGCTCTGTCAATTATAAACCTGCAAAAAAGAACGAACATCCTACGTTTAACACTAGTTTCCGTTGACTTCCGTGATAATCGCCTTAACACGGTCTTCAACATTGTTGATCGCTGCTTTCGACAGCGACATAATGTCAAATTCATTATGATTTTCCTCATAGGCTTGCCCAAATGTGCGAATAAACGCTTGGCGCAGATCGGAACCGTAATTTACTTTGATCAAGTTTTGCTTTCTCGCTCTTCTAACTTGATCGAAAGGAATACCCGAACCGCCATGCAAGACCAGCGGCACTGTGGAAATAGCCGCAATTTTCTCTAATAAGGGAAAATCCAAATTCGGCTTCAAGTCCATCCCGTGTACGTTACCAATCGCTACTGCTAGCAGATCACAGTTTGTTCGTTCCACAAATTCCTGCACATCTTCCGGGTTCGTCTTTGCGTCTTCTTCGGAAATATGATCATCCTCTTTCCCGCCGATCGCTCCCAGTTCCGCTTCTACTGGGATGCCATAAAAGTGACAATATTCGACGGTTCGTCTTACCTCTTCAATATTTTCTTCAAATGGTAAATGTGAGGCATCCACCATGATTGAAGTAAAACCGGCTTCGATACAAGCCTTCACATCCGCAAAGCTTTTCCCGTGATCCAGATGTAAAGCTACTGGAACAGAAGCATCCCTCATCGCTGATTTGACCATGTCCGCGATAATCTTAGGACTGGAAAGCTTTAAATTGCTTGATGAGATAGCGATATACCCGCCTAATCCTTTTTCCTGATAGCCGCGAATGATACCAGCGGTTAACTCATAGTTGGTCGTATTGAATGCCGGTAAGACTAATTCTTTTTCTTTTGCATAGTCCATTAATCTGTAGCCATTCACTAATTGCATGTCGTGCCCTTCTTTCTCTCTTGCTACCTGAATCATATACTGAAAGAAGTCTGCTTGGTGCCGAACTTATTGCAGGATGAATCATGCAATTTGCTCAGTGAAGCTTAAATCATAGAAGGATAAATCCCGGATCTATCAGGATTTCCACCTTCATTCGCCAGGTGCAAGAATGACGACAGCAAGCTGAAAACGTCTAGTAACGAAAATGTTGCAGGATGAATCATGCAGTTGTCGTTCTTAAATAGTAATCCTGTTGTTCTCTTTTTAAACCGTTGACCATAACAGTTATTTGTTGCCTAATTATCTCAAAAATCTAAAGAGGTGAATATTTTATTTCTTTATTAGGTTACTGACGAAGCTAATAAAAAAAGGAACTCAATGAGTCCCTTTCTCAACTAAAATATTTCTTTCGCTTCTTTACACTGTTCAATTGAGTCCTTGCTATTAATAAAATGTTGCTGAGGTTCTTCTTCTACTAAAAAACGTTTCGATTCATACAGATACGAATACTTGTCTAATAACCGATCAAATGATGCCACTTGGTGTTCCATAGGATTGACAATCTGATAATCGATCTCATAATCAAAGTTTGAATAAGTCGCCTTCAATGCCCCAAAGGACACGGCTTCTTCCATTTGAACTACTGAAATTTCTTTGTTTAAAGCATCCGCTTTTAATTGGATCCATAAAGGATTCTTTACCACCGGTCCAATAGTGATGACGCGATTCACTTCTTCTATTGGAAAACAACCTGCAACATACTTCATTTCAAGGCACAATCCTAAAATGATCCCTAGCAAAACATCTTCTCTTCTCGTCTCCAAACTGATGCCGTACATCAATCCACGGGATTTCCCATTCTTGAAGGGGGCACCGGAACCGTTTAAATGTGGAATTAAGATAACGGGATCATCTAGGGAAATTTGATCCGTTACATAGCGTTGATACAACTGTTGACAATCTTCTTCAAATTCCTGTTGATCAACGTTAAAGAAATTTTGGTACCATTCGAAGGCGTTGCCTCCCGTCGGCATCGATGAGAACAATGTATAGTATTTCGGATCAGTAAAAATACCGTTAGATAAAGATTCCTGAAATGATTTTGCTTCTAAAAAGGGATGATCATCAATCAAGAGTAGTCCTTCTGTTGTCCCAGTCGAATTCAGCAAATCCTTGTCATGCAAATTGATGCCCAATGCCCCCACCATGTGATCATGACCCGCAATGCGGACAGATATTTCTTCTTTTTGCAGTTCAAGAATAGTTCCTGAAGTTGTATAACCAACTACCTCACCAGAAGAAATCACCTGCGGAAAAGTGATCCATTCATGCAAATTAAACAATTCCAATACCTCTTTTGACCAGCAGCGTTCTTTTAAATCAAAACACATCGTTCGACTGGCCATTGAGAATTCCGTTTTCATTTGATTCGTCAAAAAATAGCTAAATAAATCAGGTACGTTCAACCAAGTGTAGGTTTGATCCGAAAGCTCTAAATGATCCACCAACCATTTGATTTTCGGCACACTGTAATTCGAGTGAGCGGGAAGCCCTGTAATCTCGTAAATACGCTGCTTTTGTACTTGATCTAGTTCAGCGATATAGCCAACCGCACGTTTATCGTACCAAGCAATCAAAGGCGTCACGACTCGACCGCTGGAATCAACTAAAACTCCAGCCTCTCCAACACTGGAAATATTGATCGAATCAATATTTCCAGAATTATCAGCAACAATTTTTAGTAAGATTTCCAACAATCGATCCCAGATTACAGGCAAATCAAATAATTCACCATATTCATCGACTTTCTTGGTTGTTTGAAAACTCTCGCGGAAAACTAAATTCCCACTAGCAATTTCAAAAAGGGACACTTTCGAATTCGTCGTTCCGATATCAATTGTAATGGAAAGCTCCTTAGCCATTCAATGACTCCCCTTCTGGTGCAGAAGAATCATCGATCATATGTGTTTGCTTGAAGGTTACTTTATAGATCCAGAACAAACCAATTCCTACAACAGGAATCAGAACTAACGCGATAAGATTTCCATTGAAGATTTGTAGAATCCAATATCTCAGTGGATTTCCGCCGTCCAAGAAGCTTGATACCAATCCACTTGAGCCTTCTGGGAAACTGAAATTTACATCCTTAGCCATGCCCGTGATAAACGGTGCAACCGCTGAGGCAATGTACAAATCACCGATCATAATTGGAATAGCAATCAATACTGCTCTAAAGACATTTCCTTTAGTGGACAAAACAACCATTGAAGCCATTACTGCTAAATTCGCCAAATCACCTAAAGGCAACACCGTATTTCCTGGTAAAACAAACGCCAAGATAACTGCGATTGGTGTTAATAGCAACGCTGTAGAAATAATCGCTGGATTTCCAACTGCTACTGCGATATCCAGTCCGATGTACAGATCATCACGATCCGGATAACGATTATTCAGGAATTTTTTGATTGCTTCGGAGATCGGTAGTAATCCCTCCATTAAAATACGAACCATTCTTGGCAAGATAAACATCACTGCCCCGATACTGATTCCCATCGTCAGAATTCCTTTAAGATCATAGCGAGCGGCTACACCTAATAGTAAGCCTAAGATTGTTCCTACCATCATTGGTTCACCAAAAATACCGAAGCGTTTTTGAATACTGACAGGATTGATATCAATTTTGCGAATTCCCGGAATCATATCGATGATTTTATTTCCAATTAGTCCAATTGGGAAAAAGGTAATAGAAGAAACGGTTGGCAGCGAAATGCCTTCCAAACCAAAGTATTCTTCCCCTAATGGCGCTGCCCAATCTGCCATTTTTAGAACAATAATGGCAATCAAAGCTGAAGCTAAAATTCCCAACCAGAAACTACCTGTGCTATAATAAACAAGTGTCCCTGCAAGTGCAAAATGCCAATAATTCCACATGTCGACATCAACTGTTTTTGTTTGGTTAATCGCCAACATGATAATGTTGATCAGCATCGTCATTGGAATAACAAATGGTGCGATCGGTGATCCCCATGTAATTGCTGATAAAGGCGGCCAACCTAAGTCAACTACTGGAAGATTGATCCCCGTTTGTTCTACCATGGCTTGCGCTGCGGGGCCTACATTATTTGTTAAAATATCAAAAATTGCATAAATTCCGACAAAACCGATCCCGACTGTGAGTGAAGAACGGAGCGCTTTTGCCGGTTTTATTTTGAAGATCAACGCTAAGACAAACAATACTAATGGCAACATAACAGTTGGTCCAAAACCTAGAACATACTGTACAACGTCATATAATGTTTTTGTCATATTCTCCATATTATTCTCCTTTTAGCTGCTCATAAATAGCATTCAATACTTTTTCTTCCTTGATCCCTGTAATTAATGGCAACCCATTGATGACAGGCGTTTCTAATTCATAAGGAATTTTAGTCGTTGAAACAATTAAATCAGCCTCGTCAGAATTTTGTTGAACAGAAGCAACGTTTGTTTGCGAATAATTTACATCTGTCATATTCTTTTCCTTTAAAAACTCCATTACCTTCTCCGTTACTGCTGTTGAAGTCGCAATCCCCGTTGCACATACAAATAATAAATTTTTAGCCATTTTTCTTCCTCCTATTTTTTAAAGTCCAATTTCATTTTTTGCAAGTTGATAGATTTCTTCTTTACTGCCATTCTTAATTTTTTTCAATAATTCAGCATCCGGCAAAATACTCATTAATTTCTTTAAGATGTTTAATTGTTTGTTTGATTGACCTAACGCTAATAAGAAAACAATCGATACATCGATTCTCTCGTCATCCATGCCACCCATTACTTCCATTTTGATTGGGTTCTTTAATGTAGCAATCGTCACGCGATTAGTGTTCACGTATTTGGCATCTGTGTGAGGAATAGCCACACCAATCGGTTCTGTAGGCAAGCCGGTTGGAAATCCTTCTTCTCGTTTGATCACCTGTGTAGGATACTCAGCAACCACATCTTGATCGTCAATTAAAGGCTGGGCAATTTTATGGATGAGCTCAGGAAAATCTGTTACTTCCAGATCAACAAAGATATTCTTTTCATTGGTCAATGATTTTTCATTTATTAATGATTCAGTCATTCTTAAACCTCCACAGTGGCAGCGTTCATACTCAGAATTTTGGCATAAACCGTTTCAAAAACAGCATCTTCGGCATTTTGCAAGACCTTAATCAAATTTGCTTCATCGTTATTTTCTTGATAAGCTTTTCCGACACTCTTGATATAGCTTTGACGTAAGTCACTGGCGATGTTGATTTTAGTAACGTTAAACGCGACCATTTGTTGAATGTGTTCATCTGGAATCCCCGATCCGCCATGAATAACTAAAGGCACTGGTGAAACTTCATTGATTTCTTTTAACAAGTCAAAATCAATTCGTGGTTCATCCTCTAACCCATGAACATTCCCTACTGAAATAGCCAACATATCACAGCCTGTCCGTTCCACAAACTCCTTCACTTGAGCAGGATTTGTTTTCGAATCCGCTTCACTAACATGATCGTCTTCTTTTCCTAAGATAGCGCCTAATTCTGCTTCGACTGGAATCCCATAACCCTTTGCAAAATCCACAGCCTTCTTAGTAAAGGCAATATTCTCTTCAAAATCATACGAGGCACCATCGATCATCACTGAAGTAAAACCGGCCCGAGTGGCCATTTTTACATCCTCAAACTTCTTTCCATGGTCTAAATGCAGAGCTACAGGTGTATCCATATTCTCAGCATAGCGAGAAACCATATCGACAATATATTCATAGCCAGCCAACGTGATATTGGTCGGAGCAACTTGAATAAATGTCGGAATCCCGCTTTCCTCAATCGCTTTTAAAATTCCAACAGTTGTTTCCAAGTTTGTCGTATTGAACGCCCCGGCAATTACTTTTCTTTCTTTAATAATGTCTAATAATCTGTAACCATTTACTAACGGCATATGCTACATTTCCTCCCTTTGAAGTACCGTTCCAAGGTAGTACTTGTTCGCTTTCAGCCATACATTTCCGAATTCTACTGGTAACCCTCCTTCTAAATAGACTAATTGTTCCAGATGCAATACTGGAGAATCAGGGGAAACTTCTAATTCTTTTCCGCGCTTCTCACCTACTACTCTGGCTGCGTATCTACTTTCAGAGTAACCAATCCGTTTGCCGCTGATTTCTTCCATCACTTTAAATAAGCTTTCTTTATTAAAATCATGTTCCTCAACACCTGGGCATAAGCGACTGTTGATCCTATTTTCAATCAACATGACTTTTTCCCCTTCAACAAACCGAATCCGTTTCATGTACAAATACTCTTCACCAACAGCAATCTTCAACCTTGAAGCGATCTCTTTTGTTGCCTTACGAAATTCAGAAGTGATGACCTTCGTTTCATAAGCTAATTTCTGACCCTCCAATGATTCTGCAAAAGATAGAAGACCTTTGCCCAATGAATAAGAAATATTGTCCTCTGTAACATAGGTTCCCTTTCCCTGAATCTGGTATAACAATCCCTCTTCAACCAACATGTTAACTGCTTTTTTCACGGTGCCGCGACTTATTTCCAGAGACTTCATGATTTGATTCTCTGACGGTATTTGCTCCCCCTTTCCCCATTCTTCAGAATAAATATTATTCCGCAAATAATCTGCTACCTGAAGATAAACTGGCTTTGAAACTTCTCTATTAATGATCATTTGATCACCTCCTGCATTCGTTTGTACAACTAGAAACAAGAATGTACAAGTGTATTCATCAATGTACAAGTTTGGACTAGCGTGTACAAGTAGGTACAAGTTGATTGTAACCGGTGTCAACAAAAAAGTAAAGAGACTTTTTTATTTCATCCATTAAAAATTAGCTTAAAAATCTTTCTAGAACAAAAAAAAGACGATCTCCTCATGTCTAATTGAGAAGTTCGTCTATTTTAATGCTTCATTTTTATTTTGTATCTACACTTCCTAGATTGTTTGAATCTATATACTCAGGCATTTAAAACTGTACATCTTCTTCCCTAAACTGGAGCGAGGCAATCGTCCCTCTTTCATCCGACGTATAGCTCAGCTTGCCATGGTGATAAGTCATAATCTCATGACAGAGGATTACCCCTTTTCCCATCCCAGAGATTTCCTTTTTATTTAAGGAAAGGCCCTGATTCAATTTGTTTAACAGGGGCGGACTAAGCTCGGCTCCGCTATTTCCGACCTGAATCGTCGCTCCATCGGCTTTAATCCAGACCGTTTGACTTTCACGAAGGGCATTTGATAATAGATTGCTAAAGAGTGCCTTTATTAGCACTTTATTTCCTCTGAGCTTCGGCAAAGGTTTCTGAATAGTCAAATGAGGATATATTTTTTGAAAATCGGAAAGACACTCTTCTAGTGAAAACAACTCCACATGAATCGGCTGATCCTTTAAATTACCGATAATCAGCAACTTTTCCACTAGCTCCTTCAAATAAATCGACTGTCCCATGATTTGTTCAGCAACAAAGAATTTTTCTTCTTCATCGGTTTTCGCTCGAATCAGATAATCGGAGTAGCCTTGAATTGTGGTTAGAGGCGTTCTCAGTTCATGAGCGATGTTTTCAATCGGTTGATAGATTTTTTTCATCATTTTGTATAAAAGAAACGCGACGATAACATTGCAGATGCTGAATAAACCGATCCCTTGAAAGATTCGCTGATAATGGTGTTCGTAAACTTGATGGATATTTTTTGCATAGAGCACAGAGATTGTCGTTCCTTGATAGTTTTCGAAGGATTCATGAAATGTCAGAAATTCATTTCCGTTGTTTTTGTGGATTGGCAGGCGTATCCCCTGCTCGCCGCGGAGATTTTCATCGATCGTATTTACCAAAACCTGCTCCTCTTCTTTTACTTCTAAAAAAATAGAACTATCCGCATATTGTTGGCAATACTCAATGATATCATTGGACGTAGCCTTGATTCGATACCATTTTTCTAAAGTATGAATAAGGGTATCCTGTTCGATTCTCGCGAGATCCGCTACATGCTGCAACTCATTTTTAAAATTTCCGCTGATAAAAATGGTCAAACTAAGTGCAAAAACAAGTGCAAACAGACCATGAGCTACGAAATAATATTTACGCCATAGTTGCATCACTCCAACTCCAATCGATACCCGTACTTAAATACGGTTTTAATTGTTTGGCTTAAACCTAGCTTGCTGCGAAGGCGTTGGATATGAACGTCAACAGTTCGCGTGTCTCCTAGATAGTCTATACCCCAAGCAATATCAAGGAGCTGTTCCCGAGATAGCGCGATGTTTTTATTCACAAGCAACGCCTCCAGCAACAAAAATTCCTGCGTCGTTAAAAATAGTTCGGTCGTCTCTTTGTAGATTCTTTTTTCCTCCAGATTAACACGGATCTGCTCCTCTAGCTCAATCCAGTTGTCACATGGATAGTATCTCCGCAAAACAACGTCAATTCGAGCCAATAGCTCAGCCATCGCAAACGGTTTGATAATATAATCCTCCGCCCCTAATTGCAGGCCTTTCACTCGATCCGTAATCTCATCTCTGGCGGTCAAATAAATCGTCGGCAGCTTCGGCAAGCGTTGGATCAGTAAAAAACCATCACTATCAGGTAACCCCACATCTAACAGCAGGAGCTGAAGCTGCTCTTTTTTGATTCCTTGGACAGCCTCTTCACCGGTAAAAAACTGATAGCAGCAGTGTCCAGACTTTTCCAGCGTCCGTTTTACCAGTTCGCTGATACTGCGATCGTCTTCGATTATCCCAATACTTGCCATAAAACCGCTCCTTACTTAGTTTTTCGGATGATCAGAAACTTGGTAGGCACGTTCATGAATCAACAGCAGGGTCTCCTCACTTAAGTCCTTGATTTTAGCTGTTGCTGCATCGATCCCGGCCGCATTACAAACCTCTTCAATGACCTCCTTCGCTCCGTGAAAAGCGTAGATATCCCCGATCTCAACTTCTAGACTCAATGCCATATCCTTCGATTTGTCACTCGCTAAAACCGGTTGCTCGCCTTTCGTAATCAGCGCATCGGCCACCATTTCATAATCAAACATTTCTTCGGTCAATTCGGCATTTGTCACTGTGTCGTAATCCAAATCAAACTTCTCACAGACTTTCCTGATTACTTTTTCAGACAGATACGGTTGGTTTTTGTATAACTCATCTTCTTTTCGAATGGTGACTTCTATCGGTTCACTTTCTGCTTGTTCTAAACTGGCTTCGGTTTTGCCTTGAGAATAGAAAATTCCGGCGATCATTACGCCAATCAAACCTAGTGTAATCATCAGCGTCGTTCCCCATAACTTTTTTTCCTTGATAAAATTCATTTTCCTCATCCTCTCGTTGATCGTTTTCGATTCGTCCTGATCTATTTTTTAGTATAAAGAGGAGTTGTTGCAGAGTTGTTACCGCGAAACACTTTTTTACTATCCCGTAGTTAAATTTGAATCAAATCGACACATTAAGAAGCTTGAATAGTCTTTTTATTATTATACCAATTCAAGAAGACGGTGGGACAGAAACGATGGTTTGATTAGATAGAGAACGGCAAAATAGACAAGAACAACGGCGATTCTCTCTTAGTTGAATGAGAAAATCGCCGTTGCTTTTATTCTTTGTTATAGCGTTTTGGTTTTAAACGTCTCACATTGCTTTTACTTTTTTAGTAAGTCTCTCTGGTCTCTTGATCCAATCTCACAAGTGCCTCTATCAAAACATCCACAAACCCTTCCCGATCGACCTCTTCTAACACAAGGGTCTGCTTCGGTTCTGGTGCGATTCTGCGAAAATCACCATAGGTTAAACCTCGTGCGGGTGAATCATCGGTAATGACGTGGATATTGGCGAAGCTGCCGGTGAATAGTTCTGGCTTTAATAAATAGACAACCGCACACAGGTCATGAATCGGCGAATTGATAAAGCCAAATTGTCGTCCAGATTGATTATAGAAGGACAATAATTCATAGGCTAACTGGCTGACTCTCCCTTTATCTTTTAGTTGATGGATTTCCTCTACCGTGATCTCGGCTTTTTCCGTTACATCTAAGCCGGACATGATGATCGGCAGTCCACTTTGAAAAACGATCTCGGCAGCATCTGGATCGACATAGATGTTGAATTCTGCCAGTGCTGTGTGATTGCCGTGATGAATGCCGCCGCCCATTAAAGAAATTTCCTCAATTTTTGGAAGCACTTCGGGATAATTTTTGATCAAGAGCGCAATATTGGTTAATGGTCCTAAAGCGACAAGGGTTACCTTTTCCTGACTTGCTCGAATTTTTTCGGCGAGAAATTGAACGCCGTTGCTTGATGTAATTGGATAATCTGCACCATCAAAATAGGGACCGTCCATCCCTGAATCTCCATGGGCTTCTGGTGCGGTTTGCAGCGGCTTGACTAAAGGACCTGCTTGACCTGTTGACAATGGAACATCTGCTTTTAGAAAGCTTAAAATATTTTGGGCATTTTCAGTTACTTTTTTTAGTGTTTGGTTCCCGCCGATAGTGGTGATTCCTAGTATATTAAAGCTTTCTGGATTGGCGAGTGCCGCCATGATCGCCAGGGCATCGTCATGTCCGGGATCGCAATCAATCAGAAGGTTTTTCATGCAATGATCCTCTTTTCTAGCTCAGCCATCGTCATGACATCTTGGTAATCAAGGGCTTTGGCTAATTGGCAGATGTAGGGCTGTTTTAAGGCACTTCGTTGCAGCAATTCCTCGTCCCAGAAAATTTCTCGCGGAGTGCCTTCCTTTTGCAGCTGTTTTTCGGCGAAGACTAATACCCGCTGAAACTCCTTGGTTACAAATTCCATATCATGGGTGATGGTAATAACGGTTTTCTTCTTTTCGGTCAAGAGTCGGATCAGTTTACCAAGTAGCTCTGTCGACTCGCGATCCTGTCCGGCTGTTGGCTCATCTAAAATGACTACTTCTGGGTCCATCGCCATCACGGCAGCAATCGTAATGAATTTTCGTTTGGAATAGGGCAAATTGTAGGGATGCTCCTGTAAAACATCCTGCAATCCACAGGCTTCTGCGGCTTCTTGAACTCTTGTTTGAACAATCTCGGCTGCCAATTTTTGTTTCTTAGGACCAAAGGCGATTTCCTTTTCAATACTATCCTGGAAAATCTGGTCGTCGGGATTTTGGAAAACATAGCCGATTCGCTTGGCCATTTGTGCGGTAGTCAAGCCTTTGGTTTCCTTGCCATCAATCAGCACCCGTCCCTGTGTTGGTCGTAATAGACCGTTCATTAATTTGACGGTCGTCGTTTTTCCGGCACCATTTTGCCCGATGATCGCCACTGCTTCGCCTAATTGAAATTCGACAGAAACATTTTTTGTCGCCTCAAAGCCATTTGGATAACTGAAGCTGACGTTTTCTAAGGTTAAAAAGCTCATTGAAAAGCGCCTCCCTTCAATTTTTTGATTGCTTCTTCCATGGTGATTGGGACAGAAGTATTTTGCTTTAAATGCTTCAAATAAAATAGCGATACCTGCGGTAATGCACCGCCATGCTTAAGAATCTCCGGATCGCTTAACACCTGATGGGCGGAACCTTTTTTCACGAGTTGACCCTTTTCCAATAAAATGATCTCATCACAATACTCCGCTAAAAGGTCAACCTTATGCTCTACGACAATAATCGTTTTCCCTTGTTTTTTCAGCATCGCAATAATCTCAAAGACCTCTTCGGTGCTCTGCGGATCTAGCTGTGATGTCGGTTCGTCCAAGATAACAACATCTGGGTCTAACGCGACGATTGAAGCCAGTGCCACTCGTTGCTTTTGTCCACCGGATAGCTCGAAGGGATTTTTTTCCTTTAGCGCCTCTAGCTTGAACAGGGCGATCAATTCTTGAACCTTTTGCTTCATCGTCGCTGGTGAAATACCAATATTTTCCATCCCGTACGCGATTTCCTCTTCAACGGTGTCCTTGACTCCTGATATTTGCGTGAAGGGATTTTGCGAAGAATAGCCGATCTCCGCTGCCAACGAGCCGATATTGTATTCTTGAATCACTTTTGATTTATAGGTGATACTTCCCGAGAGCTGTCCTAGAAACATTTCCGGAATAAAGCCCCGAATAATATTGCAAAGCGTGGTTTTCCCCGCTTGATTATTGCCGATCAACCCATAGACCTTCCCCTGTTCGATAGTCAGATCGATATTCTTGATAATCGCATCGGAATCTAACGGGTATTGATAGCTCACATTCTTTAATTCAGTAATATTCATAGCGGACCTCCTACAAAATAAGCGACCAAGCCTAGCAAACAAACACCCACGATCAGATAGTCCAACGCTGTTTTCTTCATGGAATAGTACGCGGTCTTTTTAATGGGGGCAGAAAAGCCGCGAGCCTCCAAGGTTAATACACGTTCATCGGTTTGTTGGATCGAGGTTAATACCAATGGTCCCATCATGGGAATAAACGCCTTCATCCGCACCAACACAGAACCTTCTGTTTCAATTCCTCTGGCACGCTGCGCATCGGTAATGGTTTGCGAAAGCTTGGTCATCTGTGGCACTAATTGGATCGTAGCAGAAATTACAAAGGTGACCTTCTTCGGAATTCGAGCCTTTTCTAATGCTGCGACGATGTCCTTCACACTTGTTACTTGAAAGAACCAAATAATAATTGAGCTGATAGCGACAATCCTTGAGGACAGGCCGATACTTGTGTCCAGCCCTATTTGTGAATAGCTGATAAACCACCAAATCGGTTGACTATCTTCATTCTTAACGATAAATACCTGAACCAAAAAGATAAATAATACAATGATGAAGATCGATTTGAAGAAAGTGGTTAAAAAACGCCCGATTTTTCCTGAACAAAGGCTCAACAACAGCGCTACGCCAAACAACACATATTGTACCGGCGGAATCGTTGAAAACATACTAATGATAATGATAGTAAGTACAATCATCAGTTTTGTGGAGGGATACCATTTTTCGATCGGGTTAGCCATGCTTCAAAACCTCCTTACTGATGTAAGTCGCACCGTAATTCAATTTAACTAGGAAACGCGGTGGAATACGCTTAACGACTAGATAACTGATAGCAAAATTCAAAATTGTATTGATGGTTCCGGTGATGATATTCGTTGAAAACACCGAATCCCATAACTGACGCCCTGCCGCTAAAAAAGCTGCCGTTACAAGGTCAGTCCCCGCTCCGGTGATGCCGCCAAACATAAACACTGTCACAATTGCGGCTGTTCCCGCTGAAACAATCGTCAACACACCACAGGCAACAATCATCCCAATCAAATGATTGAAAAATTTAAATCGAGAAAAATATCCAGCGAATAGTCCAATACTCATGGAAACCAAACCATAAGGAATCGCCACCGGATTCAGCATCCCATTGACCACATTTCCTAAAAAACCGGTCATCACTCCAACCCAGGGTCCTGCTACCATCGCCACTAGATACGTACCAATCTGATCAATAAAAACTGGAAGCTTTAATATCGTACATAGCTGATACCCGACAACATTTAAAGACACACCGACTGGAATCAGCATCAATGCCTGCAGACCGAAGTCATACCTTAATCCACGTTTCATCTCTCTTCCTACTTTCCTTCTTTTTTGAAAGCAACCCCTCACTTTGTAAGGGCTTCCTTCCTGTTGCCATTAGTATAGTTAAAATGAAAAGACCACGAAAGGTCATGTGTCCCTTCGTGGTAGATAATCGAATTTTAACTGCGCGTTAAGTTCTGCTGCAGTCGTTGCCTTTCCTTTGGTCCAACGTAGATTTTACGATCTATGCTGACGATTTCTTGACTTTCCCGCAGTTTTTTTAAGGCCCGACCGACTGTCCGCACGCTCATCCCAAGCTTGTTGCCGATTTTTTCTCGAAACTCCTGTACCTCAACTAAAGGTTCTCCGCTTTTCAAATGGCTATCGTAATACTGTACCAAATAATAGCGCAAACGATCCACACCGTGAAGCTGGTAAAAGAATCCATCACTACCTGAGCGATGATAAAGATCATCCGCCAGAAGGTTCGCGCTAAGTCGCAGCAGCTCCAAATCCTGCATGATCCATTGATAGACTGTAGCTGACGGTACCCGTACCACCTCTACGTCCGTTAAACAAGTGATCGTAGCGATTATCGCTTCCTTTTGCGCCAAAGTTTCTAAGAGTCCGACACTACCATTGGTTTTATCCAGTTGAAAATAATCGTATTCACTGCCGTCCTCGTAATCCCTGATCCCAACCGCTACCCCGCTGCAAATAAAATAGATGTACGTTGGAAACTCCCCGCGCATCACGATCGGCTCATTTGCTCGAAATCGCATGGTCGGATGATTTTCTCCTAAACGATCCTGAATCCTCGCATAATTGAAACGTTTTTCACTGCCATAGATTTCCCACATATTCTTTAAGCGTTGCTCTTCCAAGAGTGACTCCTTTCATAAACCGCATTCTGTATTTTTACTAACTATAGCATGACGTATTTAGAATACAATGAAAAGATCGTCTTTGATTCACACCAACAAAACGAAACGTATCTCGTTCATTCTACCCATGTAAAGAGACAAATTGAGGCGCGAAAAAAGGCAGTGCGAAGTATGATTACTCGGCACAGCCTTTTTAAAGGTCTAAAACTTTCCATTTGTTTCTAGCGAATCAACGGGCTTCTTTGCATACAGAAAAGAGACAATCAATAAAATCAAAATAGTCAGAACGCCAGTTTCACCGACTAAATACGGTTTGTTTGGTCCGTTAATTGATTGATCTAGTAGAACTTGAATGACAAAGTTGTGGGTAAAGTGAAAGAAGGCTGCCGGCCACACACTTTTTGATTTAAGACTTAAATACGACATCGGATAGGAAATGGCAATACATTGGATCACATAAATTGGTGCTTGGTACCAAATCGGAATATCGGACACATAACCCGCGAGAATCAAAGGTAAATGCCAGAGCGCCCAGATAGAACCAGTTAGAAAGGCTCCTTTGCGATAGCCGAAAAGCTGGAACATTTCACGATTCAAGAAGCCGCGCCAGCCTATTTCCTCTCCTAAAGCGGTGAAGAGGAAAAGACCTAGGTACAAGAGTAGTAGAAACGGCTTCCTTAGAAGCGCCTCAATGAAATTACCTGAGAAGCCTTCTTTTCCTCGTAGGATTAAGTAGATACTGTATGATAAAAGACTGTAGCTAAGTGGAATAACGATTCCTAACAACACATTCTTCAGATTAGCTTTCTTCAAATTGAACCTCTTCACTTCGCGGTAATAAAGCCGCTGAACAATTATCGCAGCAACACCAGGACACCACATCAGGAAGTTAGCCATATCTAACATCTGATAGTTGATAATAAGCACATAGAAAACGGAACTCAGTGCAAAGCAAAGGATCACAAATGTAATAATCGATTGTTTAGTATTGGGCATAAAAATCTCCTTTCAAGAGTCGACATGTTTATTTTGCTACGCAATATCCGCGGTAGCATACAGCCGTGATCCGGCAAACAGCAGAAGTACATCTAAGAAAAGCCAAAATAGAAGAATCATTCCAACCGTACCGGAGGGAAATTCCCAAAACCTTGATAACACAGAAAATGCCGATAATGGATCACAAAGCTGCAGCCATTCTGCTTTTGGAAATAATTGAAAGAGTTGATTCGTAAAGGATGGAAAAACAATTAACCCAATCAAATAGGCCGCAATAGTGATACTTGTCCGCTTCGTAAAAACCAGCAGCCCATGTCCAATAGCGATCATTCCGATATACAACGGAATGGATAAGAGAAGCTGGAGAAAAACTTTTATGACCAGCGTCAAACTGAAGCCGCCGAGACCGAAAAGGAGTGTCCCCACTATGAAGCTTACGATCAAGCACAAGCAGGAATAAACTAAACAGCATAATAATCCAGTCAGGCATTTTGCATAGTATACTTTCCTGCGATCATCAAAATAGGACAAGCTGTTTCGAATCGTTCCGGTCGAATACTCCGCCCCCAGCACAGCTACAGCAAAGGCTAATATAAAGAAAGGAAAGAGCCCATCATCACGCATCTGCTGTAGGAATTCAGCACCATTCCCGGGCAAGGATCTCGCGGCACTGGCGGTGGATTGAACACCGACTCCTCCAAAACCGCTGCTAGATCCCGACATGTTTATTCCAGTAATAACAATAATGAGGATGCCCGCTAAAAGAACATTGCGAACGGCTGCCCCTTTGCATAAACGAAAAATATCTGATTTTATTATATGAACCATCATCTGTACTCCTTTACACTATTTCATCTAATAGACGGATGAAATAGTCCTCCAAATTTATCTTTACTTCATTAGATGAATAGATTTTTATGCCATTAGTACTTAAAAGATCGATCACCTGCGACGTGTCTTTAGAAAAACCGAAGAGTCGAATTTCCTCTGTTGATGGCACCTCAACTTGTGCCGTGTTCAAGGTTGACTGGATTAAATCTCCAGCCTTTACCGCGCTGCTGACCCTCATAGAGATATATCCTTGAACATTTTTGTCTAGCTCCTCCTTGGTAAATTCTTTTATGAGCACTCCGTGATGAATAACGCCATACCTTGTGGCTATTTGCGTGAGTTCTGAAAGGATATGGCTAGAGATTAGGATGGTTAGGTTCCTCTCTCGATTTAGCTGGCGAATGATTTCACGAAACTCGATCATTCCTGTTGGGTCCAAGCCGTTTATCGGCTCATCTAGAATCAATAATTCGGGCTCTCCCATGATTGCTAAGGCCAGTCCCAAACGCTGCTTCATTCCAAGCGAAAATTGATTGAATGATTTGCTCCCGGTCGCGTCTAAATTGACTAATTTCAGGACGCGTTCGATTTCGCTTTGATTCTTGATCGCTCGCTGTATACGGTAATACTCCAGATTTTCCCGTGCTGTCATTTTTGGAAAAAAAGCCGGCATTTCAATCATGGCGCCAATTCTTTTTCTTGCCAGGATCAGTGCCTGTTCCTCGCTGCTCCCAAAAAGCTCAAGATTTCCGCTGGTTGGATGGATCAGCCGGGTGATCAGGCGTAAAAGGGTGGTTTTTCCTGCACCGTTTTGGCCGATAAAACCGTAGATATCTCCCTTCCTCAACGTCATATTTATTTGCTTTGCACCTGCGCCTCCAGAATATTTTTTTGTAAGATCATTGGTTTTTAAAATCATTTCCTTCATTTTCTTACTCCCCTTCACATTGTTTTCCTCACCCACATGGGTCAAATCTGGTGTTCCCACTATAACGATTCAACCTATAATGAACCTTGAATAGTCCATCGTGTCGTCGGTTGGACACAAAAAAGTCTATTTATCGGTTCCAATGAATAGACTTTTCAACTTTATAGTCCGTCGCCGTTTACTTAGCGAAAAAAATGGGGCATTTGTCACTATTAAAACAACTGAAGTAGTAATTTAATAGAACATGTAAAAGAAAAACGTAGTCCGAATTTTTCATTTAAAAATGGATCAAAATAGCAATCATTTCCAATCTCCTATTTGGTGTCATTGTGTCGGTTAGAAAAAAGTATGTTAACAACTGTGGTGAGAATCAATGACAGTACGAGAGAACGCATCAGCATTTCTTTCACCTCCATTTCTGTAATGCCTCTGATGTGAAAGTTACTATACAGCACCTAACTATAATGAACCTATAATCAATAGACTTTTTCATGAAAGGAATTACTATTCGGCTGTTTAGCTGAAATTATTATCCAAATATTTTCTGATCAACTACCACTGATGACAGATCAAAAAAGAAGATTGATTAAGGCTTGGATTTAGAAAACAAAAACACTCGCCAATCATAGGCGAGTGTTCAATCAAAGTCTGCTAAACATGCAGGACAGTTATTTATTAGTCGAGAATTGCTTCTTTAAAGGCAAGCGAATCGTAAACTTAGTCACCTCATTTACTGTGCTTTCGACATTAATGGTTCCACCCAATTGCTCAATGATCCCTTGGGCAATGGATAAGCCTAAGCCATAGCTGCCCTCGTATTTTTGACGGACCTCATTGGTACGGTAAAAGCGATCAAAAATTTTGGGCAGGTCTTTTTCGGAGATGCCATCACCGGTATTCTGAAAAGTAATGATTCCCTCTCGACCTTTGACTTCTAAGGAAACATCTAGCACACCCTTTTCGTTTGTATATTTGCTGGCATTATCAATAAAGATATCGAAAAGCTGCTGAAGTAAGATTTCATCTGTTTTTATGGTCATTTTTGCGATGTTTCTATTGAGCGTCACCCGTTTCTCTTCAAGCTTGGTTTCGTAATTGGCTAACGCATTTATAAGCAGCTGATCCACTTGAACACTCGTCACGTTTAGCTGGTCAAAGCTGCTATCGGCTTTCGCTACAATAAGTAATTTGTTGACGAGTCCATTCATTCGTTTCGTGCCACGAGAGATATTATCCAGCCATTTCAGCTGGTCTCTGATGGTATCCTCCTGACTCGCATAAAGAACATCGACATTCGTTGAAACAATGCTTAGCGGCGTCTTCAGTTCATGAGACGCATCGGCGATAAACTGCTTTTGCTTTTTCCAGGCTTCCTCCATCGGACGCAGCGCACGATTCGTAAAGAAAACAATGACTAAAAAAAAGAAAAGGATCAAGCCTAGCCCCACGACGATTAAGGTAGTTCCCAGAGTCACTAAGCTTTTTTTTGAATCCGTAACATCTAGAAAACGCATGAGATATGTCTCATCCTTTTTCTGATTGTCTTGGTCCTGAGCGCTATTGCCATAATCAAAATTGGCGATAGCAGGTGCAACTACGTATTCCCATTCACGCCCGTTCATCTTTATCACACCACCGTCTTGATGTTTCCAAGTGTATTTTGCGGCTTTATGATACTGCTTTTTTGACAGCTTCAATGCAGAATCTATCATAAACGGCTTACCAGATTTGTCTACCAACATGTTGAAATAGACACCAGCCCCCGGCACGATGCGATTAATTTCCATCGTATCCGCACTCTTCTCGTCAAAGCTGACTTTGCCCCCCGTAATCCGCAGCTGTTCGGTCTGATTCAATTTTTCATAATTATCCGATTTTTGCTTCAAATAGGTTGTTAGAAAAATCGTCGCAAAAGCTGCAATTAGGATAAGCGTCACAAAAACAGTCGTCATTACGATCAGGCGTTTTCTAAATTGCTTAATCATCGACATCACCTTGAGTAAACTCTAAACGATAGCCTAAATTTCGCACAACCTTAATTTGAGCGACGCTCTCTACTTGGCGCAGCTTTTTTCTCAAGAGGGATATATGCATCTCGACATGATTGTCTTCAGCCTCCGAATCATAGCTCCAAACCTTTTCAATCATTCGATCCTTTGAGGTTAGTTGTGGATAATTCGCTACTAGGATTTCCAAAATATTTGCTTCTTTTTTTGTTAAGCTTCGCTCTCCCATCTGCGTCTTCAACTGTAAATTGTAAGGATTCAGTTCAAAATCACCAAAGGAAAGTAAGCCATCAATTTTAAATTCGCCTTTTCGTCTGCCTAGTGCCTTTAGTCGCGCCAGCAATTCTTGGTATTGGAATGGTTTGCACAAATAATCATCCGCTCCGCTATTCAGTCCGTCAACGCGATCCTCTAATTCGCCTTTTGCCGTCAGCATCAGGATCGGAATATCAATACCAGCTTCCCTGGCTTCCTTTAAAATCATCAAGCCGTCTTTATTTGGCAACATAATATCTAAAATTGCTAAATCATATACGCCTGAAAGCAGACAATCCAAACCATATTCTCCCTCTTCTGCAAGATCAACTGAGTAGCCTTGCTTTTTCAAAATTTGAGCGGTAGCCTCCGCTAACATCGCCTCATCTTCAACTAATAAAAGTTTCATTTAGCGTCCTCCTTCTTCCTCTTTTTCTACAAAAAGTTGGACCAACCTTCTCAACGCTCCTCTCAATTATATAGGATGAACCTCTAATGAAGCTTGAATCGCCAAACATAACGCGCGTAATGAAACGATTTTTACAAATACTATAGATTTTCTTCAATTATTGTTGCCCCATGAATGTCTTTTTCAATTACAGCTTCATTATAGGTTCGCCATTTATAGTGGCTACATAAAATAGAAATGAGGTCGTGCATATGAAAAACAGGAAAATCCCCAACAGTTCAGCCAAAATAACCTGGTCCACCATTCTACGAGATATTCCTTTTACAGTAAGAGTAGTCGTACTCACGATATTGATCGGGCTTTCAGTCGTCTCCTACAATATCGGAAAGGCTGTGACGGAAGCAAAAGCCAATAGTCAGACGGAGGTCACCTTTCCAAGTAAACACAATAAAAAAACGGCGGTAGACGATGTCAAAATTCGCCGAAACAACGGGCGCTGGGAGTTCTCTTCTGATGAAGGTCTTTCATGGTCCACCACACCGCCTGATGGCATTTATGAAGACGATGATGGCCGTTTGCGCTACCAAAATTCCAAATCAGAAACCATCACCTCCACTAAAAACACCTTTAAATTTCCCTTCAGTGATCAAAAGGGAAACAGTACGATTATGAAGCAGGAAGATGGGAAATGGACCTTCTCCTCTGATGGGGGAAAAACCTGGACGGAGGAAAAGCCAGAAGGTGTGGCGGTTGATAAAAATGGGAAACTAACTTGGAAAAGCACTGACGGAAACAAAGTCTCCACCTTCGATCCAAAAGAAAAGCAATGGAAATATTCTGAAGATGGCGGAAAAACCTGGTCAGACCCGCTAAAAGAGATCGAAGACTGGCTTGAAAACGGCTTTACCGTTCCGGTTGAAGGCGGCGTATCGATGAAAATCAACGATGGAAAAATCCAATATTCCACGGATGGCGGAAAAACTTGGACAGATCAAGCCCCTGAAGGCTTTGAAGAGAACGTGAAATCGATGATTACCAAGCAATCTGAAGGCGGAAAGACACTGTATTCAACCGATGGCGGCAAGACCTGGTCGGAAGAAAAACCTGAAGGCTACGAGATTCCCAACGTTCAGGATATCTTGGACTCCCTTCCCGACGACATCCTGCCAAAGGACGAAGACTTAGACCAAAACCAAGCCACTGCAGTTTAAAAAAGAAAACCAAGAGAGGTTGATGCCTCCATAAGAAAAGTATGGCACCAACCTCTTTTTAAAAACTCTTGCTTATTACTTCTCTGCCTAGTCTTACTGATTCTATTAAACAGTGATAAATGACGAAGTTAATCGTTCGGTGTATCGCCATGCAGGAAGCAAACTGAGCATTGGAGAACAAGCCAAGCGTCGGTGAATTTGTTATGCTTCTTTTAAAGACAACGGAAAAGAGGATTTTATCATGACAAAAATCGCTGATATTAGGGTCAAACAATTACCTGAGCAGCACCTGCTGACGCTTCGCAAAACGATCAATTTCTTTGAAGACTACGCAGAGTTTATGGGCGAAGCCATCAGTAGAATTCTTAAGCTGATTGAAGAAAACGAGGCATTCCCCAGCAGCGGTCCCATCGTCTGCTTTCATAATGTTGACTTGGAGGCATTAGAGGTAGAAATCGGTTTTGCCACTCCGAAACCTCTCAAAGCGCGAAATGAGCTGCACACTCTGACCCATCCGATACGCACAATCGCAGTAACAATTGATCGAGGCCCCTATGAAAAACAAGATCCAACACTTGAAGCTCTTATGAAATGGATCCCCGATAATGGTTATGAAGCAGTCGGTGGTATTTACTACCATTACTTAAATGACGAAAAGCAGCCAGAAAATGAGTATTTGACTGAGATGTATATCCCGGTTCAAAAAAACAGTTGATTAATCAACGATGCCCAACAAACTATCCACGAAATTTTCGGATAATTTGTTGGGCTTTTTAACTGAATGTAGGGGTAAAACGGGTGCTCTAACTTAAAATATTTAACTGGACTATCCGTCTGTAAGGTATCAGTTCTATGCATTTTTTATGAACGTTTAAATCTTGATTCTTCTCCCAAGCTCAATACTGAAAATACCTGTGTTACCAGCAGAAAAAGAGACAGGCATGGAATTTTTTCGGGGGACTTCCCAAAAATTCAATTGACAGGCTAATAACCATTAGCTAAAATGGAAGAAAAGCTAATAGTCATTAGCCAAAAAGGAGTGTGCACCATGAGCAACCTTCCTACAAAAGAACGAATCCTTGCAGAAGCCTCTCGTCTCTTTGCCCAAAAAGGCTATGATACGGTCAGTGTTGAGGAGATCGCACAAGCCGTTGGGATCAAAGCCCCCTCTTTGTATAAGCATTATAAAAATAAGCAAGAAATATTTGATGCAGTTGTGCAAAAAATGAACCAGCGCTACAAAGAAAATATGAACAAGCTGCAGATGAACGGGCAAGATAGCCACACTGACGTGAACTTTTTCGAACGTATGACAGAAGAACAGCTTGTAGAACTAGGGAAAAACTTATTTGCTTTCTTTTTACATGATGATTATGCGGCAAATTTTCGCAAACTGTTGACAATCGAACAGTTTCAAAACAACGAGCTGGCCGCAATGTTCACGAAGCAATACGCAGACAATCCACTTTCCTATCAAGGAATGCTGTTTTCGATGCTCATACAAGCAGGTGTCATGCAGCCAAGCGATCCCCAGATTATGGCGCTGCAATTTTACGCACCAATTCATTTGCTGTTGACGATTTGTGATCGGCATCCCGATAGAGAAGCAGCTGCATTGCAGACACTGGAACAGCATATCCACCAATTCAACAAACTTTACCGAACAGGAGAACCTACTCATGGCTAAAAGAAGAGACCTCATTCAATGGTTGGGCCTATTTGGCGTTATTAGTTTTCTCTCATACGTCACGGCGCTAATTTTCAGTCCGCTAGCTTACCCTGGCTATGATTGGATGGCCCAGGCGGTCAGTGATCTAAGTGCAGAGAATTCCCCCTCCAGAATTTTATGGAACCAGCTATCTTCCCTGTCTGGTATTGGCAGTGTGGTCTGTATCATGCTGGTCTGTGTCTATATCCAAGGAAAACTGACCAAGTCTTTGCGCATCGGGATCTACCTTTTCGCTGTCATGCTGTGGTTATCAGCGGTAGGTTATACTATGTTTCCTCTGACCGATAGCGGCTTTGCCGGCGCCTTTCAAGACCTCATGCACGTAGTTGTAACGGTGCTGGTCGTTGGGCTCTCCATTGCTTCGCTGTTGACTATTATGATTGGCAGCTTCCGTTCTGAAGACTACCGATCATTAGGAAAATGGGCAGCCTTCGCACTCCTGCTCATGGTCGCTGGAGCAATCGGGATTAATGTCGTTCCTACTCAATACTTCGGAATTCCTGAACGCTTCAGCGTGATTTCCGCGATGGGTTTTAATGCGATTCTTGGAATTTATTTGTTTCGAGGGTTTGTGGAAACGTGAGCCCTTTTTTATAACAAAAAGCTCATCTTAACACCCTAGAATTCTGTTCTAAAGGTTACTAAGATGAGCTTCATTTATTAAGAGATAGTTGCAATATTTTTTAGTTCACTATTGATTTCTTTAAACACAATAAGCTTCCGAGATGCCTTCACTGCGTGCCTGCGGGTAAACACTTGATAGTCATTCTCACGAACAGCATTCAAAATCTCCCGATAGAGATAGCTAGCTGCAAGTAATGGCCCTCGACAATCCTCATCGATCAACGGCATCATCTCACGACTTTTTTCATAAGCTGCTTCTGCTCGTCGTGCTTCGTACTCCCAAAGAGCAATGAAGCCTTGCGTTTTCTGATGGGCGTGAATAGCCTCGTTCGTGACATCGAATGCGAGCATTTTTTCCTTTGGTAAATAAATACGAGCTTCTGCCGCATCCTCCCCAATGTCGCGTAAAATATTGGTAATCTGCATCGCTTTGCCTAGCTCCTTGGCTTCTTCAACAATGCTTTGCCATTCTTGAGAAAGGATCGGCAGCAGCATCAAGCCAACAGATCCAGCAACATAATAACTATACTCTTCTAACTCCGCTTGGGTTTCAGGCTGTTTAAAATGAGCATCGCGCCGCTGTCCTTCCAGCATGTCATAAAAATAGTTGATATTTAGAGGATAGTGTTCAAAAACCACCGCTAGCGCACGCCACATGGGCTCATCCGGACAATCTCCATTTTGGAATTCCTCCAGCTGTCTGCGCATCTCTTCTAATTTTTCCGGCGCTTTTTCTACATCAATCAGATCATCCGCCTGACGACAAAAAGCATAGATCGCATAGACACTCATCGCCTTTTGCTCTGGTAATTTCGAAAACGCGGCATAAAAGCTCTTCGAATGATGTTTGATAATGCTTTCGCAAACAGCAAAATCTTCTTGCTGCTCCAGGAACTTCTCAGCTAGTTTATCGGTCATCGCGCATCAGCTCCTCCACTGCTAATTTGGCACTTTGCATAACGATTGGGACCCCTGCTCCCGGGTGGGTACTGCTTCCGCAAAAATACAGGCGATCTGCATAATTGAACTTATTGTGGGGACGGTAATAGTTGCTTTGCTTCAATGTTGGTTTCAAACCAAATGTCGCCCCACGGTAAGCATTAAAATTCTGATCAAAATCTTTTGGTGTATAGTGTTCCTCAAAAACGATATGCTCTTCAAGATCCGTAAAGACCGTTTCCTGTTGAATCTTTTGAATTACATGGTTCCGATACTGCTGAATGGTTGCTTCCTCCCAGTCCGAGAATTTCGACAATTCCGGCACCGGCACCAAGACATACAATGTTTCATGCCCCTCTTTTGCCATCTCAGGATCTAGTAGTGTCGGCACGTACAAATAATAGGAAGGATCATCTGGCAGCACCCCTTGATCAAAAATGTCTGAAATATTTTTTTCGAAATCAGTAGCAAAATGGATCGAATGCAGCGCTTCGGCATCGTATTTTTTATCTAATCCTAAATAGAGCAGAAAACAGGAGCAAGAATATTCCATCTGATCAATTTTTTGATCGGTATACTTTCCGCGATCTTTTTCATTTGGCAATAAATGCTTCATCGCATAAGGAAAGTCAGCTCCACAGACAACTGCATCCGCCAAAATAGCTTTATCCGCCACCTTGATCCCTATTGCTTCTTTGTTCTCAATCAGAATTTCCTGAACTTCCGTATCACAATAGATTTCTCCTCCTAACTCGACAAAGAGACGCTCCAGCCCTTGAGCCAGTGTGTACATGCCGCCCTTCATAAAGTGAATCCCATACAGCAATTCAATCATGGGAATAATCGTGTACAAAGAAGGCCCTTGATACGGTGAAATACCAATATAAAGTGTTTGGAATGCCAATGATTTTCGTAAACGATCATCTTTGACAAATTTCGAAATAGAACTATACGCATCGCCGAAGGTCTTCAGCTTCAACCCATTTAATAGTGATTTTGGATTGTAAAAATCCCAAAACGAGCGAAATGAACGCATAATAAACGATTCTTTTGCGATCAAATAGCGCTTGTAAATATCCGCCAGAAAAGCAAAATAGCCTTGCGCATCCTCTTCAGATATTCCTTCCAGCGTTTTCGTCAATTCAACTAAATCCGATGAAAAAACTAAGGGCTCATCCTCAGAAAAATACAGCTTCAGCATGGGATCAATCTTTTCCATCGGAATGTACGCATCCGGGTCTTTCCCGCAAAACTCAAAAACTTCTCGATAGATATCCGGCATCATGACAATGGTCGGTCCTACATCAAAGGTAAATCCGTCCTTTTTAATTTGATTCATTTTTCCGCCTACTTGGCTAGCCTTCTCAAAGAGTTGTACGGAGTAGCCTAATTTTTGCAATCTCACTGCGGCAGAGAGTCCAGCGACGCCTGCACCTATTACTATAACTTTCTTCATAGACACGCTCCTTTTATTAATATCTTATTATTTATCATCTGATAAGTAAAAAAATACGTTTGGCGGGCAAAATTGGACCATCTCCACAAACGAATCACGTGCTTTACTTATGGAGACACTGCCTTCATCTGATCGTCAAAAGAAAAATGACCGGTTAGGTACAAACGGACAAAAACGGCATGATCAATGTACCTGTTTTCCCACTGAAAACAGGAGAAAAATAGGCGTTTCTCCATGCTAAAAAAGCTGCCAGGAAATTTCCTAGTCTATTATTGAAGTAAGAAAGGCTTCGCGAACTCGCTCAGCTTTTGAGCAATAAGACCAAAATATTTCTAAATTGTTTCTCAAATTTCGAAATATTTTTGCTTATTGCCGATAAAGCTAGTTCGTGAAGCCGGACATGGATATTCCTGCTGTAAAGCGATTTATTTATGTGAAAATTTTATACTCCCTTTAAGTACAAAAAAAGATCGCCTCAACAGCGATCTTCTCTAAAATTAGTTGCTTAATATTTGAATGCTTTTACAGCAAACGCATTGGCTCCGGTCTTTTTCACTCGAGCCTCAATTTCATTTCGAACGATTGGTGTATCCACATCATTAAATCCTTCACCCTTCACACGAACATCCCAAGTACCATAAGCATTCGCATACCCATAGGTTTGATCGGACAACAAGATATCTTTTAAGAAATTGCGCAAATGAGGCACCATTTGATCTGTTTGAGCTTTGGTCAAGTTTCTACACTCAATAGTAGATACTGTTTTATCTCCATTAACAATCGCAATATTTTGTTGCATATACCCAGGCTGATACGTACGTAGCTCTTGTTGTGTACGAGCTGTAGCTTCATTTAATTTCTTATTGGTCGGGTTGCAAGTAATGAGCATGGTATAACGACCATCACTTTGCTGTCTTGCTTTCACTTGATCCCGTAATAGTGTCCAGCAATATTGGGTTTGAATCCAGGCAACCATTGTTTTTGCTTGGTCATTAGAAATGTTATCAATCGCAATCCCGTTTTTATTTCCCGGATTGACACTTCCGCCTTTTAGACGGTAGCAAAACGTTGGTGGTCCTCCCATCCATCCTGAAGCAGCCGTTTCCCCAATCCCATTCAATGGATAGGTACAATGAATAATTTGACTGTTACTTAAGAAGACACCTGTATGTCCATTAGCTCCACCACTTGCACCTTTCGTTCCAGAAACGAAAATATCGCCTCTTTTTGCTTCACTTCGGTTGATCGGTTGTAGCAAACTTCCTTCTAATCGGTATAAACTTTCCGTGTTCCCAATGGAAGTTCCTCCCGGTAAAAATCCTGCTTCAATTAGCGCAAAATAGACCGCTGAGCTACAATCATAACTATTTGGACCTAACCGATTAGTCATTGAGTATGTCACCCGACCTTGTCGAGCTCTGAACCAATTAATTACTGCTTCTGTACTTGCCATTATATTTCCTCTTTTCTTTAAATTATTAGAAGTGGCCTCTTCTGACTATTATATTACCCGAACGTACGTTCTGATTGTTGCCAAAAAAAAGACATCCCTATTCCTTCTGTCTGTCTATATTTTTCATAAAGGTGTCGTCTTCTATTTATTCTTGTGTATAGATAAAGGAATCCGTACCGCTTCATTTTGTCTATGCTGAAGTTTCCGCATTCGTTTATCAATTTTGGGAGGTGATTTTCTTACCACGTTAAAAGCGTTCCAAAACCACTTTCAAATCAAAATAGACTAAAAAGCCCCTTCCAGACTAAACTGGAAGGGGCTAGCATTTTAGGCTTCGCGTTTCATAACAATTCCTGTGTAGATCCACACGGTTAATACATAGTAGATAAAGTATAGAACAAAGAAGATCAGAAACGGTACCCATATGTTACTGTAGGGCTCAGTTAATAACGTCTTAAAGAGCTGTAGTCCGAACAAGACATGGGTAACCCCTAATAATCCCGGAACTAAAAATAAGATTCCGATTTCTTTGCGAATCGATTGCTTCAATAGCTGACGCCGTGCCCCGATTTTTTCCAACATACTGTAGCGTTGAATATCGCTTTTCGCGCCAGATAAAATTTTGAACATCAAGCAGCTGGCTAACATTGTCAAAAAGGCAATTCCAAGGAAGAAGCCCATAAATTCAAATCCTGAGAATAAGGCGTTGTATAGGTCATAAACCAAGACTTTTTGATTCATAGTTGTTTGATTCTTATCCAAAGTCGGATTTTTACGGAAATTTTCTTCGGCCAAAGCTTTTAATTTACCTTTGTCCTTTGCAAAATCAGCAACGGTGATCAGACGGATTTCTGTTGGAGTTCCTGGTAATGCTGCAAAAGCGTCACTAGATAAAAATTGATGTTTCTTCGTACTTTGTTCTGGTAATTCTAACGACCGTAATTGATCAGAAGCACTCAAATCATTGGCTAGCTGTTCCCCTGTGTAACGTACTTCTTTTGTTTGACGACTAGCTGAGAACTCCTTGACGACCAATGGTTTTTGGTCAAACTGTGAACGATCATAATAAACATTTTCATTGTCCTCTTTTTGCTGATAAACCGCATCTGAAGTCGGTTTAATTGTGTCCAACTCGGAAGCACTGAAATTTTGCCCATTATTTAACACGAGATCATACGCAGCTGTTGATTCCGTCATTTTCATAATTTCGTTATGAAAACCTAATCCAACGGTAATCGCACCGAGAGCCAAGGCAAAGAGCATAGCCACCATTGACAAAATTCTCGTGTAATCTTGAATTCGGAAGCTCAACTGCGACAACGTGAAATTGTTCAACTTCTTCAATGCGATGCTATCGCGGCGTTTCAGTAAATCTAGTACAAAAATCAGGATGGAATGGAAGACAAAATAGGTTCCTAAAATAATCGTGATCAACGCTACGATCAAGGCTAGGAAGGCCAGCTTCATTACTTGCGTCATCATGAAATAGCCGATTCCTAAAAATACGATCCCTGCGAGTACTTCCAAGACCAACGTAATAATTTTACGATTTGCTGGCAATGGGGTTTCGCTGGCTTTCAACAAGTTTAAGATCGGCTTTTTCACGATCGTCATGGCATTTACAAAGGCCGCTAGTAAGAAGATTACTGTGAAAAAGATCAACGTGAATACTACAGCTGAAGAATTTACAGCGGTAAAGTGAGTGATCTTGATAGCTAGCTGTTTAACCAATAATTGCTGCACAACACCACTCAAGCCAATACCTAACAAGGTTCCGACAAGTGTCGCACTAACCCCTACTACAAAGGTTTCAATAAAAATCAGTTGAGCGATCTTACGACCTTTTGCCCCCAACATCATAAACATCGCGTAATCCTTCTGCCGCATCGACATCAAGAAGGAATTAGCATATAAAATATAGACAAAGGTGATAATTGAAAGCAGGACGGTCCCTAAGTGAAAGATCATTACTACTGACGAGATCATCGAATTGCTTTCTAAGAAGGTCTTATTAGTCGCCAGACCCTCAAACATATAAAAGATTCCGGACGCCACCACAAGGCCTGAAAAGAGCACCACATAGTCTCGCAGACGGCCTTTGATTCCAGCGAGTGATAATTTTAAAAGCATCGAATCACCCCCTACTGTTCCAAATTACCGAGAATACTTAAAATTTGACGATAGAAAGCTTCTCGGGTTTGATTTTCTCTTTTTACTTCTTGATAGATGACCCCATCTTTAATGAACAGGATTCGTTGACAATAACTGGCTGAAAATGGATCATGGGTTACCAATAAAATCGACACCTGATCCTTCTGATTCAGTTCCTCCATTGTATCTAAAAGATCCCGCGCGCTGTTAGAATCCAACGCACCTGTTGGTTCATCGCCTAAAAGAATCGTTGGTTGCGTAATTAAAGCCCGAGCCGCAGCCACCCGCTGCTTTTGTCCACCAGAGATTTGAGCCGGATAGCTGTTTAAAATACCATCGATTGATAAGCGTTTTGCCACTTCAGCCACTCGCCGATGGATGACTTTGCTCTTAGCCCCTTGTAACGATAACGGAACTGCGATGTTTTCAGCTGCTGTCAAATTTTCCAACAAGTTGAAATCTTGGAAGATAAAGCCAATCTCACGACTGCGAAAATCTGCCAATTGATTGCCTGATAATTTTGTGACATCGGATTGATTGATTTGGATTTTACCGTCCGTCGGCTTATCCAACGTAGCGAGTAAATTTAATAGCGTCGACTTCCCAGAGCCAGATGCCCCCATGATTCCGACGAACTCGCCTTTCTCTACTTCAAATGAGATTCCCTTTAAGGCTTGCGTTTTTTTCTGGTTGCCTTTTCCGTAAGTTTTCTTTACCTCATTTACTGATACGATTTTTTCCATACTTCCACTCCTTAATAAAATCAACAGGGTCATTTTTTTCAACGACCCTGCTTTGCTTCTCGCCTATCCACCGTTAGGGTTACAAATTAGACACCCAATTTAGTCGCTGTCTTCTTAGGCAAATCTTTTTGCTGTACTTCTTCGTAAGAGGTTACCCCTTTTTTCTTGTTCCAAGTCACTTTAAGAAATGCTTCTTTACGTAGTGGGCGATCTTTTGTCGCGTTAAATTCTAGCTCTTTCTTGTTTCCATCCTTGTCATAACCTGGCAACGAGTACTTGTAGTCGACATATTTATTGCCGCTATCATCTTTTTCTTCCACTCGTTGACCATCCGTTGTAATCTGGACGTAATACTCGTCCCCGCCTTTAACAACTTTATCTGCTATTTGTAAGCCTACGAAGGCGATGACGATTAAACTAACTAAACCGATTAAAAATTTTTTCATAACTGATTGCTCCTTTTTATTTTCTAGAGCAACTATACAAAACTTCTAAAAATTCAACCATTGAAACAACCTAAAAACACCTAACATTTTTGTCATTTTGAAGAATTTTGGCCTACAAAAAGCTGGTATCAACTTTTTGTCGATACCAGCTTCTAAAAAAATTAACTTAATTTAGCAGCTTTTCTAATGACTGCGTCTTCGATCACTAATTGTCCTTGTGTCACCTTCCGTAAAAAATAGCGATCATGGGAAACGACCAGTAGAGTCTCATCGTAATCCGCCAAAAGCTCCTCCAATTCTTCTTTACCAGCAATATCTAAATGATTGGTAGGTTCATCTAAAATCAGGAAATTGATTTGCTGCTGTAACAGCATGAGTAGGTACAGTCGCATCTGTTCTCCTCCGGAAAGGTCCTGAATTCGTTTTGAAACATCTTCTGCAAAGAAACCATATTGTGCCAGTGTTCGTCGCGCCTTTTGCTCATCCGTCAGGAATTCACGAACATAAGCTAATAGACGTTGTGTCGGTTTATCAAAGATTATTTTTTGCGGCAGATAGCCAATTTTGACGCTGGCACCTAGTTTAATAATTCCTTCGTCTAAATCAGCTGTCCCCAGCAAGCAGCGGATAAGTGTCGTTTTCCCACTGCCATTAGCACCTGTTAACGCCAATCGTTCTTGACGATAGATGACAAAATCCGACTCTGCAAATAAAAGTCGGTCTCCCATTAATTTGCCAATCCCTTCAGCCTTCAACACTTCTTTTCCTGAGCGACTTGCCTGTACCACCGGCTGCAAACGCTTCTTATCTGATTCTGGCGGTTTTACTAGAGACTGCTTCAGTTTTTCGATCCGCCGCTCGATCTCTTTTGCCTTGCGGAAAAAATCTTCATTATCCGCCTCCTTACCCCATTGACGGTAGCGCCGGCTCATTCGTTGTAGCCGCAGGATTTCTTTTTGCTGCAAGTCAAAATTCTTCTGCAATAAAGCGATTCGCTCCCGCTTAAGCTGTGCAAACTTGCTATAGTTGCCAGAATAGCTGACAATCTCTTCGCCATCGATTTCCACAATTTGATCAACCACTTGATCCAGAAATTCGCGATTATGGGAAATCACTACGTAGGCCGGCTTGCTGCGGCTTAGGTAGTTTTCCAACCAATTGATTCCCTCTAAGTCCAAGTGATTGGTCGGCTCGTCCAACAGCAGAACATCCGCCGGATCGGTGAGGACCCGCGCCAACTCTATACGCACCCGTTGCCCACCGCTTAACATTGAAAGCGGGGTATCCAATTTATCCTCAATACCTAACCCTTTTAAGGTGCCGGCTATTCGATCCTCCAGCGTATAACCGCCGGCCTCTTCATAATTTTCTTGCAGACGACCGTATTGTGTCAACAGTCGATCAATCTCCTCGGCAGGAGCTGTCATAGCCTGCTCTAGCTGCTGTAATTTTTGGCGCAGGTATCCGATTTCTTCAAAACTACTTAGCAGATAGTCTTTGATCAATTCATTCGTAGTTGGCAATTTTTGCGGAATATATCCGATTCTCAATCCTTTCTTTCGTGCAACGGTTCCTTCGTTGATCCCTTCTTCCCCGGTTAAAATCCGCAACAAGGTGCTTTTGCCGCACCCGTTCATTCCCACTAAACCAATTCTATCACCCGCATTTACAGCGAGCGTTACTCCTTTAAAAACAGGTGCTGTACTAAAATTCTTGGTAATCTTATTTGCTTGAATCAACATTGTTCTCGTCTCCTTAGAGCACGACCGCAAAAAAGATCATGAATGGATAATCCAAACATGACCTTGTTATTATTTAAACTTCCAAAAGCTCAGGATTTTACCGCATGGTCATGCATTTTTTTTAAATTTAGATGTTTTTGGGCAGACTGCTCCCTTGAACACTGATTTAAAGGTAAGTGTATGACAAAAGCTGATATGGAATCGGAGGCTATCTTGATTCATCGTTATTTTTGACATACAGACCATGTGTAATTTCCCCCTCTCAATAATTACTTACCTATAGGATAGCATAATCGAAAACGTTCGCAAAACATTCCTTTCTTCACTGCAAAAAAAATAAGCTAGCCTCAACATAGTTTTGTTGATTCTAGCTCACTTTAGTATTTCCAGACTAAGCACCTTAGTCTCAGAAGCTGCTCAAGCTCATTTTACCGCGAAGCGTTTCATCTGTGGCAGCTTGATAAACCAGGCGACCAAGAGACAAGAGACGATTTTATCCACTAAATTTCCGGCTACTGCACCCCAATAGGTTGCAGAGATCATTTCCTTGCCGGATGCCCGCAACGCCATAATTACAACATCCGTACCTGATCCGGTAAATCCTCCAAATAGGGCTAATCGAATCGGTGCACCAATCATCGGACAAATAAAGGCCAATAAAAGACCTGCGATCAACGCTTTGCCAAAGCTGAACCCATTTTTTGCGAACAAGGCAACAATGATCGCTACCGCAACATTTACAAGTGCAAAAGGAATCGCCGTCACACCGCTAAATAAGCCCATCAATAAATTGGTGGTCACACCAGTCAAAATGCCGTATCCCATCCCAAAATTCGCCGCAATAAAAATCGTTCCCATCGTGTCTAAGAACAACAGCGGAATCCTCATCATCGACACCGCTTCACCAAGCACTACATTTAAGCCTACCGCGATGGCGCACATAGTGATTATCTTTGCTTTACTAGTCATTTACTTCTCCTTTTTCTAAAAAACACTGCAACTGGGCAACAAAACTTCCTTGATCGTCCTCGCTGTACCACGTAGGTACTTCTAAAAAGTTCGTACCAATCTGAGCCTTATGACATTCTGCGAAAAACTCTTCCATCAAAACCCCGCGTTGCCCACTAATCGAACAATTGGGGCTTTCGTGAATGCCAATGACTCCTAGATACTGGTACCCTTCTGCCTGATAAGCCTGAATCTGTTGGATCATCGGCTGCAGCAGTCTCTGGCATTCCTGACGAAAATCTGGCAAATTATGGTACTCTTCATAAGTCATTGGCGGACGATCCCCGCCTAGCACGATAAATTCCGGGCAAGGCAGTTGAATCAATGCGATTCCGCTGCGCAACAGCTCGATCGCAAAGGGAAAGGCCCCTCGTGCTCTTTCCCAGCCATGGATCACCGCATTTTGGTTTAAAACACAATGAGACACGGCTACTAATTGCTTCTGTGGTTGGATAATTCTACCTCCTTTCCTCTATTGAAAAATTTCCTGCAAGCTCTCCTGAATTGCCGCGAATTCTTCTATGGCAACCGTTCGCATATCCAAGAAATTACAGTCGTCCTTGATGCGGCTGATAATCGGTGTAGCAGCCAAGCGCAGCTTCTCCTGCAGTGTATCTGCAGAGAATTTACTACTGCTTAACACGACCGCGTAGGTGGGTAACACGTGCTCTGGATAGGAGCCGCCGCCAATTTTGCTACTGTCTTTTTCAATCTTCACACTTAGCTCCGTGATCGATTGGAGCATCGCCGCCAATTCAGCCGCCTTCCCTAAGCAATCTTCTTCGCTTTGTCCGATCATTTGCAACGTAGGCACTGATTTTAAGGCTTCCTTTTCATCAAGATACAATGCCAACGTCGCTTCCAAAGCGCTTAAAGTCATCTTGTCAATACGCAGGGCCCGCAGCAGTTGATTTTTCTTCATTTTATCAATATATTCTTTTTTCCCAACAATGATTCCTGCCTGTGGTCCACCTAATAGCTTGTCCCCGCTAAAGGTGACAATGTCGCAGCCCTGGTCCAACACTTCCTTCACCGTAGGTTCATAAGGCAGACCAAGTGGGCGCATGTCCAGCAGCAAGCCGCTACCTAAATCATTGATCAACGGTAGATCGTTGGCATGGGCTAATTCTGCTAACTCGTTCAATTCTGGTGTTTCAGTAAAACCAATAATGCGATAATTACTCGTGTGCACCTTCAGAATCGCACCAGTTTCTTCCGTCAACGCTTTTTCGTAGTCTGTCAAGTGCGTTTTATTCGTTGTGCCGACCTCTACGATTGTTCCACCGCTTGAGGTGATCACATCTGGAATTCGAAAGGCACCACCGATTTCAACCAATTCGCCACGGGACACCAAGACTTCTTTTTCTTGCGTCAAGGTACTCAAAACTAAGAGGACGGCCGCCGCATTATTATTTACTACTAGAACATCCTCTGCTCCCGTGAGCTTTTTCACGATTGAAACTAAGTGACTATAACGCGATCCTCGCTTTCCGCTTTCTAAATCAAATTCTAAATTTGAGTAATGAAAGCTGGTCGCTAACAGCTGCTCCTGCGTTTTAGCACTTAATGAGGAACGTCCCAGGTTCGTATGGATGACTGTTCCAGTACCATTGATTACTCGCCGCAATGAAAATTGTTTTTCTTCTAGCTGCTTATGGATCATGTCGACAACTTCTTTTTGCTCAATCACGGTTTTTCTAGAGCCGTCCACCACTGATTCACGTAGACGCGCGACAACTTGCTGAGCAGCTTCTTTGGCTTTCCCATGAGGGTAGCTTGGATCGATTTGCTTCAGTAGCACATCTACAGAAGGCAAACTTGCTAAAATATTCTGAATCTCTTTTGACATAGGCCACCTGCTTTCTTAGCGTAACGCCAGATTTTGTAATGCTGCTAAGACTGTATCGACTTCAGCCTTAGTAGTGAAACTCGAAAATGACAGCCGCACCGTTCCGCGATCAGCGGTCCCCAATGCTTCATGCATTAAAGGCGCACAATGATATCCCGGGCGGGTCGCGATTTGAAACTCTTCCCATAAAAGATCACTAACAATCGCAGATTCCGCATCTTTGATATTCATCGAGAAAACATCGACTCGCGGCAAATTAAAATCACCGTATATCGTTAGTCCATCAATTTTTTGTAATTCCTGATAGAAGTATTCTCCTAACGCTGGTCGTGCTTCCTTTTCTCGCAGCCATTGGATACTAGCCGCTAAGCCCGCTAGGCCGGGAATATTCAAGGTCCCCGCCTCTAACAAGGTCGGTAATTCCTTCGGCTGGACCTTTGAAAAGGACTGCATTCCATCGCCGCCTGTGATCACAGGCTCTAAAGACAAATCCTTGCGCACACACACGCCGCCTGTTCCCTGCGGGCCATAGAGCGACTTATGACCAGTAAAACAGACAGCAGCGATTTTCCCATCACTAAGGTCAATCGGAACTACACCAGCTGTTTGCGAAGCATCAATAATCAAATACAATTCATGCGCTTCGCAGAAATCCTTGACCCATTCCAGATCTAATAAATTGCCCGTGACATTACTGGCGTGATTACAAATCACAGCTTTCGTTTCCGGACGAATTTTTTCCGTAAATTCCTGGTAGTTCAAACGTCCAGTCACGGCTTCACTGGCTACCACATCAAAGCTGGCACCTTGAGCTTCTAGCTGATACAGCGGTCGTAAAACGGAATTGTGTTCCCACGAAGTCGTAATGATATGATCACCTGTTTGAATCAAACCTTTCAAAACTTCATTCAACGCAACCGTCGCATTATTGGTGAACGCTACTTCATAACGCCGATCTGCTTTGAAAAGCTGCTTCACCTGATTACGGGCACTTTCCGCTACACGGTATCCTGCTAAGGAATAGCCGTGCGCACCACGAGAAGGGTTGCCATATTCACCTGTCAAGATCTCCGTCATCGCTTCTGCCACGACAGCCGGTTTTTGCGCAGTCGTAGCGGCATTGTCTAAGTAAATACCCATTTATTTCCCCTTCTCTCCTAGCACACGATAGTTCTCCACTCGTTTCGTGATTCCCTGCTTGTCCATATATTCAAGAATCAGCATCGATGACTTACGGCTAGAATCGGTCAAATCACGAAAATCGCCTAAAGTCATTTGATCATGCTCGGCAATGTATTGTTGGATCAATGCTACGGATTGATCAAAAACTTTGCCTAACAAAACAAATTCATGTGTCAAGAAGATAACGGTGTCGCCATTTAAGGCCTCTAGGACTTCCTCAGCATTTTTGTCTAAACCGAATAATTCCTCTTTCTTAACAGGCGTATAGCCGTTCTTAGCAAGCGTCTGCTCGATCTTTTCTTTCGCGGCTTGCTGGTATTTGTTGAAAGTCACCTCGAAATCCTTCAAAGCGATCTTGTCATTATTTTCTTTAACAACAGTTTCTTTCATCAAGGTGATCAACGCTGAGATTTCCTTCTCCGCTAAAACACCCCGCATCCGCGAACGAAATTCCTCTAAAGGCATTCCATAGCGCAAACGATATTGCTTATGGTAAGCCGACAAGATTTCAGTTGCCTGAGCGACCAATTTCTGATAACTAGCTTGCGCCAAATAGCCGACCTTGGTTTCAATTACACGGCCTTCAGCCAACATCTCTGTTAACATCGGCTGCAATTCTTCTTGACCTACACCTAGATAGTCCAACAGCTCTTTTTCTTTCGTAAACGGCTGTTTTTTGTTGACCATAAAATCTGCAATCAATTCGTCTAAACTGCCTTCTTCTTTCGCCTTCAAGCTCTCAAGAATTTCCACCTTGAAACGACGATGCTTGTGGGGAGCCGCATCCAACACCTCGCCGCCTGCGATCGTGTACATCGGTGAGTAAGAACGCAAAATAAAACGATCCCGCTCTTTTACTGCCACCTGCTCTTCCAAACGCAATTGCAGAAAGCCCTCTTCTCCTGGTCCGATCCAATCCACACCTAAAGGCACAGTCCGCGCCATCACTTCACGGGTTCCAACTAATAGACGGACGCGATCCCACAGGCCAATCCCGCCTTCTACTTCCGGCAAACAGGTGACCTTGACGTCCAGCATCCAGGTGTCCTCCAGCTTCTCTGAAACGGACAAGACATCCCCCCGTTGGATTTCATCAGTTGCGATATTCGCTAAATTTAACGCTGTTCGCTGACCCGGCTGTGCACTTTTCACATCTGTTTCGTGAACCTGGATGTTTCTGACCCGCGTTTTTTTCTGGCTTGGGTAAAGATACAGGTCATCTCCAGCATTGATGGAGCCATCTAACAGCGTTCCCGTAACTACCGTTCCAAAACCCTTCACGCTAAAGACTCGATCCACATTCAAGCGGGCGGAACCGCTGCCTGAACGTTCCTGCGCCTCTTCTGAATGTTCCTGAATTTTTTCCAACAATTCTTTAATCCCAGTGCCGGTTACTGCATCCGTCTCAATTAAATCCGCCTCTGCTAATGGTGTATCCGCTAATTGTTCACGAATATCGTCCACCACTAATTCCTTCAAGTCTGGATCAACGGTATCTACCTTGGTCAACACGATCAAGAAGTCGCGAATGCCCAATAACGTTAAAATATCAATGTGTTCCTTCGTTTGCGGCATAATCCCTTCCGCCGCATCGATCACCAGCAGAACCAGATTAATACCCGGCAAACCAGCGACCATGTTTTTAATAAATTTTTCGTGTCCCGGCACATCCACGATCCCGACCCGCTTCTTATTTGGCAAATCCAAATAAGCAAAGCCTAAATTAATCGACATCCCGCGCTTTTTTTCTTCACTCGTCGTGTCCGTTTCGATACCCGTCAGCGCTTTGATCAACGTGGTTTTTCCATGGTCGATATGCCCAGCCGTTCCTATCACAATATTTGCCATCTGCTTATCCTTTCTGAACCAATTTATAGTCTGTTTTCAACCCTTCTTGGGTTGCATGATAAAAGCCCTCTGAGGCAATCTCTGCCGCTGTAAGCAAAGACGCTAACGCCTCCTCTTCTTTCAACGGATATTTCAAAGAAAAGCCGCAACTAGCATGAATCTTTTCCGGTGTGGGAATGATTCGAACGGCAAGTTGGGCTTCCTTCGCGATTTCCTCAGCTTTCATGGCCTCCCGGGTTGAATAAAACAACGCAACACCGTACGTTTGCATAAAAACTGCTCCTTTTTTTCATAATACTGTAATCAATAAGCTACAGCTTCAAGCCATATCCCTCTAATGATGCGCTGCACCCTCTATGGTTTAACGATTCTCGGTGCTTGACGCATCATTTCCACGATGCGATACATATTCGTCACTTCGCCAACTGCTGAAGTCAACTCATAGAAATTCAAACAAGCTCCGCAGGCGTAAATTTCCACGCCTTGTTCTTCCATGCCCTTAAGGTCCTCCAGCGAATCAGAGCCTTCTACGACTGAATGCACACCGCCATTGTAAAAAATAACCTTTTCCGGCAGCACATCTTGTTCGGTCAACGAATAGATAAACCCTTTCAATAAGTTTTTCCCTAATTCATCTGAACCACGACCCATCACATTTGTATCTACGACTACGATATAATCGTCCTTCGTTGCCACAGGTTCGACTACTTGCGGCGCATCCTCAGTTAGATCCGCATTCCCTTTTGAAATGACCACTGTATAATGATTCGGCGCATCCTGATCCATTTGATAGATATAGCCAAGCTGCTCCGCCATTTTTTTTAAATTTTGCGTAGCGATCTCATTGTCCACCAGCGTTTGCACAACTTCATGCTCCCGCAGTGCTTTTTTTGTTTCAATGACTGGTAACGGGCAAGCTTTGCCCAATGCATCAATTTTGAACATTTCTTTCACTCCGATCCTCAATTGATTTTCATCTTATTGCTATTAATAAACGATCAATTCCTTCGTCTGCTTTTCAACCACCACTCCGAAATCTTGTGCCGGAATGTCCGCTGCTTGTAATTCCTGTACTAGCGTATCTGCTTGATCTGCTGGAACGCTGACTAATAAACCACCAGACGTTTGGGGATCAAACAATAATTCTTCAATCCCGAAATCCTCAATCTGAAAATCCATCTTCTCTTCCATGTAATTCCGATTACGCTGACCGCCAGCAGTTAAAATGAACTCTTTCGCACCTTGATAGGCCTCTTCAAAATATGGCAGATCTTTGGAATGGATCTCCGCGCTGTAGCGTCCATTCGTCATTTCATGCAGGTGTCCGGCCAAGCCGAAGCCGGTCACATCTGTGCAGCTGTTGATCGGATATTTACGAATAATATCCATCGCATATTTGTTCAATGTTTCCATGCTCGTGGTGGCTTTCACAAATGCCTCTTCACTAATTTCCTCTGCGCTGTAGCCCACCGTGATAATGCTGACACCCAATGGTTTCGTCAAAATCAAGTGATCTCCCAGCTGACAAGTATTGTTTTGATAAATTTTATTTGGATCAATCGTTCCTGTAACAGACAAGCCGTATTTCACTGACTGATCATGAATCGAGTGGCCGCCAGCCAAGATTGCCCCAGCTTCTTGCACCTTTTCAGCGCCGCCTCGTAAGATTTCTTTTAATATATTCAAGTCCTTTTCCTCTGGGAAAGCGACAATATTCAGAGCAGACAAAACATCTCCTCCCATTGCATACACGTCACTTAGCGCATTCGCTGCCGCGATCTTGCCAAAAAGATAAGGATCGGTCACCATCGTTGGGAAAAAATCTAACGTTTGAATAATTGCTAGGTCATCACGCAGTTTAATAACAGCGGCATCGTCTGTCGAGTCAAATCCCACCAGTAAATTCTCGTTTGTTGCTTTAGGTAAATCTGCCAGCAGCTCGCCTAAATTCCCTGGTCCGATTTTCGCGTTGCATCCACCGCAAACAATCAATTGTTGCACTGTCTCCATGCTATCCACCATCCTTCACGCCCTCTATTATAACAGTTTACTTTTTGTTTCTCCACGTATATTTCCATTCAATTTATAACGGTTTTAATCTCTCATAAAAACGCTTCAATTATACTAAGTAATTTCTTATCTGCACATGAGGAGCGCATTAAAAATGCGTCTCCTAATTATTAGGAAACGCATTTCTATTACTTATCCTTCTACTGATGCTAAAGCTTTAGAAAAGCTCAGCTTTCCAGCTACTTTCACTTTAATATTCACTGCTTGTTTTGGCAGATAAGCCAATGGAATGACCTCCACAAAGATCGTTTTTAGCGTGTCTTTTGCCGCTCCCGAAGCAATGGCTTCACGTTTAGCCCCTTCGATTGCTATATTTACTGCCGCTTCTTGAGTTTGCTTTTCTAGAGAATAGACCGAATTGACTTCACCGGAAACTTCTCCTAAAGCCGCACCGATCGCATTTGCAGCATCGTAATTGGTTGGAATGATTACTTCTGAGACCCCAGCCATTTCTTTTGGAAGGATAATACTGCCGCCGCCAACCAAAATAACCGGAACATTCTTACGATCGGTTTTCATTTGATCAATCGCGTCTTCAATTAATTCGCTTATTTTTCCCTTCACTTGATTTACGAATGTCACATCTAAATCAGGGGAAAGTGCTCCAGTTACCGGATGTTCTTTCTGATTGGCGATCGCGATATCTGTTGTACACAAGACATTCCCGCCAAAAGCGAGACTCTCTTCCAAAATTCGATAGCCTAAGCTATCAGGACCGACCCTCAGCTCATTTTCTACATGTACGATCGTTCCGCCGCCTAACCCAATAGATAGAACATCTGGCATACGGAAATTAGTCCTGATTCCACCAATTTCAGTTGCTAATGAAGATTCCCGAGGAAAGCCTTTTTTCAATACTCCGATATCTGTCGTTGTTCCGCCAACATCGACCACTAAGGCATTCTCCATATTGCTTAAATGAGCCGCCCCACGAATTGAATTAGTCGGACCGCAGCCAATTGTCAGCACAGGATAACGCAAGGCCTTTTCTAGATTCATCAGCGTACCGTCATTTTGACAAATAAAAACTTCCGCGTTCAGGTTATTATTGCTTAATGCTTGCTTCAACCCACGAATCATCTGCTGAATTGTTTGTGTTAGAGCCGCATTCAAAACACTCGCATTTTCCCTTTCTAACAATCCGATAGACCCAATCTCGCTCGATAGTGTTATCGGGACCGCCAATTCTTCCTCCACGATCGCAGCAACCTGTTCTTCCTGCTCTCTATTCACTGGCGAGAACACACCAACAACTGCCACCGCTTCTACTTTACCCTTCATCCCTTGACAGGCTTCGCGAATCTCCTTCTCATCAACATCCGCGATTTTATTTCCGTTGTACTCGTAACCACCAGAAACAATGGCCGTTTGCGCGTGCATTTTTTCGGCTAAATCCTCTGGCCAGCCAACCATCGGAGCGACCGCCGTGGTTGCAGGTTTAGCTAAACGAATGATTCCCACTTTACTCATGTCTTTTCTTTGGACGATAGCATTCGTGCAATGGGTCGTTCCTAGCATCACTACACTGATTTTTTCCGTTGGAATACAGGTTTCTGCCAATATTTTTTGAATCGCCGCATCAATCCCCAAACTGACATCCTTCATCGTGGGGCTTTTGATTTTTCCAATACAGTTTAGGTGTTCATCTAAAATCGCGCAATCTGTATTCGTTCCGCCAACATCAATCCCTAATCTATACATATCGCTTTTTCTCCCATCAATTCTTCCACCGGTCTGTACTCTATTTCGTATCCAAAATAGTTCGGTCCGGCAACTTCTATGCCTTTTTCTGTTCGCCATTTAGCATCGCAAGGCAAGGCGATCACATGAATACGTGCACCATAACGCAAGGTTTCTGTCGTAATCGGTCGACCTGTTTCATAATCCAATGCACAGATTAAATCAGGCGTAGAGGCTAGAACTTTCCCGTCTTTTTTGGCCAGCAGCAATTCGTTTTGGAAAAGAACCTCTAGCTCCTCCCCTTTATTCTTACCGATACCGGCAAATAACGCACTGCCGCGAGTAAAGCCGCCTTCCACATTCCGTTCAATACTCTTGATTTTCCCTTCGAATAACGAATGCCCCTTTAAGGTAGATAACAATCGCTTAACAGGTGCTGTTGTTTCTTTGGGATTGGTTAATTCCTCGCCGATTTTTTTAGCCAAACTCAAGGTGCCACGAATCCCGCACTCTTTCACAATTCTCCCAGGAAAGACATTATCAACCATATTGGCGCTGCCACCCATCACATCCGTAATTGCACGAGCAATCTTTTCAGACCATTCCCCATCTTTTGGATAATAAATAATTCGATTTCCCTGACTATCCGCCATTGCCACAATCTCAGGCTGATAACCCTTTAAGAAGAAAGTAACCATCTGCGATTCAGGAAAAGCTCGACCCATAGCATCCGCATCCACGATCGGCAAGCCCATTTTTGCAGCGCAGGCAATCGGCAGCAAAGAGTTTCCGCCACCAATTTCAATAGGCATAATTGCTTGTGTTCGTTCTGGAAAGGTTTCTTTTAATACTTCCGCAGGCGCGTAGAGTTCTTCCTCTGAAGCAATTTTCTCGTTCGAAACAGAAGGTGCCCCAATCGAGCCGACAGGCATAACTAGAGCATCATCGTCCAAGTCTTCTACCTGTAAAACCTTCACTGGACCATATTTTTGAAGCGCCTGCAGCGCCATCAACCGACCGACAAACGGATCGCCGCCACCACCGGTTCCTAACAAAGTCGCACCGATTGAAATGTTCTCTAAATCTTCTACCGTAATCCATTCCATGAGTTATTTCCGTCCTTTAGTCAATTTTGTTGCAATAAAATAGCAAAGTCCCGCCACTAAAATACCATCTAGCGCTGATACATTCGTCAGTGCAAATAAGCCAAAGCCGGCTGGCGGCTGACTGGTCATAAAGGCCACTGTACTGCCGACTACCCAAGAAAAAATGGAAATTGGATAATAGTCCTGCAGCTTCTCTTCGTAAGAATAATCATACTTTTCTTTGTAAAAGAAATAGTCGATCATGTATATCCCAGCAATTGGCGAGACTAAAACCGTCACAATCGATAAAAAGTTCTCAAACATTCCGTAAATCCCAAACATCGCCATTAAAATACCTAACGTCCCACAAACAACGGTAATCACTTTTGGGTTGACCCGTTTAAACACAATCGAAAAATCCAAAGATGCTGAATAAAGATTGTTTGTATTCGTCGTCCATTGGGCAAGCGTTAAGACCAAAATCGATGGAATCCCCAAGCCTAAGGTAAAGAAAACAGCCGTAAGATCCGCGGTGTTCATCACTTTCACTAGAATCAGCGAAATGATAATCATAAAACTATTTCCAATGGTAAAACCAACAAAGCCCGCAATCATTGCCTGTTTTGGACTTTGGGCCCAACGAGCAACATCTGGTGCCATAACCACCCCTACCATATACACGCCTATGACAAGAGAAACAGCCAAACCAAAAGAGATCGCTGAACCTTGCGGAGGACTAGCTAAACCCGAAGTCCCATTTCGGTTTAAGGACATCAATGTCGCGACGATAATCAAAACCGCTAATAGCGGAACCGAATAAGTGCACAGCTTTTCAATCGCCTGATAACCCCAAAAGGCAGACAGCATCATTAAGCCGCCACCAATCAACGATAAAAGCCATGAAGGCATATTGGCACCGGTTAATTGATTGATTGCAGAACCGATATTTTCAGCAAAGAAACCAATTTGCACACCAAACCAGCCCAAAGAAGAAATCCCCATGATCGCCCCCATCAATGAGGCACCCTTTTTCCCAAATGAGATTCTTGAAATCATTCCTGTAGATAAGCCAGCCTTCGCACCGATATAGGTTGCGCCAATTGCTAATACACCTAAAATGACCGAACCAATGATGACTGCGGAGATAGCGGTCCAAAAGGCCATTCCTTGAGACAAGGCAACTCCCATAAACATTCCTGATAAGTCAATCCCAATAGCAATCCAAACCATACTGATGGACAACCAGCGCTTTCTCTCATTTTCAGGTACTCGTTCTCTTTCATAATTTCCCGACGTTGTTTCAACCGTTTCCTCCATTTAACACCCTCATTTCTGAATATTCTGACAAATAAATATTTTATCATTATAGCTAAATGAGAAATCTCTGACTATGTTAATCTGACAAAATAGAAGAAGCCGTCTTGTCACAATTGACAAACGCGGCTTTCTATCAATCTTTATTCAAGTATTTTCGATAATAAATGAGATTTTTAATCAGCAAATAACGGGAAGCCGTATGAGAAAAAGACATTCCTAAGTGCTCTTGTGCTCGTTTCAACCGATACTTAATCGTATTATTATGCAAAAAAAGACGGTTCGCTGTATCATTAATATTTTCATCGCAGTCTAAAAAGAAAACCGCTAACGTTTCGATTAATTCCTCCTCCAAATAGGATTCTAAAAAAATCGATTCCGTTTCTCGTGTCACATCTTTTAGTAAATACAATTCTTCCGGAAAGAAACATTTTTTTTGTGGGAAGACTTTTTTACTCTCTTCAATCTGATCTGCGATAAAGGATAGCTGTTCGAAAACCGAGGACAGTCCTACAAACTCGCGACCAAGAAAAAAGTAGTCCGTCTCAGAATCATAAGTTGGAAAAAGTGTTGTGATCGATGTACTTAGAGAGTTGCTGATCACCCACTCCAGATCCTTTTCCTGATAATAGATACCATGCTTTATATAGGCGGCTCTCCCTTTTTTAGGTACGCCTTTTTGCAGACAATACAATTTTAACGGCTGACCGACGTCCACACCTTCCTTTTGTGCCAATAATGTCGCTGTATGAAAATCTCCTGTTTGGCAGGCAGAAAAGAATTGTTGTCCTGTATTCAGCAGCTGATCTTCCCCAAAGTACTTGATTGTCTTTTCAACAACGATTCGTATCCCATCTATTTGCTTTTCTGCTAACGGCTCTCTTCTAAAAATCGATAAATAGTAAGGATGCTCTAAGGACGATAGCACTAACTGAATATCTGTTTGAAAATAGTAATTTTGGTTGAGTTCTACAGGCACATTTTTCTTAGTCTCTTTCTCCTGCTTGCTGGCAATAATCTCTCTCAAATTCTGATCGAGACTGCGCGGCCAAGCTTTAGACAGCAAAACCTCATTTTCTCGACTTTTAATAAATAGGCTGCATTTAAACTTGTCGGATAAAATACTCAATCCTGTTTCAACCTGATTTGGCGCCGGCAATTGTCGAATCGTCTCGAGTAAAACCTCCTGTTGAGGATCGAGCTCCGCCTCTTCTTTACTAATATAAGTCAAGGCTTCAGAAATCACTTCGCTGTATCTCAAATCCATGCGATTGACCGGCATCAAAATCAAAACCATTTCCAATTCATTCATCTTAGCAATCACCTTTTCGGAAACCTCCGGCAGGATCAATCCAACGTAATATAAGATAATGCCAAGCTGGCTATGTTGATGAAGAATCGAAATAATTTCCAGCTGCTTGTCGACGTCATTGGCGATTTGAGCAAAGGAGGTCAGAACCAACTCATTTCCGGAGTATTCCCCTTTAATCGGCATTCCACTATACAACTTCGGCTCAGAGACCTCCAAAACCGAAATCGTAGTGACTAAACGCTGGTTTTGAGACGCACCGGCGATTATCTTTGCTCCCTTCATGGAAGACAATCTCAATATATCCTGAACATTCAATGGTATTCCCCCATTCACGAAAGCGTTTGAATCATTCTATCAAAAAATGAAAGGAATATCATTTAATTCTTAATTATTTGTTAGAGTCATTCTTTTAAAGCAGATTTTTTACTATTGAGTAAATTGTTCGAGTATCTACTTTGTTATATTTCCTTTACACAAAAAACTACCCGCCCAATAGATGAGCAGGTAGTTTTAATAATCATGTTTTCTATTCTGCAGCAGCTGCTGCTGGTTTCATACTCTTACGAATATACATCACACCAGTAATAATGATTACTACAATGATAATGTACGTAAGCACATTCAAGTCTAATCCAGTGACAAATTTCGCAGCAATGTATACTCCGATAATCCCACCGACTGTAATTGCCAAACTAACTTTACGTGCGTAATCACCCGTTTTAACAAAGTTGATACTTGCGACAGGCATTAAGCCGGCACAAGAACCCATCATTACAGGGAAAGCAACAAGCGGGCTTAAACCTAACATGTATACTAACGCCATACATGGTGCATATAAGCCAACACCGATCGTCATCAATGCCCCTAAAATAAAGTTCACAACAACACCAATAACTAACTTAATTCCTGTCAATGCTGTTGCAGTATTATCTGCACCCAAGATATCAATCCAGCCTTGTTGACGAGCAAACATCAAAACGGCTGTCAAAATTAAAGCCCAGCCCATCCACAATTGAACTTTTCTCTCTGGCAAACCTGTAACGAATCTAGAACCAATAAATGCACCGACCGTTGCTGAACCAACTAGTGCGAATAACGTAACTGGCGATACGTCTACAACCTGAGTAAAGATAAATGCTTCAACTAACACGGGAATTCCGTGCCCTACGTTTAATGTTCCTGGTAGTAAACGGTCAGAACTTAATTGTTTCGTTACATTTAAAAGTAAGGTTGTTGGTGCGAAACTTCCGATACCTAATGTATCTAAAAAGTCAGTAACAAATCCAATAATCCCAGAAACAAACCAGTTACCGCTACCCAAATCATTCTTATGTTTGACTGTATCAACACCCATATTAACTGCATGCAGCAACATTAAACCAACATAAATCGCTAATAATACTGTTACCATATTACCCCTCCTTCATCTTTATCCTAAAAGGAAACCGTCCTTCAAGGAATCTTTCGGATCAACTAAAAATGAGTTGTATCCAGTGACATAAGCAGAACCTGATACCCGAGGAATGATTGCTTTGTATCCTCCAACCTCTGCTTCTTCAACAATTTCACCTTTAAATTTCGTGCATAAAATACTTTCATACACGAAAGTGTCGCCAACTTTCATTTCACCCTTGCCATATAATGTTGCCAATTTGGCGCTAGTACCAGTTCCACAAGGAGAACGATCCACTTGTCCATCACCAAAGACAACGACATTTTGATACGTTGCATCTGGGCTTGTTGCAGGACCATAGAACTCAACAAGGTCAACGGTCTTGATGTGTTCCAATGTCGGATGTTGAATTTCGATCTGTTCGTTCACTGCATCGCGAATAATCATACCTAATTCATTAAATTTCGAAGCATTTTCCGGCTTAATTTCTAAGTTAATAGATGCTGCCGGTAAGATCGCGAAGAAGCTTCCGCCAAAGGAAATATCCATTGTCAATTCACCAATTTCAGGAACATTGACCGTTACATTTTCTTTATAAAGGAATGATTCCACGTTTTCGAATGAAACGGATTCAGCTGAATAGTCTTCATCCAAATGAACGGTTCCGCGTACGATTCCTGCTGGTGTATCTTGAACAACTTTGACTTCACGTTCGCCTTCTTTAACTTCTACCCAGCCTTGCTCAACGGCTGATGTCATCGCTGCGATCGTATTGTGTCCGCACATATTCAAGTAGCCGCCTGAATCCATGAAGATGATTCCATAATCTGCTTCTTTGTGGACCGGTTCAGTAATGAAGGCGCCAAACATATCACGGTGCCCACGTGGTTCCAGCATCAACATTCTACGTAGGTCGTCTGCTTCCGTTTCTAAATAAGCTCTCTTGTCAGCCATTGTTTCACCTGGGAATTTTGGAATTCCGCCGATGATCAAACGTGCAGCTTCACCTGCTGTATGTGTGTCGATTGCTGAGATCATTTTTGATACTTTCATGATTATCCTCCCTTGTTACCTGTTTAAAATAAACAGGACTTTGATGATTCATACTCATAAAAAATTACGCTAACGTATTTGCTGATTATCTTTTCGCATTTTTAATTTAATTGACGCAAGCGCTTTAACTGCATCCCGGTGGTTGATCGTATTTTCACCAACAACCTCCGTCTCGACTCCGGCTTCAGATTTATTAAAGTCTAATACGTGATCTGTAAAGTCATTTTCCACTACAAATTTTGCTTGTGTACCAATGAACTTGAGTCCAATCACGCTAATATCTCGACGACCGATTTCTTCTAAGGTATTCGCAAAATCCACATCTGAATTCCCCCAACCATCGGTTGAAGCAATCACGCCATTGGTGCGCATGCCTTCCAACCATGCAGCCGTTCGCTGCCCGACGAGGTATTTCATTGCGTTGCTTTGCGGTGTTCCCACGACCACGACTCCTTGAAAGTCAATGTCTGGGTCCTTACCAAGAAGATCGACAAGCGGATCTTGGAAATGATGCAGTGATGTTTCTTTGGTCGATGGACCAATTCCCATAACGCCACCACCTATCCGTTATTTACGTTAAACCATGGAACGAATTGCCCCATCGCGATATTCATTCGCTGTTAGAAAGACAGGCATATTGTTCATATCAATGATCGAACAACCGCCTTTGAAGCCACTCGGTTCGTTGGGATAAAGCAGCATATCGTACATTGCTCCCTGTCCGGCCACCTGTTTGACTAAAGCGACTTTGGGTTTACCTGGATTGGCATGCTCTTCATAGACATGCACCTCACAGGCATCCTTCCCTTCTAACATCTTCATTCTTTCGCGAATTTCTTGAACAAAATCGTCCACGATCGCAAACATTTTAAGACAGAGCTCACGATTAAAAGGAGTCCCCTTTTTCGCTAAGAGATCTACATGAATAATGTAGTCCTCCGCTTTAGGCGTCCCTGCTCGATCCAATACTAAATGATCACGCAAAACACCTTCAGAGGAGCCAAATTCATGCATTTGTTCTCCATCTTCAATAGCCCCAGTCATGACGACTGAAACTCCCGTAAGTGTATGCGTGATCCCTGTACCCAACGCGCCCAACACCTTTGTGGAGATCGGAATGATGTCCATAATGGTGTTGGTTTCAACAGTAAGTTGTTGCGGTGGGAGCAATCGAATCGTCAGCTTCTGAATAGCGGCGTCCTCGCAGTCAAAGTCTTGCTTAATTTGTAAACGAGTTGGTTCGATACGAAAGTCGTTACCGGTAGTAACTTCTTCCATATGAAAAACTTTGATCTTTAAAGTTTCGCCTCGCATCATTCACACCTACTTTTTAGACGTGGGCAATGTATTCATAAGGTAATGGAACAATTTTCCCTGGCGTTTCGATTGATACTAGTGCTTCTAAGGTATCCTTCATGATACCAGTTTGCATTTCAATGTTATGTGGTTCACCTGCATTGGCACCCATTGGTACACGCGGCGCAACGGCACGTGGAGTCCCGTTTTGGCGTACAACTGGTGGTAATGCGGCGATTAAAATAGTAGGAATTCCCGCTTCCTCAATAGCTCTCTGCACGATCACGGCAGTTCTATGACAGGTTCCTCAGCCAGCGGTTAAGACGACAGCGTCGACTTCTTCTTCTACTAATTTTTGAGCGATTTCTGGTCCAGTTACATCGTGGAAGGCATCTTGGTCTCCACCACCGCCCATGAATGCGTAATGAACAGGTGCAGATTCTTTGATGAAGCCTTCTGCAGCTAATTCATGTAAACGATCCAATGGGAACATCGCATTGATGTCACGGTTCGCATCGGCGTTATCATAACCACCGTGAGAAACCATCAATTCCTCTACTTTTGAAGTATCTGGTACTTCGCGGTATGTTGTATCACCCGCTAAATTGAAACGTTTATCTGTTTTTAAGTGTACGCCGGCAGCTGTTGCTAATGCCACACGCATTTCTTTAAGCTCTTTTTTCACAGGGGTAAAGACAGATTTTGGCGTAATCGGCACAAAAATTTCTGACTGTAACCCTTCAAAGACTGTTAAGCCCATGTGTTAATTCTCCTCTCCTGCTTCTTCACGTTTTCTTCTGGCTTCGGCCCGACGACGTTCATGCTCGTAAATAGCTGTTTTGTAATGTTCATCCGGCTCTTCTGCCAAAACTTCTGGATAGCTCATTAAAAACCCAACTTCTTGACCGATTTCTAGATTGTACTCAGAAATGATCATCCGACGGGGAATTTTAAGCTGACCGAGTCGACCTTTTAAGTCGATCGTTACGCTGGCATCATGAAGTTCAACGATAATGCCTTCAAACATCTGTTCCGTCGAAATATATTTGAGTTTATCCATTCCATCCATTGCTTCACCTTATTCTACTTCGTAAATTTCTTGGCGTTTTTTACTCTTAGGTAAGACTTGTTCGTTATCTACTAGATCAATCTTCTTGCCTGTTGTTTTTTCGATAATCTCGATGTTGTTGGCTTTCACGTTTGGATTCCATTTACGTTCAGCAGCTTTGATTGTGCCGCCGCCCATCAAGGTCTTCAACATAGCTAAATCACGAATTGCGTCTTCTTTACATAGGGTATTGTTCGACAAGATTTCGTTTTCGATTCCTTGCATTGATTTGTTGTTGTCTACCATAGCAACCATTTCTGGGTTACCGACAACTAACGCACCCTGTACTGCTGAGTAAGAGTCTCCGACAACTTTAATGCCGCGTTTACCAATTTCTTCGATATGTGAAGCAAAGTCGATGTGGTTATTACCAAATCCTTCAGTTGTAACGATTGCGCCATCAACATCCATCGCTTCGATCGTCATACCTAAACGTTTAGAAACATAGTATTTTTCAGTGTTCGCTTGCGGAGAACCTACAAACATAACACCGACTAAATCGATTTCTTCGTCTTCCATTGCTTCACGTACTAATGGTTCTCTCCAGTAGTGACGAGAAGTTTCTTTTGAAGCTGGTCCAATACATGTTAATGCATGGATCCCGCCGTCTAATACTTCAGTTGGTGCCAAAATGACTGGTAAGTTTCCAAGGTCAACGTTAGGTTTCGCACCTAATGTTCCAACTGGTTCGATTGGCATGATCAAGTTATCGTGCATTGCACCTTGACCCATGATCTCTTTAACGATGATCACACGTTTGTTACCAATCCGGCGTTTTTGTACGATTTCATCTTGTTCTACCACTAGAGATTCGTCTGCTTTTTTCACTGCTTCGCGAATTTCTTGTGTAATGTAGTCAGATGCTTTATGAGCGGCTAATGGTCCAGGACGTTCCATATTCGCGCCTTCTTTAATTGTTACTTGTGTTTTGATGAAGATTTCGCCTTTGTCTGGTGCACCAGGACGTCCCCACATGATGTTACGGTCTAATTCACCTTCAGATGAACCGAATTCACCGATTTGCACACCATTGGCATCTGTTCCTGTAAGAACCATAACGACGCCATCTAACACACGCGTAACACCATGGCCGATATCTGCGCCATCAACTTTAGCAGCGATAGGTTGTACGTCCATGATCGTTTCACTATATTCGTTGTATTTATCTGGTGTAATGATTTCAAAAGTTACACTTTCAACTAGTTCTTCTAGTTCTGCCGCTTCCGCACACATGTCTTCCATTTTACGTAAAACTAATGTCGTACCTTCGATCTTTGTTTCATCGCCAAACACCACTTTTTCAATCTTCATGTGATCGCGACGAACCGAACGAACAACTTTTTCTTCTACTTTTGCTTCTGGAGCTGCTGCTGCAACTGGCGCTTCTGGCGCTGGAGCTGCTGCAACTGGAGGTACTGGTGCTGCTGGGGGGGCAACACCCATTTGACCTGCGATAGCCATCGGTACTTCTAAATCGATACCGCGTCCTTCAGCAATATGGATTTTGATTGTTTGTCCGCCCACTGGCGCAACTGGTGCTACGGGAGCGATAGGAGCAACTGGCGTTGGCGCTTCTTCAACAGGAGCTTCCTCTTCCGCTACTTCTTCAGTGTCCTCTGAAACACCATCTAATAATTCTTTTGTCAATGGAACCAACGCATCCGTTGTTTCTTTCAATGTCGTACCAAGTACTTGTTCGATTGTTAACGTTGTTTCAGGCAATTCTAATAACCCTGAATCCTCTAAATCTGGGAAGATCGCTGGATCTTCTAAATCATCTGGTGCGATTACTTTGCCTGCTTCCGCGCGGCAGCATAATACGGCAGGGTCTTTGGCATGTTCTTTAGCAGTTTCTGCTGTAATAGACATTCGTTAATTCCTCCTAATTTTTTAAAAATTAATTTGTAGGTAATCGACGATATAGTCTATGCCCATCTGCCCGCAGCACATGATCTGTATGATGATAAACCGGAACTCCTAACCTAGGAGCTACACCCATAACGGTGTTCGTTCAATCGGAACAGGATCCAGTCAATACTACTTCTGCTCCTTGCTTCTTCAAGGACATCACAGTTGCAGCTTGGCCTGGACAAATACCTGGCAGGGCACATCTATATCTTCCATTTACTTCTACCATTCGCTTGCAGCGTTCTGCAGCGACAACTTCTGCGCCCATGTTGTTAGCGATCTCGGTCATGCGTTCGGCTGAACCGCCGCACTCACAAATCAGCAAACCGACTTTTCGGCTCTCTTGAGGGAATGGCATAGCGACTAGTACACCACCACTTGTTTTAGTGATCGGTGTCATTTCATCACCGCTTCTTCCTGTCATTGGTCCGCCAATCACGATTTCACCATGAGGCTCAACATATCCGCCTACATTGTTAATCAGCGTTTTGACTGGTGTTCCAATCGGCACATCTACGAAAACTGTTTCTTTTTGTTTTACACGACCAGAAACGGTTACGTCTTTGTCAATAAACGGTTTGCGGTCTTCAATTGCTTCAGCGATTCGTTTAATCGTTTCCACATTATCAATCACTGCACCAACTTCTGTTGGAAGTTGACCTGGTTCCAAAACAATGTCCATTACTTCACGAACGATCATACGCTCATCCCCTGCTGGATAAATATCCGGCAATTGATAAACGTCAAGCGTTGGTTCATTGTCCACTGCTTTCAACAGGCGCGTCACTAACATCCGATGTTTGCCTTTTACAGCGATGACACCTTTTGGCGCCTTCGTCATCTCCATACAGTATTTCATTCCGCGAATCAGTTGATCGATGTGTTCGCTCATTTGTTTGACATTATGAGCTAATAACGCTTCACATTCAGCACCGTTAGCGATGAAAAGTCCTTCTGGAATCTCACAAGCCAGTTTCAAGAATGTTGGGAAACCCGCACCTCCAGCACCGACGATTCCCGCAGCTTCCACTGCTTTTGCATGAGAATCCGTTTCAGGGATGGGAACGAATGTTGAAAAATCTTGTTCCTCGTCAATGGTCAGAACGATGTTTTCGCCATCCACATCCACTACTTTTCCAGAAAAGCTTGCATGAATATTGGCACCTAAACCATTAGGTTCAGCGATTAATTGTCCTCGTTGGACTTGATCACCAGCCTGTACGATCCCTTTACAAGGAGCGCCGACATGTTGTTTTAATGGTATAAGAATTTGTGTCAAATTATTTCACCTCCTTGCTTCTTTGTTTGTTCGAACTTGAGCAAATCAGCCACCCGTAGTTCAAATAAATCATAGCACACTCATCCCCCTTGTAAAAGGTCGTTTCCCGATTATTTTGATATTTTCTGACAAATAACTTAACAAATTGTAGATTTTTTTGGATTCTCTAATTAAATTTTCATCAAAAACATCAATTCCTCAAAAACCGTTTACAAAGACTGATTCAATCCTATTTTTACCATTTGTAGATTGTCGACAACGCGAGTTATCTGTTTAGCTTTTAAGAAAACACGGCTGTTATTTCACAATTACAAAGATTAATAATAATCGTTATTTTATTTAGACTGTTCATCGCTTTTATTCGTTTTTAAAGGTTCTTTTTACCCGAATAAACAAAAAATTCCTTTACTATTCATATGTATAGACGTTCACATTAAAATTTCCTGATGCTTCGCTTTTCCCCTTAAAATGTCCCTTTTTGGAATCTACTGCATAGAAAAAAGCACTTGCCTTGTTGAGGCAAGTGCTTGATGTCTAAAATTATTCAGCTGTTTCCAATTTGTCCAAGGTTTTACTACCAAACCATAGAATCAAACCTAAAACGATAACAATTGCTGCTAATACACCGTAACCCATTTGGAAATCTCCAGGTACATCTGTTTCTAGCAAAGCATAGATAACAGGATAAATCATTTGTGAGAAGAACACAGCGATTGTCCAGAATCCTAATAATAGCCCCATTAATTTTGCTGGAGCAAGTTTTGCAATAAAGGAATTACCTAGTGGAGAGAAGATCATTTCACCAATTGACATCAATAAACTTACCATAACTAACCAAATAATTGATGTATGTCCTTTACCTACAATATCAGCAAGAACCATTACCACATAAGAAATACCAACTAAGATCATTCCTAGAGCTGTTTTCTTAAACATACTCATATCCCCTTTTGGACGAGCAGCTAATTTAGTCCATAAACGACCTAGAACAGGACCAAGTATGATACAAGTCAAGGCATTCATTGAGTCGAAGTAAGATGTTGGAATTTTGAAGCTTCCAACTACCCAATTCGCACGTTCGATAAATCCTGCTCCATCACCATATCCAAAATAGAAATATGCTGGCATATAAGCTAGATACCACACAGTCCAGAAAACAACAGAGAACAGAGTAACCAAAATAATAGCAATGATTCGTTTTTTATCTCCAGAAGTCAATTTATTATCTACAGCTTCTGACTTTTTACCAGCAGAGTCATATTGACGTTGGTCAACTTTGAATGGTTTTTTACCAGCTTCGCCTAGTGAGCGACTGTTAAAAATGAACCATAATGCATCAATAAGTAATAATACTCCACAAATCATAAATACAAAATTATATCCAAATGCTGGAATTAGTAATACTAAGAAAGTCGTTCCAATGAATGAACCGATATTAACAAATGAATACTGTACAGAGAACGCTTCATTCAGTGCTTTTTCATCATCAAATAGTAGCGCGTTTACACCAGACAGATTTCCTTTAAACAAGCCGGTTCCAAGAGCAACCAAGATGATCATGAACCACACCATGCCCATTGAACTTGCCTGCCAAGCTAACATATAGCCAATACCCATCATAATCATTCCTGCGGCTACACATAATCGAGGACTTAACCAATAATCGGCAATATATCCACCAATTGTTGGTGTGATATATGTTGCAGCAACAAACCATGCTGAGATTTGTACACCTTGTGCACTTGTCATTCCCAATCCACCTGAAGCAGCAGTTGTTGCGATCCAGATCGCCAACATATATTTCGCTGTGTAGAATGCACATCGTTCAAATGTAAATCCGAGTGCACAGACATAAAACCCAAAAGGTTTCTTTGTTTTTACTGGAGTTGTTTCCACTATCATTCCTTCTCTCTTTAAAAAATTAATCGTTCGCTGCTAGCCATTCTTCCAACAACTTCATGTATTTTTCACGTTCTTCAACAAATGGCATGTGTCTGCTATTAGCAAACAACTCCCATTTTGCTCCCGGAATCGCATCATACATGGTTTTTGCTACTAATGGCGTAGATAAATCGTTTGTGCCACTCGTAACAAGCGTTGGGATAGTAATATCACGCAGCTTTTCGGTATAGTCATACCCTTGTAAAGTGCCTTCCGGCGAGTATTCATTCGGACCCCAAGCCGTCACATAGCTTTCTGTTCCTGCGACTTTTTCGCGCCACAATGGCTCAGGATCATTTTTGGTAAATACCGGAGCCGCATGGCGAACCATGAAACGATCATTTGCGGCTAAATAAGCCGGATCGTCATAAACACCTGTTTCTTCTGCTTTCGCGATCGCTGCTTGATCTTCCTCAGACATGAATTTGATCATCCGATGTTGTTCTTGTGCCCAAAGTTTTGCAGAAGACAATGTACTAGAAAGTACCATGCTCTTGATGCCTTTAGGTGCATAATCGCATACATAAATGATTTCTAACATTCCGCCCCAAGATTGGCCTAATAAATGGACTTCGTCCAAACCTAGATGTTCTCTCAAAGCGATCAATTCATTGACCCATGTTTCCGCCGTCCAAAGTTCCGGCTGTGAAGGCACCGCAGATTTCCCGCAACCTAGTTGATCATACATGATGATCTGGCGGCCATCGACCGCCATTTCATCAAGTACTTCAAAATAGTTATGAGTAGATCCAGGTCCGCCGTGCATGACAATCAATGGTTTCTTATTTCCGCTTTGTTCTCCAACAACTCGATAATAAGTTTGATGCCCAAGATAAGGCATATATCCTTCTTCGATTTTCATACGTTGCGCGGCCTCCTAACCGATTACTTCTAAGTCTTTCGGATAATGGTTCAAGTTTTCACAGCCATCTTCTGTCACAATCACTAAATCTTCGATCCGGACACCCACTTCGCCTGGAATGTAGATTCCTGGCTCGATGGAGAAGACGTTGCCCACTTCTGCAACAGCATCATTTGCTCCTGAAACATCCCCTGCTTCGTGGCAATCGATTCCGATGAAGTGACCAAGACGGTGAGTAAAGTACTCTCCGTAGCCTTTTTCTGTAATGTAGTCGCGTGCTGCCGCATCAATATCAGACAATTTAACGCCTGGTTTTACTAAGTCGATGGCACGTTGGTTGGCTTCTTTGACGATTTCGTAGACTTCACGACCTTTGTCAGACACTTCTTTGTAGAAGAACGTCCGAGTCATGTCTGAAGCGTACGAATTTTTGATACCGCCGATGTCCAAGATAACTGAATCTCCAGGTTTAACTTTTGAATCGTCCGTTTCGTGGTGAGGGTCTGCCGCATTTGCGCCATAACCGACGATCGGATCAAATGAAAAGCCAGTGTTACCTAACTCTTTGTAGATTTCGCCTAATTTATCCGCCATTTCAGCTTCAGTTAGCTCTTGTGGCAATAATTTTTTCAAACGATCAATTGCGATCTCGTTATCTGCTTGCGCATCACGCATCAATTGTTTTTCTTCTTCGTCCTTAATCGCACGAACAGCGTCAGTAACTTCAGAACCATTGCCTAATTTGGCATCTGGAACAAGTTCTAACAAGTGCAATAAGAAATGCGCAGGCCAGTTCTTATCTACACCAATTTTTTGGTCAGTATCAACATACTCAAGTACTTTTTTCACAGCGTCGTCGGTATCATCAATAAATACTTTTTCCACGCCCAAGTCTTCTTCGATTGGGAATAATTTGTTAACGATCAATGTGTTTTTATTTTCCGGAGTAATCACTAATACTAACAACCGTTCACCAGGATGAATCCAGCGACCAGTTAGATAGAAAATAGTTGTTGGATCTGAAACTAGCAGTTGGCCGTAACCTTGTTCTTTCATTTTCTCAATTACTCTTTCAACGCGACGTTCTTTCAAAATGTTTCACTCCTTCTATTGATATTCTTTGCCTGACGGCATTATTAAAAACAGCTCAGCTTTCACGTAGCTGTTGATAATCTTTTTTCGCGGAAATTAACTGCTATGCAACAGTTCGAATTCAACACAAAAAAATTGTGCAGCTATTCACCTATCACTAGTTTTAAAATAACCATAAATTCATTTGAATTTCAAGCCTTTCACAGAATAAAATTTAATAGATTTATCGGTATCCGCTTCCACTAGTTTACTATATCTTTCGGTGTATTTAAACAATTCTTTAAACTTTTTTTCAAAATCACCACCCAGTTGGAAGTTTTATCAAAAAAAGTGACACAAATTCTATTATTTCTCCAGTTATTTCCATTCCTTAGTCTTCTCTCATGAATTTGTTTTTTTATTAAAATAATGGGATTTTCAATAACACTTTTCGAAACACATCTTTTGTTTTTTTAATCTTTAAAATAAAATAAAAAAGAGTCCTGTTGTACAACAAGGCTCTTTTTCATTATTTATTCATGAGAGTGAATTTTTATTCTTTTGCATTTTATGATACGAATAGAAAAATTTAGGCGATAGTTCATAGCCTACCGTGATTCCCACAGCAATTGCGATGGCAATTTTTAACACCTGAACACCAATTTGCGCCGCTTTAATAGAATCGCCAATGAAAAAATTATAAGTAAAATTGTAAATTCCCATTCCGGGAACCAAACAAAAAATACCGCAAATCAAAAAAATTGTTACTGGTGCCTTCAGCGCAAAGGATGCTTCTCGTGAAAGATAGATCAAGACCATCGAAGCAATAAAAGTTGCTGCGACCGGTGCGACCCAAAAATGCATGATTAATAAATAGATCGCCCATCCGCAAGCGCCAATCACTCCGCAATGAACGTAGTAACGGCGAGGAACCTCAAAAAGAATCGCGAATGAGATCGTTCCTAAGAAACCTGCTAAAATTTGAAGCAACGTCGTTATCATGGCCGTCTTCGCTCCTTTCAAGATTGAAATGACTTAACTAAATAGCTGCAGGACCAGACCGACTCCGACTGAAACACACAACGCGGTAATCAATGCATTGATCATCTGACCCCAACCAGAGCTGTAATCCCCATCAAATAAATAACGAATCCCATTGACAATTGCGACACCAGGCAGCAGTGAAATGATCCCGCCAGTAACGAGACTTGTCAGTTGCAGGACTGGAAAAAAATGAACAAACAGACAGGCCAGAATGCTGACAAATCCGCTGCTGGTAATCGTTGAAATAATATCTGACATATTGAATTTCGGTAATAAGTACATAGAAAAACAGGCTAACAGCACCCCTAAGATAAACGCACCAATCGTATCCCAGAGACTTCCGCCAAAGATAAAGCAAAAGCTGGCACTGCCAAAGGCATAAGCAAAAATTTTTAATGGATTTGACGCAAAGGATTCCTTTTTAATTTCTTGCAGCCACTCATTGGCATCTTCAGGACTCAAACGTTTTTCCGTTAAGCGTCGTGACAAGGTGTTGATTTGTTCGATCCGGCCTAAATTAATCGGTGAAATCGGAATATCCCGCACACGCGCCTGAACCGTCTGATCCTTCAAGCGAGCAGTCATAAAAATCCCGTTGATTAGGACAAAGCTGTCAAATTCCTTCAAATCCAACGCTTCAGCGATATGGCGAATGGTCGTCTCAATTCGTTTGATCTCCGCACCATTTTTTAATAATGTCTCTCCAATATCATAGACGAAATCAAACGCTTCCTGTTCATTCATTGGTTTCCCTCCCTTTTCTACGTAGAATGTACAAATTCATACGTTTTTTGTGTGATCAATTGACTTTAAAAAACGACGACAGCCCTCTGCCGTCGTCGTCTTAGTATAGCCTATCTCACGATTATAATTCAATCAAATCATGAGAAATACTGATCATATTTTCATAGCCGTCATCGGTGATCAAGACTTGGTCCTCGATCCGCACACCGCCCCAATCAGGAATGTAAATTCCTGGTTCGATGGTCATGACCATACCCGTTTCCAAAACATCGTCGTATTGCTCATCGATGTATGGCAACTCATGAACAAATAGTCCGATACTGTGACCAATATTTCGATACGTATATTGCGGATATTCTGTGCCCTCTAAAGGTTTCAGAGAGGCTTGATAAATATCTTTCACCGCAGCACCGTTTTTCATGACCGCTTCAGCTGCTTCCAAGCTTTGCTTTTCAAGTTCGTAAACTTCTCGTTGCTTTTCAGAAGCTTTACCGACAACGACTGTCCGGGTCATATCAGACATATATCCTTCGTACTGACAGCCGAAGTCCATTAAGACAAAGTCGCCATATTCAATTGATTTTTTCGATGGAATCCCATGCAACAAAGAAGTATTCGCCCCAGAGATTAAAATATTGCCATAAGGCTGAGTATCGGCTCCCTCTTGTACCATATAAAGGGAAAGTTTAGCCGCTAATTCTTTCTCGGTTATCCCGATACGAATTTCCGGTAATAGTCGATTCAACGCGCGGCAAGAAATTTCACAGGCATTGCGCATGTATTGAATTTCTTTTGGTGATTTGATCGCTCGCATGCGATCAATCACACCGCCAGCCTGAACAAACTCCGCTTTTGTTTTCGAAGTAAAGTCGGAATACATATCATAGGTTAGATAATCTGCTTCAAAGGCGATCGTTTTAATATTTTTCTCACTAGCTAAACGTGCCACCGTATCTCCGACAGTCCGTCCTGGCAAGCGCCAATTAATAATTTCATAATCTGGTACTTCAATATCCGCCTGTTCGGTATAGCGCGGATCGGTCAAAAAGTATTGTCCCTCTTGTGTGAGCAAAATAAATGAATCGTCTCCTGTCCAACCGCTAGTAAAACGAACATTTACTCTTTTGGCAATAAAAAAAGCATCCAAATTCTCTTTTTCCAAATACGCACGAATCTTTGTTTCGTTTAACATTGTCACACGTTCCTTTCTGTTTTGAAGTTCTAGCCTTCTAATCAATAGAGTAGCAGTCGGCAGAACTTTGGTCAACGCTTTCAAAAAAATGACAATCATTTTCCAACGAACAACCAATGGAATGGCCAGCTGCGTGCTTGCTCCCGTACTATTTACACGAGTGCTGCCGCTAATTGACAGCATATAATGAAATCACTTACCATTATATACCTGCTACCAACTCGATTATTGGCAAGGAATTTTGACCTATTATCCTCTTAAGTCTACTGAACTAGATTTACCAGAACTACTTTATCGAGGGAAAAGAATGGCCTTTATGAACCAACTACTCCAAGGAAAAACGACTGAATTAAAAGAATGGCGTTCTTTATTTGAAACAAATCCCGACGAACGTTACTTCAATATCATTGAGCCATAATTGAACTGAGCATATAAAAAAACAATAGAAATTCTTCTCAATGAACCGACCCCCAAAAGTTAGACCAAAATCTAGCTCTTGGAGGTCGGTATTTTTTATGACTAAATATAGTTTTGAATTCAAATTGAAAGTAGTTCAAGAATACTTAGATGGGAAAGGTGGTTATAGCTATTTAGCAAAGGTACATTCGGTTAAGGATAGTAGACAAATACTAGATTGGGTGAATTCCTACCGGGAATTTGGCGAAGAAGGTCTTCTCAGAAAACGTAAAAATGCGAATTATTCTGTTCAATTTAAGTTGGATGCGATAGAGTTATATCAAACTAGTGAGCTGTCTTATCGTGAAATTGCCAATGTACTTAAAATGAATAATCCGTCTCTCATTGCCAATTGGATGAGAAAATTTCGGGATGATGGTATCGATGGACTCTCAAAAACGAAAGGACGTCCATCCGCTTTGGCTGAGAAAAAAGAACAGAAAAAGAAGCGTTCAATTGAGACAACACCGGAAGAACGAGACCGTATTAAAGAATTAGAAAAACAAGTGCGTTCCCTTCAAATTGAGAATGCCTTTTTAAAAGAGCTGAGGAAGCTGCGAAAACAGGAAGCCCAACAAAGACGAACGAATCAATCGCACGAACCATCGACAGCCTCCGAGGATCATTCAAATTAGTTGAGCTTCTTGAGACGTTGAACTTTCCTAAAGCGACATTTATGTACTGGCAAAAACGATTTGACAGAGAAAATCCCGATCAAGGAATCGAAGCCGAAATGCTTCGTATTCGTAAAGAACACAAAGATTATGGCTGTTTACGAATGACCAACGAACTAAAAGAGCGAGGCTTTCATGTCAATAAAAAGAAAGTTCAACGTTTGATTCGAAAACTAGGGATCGAAGTCCGTTCCTACACTCGGAAATCACGTCGCTACAGCTCTTACCGAGGAAAGGTCGGCAAAGTGGCGAAACACCGAATTCGTCGTCATTTTTACACGAATATCTGTCATCAAAAAATTACGACTGATACAACAGAATTCAAGTATTTTGAAATAGATACCAAAGGCGTGATCCGACAAAGAAAGTTATACCTAGACCCGTTTATGGACATGTATAATAGCGAGATTCTTTCGTACCGCATTTCAGAAAAACCGAATGCCTTGGCAATTATGGAAGGTTTAGAAGAAGCCATCGCGATCACGGCTGATTGCCCCTATCGTCGCACCTTCCATTCGGATCAAGGTTGGGCTTATCAAATGAAGGCCTATCGGCAAAAACTAAAGAAACAGAAAATCTTTCAAAGTATGTCTCGCAAAGGGAATTGTTTAGATAATTCAATCATGGAGAATTTCTTCAGTCTTCTAAAACAAGAAATCTTTCATGGGGAAACCTATCACAGTTTTGATGAACTAAAAACGGCGATCGATGACTATATCTATTACTACAACAATCACCGGATGAAACAGAAATTGAACTGGAAAAGCCCTGTTCAATTTCGAAAAGCTGCACAGAAAGCGGCATAATTGCCCATCTTAACAAACAAAAAAAGGAGTAGATTTCTCTACTCCGAAATAAGTCTAACTTTTGGGGGTCACTTCACAATGAAGAATTTCTATTGTTTTTACTTGCGTCGATGACGACTCATTCGAGTCATTGGTGCGTCTGTAGAAGGCTCGGCTGTTTTTGTTGTCACAGTCCGTTTCACTTCACGTGACTGGCGAGCTTCTTTTCGTTCTAAAATTTCTTGCTTTGGTTCAGCCACTCGCGGCTGCACATCCGCTTTTTCAGCTTTTTTACGATCTGCGGCTTTTCTTAACGCCGAAACATCACGTGTTGTACTTTCTTCCTCTTTTTTCCCTGCGGGCTTTTTCGTTCGCTTCGGTAATTCAGGAAGCTTGAAGGATTTGATCGTTTGCTCTTCGTGGAAAAAAGGAATACGTTGTAAAAATAAGTTTCCTAGATAACCCGCTAGCCAGATCCATAAAAATAATTCTACTGGAAACAGCAACAAGAACAAGCAAGCTGTTGCAAATGGTTGTTTTAAAATCACCGCACAGGCACTTGCAGTAAATACCGCCACTAATAACCCCGGTGAATATGGTGATAAATTGGCAAAAGCCAAGGCTACGGCAATGCTGGAAAAAATCATCGGAAAGATGGTTCCGCCCCTCCAGTTACAAGCCAAACAAATCATCGTAATCGCCAACTTGCCTAAACCGATCAACAGTAGAATGATGAAACTCATCGTTTCTGCCTGACGAGTAAAGGATAAGAGATTGTGCTCCCCGGAAAATAAGAAGTAAGGGGAGAGCGTTCCTAATATTCCTAAAAGAAGACCTGCCAGAATAGCCAAGGGCAATGGATTTCGAATTCGTTGATTCAGCTTATCGCCTTTTTCCTGTAAAATTAAAAATAATTTCCCAAAAAGTGCACCTAAAATGATCATTGGAAGGACTAGCAGTAGGCCTTGCCAGGTAAAACTGCTCTCCATTCTGCGAATTGCAAAAACTTGTTCCTGATTTGGAAAGAGACTATACGCTAACAGATAACCAATGAAACCTGTAAAAGTAGTAAAAATATACAGAACGTATTTTTTTAGTTTACTTTCAGTTACAACTTGCCAATCATCACGTTCCACCGATCGCCCTACCCCAAACAACGGAGTCATAAAGATGACTCCCAGCGAGGTGCCGACGCTAAACTCGACCATGTCCGCACGCTGTTCATCTGGAATCTTTCTTCGATCCGCAACATAGGTCACTAGACCCCCAATAATTGCCACCAAAGCCGCTTCAGGACCTAAGCTTGCGCCAAACAATAAGACGAGCAAAGCTCCTAATAAGTTCCGGATCAACTTTCCATCATGATAATCTACTCGTTGCGTCTCTCGAAATTCATCAAAAGATTCTTGTAACGTTCGGGGATAGCGCCCAAAAGCTTTTACAAAAAAACCGATGGCCACCCCACCAATCGTACAGACGATCAAGGGGTAAAAACGCGGATCACCCAATGCTTTAGGCAACGTTTGCCAAATAAGGTGATGCCCTATTTCTGCCAGCCCCATAAATAAAGCTATAATGACTCCTACAGCCAAGCCCAAAAGCCCACTATAGCCAAAAAGTGCTAGTTTAAACTTATTCATAAAATTAACCTTTCTATACTGATAGACTCCGCTATATTATATCAAAGGTTTTCGTTCTTAGGAGACCTTTTTAATGACTTTTTCCGATTTTTCAAGCTTTTGGCGCACATTTTTTTGTTGAATAATTAATTGAACACATGAAAGCGTTTGTTTCAAGTCGTCCGTCAATTCATAATGATCCACTAAATACTGGCGCGTTTTTTCAGTGAAAAAACCCTTCATGAAGGCGAAGAAAAAACCTTCTGGATTTTTCACTGTTTTAAAACGATACATTTGTTCAATGGCTTTAGCGATAGCATCTCCAATATCGGCTTTAAAATAGTCGTTGTGTTCAAAGGTCAGAACTTCGGCTTCTGCTGGTAAGCCCGCCTGAATGTATTGCTGAGTGCTGGCATACTTTGCTTTAAAAATCGTGTCCACAAACCAACGTGCTTTTTGGTAGTCCCCATTGCAAAAAGGTAGAAACCGCTGAAACGCTTGCTGCGGTAATAAGTGGGCATAGCGAGCACTTAAGCCTTCGATCAGGCTTTGATCTTGCGATTTTTCAGGCTGCTGGCTGGTTACTCTTGTTGCATTTGTGGTTTGTTTTGCTAAGCGTTTTTGTGTACTTGTAAGCAAATTTTGCGAGCTCGTAGACGCAGATTCTGCTTCTCTATCCACAGTGGATAACTCCGGTATTTTTTCTGCTGCTGGTTTTTCCACAGGCACGACAGTTTTTGTACTTGTATAATTTTTGAAGGACAATTGTACAACGACTCCCTTTTCTGGAGCCTGAGGATTTGAAACATAGATTCGATAATTTTTTAAGCCATGACGAAGAACCTGGATCAAGCCAGCATCAATCAATGCATTTTTTAAATTAGTTACTTTCCGTTCAGACACACGCAATAAGGTTGCGGCTTCTTCGTTTGAAAAATAAATGTACGGAAGTCCGGATTCATCCAGCCAGCTGCCGTCCTTTTGGGAATTGTAAATGCTGCAGGTCATACGCATGGTGTATAAAGCATGAAGCATCATAGCCTCAATAGATAGCTTTTTATATTGTGGATTATTAATTAAGTTCAAATCAATTGGAAGATAATTTCCGTTGGGTAAGTTTGTTGCAGTCATGATGTTCTCTAAATTTGTGGACACGACAAAAAACCTCCTTGTTCACTCTCAAAGTTAGTTACGAAAGTTTAAAGGAATGCTTACTGTCACTAGATATATGATTGAGAAAGTTACCAAAATATGGTATACTTAATAGAAGGTTAGGCAAACGCCAATTTTTCTAACCCTTAAATGTTTATCTAAATGTGACAGGCTAATTCGCCAAAATTAGCTCAAACCTTTGAGTTTAAAGATCGCCAAATCTTTAAACTCTTTTTTTCGCTTTTTTCTACATGTATAGAATAATGGATTGAAAGCCTGTTGTAAAGCGATTCCCTAACATCTTTTTTTAGGGTAAACTTTTATCATATTTATAAAACAAATTGAAGTTTACTATAATACAGAGATAAAAACAATTTTGGTTTACTTTATTAAAGGTTGTAAAAGTATTTTTGGTAAACTCTAAATAAAGTAATAAGTATTCCCTGCTTCACTTAGAATGTGGATAAAAAGTAATGTGGATAAGGGCTTCAATAGTTATCCACAGTCTGTAAAGGGAAAGCCCTTTTTGCTATAAAGGTAAACTTTTAAAAATAATAAACAATAATAAAGGTAAACTTAAATATCGACTAACTTTAAAAAAAGTAAACCGTAATGCAGATGATATCCTGCATTACGGTTTACTTTTTTTATGTTTATTTCTCATCGTTTTCTAATTCTTTGAATAATTTTTGGTACTTCGGCTTCTCTTTATACTCCTCCATAGAGGCTTCTTCAAGCTGATTTAAGAAACTTCGATCGTCTCTTGACAGTCCCTTTTCAAGATAATAGTCATATAAGAAGTCGATCATTTTATCCGGAGTATACCCATCAAACTTTGCATTGATCAAATTCTGCATACGAATCTTAGTCCGAGCAGAGATTTTTTGCATTTCCAGTGCTTTCAAGCGTGGATCATAGTATTGTCGCTTCCGCCCCCTCTTCCCTGCCTCAGTTTCTTGCGGCTGAGAAGGTCGTTCTTGAATTTGAGCTCTCTCATTCAAGGGTCTAGAGTCTTCATGAAATGAAGGACGACGAAAATCTGTTTCTGGACTTAAGGTTCGTTTTGCTAAGAGGTCTTGGGAACTGGGCTTCTTCTCCTCTTTGTCTTGATTGGAATACTCAGACATTTTTTCAATGCCCTTGTTTTTCTTATTCGCCGTTAAAAGCGAATCTAACTTCATTTTTTTCGCCATTTAACGTCTCCCCTACTCTTCACCGCTTAATATGAGGCGATGTTCATCAATTTCGTCCAAAATATTGACGAAAACTTCGTGTGCGCGCTTGTCCCATTGTTCAACTTTACCATTTTTGTTGATTTCATAGGTAATTCCGGACCCATCGTAACGTTTTAAACGGCTTTGATTTAGCACGACGGTATCTAAAAGATGGGCACCATAGATTTCTCTTGCTGCGGTATAGATTTCTTGGTCCACAGAATCGCGTTTTTGCATCATAAAGGGAACGATCCCAACAACTTCAAGGTCTGTTTCGTATTGTTCAATGAAGAAATTCATGTAATCAATGTAGTTTTGGGCCCCTTTTAGTGATTTCACCTGTGTTTGTAAGATGACAATGACATACTCTGCTACATACATGGCAGCATTTGAATAAGTACTAATCGTTGGAGGAACATCAATATAGATGACATCGTAAATGCTTTTCAGTGGTTCGATTAATTCCTCCATGTATTTAAATTGAGACAATTTGTCGCCTGGGTATTTTTCAATCATATAATCTGGAAAATCAGAAAATGAAATATTTGCTGGAATCAGATCTAAGTTTGGAATGATTTGATAAATGGATGACTGAATGTCTCCGGAACGAACGGCCTCCCAAATCGTAGAATCGAATTCATCAGGTAATGTATCATTACCAAAATTTTCTGCAGTTAGTGACAATACATCACTCGTGTTACCCTGAGGGTCTAAATCGATAACCAAGGTTTTACGATCTTTTCTAAAAGCACTCTCGAACGAAAGCATTTGAACGGTCGTCGATTTGCCAACGCCCCCTTTAAAATTTCCTACTACATATGTCTCTGCTTTTTTTGGCATACAAATTCTCCAATCGTAATTTCTCAATTTAAAGTTTACTATAAAGGTATAGAAATATCAATAAGGTTTACTACAATTCTCAATAATAAGGTAAACTATAAAAATGATTATCAATAAAGTTTACTCTATTTTGATTATAAGAGTTAACCTTAATCAGATAAAAAGAGTTTACTTTATATTAATTAAAGTAAATCTCTATTTTTATATAAGGTTGACGTTAAAATTTATAAAAGTTTACTTTAAACAGAATTAAGTAAACCTTTATTGATCAATAATAGCTTTAAAACAGTATTTAAGTCTAGAAAAAGTTTACTATAAATAGAACTAAGTAAACTTGAATAATTAAAAAAGTCTACTTTATAGTATCACTTATTCTATTTAAAGTAAACCTAACAAATTAAGGTAAACTTCTTAACTAATGTAAAAAGTTTACTTCTTTCTATTAAAGTAAACTCCAATAAAAAGATATCTATAAAGTAAACCGTATTTTAGCTATAAATATGGGTAAACCTTTATACTAAATAAAAAGTTTACTTAAATAGATACTATTGCGGTTTACCTATAATAAAAAGTAAACTGTATATCAAAGATTTGAAGTTTACTGTATAAATTATTAATACGGTAAACCTTTGGTTTTTTGAAGTAAACCTAATTGTTTATTAGGGTTTACTTCATTTTCGGATATTACGGTAAACTTTTTAAAGGCTCTTTTTTAAGTTAAAGGCAAACAGTTAAACAAATTATCAATGAAAAAGTGGTTTATCTTTGATATTTAGAGTTTACTTTATTAAATAAATTAAGGTAAACTTCTTTATATAAAGAATCTTGGAATATTTAAAGTTAACTGTAATATTAAAAAGTAAACTTCAATCTTTGGAATTGAGGTCTACTTTTTTTGGTGTAAGGAATATTTTGTTTTAAAAGTAAACTCTAAATAAAATACTTTTATATAGGTGTTATTTAAGGTTTACTCAATTAATTATAGGTAATATAGGATTTAATTGAGGTTAACATTATATCTGAGTATAAAGGGTAAACCTAAATTAAAAAGACCCATTGAGGTATACCTCAATGGGTTTAAAGTAAACTTTATAAAAACTCGACTGTTTGAATTGCGCGATAGATTTGATCGGCAGTAATCGTAGGATCAACCATATTAAAGGTTTCATTTGGTGAAGCGGCATGATTGATGACAGGTGTTAAGGCAGCTTTTGATGTATCAAGCACATCTAGTTCTTTCAACTTTAAAGGCAGTCCTGTTTTTTTGTAAAAGGGTCTAAGCTTTTCAATTTCGTCCAAGTCTTTGGTGTGCGCCAATTGAACGAGGATTCCATAGGCAACTTTTTTTCCATGAAGTTGATTGTGTGTCGCTTCTAAATAAGAAAGACCGTCATGTATGGCATGCGCGCCTCCTGAACGACCATAGGAAGCAGCAAATCCGCCAGTTTCTCCCGCTAGACCAATGATTGTATCCGTCACACGACTAAAGGCAGGACTTGCTTGATTGTTTTCCAGGTCCTCAATAGCAGGGATGGCATCCGCTAACAGCAGCTCTTGAATGGCTTTCGCACTAGCAATTCCTAGGCGAACATAGGCTGATTTTTTTTCGTCTGATAGATTGCGCGTGATGCCTTCAATCTCGTACCATTTCGCTAAGGTATCCCCAATGCCGGCAACAAAGTACTCTCTAGGTGTCGCTAATAGAAAGTTTGGATCTACTAAGGTTAAAAAAGGGGCACGCTTCATGAAGCCCATTGCTTTAAATGTCCGATTTGGGTGATAGACAGCAACAATCGGGGTGAAGGGTGCACAATTAGAGATCAACGTTGGAATCACCATCAACTCGGCATTCAGCTCTTCAGCGACCATCTTTGCTGTATCGATGACACGGCCGCCGCCGATAGCCAGAATCAGCTCCGCATATTCGATCTGAGTGGCTAATTCTACGGCATTTTCATGACTTGAACTGCCATCATACCGATAGGTTGGATAATGCAATTCTTTGCGATAGTATTTTTTGAATGCTTCAGAGGATTTTTCTCCTGTAATAACGGAAATTTTCTTAAAACCGGCTAAATAGCTTGGTAAATTTTGTAAAATATTCTCGCCGCAGGCATAACGATTGGCTCCGGGGCGTACCTCAGTGGTGATGTCCATTCATGTCAACTCCTTTTTATAATTAAGGAACAAGTATCTGTTCGAACACTTGTCCATGTTAAACAACAGATTAATCACTGAATAAAAGGTGGCGTCTGTTTATTAAGTGAGATTTCAACTAGTTTATGCTTTGTTAAAATTAAAGTCAACTGTGTTTTTGATGATAAAAAGTGTTGACAGCTTTTATTTAGACGTGTAACATACGATTTAACAATTTGCTAAACAAAGAAACGTGATGAAGAGAAAAGTATAAATGACGAAGCATCAAAGAGAGTCCGAGTAGGTGAGAGCGGATATGTGGAAGAATTTAGAAAATGGTCTCTGAATGGCATTGCCGATACGTAGGCAATGACGGGGCAGCGCTCGTTAACAACGCTCAAGTATGATCGTACTTGTAGAGGCAATAGCTGTGAGGCTGTTGCAAATGAAGGTGGTATCGCGAGTTAGCTCGTCCTTTTCCAACACAGATGGTGTGGAAGAGGGCGGGCTTTTTTCTTTGGCAAAATGAACAAAAATTAGGAGGAAATGATGATGAAAAAATTAGGTAGAGGAATTTTATTAAGTGTCGCGGCATTAGCAGTAAGCGGGGTGTTGGCAGGCTGTGGAACAAAAAGCGAGGCACAACCCTTGGATGAGAAAAAGGTAACGATTGGTGTCACATCCGGTCCCCATCAGGAAATTTTAGAAGAGGTAGCAAAGCAGGCGAAAAAGGACGGCATTGACATCAAGGTAAAGAGTTTTGATGATTACAATACGCCTAATACTGCCTTAAGCGATGGAGATCTAGATGGCAATAGCTATCAAACGATTTCGTTTCTTGAACAGCAGGTGAAGGATAAGGACTATAAAATCGAATCGGCCTTTAAAACAGTCGCTTTCCCATTAGGGGTTTACTCTAAAAAAGTTTCTGATTTAGGTAAACTTCAAAAGGGAGACAAGGTTGGTGTACCAAATGACCCAACCAATGAGTATCGAGCGTTGAAGCTGCTGGAGGATGCAGGTGTCTTGAAGCTAAAAGAGGGTGTCGAAATTAAGGCGACAAAGAATGATATTGCGGAAAACCCGAAGGATATCGAGATTGTTGAGCTAGAGGCTTCTCAGATTCCGTCTCAGCTAGGTGAGCTAGCGGCAGCGGCAATTAATACGAATTTTGCCTTTGGTGCGGGGCTGACGATCAATGATGATTCGATCTACCACGAACCATTAAAGGATAACCCTAATTACAACGTTTTTGCGGTTCGTACAGAAAACAAAGACGACAAGATCGTTAAAGAGATCAAAAAATATTACCAATCAGACGAAACGAAGAAATTCATTGAGGAAAAATTTAAAGGCTCTGTAGTCCCCGCCTTTTAAGTGTGTTCGTGATACCAATGAGAAAGGAAGCCGCACATGATCGAACTTAGAAATGTATCAAAGATTTATCAGCAAAAGAAACGCCGGATCGAGGCGGTGAAAGAGGTCAGCTTAACCATCCAACAGGGCGAGATTTTCGGTGTGGTGGGGTATTCTGGCGCGGGAAAATCAACTCTGATTCGGATGATTAATTTTTTAGAGCCGCCAACAACAGGAAAAATTTTGATCAATGATCAGGATTTGGGTGAGCTGAACAAAAAAGAATTATTGTTAACTAGACGTAAAATTGGAATGATTTTTCAAGGATATAATTTGCTGTCAACAGCAACTGTTTATGAGAATATTGCTAAGCCCTTGAAGCTGGAGGGGGTGGCTAAAGAAGTGATCGCCGAGCGTGTAGACAAGTATTTGGACTTGGTAGGCTTAACGGATAGAAAGGACAATTATCCTGCCCAATTATCCGGTGGTCAACGGCAGCGGGTAGCGATTGCTCGAGCCTTGGCCCATGAGCCGGAAATATTACTATCTGATGAAGCGACCAGCGCATTGGATCCTGAGACGACGGAATCAATTTTGACGTTATTAACTAAAATTAATCAAGAACTGGGGATCACGATCTTTCTGATTACTCATGAGATTGATGTGGTACAGCGTATCTGTGATCGTGTCGCGGTGATGGAGGAGGGCAAGGTCGTAGAGGTAGGCCCTGTGATCGATTTATTTACCCGTCCTGAAGAAGAGACCACCAAACGATTCATTGGTGCAAATGATGGCTATAACGTCCCCGAGGAGGTCCTAGCGGCTTATAAGGGCAGTGGACGGCTGGTCCAGCTGCAATTTATTGGTGAGGAAGCGACAGAACCGATCTTGGCAAAGGTAGCAAAGGATTTTCCATTGAGTCCCAATATTCTCAGCGGGCATATCGGGTATTTGAAGGAGAAACGCCATGGACAGCTGCTTGTTCAGTTTGATGGCGGAACCGATGCCGATTTCCAAGCGGCGAAGGCATACATTCAAAGTCAAGGAATCATTGTGGAGGGGGTAGTCTAATGAGTGAATTTTGGAATCAATGGGGCAATGTCGTAATCGAAGGATTGGGTCAAACCCTTGTGATGGTGTGTGTCGCATTGGCTCTGTCGATTGTGATCGGGATACCACTTGGTGTGCTGCTTGTCATTGCTCGACCAGGGGGATTGAACAGCAATTTACCCCTTTATTCGATCTTGAATAGTGTCATTAATGTGCTGCGTTCATTGCCATTTATTATTCTATTATTCTTGATTTTACCCCTGACAAAATTAATTATGGGGACCACGATTGGCGTTCAGGGGGTATTGCTGCCGCTGATTATCTATACGGCGCCGTATTTGGCTCGTTTAGTGGAAACGTCACTTTTAGAGGTCGATGGCGGTGTAATCGAAGCGTACCAGGCGATGGGGATTAGCCATTTTCATATTATTCGCAGTGTGTTGTTGAGAGAGGCACGGGGTGGAATTATTCGCGGATTGACAATCGCTATGATTGGTTTGATCGGAGCGACGGCGATGGCGGGTCTAGTCGGAGCAGGAGGATTAGGCAGCATTGCTTATCAATACGGTTTCTTACGAAATGAGCCAGCGGTAATGTACACAACGATTATCTTATTGATTGTGCTGGTCCAGATCGTTCAGACATTAGGAAATACGATTGCTAAAAGCTTGGATCGCAGTTAGCGATAGGACGGTGAATCAGGGAGCGTTTTTCCCCGATTCACCGTTTTCTTTTTGCTATAATAGGGTCGGAGGTGAGCGCGTTGAAGGCAAAGGATTTATTGACCGCGATCCAGGTGGATGCGACAGGTGAGCTGAAAAAGCTGTCTTCCTATACCTATGTTTTTGTAAATGATGGCGGCAAACAGACGAATCAGTTAACGATCAAAACAGAAGACGCTAAGATTATTTTACAGAAGCAGCAAAATCAGCGGTTAACGCTGAATGAATTGATCAAGGTGCTGAATACCGCCAAAGAATCAGAGATTTACGCGGGAGATGAGCTGGTTTTTGGCTATAAATTAGTTAAAGAAGGCATCGTTTTAGGATAATTGACTTTATCTAGTTTTTGAAACTAGATTGAATTATTTCGTTAACTATGATATAGTGTCTTTAATAAATTATCTGAGGTGACAAATAAATGAATACACAATTTAGTCGGAAATATCTGATCACGAATGAAGTGTTGAATGCGATTACGCATGGTGTGGGTGTGGTGTTGAGTATTATTGGGTTTGTTTTTCTGCTGAAGAAGGCCGATAGTGGACTGCATTATGTATCATTTATTATCTATGGCGTCTCGCTACTGTTGCTGTTTTTAGCATCGACGCTGTATCATAGTTTGATTTTTACCAAGGCAAAGAAGGTCTTTCAGGTTTTTGATCATTGCTCGATCTATCTGTTGATCGCCGGGACCTATACGCCATACTGTTTACTCTATATTAAAGGAACAATCGGGATTGTTTTGTTGAGTATTATCTGGCTGGCGGCAATCGTCGGGATTGTCTACAAGAGCCTGACCTTAAGCAAAGTGAAATCGGTCTCGAAATTATCCACGATCATTTACAATGTAATGGGCTGGGCAGTCGTGATTGCTTTACCAAGCCTTTACCAAAGTGTTGGTCTGAAGGGCCTGCTATTATTAGTTGGCGGCGGCGTCGCCTATTCTGTCGGATCGGTCTTTTACAGCATGAAAAATCGCCGATACATGCATGTTGTCTGGCATTTGTTTGTGATGCTGGGCGCGATGCTGATGTTCTTTTCAATCTACTTATAAAAAACTAAACAAAAATGAGTTGTCTCCAAATGGCGGAGACAACTCATTTTTTTTATAGATAATCATCTTCAGAAAAGCCAGTGTTGCGATAGGCACCTTCGTCAGCGAAGTACTTATTATAGCGCTGTTTGAATTTGCGGAAGGTGAAGACGACGAACAGTTTGATCATGGAGTAGATCGGGATTCCAAAGATCACACCGACCAATCCTAACAGATCGCCCATGACCAATAATACAACCAAGATCGTGATTGGATGTATCTTCAATTTGTCTCCCATGACCCGTGGTACGACTAAATCTCCATGAAGCAGCTGGACGACAAACCAGGCAATCACAAATTTTACCACCATCAAGTTTGAATCCTGAAAAGCGATGAACATCCCTGGTAAGAAGGCCAGAAATGACCCAATGTAGGGGATGATACTCAAGATTCCAGCAGCCAGAGCGATGACGGTTGCAAATTCCAGCCCCAGCAGCAGGAAGACGACCCAATAAATCAATCCTAGTAACAAGGAGGCGATGACTTGTCCTTTTAGAAAGGCGCCTAATTGTTGATTTGCGATTCTGATTAAGGCACTGGAGTCCTTTCTGAACCGCGGTGGGATCAGTTCGATCACGGCATTGTACAATTTATGCGGACTTTGCAGCAAAAAGAAGGCGATGATCGGTCCGGTAAACAAGGTAATGGCGGTACTGGAGACGGCAGAAAAGATCGTTCCTAAGCCTTTGGCACCGTCCTGCCAATTTTTCCCTAGATAGGTGAGCGCTTCTTTTGCCAGCTTGTCCAATGAATCCAACGCCTGGTCAGAGGATGTCGCAAATGGTGTCGCATCCAAAATATTCCGGATCGATTTCTGAAAATCGTCGACGTAAGAGGGAAACTGTTTAATCAAATCCTGCGCTTGGTCTTGGATGACTGGCACTAGCCGTGCACCACCGAAAAACAGTACACCGAGAATCACGACATAAGTGAGGATGATGCCAATGGTTCGTGACAAGCCTTTTTTACTTAAGAAATTGACCACTGGATTCAGTAAATAATATAGCAGCAAGGCAAAGACCATCGGCGGCAGTACCGTGGTAATAATTACTACTAACGGTCTGAAAATGAATGAAACAGTATTCAATAAATAGATAGCTAAAGCACTTAAAATAATCAAACCAATGATATAGTACGAGGTTTTCCCGCCAAAAAATTGGATAATTTTTGAGGGTTTTTCTTTTTCCATGGACCAATGCTCCTTTTCGATTGAATGATCGACTTTTCATTAGAAAAAGTCTTTGTTTTAAAAACAACCTTCAACAATTAGTATACCGAATGTTCGGAACACTGTATACTTTTGACGTCTTTTGACTAGAAAGCTGTTGGGATCATCGTTTTGATTGGGGGATTCTTTGGCGTAAGCAACGGAAGGAGGTGAATGATCAAGGGTGCTCTAGGAAAAACTAAAAAGCAGCCTGAGTATCCTGAGATCTCAGCGCTGCTTTAGAAGAAAGGGGATCAAAGAAGGTGTGCACTGCTTCTCTAATCCCGTTTTTGTCATCATTTTGAGTTCGCTTCATTGAGTATTTGGGAGAGCCCTTCTTCAAGCGTGGTGATGGTGAAATCTGGAAAGGCCTTTTTGAATTTATCAGAGATAAAAAGATTATCGACGGCATATCTAGGCAGTAATTCATCTAATTCACGTACCTCTTTACTGAAAGGCTTGACTAATTTAAATTGCCAGAGAGGAATCGTTTTATACTTGATCGGTCTGTTTAGAAGTTCCTCAGCAATAGCAATCATATCCAGATACGTATGGGGTTCGTCACAAGGCAAGTGCCAGGTCTGACCGAAGGCGCTGGGCGTGTTTCCGATCAACGCCATTGCGCGACTAGCATCAGGGGTCCAGATCAATGTTCGCAGCGTATGATTGTTCACAGGAATCTTCGCGGGTTTATTCGCCTTAATGGCATTTAGAAATAGCGTATTGGTGATGCTTTGCGTTTTTTCTGGACCGTAGAATTCTGGCGCTCGACAAATGACGGCTTCTAAGCGATTCTGGGCCATTTCTTTCAGCACAAGATTCGCCATGTCAGAACGAACGACTGCTTTTCTGCCTTTTGGAGAAAATGCCAGCCCTTCTATCTGCGGGGTACTGTCTTTTGGATACATATAGGTATTGTCAAAGAAGACAAGTTTGCTTTGAGATTCCTCACAGGCCTTTAGGACATTTTTCGTGATTTGCATAAAGTTTGTTTCCCACAGTTCAGAGTCCTTGGGCAACCCAACGGTAAAATAAACAATCTCGCTGCCTTCAATCGCGTGTTTGGCTTGAGCGTAGTCCATCAAATCTGCCGGAACTAATTGATCTGTTGGGTTGATTTTTTTAGGATTCCGGCTGACTAATCGAAGCTCCTTTGTGTAATTGGTGTATAATTCTTTCGCTAATTCATAGCCGATTTGGCCATTACTGCCTAAGATTGTTTGCATGTTTCTAACTCCTCTAGATATAATTTTGCAACTGCACGTACCGAAAACGGATTTTGTCCCGTGATGATCCGACCATCTTTAACCGCAAATTCTTTATAGAATCGCTTTTTTTGAAAGAGGGCGTTTCGTTTTTCTGCTTCCTCTTGATTGAAGAAGGGTACCACATGTGTTTTTCCGGCCAATCGTTCTTCGGATTGAGTAAATCCTGTAATCTTTTTCCCAGAAATCAAAAACTTGCCCTCTTTATCTTTGATATTAAATAACCCGGCGATCCCATGACAAACAGATAAGAGATACCCATTATTTTCATAAATAACAGATGCAATTTCTTGCAGTTCTTTATTATCAGGAAAATCCCACATTACACCATGTCCTCCAGTGTAATAAATGGCATTGTAATTCTTCGGATTGATCTCGTTTGGTTTTTTCGTGTTTACTAAGCCTTCATGGATGAAATTTTTGTCCAAATAAACCTTCATAATGGCCGCATTTGTATACTTCATGCTTCTAGGGTCTAAAGGGACGAAGCCACCTTGAGGACTGACAAAATCAACCTCAATCTTTTGTTTAGCCAGCTCATCAATAAATTCAACGCTTTCTCCCAGCCAAAGGCCTGTCGGTTTGTCTGTTCCGGCGTACTTTTGAACATTTGTTTCAACAATCAATACTTTTTTCATAACAATCCCTCTCATCGATTATTTTTCTCTTTTTATACGTTTTAATCGAGTGGTCGATCCACGGAAGCATCCCTCTATGGTTCAATGGTTTAAGAAATTAAACCATAAAAACAAAGTTAGTGCAATCAATTCGAGTTACCTGTTGGAATTTTAGCGTGCTTTAAGGGTAATTTGATAAAGGAGAGAGAGAAAAAAACAGGCGCTCGTTTTTATTGATCCGCAACGTAAACGGTTCAATAGAAGGAGAGTCTGCTTATTTACTGGGTTCGACATGGACATCAGTTTCGAAGACATGAAATTCTTTTTGTAACAGCTCCTCGATCTGATCGGCTACATCGTGGCTTTCTTTGACAGTCAACTCAGGTTTCATCGTGACGGTGATATCGAGATAAATATTGGCACCGTAGCTCCGCCCTTTGATACTTTTAACGGCTTGAACCTGTTTGATTTGGCTGATCGCTTCATTGTATTGATCCAACTGTGTCTGATCAAAGCCATCAGAGAGTGAAAAAACACTTTCTTTAAAAATATCAATGGCAGTTTTCAAAATCAACAATGCCACCACGATCGCGGCCGTACTATCAAGCCAGCCTAAGTTAAAGGAAGCCGCAAAAACCGCGATGGCCGTACCGATACTGGTCCATGCGTCACTCCGATTGTCCTTAGCAGCGGCCAGTAATCCAGGACTTTTAACTTCTTCGGAGAGGCGTTTATTGAAGAAATAGACCCCATACATAATAATAGCTGAAAGAATTCCGATGATCGCAGCTGTCATATCTGGCGCTTCCGTATTTTTATGGACCACGGAGAGAATCGAGCTGTAAAGCACCTGCAAGCCCACTAACAACATAATAAAAGAAGTCACAAGACTAGCAACATTTTCTGCCTTCCAGTGTCCATAGCGGTGCTCTTCATCCGCGGGCTTTTGTGCGATTCGCAAGCCGATCAGAACAGCGATCGAGGCAAGGATGTCTGTGAAATTATTCAAACCATCGGCTCGTAAGGCTTCAGAGTTGGCTAAATTGCCTACTATCAGTTTCATGGCGGAGACTAGGATATAAGCGACAATACTGATCAACGCTCCCAGCTCAGCTTTTTTTAATTGTTCGTAACGGTTATTTACCATTTTCTACACCCCAAAAAATAAAATGTTTTATCACTATACACTTTAGTTCATCGTGAAAACAAGTGATTTTTTAAACTGTAATGATTTTGGGGCAGCTAAACTATTTTCCGATCACTGCCATGAAAAGACCTTCTAAGCTTAGCTAATTTTATTACACAGGACACCTTTTACCTGCTTTTAGAGCATTTAAGTCAAAAAGGGAGACGCGTTAAACCTTGCTATAAGAGGCTTTTAAAACTTTTTTGCGGAAAAATCATCAAAAAAAGTAAAAGTTTTTCTATTTTATTCATTGACAATGATTAGGTACCGAAGTATACTAAGGTCAAATAAAAGGTTAGGTACCTAAAATATAGGTACCGAAACAAAGAGAGGATGAGTGACGATGAGCGAGTATACGAAAGAATTATTGAAGCGTCTGTCCTATGTAGGGAGTGCCAGTCGCCGGTTGATGGATGTCGGCAATTGCCAGAAAAGTGCCCCAACTCAGCAGTTGGTCTTGGATATTTTAGCAGAAGAGGATGGTGTAACTTCTGGGGTATTAGCAGAGATTTTGGACATGCGCCCCAGTTCAGTTACTGAGATTTTGAATAAATTGGAAAATCGCGGGGAGATCGAACGTCGGGAAGATGAACAGGACAAACGAATCAAGCGCATCTACATCACGGAAATCGGTCGCGAAAAGGCGGACCTGAACAAACCGCAAGAACGCTCAGAAGAATTCTTCGCCGGCTTAACGGACGAAGAACTGCATACCTTGGATCAATTATTGAATAAGGTGATTGATGGCTGGAGCGAAGATTTCGGTGGTCGACCTGAATTTCCAAACGATCCATTTGAAGCGATCGAAGCGCTAAAAGCCATGAAACTTCAGTTTGAGCCGCACATGAAAGAGCTCGGACGGATGTCACAAGCCGAACGCCGCCAAATGAAACGGGCGTGGCGAGAACAAATGCGTAACCAATTCGGCAGAGACGGCTTTGGCCCTGGGCCATTTGGTCCAGAACATCCTCGAGGGCCAAAAGAAGCTCCTCGAAGAAAAGACCCGCACGATCAGCCCAATAATAGCGATTGGGAAAATTGGTAAAATACACGGCTTGAAAATTAATACAGTAATATGAAAAAGGATGTCAGTTCCACTTTTTCCAGTTTATACGGTGAGTAATCGAATAAAAAGAGAAGGTACACATAACAAAAGAACAACTAGTGGAATGATATACGGCTTGAAAATCAACCTAATTTTTCCTAGGAAAAATTAATACAGTAATATGAAAAAGGAGGTCGTTGATGATGAAAATTGAAATGGCTGAATTGTTTAGTAAGGAACACATGAATGCAGTGAAATTACGCAAGCAAGTTTTAGGTGGAAAATTCGACTGGGAGAAAGAAAAAAACTTATATGTTTTTGTTGCACTTGAAAACGACGAAGTGATCGGAACAGCTGCGATCCAGCTGTATCCCTTTGGTATCGCGCGTATCCGTCAAGTAGCGGTAGCGCCAGAATATCAGGGACAGCACATTGGGGATCAACTAATGAATAGCGTAGAGGAATTCGCCCAAGAGCAAGGGCATTTGCGCATCATTTTGACAGGACGTAAAACGGCTCAACTGTTTTACATGAAACGCGATTACCATCGGATGTTGTTTTCATTCAGAAAACACGAGATTGACTTTTTATGGATGACGAAGACATTGCCAGCAGTGGAAGTCCCTGTTTTTTCGGAAAATTAGCAGAACAATTGTCCGCCTCTTAGCATTATGAAAAAGGAGGAAATTTACGATGAAGGAGCTATTTGATCCAAGAAAAAAAGAAAACGAACCAAAGAAGCATACGGGCAAGGAGTTTGAAAAACTTCGGGTCGAACTAGAAGCTAAATCACGGCTCTTCACCACGACACTGGGAATGGTGAACTACCAAAAATACCATGAGCTATATGATTTAAGTTAAAAATAAAAAAGGATTTGAGAAAGTGTCTGACCTTCTCAAATCCTTTTTTAGAGAATCTGGAGTAAAAAGACGACCCCAACAATGACAGCAACGCAACTAAACAGGACAATGATTACTCGTTTCGTGATTCGATTCTGGATCGAAAGGGTATTGACAATACCCAGAATAGAAAAGAGGCCCATCAGCGCAATCAGCACGTTGCAAACGAATGGATAATAGTTAAATGGCAGGGGCGTATAGATTGCTACAAAAGGAAATAGACATAAACAACCGAGAAGAGACAGGATCGTAAAGCCGATAAAGAGCAACGATCGTGCCTTTTTATTTTTGATCAGGATCGCCGAGGCAGTTCCCCCAAAAATACTGATTAGGATCGACGACAATCCGAACAAAAGAATCGGCAGAATAATGGCACATAGAATGAGGGGAAGCAGAATCAAGACAACATGAAACATAGGCACACTCCTTTTTCATTTTATTTCTGTTCATAACTCCTCCAATGGACGAATTTTTCAGCTGCTATTTTTTAACCATTACAGCGGAAAAAAGAGACGGACATTTCTTCAACAAACACCTAGTTTCATTATCTGTGAAACAAGCAAGAGAAACAACCGCTTCGAAACATTTTGTTCGTTTGATTTTTTGAGAACCATCAACTGGAGTTTTCTTTGTTAAATATAAGTCAAAAATGCTTTTATCAAGGATTTTAAGCCAGAAGAGTGATTTCAGAAGCACAAAAAAACAGCGGAGACTTATCCACTGTTTCGGTTTACCTTGCGTGAAACACCTGATGCAGCAGCTGAGAAATAAGAACAATCACGACAATCCCAATGATTGCTGCGAACAACGAATGTTGTCCAAACAACAGCCAGAGAATGATGGCGATAAGTTCCAATCCAAAGATCACATAGGCCATTTTTATCCTCTTTTCTTTTTGCAAAGGATAGTCGTTTGGGGGTGAAAACGTCAACTTGTTTGTTTCTGGTATACTTTAGAAAATGGGAATTCGAGGAGGCGTGTGTATGTTCAATGAAATCTGTATCTATGAAGCCAAGGTCACTAAACAGGAGGAAATTGAAGCGTTGATGGAAGAGGTCGCGGAATTTTATTTAAAGCAAGAAGGAGTCATTGCTGTCCACTATATCAAACGAACGCATCGGCAAAAGGATTTCAATGCGGTAAAAGCGGGAGAACCTCCGATTCGTCTTACAAGGAATGTCGGCAAGGTAACTTATGTCTTATATTGGGTGTTAGAGGATGAAGCGACCCATGCGCGAATCTCCAAAGCGGCTCTAGAAAAGTTTTATAAACGTTGGAACCGCTGCTTAACCACGATGCCTAAAATAATTTTAGGAGAGAATATCGTTTAACAGGTAAATTTAGAGGTTGTGAAAGAGCTGCTTAAAGAAGCTACTTCTGCTACACCGTTAATTCAGAATAAAGAGCTGTGACGTATCTTGTCACAGCTCTTTGTTCGCTTTAAAATTTACTGCACTGCCTCCAGCATGACATCCATCTGATCAGGTCCTACATTCCCTGCATAGTTAGGGGTAATAAGGGATAATCCGCCATTTCTATTATTGATCAAATACATCACATTGCTTTGACCGTGCATGCCGTTGCCGACAAGATGTTTTGTCAGTGTGATTTGGGTATTCACTTTAACTGTTCGAATGCCGCTGCCATCATGAGAAGAAATACGAATTTCTTTGGTAGGAATCGTATCGGCTTGAGCAGTGAACTGATTATTATAAGTGGGGTTGCTTGCAGGAAAATCCAGAGTCATTTCACCATTGTTTTCCAGAATGATCGTGCGAGGAACATTCCCACCACCAAGATTGAAGGTCACAGGATAGCTTAATTGAGTAACATCTACTGCATAGGGTGCTGCTTGATTAACGGCCGGACTTTCCGATGATTCGGAACTGCTGACAGATGTTTCCATATGGTTAGTGCTTCCTGCGGCTTCAATCGAGTCACTGCTAACGGAGCTTGTTGAGCTAGTGGTCGTTTCAACAGTTTTGGAACTGCTGTTATTTTTAGAGCTGCTTGTGCTGGTTAATTTGGTGACACTTGATTCAGAGGATTTCGTTTCTTTAGTTGTTTCTTTTTTGTTATTGCATCCTGCTAAAAATAGCATACAGATAATTGCGAGGAGGACTATTCCACTCATTTTTTTTAACATATTCTCAATCCTTTATTTAGTGAATTGCCTGTAAAATGTGATAATTAAGCTATCAGTGGTATAAAACGAAAGAGCGCTAGCACTCTCCGAACAGTAGCAAATGAAACAGATCACAAATATTGGCAACTATTATTTTAAAGCAAATGAATCAAAAAATACATCTTCAATAATCTGCATAATAATAATAGGGAATGATTATTTTAAGTGTGTTTTTTTAAATGGATAGAGAGTAGCTCATCGGATTGGAGATAGCGAATACATGTAGAAAATTTAGAGGAACGAAGCTTCTTGAGACCCAGAAGATAAGATAAAAGGGAATTGAGTTGTAACGAGTAATGGTCGAATGGGTTCTTTAAAAATGGTGGAAGTTCTTGTTGTTATACTCGTAAGGGACGGCTATTTGGTGGATTTAAACGATTATCCTCTTGCAATCCACTTCGCCGCTGAATAAGCGCTGCTAAGTTAAGAAGGAATCAAGTCAGCATTCAACGAGAATGATGGCATACACTGGTTAAAGTAATCGAATAATTTAATTTTTTAAAAAATAAATAAAAAATATAATTAAAACGTTATAAAAAACTGTATTTATTTTATTTAGACATATAATATAAAGGCATCTTTCCCTTTTTTATAGGATAGATGCCTTTATTTTTTTAGCAAATAAAAATAAATACTCGTTGGGTAAGCAAAAATAAATGTGCATAAACATTACTTAGTCTTATAAAAAACTAGAAATAGCAAGAACTAAATGAAATATATTAACTTATTTGTGGGATATATCAAAAACAATTCATAATGCAATTATATATTATTAATTATTAATAGGCAATACACTTCATTAAAATAATTATTTTTAAGCAGTTGCATAATAGGAAACTAAGATATGAATATATTTTAAGGCGTTTTTACTAATAATTTAGAAAAAAACACGTAAATATACACCGTCTGTTAAGCCGTCAAAAATAGGAGGAATCAACACATGCGTAGAGGTGAAAATATCTATCTAAGAAAAGATGGGCGTTGGGAAGGACGATATCCCAAAGGCCGAAAATTAAATGGACGAATTAAATATGGGTATGTATATGGAAGAAGTTACACTGAAGTCAAAGAAAAACTGTACCCTCTGCGGATTCGTTACCAATCGCTTCAACGAATTCAAGGAGTCTCTGCAGGAACCTTTGGAGAATGGGCTTCCGTGTGGCTAAAGGAAGTGCAAGAAGATGTTAAGCCTTCGACCCTTTCAAGCTACTATTATAAGCTAACAAAATATGTCTTCCCATTTATCAAGGAAGTTCCATTAAACGAGCTCACCTTTGAAACGGGAAAAATATTATTAAATCAGCTTCAAAAGAAACTTGCCAGATCGACTGTTCTGGTCATCTTTCGCATCGTAAATAAATGTTTGAATCGAGCAAAGAAAAATGGCAAACTCCATGCTAATCCGTTTTTAGAACTAAAAATGCCAAAAGCAAAGCAAAAGAAAGTTCGAGCCTTGACGTTGACCGAACAAAAAAAAGTCATGGAAATTGCTTCTAATGAAAAGAAAGGACGAGGAATCCCTGTTTTGTTGGCCTTGTATTCAGGTCTGCGGATAGGAGAAATCGCTGCACTAAAATGGGCAGATATTGATTTTGAGACAAATTTGATGTATGTGCAACACACGTATCAACGAATTCCCTCGCTTCATTCCACGAAAAAAACACAGTTGATTCTGGCGGATTCAAAGACGGAAGCGTCCGTACGGGTGGTCCCTATCGGTAAAACATTAAAACGGCTGCTGCTTCAGCATCGTAAACAATCAAAAGGCAGCTTTGTCTTTTCTACCAACGGACAACCTTGTGAACCGCGACTGTTGACCTATCATTTTCACCGAATTCGCTTGAAAGCGGGGCTAATACAAGTTCATTTCCATCAATTGCGTCATACTTTCGCAACGCGTTGCCTTGAAGCAAGAAAAGACATTTCTTCAGTTAGCGCGTTATTAGGTCATGCATCGACCCAAATGACTCTCGATACTTATGTTGACGCGATGTTGGACCAACGCTACCGAGTCATCAAGGAATTAGACCGAATGATCAGCTGAATAAGAGTGAAACTGTTTTCAAAAAATTAGAAATCACTTTTTGGGAGGAGTTCCTTTTACACAAACCAAGAAAGCGCTTTCTAAAAAGTGTAATTTATTTTCTAGTAACTATTGCTAGATAACTATGATTATTTTTTAAGAAAACAAGCGTACCACTAGAAAAGAATCAGTTGCGCCGTCAGTTCTCGTCAAAGAGTGCTGAAAACCTCTTTACATAAAGGTTTACAGCACTTTTCTAGTTTTTTATAAGACTAAGAAGAAATGATACTTAAATTGTACTGAAAACGTGTGATAGTAAGAGAAAAAATGATGAACTTATTCATGTTTTGAAAGGAGGTATGTTTATCGAAGGACAGACATACTAATTTTTATGATTTCCCAATACCCAAGAAGAAGGCGAATTCTCCTAGGTATTGGAAAAATGAATATATGAGAAATTTGGCGGTAACCACTTCTCATATATCCATTTTACTTAATTTGGTAATAAAAACAAAGAATAGTAAAGGAGTTTATTATGAAGAATAAGAGAAAATGGATAAGTAAAGCGGCAATGACGTTAGGCGTGCTGACAATGTTGGGATCGGCAGGTGCTGGATTAGGGTCCATCGCCTATGCAACACCGGATGTACCTTATGTGAGTACAAATGCGGTTTCAGATGATACTTCTGATCGTACGATTACCCTTTGGAAATATGAAATCAATAGTTCGGCTGAATTAGGTGAACGCGGCGATGGTGAAAAGATCGATCCATCGAAAACACCGGATACAACAGGGAAGAAATTGATGGGAGACGTGGAATTTGAAATTGTCCGTGTCATTCCTGTAGAAACATCACCTGGAGTGTATAAAAAGTTAGAAGATCCAACTAAGCAAGTCGAAGGGACAGATTATACAATCGACCCTACCTTTACAGCAATTAAACAAAAGACGGGCGACCATACGACAGGTGCTGGCTTTGGTACAACGACATTTAATGTCGGCAATGGAAAAGCGGCCGATGGAATTTATTTGATTCGTGAAGTGCCAAATGCAAGTAATGAATACACATACACGGATGAAAATGGAGAAACCAAAAAAATCTCTACACCAATGCAACCGTTCTTTGCTTACTTACCACAAACCAAACGTGATTCTGAGAATGAATTGATTTACGACGTTCATGTGTACCCGAAAAATATCGTGACCGATAGTAAAGGGGACAAAACGGTAGAAGGGCAAAAAGGCTACTCTATCAAAGCAGGTCTGCCTTTCCAATGGGAAGCAACAGTCAAACTTCCAACTGGTTTATACAGTGAAATTACAAAAGATATGACCATTACGGATCGAGTGGACGCAAATGGCGATCCGCTACCGGATTTAGTGATTACTGCATCACCATCAAGTCCTTATGATTTGTTTGCGGATCATTTCTACATTCACGATGAACTGAACGAAGAATTGCATTTGGACAATGTTGAACTAGAAGTTCTAGACAAAGGAACACCTGCAACATGGTCGAAACTAGTTTTAGGCACTGATTATACCGTGACCGTTGATGGTACAGCAAAAACCACTGCGCCAATTACGAAGGTCAAGGATGACACACCGACAGACGTTAAGATTGAATTAACGCAAGCGGGAATGAAAAAGATCGAAGGCAACTATACGGATATTCGAGCAATCTACCATGTTCACACAGATGTCGATTTTAACGGTACGATCGAGAATGAATTTGACTATGGCTATTTAATTCCTGGTCAAAAACCATTTACGGATACCCCGGAAGACAATCCAGAATACTACGATGGTGGCTTCACGATTGACAAGACAGAAGAAGATAAAGACAAGAAGTTAGCAGGGGCAGTATTCTATATTGCAACGAGTGAACAAAATGCCAAAGATGGAATCTTCTTGGCAACGGATGGAAATTCATACCGCTTAAAAGCGGATCCGAAAGACCCAACAGGAAAGCCTGCACAAACACCACCTTCACCAGCGTATTTCTTAACAGATACAACCGATGTGAATGGGCATGCGCAATTTGATGGTTTGCAATTGGATTGGTATACAGAGTCTGGGAATAATTCGAAACAGGATGCAGATATTCCTTCAGAAGCGACTTGGCCAAAAACAGATCCAGGTAACGGCGATCCATTTATTTCAAAAGATTACTGGTTAGTGGAAACAGAATCACCAGATGGTTTTGAATTGTTGAAGACACCGACAAAAGTAACGGTCACACTTGATCCAAATGATACAAAAGTTCACGTGGAAAACAAATCACAAACCAAACTACCATTCACCGGTGGCACTGGCACCATGTTACTAGTCATCATCGCCATCGGCGCAATCACTATTGGTACTGCATCAATCGCAATTGATAAAAAACGCCGTCAAGCTTAAAAACAGGACTATTGTAGAGAGGACGAGAATATGAAGCAGAGAAAGAGAATTTTAAAGAGGCTAATCATGATCTTGCTTCCAGTCATATTCCTACTAGGTATCTTTTTTAAGATATCTAGTAGTGGCCCTTTACAAGCAAATGATACGGCAAAGCAGGAACAAACTAATGAAAAGAAACCTGTGGTAGATGTTGAAACCAAAGAAGTAGATGGCAAGACTATTATGGTAGTTCCGACAGAAAAAACGGATAAAAAAATTTCTCAGTTGAACAAAGAGAATTACGAGCCAAATGAGAGCTTAATTACACCTGTAGTCGCGTTATCAGAAAATCTGTCAGGAAGTTCTAAGGAGACAAAAAGGTCAACGAAAACAGGGGATGTCCAAATTCCTAAAGCAAATGTCAAAGTAATTGATGGTGCGGCTACATTCGATAGTGACAATAATCCAGGTCACGATAAAGATGGGTCGAATAATATCGTTCGTTCATTTGATCAAATTTCTTATCTGCTTGATTTTTCTGTTCAAAATATGAATGTGGACAGAACGTACACGAATATTAAATATCGAGTAACAGCGAAATTACCTGATGCGATTACACTGATGGCGGATGGGACAACTCCGCAGGTAAATGCAGAAATTGCAAATGGGAAATCCTATCATCCGGATGGGACTCCTATGACAAATGACGACATTGGGCATGGTTATTCGGAAGGGATTGTAGAGTCTTCTATTTCTAATACGGGACAAGTCTTTATTCCTGTTGTTGTCAATGTTTTTGGGGCACCTCATGGGCAACAATTGGAGCCCCAAATAGAAGTAACAATCCTCAGTGCAGAGCGTAAAAAAGATGATGGAACAATAGAAACAATAATGATTGATGAGACTTATGATGAAACAGATTTTTCAAGTCTAGGACCTGCAGCAACAAGTGTCTCTTCTAAACCGAATATTATGGTGCAACTACAACAAGGGAAAATTCAAAATTCATCAAAAGTTTTTGATAAAAATCCATCAACAATATTATCAGATACCTACAACATCGGTGTTGTTACAACTTTAAAACCTTTGGACGAGCATGCTGAGTTTTCTAATCCCTATGTTGGTGTTTGTTATCCTAAAGGCACAATCAGTTATTCCTTTAGTTCTGCAGGATCATACAGTGGAAGCACAACGAGTGGCAATTTAACTCCTGGTGTATCAATGACAAAACCAGGGATAGGTGCCTATGCTCCAGCAACTTTAAATCGAACAGCGTCATTTACTGACAACCTTAATGAGGGGTTGAATCTTTCTAGTTTGTCAACTTTACATGTACCCAATGCTAATACAGAGAAGATATTCATGACTGCACCAACAACTGATCTTAACGAAAAAGGTGTCTATTATTCTGGAGATTTTACTGCTTCAAAGGCTGGATCTGTGACGAATAGTGACTATATCCCCGTACAAAGCAACTATATCTATGATATGGTTGGAAACGCGGTTAAAAAGGATTGGGCGACAGCTTTTTCAAGCTTAGAATTATTAATGTATTGGAATAGGACGACAACAGAGAACTTTTTAGGATCTTCATTTGATGGAGTTTATGGTATTGACCTTTCAGTTGAATCTGTCACTTTCGATGGAATAACGGTTGACAATACAAAGGGAAATGCTGCGTACAAGGTATCTTATTCATCACCAAAACGTCCTACCGGAGGAGGGTCTGGTGGAGTATCCTTTTATGGACGTAATCCTCCTGCGGACCCAAATACAAACACATTTAAACTTGGAAATCAAACAGTTGTAACTTCGGGGACAGGCTACTATTCTGCCTCTCCTGATACTGATTACGCTGGGGAGAATACAGGGAATGAGATACTAAATGTTGAAGATAAAAACGTATATTTTTCTTCATATATTCAAGAACCTCGGCCTTCTTTTCACGATTTTACTACGATAGACCAAATTTTGATGTGGGATCCATCGGCTTTTCAATATGATGAGTCACGCTATTTTTATGTTGGGAATAGAAATGCTGTAATTGGTGAAAATATTACTTTTAAGTATGGTGTCGCAAAGACAGCAGATACCCCATGGAAAACAGGGACCACTAAACAATCGATACCAGCACAATATGGTAAGCCCGCTACGACGGCTGTCGTAGCCCAAGTGAAAAGTTACGATGAAACCTACAACGATCAATTTGCATGGTTTGATACGCCAAATCAAGCGAGAACCTATGCAATGGCTAACTCTACCCATGCAGGAATAGGCGGTAAGTATGGAGATAGTGATGGGATATCAGCAGTAAGAATTCACTATGAGTTTTCACATATAGGAACTAATAGTGGTAATGTCACGTCACAAGCGGTACCAGTAAAAGTAATTCAAAAAACCGGAGGGGTAGTTTCCCCAGCAGGAAATACCCTAGCAGGATTAACAGTAAAAAAGATGTATAATCCTGAAACTGGTAAAAAAATTGAACCTGGAATTGATACCCCAAGTAATGTTGCTCAGTACAATAATGGGAAATACCTGATTACGAACTATAATTCTGACGGTACTGCACCTATTGCACAACGTCCGATGCAACTATGGAATTGGATTGGCACGTCAGCTTTTATTAGACCTTTCTACATTAAAACGGATACTAATGTCATTAATGCGCAGTATATAACGGATCAAGATATTGATATTAAAGTTAAGGGATATCTTGAAGGGGCAGATTCATCAAGCTATGATACGGCTTTTAATACGACGTTACCAAAAGGAATATCGTACAAGAATGATTCTTCAGTAGATGCACAAGGAAACTCATTGCCTAATCCTACTATTACTGAGAATCCAGATGGAACGTCTACCTTGCGCTGGGTTTTTCCAAAATCGGACTTTGATCAAGGAACAGAAGTGAACTTCAAAGCAACATCTGACATCTCCAAGTTAAACTTTGATGATACTGGTTTAACATCAAATCTTACGGTGAATACCGTCGGAGAGATGTGGATAACTGGAAGTCCAGACAATAAAGACAATTCTTCCGAAAAGAGTCGTTCTTCTTCTGATAGCTTTAGAGAAAAGTTAGATCAACAACTGATACTCACTAAAGAAATTGATAAAGAAGTGATTGAGGTAGGTACAAATGATCCTGCAGATTCTGATTCTACTAGTAGTACGGACTTTAATTATACAGTTACAGGGGAGAATAATTCGATCCAAGATCTCCCAACACTAAAGCTGTTGGATGTCCTTCCTTATAATGGAGACAGTCGAAAGACGAGCTTTAACGGGAGCTATAGTGTGCAATCTGTGAAAGTAACATTGGTTGATTCAAAAGGAAAAACACTGCCCGCTCCTGCGTCATCGAAGCTTTACTTTACGACAACTACACCAAGTGCTGGAACCTATGATGAAAAAACGGATCCTAATAAGATCACGGGATGGACAGAGGCAACTTCAAGTGTACCTGTTTCTGCAAGCACTAAAGGCCTTTTGGTAGAGGCGAAAAATATTCCGACAGGCGGAAAAATTATATTAAAGCTTTCTCTTCGACCAAATGGGAAACAACTGGCGGGAGATGTATATCGAAACAATGCACGAATGAACTCTGTGATCGATAACCCTGTCACTTCACAGGTAGTAGAGACCAAAGTTTATGGGCGTGATCTAACTGGTTATGTCTGGTATGACGACGATTATAATGGGCTAATTGATCCAGCAGAAGCGCCAGTCGGAAATATTCCAGTGAAGCTGTATCGAACAAGCTATAAGAATGGCAGTTATACGAACGAATTAGTAGAAAAAAGCTTGACTGGTGAAGCATTTATTGACGGTTCTGGTGACTCGTTGATCAAAACGGGCACCGATGGGAACTACACCTTCAACAATCTGCCAGAAGGTGAATATATTGCGCGATTCATGGTTGATGACATCGTGACCACACAAAAGATTGCGATCGTTACCAAAAAGTTGGAAGGTATTGATTCGAAATTGAATTCCAAAGCGGATCCAACGACCTTCAAGACGGATGATTATGATTTACCAGTGGTTGAGGATTTACCAGGGAAAGTCGTTTCTGGTGAGTATATCCATCATACAAAGGATGTCAATGCAGGACTGACACCTCTATCAAAAATCCGTATCTTCAAATATGAAGAAGGCTCAGTCATTGATGTGAATGGAGATGGGACATTAGAACCCGAGGAAATCGAAGCGAGCACCACCAATGCTTTAGAGGGTGCCGAGTTCCAACTGTACAAAGGAAAGAAAGACGATCCAGATACGGTCAAAGATGAAAATAAAATCGGACCGATTCACGTGACAGATAAGAATGGTTGGTTGGAGTTTGTTAGTTTACCTCCAGGCGATTACACAATTGTCGAAACGAAAGCTCCTTCTGGATTCGAGTTGTTGAAAGAGCCAATCGAAGTACACGTGCCGACATACAATTACATTGCGATTGTCCATGTTCCGGATAAAGGCCACACCAAACTACCATTCACTGGAAGCACCAAAGCCATGCGAATCATCTTAATCGTTGCTGCTTGTCTCTTAGTCATCGGCATGACTGGCGTTTTCCTACATTTTCGACCGATCAAAGTAAGGGGAGGAAACTAAAATGAAAAAACTACGTCGTTTGTTGTTCTGTTTGTTCGTTTCTTTCCTGAGCTTTGGTGGGGTGGTCGCTGCTCATGCCGAAGCAGAAGCCACAGAAAATACGGGATATAACATCTATATACAGAAATATAAGATACTGGATTTTGCCAAGATCGAGAGTACGTTGCCGTTGGATGGAACGAAGGTCGATCAAGTGAAGGATGCGGATGGGAAGAATTTGGACCCGTTGCCGGGGATGTCCTATGAGATTACTCGTGTTACCCCGATTCAAGGTGCTTCCGGGTTTGAACCTGTTCAAGGGGATGGGGCTTTTACCACGACAGTGACTACGGATGAGAAAGGGCTTGCCCATGCAGGTAACCTCGTTCAAGGGATGTACCAGATTGTGGAAAAGGAACATGCGCAGCTAAAAGATGTGATGGAACCCGTGATCGTCGAGCTGCCGTTTCCTCAACAGACAGGGGAACCCTTGAATGAAGTCTACATTTATCCGAAGTCCAGTGTAGTCGGCGATACCCCTAAGTTGCCAGTAACCAAAGGACCGGATGGGACACCAATCGAAGTCGATGAAAAGGGTGAAATCAAACGCTTGCCGCAAACCAGTGGGAATATCGGAACAGCTCAAGTGCTGATCTGGATACTAGCGATGATTTTCGCCATGGGCGGCTTTGGGATGTTGAGTATCCATCGAAAGAAAGACGTTTTTTAAGAGGTAATTGATGCATCATTACTGAAGAAAGAATCTAGGATGCGTAATTTTTGGTATCCTTGGATTCTTTCTTTCAAATTGTTGGAAAGAAGGGCCCGTCATGAAAAAGCTGAAAAAGAATAAGAAACCCCAAAGAAAGCATTCTTTTTTAAAGATTTTCGCGATCATCATGATCGTGGGCGGTGTGTTAACCCTTCTGTATCCAATTGTTGGGAACTATTTAGCTAATCGTGAACGCAGTCAGGCGGTTTCTGAATACGATGACACAATGAAAAAGATGTCCCAGAAAGAAAAAGACGAACAATGGGCGTTGGCGAAGGCTTACAACGAATATATCTACAATAAACAAGAAGGATTACCGAAGGGTGATCCGGTGGTTTACAACAAGATCATGAAACAAGGGGATGTCATGGGCACCGTGGACATTCCGTCGATTGATATCAAACAAATGCCTTTTTTTCACGGCACGTCCTTTAAAACATTGGAAAAGGGTCTCGGTCACTTTGAACCCACATCGATTCCGATCGGTGGGAAGAATACCCATTCGGTCATCACGGGACACAGTGGGGTCAAGAACCAAGTCTTGTTTACGGATATACGTAATCTAAAAGAAGGCGATTTGTTTTTTATCAATATTTTAGGCAAACGTTTGGCCTATGAGATCGATTCCTTTGAAGAGATTCTGCCAAGCGATGTCGATAAGGTCAAGATACATAAAGGAAAAGACAAAGTCACACTATTGACTTGTACTCCTCCAGGGATTAATACCTTTCGATTGTTAGTCACCGGGCACCGGATTGATTACAAAGCGGCTGTGAAGCGAAAAGTCAAGAAACGCAACACCTGGAGTTATCAAAACATTGTTCTGGCAACACTTGGCTTGAATGTCGCGATCTTCGCCTTATTGATGGGCTTGTATCGTCGCTTCATCAAACGTTTCCGATCGGAAGATCCGATTGTTTCAGCGAAAGCTCGTAAGAACTTGAAACGTCTATTTACAGTAACGAAGACGCTCTTCATTATCCTGTTCATTACCATGACAGCCGTATTGATCACCGCGATTTATGGCTATCTTCATATGGAACAAGAACCGGCATCGACGGCAGTCAATGTCGGAGCGACAGAGGAGTTGAGTTCCTACAATATCGACAAGGTCCAAAAGGCAAACTACGGCGAGAAACAAATTGCCAGTGTCAAAATCTCGGATTACGCCAAAGCGAAATCCGTGGTTCAAACCACTACTAATAACTGGGGCATTGGAAAGATCGTGATTCCCGATGTCTCGATTGACTTACCGATCCTCGCCGGGATGGCCAATGAAAACCTGTTAACAGGAGCGGCGACCTACCGCTCCGATCAACAGTTAGGCAGAGGAAATTATGTGGTGCTGGCCCACAATATTTTTGACAAAGATGTCTTATTGCATCGAATTCAAGACTTAAAAAAGGGACAATTGATCTACACAACGGACTTCAAGAACGTCTATGTCTACGAGGTTTCTTTGAACAAGATCATCGAAGAGACCGAGGTTTCTTATGTAGAAAAAGAACCGAAAAATGGGATCGCGAAACTGACGTTATTACGCTGTGAAGGCGATATCGGTACGATCTATCGGCGACTTGTTCAAGGAAATCTCAAAAGCGTCGAGCCGTTGCATGATGCAGAAAACGAGCTATTTAAAAAAATGAAACTGAAGCGCGACGACGAAACAATCGACGGCACGATCGTGAAAAAGGACCCGGTGTCCGAACCCGAACGGGTGAGTATGACGCTGGCAGCCAAGATCATTTCTGATCCGATGCAGACCGTTGTGCCATTGTTCTTACTATTCTTATTACCGATTTTATTCTTTAGTCTGATTTAGAAGGGGAAACGTTCATGAAAAAAATAGTATTAGGTGTTTGTGGGGTTCTCGTCTTTATTGGAGGACTCGCTGGAATTCGCAGCGGTGTGTTAAAGGCGGGGGAATTGACCAAGGACTCCTCGTTCATCGTAGAAACAGGCACCGTGGAAAGTGCCGTGATTGTGCCGGAAAGCAGTGAAATGCCAGTAGAGGAAGTGATTGTTCCTGAAGCAGAAAATCCTGCACTGGTAGAGGAACAGCCGGAAGTACCGATAGAAGAATCGAGTGCGTTACCTGAACCTTCATCTAGTTCAGAGCCTGTGCCGTCTTCAGCTTCGTCAGATACAAGTTCATCTGAGAGTAGTACAACCGATTCATCGACCAGTACTTCGGAATCATCAAGTAGTACTGACAGTTCGACTTCGGCGTCTAGTAGTTCGTCTATACCAAGTACAACGAAGCCCAGCAGTTCGACATCCAGTCATACCAAACCAAGTACAACAACGCCAAGTAGTGCCGAGCCAACAAAACCGTCGACGACTCAACCATCAAAAGCGCCGACAACACCTGCATCATCAAATACACCGGTAACGCCTGGAACGACAAATAAAGCAAGTGTTCAAACGAACGCATTTGTTGCACCATCTGCACCCGAGGCCTTCTCGGAAACAAGCACTTTGAACTTGCCAAGTGAGCTGAAGACGGATGAAGTTGCACAGTCGGACTTGAAGGGTTTTGAGCTACCGTTGTTAAGCAGCTTTAAAAACAAAGACCACGCGGCAGTCATCTACGACGGCATTAAGCAACTCGGTACAAAACAAGAAGAAAACTACTATGTGGAACAATTCGCCACAGAATTGTATCAGAAATTATTTAATCTAGAAATTACTGGAAAACCAGAAAAAATGCCAGAGGAACTCACCATCGGTAGTCTGATTTATCAGAAGAACGAAGAAAAAAATGTCTTACTTGGTGTCTATATTGGGGATGACTATTACTTAACCGTTGATGACGTAGAGATTGAGAAAGAAGATGAGGAAGAAGCCTCTGAGTTGGAGGCAGATGAAAAAGAAACGCAACGTCAAGTGATTATCGAAACCCTTGATTTAGAAGAAGACTTACTCGTCCAAGAACTACCAAAAGCAGAATTAACAGAGTATGGCGAACAAGTATTAGATGACTATCCAGCTTCTATGAATTTTACCGAAAATGAGAGTGCAAAGAACTTTATCGAAATCATCGCAGAAGATGCACAAAAACTAGGACAAGAATATGATGTGTTCGCTTCTGTTATGATCGCTCAGGCACTAATAGAGAGCGGATCAGGAACGAGTACCTTGTCACTTTCGCCTAATTTCAACTTATTTGGAATAAAGGGAACCTACAACGGACAATCCATTTCGATGGCAACCCAAGAAGACCGTGGGAATGGTGAGTTGTATTCCATCAACTCCGCCTTCCGTAAGTATCCCAACTATGCGGCGTCATTAGGGGATTACGTTCAACTAATTCGCGGTGGTATCTCAGGCAATGACGGGTACTACAAGCAAGCTTGGCGTTCGGAAGCGAAGAATTATTTACGCACGACGAATGCGTTAACCGGCACTTATGCGACGGATACAACCTATGGTCAAAAATTGAATTCGATTATCGCCTTGTATCATCTGACACAATACGATCGAGTGAAAACCGCTGACAGCGATTCAGGTATCTTCATTAAAGGAAAAGAGGAGATTCCAGAAGAATACCGCAGTCGGATGAAATATCCTGACTATAATGGCGTGAACTACAATAGCTCAGGTTCGTATCCTGCCGGTCAATGTACCTGGTACGCCTTTAACCGCGTAAAACAATTAGGAAAATCGGTGGATGATTACATGGGTAACGGCGGTGAATGGGCAACCAAAGGCAAGGCATTGGGGTATCAAGTCAGTCAAAAACCAAAAGCTGGCTGGTTGATCTCCTTTAAACCGGGTGTGGCTGGTTCTGATCCAAGATACGGTCATGTAGCCTTTGTCGAAGTGGTTCGTCCAGATGGGATTTTGATTTCAGAAGGCAATGTCTATGGCGGAACGGTGATTTCGTATCGTGTGATCGACAACGCGTTAGCCACTTCCGATCAGGTTTCCTATATCAAGGCTAAATAAATTTTCACATATTCTTATTTACTAATAGAAGGAGCACCAGAATTTATGGCAACTGTTCGATCACGGCAAACGAAAAAAGAAGGAAGCGCCCCGCAACGTTCGATCGGGAAAAGTCTTGTACTGACAATCTTGACCCTGTTGGTCTTAGTGACGATGTTCATTTCAGGACAGCTGGTGCGCAGAGAATACAGCTTCCATCCTATCTCCGGTACTTCAATGAGTCCAACCTTGACGGAAAAAGACATGGTACTCGTCAAAAAGCGTGATCCGATTCGTCGTTATGACATTATCGCATTTTCTGTTAAGGGAGAAAAAGGGAAATTTGTGAAGCGTGTGATTGGCATGCCGGGAGACACGATGTTTATCCGCAACGATCGAATGGTTTTGAATATCGGGGAGCAGGGGGAATTTGAAACGACGTATACCTTTCAATTATCCCCAGCAGTAGCGGAGGAGTTTCAAGCGTTAACGGAGATTCCGAAAGGTCTGTACTTTACCACAGGGGATCATATTGATGTCTCGAAAGATAGTCGCACCTTTGGTTTTGTACAAAAAAAAGAAGTGGAGGGGAAGGTTCAATTTCATCTTCCCTCTCTGATCGGAAAGCAGGTAGATAGTGAATGAAGAAGAATAACCTGCTGGAGGAGACGTCATGATAGTGATACTAGGAATACTCAGTACAGGATTGGTTGGTTTAGCCATGATTTTTTTAGGAATACGGTTGGTGTTTGACTGGCGATTGACCCTGATTCAACGAGAACCCGATCACTCGCCACTGTTTCGGCGAAAGCTTCATCACCTCAGAAAAATGGAACAGGCTAGACATATTCGCTATCTACTGCTTGCAAGCTTGACGATGGGTGTTGGTTTGATGCTCTTTATCGGTTCCTTTCTATTCTTAGTGGATGATCATCAGAAGTTAAAATCAAGGACTATCAAACTAGAAGAGCGAGTGAATAATTTGGAAATTCAACAGGAACAATTGATCAAAAGCATTCCTTTGAAGAAGTATCCGGAGAAAGGAATCGGGCTCACTGACTATGAATGGAAAAAATTGGCTGGGGAAAAGAAAGATCCACAACTTCAAGAACAGATAGAAGTAGCCATTTCACAAAAGACCACACCATACTTCGGTTCTTCCAATACGAGGGTTTCATTAGAGGAATCCAGTACACTCTCTCTTCAGTTGAAAAGCTGGACAGACGATGATGCAAGTAAAGAAGTAATCAAACAAAACCTGGATACCTTTGCGAAGGAGGCGGAAAAGATCTCCGAACTAACCGCTATCCATGTTCGAATGCTTACTTCCGTTGATAACGAAAAACAAGTCATCTATAGCGTCAATTATTCTCGCGAAAAGAGCGAGGATGTGTTTCATAAGAAAAATGTTTCTGAGCAGAATCTAAAGAATGATGGTGGGAAGGGCTAATGGCAGAAAATAAGAAAAAACGAAAATGGCTATCAACGCAGGCGTTGAAGGAATTTATCAATGAGATCACGGAAGAAGAATTGAATGCGGAAGAATTGTATAACGATACCCATCAGCTGCAGGATTCCTATCCGTTAGTCGATGAAGCGGCTTCCACCTCAGAATTAGAAGAGCTGATTCAGGAACAAGAGGTTCTTTCAGACCTACCCTCGGAAAACCCAGAGTCAGAAAAACAGTCGGAAGAGGACTATTCCAAACAACAATCCGAGCTCCAACAAATCTACGAAGAACTGGTTGCCTTAAAACAAGAAGCCGAAGTTCGGGTCCAAGAGCTGGAACAGGAAAACGATGCCTTAAAGGAGAAGTTGGACTTTGAACGGGTACGAATGGCAGACGAGTTAACGGAACGAGACGAAGAATGGCAGACGAAGCTTGCCGAGATTGAAGAAGAGAAGCAAGCAACGGAAGCCACAATCGAAGAGCTTCAGGAACAACTTGATGGAAAACAGAAAGAGCTAGCAGAACTAGCCGCGAAAATTGAAAAAGAACAAACTGCAAAAGAAGCAGAGAATGAAGCTGCCGCGGTTGATCTAAAAGAACTGACACGACAGCTGAAGGAATATCAAAAGAAGTATCAGGAAGCGCAAGCAGAAAACAGTGAACAGGAAAAAAAGCTGACTCAGATCAAAGCGGAGCGTGAAGAAGAAACGGCTCAATTTGATCAGCTAACCACGCAATACCGTGAATTAGAACAGGACTATCAACAGCTCCATCAACTCAATCAGAAAAATGAAGCGAAACTGGTGGAGCTTCAAGCTGAAAATGATGTGTTGGATGAACTGCTTGAGGAAAAAGAACAGGAAATCGAAGCGGAGCTTACACAGCTCAGAGAAGACAACGCGCGATACAAACAAACGATCCAACAGTTAAAGGAACAGGGAACACAAAAGCTTACGAAGGCATTGGAGGAATCAAACATGGCGATCGATGAACACGGACAACAGTCAGAAGAACAGGGACAAGAAGAAATGAGTGAGGATTTCGAACAATTAATTGCGGAAAAAGAAGCCCTCAACAGTGCCTTGTTTGATGCCCATGAAGAAATCGCGAAGCTGGAGGAACAAACCAGTCATTTAGAGGAATTAGAAGCGGAAAAAGAACGACTGGCAAGCCGCTTGGCAGATGCGCAAGTGGAATTAAGCAAATTAAGAGAGCAAAAAGCCAACGAAGAAAGCCTTGAATTAATTCAAGCGAAGAAACAAGTGGAAGAACTGATGGAAAAGAACGAACAGCTGAAAAAAGAAGTCGTTCAATCCCAACAGGAAATCGGGGAGGTCTTGATTTCAGCTAAGAAACAAGCCAATCGCACGATCGAAGAGGCACAAACCGAAGCGAAACACCTGATCAGTTCCGCCGAATTGGAATTAGAAAACATCAGTAACCGCGCGAGAAAGATTTTGATCGAGGTTTCCGAGTCACGGAAGAATGTTCTTTCGATCTACGATGACTTGGAGTTCAAGGTCGAGGCGCTTTCCAACGGCTCGCTGTTAAAAGAAATAAAGAAAAAGAAACAGGATCAGAAATTAGCCGATTATTTTGATTAGAAACGATAGAGAAAAGGGGAACGAAAGATTTTGATCATAAATTGGATTAGTGTCGCGCTAGTCATTTTGATACTCATCGTTTGGTTTCGGCGAATGATCATTAAGGTGCAGCTGCAGCGGCTGAAGGTACCACCGAATACACCGCTGTCCTTTCAGCGGAAATTAGAATACGTCAAGCAAGCGGAACAGGGCAAACACGTATCTTCCTTGCTTTATCTGACGATTCTCTTGGCAATGGGTTTATTGTTAACTACCTACGGATTGTTTCAAATGGAGGACCAGCTGCACATCATTACCGAGCGAACCAATCAATTAAAAGACGAGCTGTACACGCTGAAAAAAGAACAGAAACAAATTATTAATAAACTCCCCATCAAAGCCTATCCTAACAAGGGGATTGGTTTGAAGGAATATCCATGGGAAGAACTCTTCTCTGATGAGAATCGGGAGAAGCAATACGAGATCGAGAGCGATATCTCGACGAAAGTGAGTCCTTACTTTGGTCTATCGACAACCCTTATTGTTCTAGACATCCCAACCCAAACGCTAAATATCGCTATGGCAGGGGATTCTGGCAGTGAAGAGAATCGCCAACAGATCAAGGACAATATCAAAGCCTTTGCGAAAGAAGCGAAGGATGTATCGAAGTTAACCCAAATCACCTTCCAGATGAATTTGATGAACGATAAGAACAAGAAAAAGACCTATAGCTGTACCTTTACACGGGAGAAACCAGACGAAGAGTTTACTTTGGTTCAAGAAGACGAGTAAGGATTTCAGTTCTTAGCAAGAAGCAGAATGATATACGACATGAGAATCAAACTAATTTTTACGGTAGAAAAATGAATCCCTTAAGACGAATAAGGAAAGAGGAGAAAAAATGACTGCACAACAAAAGAAGAACGGTTGGTTCTTTAACAAGAACATCATTGATGAGATCAACTCGGTGCCAGAAGAGGAAGTAATGCTCACCGAGCAACCAGCACCTATCAAGCCCGTAGAAAAAACGACCGCCGCCCAACCCAATGAAGTAGCCGAATTAAAACGTGCTTTGGCGCAAAAAGAAGAAGAGCTCAATCAGATCCAGACAGAAACTGTGCTTGAGAAAACACGGTTGTCCAAAGAGAACGAAAAATACAAACAAGCGCTGCTAAGAACCGGCGAAGAAAAAGCCGAGAATCGTCGTCAGATTCAAGAATTGGAATCGGAAGTTCGGCGAAACAAACAAGAAATTCAACGCCTGCAAAACAATGAAGAAACCGGCTATTTGAAGGAACAACTAGAAAAAGCCAAAGAAGAAGCAGACGTATTGAAAGGCACCATCGAAGAGTATAAACAATTGGAAACGGAGCTACAAGAAGCTCAGCAGCAAATCCGTGAGCTGACGATCAACCAAAAGGACGATGCCTACCATCACCAAGAAGATCTGCAGAAGCTGGAACGACAAATCGATCATTTGATGAATGATCTGACGGAAAAAGAAGAATTGGTTACTCAGTTGGATCAATTGATCAATGAAAAGGATCAAGCGATTTTAGAAAAAGAAGAGCTCATCCAACAATTGGTAGACGATCAGAGACAGCAACATACCGTGCTGGAAAGTGAGCAAATCGCCCACCTGCAGCAGCAAATTGCCACACTCCAAAAAGAAAACAAACAGCTCCAGCAAGAAGCGGTGCAATCGCAACATGAAATTGGCGAAGTCTTGATCTCTGCTCGCCGTCAAGCCAATCGCATGGTAGAAAAAGCCAAATTAGATGCGCAACGAATTGTGAAGGATTCCGAAGCGGAGCTGCAAACGATTCATGATCGGGCGAAGGAAATCTCTTGTGAGGTAGATGAATCCCGTCAAACGATTTTGAGTATTTACGAAGAATTGAAAAGTCGGGTGGACCAACTTGCCCAAAGCAACGTGCCTGATTTAGAAGAGATCAAAGGACGTTACGAATATCCAAAAGTATCCGTGTTATCACGGAAGGATCACCAATAAAAACAAGGAAAGTTGGGTCTATGTGCCTCACTTTCCCATATACATAGTGCTTCAGCAAATCGGATGAATCATTATTAATAGGGTTTATACAAGAAGGGGAGATTATCATGAATCAGGTCTTGATTCTGACAAAGAATATTTTAGCCGAGCAGGACATTCAACAGAAGTTGCAGGCATTGAACTATGAAGTCTATTGTTCGGCACGGGTGTTTGAAAATTCGATCCGCCACGTCGAGTCGCTGGAGTTTTTCAACTATTTTCAATACCTCATTTTGAGTGAAACGATTTGCGAATCTGAAGTGATGGAAATCATTCAGCTGATTAAGAATCCAGCGATTCGGATTATTCGCAAGGTGGAAGAGAAAGTAACAGAAATGGATCACCAATACTTGGAGGAGGAGGTGTTGCATGCCATCATCTCCAATGAAGATTCAGTAGATGAATTGCGGGAGTGCTTGTATGCATTGAAGAAGCAAGAATCCAAAGAGCCTACCTACGAAAGCCAGAAATACGTGCAATTATCTGATAAGGTATCCTTGATCAAACCTAATGTGTTGCAGAAAAATACGGCTTCACCGGAGGAGAATTATCAATTTTTAGAAGTCCTGCATCATTTGTCTCAAACCGAAACCAAGATTCTGTATATTTTGGTCCAAGCCGGAAACAAAGTCGTGACTCGTGAAACGATCTGCCATAAAATTTGGAACGAAGAAGTCAATAAGTCTCACTTGGCCTCCTTATCCAGTACGATCACACGGATCAAGACGAAGTTTGAGCAAACGAATCTACCCCATAAAGCGATTCAAACTCTTTGGGGAAAAGGCTACCGAATCAATCCAGAGTTGCTGGATCGAATTCAGAAAAACGAGGCGTTGCATGCGCTTGTTTCGAATGAGTAGAAAGGAGCACACTAAAAAAGGATCAGTATAAAAACTGATTTTCAGACTGTAGATAAAGTCCATTTTATGGATGATATCTACAGTCTTTTTTATCTAAATAATACTAGGAGAAAGCATCGTTTAGTAGGTAAGACTAGAGTTATAACAGTTTTTGTTTTTCTCGCTAATTATTATTTGAAAATTAGCTGAAGCTATTTAAGAACATAAAAAGACGTCCTTCCACCACTTGGGCCGAAGAACGTTCACTTCATTTATGGAACCTGCAATTGTATGTTGTAGCGGTAACGATCCCCACGATAAAAGAATTCGGTATATTCAATCAATCGGTCTTTTTGATCTCGTGTGACTCTTTCAACGTACAACAATGGTTTGTTTTCTTCTATGTCTAAACATTTAGCCAGTTGTTTATCTGAAACCACTGATTCAATTGTTTCTTTAGCTTTCGTAACTATAAAGCCCTTTCCTCGCAATAATTTGTATAAAGAAGCATCAGGCGCCTCAAGTTCATCTGCAGATAATGCAATGAAAGATGGACAATAGACTCTTTGAAAGCTGATGGGGATCCCATCTACCCAACGAATTCGTTCATGACAGCTAACTTTTGCGCCTTTTGGCAATTCCAAATGTGAACAAACCGTTGGATCTGCAACTATCGATTCCGTAAAAGAGTATAAAGACGAATGCGCATCACGATCATTATTTTCTTCCGTAAAACTCAATAAAGTTTGTAATTGAAGCGATTCTTTCTGGCTCAATACAATCGTGCCGACACCGTGAATGCGTTGTAAATACCCCTCATCTACTAACAGTTTGACTGCATTCCGAACGGTAATTCGACTGACACTGAAGCGTTGCTGCAGCTCAGGTTCAGCAGGGAATGCTTCTCCAACTGTGTATACGCCGTTAATGATCTCTTGTTTTAATTCTTCATAAATTGCTAAATATTTAACACTGTTTCCCTTCATGAAACCCCACCACATCTGCTAATGAATTTGCTAGTTGAACTAGATTAAAATCATTGGCAGACTGGACAATTTCTAATAAAGATTGGAATTGCGAATTAGATTGATCAATAAAAGCTCCCACCATAGAACCAACAATTGTTGCGATGGTATCTGTATCATATCCAATATTTACCGCATCAATGATTGCTTGCAGTACATTCTCTTTATTTAAAGCGATAATGCCAAAGGCACAAGGAACCGCTTCCGAAATATGCAACCCACTGCCAACGACTTGCGAAAGTTGACGCAATCGTTCTTCTTTCGTTCCGACACCGTTAACAATAGTATACGCTAGTTGAATACGTTCGACAACACTCGGCCCAGCTACTTCGCGCGAGACTTCTTTCGCCAAAGTTTCCCCTCGAACAGCGCCATAAAAACCTGCGGACAGCACATCATCAACTGTAACGTGTGAAGCTAAAGAAACACTTGTTGCCGCTGCGACAGCACACGCGCCGGAAATTGCTAACGAGTTATCATGAGTTACTTGTGCGATGGATATTGCTGCATTGATAGAACCCTCGATATTATTTGGAAATAAAATTCCCGCAGGAGCAATTTTCATAGCCGCACCATTTGTAGCTTTAGAAGCATAGTCAACAGTTACTGCACCGGGCAAAGCCTTCATCGTTAAAGAAGGATCCTTATACATGGCAATGGCACTTCTTGTTGTAGGTCCGGCGAATCGATCAAAATACATTGAAACATCCGACCAAGCTAGCATAGCCTTGATAATCGTTTCTTTTTCTAATTTTCCATCGTTCGCTAAAATTTCATTACATAAAAAGTAAATTTGTGAAAAATCATCAGTAACTTGTCCTGCTTCATTTCCTAAGGCAAAAGCTGTTTCACCAGGCTTTTTAAAATCAGTTACTTCTCCAAAAAGAGTACGAATTTGATCAAAAGATAGATTTTCTGTTGCGGCTCCCATGGCATCTCCAATTGCGGCCATTGCTAATGTTCCTAAAATTTTTGAATGTAAAGTCATTGTATTTTTTCCCTTCTTTTTTTAATTTTTTGACATTTCTGCTTCAGGATCTTTTACACCTAATAAAAGGGTTAAGATCATTCCGCCAATAAATGAGATTACCAGACCAACGATATATGCCCATAAAGTAGGTCCAGCAAATGCTGGAATTGTCGTTAATCCACCGAAAACAAAGGCGTTTCCGATAACATCAAAGGCGCCCATAAATGCTCCGCCCAGCGCAGCACCCAAACAACCTGCGATCAAAGGTGTTTTAAACTTAACCCCCAAACCATAAATAGCCGGTTCAACGATCCCTGATAGAAAGACCGAAGTAATCGCTGTTAAAGAAAAAGTTTTAAGCTTCTGATTTCGAGAACGTAGGAAGATTGCAAACGCAGCACCCGCCATTCCAAAGTTAGCAGTCGCACCATAAGCAATAAAGGCCGAATGACCAGTACGTGCAATTTCTGGAATGATGACCATCGTATTTGGTGCCCAGTGAACGCCAAACATAATCAAGATGTTCCAAATCCCTCCGATGACAGCACCAGTTACGATTTGATTAATATTTGCTAACCAACCAACAATATTGGCAATCCCAATACTTAGATAATTTCCAAGAGGTCCAAATACACCTACAGCAACTGGAACTAGCACTAACAATAAAATGGTCGGAATCACAATCATATGGAGACTATTCGGCAGTTTTTTCTTCATAAAATGCTCCATAACAGATTGCAGCCAGACAGTTAAGATAGCTGGAATTACTTGACTGGTGTAATTAAATACAGGAATGGAGATTCCAAAAAGCTGGATCATGTTTCCACCATTACCTTGGATTAAATTAATAAAATCAGGCATGATCAATGCGCTTAGAATAGCTACAGCAATGAAAGGACTTGTTTTAAAGCGATTTGCTGACGTCACAGCTACCAATAATGGCAAGAAATAGAAAACGGAAGTAGCAGCGAGTGTCAACATTAGATTTGTTGTACTTTCGGTAGACAGCCAACCCAACTCATTTGCTAAAATCGTAAAGCCACGAAGCAACCCAGATCCTGCAAGTAATGGCAATAAAGGAGAGAAGATACTAACAACCAAAGCGACAAAATCATTTAAAAAATGTCTTTCCTTTGGTTCGTTTTTCAAATTTTCTGCTGCGGGAGAAGTGTGGGTATCTAGTGTTTGAATAAATGCCTCATAAACTTCTCCAACATTCGTACCAATAACCACCTGAAAACCCGAATCTTTATCAACAATACCAGTAACACCATCTAAATCTTGAATTTCCTTTGTTTGTACTAAACTTCGATCAATAAATTTTGGCCGTAACCGCGTGGCGCAATGAGTGATCGATTGGACATTTTCTGAACCTCCCATAAGTTGCAATAATTGCTTTGCTAAAACATCGGTCTTATCCATAACACTTTTCCTCCTTATCCTAAGAAATGATTACAATATTGGATAAGACGTTATAACGTCTTATCCTTTAACTGAGTATACAATATAAAATTGCTAATGTAAACGCAAACATTTCTTTTTTTTCTGAAGTTTTCTCTTCAACTTTGCGCTAAATGCGGATAAATCAAGACAAAAGATTCTTTTTTACTACGAAATTAAATTAACTTTTCCATTCAGATCTAAAAAAGTGTTCAACGTTCGCAAAATATTGTCTTCTACGCACTAAATACCCCTGAGACTGACATCCCAGAGGTACTTTCTAGCCCCCCCCCCTTTACAATCGTCCTCTATTCAACCTGCCTTGCATTGCCTTCACACAAGCAGACACTGGACTAATCTTCCCATCCAGCTGCGTCCCCATTCTCTTTTGCAATGCCAAACAGGTAACTGGACCAAAGTTACCGTCTGAGGGCATACGTAAAAAGGCTTGGAGTGCACGGATCATACGTGAACCGCCATACCCAAACTGAGCAGAGGGAATAAATTGATTTGCAGGGTTCTTGATCTGTCCGCTGATGATTCCGTCTTTGCTGGCACAGTTCAAGACTTCCTGCATTCGTCGGGTAGTGGCCGATCCCCATGACCCGTCAATCACTAGATGTTGTTGCTGGCTGCTGTGTTTATTTGGTCCTGCGGCAATCGCCTTTTTTACGCGAAAATAGCGAATAGGCAAGCCTGAATAGTCGCCCATCCAGCCGATCGCTTTTGTGACGGCAATGTTTTGGCAGCCTTTAGAATAAGTACAATGCAGCGCGTCACCGTTAATGTCACCTAAGAACCAGCCTGTATGCCCAGCTGATCCTAAGGAAGCACCTTCGTGACCCGCAATCCATAAATCTCCACGACGTACTTCTTGACGAGTGATTTCAATTAACAATGAGCCGTTTAGTTTAAAAAGTGTTTCTGTGTTGCCGATAAAAGCATCCTTTGGTAAAAATCCAGCTATGATCAATGAACGAAAAATAAAGCTCGAGCAATCCATCGATTGCGCTCCGAGTCTGTTTGCCATGGAGTAGCAGATTTTTCCGCGCAAAGCTAAGCCGTATTGCAACGCAGTTTCAGTACTCAGCAATGAGTCCGCCTCCTTTATTGGATATTATTTTCTTGATCCTCTTTATCAGGAGCATCCGTTGTTTTTGCTTCAAAGACTCGCAGCCATTTCTGTAGCCAAGCGATTTTTAGACCGAAGGCATGGGCGTTTTCTAAAATGGACCCGATCTCATAGATAATTAATAAGACGGTCCAGATCAAAGCGACATTGATTGGCAAGATGATCCCGACAATCGGCGCAACTTTGTCCAATGCCGCAGCACAAATGATCGTTGAAAAGGTGATGAATTTGGTTAATAGACCATAAAGATTAATGGAAGACACCCAGGTATGGCTTTTTAGGGCTTTGCCGTAACCGGTTAAAAGGTCTAAGCCAGTCATTGTCAAAAAGACGCCCATCAAAGGCATACTGCCGCCAAGTAAGTCATCTATGAGTGCCCCTCCAGATAGTAACGTGAAAAGTTCCATTAAAAATACCTGCTCTTTCTTGATATCCCCCTGAGACCGTGAGATCCCAGGGGGTCTGTTTATTTTCCTATGCATGAAGGATGTGAGAAGGACTGGATTTAATTGTCGTAAGGGTCTTCTTTGTTTCTACTCCTTCTTCGGAAGAGTCGCTGGAGCCAACCGCTCTTCGTCATTGCCTCTGTTAGTCGGGCAGGAGGGGACTCGTGGATAGCTGCCACAGCAGGCTGATCTGCAGATTCCTCCGGGGACAAAACGGGTCTATGTGAAGGAGCGATCGACAGAAAATCCTGTTGGTTTGAGACGTTAAAACAACGAAGCGCTTGGCAGTCTGTTTCAGTCGTCTGTTCATTTTCTGATAGCGGTTCGTGCTCGGGATCAAAGACCAATCGCTCTTCATAGACTCTGACTTTTGCTGTGACAACGGAATCAAATAGGGTTACGCCATCTTGTTCAAAAAGGTTTAAAGTCGTTAATAGTTCGCAAGCTTCTTTGATTTCTATTACAGACAAGTCGGGGTCTAAGTCTTTAAACGTCCAGTCGTGCGTCCCGCCATTGCTTTTCCCGAATGTAGCAATTAAATCCTGGGTCATATTTTCCATTCCTTTCTCAAATTTTCTGTGCATAGGGCTCTTTTTATCAGGTTTCAGTTGTTTCCTCTGGGCGGATAGTTGAAAGTAGTGATCGGACAATTGATTGAATCGTTTCACCAAAATTTCTTAAGGGGAAGACTCTCAGACGCAATCGTTTCCATTCAGATTCCATAAAGTAATCTTGAAAATAATAAAAGAAACGTTTCATGGTACGGGTCGCTTTGGTATTCATGAAAAGGTAGCGAACGAGATCCTGTAAAATGGGAGCAAACTCCTGCGCACCTAACTGGCCTCTCACCCGCAAAGCTAGGATATATTTAAGCGTTAAACTGCTATTTTGTGTTTCTTGATAGTATTCCATGATTCGTTTTTCTAATGTCTGTGGTTTAAGTGAAAAGACCTGTTGATGCGATAAAAGCTGCTCGTTCATTTTTTCTCCTCCTTTAGTAGTGGAGGGCGGTAGCACTACCGCCGCTCCTTGCCTTTCTCTGCTTCCGCTTTAAAAGATAATTGTTTCGGTTGTTTGGACATACTTCGCGCTTTCGACAGTGTCGAAGAGATCCGCGCCGTCTTTATGGAAAAGTTTGATGCCTGTCAGTCGTTGCAATAAATTTTTGACCTCCACATCTGATTTGTTTGGATCTGGTTCATTAAAGCTCCAAGTTTGACTCTTTCCTAAGCTGTTTCTAAATGTTGCGACAAGTTTTAACATGTGTATTCCTCCTCATTTTTTGTATTGATTACTTAGTGTAGCGGGATTGACTGGTTAAGATTACGCCGTCTAAGTTGCTGCCTTCAGGTGAAAGCTCTGTTAGGATGGCCCCTAATTCCAAAACATCTGCCTCTGCAGGCTCATCAATCACATTTTGGAAGGTCACTTTCTTGGGTTTGTCTGCACCTGAGTCGATTTGTACTTGCAATTTACTACCAATTTTTTGAATCATTGTAATTCCTCCATTTCGTTTAACTGTTTGTACCGGCCGGTGACTAAAAGATAAAAGATTTTTGAAAAAAATACGAATCGCAAAATTGCCAAAACCCCCTCAAAATTACCGGTTTTTGATCAAAAAGCGCCTTTTTTCGCCTAAAAGTGGTCATTTTGGGGGTAGATTTGCAAAATTGCTGTTTGCTTCATTTTTTCGTTTTAGGTATAATTAGAAGTTTTGCTAGAAATGGTTTTTTAGTCTGAATCTATCCGGAGGCCTTTTTAGCGTGTAGTGGATGTTCGGAGCTATTAAGATCATTCCTTCGATTAATAAGTATTACATCGTCATAAATATAATAAAAAAGATAATTAATTTTCGCGTTTACCCTAAAAATGATTGACAATGTTTATTTTGATCGCTATACTAAAAAATACCAACGGTCGGTTTTTTATTGAGGAGGAACAACGATGCCTAGAAAAAATAATCCAAAACAGACAGTAGAAAAAATTCTATCGGTGTCTGCCCGATTATTTACGGAAAAAGGATTCGAGAAGACAAGCATGCAAGATATCGTGAATGCTATTGGCATGTCCAAAGGGGCAATATTCTATCATTTTAAGTCTAAAGAAGAGATTCTTCAGGCGGTAATGGCGCTGCAAGCACAATATACAGAACAGACATTGACTACGTGGATTGAGGAATTTAGTGGTAGTACGGCAAAAGAAACATTAATCGGACTATTAGAAAAAAATCTCCACGATCAGCAGATGCATTCGCTGGATAGTACATTGTCGTCGCAAATTTTAAATCCTCACTTTGTTCTTTCTAGTATGCAGGATAGCGTCAATAAGAGTGCACCATTTTTCGCGAAGTTGATGCGAGAAGGCAATGAGGATGGTTCAATTCAAACGGATTACCCCGATGAATGTGCGGAAGTTTTCTTTTTGTTGATGAATATTTGGTGTGATCCAATGATTTTTGCGTGTGATTCGGCTCGATTAGAAAAAAGATTGAAGTTTCTTCAACAGCTAATGATGAAGATGGGCGCAGATATTATAAACGATGAATTGATCGCCAATTATTTGACGTTTATTGAAAGATTATACGGGGATATGATGGATGAAAAATGAGTATGCAGTACTAGTAGACAACCTGACGAAGACATTTTCAGGTAGTGAAGTGATCAAAGGGTGCAATATGACTATTCCAAAGGGGTCTATTTATGGATTGTTGGGGGCAAACGGATCAGGGAAGACCACGATTTTTAAACTACTCATGGGATTGCTCACGCCAACGCTTGGTTCAGCTGAGATATTTGGCCTGGATAGTGTTTTATGTAGAAGTGAGATATTGAAGCGTACCGGCAGTATTATCGAAGTGCCGGTCTTCTACGATCATTTGTCTGCACGAGAAAATCTGGAAATCCACTTATCTTATATGGGCACCTCTGGAGACATTGAGTCAACTTTAGAGTTGGTTGGACTTAAAGCATCGAATAATCAACCTGTTTCAAAGTTTTCTTTAGGTATGCGTCAGCGATTAGGGATTGCTCGGGCACTGATTCACGAACCCGAACTGTTAATACTTGATGAACCCATCAACGGACTTGATCCAATGGGGATACGTGAGATGCGTGAATTGTTTTTATACCTAAAAAATGAGCGGGGAAAGACGATCCTTATCTCTAGCCATATTCTTAATGAGATGGAGCATATCGCTGATCAGGTGGCGGTACTTGTAGATGGAAAGATCGTGGAGGAAGTAGCCTTGGCAAAAGTGAAAGAGCAATTTCCAACTGGCTTAGAGGAGTATTTTTTCAACATAATGACTGGAGGAGCCAAGTATGCTTAACTTAATGAAATTGGAATTGAAACGTAATAACATGAAAACCTATATCATCGCAACGGCAATAACTTGTGTGATCATGCTGGGCTTCATCTTTCTTTTTGCTTACGCACCTAGCGTAGATCCCGATCCAGATCTGCAGCTATTTGCAGGCTACAATAATATCATCTCATTATTTTCTATATTGAGTATGGCGGTATTTGCGACCCTTTCCGCGATAATGTATACGAAATTTGTGATTGACGAATACAAGGAGAAGAGAGCGATCTTACTTTTTTCCTACCCAATCCAGAGAAAGAAAGTAATGTTTGCCAAATTGGGTGTTGTTTTTCTATTTACACTAAGTGCCATGATCGTTAGTAATCTATTGTCCTTTGGGATTTTCAGTGTATCAGAAACGATCGCACCATTGGTGGATAGTCCGCTAACGGCTCAAACATTGATTCGAGCATTGAGGGTTACGATTATTATGGCAATAACCGCTGCAGGGATCGGTATCATTGCGACAGGCATCGGATTTATAAAAAAATCGGTTCCTACCACAATCGTCTCTGCAGTCCTTTTATCTTCCTTGCTATGCAATATCATGTTCAACACAACCAATAATGTAAATAATAGTGATTTGGCTGCCATTCTATTTATGAGTGTAACGGTCATAGCCGGGGCCCTTGTCGCGATGTTGCTGATGAAAAAAGTTACTAGTATGGAGGTAGAATAATGGAAAATTTTATTGATAAACAATTGGATACTCTCTTTGGCGGTTTGAGCCTTCAGATAAATGTGATTGCGGGGGCATTGTTAATAGTGATCGGGATCATTGTACTTATCGCAGCCAACAGGCAATCGCCCAAGCGGAAAACGACTGCCGGCTGGATTTTGATTGGTCTTGGGATTTTGGCGGTTTTGAGCGGCGTTCTTCAGGGCATCGTTTTTTAAAAAATACGAAAACAACGAAGTGATTCATTCAATCACTTCGTTGTTTTAAATTGGTGGATACAGCAAGAAAATGCGACCTCGCAATAATTATCCGAGCAGTTAGTTACATTCACCGTTTCTGTAAAATTGCCATCCCAATACCGTCCATTATCTCTAAACCAATTACCAATAATTTGCAGCATCAAAATTCTAATCCGAGTAACCCCTGCTTCGTCTAAAGGATGCAAACCAAAATAGTCAAAGCTGGCCCATTGACCACATGCAAATGACCATTCAACAAGTGGACATGCATCAAGATCGTCGCAGCTTTCCTTTTGGACTAAATACTCTTGACTGAATTCCCCCGGAGATAAATTTCTGCAGGCGGCCGTGTATATCGGTGTTTGACAAGCCTCAATGCCCTCCAATAAACTTCTTCCCCACAGTAAATTTTCATGATTGTGATAGCGTCTTAACTCGCCAGATAAGGTGAATGCTGGACGAACAGACAACGTGGCTTCGCCAACCATCCCGTTTGCGGACATAGTGAATCGCTCTAAGGTTGGAACATCGACGATTTCCACCCGAATGCCTTGCTTGCGAAAGCGAGCAGGGGTCGTGCCATAGCATTCCTTAAACGCGCGAATATAGGATTGCTCATACTGAAAGCCGCAATCTAACGCCACAGAAAGGATCGACGCACCTGACAATAGCTGCGGCAGGCTGCTGGCTAGTCTTCGTGCGCGGAGATAGGCCATCGGCGTCATTCCTGTAAAACGGTCAAATAAGCGAATCAACTGAAACGTACTTAAATCGGCTGTCTGAGCTAGCTGCTCCAGCGTGATCGGATTCTTCAGATTTTTTTCAATATAGTTAAAGGTATGGTTTATTTGAGTAATGATAGACATAGGAACTCTCCGCAATTTAGGTTCATTTTTTCGTTTTGCCTCATGTTATGATTATAGCGTATTCAGACAACGCAAGAAACGAATGAGTAGAAAGGGCGAACAATGACGCAATTAATTTCATTTGATGGATCAGTGGATCGAAGACAAGCCCCGTTGGTTCCCCATAGACATGCCTTTCCGTCAGCAATGATGTCTTTAGGTGTACTAATGGGTCTTCCCCATGAAACGAGCCTAATTCAGGCGCATGATAGAACATGGCGAATGGATCACGACCACAACTTACATATGGGGCTTTCCGGGGAAGCCTTTCATTTCAAGTTTGACACCGCAGAATACTTTCATTGCTCTATGCCCGAAGTTACGGCACCCGTCCGAGATTGTTTTTCAGCGATTGGTTTACCTTGTGAGATTCATTCCATGCAGGGGATTCAGGGCCTTGATGGGGAATTTACGGATGAGTCGGAGGTGAAAAAGCTCGTAGTGGAAAACCTATGCGAGGGGTTTCCCGTATTGCTGTTGTGTCGTAAAAAAGTAGAGCGAGTGATACTGGCTATTGGGTATGAGCAGGATGGCGAGGTTCTTATCGCCTGGGTATTTTCAACGGGGGATGATATTCCCAACAAATGCTTTTCCTCCTCCGAGTGTCAGTACCTCTCAGCGTGGAGTCAAGACATTGGAGCAGTTGTCTTGGTCAAAGGGGAACCTTCGCGTCCCAAAACGGAGCTTCTCATGGATACTTGCCGACGTGCGCTTACCCGCAATGAACGAATTTTACGCGAACATCGTAATCCTTGCGAGGAACCAGAAGGCAGTTACTATGATCGCTGGATTAAAGGCTTACGAGATAACCGCTTTTGGACAACAAATCCTACAGGGTTTCCTTATATTTATCCAGATATTTTCGATCTGGCGGAACGCCGCATTTATGGGGCTGAATTTTTGAAAAGCGTGGGGGCTATTCTTGGTACCGATAAGCTTTTACCGGCAGTCGCTGCGGGAAACGACATTCACCGCTTAATGTGGACGGTTCACTCTATGATCAATGAGACGGAAAAGGGAAACACTGCTTTAAGTGATTGGTCAGTGCGTGAGAAGATAGTGAAGCTGCTAAACCAGTGCCGATCTTTAGATAAAAGGATGGCTGAATGTATAGCGAACACATTGCAAGAATAACAGATAAAAATTCTCTTTTGAGGAGGAACGTCCCTATGTACGAACGGTTATTGGACAAAACACTCGCCCCAACATTTACTGAGTTGCTTAATTACAGTGGGCCTAGTCGTGAGTGGTGGTTAGAGCTCGATGCTTATTTGCAGAACGAGTTTTCCGCCAAACAGCAAATCCGTTTTCCTTATGGAAACAAGTATGGGTGGAGCACCAAGTACAGCGTGAAGAATCGCCACATCTGTGACGTATTTGCGGAAAAGGAAGCCTTTGCTGTGCATCTTCGGGTAAGCAATGATTGTCTGGATGCCATTTATGATGATCTTTCAGATGAGGCCAAGAAAATCTGTGATGCCAAGTATCCCTGCAGCGAGGGCGGCTGGATCACCTATCGGGTGCTGTCGCAGGAGCAATTAACGGAGGTAAAGAAAATACTGCGAGCCAAGATTTGTCTCTCAATACTGAAAAGTCAGAAAAGGTAGAGAAGACCTACTGCCTGTTGATAGAGGGGAAATGAATATGATAGAGTTAAGGAAAACGACAGTGATAGCGATTCCCGATGCAAAGATAGTTGGTTTAGAAGTCATAAATGGCGGCGGACAAAACCCGGTACCATCACTATGGGCGAAAATTTTTCGTGAAAAATTATTAGAAGAACTCGCCGGCGAACAAGCCATTTTAGACATGTATGTCGGATGGATGGGCGAGTACGACCAACAAAACGATACGTTCCGTTATATTGCAGGGCGGCTTATGCCGATAGAATACCCGGTACCAGATGGCTTCGACCATCGTTCTGTGTCCTCCTGTCAAGCTGGGCTAGCCACAATCAACGGCAGCTTCAAGGATGGAGAAATATTCAAACAAGCCCATGCTCTTACGGTACAAGGCATCTGTGAAATGGGGTATACACCGGATTATTCTTACGGCTGGAGCGCGGAAGCCTATCCACTGGAGTTATCGTTTGACGCAGAAAGTGGAACTATCCACTATATTTGTCCGTGTAACAAAAAATAACAGATAGAAGGAGTTCATCCATGACTAAAAGACGAAACAAACGCGACGCGAGAGAGCGAATGATCAATGTGACGATGTTAATCGGAGTGTTGCTATGGGCTGCCACGGTTTTTCTGCGAGAAACCAGTCTGATACACATTCCTATTATTCGATCTTTGCTTGGCGTTGCCCCTAACTTTGGGGCAGTCTGGGGAGCTTTTGGACTGACCTACACCACCGTATTTCCAGTGATACTAAAACGTAAATTTGATTTCCGGTATTCTGTGCCCCTACTCGTACTCATAGTAAGCTTGCTGCTGGTCTCTGAAATTATCCACGATGTTTTTCTAAATTCACCATTTGATGGCTGGGATATGGTGACCAGTCTTGTTGCAGCTGCCTTACTCTGGCTGGGCCTTAGTTTAACCAGACCGACTGCTTAAGGAAGCCGCATTATTATGATCTTCAAAAGGAGTGTTCTTGATGACCTACCGGATCGAATCAATGGGTCCCATTCAGCTAATCGGAAAGGAGCAACGCCAATTTATTGGCAACGTTCAAGCGAATCTTTTTTGGGAAACGTGCCAGCAAGATGGGACATTAGCCCAGCTTTCAGCACACTCAACCTCGCTTGATAAAGAACTGATTGGTATAGCAGATTCGACATCCTATGATGGGAAAAGCTACAGGTATTTCATTGCGACTCCCTATGATAAAAAAGATGCGCCAGATGCGTTCACACCGATCACTCTTCCGGCCTCCTTGTGGATCAAATTTCAGCGCTCCGACTTTGTTTCTGGGTCTGCAGATCAGGAGCTTTGGACAGCTATCTATGCTGAACTATTCTCTACAGCAGAATATGAACCCGCCGATTATCAATTAGAAGTCTACCCCTTTGGCGATGGAAGCTATCCCCAAGAAATTTCGGAGATTTGGATTTCAGTGAAGGGAAAGAGCTGATGATTAGGGATCACAGTAGTGTTCAACATTAAACAGGAAAACTAATAAAGGCTGGATGATTGAGATCATCCAGCCTTTATTATGTTTTGAGAATTATTGACCTTCAGATGGACGAGTGAATATCTTTCCTCTAATCAACTGTTTTTATGATTTTTGAAAGCTTCTGAAGAGTTAGAAATTTTCATCCACAGATTAAAGAGACGAATCATTAAATGTTTTGGAAAGATTGTGTAATCTAGATGAGCTGACGAATGGCACACTTAAAGTCATCCTCTTTGGAAAAGCAGTTACTGCTACAGCAATCAAACATTCACCACGGAAAAGCTGAATAAAATGCTTTGGTGACATAGATTGTGGGATGAACTGGTTACTAGTGACACTTGCTATGAGTTTTGATTGAAGATCATCATTTGCTTTGAAATCAGTTTTAATTGATCGTATTTCAGGTCCATTGATTCTCTTTTTTGATTTTTTTTCATGATCAAATTTCATCAAATCATAGGCTTTGATGATGGCATTCAATTTTTCCGCGTATTGTTTGTCTGTCGCATAACGTCCTTGTAGATGTTTAGTCGCATCTTTATAGGATTTCGTTTGATCTTTCCAAGCAGCTTTGTAAAACTTTTTATTTCCAGAGATTCCTTCTTTAATTAGTTTTGCATAGTCTTCTAAAGATTCTTTATAAGAGGGATATTTTCGAAATTCAGACTGGATTTGATAGTTAGCGCCGTCTTTATCTTGTTCTAACGTTTTGAAAGTAACGCTGCTATTCTTAAATGTGCCTTTGATTCCGAATAAGTTATAATTTGGTTCGCTGGCTAAGGAACTATTTCCTGAACCACTTTCTAAAATGGCCTGGGCAATCATAACAGAAGAATAAATACCGTATTTTTGTCCAATCTCACGAGAAGGTTCACCGATCTTCTTAATAAATTGGTCAGTCGTTTGGTTTTTGTTAAAAATGAATGGTTGGTTTGTACTGTATTCGCCAAAAGCATTGGACAATGAGTTTGTTGCTTTAGGCAATCCATCAATAGACACTCGTACTGCAAATGTTGGCGTAAAATTGTTGATGATCTCAATTTTTACGACATCCCCAGGCTGTGGAGCATGCACATATTGTCCACTGCCAATATAAATTGCTACATGGGTCGTTATACTCGTAGGCGCACCCCAGAAAAGCAAGTCCCCAGGTTGAGCTTCGCTCACAGGAATCTGCGTTCCCGCATATTGCTGGTCGCCTGTCCAGCCTCCGATAGAATATCCTAGAGCATTTGCATAAACAAAGTATGCCAAACCTGAGCAATCAAATGCGTTCGGTCCTTTGGCTCCCCAAACGTAGGGTTTTCCAAGATGGCGATACGTCTCTTGAACAATGGATGTTTGAATCGTATTGTTTAATGTTGGGACTGTATGAGAAGATGGAATTCGGCTATCTGTTACACCTGAGTTAGTTGTTTCAGTAGTTCGGTCTACTACTGCTGTGTCTCGATTTGCAGCAGATGATTTTGGAGCGGTATCCTTTGTATCGTGATTGTTTGGATTAATTGTTGTTACGCCTTTATTATTGGTAGACTTGTTGTCAGAAATTTCGTTCGACGCCTCCTCTGATTTTACCGGAACCTCGGGCTCTATTTTTTCTTCTTTCTTCGTTTCCAATTGAATCCTGACATCTGACTCTGGAATCGTAAATACACCGTTAATCTCATTGCTGGATAAAATCAACTCATTTGTTGTTGCATTGATAACTCTTATCTCTTTTAATCTCGTGTCTTCCACTAATTTCACCGTGTAATGAACGACTGTGTTCGTCACCAAACCAGTATCCGTTGTGTACTGGAAATTTATTTGATTTCCTTTCGAATCACTATACGTATTATTTTCAATTAGGCTATCACCTACCAACAAATTATAGCTTTTTGGCAAATCTGGTTTAGGAATCGGATGTTCAGAGTCCTCTGTTTCCTCTGGATTTAAATTATCGTCTGTTTGTTGAGTTAACAGCGTCCTAGTGCTTGAAGGATACTCTTCAGCAAAAGATTGTGTCGAACCAAAAACAGTCGAGCTGCACAGTATTCCTAAAGCTAAAACACGTATTATTTTTTTGTACTTCACATTGTTACCTCGTTTCTAATCCAAGAATAAAATAGACTATTTTCAAAACGCTTCAAAAGCGAAATCATAGTGTACATCTTCAATGTGTTGAAGATTAAAGAAGGCTATTTTTATAAAGCTTACTCAACAGATAAACAAGCAAATAGCTCCTCCAAGACCTCGTTTTTATCGAGCTCTAAACAATCCACCTCTATCAACGTTCTAACTAAATTAACTATTTTAAAACAACTCTCATTTAACAAATAGATTAAAGAGTATTGAATCTAAAGTCAATAATTATTACTAAAAAAATTATAATTAGAATAAATTTTATTATTTAATAAGCGCGTATGTATAAAACAATCTCCGTTTTTCCTCGAAAGAACCTTACCCTATTTTATGAGTGATGTATTGGAATGATGGTTTTTAAAACTCCTAAAAATGTTTTTTTTTAGGGGAAAACGAAGTGATTAGGCTAAAAGTGGGTACATTTCTGAAGCTTTTAACAATTGGTTGAAATTAGGAAATCAAAAAGGAGCCGATTTATCGACTCTTTTATATATATTACTAGTTAAGAAAATTTTTTTCTAAATATATATTCCTAAATCAAACAAAATAACTTAAAATGTTAATTATGAAGACTTTTTGGCTTTGTGAGATTTAGTCCGTTTTAAATGTACGTCTCCTTAATAAAATGAAGGGATAAATCGAAACGTAGATAGTTATCAGATTGGGGAGTAAGAGGTTCAATGATACTTTTCTAAAATTAGTATCTTATTTAAGAGGGCATAAGGAGAGAAGGTGATATGTTGAAGCGTTTGATTACATTTATTGTGTTAGTAGCTGTCCTATGTATTTGCTGGATCAAACTTGTAGATATTGAAGACGAAAATCAAGCCACGGAAAAGAAAGAAGCCTCATTTGTTGAAATGGGAAATATATACGCGCATTTGACTGTTGAAGGAACGAACATTGATTATCCGGTCGCGCAGCATCCGACAGATGATAGTTATTATCTTAGTCACGATTTTGATGATAATGAAACGGTATATGGGGCTGTTTTTACTGAACGGGTTAATCAAAAAGATTTTAAAGATCCTGCAACAATTATTTATGGGCATGCAACAAGAGATGGTTCAATGTTCGGGACCCTTTCAAACTTTTCAGATCCTGCTTTTTTTGAAAAAAACAAAACTGTGACGGTTCAAACAAAGGAGGGAAAAATATCTTATGAGGTTTTTGCGGCCTACAGTTTTACTGATGAACACATATTTCACACTTATCATCTGGAGAATAAAAATTCTGTAAATGAGTATTTTGGCAAAATTGAAGAACTTTCAGCACAACTACATGGGAATTATCGCGAACCAGTGACGAGTTCCAACGGAAAATTATTAATTCTGTCTACATGTGATGCTGAGGATGGGGGGAGAAGATTTGTTGTCCATGCAAAAGAAAGAAAATGAAAAGGGATTTAAAAAACTTGGAAAATTGAATTCCAAGAAAGGCTACTTTTCCATTTATGTTTTTGGGCTGATGCTATACGGAATGGGAAGTTACCTATTTTTGAATGACCTATTGTCCGCGAGGATGGAAGATGATCTAAGTCTAAATTTAATGAATTTTTTTGGGGTTTTAGCGGTGTGTTTAGGATTGTGTCTATTGCTTTTTCTCTTTTACCAGTTTTATAAACGTGTGCAGTTCAAACAAAAAACACGCAATGCATTAAGAAATTATCTTCTAGTCGTACTGATTTCCGGTGCTGCTCTGGGCTTGCTGGGAGAGGCGATCTATCGGGCAACCAATATGAGCTATGACGAAGTGAAAAAACTTATTTGGGTTTTAACGACCTATATACAAGGCATAGTTCGTTTTATCTTTTTGTACTACTGCCTAAAGCTCATTTCAAATGAGGCTTTTGATTGGAAAAATTCCCAATTAAAAAAACTGTTATTAGGCGTTCTATTGTTATTAAGCGTTTCAATTGGTGTTGGTTTACTTTTCCCTATATTCGGTTCAATGGTCATGTTTATAGCGGATTTAGTTATTGCAATCGGGATTGTTTATAAAGAGCTGTTTCAAGTTGAAAAATTAGATTAGGGGTAGAAAGTATGAGTAAAAGGTTAGGGAAGCTTGTTAAGTATATGGTGTTGTTAAATATGTTAATGGGTAGTATGCCATTAGCGTATGCAGAGGATATTAAGAGTGCAATCGATCAGAGTAAAGCAGAAAACTACTACAATGACACAGTAGACAGTGCTCAGGATTCAGTAGTTCCAGATGTGAAAAATCAAACAAACTCTTCGTCGGAAAAAGAGGAGGAGACTGATTCTAAGTTACCTACTCAGGAGCAGGATGAGGAAACGACAGAATCTTCTTCGAATCAATCAGACAAGCAAGAAGAGGAAACTAAAAAAGAACATGAAATTCGTTTGCCAGAAGTTGAAGAAAAGAAGACAAACGAAGAAGAACAGTCACTAAAAGCAAAATATGGCGAACCCATTTCAGAAAAGGGTCAGGAACAAATCTATAAAGTTGACGAGACTCATTTCATCACCTATATCAGTGGGGAATTAAAAACGTATAAGGATGAAGAAGGGACAGAACTGCCCGTTGATCTAAGTCTTGTATCAGCTAACGAAGAAGATCAAACCGTTTTCAAACCCAATGGAAGCCCTGTAGAAGTCGTATTACCTGATAAGGTTGATGATAGTCAAGGGATTCAAGTTTCTAAAGGAGAAGACACTTTAGAATTAATGCCCAAGGATAAAACTTATGAAAATGCGACTGTGAAGGAGAATGCGCTTCTTTATAATAATGTGGACGAAGCGGATGATGTTCAATATACGATCACAGACAACGGAGTTAAAGAAGAAATCATTTTAGAAGAGTGGCGTGAAAAACATCAATTTACGTATCAATTTTCTTCTGAAAAATACTCTGCCGCTTTGGAAGCCAATCAAGTAATCGTTCGGAAAAAGGGTAAAAAGAAAGTCTTATTTGTTTTGTCAGCACCTCAAATGATAGATAGCTCAGAGGAAACTAGTGATGACATCAAGTTGAGTTTAAAAGAGGAAAAAGACTGTTATGAAATGACGATTGATGCGAGCGAAGAATGGTTGAAGGATGAGAAAAGAACGTATCCTGTACGCATTGACCCAACAGTGACTGTTCCGACCGCAAATCTGATTGATACGGTTACTAGCTCGGTCCATGGAACATATCAGGGCCGTGGCTATGGATATGTTGGCTATATTACTCAGCAAATGACGGGTATCTGGAATGCGAAGGATGTTGGTCGTACGAGGATTTACACCAAAATAAATTATGATTTTTCAAAGATTCCCAAAGAAGCAAAAATTGACAATGCGACTTATAATTTATATCAATATATTCAATATCCGCAAACAAATGCAACATTCTCCAGTTACAAGCTAACACAGAATTTTAATATTGATACGTTGACATGGGATAACTCGGTCGGCTTATCGCAAGAACCTACGGGTGAAAAGGCGATCAGTGGTGCCAAGCATGGGATGCATCGTTTTGATGTACGCGACGCTGTGAATAGCTGGGTACAGGGAACAAGTAAGAACTATGGAATGGTTGTTCAAGCAACCAATGAAAATGATTATGGCGGCGCGTTCTATACAACCTATTCAACAGGCGGACCTGGACAAGTAGATTTTACTCCAGACAAACGACCGAGTATGACCATTAATTGGTCTATTCCTGATCCAGTAGACATTAATTATCCTATCAAGGATACGACGATCGCCCTTCGTTCAATGATGACTTCGGATAAAAAAGGGAAGCTGCAGTTTCAAGGCGTTTTTGCAGATGGACTGACGACGCCCGGCGCAATTCTTGACTATGAGTTAAGTGACAAGGGCAAAGGATTCGGCGGACAATCGTTTGCTAGCTACTCTTACAAGTATCCTGATTCTAGCTTGTTTGATTCCTATTTTCCGAAAGGAACAACGAAATATAAGGACAAGCTATCCAATTGGCAAACAGGACTTCCGTTTACCGACCCTACCTTTAACACGGTTTATACGATTGATGCTGAGAGTAAAAAAGATGGGAGTTCTAGCGGAAAGAAAAGCAGTGAAAAATTTGTCATATATAAAGTAACTCAATATGACACACTACCAAAAATCGCTGCGTATTATGGGGTTCCGTTATCCCAAATCGTATACGATAATCGTGTACAGGATATGCTGCTTTTGAGTAACAATACACTTTTTATCCGTAATCCGAAGAAGAATGCGAATAAGCCTTATAATCCACCGAAGCTTTCTGATGGAACAAAACAAGATATTGATAGCTTGTTAATGGGAAGAGGCTTACACTGTGAGTTTGGCTTTGAGCCAATCAATCTAAATACAGGGAACTTTTATCTTGATCGAACAGATGTAACGATTCCAAGTTTAACCAGTGAATTTGAAATTACACGGGCTTATAATTCGAAGGGTGCCGAGATCAATAGTTTATTTGGACGTGGCTGGTCGTTTGCTTTTAACGAACAAGTAACCAGTGATGACAAAGAAAATTTATACTATACCCGTACTGATGGCAGTATTTTGAAGTTTAAAAAAGATGGCAATAAGTACGTAGCGCCCGAAGGTTATGATTTAAAAATGTCGGTAAAAGATAAGGATACCAAAGAAGCTGATTTTGGTAATGGAAAAGAAAAATATACAGTAAAAGAATATCAAATTACTGACAGTGAGAATCAACAGAAAACCTTTAACTATTTTGGTCTTTTAACGAGCCAAAAGGACGAAAAAGGCAATGTCACAAAATTGGATTACAATAAGAATGCTCAGTTAACAGCTATTACCGATCCAACAGGGACGATGTACAACATTTCAATGAATGAAAGTGGCTATATCGGGAACATCACCGTGCCGAATGGATCGAAATTAGCCTATGAATATGATGATGATGGGCATTTAATCGGTTTTACAGATGCTACTGGAGTAAAAACACGCTACGAGTACAATAAAGAAGGTCTCATGACTGCTTGGTATGACGGAAATGGGAATAAAATTATTGAAAATACGTATGACAAGGAAGGACGAGTTGTCAAACAGGTAGACGGAACAGGTGCAGTTTCGACATTGGAATACAGCAATGGTCAGACCATTACTACTGATGGGAATGGCGACGTTACGACCTATCAATACGACAAACAATACCGGACGACAGGAATCAGCTATCCAGATGGCACGAATGCTTCAAAAACCTATGATGCAGAGAACCGTCTGACAAGTGAGACGAATGAAGCAGGTCAAACCTCTAGCTACTCATATGATCAGAATGGCAATATGCTTTCTGAGACACGCTTTGATGGCGCTGTTAGACAATCCAGTTATGATGCAAAAAATCATATAACCAGTGAAGTGGATTTTGATGGAACGAAGACGCAATACAGTTACGATGGCGCTGGAAATCTTACTTCTGTCCAAATAAATGGTCGACCTGAAACAACCTTTGGCGTAGATAAACAAGGCCGGATAACCAGCACAACAGATTCTGAAGGGAATGCAATCACTTATAGCTATTCTGGCGCTTTCTTAAATAAAATAGTCAATCCTCTTAAAGGGGTTACCAGCATTGGCTACAACTCCCATGGACTCCCAGTTAGTATGACGAACCCGTTGGGTGGCGTAACCTCAATTACCTACGACAATGAAGGGCGTAAAACGAGCGAAACAACACCAGATGGTCAGAAGACCAGCTATACGTTTGACGGTTCTGGTCAAGTGATCGCACAAACGGATGGAAATGGCTTTACTTCAACATATACCTACGATGCAGTTGGAAACAAATTGAGTATGGCAAACGGTGAGGGTGGCAGCTACACGTATGCGTATGATGGTGTGGGCAATCAAATCAAGATGACAGATCCTGAAGGCCATGCGACTACCTACACGTATGACCAGCGTAAACGATTGTTGAGTGAAACAGATGCAGCAGGTCAAACATTGACCTATCAAAGAGATGTATTAGGACGATTACTGAATGATACGAATGAAGCTGGCAAAACAACGACCTACACCTATGATGATGTGGCAAACCAAATTGCAACAATCACTGATCCATTAAAACAGGTGACAACACACACCTATGATCGCTCTGGAAATCTTACAAAGACTGAAAATCCAGATAGTACACAGGTAACAAATGAATACGATGACTTGGGTCTAGTCGTTAAGAGCACAGATGAGGCAGGAATCATCACGACTTACGAGTATGATGAAAATGGCAATCCCCTGAGTGAAACAGTGGATGGACGAACGACGAGTTTTACCTATGATGCGATGGGGAATGTGACAAAGGTTACGTATCCAAATCAAGATAGTTGTTCTTATACGTATGACGCGATGGGAAATGTTCTTTCCTTTACAGATGCTCGTGGAAAGAAGACGACCTATGGCTATACCAAAGGCGGAGCGTTAGCTAGCATCACTGATCCACTAGGGAACCAGTCGAAAATTTCATATGATGGTAATGGCAATCAGGCAAGCTTGACGGATGCTGCTGGTTATACCACAAGCACCACATATAATGCGCACAATCTTCCGGCAACTGTCACTGACGGTTTAGGGAATAAAACAACCTACTCGTATAGTCAGATTGAACAAATAACCAGTTCAACCGATGCGTTGGGAAATAAAAAGACCTATTCCTACAATGAACTAGGATACCCGACCGCTATTACGGATGAGAACGGCAATGTCTATAAGATTTCTTATACACCAACAGCACAAACAAAGAAAATTGAAAATCCAGATGGATCCACGATCACCAACGATTATGACGCCCTTGATCGACTAGTGAAGGAATCACATTCGAATGGCTTGGTTACTGAATACGAATACGATGCAAGTAGTCGTGTAAGCCATGTGAAGGATAACCAAGGACTAGACGAAACATACACGTATAATGCTCATGGCGAACGTTTAACAGAAACCAATAGCTTAGGCGAAGTCACGATGTATGAATACGATAACCAGAAAAATGTCACCAAAGTAGCCTATGCGGATAAAACAACAGAATCCTTTACCTATGATGTGATGGGCAACATGGTAACTTCGACGGATGTTGAAGGAAAACAGACGACCTACACCTATGATAAAAATGGAAATCTAAAAGAATCAACAGATGCGAAAGGTCGTGTGACCTCCTATACGTATGACGCCGTTAACCAAATCGTCACGGAAACAAATCCTGCTGGTGGAAAGACTACGTATACCTATGATGTCCTAGGAAATGTTTCCAGTATCACCGATGAAAACGGCGAAAAGACTAGTTACGGTTATGATGCGAACCAAAACCTGATTCTTTATACGGATGCAAAGGAAAACACGACAGCACTTAAGTATGATCCATTGAATCGATTATCTGAAAAAGTTAGTTCCACGGGAGCTGTGCAAAAGTATTCTTACGATAATCTTGGAAATACGTTGTCAGAGACGACGGGTGAAGGCAATACGACGAGCTATACGTATGACAAGATGAATCGTGTGGCAAGTATGACCAAACCTACCGGAGGTGTCAGTGAATACACTTACGATCAAGCTGGAGCCTTGCTAACAGAAACGGATGCCAATGGTCATAAAACGACTTATGAAAATGACCTTTATGGACAAGCAACCAGTCGTACTTTGCCAAATGGTGCGAAATACAGCTACGCCTATGACAAGCTCGGGCGCTTAAGTCAGCAAACAGCACCAAAAGGATTGTCGCAAACGTATACCTATGATGTGTCGGGGAATCTAGTCACACAAGAAGATCAATCAAAACGGACGACAAATTATACCTATGATAAAGCCGGTCGTTTACTTACCACAACTGATCCAGCTGACTTAACTACAACCTTTGAATACGACGAAGTAGGAAATCTTGCTCAAACAGTTAGTCCAAGTGGGATCAAAACGAAATATAGTTATAACATTTTGGATCAGATTGAAACAGTCACTCAGCCAACAGGTCGTGAGACAGCCTATGATTATGACCCTGTTGGTCAGCTAACGACTCGGACAATCAATGGCAAACGAAAAGAAACCTATAAATACGATCCTAACGGAAATCTGACCGAAACCATTAATGCCCTAGGACAAAAGAGTACGAATAGCTATGATGAAGAAGACCGTTTGATCGCGGAAACGAATACGGCAGGCCAGATAACTGCGTACAATTACGATAAGGACAACCGTTTGACGAAAATCACTTCAAGTGAAGGCGCGATCAACGAGTTTTCTTATGATGGAAATGACAACCTAACGAATGTGACGTCTGGCGGACAGCGGGTAAATAGTTATAGCTATGACAAAGCGGATCAAATGATCGAAGCAACGACTGGTACTGGCGATAAAGCTGCTAAAACCAGCTACGCGTATGATTCAGTAGGAAATGTCACTGAGATAACGAATGGCAATGGTAAAGTGACGAAGTATAAATATGATGAGCTTTCCAATGTTGTTGAAAAGGTAAACAGCTTGGGAGATACTACTCAATATACCTATGATGCAGACAATCGCTTGAACAGCGTCAAGCAAGCCAATGGAAAGACGATCACCTACGATTACAATAAATTGGATCAGCTTCTTCAGGTAGATTATTCTGAGAAATCAGATGGCACAGTCATGTATACCTACGATGCAGAAGGTCGTCGAATCACGATGGATGATTTAACTGGTCAAACGAATTATGAATACAATGATGAGGACGAAATCACCGGTGTCCGTCAAGGTGATGGCAGTCTAATCAAGTACGATTACGATGACTACGGAAATATTACGAAAATGATCTATGCCGACGATTCAGAAGTGAAATACAGCTATGATGAATTGGATCGACTGATTAAGGTTACGGATCGGGACAATCAAATAACGACCTATGAATACGATGAAGCCGGAAATATGACCAAGATTAAGCGGAAAGACGGCACGACCTCTACCTTGACTTACCGCTTAGATGATCGGGTGGAAGAAATCATTCATCGTAGCAAAAAGGGTAAAGTCATTGCGTCCTACCGCTATGAATATGATGCCGATAATTTTGTTTCCGAAGAAGTGATTACCCAAGAAGGTAAAACCGTCGTACAAAAATACGAATACGATAGTCTTGGACAAGTTACCCAAATGACGGTTACGGATAAGAATAAGAAAAATGAGCTGGCAAGCTATGTCTATTCTTATGATCAAGCAGGCAATAAGCTGACCAGTACCGAAACAATCGATGGAAAAGAACAAACCACAGAATTTACCTATGACGACAACAATCGTTTATTAAGTATGAAAAATGCGGATCAGACCATCAACTACGAGTACGATAAAAATGGCAATCGTGTGAAGCAAAGCGGAACGGATGAGGTTCTGGATTATATTTATGACACGGAAAACCGCCTGCTTGCGGTAAAAGACAATAAAGGCTTACTCATGGCAGCTCTCTATGACGGCGATGACAATCGTGTCTTCACTGCCAGTCGGACAGAAGATACGACCGCCTATCAGCTCTTTAAACGTCGAGAGAAAAAAGCGAAGAAAACGAACAAAGGAAAATCTTCATCTTATTCAGACGGGAAAAAATCACCAAAAACTAGTCCAAACGGTGAAGAGAACTCACTCTTCTGGTATGGCTTCACTGAGAATGTTGTTCAAGCACTCTCAAGTTTGCCGGAAACCGTCGGGAATCTATGGATGAATGTCTTTGATACCGTTTCACGTGCGTATCATCAAAAGATCGCGAAGGATCGGGCGAATAAAGAAGGTATCGTTGTGAATCCGCCAAGTCTAGGCAATCGACCAGGAGAAGGAAAGGTCACCTATTCTTCAGAAGTGAACGAAGTATTAATTCCTTATACCACTCGTGAAGATACGTATAATTACTATGAAGTCCGCAACTATGTCAATGACGTCAATCAGGAAAACACGCAGGTACTTCAAACCTACGATGATGAAATGAAGGCTCGTGAAACCTATACCTATGGCAACGAGCGTCTCAGCTACACAAACGAGAAGACGAAGGACGAGTATCAATACCTAACCGATGCCCGAGGCAGTGTGACAGGGATGATGCAGGATGGCGAACTCGCCAGCACCAATAGTTACTCCGTTTTCGGTATACCAGAAGAAATAGATGAAACAGGTAATCCATTTGGTTATACAGGTGAAGCGCAAGATGTTACAGGGTATAATTATCTAAGAGCCCGTTATTACGATAGCCAAAGCGGTACTTTCTTAACACAAGATAGCTATGAGGGAGAAGAAGACAACCCACTGAGTCAAAATGGGTATACGTATGTGGAGAATAATCCGATCAATTATACCGATCCGACGGGGCATAAGAAGAGTTTTATCTCACAGATTTTATCTGTTGGCAAGACGGCTATAAACGCAATTGGAAAACTATTTAAACCGATTGTTAAGCCTATATTTAATACAGTAGTGAAAACTGTTGGTAATTTTATCTCTTATGGCGTAAATTCATTTTTAAGAAATCCTATCCAGAGTTTCAGAAATGTTTATAGTGGCGTTAGAAATTTTGTTTCCGGAAATATAGCGCCGATTAGTCGTGGTATTGTGGACTATGCGAAACAAGCAGCAGCTCAAACTGCCCTACGGCAAAAACAAATAAGTAATGCATATACTCTGGTAACCGGAAATAAGGGAAGACCTAAGACTAAAGAAGGTGAAGCTCTATACCGAAATTGGAGCAAAGCTTGGAAGGAAACGTTAGCAAAGTTCTGCAAAACAGCTCCAAAAGCTACAAAAAACAAATCAGTTAGACAACAACAAGAAGAGAATTTAGAGAAAGCTTTTGGAAAACCCAAGAATGGCAAGTACTATATCCCATCAGTTACGGGGTCCGGACAAGGGCAGTGGCTTAGTATTGATGATGCATATAAAAAAGTAGAAAATGGTAGGAAAGCAAATTGGAAAGGTGTGGGAGTAAGCGTTATTGTGTTGGCTGTATTGCTGTTTGGTCCAGGTGCTTTAGCCGCGATGGGAGTAGGAACAGGCAGCGGCGTAGTTGTAGGATCTGGAGGAACTTTGACAGCCATTCAAGGACTCTCCGCACAAGAAATAATTACAAGTTTGGTAGCGAGTGGTGCAATTACGGCGGCAGCGGGGAAAATGTTGTCTTCATCTCTAGGTAGTTCTTCGGACAGTAGCATTAATACTGGAAACTGGAACAAAGGATCTAAAAAAACTGCTGAAGAGTCTCTACTGAAACATTATAGAAAACACGGAAAAGAAGTTGGGGCACAAGATGTAGATCAATACCTGAGAAAAGCACAAGAATTCGCAAGAACTGCTAAGAAAGGGTCAAAGAAAAGTAAAGTAGATGGATATGTAAAAGGTGTTATAAGATATAGAAAAAATGGATATTATATTGATCTTGCTCCAGATGGTTCAATAATATCATTTGGAAAATAAAGGGAGGATTTTGATGGGATTAACACATGATTTTTATTTAGTAGATAATGAAGTTGGTTGGCAAAACATCCCAATGAATGCTTTATCTGTTAAGATATCTGATAATTTCTTTATATCTTTTAAGGATTATCTAAGATGGTTTCACTCAGAAGATGATGATGGGGAAATTCGAGAAGGGTTATCTTATTATGATACTTCAATAATTAGAGGAACCAATTTAGAAAAATTTCTGTCTATATTGGATTCCTTAATATTGTTATACAGCAATTCAACTGAAACATTTTATTTAACAGGTTTTTTCATGCCTGAAGAAGATATTTATGAAAAAAACTCGTTTCAAAGAGAAGAGGTATTGATACAATTGAATTCTTTACGAGACATTGTTAATAAAGCAATTACATGTAACAAGAAAATTCTTCATATAGGAATATAATTTGATTAGTTGTATGAAAGAAAAACTGCTAGATGTTGCTGTTTATTTAAAAAAACAGGGTTGGACTGTAACCCCATTAGAGGAACGACGGCTCCAGCGATCCTGCATTGATTGCAACAGAAATGGCATTAGTTTACTGTGGCTACTACGTCCATTTGAACACATGCGAGCACGGTAATGCAGAATAGTTTGAAGGGGAATAATTATAGTAGTTCGGGAAGTAACAGAGAGTCAAACTCCACTAAAGGAGATAGTAAAGTTTGGAAAGAATTTGATAATGTAAAAGGAAGAGATAGAAAGACAACAGGTCATGGTAAAAATCAAAAATACTATGAATGGAATCACACACATAATGATATTGTTATGATAATAAAGGTAAGGACTTGGGTTCCATAGATTCAACGACTGGTAAAATGTATAAGCTGGCGGTTAAGGGAAGAAAAATTAATTTATAAAAGGAGGCATCGAATATATGAACTATTGTTGTGAAAATAAACTACCAGATTCAAAAAAAGATTTATGGTTTAGTGAACTAGGGAAGTTGGAGATGGACAACTTTAGTAAGGACAATATTCCTAGTGATTTCAAAAACGAATAAATGGTGGAAAAAATTTTAGAAATAATAGATTTTTTTACCTGAAAAATTTGTTTAAAAAAAGACTATTTGTTTGTATCCATGCTAGCAAATAGTCTTTTTTACTAAATTATGTCAATAAGGATAAGAGAGAAGGAACCTATAATGAAGATGGGTAACGAATCAGAAATTAACATTCAGGATGGAAAGATCCCTGAATTAGAAAAAATGGATTTTTCAGCAAGCAGTTTTGATAATGAGGTTTATAAATCATTTTTCAATACAGAAAGTTATATTGACTTAGTGGATGAAGCGACAAGGCATAAAAAAAGTGCAATATTAGATGTATTTAATGAAACTATGCAGATAGGTGACCCGAGACTTGATCTATTGTCAAATGAATACTTCAGACTAAGTCAAGAAAATAAGTATTTATCTTTTTTTGAGAGAGTATTTGAAATAAATGGTAACGAAGCTTATATAGATTTCGCAGGTGAAGATGACAAGCGTAAGATAATACAATCAATAGATAATGATTTCGAGGCATTAGATAAGATAGATAGACTAATTTATATGAATCAAATCGATATAATAAACAATGGTGATAATTATATATATAAGATTAACAATATAAATCTTTTAAAACTATTTATCAAAGGTTTTCTTCGAGAAAAAATATGGAACAGTTTATACTTTAACTCACATCCTTTGATTTTAGTCTCCGGTTATGACCTGAGTCTCCCAATTATTTTTGATAATGATAAAGATAAAAAGCTTTATGAAAAAATTGCAAATGAGAACAATCTATTTTTGAGGATTTGAAGTTGTTTCTACGTTACACAAATACTAAAAAGGAAAGAAACTTATATGGAAAATTGGAAGGATACGTTTATTAATCAAGTACCCAAAGATGTTTACACGGTAAATATAAGTAGCGGCGAATAAGACGGTTTAAATATTATGTTATATGGAGAAAAAAAATAGAATTGGCATGACTAGACCGGTTGTGAAAAGTGATTATGAATACGGACGTTGTTGCTTAATGCTAGATTAATGAACCTTTTTGAAATAGGAGAGTGATTTAACAGTGAAAATAGTATGCGAGTGCGGAAACATACTGGATGATGAAAACTTGGAAACTACAATTCCTTTAACGGTTTTTCCGGATAATGATTATTATGATTTGTTGGAATCGAACCCAAAAACTGTGGAGGAGCTTGTTGATAGAATGCCTGTTGCTCCAATGTGGGAATGCAAAGTATGTGGTAGGCTTTATTATTTTAATACAGGAAAATTAGATGTCTACAAATTAGAAAAAGAAATATTTGATGATGAATAAAGATGGATCAAGGCCGATAAAACTGTTTCAAATGGGAGAATGATTTAACAGTGAAAATAGGATGTGTGTGTGGAAACATACTGAATGATGAAAACTTAGAAACTACAATTCCTTTAACAATTTTTCCTTCGAATGATTATTATGATGTGCTGGAATCGAACCCAAAAACTGTGGAGGAGCTTGTTGATAAAATGCCTCTTGGTTCAATGTGGGAGTGTGGAGTATGTGGCAGGCTTTATTATTTTAATACAGGAAAATTAGATGTCTACAAATTAGAAAAAGAAATATTTGATGATGAATAAAAATGGATCAAAAAAATTTTTGATGAACAAAGGAATCTGTCTGTTTTATTAAACCTCAAAAAGGTCGAATGTATATGTAAGACCATAAATGATATCTACAAAGTCCTTCTGCCTATCTTATTAATTTTTTAGACGTCCATTTTGTTCTCCATAAATATATAACGGTGGAGAAAATATGATACAAAACATCAATAAGCAACAAGCGAACTTATAAAATATCTTATACAGGAGGAATAAAAAATTTGAATAAAAACAGAATTATTTCTATTGGTTTTACAGTACTTCCAGTTGTTTTTACAGTTTTTTTTATTAAAGTAACAGGTATTGCTGAAAATTATAACTTTATTCTCGGACTTTTCTGCTTAGCGATGTATGTATATTACTCGTTTTTAATCGCTCCAAATCAGAAAAGGTTTCTGAATATAAAAGAAGCACTAAAAAAATCGGATATCTCAAATGAGGAGCTCTCTTTATTAACTCAGGTTGATCCTGAAAAAATTAATTTGTTACGGGTAGACAATGATTTTACTGAAGAGGAACTGAATAGCTTGGCTATGGCATTAGAAGTGAAAGAAGATCGATCAAGCCAGATGAATGCGAAGCGGGTTGTTCTTATTGTACTGGGATTAATCTTGACAGTGGTTTTAGTGTATTTTCTATTTGGCGAAGCTTAAACTACTACAGAAATAGAGGTTGAGCAAGGGGATGGCCTTCTAACATCAAATGAAATAATACTTTATTTAACAGGACATAAACCTACATCGTGTGACTTACTACTCGTTATCAATTTAGTAAGTCACACGGTTTTTTTGTTATTCTGATCGCTCATCATTAAAGAAATAGGCTATCTTACAGTCCAATCCCGTATTTTTTCATCTTTCTCCATAAAGTGGTTTTACTTATTTTTAGTTCCTCGGCGGTTTGCTGCCGATTGCCGAAATTTCGTTTCAGGGCTGCTTCAATGAGCCTCGCTTCGTCAGCAGTTTTTTGAACGGGGACAACCATGGTCTCCAGGTCTGTCGGCAGGTCTTCTTCCAGCTCGGTTTCAAATTCCCTTTTACAGACCTTCTCGACGATGTATTGACTGATTTTAGAATACTCTGCTAAAACAGCACAGCGCTCAACAAGATTCATCAACTGTCGGATATTGCCTTCAAAAGGAAACTTTTTGAAGTAGTCTAGACTGGCGTCTTCAATTTCCAGCGATGGATAATTGGCCTTCAAATAATTTGACACTAAAAGAGGAATGTCTTCTTTCCGTTCTCTCAACGGAGGCAGTTCCAATTCTAAGACGGATAAGCGATAAAATAAATCACTGCGAAATTCATTTTTCTTCGATAGTTTCTTCAGATCCTTATTGGTGGCCGTGATAATCCGCACATCAACGGGAATTACGTTGTTGCCGCCCACTCGAACGATTTCTTTTTCTTGAATTACCCGCAGCAGCTTCGCCTGAAGCTCACCGCTGATTTCACCAATCTCATCCAAGAAAAGGGTCCCTTTATGAGCCAGTTCAAAAACACCAATCTTTCCTTGACTGCTTGCCCCAGTAAAAGAGCCTTTTTCATAGCCAAAAAGTTCACTCTCCAAAATGGAGGTTGCTAAGGCGGCACAGTTAATCGCGATAAAAGGACCAAATTGACGAGAACTGAAATTATGAATACTTTGGGCGAACAGCTCTTTTCCTGTACCGGTATCCCCGTGAATCAAAATATTGTTTTCAGATTGAGCAATTTTTTTGGCCCAATTAATCGTTTCAAGAATGACTTTGCTTTTGCCGATGACGTCTTTAAAATTTGATTTAGCGATATGTCCTTTTTCCGCCAGTTGTTTTCGCAAAGTGGTTTCCGTATTGATCAACTCGGTACTAATGGTAATGGTTGCCACAGCACCGTAAACTTTTTGATTGTTTATTAACGGTTTGATCGAGAGTAAATGAGGTTCCTCATTGATTTTGATTAAGTGATTTTGCAAACTTTCTTGATGGGTATATATTTTGGTTTTGATTTCAGCTGGAAAGAGGGTCTCAGTGACCGTCTGACTCAACGTATTTTTAAAAATTTTTTTGGCCTTTTCATTAATAAAGCTGATCTGCAGATGTTCATCAAAGGCAATAAAGGCATCCTCCGAGGTGTTCAAGATTGTTTGAATCAACGTGAAGTTCTGGTTTCTTTCGGATTGGATGTCAATTAAACTCAGTGCTTCATCCAGAGCAATCTTGATAGATAAGGAGTCGCTATCCAGCATGACATGGTTGAGCCCATATTCGCGACAGGATTCGCGGGTCGTGATCCCACCAACAAATGTATCATATCCTTGATCCGCCGCGTCCTTTACTAGCTGGCGAATGTTGTTCACATCGTCAACCTTGATTGCCAGAAAATCTTCCTTTGAGAGACGTTGAAATTTTTGAATCGTGGTATAGATTGATCCGTAGCCTAAAATAGCGATTCGCTTTGAAACGTTTTGCGCTTGCCGAAAAGCCACTAAAATTTCCTCGTAGGTGGCTCTCACAGATACCACCGGAATATTGTATTTCTTGTTAATAAGGTCAAAATTTTGACCTCGAGCGATAAAGACCTTAGCGCCATGTTCATAGTAGAAATCAGCCACCTGCTGGGTTTTCTTTCCAGCTGTTTCAACAACTAAGCATCTGCTTTTTAAATGTCTATCTGACAGAATTTTTTCTGCTTTTTCAGTAAAGCCTTCTTGACCAGAAAATAATATGATCTCCATACGCGTCTCCTTTGCGATGTTAAGGTTCATTGCAACAAATAGTTTCGTTATATGGAATATATCATTTCAACTATGGAAAAGTAAACCCTTTCAATGCGCCTTTTTTATTTGGCATGGGAATTGCTTTATAGAAAAGTGAACAATAAAAGGAGGAATTACACATGGGATACAAAATTTTATTACCACAAGAAATTATGCAAGAAGGTAGAGAATATTTAGAATCACGAGGATATGAATTAATTACTGGGTCAGGCTTAGAAGAAGAAGACATCATTCGTGATATTAAGGGCTGTGACGGCATTATTGTGCGTCTCTCAAAAATGTCGCGAAAAGTGTTTGAAGCGGCTGATAAATTGAAAGTAGTTGTACGTCATGGCGCTGGTTATGACACAGTAGATTTGGAAGCAGCGCGTGAGCACAATGTGATGGTTTGTTATGCACCTGTCGCAAATAGCATGTCCGTTGCTGAAGCGGCGATGATGTATATGCTGAACTGCTCGCGTAATTTTAAAAAGACGCAAAAGCATTTCATCGACGATTTCTATTATGCAAAATTAAAATTGCCGCGTGTAGAAATGGATGGGAAAACATTAGGACTTATTGGCGTCGGAAATATCGGCTCTCGCGTAGCTAAAAAGGCTTTGCACGGCTTTAACATGAAGGTTATCGCTTATGATCCATATAAAACCCAAGCAGAAGTTCCAGAAGGTGTAGAGCTGACCGATGATTTTGATCAAATCTTCAAGGAAAGTGACTTCGTATCGCTGCATTGTCCAGCCAATGAAGAAACGTATGGCTATGTTGGCAAGCGAGAGTTGGAGCTGATGAAACCGACGGCTTACTTAATTAACACGGCCCGAGGGAAATTAGTTAAGGAAGACGAATTATATGAAGCAATGAAGAATGAACGAATCGCTGGCGCTGCACTGGATGTAATGATTGAAGAACCAGCAAACCCTGACAACCCATTGCTTTACTTGGATAATGTCACTATTGGGCCTCATTTAGGTGCGGCAACGATCGAAGCGACGGATCGTGCCTCGCTGCATTGTGCCATTGGGGTAGACGAAGTACTTAGCGGGAAAAAAGTAACTTGGCCAATTCCAGAAATGAAGGATTTTTGTCTGAAAAAAGTAAGTGTTTAAATCAGAAAAAAAGTGAGGGTTTGTCATGAAAAGGATCGTTAAATTAGTGATTGTCTTTTTAGTTCCTGTGATTATTTGGTTAATCGATACGCCAACAGGACTAGAGACAGAAACGTGGAGAATGTTTGGAATTTGTTTATCTGTACTACTGGGGCTCATCCTAAAGCCATTAAGCGAACCGATCATTTCCTTAGTGATTATTGGGGTATTCGCCTTCTTTGTAGAAGACGCCACCGTTCTATTTTCCGGCTATGCCAATCAGGGTGTTTGGTTTTTACTAGTCGTTTTATTAGTCTGTGGGGCCTTCAACAAAACCGGGTTAGGAAAGCGGTTGGCCTATATGATTCTCTCGAAGTTTGGTCGAACGTCCTTAGGCTTAGGCTATATTATGATGTTTTGTGACCTGATTTTGAGTCCTGCTACGGGCTCAAACACCTCGCGTTCGGCGATTGTTTTCCCGATTTTTAGAGGGGTGGCGGAGTCTTTGGATTCTCATCCCGATAAAAATCCTAGAAAATTAGGGGCCTATTTAGAGATATTGGAACACGTAGTTGCGATGTCAACGGCGGTGCTGTTTCTAACGGGGATGGCCTCTAATGCAGTCATTGCTTCTACGATTAAAAGTGTCGCAGGGATTGAATTAACATGGATGCTTTGGTTTAAGGCGGCCTTAGTTCCGGGAGCGATTGTTCTGTTGATTTCGCCGCTCGTGGTGTACAAACTTTACCCGCCTGAATTGAAAAAGTTGGAAAATATCAAGCCTTTCGTTCAAGGAAAATTAGCGGAGATGGGCGCAATTTCCAAGCAAGAAAAGCAATTGGCCGTGCTGTTTATCTTAGCGATCTTAGGCTGGATGATTGGTCCGCGTTTTGGTATTGATATGTACGCCGTGGCCTATGGCTTCTTAGCTTTAGAATTGGTTCTTGGAATATTGGATTGGAATGATTTAATGCAGGAGAAGGCCGCTTGGAATATGTATCTGTGGTACGGCTTATTCTTCAGTGTTTCTTCCGCACTTATGACGGGTGGTTTTTACGTTTGGTTATCGGGCATTTTGGAAGCCAATTTAGATTTAGTTCATGTCAACGGCATGGTTGTATTAGCGATCTTATTATTGATTAGTTTTGTCACGAAATACTTTTTCGTCTCAAATGCCGCGTATATCGCGTCGATCTATCCGGTTATCTTGACCATTGCCTCTACGACACAGGTCAATATGCTGATCTTATCTTTCATGCTGGCCTTCTTCGGCGGCTATGGCGCCTTGCTTTGTAACTACGGAAATGGCGCCAGTATCTATATCTACGGTAATGGTTACGTCCCTCAAAAGGATTGGTATTTAATTGGTACCATCATGCTAGTCATAATCTTAGCCATCTATGTGGTGATTGGTTTCCCTTATTGGAAACTGCTCGGTTTTTGGTAAAAAGTATTCTTTGTTTTTAATAAAAAAGAGAAGGAGTAACAAGAATGACATTAAACAGACAGAACATTTTAGATTTTTTCCCAGCTTTAAATGAAGTAACGAACAAAGAATGGGTAGATACCGCCTGTGACATTTGGTTAGAAGCCTTTGAAAAGAGTGATTGGAAGGACGTTCAAGACGCTCAATTTGCGATGCGAGCACCGAATGTTCCTCTAGTGCAGCACACGAATAGTGTGGTTGACAATGCGTTGAAAATCGCGAAGCGAACCATCGCTGAATACAACTATCCGCTGGATCTTGATATTCTGATTATTTCAGGTGTTTTGCATGATGTATGCAAACTAGAAGAAATGACTTATGGAGAAGGTGGTGTGGGGACAAGTAAGAAATCAGACATTGGCGCAATTTATCAGCATGGGTTCCTAAGCGGCTTCTATGCGCAACAATACAATTTGCCAAAAGAAGTGGTCGCTTTCTGTGTTTCTCATGCGGGCCAGTCAAAGCTGTTGCCAAAAACGAAGGAAGAATTGATTTTATTTTACTGTGATGTCATGGATGCGGATCTTCATTTTATGGAAGCCAACGTTCCGCTTACGCTAGAAGTGGATTAGGAGATGGAAAAATGGGTGTAGGAAATAGAGTTTTTTTAGAAAGAGATTTACCTTCAAAGGAATTAATCGAAAAGTTTAGCACGCTTCCTGCGGCCAATGTTGCCGATACAATGGGACGCTTATGTGCAATGCACAGCGACATTAAATTAATGTCTAAACCAACGAAGTTTATGTGCGGACCGGCGTTGACGGTAAAAGCACGTCCAGGAGACAACCTGATGATCCACGCGGCTTTAGATATTTCACAGCCAGGCGACATTATCGTGGTATCCAATGAAGGCGATCGAAGCCAAGCCTTGATGGGGGAAATTATGACGGTATACAGTGCCAGCTTCTTGAAATTAGGCGGTATTGTGCTAGATGGTCCAATGAGGGACATCGACAGTATCGGTAAAATGGATTTTCCTTTTTATGCTAGTGGAACCACACCAGGCGGACCGTATAAAGAAGGCCCAGGAGAAGTAAATGTTCCGATTGCCTGCGGACGAATCTCCGTGAATCCAGGCGATATTATTTTGGGCGATCAGGATGGCGTCATTGTTATTCCACGCGAAGATGCCGAAGCTGTTTACGAACAAGCTTTGAAGCTCTCAGAAGGTGACCAGGCGAAAGTGACCGCTGCCAGTGAAGGCAAAAACAATCGTGCTTGGGTAAGAAACACGCTTGAAAAGAAATCCGTCGATTTTATTCAAGGAAAGTGGTATAACAGTTAGGATAATTGAGAAAGAAACCTTTTCAAATTAGAAACAAACGGCTTCAAAAAACGTTCTAAAACAATGATAGGAGAAAGACACTGGGAGGATGGCGCATTGCGAGCCACACGCCCAGTGTCTTTTAGTGATTTCATAAGTTCAATGTGAGTAAGGTCTATTTATCAAGTGCGTATAGGTGATAGTAAAAGCTGACATTGAAAAGGTACTTAGACGTTAGCCCGAGAATTTTTTAAGCGCGAGTGCGCTAGTTACTGGATCATCAAGAAACAAGACTCGTAATTAGGAATCTTTACGAGTCTTGTTTCTATTTTTCACGTTGTCTGTAATGGCGATTCCTGTGATCATTCCGCAAGCGGCTATAGCAATCCACCAAATTGCGACGATCGGTAAAACACGTCGTGCTGACACTTTCATCACCCCCAGTTTAAGTATGCAGCATTCCTTGAAAATGAACAAGCAGAATTGGACGTTTAATGACAAATGCTTAGAAAGTAAAACGCGCTAAAGATTAGGCGTCCTTCTAACCATAGACCGCTGTTTAGCTAAGCGCTCCCCGTGGTCGATTTTAAAGCTGCATGAGTCTTGCAAAGCGATAGAATGATCTTCCATCAATGCACCCTAATGAGAAGCAATCAAAAGAACTTTTCTAGGGAAATAGAAATGGAACAGGATCACATGAGTAGCTTTCTTTTGTGGTCAAACGTTCATTAGTCTACCGCATCATAGGCTTCAAGAGCTACAGGTAATGCGTGAATGACTTCATTTCCAACGGCGGGAAGCCCCACAAGGATGGCGCTAATGACTTCTTCTCTAGTTGCTCCAGCTTTTTTTGCTAACAGAACATGGAAGGGAAGACCGCTTGTTTTCCCTGTTGCCGCTAAGACAGCGAGGTAAGATAAATGATTGGTTTTATCTTCCAAGGCACTGTTCTCTCCCCACGCTTGTATCAACTGTCCAAAAGCTTGTTGATATTGAGGAGCTTCATTTGCAAATGTTTCGAATGCATGACTTATTTTCATGAGAGACCTCCAATTTTTAAATCATTATACCATTTGGAATTTCCAGTGTTAACGGAGAAATGTCTCTCTTAGATGTACACTCAGAAAAAATAGAACATCATGGTTGAAGGAATTTTGCAAGATTCGTTCGATAGGTGCTTTCGAGCATACAAGGGCACTTGTTTTGATAGTACTAAAAAAGTTAACAGAAGAACTCACGAAGACAATGAGTTAGTAAACTATGTAACGAACCCTGCGTGCAAAGTATAGATGGAACGAAAAAAAATGAACGGTCAACACGTGACCGTTCATTTCTTTGAATTTTTTTCTCGATCTGTCAGCAGCCAGTCTATTGACATAAACAAAAAGGTCACTGCAAATAATCGCCATAAATACCGTCCAACTCGTTTCATAGAAAGGCCCCCTTTGATTAATTTTAGCACAGTAATACGTAACTCTAATACAGAATAATGAATCGTTTTTGAACTTTGGTTTAAGATGAACGGTGAGGATTTTTCATAGAGTTCATTACTGAGAAAGAGCAGTGACGGTTGGATTCAGAGGAGATCGGTTAAAGAAAAAACAGCTTTTTAGGCTGCTGGGATAATTTATTTCTTAAAGAATCTCTTTAAAGGAGAGTAGGGCGGTAGTAGAGCGATGATACAACAAAGGATTAAAATCTTGATCATGTTTATCACACCAGTCTTTTATAAAAACCATAACAAATGTTATCAAAAATGTAAATAAAGGAAAGTAATGAAGTCAAATGTGAAATAAGAACGGAAACTGTTTCGACACTCGGTTTCCGCTCTTATTTCGTTTCTCTTATGAAGAGAAGAAAATTACGCATTAATGAACACTCAAAGACGTCCCTTTTACTGCAAGTATTTCGTGGTTAGTCAGTGGGATCAGATCCTTTGTTTTATTGTATTTGTTGAAAATAGAGGTTGTGATTTGAGAAAAGGGTTCTTCTTTATAGTGTGGCAACGGGTAATAAGGAATCACGTTTAGCCCTGTATAATCCGTCAGAGAAGGGGCTTTCGCAGGATCATCCATCTCAGAAAGATATTCAATAGACGCTGAAGCGACGACTGCACCGGCCGATTCCCCAATGTAAATTTTACCGGCATCTAACTGAGTAATCAGCGCGTTAAATGCGCCAGATGCCTTTAATTGTTCGAGTAAATAAAAGGTATTGCCGCCTGAAACATAAATAAAATCATTGTTTTGTAATGTACTGGTGATCGTTGAAAGGTCCGCCGTCGAAATATCTAATTCATCTATCTTAAAATGTAAGTTCTTAAATACTTGCTTTGCCTCATCCACAAAAAAATCAACGTCCTCAACGAAACTGGCTGTAGGGATAAAGGTCACACGACGTTCATTAGGAAAATCCTTGAGGTAACGGGCAAATTTTTCGGAAACATCTGAAAAGGATGAAGCTAAAAACATATTAAGCATAAAAAACGTCCTCTCATATACTTTTAGTATTAGGATACCAATTGTTCTAACTGTAGTCAAACATATGTTCGTTTTTTTCTGTTGGATAAGACACTCTACTAAGAGGGATAGTCATTTCTATCACTCTTTTCTTCCTGCGAGTTATTTCAGCGAGAAAATGAATTTAATAATCGTAAAAAATAATTTATAATCGAACCGAATTAATTAAGTGTAAAACATATGGTATAGTTATAACGTAAAATAATTGTTACAATTAATTATACAAAATTTGCAGGAGTAATGATGATCGATGAAAGAGCTGTTGGACCTAAAAAGTAAGAAGAAAGTAGCAATTATTGAGAGAATATTCCATAGTAAGAACCATTCCTGTGCGCAGTCGTTATTATTAGAAGAATTAGACGTTACCTATCCAACATTGCGTTTATTAATTGAGACGATAAATAGTGACGCTTTGAAATTTGGCTATGAAACCTTTTCGATTACCCATAGCCCGTCCAACCAGTTATATACGTTGAACACTCATGAAGAAAGCAGCATTCAATTAATCATTCATTCCTATGTAAAGGAGTCTCCTAAATTTAAGCTGCTTGAACTATTGCTGACTTCTGATTTTCCCAAGCTTCAGATGGCTGCTGATAAATTATTCGTTTCCTATGGGTCGATCAGAAAAGATATCAAGGAGCTCAATGAACTGTTAAAACAATATCGTGTCTCGATTTCAACAAGTAATGGCATTAGGCTTGAAGGAGACGAAGTTGGAATAAGACTCTATTTTACCTTTTTATTTTTAACGGTTTACGGTGGCGAATCATGGCCATTTAAATTTATCCGTTATTTTGAAATTACGGCATTGCTAGATAGCTGTCCGAAAGAGATTTACAACGCCAAATTTCTTGATAAGAGTATGATGGTTCATTTTTATTTGGCTGTTCATTTACTAAGGGTTAGACAAAATAAGTTCATTCCAGATTCCCACAGCTTTTGTATTCCTTTGTATACGGCCTATTCCGAAGAATCAAAACGTTCCTATGAATTATTTTTGATCAATTTAAGCAATTATGTACCTAATGTGAGTGGAGAGAACCTTAGATATACCGCTAGAATTATTTTAAGTGTGATCGTCGCATTTGGTAGTTATGCTTCCATCGAGGCGGTTCCGACATTTTTCTATTCAGATCCCTTGTTCAAGCAGAATGGTTTCTTAGAACTAATTTTTTTAATCGATGAGAAAATAGAGCAGCATTTATCCATTCCTCTTTCTCATAGCGAGAGGGAAAAGCTCCTTTACTCGTTAATGAGTGTGAATTATCGCTATTTGTTTTTCAAAAATGTAAGTTTAAATCTAGAGGCGCTGATTTTAGGTTATACGAAAATTGATCGGAATCTAAAAAAGAGACATAAAGTCAAACATTTGAAGCTGTTAGTTAATAAATTGATGGCGTTGGAAGAATTCGCTCTATTCGAACCGTATAAAAAAGAGCTAAGCTCGGATTACTTTCTTATTTTAGAAAAACGCATTGATTTTTCCACACACACGCTGCCGATAAACGTCGTCATTCTATCGGTTGTTTCCAATGAAACAGGTGTTTTGGATTTTAAAAAGACGTTTTCAAATTATTACAATGTCCAAGTAGCGGATACACTAGAGGGAGAAGTCGACTTGGTGATAAGTGATTTTCCACTATCGCATCAGCTATTAAGCGCTAATAGTATCAAACAGCCTATTGTGTATGTGAATACACGCTGGTCGGAATCAGACTACCTAAAAATTAATAAAAAGCTCGCTGAGATTGCTACGGTTAAGTTCATTAATAAAGTCGATTAAACGGTGATCTTTGCGGCAGGAACGCACGTCGACTATGTGTTGAAAATCATTCAATACGTAGTCAACGTGCGTTTCTTTTTTGACAAAAAATACTTTTTTTGTGCTGATTTGATAAATTTTTTTCAATTATTTAAAAATTTTTGTCAAATGAACGCTTTATTTTTAGGTATATTAACTTTATAAACTTAATAACCAACATAATTGTACATAATATTTAAAAAGAATGAGGGGTTAGCATGCAAAACAAAAAGCTTGGAGGAATGTTACTCTCTTTTTCACTATTGACGAATTTTATTGCACCTACAATGCTGGCGAAAGAACGATCTGTCATTGATGTAGAAGGGAACCAACTAAAACTAGCTGACCCATTAAATGAGCGGGAGCGCCTTAATCCACTGACCAATGAATTTGAAAAATCTGATGAAGAAACAGCCGATAATCTTGACGAGAATCAGGAGCTGACAGAAGTCGTAAATCCAGATGAACGTCTTTTGGAAGAAACAGCTGATTCAGCAATGCCTCAGATCAGAGCTGCTAGTGAGCGAGAAGAAGTACGCCAAAATTCGGAATCGGAGGCGACGATTGTGGATCAGGGAACAACAGAATCCGGAGAATGGAACGTCTATTCCGATGGCTTATTGACAATTACTGGGAACGTCACTGCTGCTACGTTCACTGAATGGCAGCCCCATGAACAAGCAATCAAGGCGATTGAGTTCCTAGGTTCTGGTCAAGACAATTTAAGTGGGGATTTTAGTTGGACCTTCTGTAACTATAAAAACCTCGAATCTGTTGACTTCGGTGCGTATTCCTTATCTGGTGTGACATCTTTTGAAGGAACCTTTTACTCTTTAAATAAGTTGAAACGAGTTTCCTTTAAGGATGTGACTTATTCCTCCGAAAGTTCGTTGACGAACATGGCCGAGATGTTTAACGGGTGCATTCGTCTAGTAGAAGTAGATTTAAGCGGACTGGATACGAGTTTTGTAACGAATATGGATTCTTTATTTTATGACTGTAGTGGTTTAACAGTGCTAGATTTAAGTGGATTTAATACGAGTTCAGTGACGAATATGCGGGTGATGTTTAAAGGCTGCAGTTACTTAGCCCAGTTGAATATCAGCGGATTTGACACAAGTTCGGTGACGAATATGGTGAGCATGTTCGGGAATTGCTTTAATCTAACCGAATTAGATGTCAGTGGATTTAATACGAGTTCAGTGACAGATATGGGCACGATGTTCATTGGCTGTAGTAGTTTAACGGAGTTGGATGTCAGTGGATTTGATACAAGTTCCGTGACGAATATGGAAACAATGTTTAATGCTTGCAGTCGTCTAAGCGAGCTAGATGTGAGTGGGTTTGACACGAGTTCGGTGATATCTATGTATAGCATGTTCGGTGGCTGCAGCGGGTTAAAGGAGCTGGATGTCAGCGGATTTGATACAAGTTCTGTGACGAATATGATGGAGATGTTTAAAAGCTGTAGCAAACTAAGCGAGTTGGATGTGACCAATTTTAATACGAGTGCGCTAAAGCGTATGGACGGGATGTTTTCTAGATGTGAAAAACTAACCAGCTTAGATGTGAGTGGGTTTGACACAAGTTCAGTCACATTTATGGACAGTGTATTTAATGGCTGTATTGGTTTAAGGGAGCTAGATGTCAGCGGGTTTGACACGAGTTCAGTACAGTCAATGTATGGCATGTTTAAAGACTGCAGTGGGTTAACTCAACTAGATGTGAGTGGATTTGATACAAGTTCAGTAAAATACACGAACAGGATGTTTAGAGGCTGCAGCGGCTTAACGAAGCTGGATGTGAGTGGTTTTGATATGAGCTCCGTCACGTATATGGAAGAAATGTTTGCCGACTGCAGCCGTTTGAGCGAGCTAGATATCAGCGGGTTTGACACAAGTATTGTCATGTCTATGTCCAATTTGTTTGAGAAGGATTTCGCGTTATCACTTATCCATGTCGGTGAACGTTTTAACTTTCATGAGAACGTGAATCTGCCAGCTATTAGCGGGAAATCCGTTTGGCAGGATGAAACGAAACAACTTTTTTCTAGTAACGAAGAGATGATGTCTTACCATAACGGAGCGAATACCACCAATACCTATAGAAAAGTTGTGCAGGTTGAACTGATCATGGACGCGATGGGTGGAAAGTTTAATGATGGCGCTAGTACTGCCCTTCAAAGAAAAGTAATCAATGAGTCATGGGAGGAAATAATTCCCACAAAAGAAACGGATATTTTTGGTGGATGGTATGTAGACAAAGAGTACACGAAAAAATTTGATTTTAGTCAACCCGCAAGTCAATCGCTCACGATCTATGCAAAATGGGTAGAAGAATATACAGTCACCATTCCAGCAAAAGTATCCTTAAATAGTGACGATAAATTAAAAGTAGCTGCAACGAATAATGGGGAGAAAACGGTAGAAGTAAATTTAATCAATGATCCTACGCAATTAAATGCGGAATCACAGCTATTGCTTTCAAATCAAAAGGATGCTGCTTTAAAAATAACCTCTCAATTAACATGGGAACCAATGAGTGAGCAGTCGAAATGGAATGTTCTAACGGTGGCGCCAGCAGAAAATGGCTCTTCGAAAGAATCCGTAATTCATTTTACCAAACCGAAGAATGCACGGGCTGGTTCTTATGAAGGAACGGTTACCTTTAATATCACGTACCAATAGGAAGGATGAATGTATGAAACGAAAAAAAACAATAGCGATTCTCTTAGCTAGTTTCCTGCTTGTCGCTTTGATCGGTGGTCATTACTATTTTAAAAACGGAAAGTCATTGATGGGCGTGGATTCTTCGGCTGTAGATTGGAATGGAAATAAACAGAAACAAACTAAGAATGAGACGGATTCCATCGCGATACCCGGTTTTTCGAAATTGCAATTCGATTCAAATGCAAAACAGCAACAAGTAAATTTCCATAATCCAGAGGTCAATGATTGCTATTTCAAACTAACACTATTGACGGCGGAAGGGGAAAAATTATGGCAATCCGATCTTATTGAGCCTGGCAAAGGACTCTATACGATTGAATTGGCGAAAGAATTACCCGTAGGAACACTAGAGAATGCTGTGTTGAAATATGAATGCTTTACCTTTGATGAAAATCAGTCACCGTTAAACGGTTCTGAAATAAATTTAACAATCGATGTAGTTTAAAGAATGAGGGGGAATATGAGGATGAAGAAATTATTAGGTGGCGTAGCCATTGGATTGATCGCATTAGGAGGAATTGGGTTAGGGAAAACAGCGCTCGCAGAAGAAACATCTGTTGAATATGCCGTTGATAGCACCTACACATTGATCATTCCACAAAGAGTTGAACTGAGCTCAAATAGTGTCACAAACATGAGCATTAAGACGGTTAATCGAAACTTAGAACTAGGCAATACCATGGAGGTGACAATAAGCAGCGGATTAGACGCAGACGGTGAGATCAAGTTAGAAAGATCGATAAACCCTTCGGATACACTGACGAGTTCAGTAAAAGTCGGCGGCTCACTGGTTCCGTTGTCAAACCCTGTGGTAGGTGAATTCTCAGGCTACGAAATGAATGAAGCCGAAGTCGGCTTAATTGAATTTGGAATTCCTCAAGGAAACAAACTAGCTGGAACTTACACTCAGACACTCGTCTTCACTGCGAAGCAAAAAATGATTCCAGCACGTTGAAAGGAAGGAGCAAGATGAAGATACGCTATCTGATTCTAGGGATTTCCCTTCTCTTCGTCGGGGTGATTGCTCTTCCGAATCAAGTACAGGCAGCTGGTAAAACAACGATTGAGTATGTGGTTACAGAAGAAAGTGATCAGGAAACAATAAAAGAAATCCCTAAAGAACCGCTAGAATCAAGTGATTCTACGACTAATGATAATCGCAGCCAGAAGCGAGAAAGTATTGTAAGCAATCAGAAAGCTTCTCAGTATGGAAGACTTCCTAGTACCAATGACCAGAAGCTTTACGGCCTCTCACTGTTGGGCTTGACACTATGTTTGGCTGTTATTGTATGGAAATACAGAAGCTTTTCAAAAGAAGTGAATGAATGAGTTTTCAAAGATCAATTCCGAAGCATGCGGAGTAGCTAACGCTCCGTATGCTTTTTTTAAATTACCTCAATGGTCTATTCTTAGATCTAGCACCATGTTATACCACGTTTCTCCAGCGTGCTGTGAATCAGAAACGCCTTCCAATTGATACCCGTTTTTCTCGTAAAAAGGGACAAGGGATTCTAAACAAGTTAGCGTAATGCCCTCTCTTTTCCTACTTCTCGAAAGCTTAGCTAGCTCACTTAGCAGGTGACTAGCGATCCCAAACTTTTGGAATGCTGGATCAACAACCAGACTTAAAATCGATTGATAGCCTCCAATGGATGGATTTTCAACCGTTTTTTCAAATAACTCATCGTATAAATACCTTTCTGGAATAACTGGTCCAACCACATAACCAATCGGCTCATCCGATTCGGTGACAGCGACGATGAAACTGTCATGAATCCTCTCGATTCGTTTTCTCATCGCCTCTGAAGACGCAGCTTCTTCTGCTGAAAATCCAGAACGTTCAATCTCCATAATTCTTTCAAGGTCATTTAACGTTGGTGCTCTAAAGTGAAAAAGCACAAAATCATCCCCTTAATTAAAATGTTTCAATTCCCCTTTTATTTAGCAAATGAAGACGATCTTATTTCCTTTCACGCCTTCGATAATAAAGTCCAAATCCCAAAAGGACTACACAAGGAAGTAAATAATCGAATAAGCGATCAAACACAAGGTCAAAAGACATTTCCCGATGGAGGATAAAAAGGTCGGAACAGATTCTAAAAACAAAGATCAGGAATAAGATCAACGCCAAAGCCAAGCAATACTTGTAAAATTCTATTTTCCGCTTTTTCAAAAAATCACCTCACAACGATTCTATCATAGTCGGATCGGAAGGGGATAGACGACTCAAGAAAGACTAAAAGCCACGATGATCCGCTCATACCGAATTCGTATAAGACGATCATCGTGGACGCTTCATTTATTTCAACTACGGAGGAAATGCAGCAGTAAAGGTATCATTCAAGGCACATTCATCTACTGTAATTACGTACGTTCTAAAAGCCAATCGATCACACTCAATTTCTTTATACCGTCGTAGTTCGCTTCTTTGTTGAAGTCATCTAAGGTTAACAGATATTTTGGATAGGAATCCTTAATTGAATGATTGGTTTATCAAGGTGTCGTTAAAAAAAATCAAGTACGCCACTCTTTGGACAAGTTCCTCCATAATCTTTGACCTCATTTCCAATCTTAACTATAATTTCAGTTTAGTTTGAATTTGATGTCAAACTTTTGGATATTTTTTCCATTCTTTTACTTTAAGAAAAGCACATTGTTAGTTTGAAGATAGTGATTTATTTAATTTCCCCGTAATGAATTTGTTATGGCCGGAAAATCAGAAAAAACAACCTTTTTATTCTGTCAGTCGCCGTCTTATTTTTCTTGCGTATCTTTAGGTAAAAGAACTTTGATAGCGGCCATTTTGCCATGCTATAATGTAGGCGAGAAAAGCCTGCTGTCTGAAAGGCAGGAAAATGATGCAAACGTACTTACCGACGACCGACCTCTTATTCCGAAAAATGCTGACCGCCCCAGATTCTCTACATATCCTAAAAGCCTTCGTCAAGGATCTCTTAGGAATCGAGTTTCAGTCACTGAAGCCACGAGAAACTTACCACATTGAGACATACAAACATTTTTATGAAAAAAATAAACGAGCAGGAGTCTTTCACACAGAAGTCGATATACTGGCAGTTGCTGAAGATGGCAGCCATACAACCATCGAGTGTCAAGTTCGCTCACATCCTCATTTTATTGAACGTGTCACCTATTATTTGGCAGAAGCCTTTCGGGCATCCTATGGGAACCTGACAGCAACAGGGGATAAAAAGGACAATCACTATTCAAGCTTACGACCGGCATATGGGATCAATATTATGGATTTTCATTTATTTGACGAGAACCAAAAGGCCCTGAAACGATTTCATCTGCTGGATGAGGAGACCCATGCCCCGTTGTACCTCGAAAAAAATAAGGAACTGCTAATCCTGTGTTTTCTCAGTTTAGTAAACGAGAATATTGAAGCCCATAGTCCAGCGTGGCACTGGCAGTATTTCTTAGCAACTGGTGAAGTAACAGATTCGGCACCCGACTATATCAAAGAAGCCAAAGTGAAAACAGATTTTGCGAATCTGAAAAGGGAGGAACAGAAAATGATCATGGACATCGAAAAAGCCAAAGCAATCCACGGAGCAGAACTCTCAGGCGCTCGTCTTGAGGGGCGTCAAGAAGGACGTAAAGAAGGACTTCAATTGGGACGCGAAGAAGGAGAAAAAGGAAAGGAACGCGAACTTGCGTTGAAATTTTTAAAGATAGGAAATACGCTTGAACAGGTCTCAGAAGTAACGGGATTAGACATTGAAACGTTGAAAAAGTTAGAAAGAGAACAGGAGTAGTTTGGCCGTTTGAGATTCAGGGAAAGGAACAGAAAATGATCATGGACATCGAAAAAGCCAAAGCAATCCACGGAGCAGAACTCTCAGGCGCACGTCTTGAAGGACTTCAAAAGGGGCGCGAAGAAGCAAAGTGCGAACTTGCATTGAAATTTTTAAAGATAGGAAACACTCTTGAACAGGTCTCAGAAGTAACGGGATTAGACATTGAAACGTTGAAAAAGTTAGAAAGAGAACAGGAGTAGTTTGGTCGCTTGAGATTCAGAGAAAGACCAATGGTGAAACTAGAATAGAAGAACAGTAGAAGCTGAACGATCCGATGTCATCGTAATGGACGGATGATCGTTCAGCTTCTTTTTTATATAAACTATTTTTCATTAGAACGGTTTAAATGAACCGCGTATGCATAGGATGCTCTTCGTTAAATTGAACAAGATCCCATAAATTTCCGTATAAATCTTTAAAAACTGCAACGATACCGTAATCCGCGACCTTAGGTTCTCTGACGAATTCGACACCCTTAGCAATGAGATTATCGTAATCACGATAAAAATCATCAGTGCCTAGAAATAGAAACACTCTTCCACCCGCTTGGTTTCCAACAAACTCTTTTTGAATGGGTTTGGACGCTTTTGCCAACAATATAGTGGTACCGTTTGAATTTCGGGGAGAAACCACAACCCATCTTTTATCTTGTTCGGGTTGATAGGTGTCTTCAATTAAATCAAAACCAAGTGTTTTTGTGTAGAAATTTAGCGCTTCATCGTAATCGTTTACAACTAATGCAATGTGAACAAGATTTTGTTTCATCATTCTCCTCCAACTATTAAGTGATATGGCTATAATAGCAAATAAAAGATAAAAAGATAGGAGAATTTGATTTTTTTAGCTGAGTAGAGAGGCTCAGAAAAATTTCCTTTGATCCGCTGAGTTGAAATCAATCCTTTTTCAACCCAAATTCGATAACCTCAGACACATATATCATCAAAGAATGCCCTTTAAACCAACAAGTGTTGAATAGGGATTGATTAAATGGTAGACCAATAGAATGGTTTTCGAATGCTTAGAAACAGACTATTTTAATTAAATCAGGTTAATGTAGTCAAACAGAGTAGGAGCAGCAAAAAAAGCATTCCTGAATAAGAATGCTTTCGCCGTCAAACAAATAGTTTCAAAAAAGGCACAACAATAATTATCGGTAAAACACCTTTCAGTAAGAAATCAAGGATCAAGGGTGCTTGATACGCGTCCATCTGAATTCTGACATTTCCGAGTGCTTTCGTGGTATTTAGATCAAAAAGTTTTTCTTGATTGGCATAGTTTCCGCAAGTTGGGCAGGCAAATTTGATGAAGGTCACTTGTCTTTTTGGCGTCGATTTTTTAATTCGCAATGCGCCTTTCGAGAGCTGTCGGGTTTCTGGACCAGATAGTGTGTAGCGTTGATTGCAAGAGCTGCACCTGAAAGAATGCTTCGTCTGTTCAGAATAGGTCAGTCTATTCATCTTTATAAACAGATTAATGGTCCTGTAAAAGAAATTTATCGCTAAGCTAGCAAATAGAAAGATTCCAATATAAATCATGGCACGCTCCTTTCAGGAAATCATCGTGTATTTTCGTCATTATAGTAGGAAGAAGTGGATTAAGAATGTAAAAAACGGCAGTTATTGCAAAGGATATTGGAGTAAACAGGGCATCAGTCAAGTTGAGGAATGCAGTTGACCCGAATGCCAGAATGAATCATTAGCTCATTTTCCCTAAGAGTTTGGAAAAGACCTTAAAAAGAGCAGTAATTGGAGCTAGCACAGATCTATGATTATACAAAATAGGTCATCAAAATAATTATGAGAAACCCAATGAAAAAAGGTGGCACATCTTTGAATACGAATTTCATATATCTATTACCAATCGTACGTTTATTTTCATACCTAGGATCATTCTTATCTTTTACAAACTCGCTCGGGAATCGTGCAATAAAAAGTCCGTGAGTATGTTTAGTGATTAAAGCAATCAGCAACAAAATGATTGTGAACCATAGACCACCAAAAGCATACTGTTGAATTGAATAGATATCCATAGAATTTCGCTCCTTTCATTTAGAGTATTTCTAATGGATATCCAAGTCAAGATAAATTACACAATCGAAGGAAACAGCCCATAAGTAGGACAATTGCATAGAAAAAGCGAACTAGCTAGTTCGCTTTAAAGTGACGTTTATTTCTGATTTTTAGAATAATTAACTCAACAACAAGTGCTGTAGAAAATCCTTGAACAAATTTTAGGAATGATCCATCCAAAGCAAAACCTAGAAGATACAAAAGAGTGGTTACAATTATTGACAGTATCAGGTAAGCATCATATTAAATATCCCATAAAACTTGAAATACTCATTTTTGGTGGAATACTCAACAACAGAGATTTTTATTATATTAAACTTAACCATGAGATGAAATTCTAAAAACATGATATAATGAACAACATTAAGCATTCTAAAAGGAGTTGACGAGATATGTCTGATTACAAATACTCAGTAAAAAATACGACTAAAATCGAGCGTGAGAAGCTCCGTAATGTTGCTTTGAGCTATTCAACTTTAGATGCTGCGGAACCTTCTGATGATACTATGAAGTTAGTAGAAGAATATGTGGCAGGTAATATTGAAATTGCGGATGCCTTAGAAACGGTTATTGAAAAATATCGTGCAATGGGTCTAAAAAATGCTTGATCCTTATTTGATTCCAGATACTGATGTCTTGCAAAATAAACTAGGTATAGCGGATAAGGATCTTCTTGAAAAAGCCGAAGCGGATATCACGTATTTAAAATTGTTAGATATTGATGCTTGGTTTGAAAATAAGCCGCTCAACTACGAAACATTTCTTGAAGTTCATAAATACATTTTTGGTGATCTATACGAGTGGGCAGGGCAGATTAGAACGATTGATATCTATAAAGAAGAAGCTGTTCTGGGCGGCGTGTCGTTAACATACGGTGAAATCTCATCAATTTAGCTTCAAATTGAAACGATTATTGATGATCTGAACCAAGTAGAATGGTCTGATATTAGTGTGGAAGAAATGATTCCGTTGTTCTCAGACTTGATTGCTCGACTGTGGTTAATTCATCCGTTTAGAGAAGGAAATACTCGAACGGTTATGCGCTTTGCCGGTCTATTTGCAAATGCTAAAGGATTTCCGTTGAACTCAAAACTTTTACGAGATCATGCCAGCTATGTAAGAAAGTCATTGGTTTTATATTGTGTTGATGAAGCACCTGAAAAAGAATATTTCTTAAAAATCATGACAGATGCAATCAATGATTTTTAGTTATATTATAAAAATAGTCATGTTCTGGTTTGCAAATGATTTCTAGGTACGTTTTTAAGTACGAATACTGTAAAATTGGATGAAATTCATTGATTTAGCATTTTTAGAAAATTGCTAATTAATATTGTTATTACAACAAATTTTCTGATATACATTATTTTATGTGCGGAATCAGGTCTTGAAATAGTCAATTAAGCAGTAATTAGGAATATGAGAATAATCAAAAGGGGTATAAATGAGCAGTCCCAATGGATTTCTCGGGTTTATTGTTAAGCCATAGCCTATTGGTCTAGATACAAATTTTTTTGTTCTTTGGGAACTATAATTAAAACAAGGATGGCACTGATGCTAAGAACTAAAGCTATGATAATACCAATGTAATTGATGTTTAAGTTTGCTAGCAAAGTGTTTTTTAAAGTGTAAAGGATGATAAGAATTATCGCTAATATACCCAATGCTATACCTATTACTTTGTTCTTACTCATTTAAAAACCTTCAATTGGAAAAATACAAAATATTCATGTTACAATGATTTTGCGAAATGTGAAGATTTCGAGTGCTAGAAACACGAGAGCCCTACTCAGCCAGGAGTAAGGCTTTTTTTTATCACCAGATGCGGTGGCTGGCGCATGGGTCAGATAGACAGCTGCGTTCAGTTGTCGTCTCGATCATCTAACCAATGATCGACCAGTGTTGTAACCAGAGCTACTAATAATGGCGCAACAACTAATGTGAAGATTTCTTTCATGCTAGAAACACCCACTTTTGGGGCATTTGTTAGTATACCATAACGTTATACTTAGGCAGGATTGTTTCTAAAAGAAAAAACTAACCGGCCGACAATGAAACATTCTCAAAAATCTATCTGACGCAAAGAATGGAATGGGTTAAGAAGCAAGCTTGACAGTGTTTTATTTGAGAAAGGAGGATTTCAATGAGTAGGATTGATGAACTGATTAAAAAGAAAAAGGCTGAGGGTACCAATTTTTCTGATGAGTACGAAAAGGAATCTCAACGTTTAGAGGTTGCGATTGCCTTAACTCAGTTGCGAAAAGAACTAGGGTTAAGCCAACGTGAATTGGCTGAAAAAAGTAGGAAAGCCGCAATCAACGATTGCAAGGATAGAGAATGGATCAATGAATCCTAGCTTTGTTATTCTTTATGAGATTGCCAATAAAGTAGGAAAAGAGTTACATATAGAGTTTAAGTAACTGGAACGATCACAAAAAAACAAACTTTAGAAACTAATTCGTTTCATGAGTACGATTATATCTACTTTTGAATAGGGCATTCACGATGATTGGAGAAGTAGAAAAAGAAATCTCAAATCCTCAAAAGAACTGTTTGATAATGCCTATTCTCCATTATAGGCTCACCACTCCTTCTTAAGACAACAAAAAAAGACCAAAACGAGTTGCTTGTTTTGGTCTTATCGGGGAATTATTTGCCTTTCCGCTTTTTCCATCCAGCTAGTGCAGAGCCTACAGCGGCTAATCCGATGATTGTCAGGCCAGAGCCTGTGACAATCCCTGTTCGTGGATAGCTTTTTGCGGTATTAGTATAGCTATAATTCGTTGGATAAGTCTTACGCGTCCCCGTCGTAGTGTTGGAAGTTCCGATGGCTACTCCACCAGTTTTCTTTACCGATTTCAAGTTGGCGATCGCCTGTTTCAGTTCGGTAAGAGCGGTAGTAATTTCTTCGGAAGTGGCTTGCGGGTCTGCCAGCACCTTTTCTGCTTTTTTCAGTGCTTCTTCATAGACGTTCCAGCTACCCTCTGTATAGTCCTCCTTGTTTCGATTGGTCTCCTTTTCCTTAGTGATCAAGTCATCCAGTGCTGTTTTTGCTGGCTTCCACTGAGCGTAAAGGGTGAGTTCCCCACTAGCCACGAGATTCCGAATTTCTTGTGTGTCTGTGTAGGGAGTTCCTCTTCCATCTGCTTGAGTATTCCAGTTAACAAATACATACCCCGATCGGGTAAAGGCATTCGCAGATAACTTCGCTGCCTCATCATAGGTCATGGTTTGAGCAGCCATCTCACCAGCGCCACCATTTGAATCAAAACGGATCGTGTATGGATTTGCCTGCCATCGGGCGGATAGCTTCAAGTTTCCGGTTGAGCCAGTTTTGATCTCTTGGACAATTTTTCCACTATCTGTGACCATGCGGCTCAAGGTATCCTCAGAAACCAACCAACCTAAGAATGTATACCCAGTCTTTGTTTTCATAGGCAACTTGATAGTGTCAGATTCAATCGTGTACGAAATCGCAGAAATAGCTGGATCATCAAAGGTGATCGTATAGTCGATGAGCTTCCAACGTGCCGTTAATGTCCGATCGCCTGTTTTTCCATCAGGGATTGACTCAGTCTTCGTTCCATCCTCGTCGTACCAGCCAAGGAATTTATACCCTAACTTGGTTGGTGTAGGGAAGGAGTTAATTCCCTTTTCGATGGTATAGCTTTGCGGATCTACCTCAGCGCCGCCGCTACTATCAAAGATTACATTGTAGGGAATCGTCTCCCATTTTGCCTTCAATGTTCGATTGCCAGTTTTATTGTTGGGAATACTTTCAATCTTGTTTCCGTCTTCATCAAACCATCCTGAGAAAGAATATCCTGACTTGGTTGGCATAGTGAAAGAGTCGATCCCTTTTTCAATGGTATAGCTTTGCGAAGCGACATCAGAGCCACCGTTGCTATCGAAGGTAACGGAATATTCGATAAGTTCCCATTTCGCTGTTAACGTGCGATTGCCAGTTGTACCTTTAGGAATATTCTCAATTTGTTTCCCATCTTCGTCGTACCAGCCAAGGAATTTATACCCTAGCTTGGTTGGTGTAGGGAAGGCGTTGATTTCATTTTCGATGGTGTAATTCAGCGGGTCTACGTCCGAACCACCAGAACTATCGAAGCTAACGGCGTAGTCAATTGCGTCAAATGTTGCCGTTAATGTTTTATTTCCAGTGGAGCCTATCGGAATTTCTGTTAACTTTTGTGAACCATCATACCAGCCTGAGAAGGTATAGCCCTTTTTGGAGGCAGTCGGTAAGGCAATTGTTTCAGACTCCACCGTGTACTGAATTGTTGTAATCGTTGGATCATCAAAGGTGATCGTATATTCGATAAGTTCCCATTTGGCTTTTAATGCGATATTTCCCGTTGTACTATCAGGAATACTCTCAATCTTAGTCCCGCCATCATCAAACCATCCAAGGAATTTATAGCCTGACTTGGTTGGCGTAGGGAAGGAGTCAATGCCTTTTTCAACCGTGTAGCTTAGTGAATCTACATCAGAACCGCCCATGCTATCGAAGGTTACGTTGTATTTGTCAATCCTCCATTTCGCTATCAATTCTCGATTCCCTGTTTCCCCAACCGAGATGCGCTCAACTTTAGTATCGCCGTCAAACCAACCAAGGAAAGTATAGCCCTTTCTATTTGAAGAAGGGAAGGAGTCGATACCTTTTTCAATTGTATACTCTTGAGGCGATACGGTTGAGCCGCCCTTGCTATCAAAGGTGATCGTATATTCGATAAGTTCCCATTTCGCTTTTAATGCGATATTTCCGGCTGTACCAACAGGGATATTCTCAATCTTAGTCCCGCCATCATCAAACCATCCAAGGAATTTATAGCCTGACTTGGTTGGCGTAGGGAAGGTTGTAATGCCTTTTTCAACCGTGTAGCTTAGCGAATCTACATCAGAACCGCCCATGCTATCGAAGGTTACGTTGTATTTGTCAATCTTCCATTTCGCTATCAATTCTCGATTCCCTGTTTCCCCAACTGAGATGCGTTCAACTTTAGTATCGCCGTCAAACCAACCGAGGAAAGTATAGCCCTTTCGACTTGGTATAGGGAAGGATGCGATGCCTTTTTCAATCGTATACGTTTCTTGGTTCACATCAGAACCGCCGTTACTGTCAAAGGTTACTGTGTAGTTAATCGCTTTCCATTGCGCATGCAGCGTGACGGTTCCCCCTTCTTCTGCGTTCAAATTCTTCACAGGTGCTTCATCTGCATACGAAGCGCCTTGTCCATCCTGACGAGTATTCCAGCCATCGAACTGATAGCCTTTTCTGGTGATGGTATTTTTAGTCAACGGTTTCTCCTGATCATAAACCATGTCAAGAGAAGCTAGATAGCCTTCACCTCCATTTTCATGAAAATTAATGGCATACGTATTCGCTTGCCACTGCGCATAGAGTGGATAGATTGCCCCATTGGTCGTAGCAAGATTTTTCACTTCAGCTTGATCAGAATAAGCATTTTCATTGCCATCATCTGTTGTATTCCATTCCTTAAAAGTATACCCAGCTTTAGAAAAAGTATTAGGAGTTAATTTTTTCTCTTCATCATAGTCAAACCTCTGATCCGTTCTCTCGTTTGTACCATTATTCGCATGGAACCTGACCGTATAGGTATCAATTACCCAATTGGCCATCAAGTCCATCGGGGCAGTCACAGGTGTATTAAAGTCAAATTCATTTCCATTCAAAGTCCAACCATCGAAGCTGTAATGGTCCTTTGTTCCAGTGTAATTCGGATCAGTAACTGCCTTATTTTCGAAAATTCGCTGCGTATCGACGGAACCACTACCACCAGTTGTATCAAAGGTGACTAAATGCTTTCCTTGTATCGTGTAGGTAGAAACGGAATCGTCAGTTAAATTGTGATTGGTGATGAAATCATCAGTAGAATCATACGTTTCATTGTAGTCATCTTTTACCCAGTGGAAGGTGGTTTTCCCGTCGTTTTCAGCAGTGGGTAGGTTACGAAGGCGTTGAGAATCCTCAAGTTTAAAATTTTTGTTTAGTTTTAATGTAGAGAGGTTATTGCAGTCGTAAAACATGTAATCCATATCCACCACATTAAAAGTATCGAAAGAGCTTAGGTTTAAGTTAGTAAGGTTGCTACATTTGTAAAACATAAAGTTCATAAACATTACATTTTTAGTATCAAAAGAAGCAAGGCTTAGAGTAGCAAGGTTGCTACAGTAGGAAAACATACTGTTCATTTCTGTCACATTTTTAGTATCAAAAGAATCAAGGTTTAGATCAGAAAGGTTGCTACAGTAGGAAAACATATTGTTCATTTCTGTCACATTTTTAGTATCAAAAGAATCAAGGTTTAGATCAGAAAGGTTGCTACAGTGGGAAAACATATTGTTCATAAATATTACATTTTTAGTATCAAAAGAAATCAGGTCAAGAGAGTTAAGGTTGTTACAGCCGAAAAACATATCGCTCATATTCGCCACATTTCGGGTATCAAATGTAGAAAGGTCCAGAGTGCCAAGCTTGTTACAGTAGAAAAACATACCGCTCATAGAAGTCACATTTTGAGTATCAAAAGATTCAAGGTCTAAATCATTAAGGTTGTTACATTCGGAAAACATATCGCCCATAGAAGTCACATTTTGAGTATTAAAAGAATCAAGGTTTAGAACAGAAAGGTTGCTACAGTAGGAAAACATATTGCTCATATTCGCCACATTTCGAGTATCAAATGTAGAAAGGTCCAGAGTGCCAAGCTTGTTACAGCGGGAAAACATAGAGTTCATAGAAGTCACATTTTGAGTATCTAATCCGTCTAAATTCAAATTTGTTAGACTAGTACAATTTGCAAACAGATAACTCATATCTGTAATTGCTGACGTATCCGCGTCTCCAAAGTTTACGGAGTGAATCGGTGAAGAACCGCTTACCCACCCTTGACTCACATCCGCAAACAACCCACGAAAAGTCCCTACTACTTTCACCGGTGGGAGGTTTTGTTTTGAAGATTCAATTGCAAATGAGGCTGTTTGTGTTTCTAACAGAGTTCCTAATACATCTTCAAGGTCAATTTCAACAGGCAATCCATCTAACTCAGATGGAACGACGATAGTTTCGGGACTTCCATTATAGTCGGTAATATAGGCGACTTCATTTGCTACATTATATTCCCATTCACTTTGTCTTGGCGCTCGTCGTAATTCCTGTTTCTCCGTGTCTTCTTGCGCTGCTTCGGTTACTGATGGGGTGTTTTCTTGTGAAGCTGCTTCTTGACTGGTGGTGTCTGCTGGCTGTTCCTCGATCGGTTTGATTGGCTGACGATCAGTGGGCTGTTGTTGGGTGGGTTCTTCTTCTGCTAGGGAAGGGATGGTGGCATTGGGATCATAGGCTTCGGTAGTTTGTGTCGTTGCGGTCTCATTTGCGATAGCCTGTAACGGGAAAAGAGCGTAATTTCCGATCAATAAACAGGTCAGACCAACGACACTGATTAATTGCTTGTTAAATTTTTTAAAAACGAAGTGCTGATGCCGTTGACCGACTGTGATCAGCTGTTTTGCTCTTCGTGATTTCATTTTCCACACCTCCAAAATAGGTTGAACAGATAAAAAAACGATCTTTATTTAATTAAATTCTAACAGGGAATGGGAACGGATACAATTACTTCTAAGAGAAAGTAATAGAAATGTTTGTGTGGGGGCTTTCTTTTAACGCCTTCATTTATAGAGGTTCGCCACACACGATTCAATCTCAGTACCCCACCCACTTGCGAAAATTAGTCTCAGCTTTTTGCTTCTAGTAACACCTAACAAGAATATGCTCTACAGGTGTATAACAGAATCAACGAGAAAGGGGAAATTAACATGCCTGTTATTCCAATCAGAGTAAGCGATGATGAAATGGAATTACTGAAAGAATTCGCTAAATTTGAAAATGTTTCTGTGTCTGCCTTGCTACGAAATGCCACTTCTGAAAAGCTAGAAGATCAATACGATATAACCATTGCCGAACAAGCCCTGAAAGAACACCAAAAAGACCCTAAAACAACGTCTCTAAAAGACGTGATGAAGGAGTACGGTTTGTAAGATTATGGCAAAAGAATACTCAGTCGAATTAACGAAGCGATTTCAAAAAGAGTTGAAAAAGATAGATAAATTCTCAGCGAAACTCCTATTGAAATGGTTGGCTAAGAATATCGAAGGCTCAGACAATCCGAGATTACGGGGTAAAGGATTAGTAGGAGATAAAAAAGGGATTTGGCGGTATCGAATAGGAGATTATCGTATTCTGTGTGAGAGTAACGATGATAAGTTAATCGTACTGGCTCTGACAGCAGGGCATAGAAAGTAAATTTACGAATAAGAATGAAGCCCTTGTCACACGACAGGGGCTTTTCTGTCTGTGCTAGGATTGGAACCTGAAGAATGATTAGTGTTGGAATTAAGGAGAGATTGTGATGCAAAGTAAATTAGAAGAACTAGCAATCAAAAAATAAATCGTTGGACAAGATGAGTCAGGCTCGTTGATCAACAAAGGGATTTGATTCATGCGGAACACGCCGAAGGAAGAATCTACAGAATTAATTATTTTTAAAATGGCTCCACAAAGATGATAATCCTTGGAAAATAAAAATAACAAAAAGCCATCGAACATATTCAAAGAATATTTCCGAAAAACTAGGGTCATAGGAAAGGTGACGATTATATTTTTGAAGTAACAACATTACGGGAAGGATAAGAGAAACAAAGAAAATCAATAATAGTTTTTTGATAACTTTGGTTTTCATACTTTCACCTCGACAGACGTTTCACCAATTATACAATTATTCTCTGTAATCAGGAAGATAAATCAAAAGAACTACGATAACTGGGGCTATCACGGAAGTTTTAAATAAAACCTTTATAGAAAAAAGATAGCACAAGAATCGTACTATCCCAGGTTTGCTGTTTATCTGTTGACAATTTTTCTCCAACCAACTTCAAGCAAGACTATTTTTATGAATAAATAAAGAAAAAAGAGAAATAGAATTAATTGAATTGGGATATTGATCTTTATAGCCCAAGTCAAAAGAAGCAATATCAGAGAACTAATTCCGATGGTTAACCATGTCTTCCCGAAAAATTTGTTTGAATACTGGAGGTATTTTTGCTTATCAACTTTACGAAATAAATATGTAATATCGTTCCATGGAGTGTGAGGCGTAAATATTGAAAGACTGCCAAAGAAACCCATAATACAAAGACCAATAAGTAAATACTGAAATTCTTCCATATTAACTCGCCCCGATCCGTTTTACATTATATTATCACTGACAACTAAAATTGAAAAGGTGAATTCAAGTGATTAATGATACAAGAAAGGATTCGAATTTAGAAATTACTAAGAGACTTATAATCAGAAGAAAAGGCTGAAAAAGAACTTCCACAATCGGAGGAAATTAAGTAGGAAAGTTCGCTAACTGGGGCAATAGCGGAAAAATTATCGTAAAAAAACGTAGCCTAAAATAGTTAATTAAGCAGTAATTATAAACATGAGAATAATCAAAAGGGTATAAATGAGCAGTCCCAATGGATTTCTCGGATTTATTGTTAAGCCATAGCCTATTGGTCTAGATACAAATAATTTTTTTTGCTCTTTGGGAACTAGAATTAAAACAAGGATGGCATTCATACTAAGAACCAAAGCTATGATAATACCAATGTAATTGATGTTCAAGTTTGCTAGCAAAGTGTTTTTTAAAGTGTAAAGAATAATAAGAATTATCGCTAATATACCTAATGCTATACCTATTACTTTGTTCTTACTCATTTAAAAACCTCCAATAATTACTCAACTTTAGGATAGAGCTATTGTTTTTGTAAGTCAATACGAACTAGATTATCAGAGGAAACAGCTCAAGACTGGGGCTATCAAGCAAAAAAAGATTTGAAGACAATAGAAAAAGGCAATCGCTTAAAGATTGCCTGCTAGGTAGTGATTAATTGAGTTAGCGATAGTGTCAGAAAAGAAAACTATAGCAGTACCTGCTAGTGAAATAAGAAAGGTGAAATTGAGAAATACAGCATTAAGAATCACAATGAGTATACCGACATAAAAAAATATATTTGGTTTAAGCCGACTATTCCACTTCATATTATTCACCTCTTTAAACTAATTATAGTGTATGTAAACGAACCATAAAATAGGGCTTTAGTACCAATTATTAGGAATTACACTATTGGAGAATATATCTACAAATTATTGACTATTTGTTCAACATTATTGTGGACCATATTTTTTCCAAAATAAATCAAAAGCTTCCGACCTGATTTTTCCACACAGTATTCTATACCGTTTTCCCGTATCTCTATCTTAAATGTATATAGGGTAGAGGGCGGGGGGGGGTGGATTTTATAAACTGTTTTCATACGAGAACCGAAAGAAACATCGATTTTCCTTATATTAAAGACACGCTTTCGGAATTTACCTAAATTGTAAATGATCAGTTGTTGATCATTGCATTTAATTGTTGTGATTTGTACGGATAGAACTAGCAGCATTATGCAAATAAGAGGTGGAAAAAACAACCAAAATTCTAGCTTTATTGCATAGCCATAAATAAATGCAGACACCAACCAAATAATTATTGATATAAAACAGACAGAAAAAACCAAGAGATAACGCCAACTCCAAACAACAATTTTTTTCATAGAATCTCCTTATAGGAATTAGTAACTAACAAGAAATTAGTATATCAAAAAAATAATTTGTAAAGGAAGATTATTATGAAATTTTTGGACAAGTAACGGAGGAAATTAGGTAGGAAAGTTCGCTAACTGGAGCTATCAAGTAGGAAAGTAAGAATGAACAGTTAAATAGGAAAATTAATCGATTTTGTAGATCAAACAGATTAGATTAAAGATTTTTGACATCAACATTTTTTGCTCCATTTCTCCAATGTTGACAGCTTGTGAATTGGCTTTGTCAGAAACAATACGTATGGATAAAAAGCTTATTTTATTCAAAAAGCAACATTGGGCTATTGAAGCTGATTCCATGTCAACACAATCAATGTGAAAGTCATTTATTAAAGATGTCCTTTGTTTATACGTGGTGACGAAACCTTCACCTGTACCAAAAATACCCTTTTTTAATGAAGGATCATGTTTTGAGAACGAATGAATTACATCTTTATCCGCTTCGTAAAAGAGTTGATAGGGAAATTTAAGTTGCGATTGCTTTTTTCGAATGTCGTAATGACAATACTTCTTACCGAGATAAATATCTGATAAAGAAGAATTAGAGGATATTCCTCCACAAATACCGATATTAAGAACCAGATCTGGAGAAAATTTATCAATTAATACTTGAGTAAAAATGGAACTATTTGTTTTGCCCTGACCGGAACAAAGTAAAACAAATTGATGGATACCTTGTTTTGAAACATAGAATTTTCTACTTAGATATTCGAATATTTGTACAGGAGCTAGTCTTTCTATTAACGGTTGGATTTCCAAATCCATAGCAGAAATAATTCCAATTTTCATAATAGATCCTCCAAGATGATTTTAGAAAATTGTATCATAAAAATTATTGAAAGATGCGAATGAAAAAGTCCACAAACGGAGGAAATTAAGTAGGATAGTCCGCTAGATGGAGCTACCGTGGAGGTAATGTTGTTAGGATAGTTAAGAAAATAGTTCAAATGCAGATAAATCGAGTTGAATAATATGTATTTAGCTAATGAGAATTCTATAGATTGTTGCACGTCTTTTGGATACATCAGTTCAAAGAATAGAACAATATAGGGTGTAGCAAATCAGCTGTGCTAATTTAGAAAGTCTGCTTTTTCAGGCAACTATTCCCGAATACTAGAATAAAGCGCAACACCCAGCAAATCTAAGCTGGGTGTTTTTGTTATGTATCAGGTGTTAACATTGACTTTTAAGCTATTTTAAGTTATTATACAAACATGCTTATATTGGCTTAAAAGGAGGCATGTTTATGATTCAAAAGAAACGACTTGAGTTAATTTTAGAGGAATTGAAGATGCGTGGAACGCTTAGTTTGAAGGAAATTGTTACCCTAACAGGTTCTTCACGAGATACAGCAAGAAGAGATATTGTCAAATTAGCACAAAATAATGCTATCGATCGCACATACGGTGGAATTAGTTTGCCCAATACCTTTAGTCGTTTAGATGAGTATCTGGAACGTACTGAAGATCTCAGTGCTGAAAAAGATATTCTAGCAAAAACTGCTAGTAATTTAGTAAAAGATAATTCCCATATTTTTTTAGATATTTCGACAACGGTCAGTTGCATTCCAAGACATATAAGACCTTATGAGAATGTCATAGCAACGACAAATTCATTAGATATTACCGATCAACTATTGAGAAATACTAAATGTAAAACTAAGATTTTAGGTGGAACCGTCGATCCTATCAAACGAAATGTCGTTGGAACGAAACCCATGCTTGAGCTGGATTCATTTATCTTTGATGTTGCCTTTATGAGTGCCGCTGGAATCACAACTTCAGGCATTTATTACGCTTACGATGAAGATATAGATTTCAAAAAGAAGATAAGAAAACAGTCCAAACTTGTAGTTTTACTAATTGATAATACAAAAATCGGATTAAGTCATAACTATAAAGGTTTAGATTTCGAAGATATTGATTTTCTTGTTGTAGAAAGTCGTCTACCAGATGATTTAGAAAGAACAATATCAGATAGTAATGTCTCTATAATAAATTCAAAGTGGGTGCAAACATGATTAAAACGGTATTATTTGACGTAGATGGAACAATCTTAGATACAGAATTTGTCATGATTAAATCTTTACAAAAAACTCTAAAAGAAGAGAAAAACTTGGACGTTCCAGAAGAAAATTTAGAGTACATCTTAGGTATACCAGGTAAAAAAGCAATTGAACGGTATTCATTATCTGGAGAGGAAGCTGATGAGTTACACGCATGTTGGTCCGAAAATGTTAAACAATACTCTCATCATGCGACTTTGTTTCCTCAAGTGGAAGAATCATTGACTGAGTTAAAAGAAAATGGGATACAAATTGGGATCGTTACATCCAAAACAAATGAAGAAATGGAAAATGAATTTGAACATTTTGGTTTAAGTAAACTTTTTGATATTTCAGTAACTGCCTCTGATACAACGAAACATAAACCTAATCCTGAACCAATTCTATATGCATTAAATGAATTAGGAAGTTTACCCGAAGAATCAATTTACATAGGTGATTCAATCTATGATATGCATAGCTCACAATCAGCTGGAGCTAAATTTGCGTTAGCAAAGTGGGGAGCAAAAGAGAACCCACTATTCTCAAGTGCAGACATTAGGTTAGAAACTCCTTTAGAAATATTGCAATATTTAAAATAGACCACCTTACTAAAGGTTTATGCATGGCACTTTCAGTAATTCAACTTAAAAGATAGTCTTAAATCCAAAGAGTAGAGAAACTATGAATACTATAAGACTATCCAAACATTACCTTAAGAGGATATATTCCTTAAGAAATATGGATTTTAACGACTCTTCGATACATGGAGTTGGTGAAAATGACCCCTAGAGAATCCAATCTCTCTAGGGGTTTTGGTGTACAAATTATTCTTATCTGCAAAACAATAATAACAAAATTCGAACAAGACTCAATGGATTGATCGTAAACGAATATTGTCGTGAAATAAGTGACTAGAACAGATAATCTCAGATTCACGGATGTAACACAAACTGTGTGTGTTACACTCGATTTAAGAGAAAACGGAGCTTAATAATCCAATTTAAACGAAAAATAGTCAACTAAAGTTATGGAAATCCAACCAGTTCGTATGATCAGAGCTTATTGTGATGAGAAAAGAATGGAGCGGTTCATGGTGAAAAAGTTTGTATTCGCTTTTTTAGCAATAATTAGTATTGTGTTCATCCTATTGCAAGCAGTTGAAGCAGACAAAATGAAATACAAAGATATTACAGGTACTTGGGTTAATAAAGAAACGAAAAAAGCAGTGGATATTAAATACAATAAAGGATTCTTGTATCTTGACAATAAGCCACTTGAAATAATAGATAATCAAGAGGGTGAAAAATCAAGAATAGAAACGATCAATAAAACAGAGGGTGTTTCGTATACTTTTCTTTTAGAAAAAAAGGATGAATACCTGTTGATACTGTGTGAACTTAACGATGCCGCTTTGAAACCCATTGAACTAATAAAGGATGAATAAACCTTTTATCCTATTGTGATCATTTTACTGATACAATTTTCGATAATGGCAACTGAGTTAGCCACCTAACTTTCAATAAAACAGAAAGAGTAGCGTTCTTATTTCGTTTTGATAGTAAATTACTTCAGAAAAAATGGACGAATCTCAAGGACTCGTCTACTCAGTTAAATAAAAAAAGGGAAACTGGTTCATCATATTCGGTATTCTCACTAAATCATTGAGTCGAACGAATGTTAGGGTCGCATCTAATCAGTTATATTATACTGCCTTCAAACAATCTAACTAAAACAGGTGGTGAAAAGTACTATATATCGTAAAAATACTCATGTATATTATAGGGATATTCAACAGATTAACGGATTGTTTCAGCAAGGGATTCGTTAAAGAAGAAAGATATGCAGGAGGTTGTGACCGCAAAGGCCAGTATCGACCATCTGATCGGTCTCACGGACGCGCAGAAAAACAAGGAATAGGAGCAGTAGCGATGGTGAGCAACGTAAGGCGGAACGTCGCCACTCTTCGGGCTAACTTGGCCCGAAGTTGCCGGGTTTGGGGAGGCTCCCCAACAAGCAATTTTTGAGTTTTGGTCGCAGGGCAAAATCTCAAAAATATACAACTTTTAAAGCCAGTTAGTATACGCCCCCCGTCTCCAAATAAAAAACCTCGGATTTCTCCGAGACTCCAAACGGTAGACAACACTCAAATATTGCCTTTTTTTGCTTCATTGATTTCAATAATAAAGGAAAAGAAGAAGGTAATTGTAGCTAACCAGATCGTGTAGATTCCTAAGAACTGATTTATGAAGGCGAGGGAACAGGCGCCCACTATAAAGGCCGTAACAATGATTGTATAATTCTGTGCACTTCGTTTTCGATTGACAGTCATTGCCTTATTTTTTGAAGTGAAATAGCTGTACCACTCTGTTAACATTTTTCGATAATTCCCTGAAGTCATCATAATCGTGTAGGGATTATCTTCCACCTTCACACCTGTAAATGTCAGCATAAGTAACCCAGATCCAAATGCTAGAACACCAATTTTAGGCAGGTAAAATTGTTCCGGGAGTAGAGGGATTGCTAAGCTAGAAAAAATGACCGGTAACATTGTGTAACAACGCCAATAACGGCTAAAGTTACTTCGCTTAATCCATGTGCCAACTAGAAATCCAATGGTAAATGATGCGATGGATAATAGCTTCGGCAGTGTTTGATACCAATTATTATCCGTCATGTTCGAGGCGAGTAGGATGACATTCCCCGTTTGTGTAGCGACTAACCCATGAAAGTAATTGTGCGAATACACATCGATGGCGCCACCCGAAAAAGTCATCAGGATTGCAAATAGGCGGCTCTCATTAGAGACTGTAGCAACGTTGCGAAAAAATTTAAACATATAGTTTCCCCTTTTGACGGTCAGAATGAATGTAGTAAAAATGAGTACTTCTAAAAGTTTAGTATAAGTGCCAATTTATGTAAAAGATTAACGATGTGAGGGAGATTTATTCCTCCCGAAGAAGACTCATTCTACTATGGGACGTAAGAGCGCAGACCGCCGTATTGAATAATTCCGAAAAACTTGGGCTATAGGAAAAATGACGAGAAGGAATGGGAATACAGGCCCACTCGACAACATGAAATGTGATGCTAACATTTAAGCCCGAATACTAGAATAAGTGCAACGCTCAGCAGCTTTCTGTTGAGCGATTTTTGGTTAGATTGACATTCCGATAAAATTTAGTTAGTGTACTAATTAAATAGGGTAAGGAACGGATTTAAATGGAGGATATTCATGAATACAGGCTATTTATTAATGAACATTTCAAAAAAATTGAAGTATGAACTCAATCAGGCTTTGTTAGAAGAAGACATCACTGTTCAGCAATGGGCCGTTCTACAACAAATCGATCAAAGAAAAGAGATCACAGCTACCGACTTAGTTCAATATCTTGATATGGATAAGCCCACGGCATCAGGTATTATTCAACGACTTGAGAAAAAAGAGTTACTTGTAAAGAATGATAATCCGATGGATAAACGTTCATCCTTATTATCCTTAACGACTTTAGGGAGAGAACGGTTGGAAAGATGTAAAAAATTGAGTGATCATGTTCTAGAGGTACATTTGAATGTTCTATCTGAAGAAGAGCAAAAAAAATTGAATCACTTACTATTAAAAATAAGTTTGGAGAAGAGGGCGTAGTAATGGAACGTATACTTATCATTGGGGGAACAGGTAATATCGGTTTTCCATTGATTGAAAGTCTATCCCAAAATAAGGATATTTTGATGACCGCAGGTGTTCACGACCTATCGGCGGCAGAGAAGAAATTGAAAATTAGTAAAAATGTGACAATCAAACCGTTTGATTTTCTTGATCCGCGTACTTTCCATGAGGCGTTCTTAGGAGTGACTAAAGTTTTTTTCATTCGACCGCCACAGCTAGCTAAACCTAAAGAAGATATGGCACCTTTTTTAAACTATGCGCAGCAGCAAGGCATTCAGCAAATTGTTTTTGTCTCACTCATTGGTGTCGAAAAAAATCCTGTTACTCCCCACCACAAAATCGAAAAGATGATTCGCCAGATGGCGTTACCTTATACATTTATTCGACCAAGTTTCTTCATGCAAAACCTAAATACCACGCATCAAGAAGATATTCGAGTCAATCATGATTTATTTATTCCAGCGGGTCGTTCCAAGACTAGTTTTATTGATACTAGGGATATTGGAGAAGTTGCAGCGGTTTGTCTAACAGATCCAACATATCTGAATCGAGAGTTGGAGATTACAGGTCCTGAAGCGTTAACCTATGAGGAAATCGCAAAAGAAATGAGTACGATTCTAGGAACCACTATTTCTTATAGCCAACCGAGTCTATTAAAATTTCGACGAGTCATGATTGAACGAGGGATTCCAAAAGATTATGTGAATGTTATGGTCATGCTGTATCTGATTACTCAAATGGGAAATGCTAAAAAAGTGACTACTGATTTGGAGAAAGTTTTGAAAAGATCCCCTAGAACCATTCAAGATTATATTCGAGATTATCAAGAGTATTTCAAAGCATAAAAAAAGTGCAACACGAAGGCTGCACAAAAAGGTCGCTAGTAGTTAAGTAGTTTTTACGAACTCAATGACTTGATACTGATCTATGTCCTCTCTAGGCTCAAAAGCGAGAGCAATACTGCCATTATTCATATAATAGGCGTACACCCGCGTATCGTCGCCATTGAATGGATAGAAAAAGTCCTTTGTGGCCGCATTCGTGATCGTCGCTAGTTTGAGCTCTGTATTGATTTTTACGTTTTTCACTGTAGAGTGCTCGTTTACTTTTACCGTTTTGGTCGGAATAGTTGTGGCCGTAAGAATGGCGTATTGCGTATCACTAAAGTTAGGCGAATCATATTCAATCCGGATCGTTCCTTCAGTTTCTGTCGGCAACAGAAGAAAAGACAGTGTCCCATAATTTCCGCTGTACCGATTCTCATTAGTGAAGGGAACCGCATAGTCAAAACGATTATTCTGCTCGTCACTTTCAGTAGATGTCCTCGTGCTGCTTTCAGTGTTTGTCGAGGAAGTATTTGTACTAATGGAAACCGTGCGCTTTGATTGTTCCTCTTTTTTATTGAAGGGACTCATTAAGAATAAACCAAACAAAACCAGCATGGATAAAACTACGACTAGTATGAGCCATTTAAATCGACGATCGTTCTTCATTTGCTTATGTTGATTTCTTTGCATGACTGCACACCTCCACTAGGACTCGTTTCTCTTATTATAGCCAGGAAATCCTTGGAAATGAAAGTTATCTTACTCAATGATGATCAGCAAAGCCATTCCTCAAATAATATTTGCCTTCCGAACAAGCAAACAAAAAATGAACCCCCATCTTTCTTTAAGGCTGGACGATATTAATCGTCCGGCCTTAAAAAAGGTCTTTTTGCAGCATGTCATACTCTAGCTTGGTATATGAATGAAAAAGCAGTGCTTCGTTGTAGCGTTTGGTCAGTTTTCCATAAGGGATGGAGAAGGTTTCAAGCAGCGGGCGTTTCGCCAATTTATTTGAAAAGGGCGAGTCAGACATAGGAAGGTAGTGGCTCGGTCTATCCCCGCGATTTGTAAAGTAGAAGCACTCTCTGCGTAAGGTCGCAAACGCCAGACAGGTAACATCGATCCGTTGCATTGCACTGCGGAGCTGAATCGGCAGACAAATAATCTGACCAGAATGAAAGGTCGCAAAAAGTTGCCCCTCATAGTATTCAAGCTCATGGATTCTCAGGGGATTGATCCAAAGTGTGTTGCTGATGCCTTCTAGGGGACAGAGGGCAAAGAAAGGATTGAGCCACGGAGATTTATAGCCGCCAAAGGACCCGAAGGAGCGAAGGCAACTGCTCATGACTGTATAATCAGCGAAGGAATAATCCGCTGCGTATTCCTGTAAGGCTTCAAACGGGTTCTTATCACTATAGTAGTAACGGTCTGAAGCAATAATCAACGATCCTTGTTCATAAGGATTCGGTAAGATACAATCGATTTCTTTAATATCCAAGGGAATAAACGGCTCTGCATTGGTCAAGGTAATATCCCAGATAGGCGATTCCCCGTATTCATCAAAATAATAGACTCCATTACGAAACTTGCACTTTGCATCAACAGTTGACATAAAAAATTCCTCCTCAAAATAAAAACGTTTTCTTAATAAAAATATACCGCAAAATGCGAAGTTATTTTTTCTTTTTTTTGAGAGAAATTCAGTAAAAAAACATAAATGTATTCATAGATAGAAATAGTAAATATAAAAAGAGTTATATTAAAAAATTCGTTTCAAAAATATAATAATTGAATATAATAGGAAAAGCATCTTCTTAAACAAAAAGAAGATGCTAATTTTGTCATATTAAATTTATAACTTAAGAAAAGAAGCTACTTATTGCATAAATATTTCTTAGTCTTATGAAAACTAAGGAATTGCTGTGGAAAACGTTTATTATTTTAATTATTTCATTCTTTATTAATTAAATTATAAATTATCTGCGAGGTGAATGCAATATTCTTTTTCAAAATAATCAAAATAGAGACAATCGCTCATCGAAATTTCAGTTTTCTGAGTAAATTCGGAGTGATTCACAGAGAAACTTTGTTTTTTTGACAATTTTTCTTTTAACCGTCAAAAAAGCCGTCAAATTAGCTGAAAGGATCAAACAAATGCGTAGAGGTGAAAATATTTATTTACGAAAAGATGGTCGTTGGGAAGGGCGCTATATTAAAGGGAAGAAGGCGAATGGCAAGGCAAAGTATGGTTCTGTCTATGGAAAATCTTTCCAAGAGGTTCGTTCCAAATTATATCCATTAAAAGCCAAATATCAGTCGATTAGAGAGAGGCAAGGAGAAGCTTCCATGACGTATCAAGAATGGGGAAATTACTGGTTCACTGAGATCAAATCAGAAATTAAGCAATCAACCTATTCCAACTATGAGTACAAGTTGAAGCATTATGTCTTTCCTGAGATCGGTGAGTACAGTCTGAACGAGTTAAACGAGATGGTCGCTCAAAGACTGTTTCAAGCATTAAAGGAGAAACAATTAAAGACTACAACGATTCGAGCAATCTTTCGGATTATCAATCAAACGATGAATTATGCGATCCGAAAAAAGCAGATCAAAGAAAATCCTTTCCTATTAATACGATTTCCGAAAGTATCTCGTATAAAGCAACAGGCATTAACAAAAAAAGATCAGAAATGCTTGGAAAAGCAAGCCATGCGAGAGAAAAAGGGAAAGGGAATTCCGGTCTTACTTGCCTTACATGCGGGACTTCGAATTGGTGAAATCGCAGCACTTAAGTGGCAGGATATTGACTTTGAGAACAATCAAATTTCGATTCATTCCACTTATCAAAGGGTTCTTAGTAGTGACAATATCTCTCGAAGAACCTCATTGATCTACACTCGATCTAAGACAGAATCTTCGGTACGAGTCATTCCATTAAGTCAGATACTAAAGAAAGAATTACTTGAACAACAAAAACAATTAAGAGGAAGGTATGTTTGTTCAAATAATGACCATCCAGCAGAGCCAAGATTATTGACCTACCATTTTCACAGAATTAGAAGGAAAGTCCACTTGAATGATGTCCACTTCCATCAATTGCGGCATACATTTGCGACTCGCTGTGTGGAAAGCAATGGTGATATCGTGAGTATTAGCGCACTTATGGGACATAGTTCCTCTAAGATGACCTTGGACACCTATGCGGATGCAATGATGGAACAACGGATACAAGTAGTTCGTCAAATGGAAAAAGCCATATCTTAAAAGCGTTTTCAAAATTATGGAAATTGCTGTTAAGAGAGGCTTTTTTTGCTTTTTCGAGGTAAGCGTTTACTTTAAATAACTTGTAAAATCAATTAATTGCTAATTATTTTGTACAAAATTCCTTGTTAGAATCCTACTTAAAAAATTTTTTTTGAGAAGAATCTTGTTATTTCACAAGGCTAATTACCGTCAGAAACCGTCAGGATGTTGAATAAACGCCTGAGTGACAACTGTTACACGAATGTTCTTAGTTTTCATAAGACTAAGAAAAGAAATCGTTTATTCATCTAAGAAAGTATAGCACTCCAAAACGGCCAGTGCGGTTAGAGTTAGCTGAGTTTTCTGAAAAAATAACGTTTGCATTATTAGAAGATGAGTTAGGGAGGAAGAGGTATGTTTGGATTTGGCAATCGCCAAAAAAAGGATGACTTTACCGAGTCGAATCAAGAGGAGTTCTTTTTCGATGAATTCGAAGAGGACTATGACGAAGGATATGACCATGATCCTTCGTATGAGGAAGAATACGATCGACCACAAAGGGAAGCGCCTTATGAAGCTGGTCGTGAAGAGCGTTCTGCGAGAAAGCCCCGCTCAGAAAAAAGAGAGACTACGGATTATTCCGAATCGATGCAGCAGGAGATTAGTCGACTGCAGGATACAAATGATCAACTAAAACAGCAGCTAGAGGTCAAACAAAATGAGCTGAATAAACTAGCGATGACGTTGACTGAAAAAGAAAAGCATTATAAGGAAGAAACACAGTCAGTGATAGCAAAGCAAACCGAAGCAGAAAAACAAGTGAATGCTTTAACTGAGACGATAAAAGAGCTGGAGGATCAGTTAGCAAAAGCCTTAGCAGAAAAGGATCATTCCTTAGAAGAGGCGAAGCAACAGACCCGCGCCATGGAAGAGGAGCTGGCAAGTATCCTGATCAATACGCGCAAGCAAGAACGGGAAACATTGGATCGAGCGGAATACGAAGCCAATACGATCATTGCGCAGGCCAAGCAGGAAGCCCAACAGGTCGTCCATGATGCATCCTTGGAACTGCGGGTATTAAAGCAGGAAATTAAGAATTATCGCAAACGGCTGCGTAGCGTGCAAGAGGAGAACAGCAAGTTCTTCAATAAACTACTAGCCAATAGCGAACATTTATTGGATGAAGACTAGGAGTAAGGAAGATGAGTAAGCAAACCGCGATCCAGCTGGCGATCTATCCGACCCCAGCATCCCAAACAGGAACTGTTTTGAAGGAGATTTCCTTGTACGACTCCTTAGAAGAGGCTTGCCGCTATGTCTACGCCGCTAAAGGTGTGCTTTCTGACGCACAACGACGCGTTATTCAGGAGCATTTCCAAGAACTGTTCAAACTAATGGATTCCCGTTATCACTTGGAGGTTTGGCTGGAAAAAGCTTTCTCCTATGACGACTATTGGCAGCTGCTTCATCAATTCTTTCCGCAATTTGCCTGGATACAGGTTCGGTTGGAGGAAAAGAGCTACGGACGCGCGGTCTATCGCTTTGAATTCATTCCATTAGTCTTACGGGAAAAGGAATTTCCCTTCGCGATCCATCTAGAGGATAGCTTAGCACAGCAGTTTGGGCTTTCACGAGAAGAGGCAGTGCCTCAGGCGGAAAAACTGCTGGTGGAGCTGGCGGAAAAGAGCGACCAGCCAAAGAAGGCAGAAAGCAATCCTTCTATTAAAAAGGAAAAAGCTTCTTCTGAAAAAGTTTCTTCTATAGAAGGAAACAGAGAAAAAAGAACCAAAGAAAATAGAGAAGAAAAACAACTAGCGACGAAGCAGGCAGATAAGCAAGACAAAGATAAGACGAGTAGCGGCAAGAATTTTCCTTTATTCAAGGAGAAGAAAGAAATTCAACAGCTCCAGCAGCTCAATCAGCAGTTAGAAATGACGATCGAAAAGCTAGAACAGTCGATGCTCTATAGCGGGATTCGCTACTTTGAACAAGAGGGAAAAGAAGAAGAGGACTGGGACAAGCAACTGACCATCAGCCTGCGGGAATACACCTACTTGATGCAGAAGGCCAAGTTTTTAGAACAGGTCTGGCAGTTAAACGGCGAACTCGTCGATAAGACCGAGAAGATGACCATCAACGGCAGTCAAATGATCTATGAACGCAATCAGGTCAAGAAGATCAAAGACACGCTGACCAGTCAAGATATTCACTACGTTCTATATGAATGTCAGCTGATTGAATCCCGAGTGAAGGTTCGTCCGCGACCGTGGTTCCGCAAGCCCTACGTCAAACTAATGAAAATGGACTACAACAATCTCTTAAGCAAAGCAGCTTATTTCGACCTGATTCAAGGCGAAAGCGCGGTGTTGGAGCGAAGCTTAAAGCGACAGCGGGAATCGGCTGCCGTCAAAGACGCCGAGGAGGCAGATTGAGACAGTCGATGGAAACGGCAATTTTCAAAACGCTTGATCGGCATCGGGGTGCTGAGTTATCTGGTATTTTTCTTTGTCTTTCGCAGCTATTACTGGTACTATCCGACCTTTTCCGTTCACGGAGAATCCATGCTGCCCACCTTTCATGAGTCAGAGGTGGTACAGGTCTGGAAGCATCGCACACCGCAGCGCTTCGACGTGGTAGTGTTCCAGCCAATGGAAGAAAACGAACCGATGTATCTGAAACGAGTGATCGGATTGCCAGGCGAACAGGTCGCTTATCGTCAAGGGATTCTTTACATCAATGAACAACCAATTTCAGACCCGTTTGCGCGCCTCACTGAGGACTTCGAATGGGCGATGATTCAAGCACATCCCATCCCTGAAGACTGCTACTTCGTTCTTGGAGACAATCGCATGATCTCCAAGGACAGTCGCAGCTTCGGGGTGATCTCAGAAAAACAAATTCAAGGAATCGTAAAAGAGGAGACAAGCAGACATGAAGACAATCCAAGAAAAAATTGAATTTTACACCTTTTTATATTGGGTCTACGGAATCTTCTCTTTGTTGGTGGTCTTAGGAGTCATAGGTTTAGGAGTGATGGCGTATGTGACGAAATTTCAAGAAGTGGTGACAGTCAGTCAATTGTTTTTACTGGTGCTGCTAATGTTGTTTGCCCTGTATCTCAGAATGAATGCGCTGCATTATCACCGCTTAGTCATTCACCTGTCGCACCTGCCTAAACGTCGTCCGAACCGCCCAACTGCGAGGAGACCGGAGCATGAAAAGTAGGAAAACGGTTCTAGCACTCAGCACACTTTTATTTCTGAGCATCCTTAGTATTCTGGCTCTTCCCTTTCGACAGAGCCTGCTGGCAAAGACCGAAGAAACAGCACCGACGCATCAACCATCGAGTGCAGAAGTAGCCAGTCCTTTGCCCAGCAGTGAGCCTGCTGTTTCGGAAAGTTCTTCTATTAAAGAAGAGAGCAGTCGCGCTCCTGAAAAGGAAAGCAGTACGATCCCTTCGACGGAAGCTACGTCGAGTACAGATGATCGTGTCCCTGTTTCTTCTATAAAAGAGACAGAAGAAACGAAAGAAAAGACGGTCGCTTCATCAGCAGGAACGGAAAAAACAGCGTCAGAAAAGAAAGCAACTAGCGCAGCTCAGGCAACAGTCGCGCCCACTAGTGTGATCCAACCGCCAGCGACCAAACAGGAAGTCGAAGCGAATTACAACTTCTCTGTCGTGAAGAACCAGACGACACAGGAATTTATTGATTCGATTGGCGCGGATGCCCAAGCCATCGCGTGGAAAGAAGACCTATATGCTTCTGTAATGATCGCCCAAGCCATCTTGGAGACTGGTTCTGGAAATAGTCAGTTGGCACGCCCACCTTATCATAACTTGTTTGGCATCAAAGGAAGCTACCAAGGAAAACAGGTCAACTTCGCCACCCAAGAAGATAATGGCAGTGGTCAGCTGTACACGATTCAGTCAGGCTTTCGTCAATATCCCAGCTATAAGGAATCTTTGGAGGATTACGCGGCACTATTGAAAAACGGCATTTCCGGCAATACGAACTTTTACCAAGGTGTCTGGAAAGAAATTGCCAAAACCTATCAGGAAGCAACGAAGGCGTTAACCGGAAAATATGCGACAGATACACAATACGACAAGAAGCTGAATGCCTTGATCGAGACCTATCAGCTGACAGACTATGACAGCGATCCGGCGAAACGAGAAAAATCGGAGAAGGCAGACAAAGCAGAAAAAGCAACGACGAAGAAAGAAAAAGAGCCAAACGCAAAGGACAAAACAGAGGAAACGCAAGCAGCAGTCACCGAGAAGAACACGGCACTTACAGAAGAATCACTGCAACAGGTGAGTGAACTCCTGCCGATCCCGCAACGTCCAGCGAAACAAGTACCAGGCTATTTAAAAACACAATGAAAGAAGGGGTGCTATGGCTAATCAACGTGATTATCGCAGGCGAGACGACTACGAACCGCCAAGAAGACCGGCGAATCGCCGACCACCCCGCAGAGCAGAAGAAGGGGAACGTGGTCGACCACGAAACCGTGACCGACCAAGATATGAGGAGTTCGACACTCATCGCTACGAAAGAGAACGATCCACTCGCGACTATGACCGTTCACGCCCGTATCGTGAGCCGCCAAGTCGAGAAAAGCGGTACAACGATTCCTACAACGATCGAGGGTCCCAACCAATTAGAAGGTATCCAAATCAAGAGAGAAATTATCCGCCGCAAAATTACGGAAGACCGCGGCCGCAGGGATATCCGCGACAAGGAGCGAAGCCCTATCCATCAAATCAATTGAAACAAGCGCGAGATTCAACCTATAAGAAAGCATTCCTGTTTGTTTACAATCTGGTGTTCTATACCGTGATGATCGGGATCATCTTAAGTGCCGTGATGTTTTCCTTTAGCGAGAAATCCAACGCGGCGATCATGGGCTATCGGTTCTATCAAGTCTTGACCAATTCGATGGCTCCATCGGAAGGCGCCTCAAAGGGTGGCTTTTATTCTGGGGATATCGTGATCGTCAAAATGATGGACGGTTCGAAGGTAAAAGCTGGCGACATCATCACATTTCAAGTAGGTGAAGGGGATCGGTATCTGACCCATAGAATGGTGGAACGATTAGACGAGTTAAACGGTGAAAAAGGGGACTACATAGTGACGAAAGGGGATGCCAATCAATCGGCTGATCCGCCAATCTCAGCAGAGAGGGTCTTTGGGAAAGTTACCTTTGTGATTCCGAAAATGGGCAGCTTTTTAGCCTTTGTACGAGAAAATACATGGTTGTGCCTCGTCTGTGTACTTTCCACCTTTGGATTTTTCTTAGTCTTAAAGGCGTACTTTCTGCAGCCAGACAAAAAAGCACCACCATCGTATCCAAGAAGGGTATGACCATCTGTATCAAGTGAGACAGGTGATTATATAAAAATAAAAAATTAGGGGGACAAAGAAATGAAAAACAGCAGTAAAAAGAAAAAGTTGTTAGCGGTAGCGGCTGCCTTAGCCATTATTGCAGTGTTATCTGGGACGTTTGCCTGGTTGACTGCACAGGACCAGCGGATCAATAGGGCGGAGTCAGCGGCAGTCACGAAAGATGCTGTCAAATTAATGGAAAACTGGGAACCTAAAGCTTTGATTCCAGGAACTTCAGCGAAGAAAGAAGTTTGGGTAACAAATACAGGTAAGAATAATGTATTCGTTCGTGTATCATTCGAAGAAGTCTTAAAGCGCTTAGCAAGTGAAGGCGACATAACCTATGATGCCAATGGAAAAGCTACTGGGTTCAATCCGGATGAAAATAATATTGGGGTTGATGTTCCAGTGGAAGTGGATGTAACTGATTTAGTAAATAATGACGGCTATGAAGAAGTTACAGGAGTAGTCACAAATTTACCAGCGGATTGTATTATGTATGCCAAAGGTGGAAAAGTGATAGACCCGATTACAAGTGAACCATTCTACAATGACGAGTATCAAATCGTTCATCAATATACTAATGGTAAATATCAAGAAGTTACAGCGACAATATCAAAAACAGAATCTGCATCAAACAATGCAAAAGATTGGGCGTTTACTTTATCAGATATCGAATATGGGTATTATGCCAACGGCTTTGTCTACAATGTTGCAAATTGGGCAACTTCAACATTACCTGATGAAGATAATAATGTTTCTGGGTACTCCCTATTAGGAACAGAAGGAAATCGTTACGGGGTAGATTACAACTATGAACCGACTGCTAATGGATTAGGTGCAGGCTTTACTTTACCTATGAATCCAGGATTGATTGGTACAGCGGCAACTGATCAGTATCCAATTGCGGGTAGTGCCAATGTTAATAAAGGGGTCCAAGCAGATAAAGTTAGTATCGATAAAACGGATATCCGTATTCAATATGGGGCTGATATGCTCTCTGATACTTCTGCACTTGTAGATGGTAAGTGGGTTTATAACTCAGAAGATGGTTGGTTTTACTATACTCAACCATTGGCTAGTGGTGCATCTACACCTCATTTGATGGATAAATTAATCTTCCAAAGCACAATGGGTAAGGAGTATACCAAAGCTTCTTATGATTTGGTTGTGAAAATGGAAGCAATCCAAGCAACACCGGAAGCGTTGACTGATAATGCTGGATGGAAATTTGGAACACCGGCAGCAGGTACACCAACCAAAGCTATTTTAGACAAATTAACACCCTAATTTAAAGAAAATAGCTATATAAGGGGGGAGTGTGGCATTTGCGAACATTAGCGAAAGTAATCTTCTCAATAATAGGCTGCTTTTGTATTTTTGGATTGCCTATCTTTACCAATGCCGTGGAGACACTTCCTCCCGGCATGGTTATTGGTGATTCAGATGGTGTATATGCGACAGCTGAAGGGGAGTTCTTTGTCGATTTAGTCAATATCTTACCTGGAGAAACCTATAAAAAAGAAATCACCATCCGCAGTCTTGATCTAGAAGAACCATTTTCTCTAGGAATGTTGGCGGAGTTCAAGGATAGTAAGGGGCCGATTAATTGGAAAGATCATCTGACCCTTTCCTTGACCTTGGATGGTGAGGAACTTTATCACGGACCGCTTTTAGGGGATGGCAGTTTTGATTGGAGTCAGACACCGCTAGAGCTGGGTGTCTGCAAGTATGGGACGGACAAGATTTTGAAAGCGGTCTTTACGGCGGATTCCGAGCTGACGAATGAGCATTATCAAGAAGACAGTGAGACGACCTTCTTATGGACCTTTGTCGGAACGAAGGATCAGCCAACGGAACCTACGACGGAGCCAAGTTCGAGCACGGAGCCGACAACGTCGTCTTCAAAGGAACCGACAAAGCCTTCAACGACTCCGTCTCAATCTGTCCCACCCGCTCAAACGAAGAGCGACGGTACTTCTGGTAAGCAATACCCGAAGACAGGGGAGGATCTGCGAGATGCCGTCTATAAATTCTTAGCAGGAATCTTGTTGGTATTGATCGTCTTATTCCTATGGAAGAAGAAGCGAGAGGAGGAGCAGCGATGAGTCTAAAAGAGAAATGGCGGCATTTGTTCAAAGTCTTTTCCAATAGCAAAGGGCTCTTCGCCTGTTTTTCCATCGTATTAAGTTTACTGCTGATCATTGGAAGTACTTATGCATGGCTGACGGATGATGACCAGCGGATCAATCGAACAGAGGCGAATCGCAAAGAGCTTTCTGCTCGGATCGATGAGGATTTCGATCAGGTCTTTCATTGGGCTCCTGGGACGACCAAAACTAAAGCGGTGCGGGTCACCAACAACGGGGAAGTTCCAGCGATTGTGCGCCTTTCTTTAGAAGAGTCTTTCCTCAAGTTTAAGACCGATGTGACAGACAATCATGTTGGCGACCGAAATAAGAACGGTAATCTTGTGAAGTATCCTGATCCAATCGCCGAAGCGAATCAGGTCAAGCTCAAGGATACCTCGACGTGGCAGGTGGACAACTATTATGAGGTGTCCGCGAATGTCTTTCATAAAGTGGAGGCTGTCACACTGGGGAGTGACTATGTTTTCAGGGATACGACACGGCAGATGCCCTTAGAGGCGATCCAGCTGAATTTCCCTGCACATATCTACAATAGTTCTGGAGATGCTTCGGGACAAACGGACTATTGGTATTACGAAAAGGGCTATTTCTATTATTCAGAAGTCCTTGCACCAGGAGAGAGCACCAGTGATTTATTAGAGAGTCTGACACTTAATCCAGCGTATACCAATGAATTCAAAGGCGCTGTCTATAAGCTGGTACCGAAGATGGACGCGCATGATATTACCAGAAGTCTATTATCCGACTGGAATATTGATTCTGGGGATTATGTCCATAGCATGTACCAAAGTAAGCTGCATTAGAGGGGGAGAAAGATGAAGTTTAACCAAAAAAAACGTTTGTATATTCCACTGATCTTCGGACTTCTCCTTCTTCTGATCGGCGGTACGTATCTCGTGTATGCGGCAATGACCGCACAAGATGAGAAGCATAATTACTTTCAAGTCGGAGATGTAGAAACGAAGATTTTTGAAGAGCACTTCGAGGAGGACATGACTGAAATAGCAAAAGATATCTCTGTCCGCAAAGAGGTACGAATTGAAAATGTCGGCACCATCAAGCAATTCATTCGTGTGATGGTCCTGCCTGAAGTGAAGGGTACTATCACAGGTGATCCAGATCAACGGCAGCTATTGCCGTTAGTAGCAGGAAACCAGATTGTGTATAACGAGATGTCCAATAATTGGGCAGATGGCGGCGATGGGTATTATTACTATCTCAGGGCTGTTAATCCCAAAGCAAAAACCGACTATCTCTTTACCTCGGTCAAGTTAGCGGATAATTTAGCTGATCGGTATCACAATGCGGAATTTTCGATTTATTTGAAGGTCGAAGCGATTAATTGTGCCGAGTTTGCCTATCGGGATGCTTGGTGGCAAGGTAATACGCCGGGAGATGGTGATCCATTGAAGACAATAGATGAAACATTGGATGATTTGGTAGAAAACTAGACTAGAAAAGTTAGGGTGACAAAGGATTAAGAAGAATATTTGGACAATCGTATTCGGGAGTTATGTAATTTGTTGGCTATTTCGGGTGATTGAATATTTAGTCATTCGAACCGATCGAACAATCATCGGAGAAGCATTCTTGCACAAGCTTGTAGGGATTCTTGTTTTAGGTATTTGTTTGCATCTGTTTCATAGGAAATGGTCGGCGATAGGTTTTTCTGCAGAGGGATTCGGGAGGAATATACTATTTGGGCTTCTATTAGGAGTTGCGACCTTTGGCGTGGCGTATGGGGTGGAATACTTTCAAGCTGCTCAGAGTCAGTCTCCTGTAAAACTTGCGTATTTCATTACAGCGTATTCGGCAGAAGGAAATATCGGAACGCAAACAGGACCGCTATTTTTACTGATCTGTATCATCGGTAATTTGATTAATGTGGTGATGGAAGAAGGAATCTTTCGAGGTCTGTATGTAAAGGTATTGGAGCAGAAGTATTCCTTTATGGGTGCGGCTCTGATTTCATCTGGCTTATTCGGTATCTGGCATATTGCGGCGCCATTGCGTTCGTACCTTGATGGCGAGAGGAGTCTAACATCGTTCCTTTTATCTTCATTCGTGCAGATTCTTTTAACAGGAATCATGGGGCTACAGCTGTGCCTGTTAGTCAAAATCACGGGTTCATTGTGGGCGAGTATGGCGGTTCATTTTGTGAACAACTTTGTCGTAAATGTCCTGCATGTCGTTACCGCTTCAGGCTCAGATACGATGCAGAGTTTGCGAATCACGATTGCCCAAACAGTGTCATTCCTCTTTGTATTGGTCATTTTTATCATTCAGAAATCGTATCAAAGAAAAACATTTAGAAAGTAGAAGGATGTAGATCAGCTATATCCTTCTTGATCGATCAACACTCATGAGGTGAGTGTTTTACAAATAAAGCATTGATTTGATGAGTATTGGGAAGGAGTCGAGAAGATGAAAAAAAAGATAACATTCAAATATCCATTTAAAGTGAAAAAGTGGCATGTATTTTTAGGAATAGTATGTGCTGTGGGCTTCATTGTAAGTATTGTTGTGGGATTGAATACGATTAATGAGAAGAAGGAAGTTTCCGCTCATCCGAGTAATACGATTACTTTGGATGAAGGTGGGACAAATGAGTTTGAAGTGCCGACGGATGCTCAGAACTTGATGGAACCAGCGTTAATTGATCAAGCTCCGGATTATAATAATTTTGTCCAATCAGGAGCAGGTTATCTTCCTATACTAAAAAAAGGAGATAATGTTGAATCACAATGGAGTAATCCTGTAACTCAAAAGGGGACTACAGAATCAAGAACATTAACATGGACAATAAGAGATGTGAGGGAAACAGATGGTGGAAACTACTTTGTTCTTTACTATGTACATGGCAAAAATGTAGGTGGAGTATTATATGTATCGATATTGAATCGTGATGGAAATAGCATTTATACAAAGGCAATAGGTGATCTAACAAACGCTATTGATCGATCAAATACATTAATTTTGTCATCAAATCAGGGTAAAGATTTTTTAATTTCTACCCAAGGGAATAAGTTTTATAAGTATTCTATTACAGCTGAGAGTAATACGTCTGCTTCTGTGACAATAACAGAGTGCTCAGTTACAAATCTAGGGACCTCAAATATGAGTGTAGCTTATTATCGCAAGGTTTCAGAAAATGTTGACCGAATAACCTACTCAATATTAGCGGGAGATATTCAATTTGATAATAGAAATACTATGAATGGAAGTAATAACCATTTATTTAGAGTTCCAGTAGGTAGATTTACTACTGGAAGTGATGGAAGTGGGTGGACGTCTAACCCTTCTACTTTTACAGGTAGATTTTCTTTAAGGTATTCGTTAGAAAATGCTATTCCTACTGGAGCTGAGAATACCAGTGGAAGGTCATATGGATTTCTTACGATTAATGAAATACGAATAATAGGTGATTATGTTATAGGAAATTTTAGTTATTCGGAAGGAACGAATAATGTAAATTCCGGATTGAAAATGAGTACAGTAGAAATCTTCAATATTAACGATTTCCGAGTCGAAAATGAAAAGAACTTGTTACGATTGAAAAAAAGATATCAAAATAGTTCTGTAAATCGAGAAATAAAGATATTAACGGAATTATGCACAGATGAGTATGTTTATTTTTTTACGAAGGAAAAAGATAATAGTTTTGTGAAAAGAATTAGACTCGGAGGTGATTATACAGTAGAGATCATAAAAACATATCCTGAGAACACTCTCTTGAACTTTGTTAAGAATCCTGCTAATCCTGACCAAATCTACTATTTCGGCTATTCTAGATCATTAACAGATGAGTTGTATCATCCAGTACTAAGTCACCGTTTGTCTGGCTCATATTATTATATCCAGGGTATTACTGATTTAAATTTTAATCGACAATCATTATATGCTTTCACTATGGATAGAAGTATAGATCCGTTATTTATGAAGCCAGGAAATAACAGGGCGTTGATTTTCGGCTCTACTTTTGGAAGTAATACGAATTTTATAGATAGGCAATATAGATTTAACCAAAATTTGACTAGAACAAGGGCGGATGCAACTGACCCTAGTTATGTACATGCTTTTACAGGAACTGTCGTACCAGAGGAAGATTATCCTCCTATTATAAAGAAAAGTAACAATATCGAAGTAAATATTGATGATTCAAGTTTAGAGAGTACCTCGACTAACGAATTCGGTTGGACAAATTTAGACAATTGGCTGATTACTGGAAGTAAATCTGGAAATATGAACAGTACAAATGCAATGTCAGTCTATGATTATCAAGATTCAAACAATGCTAGTTTGGGCCAGGATTGGTTAGAAAAACGAATTAATCGTAATCCTAAAAATGAAACCTCTCCGATTAATTGGGAAAAATTAGGTTATAAAAAAGATCAGGTGGGTCCTCATCTTACAACATACTTTATTACAGATTCAGAATTTCAAGTAACAAGTAATTCTAGAATTGTAAATAACGTCACGTCACAAACAATAAAAAACAATAAATATGCTTTAGATGCACAAAACTTCCATATTCCATTGACAGGAATAGGCACAGCAATCCCTGAGGCAACAGCGGTTGAAAAGTTTAAAGAATTAGCAAAAACAATGGCTTGGAATATGGATGATGGCGTAGTAGATGAAGATGGTACAGACAGCAGCAAGCTCTCCGATAAAGTAACAGTTGATGCGCTTCAATTAAAGGCACTTCGTGAAGCTGAGGTTGCGAAACCTTATCCAGTGGACGTGACTTATGAGCCAGAAGATGGAGTTTCCATAACAAATCGAGTTTGGGTATTTGTTACGACGAAGAATACTTTACCGAATAATGAGAGCATCTATCCTGAGGTAACACCGGATGAAACAAACGGCATTGTTTACTACGCAGATGACTATTCGATTCCGTTTCGAAATCGGAGAACACATGATCCAGATAATGTCTTAGATATGGGGAATGTGAGAGTTTATGATTATTATGATTCGAGTCATGAGGATTCTGGTGAGTTACCTGCTTTAGCAGATGCGAGAAACAATATTAATAGAGACCAATTGCAGGTTATTAATTTAGGAAATATTCATATGGCTTCCGAACCTGGGATTATTAGATTTGATCCATTGAATCCTCATACAGCCATAATAAGATACGAATGGGATGGAGACGTAAATGGCTATCATCAATCTGGAGAAGATCATCCGACTTATGGTGGATTAGATGTGACTTTAACAGGAGATGTACTTTTACATGTTCGACAAGTGATTTTGGATGACTCGGAAAAATTAACCATTCCGACAGAAGGGTATTTGAATCTGAAATCTTATGATGGCGGTGAACATGGTGAGAATTATGTAGAGATGCCATCAGAAACGAGACAGGTGAAAATACCTTCAGAAAGGACTGAAGTTACACCGACTTTTGAAACCTTCGTAGTCGGATTGAACCATATGACTCATGAAAGAGATCAATTAAGTTTTGCCTTAGCAATCCCAGAGTTTTATGAGATTGTTGGGAATTATCTAACTGTTCCAGCAGCGGGAGCTGATCCTAATGGTGCAGATCATCAAAATAGAAATGAAGATAATATCTTTATAACTGAGTTGAATTTCCAAAGAAATCAGTTGATTTGGGAAGAAGAATATTTCATCACCATCTACCTAAAACCAAGACTCCCTGAAAGAGGCCCGCAACCCTATAGCTGGGATTATAAAGTAAATGATTTTGGCGTTATTCAAACGGAATAAGAAGGAGGTGAGGCGTTGGTCTACATGTTATTGACTGTCTTTGGCTTAGGATTATTAGTGAATAGTTACTTGATTTATTCAGTGATGAAAAAGCAACGGGAATTACAGGAACTATTGAGTCGGATGCGGCGGAAGAAGGCGGGGACAAGACCGATGCCGCCTTCTTCTGAGAAACGAGGCGGGCGATGAATCTAGGATATGCGCGTGGGGTGCAGTATACCCAACAGCTGGATCTATTAGAGGATTATCCGGTGGATGAGGTTTTCTCGGATGGACCGCAAGAGGCGTTGGATTTATTTTCTTCGGAGAGTGAGTTTCAAGCGCTGCTGGATTATGGCGAAAGCGGGGATTGTCTCGTGGTTGCTTCATTAGAGGTGCTGTCACGGGATTATCGGGGACTATTAGCTTGCTTGGATGAGCTGGATCGGATTGGGATGGCACTGGAGGTCTTGAATCTGCCGCAGTTGTCCATTGAGGAATGGCGACAGCTGTTCCAATGGACATTACGCAATGATCACCTGCTTCATCCTACCTTAATGAAGGTCGGCAAGGAGCGGGAACGGAGCCAACAGGCGTATTCCTTGTTCAGTCGGGAACCGGAAGCACGGAAGCTTTATCGTGAGGTGATCTGGCTTTTGATGGAAAAGCGAGCAATTCGGCAGATTGCCCGTCAAAAGCGGGTTCCAGCGGAGACGGTCTACCGTATCCAGCAGGAGGTCAAGCAGATTCAGTTAGCGGTGATCTTAGTGGTCTGCTTCCTCTTAGCGATCTTTAGCATCAAATTAGCGGAATCCTACTTTGATCAGTTATGGATTCAAGTCGCCATCTGTGTGGTGGTGACCCTGATCATTTTATGGAACGTGTTATCAGATAGTGAAGCGGCATCGAATGAGGGAAGGAACAAGAAAGGATGAGTCACATGCGACAAGTGATAATTTTAACAAAGAATGTCTTGTTTGAAGAGGAGCTCCAAAAGCGGCTTCAACGACTAGATTTTGAAGTCTTTTGTTCCTCCTGCAGCGATCATTGGTTGGAGGAACGGTGGGAATTGACGATCTTTAATCATTTTCAGGCGGTGATTTTGAGTGAGACCTTCTGTGATCAGGAGGTGCGAGCGATGTTGTCCCGTTTAGAGAAGCAGTCTGTCCGCATCTTCCGGGTCGTGGAGAAGAAGCCGAATGAGAAGCGGGCAGAAGCCTGGCGGCGCCAAGGGATAGACGGCTGGATCGAGAAGTCGGATTGCCTGGATCATCTGCGGGAAACGCTAGTGACTACGCCGAGTCAGCGATTAACGGAGCGTTTACCCGAAGGGGAAGTCGAAACGGTGGCGGTCAATGATTCTGTTCGGCGGTGGCAGCTGGAGAATGCGTTGGCGACCTTTTCGAAAACGGAGAAACTGGTCTTCAAGTATCTCGTCGAAGGTCAAGCACAAAAGCGAGTGGTTACCAGAGAAGAACTGTGTCACAAGGTCTGGCACTCGGAGGAAACACCGTCCACCACGAGTCAGCTGTCGACGATTATCGGCAAGCTGCGGACCAAGCTAAGTAAGCATGGGATTCCAGGCAGTACGATCCTGACGTTATGGGGAAAAGGCTACCGCTTCAGTGCCACATTTTATGACCAATGGTTAACGCTGGCACAGCCGAACTATGGGGTCATCATTCGAACGCAATCAGTCGCTCAATCCTTGTGATTGAGCGATTTTCAAAGGGAGGGCAGGAACATTCATGAAAAAAAGAATAATGGGAATCGTACTGCTCTTGCTTGGTTGTTTTGTCCCAATAACAGGGTACGCAGAACCGAAGGAGGAGACCGAAGCGGCGATCACGGAATTACAGGAGCGGCTTTTGACATTGAACAACGCGATCTCTACCAGTCTGATTCAACAGGAAGAACAGGAGGAAGAAATCGCTGTGTTGGAAAAGGACGAAGCACACCAAGAAGCGACCTTGAAAAAAGCCACCGAAAAGCTGGATCGCTTGGAAAAGGACATTCAAGCACGACTGAAGGCGCTCCAGCTAAAGGAAGCAGATGGGAAAACAGCTGTTTTCAAGCTGGAGAATTGGTCGTCCGCGCTAAAGGCCCTCTACTCAGCGGAAACGGTTCGAAAAGCGGATGAAGCACGGGGAAAAGAATACGAGGCGCAGGTTAAAACGGTTGATCAGGAAGCGAAGGCGTTAACGAAGCAACGGATGAAGCTGGAAAAGGCCCAACAAGAACTGGCGGATACGATCAAAGAACAGGAAAAAACGAAAGCGGCATTGGAACAGGAACTGACAGAAAATCAAGCACTGTTGGCGAGTTTGAAGGCGGAGGAAGAACGGCAAGCCGCGCTGCGGCAGGCAGAACAGGAAGCACTGCTGGAGGAACTGGCGCGCACGCCGATTCCAAGAAATGATCGTGATGGTGATAGTGACACTGACGAGGAAGAGACGGGAGAGGGGCAGAGTCAGGCGCAGGAAATCATTCTTAGTGCCAAAGAATTTCTCGGAGTGCCCTATGTTTGGGGTGGCACCACACCGCAGGGCTTTGACTGCAGCGGCTTGATGCAGTATGTCTTCGCCAAGCACGGTGTTTCGTTACCACGAGTCAGTCAAGCGCAGCAGGCAGCCGCAAAAGAGCTTTCATTCAGTGAGCTGCGACCAGGGGATCTGGTCTTTTGGGGGCGACCTGCGCACCATGTCGGGCTGTATATCGGTGACGGCTACTTCATTCACGCGCCTCAACCTGGAGAAGTCGTGAAGGTGACTCACGTTAGTTGGTTTCCTTATCAAAGCGCGGGAAGAGTGTTGGCATGATGGGTTATCGATTGCGGAAATTATGGAAGGAAAGCGGTCAGAACATCCTTCGTCATCGCTTCTTATCCTTTGCCAGCTTCTTGATTATGGCGATCACCATGACCTTTGTCAGTGTGCTGCTTTTGGTGGTGTTGAATCTGCATTCACTCTCGCAACAGGTAGAGGACTCGGTGGAGATTCAGACTTTTTTGATCTCGACCACGACGGAAGAAGAGCTGCCAGCGTTGGAATCTAAGATTGAAGCGCTGGAAAATGTCGCCTCGGTGACGTTTGTTTCTCGTGAAGAAGCCTTGAAGCAGCTGATCGCCCACTATGGCTCGGCTTTTGAATTATTCGAAGGGGATACCAACCCGTTATACGACAAATTTGAAGTGAAGGTCAGGGATAAGACAACGATCAACCAAACAGCCAAGCAGCTGGAAAAACTTCCTGCGGTCTATCAAGCTCGATATGGGAGTGAAGCGGCAGATAATCTGCTGGGCAGTCTGCGGGTCTTTCGCCGATTTGGACTGCTCTTTACGGCAATCGCACTGTTAGTTACCATGCTGGTCCTATTTTTTACGTTGATGATGAGTATCAAAGCCCGTCAAGCAGAGATTCAGACACGGATATTGATCGGCGCTACGCCAAATTATATTCGGCGGCCCTTTATCCTGCAAAGCATTCTGTTGACACTGACAGGTGGGGTGGTGGCACTAGCGGTTTCTCTGATTGGATACGGGGTATTTTTAAGTCGCTTTCGGCAAAGCGTGGCGGCTTCTGGCTATCAGCTATGTACACTGTTTCAGGCTGGCGTGCCCATCTTAGTCATTCTCTTAGTCGGATCGCTGTTATTTGGCTGGCTGAGTGCGCGGCTTGCGGTAAGCAGCAGTATGGATTACCCGAAATAAAGGAGAAACGAATGATTGTTTTAAACAATGTCAGTAAATACATGGTTGTCTCAAAACAAAAGAAACGCATGCCGATCCTGCGTCAGTTGCGCTTGCGGATCGAAAAAGGCGAATTCGTCTATATCACCGGCAGCTCTGGCGCAGGGAAGTCGACCCTGTTAAAGCTTTTGTATAAAGAACTTTCCCCTGATCAAGGGGAGGTGATCGTCGGTCGGACGCCTTTAAGTCACTTGCGACGGAAAGACCTACCGTATTTTCGCCGCCAAATCGGGGTTGTGTTTCAAGATTTTCGGTTACTGCCGACGATGACCGTTGCGGAGAATCTGGAGTATGTTTTAGATGCGACAGGAACACCGCAGGAAGTCATGGAGCGGCGGATCACGCAGGTCTTGAAGCTGGTGGGGCTATCTCATCGGCGCTACGCGACCAACCTCTCAGGAGGCGAAGCCCAGCGGGTGGCGATCGCACGGGCAGTCATCAATCAACCCAAGCTGGTGCTGGCCGATGAACCCACAGGGAACTTGGATGCGAAAAACGCGATGCAGGTGTTGCGTTTATTGGAACGAATCAATCGCCGCGGGGTGACAGTTCTTGTCACCACCCACAATCAAGCATTGATTCGACGGTTTCCGCATCGCGTGATCACGTTAGAAAATGGAGAAATTATTACGGACAAGGATTCGTATACGACACAATAGATTGTTTTACTGGAGGCAGACGATGGAACGAATAATGATTATTACGAAAAACGCTCTTGCAGAAAAGGATTTGCAGGAACAGCTGCATTTATTGAATTATGAAGTACTTTGTCACCAAAGCACAACGATAAATGATCTACTCCTTTCAGAGGGGCCGGCATTTTTGAAATTCTTTGACTGCTTAATTATTAGCGAGACCCTCTCACAGACAGAGTATCAAACGATCCTCGCCGATCTGGCGCGTCAAGACATTCAACTGGTGGTCTTGCGAAAAAGTGAAACACCCATTCCTTTATCAGATAGCGAGTCTAATCTATTACCGACGGATGCCTCATTTGAAAAACTACGAGAGGTCTTAGTTAATCGACTGGGCTACGCCTGTCATGATCAAACAAAGAATTCGGTGAACATGTTGTCTATGCAATTAAACCAGATTCAATGGACCACAAAGGAGCGGCTATTGTTTGAGCTTTTACAGAATAATGCCGGAGACTGTTTGAGTCGTGAGACCGTCTGTCTGACCTTATGGGGTGCTTATAGTAATTCAAACAAGGCGCAGCTATCCAATCTCGTTAAACAGATCAAGGAAAAGTTGGAGATCGCAGGGATTGGTGGAGATAAGCTGGCAACACTTTGGGGGCAGGGGTATCGGTTGGATAAGATGCTAGGGAAGAATTTAGAGAAGATAAGCCCTGTTAATGGTTGTAATAAGAAATTTAAGGATAATTAAAATGAAGAATGGGGTGAATCAAAATGAAAAAGTTAAAGATAATTTTGGTTACAACCTTGTTGTTGGTAGTTTTTGCCGGATGTAAGAAACAGACGCAAAAGAATTCGCAGATGAATTAGCCAAGCAAAGTGAAATGAATGCTGGGGAGTATTCAATTACCATTGATAAGCTGATGCTGACTGATATGGATGAAGATGCCCAAACTGAAGCCACAATGACTATGTGGGCAAAGATGATCAGCGGGACGAAAATTGTAGGGGATTATCTGAAAGATAGTGATAAAGAACTTATTGTGATGAAGATGAACATTGATCTTTTGGATAAGAAGATTCCAGTTGATGCTTTTATAGATTCTAAGAAAAAAGAAACTTATTTAGGTACCGATTTTGCGACAGAAACGGTGAATGCTATAAAGGAATACAATAGCGATGTGTACTTTGATCCAACAGCAATGGAACTTCTAGAAGACAAATACATTCTAATAACCGAAGAAGATATAAAGAGGAGTACTAATAGTAAGTCAGATAAAAGTTTAGCCTATATAAATCTTGATTGGAACAAGATTTTCAGGGAGTATATCAATACGTTAGATTCCTCTTCCTTTGAGAAGAAAGGAAACACGATCAAATGGACTTTTAGCAAGAAAGAGCTAAAAAGCTTTATTAAATATGCTGAAGAAAATAGTAGTGAGAAAGAAAAGAAAGCCGTCAAAGAGTTGGAAAAGATCGCTGACATTTTTAGTAATTACGAAGAAACACACTCAAAAGACAATAATGAAATTCACCGCAACTAATGATGATAGGACCCTTTCAGCTAAAATAAGCTTAAACAAACAAGCAAAAGAGTCTAAGAAAAAAATTAAATTACCAAAATCAACGGACACGATCTCGGTAGAAGAGTATACAAAGATTATGGGAGATGCTCAATATCGAGAATTTTCAATTTCAGATGAAGAGTTTAATGAGTTATTGGATGCCATCAATCAAGAGGGTAGCTTTTTTATACAAGAGCAAATTGAACAGATTAAGCAGACCTATAAACCGTATTTAACTGAGGAGCAATATAAGCACCTTGAAGAAGCATTGGATCAAAAAAAATCAACAATGAAGTCAGGTAAATTGTGTGTAACTACGGCTAACTTAAATACATGATCATTGCAAAAATCTACTTGTCCATATCATTGTGAATGTAGGCTTCTGCTCAGTCCCAATTTTTCTTGAGCGGCGAACTTCGATTTCGCTGACGGAGGGTTTATCTGAAAAAAATATCTCTTTACGATTAATATTGGGCTGTGCAGAGATGTATTTGGGAGATTTCGGAGGAAGTAGGTGGGATGCATCAGGCACCAAGTATATATACACACGAATTTCCATGGGTAACGATAATGCGGTAGACAGTCATCTGGGTAGTTGATGCTTTCTTGATAAGAAGTTTTTTATGGTTTTTAATGACTATAAAAACTATTTCCAGTCTAAAAAAATATAAAGGAGCATGTTATGCCAAAGATAGTTACGGAACAAGAACGTGAAAATATAAAGGAATCTATATATGAAAAAACAAAACAGCTGATAAAGGATAAAGGTATCAAAGCGATTATTGTTAATGATATTGTTCAATCTGTGGGTATTGGAAAGGGATCATTTTACACGTATTATCCTTCAAGAGAGGCATGTCTTTATGAAGTGATTAAACGATATGAGCGAGAAACTTTCACGCAAATAGAAGAAATGATGTCCTCTGCTCAGACTGACAAAGAGAGAGTTATTCAGCTTTTAAAAAAAATATTTGCTTCGCCGGATAGTCTGTTTACATCAATAAATCAATTTGATGTTGAAGTTTTACTTCGAAAACTTCCTCCAGAATATATGGTTGCTGAAAAAGAAAAGATGCATAATAATTTTCAGAGGGCACTCCAGTTCTTAAATTTAAATGAACAATGCATGGAAACCGTTGCGATACTCACCGATTGTTTAAGCCATGCAGCAAATAGTCATTCATACAGTCAAGAGGGGATCAATGCATCTTTAGATATCCTCATAAATGCTATAGCGAATTATGTTACCGAGCAAGGGGGAGTAGGGAATGAATGATATTAAAGTCAAACCAATGACATTCTTCAAATCGTTTTGGTATTTTTTTGTTAGTTCGCTATTGATATATTTAGGGTTATATGTACTTACCCCAAGATTATTGGAGCGAGGAGTTCCCTTTTTAGTCGCATATCTTACCTTGTTCTATGCCCCCTTTGTACTTTTGTTTCTTACGGCACTAATAGAATACAGAAGAGAAGGGAATGTTTGGAATCTACGGGCGTTTAAGACGCGAATGAGGCTTAATCCATTAAAAAAAACCGATTGGTTTTGGATTATTGGGATTATCTTGTTTTATCTTATAGCAGTAGCGGCAGCTACACCACTAATGAATAAAATGGCGCAGATTCCCATTTTTAGTCCTCCAGATTTTTTTCCCGCCGAAATCAATCCTAATAAAATAAGTGTGCCTGGATACATGATGAATTACAAATTATCTGGGCAGTATTGGGTTATTGCAGTTTACTTTATTGGTTGGTTTTTCAATATATTTGGGGAGGAATTCCTATGGCGAGGTATAATTCTTCCTCGTCAATTAGAAAAATATGGCTCTAATGCTTGGGTAGTACACAGTATATTTTGGGGACTGTGGCACTTCTTTTGGAAATGGCAGCTAGTCATTTTACTTCCTATTGCATTTTTGATTACTTATGCGGTGTATCGGTGTAAAAATACTTGGGTAGGTATTATTTCTCATGGACTGCTTAATGCCATTCCATTAATTATGATAATTAACAGCGTATTTAGTTAAAGATATAAATCCTAATAGACAATCTTGGCGGCTTGAGAAAACGATGTGTGATTCGGTAAATTGACAAGAATTTTTGAATAGGAATAGAACGAAATTGGAAAGTATTTAAAAACCTTCTACAAAAGAAACCTACTTAAGTACTGGTTTTGTAAAAGAGGCAGTGAGTATCATGAAGGCGTTTAATGCGAGTGGGTCCTTTAATTCAATAGAAATAGAAGAATTATACGGGAAATACGTTCAACAGATCAAAGAGGTCGCAAGGAGAAACACACTCAAAAGATCATAGTGAAATTCACCGCAAAATTGGTGGTAGGGCCCTTTCAGCCAATATAACTCTCAAAATTAAGCAGACCTATAAACCGTATTTAACTGAGGAGCAATATAAACAGTTGGAAGAGGCTTTGGATCGATAACGTCTATCGACTATCAGGAAAAAACGGTTTCGATAATCAATAAATTCCATAAAAGAAACAGAAATCAGTTGAATGAAACCTTGGTGTTTTGCCTACTCGCTTAAAAAGTTAGTTGCATCATACCAAGGTTTTATTGATGAGTAATTTATGATGAACATTCGTATTCTAGAACAGATGATTCCAATGTATAAAGAAACTGTGTTTTACAGCTTGTGAAAGAAAGCACTTGACAGGAGAACAATTAGTAGCTAAACTTTAAAAGAGAACAAATAGTAGCTAACGTCGCTATTTATTACATGAAGAAGGTGGAGAAAAAATGATTGATTTGTACTTTGGTACCGCCATATGCATTTTTTCTACGATATTGATATTGGGTAGTTTTGCTCTGATTGTATTTGTGGTCAGGAATCGTAAGAACTATCGGTATTGGGGAAGGACGTTTGCTGCGTTTTTTGTGATTGGATTGCTTATGTCTATCATATCAGGAACAAGGGATATGATTGGTTCGTCCGACGGGTTTCCCACATCAGGAACTATCTTCATAGTATTGTGTGGGTTAGGCGTTTTAGGATTTATCGTCGCATTAGCCGGTCTAATTTCAAAGATAGCAAAAACAAATGTCGTGTTTCACTATGGTTCCTACATTTTGATGGCAATTATCATAGTGAAAACGATACTTGTCGAATCCAACAGGATCATTGCATTGTTCTCCTGATCTAAGCTCAATAAAAGCAAGTGAGGTGTTTAATTTTGGTAAGACGGAACACAAAAGAAATAATTTTGTTCACCGCTCTGGAGTTGTTCGCAGATAACGGCTATGAAGGTGTCACTATGCGCGATATTGCCGCTGGCGTAGGCATCATGCAGAGTTCACTATACAAGCACTACAAAAGCAAGCAGGAGATTTTCGATAGCTTGATCGAAAAAATGAGATCACAGTTTGGCAATATAGTTTCTTCGCTCGGACTGCCGGATAAACCAGTTGAAGAAATGGCAAAGGAGTACGGCGAGAGGGGCCATGCGTTTTTAGTGGAACTAAGTATTTCCGCGTTTAACTTCTATTCAAGCGACCCCCACGCATCGCAGTTCAGGAAGATGCTTTCCATTGAGCGATACAGCAACGAGAAGATCAATAGAATATACCTTGATCTGTATATTGATTCTGCGCTCACCTATCAAAAAGCCCTTTTTACGGAAATGATGCGGCAGGGGTATATCAGGGAAGGCGACCCGGATATAATGGCTTTGCAGTTCTATTCACCAGTATTTTTGATGTTATCCAAGTACGATGCTGGTTCAGTAAAGGACGATAAAGCCATTGCTCTCTTAAAAGAACACGTTATTCAATTTGACAGAACGTATAGGAAGGAATAAGGCGATGAGAACATTGATACTCTACGCTACCAAATACGGTAGCACTAAAAAATGCGCCGAACTTCTGAAAACCTATCTCCACGGGGATGTCACTGTCGAATCCATAAAAAGCAGCCGCATTAATCCTACCTCCTATGATGCGATTATCATCGGTGGCCCTGTTTACATGGGTAAAATGAACGGGAGTGTAACGTCTTTCTGCAAACGGAATAAGCGTCTGCTGATGTCCAAGCGCATTGCGCTCTTTGCCTGCTGCTACACTCCAAAAGAAGATACGGAATACCTAAAGCGGCTGTTCCCCGCTGACCTCATGGCCCATTCGGTTTGCACCACAACGGTTGGCGGTGTGATGGACTATGCGAAGATGAACGTTGCATTTAGAAAGCTGTTTGAATCGCTAAAGAAGATAGACGATTTTAATGAGAAGTTCGCGGAGCCTGAAATTCGCACAGAGGATATAAAGATGATTGCTGATACAATCAATGGGTGATAAAAGTCAAAGATGGGTATAGGAGAAGTACTTGGAGGGTGGTTAAACGTATGAAAATTACAATGTGGGTTTTTCTCATAGTCGGGTTGATTGAAGTGCTTGCCAATACATTCTTCCTAATAAGTCGGGCGTGTGGCAAAGGATTTGTCGCAGCCAAGATGTTCCACGGGGATTTCCCGAAGTTTGCGAGTGAGAAGGCATGGATGAACAAGGTTATCGCATCACTCTTGTTAGGTGTTGTGGCGCTGTTTGCCAGCTTTTTGATTCATACAGGCAATAAGCTCGCAGCAGATTGTTGCTGGTTCTTTTGCGGGCTGTATATTGCTCATGTGCATTATTGAAGCAATTTTATATGGAAGGAAGCATCTGCCTGCCAAGCTAAGTATTTTTCTGGGACTTGTTTTTGTCGTTCTGGTTAAATTTCGCATTTGATTTGCTCTGAATTGCAGTTTTAAACTTAACATTGGCTTAGCAATAGATTACTGGATGGCATCAATCAAGAGGATCTATAAACCATATTTAATTGATGAGCAATATAAACAGTTGGAAGAGGCGTTGGATCGATAACGTCTAGCAACTATCAGGAGGAAGGGGTTTCCATAATCCATAAATTCCATAAAAGAAACAGAAATCAGTTGAATGAAACCTTGGTGTTTTGCCTACTCGCTTAAAAAGTTAGTTGCATCAAACCAAGGTTTTATTGATGATTAATTTAATACTAGAAAAGTTTTTGTGAATCGGTAAAAAGGAGGCACGTGAATGAATCGGAAAGCGCTCATGAACAAAAGTATCGACTATATTTTGGCGCATCTTGAGGAGCCGCTTTCGATTGAGGATGTGGCGAGGCAGATTTCTTTTTCGAAGTATTATTTTTGCCGATTATTTAAGGAAGAGACTGGGGAAAGTGTCTATTCGTTTATCAAACGTATGCGTGTCGAGCAGAGTGCGATTGATCTGAAGCTGCAGATGGATAAGCGGATTACGGATATTGGGTTGGATTATGGGTATAGTGCGTCCAATTTCAGTTCTGTGTTTAAGGGGTATTATCGGCTTTCACCTCAGGCTTATCGGAAGTCGCTAGAGACGGCTACGGTTTCGAATCCGTTTGTTCCTGCTAAACAGGAAGTGCTGGACGGCTTTGATGCGTATCAATCAAAGGTGAGGATCAGAGAGTTGAAGGAACAGCACGTGATGTATGAACGAACGCTGGGGAATTATCAGGAATTGAAGGATCGTTGGGCTTCACTGATAGAAGAGAGTGCCTATTATGATGAGACCACGGTTCTGATCGAAAAATTTTACAATGATCCGGCCGCTGCGACGGAAGAGAACAGTATTTGTGATCTTTGTTTGACCCTCACTGAAGCGTTACCGGATGAACAGACGATGGTGATAGCCGGCGGAAAATACGCGGTGTTTCCTTATGAGGGGACGATCGAGGGCATTTTTCGAGTCATGCAGGGGCTTTTCCGAATGTGGTTGCCGAAAAGTGGCTATCGGATGCGGGAAAACTATGGATTGACGATCTATCAAGGAATTGATTGGGAACGGGAGTATGTGCAGCTGGAGATGTGCATTCCAATTAAATAGCGCAAGAATTCAGAAGTCGAACAGAAAATTCTTTTCTACAATAAGGTTATCTTAATCAGATAATGTTGTTGTAGAGAAGAATTTTTTTAGTGAGGAGTGAGAGGATGGAAAAGGTGTTTCCACCTTATATTGGGCGTTAGACTGACTGGTTAATTAGGAAAAAAGGAGACGAGTCATGCCGAAGATGAAATCCCATAGCGGACTAAAGAAACGAGTAAAGCAAACAAAAAGCGGCAAAGTAAAGCGAAATAAAAAAGGCAGTGCTCGTTCCGCCTATGTTGAGCAAGCAGATATGGCCGCCGTAAAAAAGGGTCTATTGAAGTAATCATGCGTCTGTCAAATCAGTTGTCTGCGGAAAATCGAAAGAAGATTTTCCGCAGATTTTTTACTAATCAAGCGATGAAGCGGAATCTGCTGGATTCTCAAAATTGAGCAAGTTTCTCGACCTTTCTTAGCTGAATTTAGTTGTAGCCAAGAAAAGTATTATACGACAATAAACCAGTGCTCAGAATAGTTGTCTGAGCACTGGTTTTAATAGTCGTAATTTTCGATGAACGCTGCTAAAGAATTTATATCTTTTTCAGATAATGCGCCAATTCTTTTTGGGTGTAGATTCTCTAAATTGAAACAAGCAGCTTCACCAATGTCTATCCAAGATGGTCGATCTAATCCAGCTTCCTTCCAATCTTGAATTTCGTAATACCGTTTTTGAATTTTCGCTGATTTTGTTGAATATTTAGACGTTATTCGAAAAACCTTCATACCAGATTTTGTCATTTGTAACAACAATACAGACCTGACTTTACCTTTTTCCTGAACCATCGTTATAAGGAACATAAAGGATGAATACGTCATTTTCACTATTCATCATCTTCGTCCAACCATTTTGTTCGTTCGTCTATGTTATCCAGTTGTTTTGTGGGAACGTTGTCTGCTGCTTTTGAAAGTCTGTTTATGGCTTTTTCACGGTCAGTTAATGCCAATGAGAAAGGAATTTCCCCCTGCGCGGCGACTCTCTTATATAATGCTGTGATAAGGACTGTCGGATTCAAACCTAAAGAATCTAGAACCAAATCGACATCTTGTGATAACTCTTTGTCAATATTTACTTGTATCTTCTTTTTTTTAGTTTTTTTATCTTTCAGTTCCATTTTGTATCACCTCATACTCTTAATGTACTCCTTCAAGCATTTATATTCAATGGAATAAGTCAATTGAAGTAAAACACCGTTACATCGGCTTTGGAGAATTGATTGAAATGGACGAGTGAATATCACCATCGTGTCTCACGATAGTTTATATGTAGACAGGTTGAAAAGGTCCTATAGGCGGGAATGCTCGTTTAGTTTCAGTTTTTTAACCATTTTTTTTATGGCACTCCAAATAATTGGTTTACTAGAGCTAAATGTAAAAAAGGAATCTTTTTCCATTCAAAAATAGTCAGCTCATTATGATGAGAAACTGTTATCTAATTAATAGCTATTATGAGTGAATGTGTCGCTTGATTAGGCGGTACAATCATATTGGTTGGAAAGTCATATAAATGAATAGAAAATATTTCTGTAATTTATCTTCGAGCTTTTGGAATTTATAATAATTATTATCAGCTTATCATTGTAAATATGATAAAAAATATCAAGTGTTTTCTTAAAAATTTGATTGTGTTACTATGAAGGCGTAATTTGAGGGGGACGATGATGATGAGAGTTTCAGAAACAGTTGAGGTTGGTCTTACTTATGAATGTCACGCGCTTGGGATTAAAAACAGTGTTATTGGAGTGGTGGAGCAGCTTTATGCGAATACAGTGGTAATCAATGTTCTTCGTTGTCATCAAAACGATCGGGCTACGGTGATCGAACTTCAGAATAAATTATTAGTGCGGTACGAAAATGTCTATGTGTGTAACGAAACAGCAGAATGTCGTGTTTGTCTCTAGAGAATCAGGTGAAAAATTTACTTGGAAAGACTTTTTTTATAACAAGTGTTCCAATTGATGTTTATTTATTAATATTATAATCTTATTATAGGCATTTTAATCTAACTATAATCAAACGTTAAGGGAGAGCAAATTTAATATGAAAATGACTGTAAATGTCACGGTTCCAAAAGCTGAAACAATCACTGATACACACAAAGAATTGGTAGCACGCGCGAGAGAAACCTTATTGGGGAAACAAAAAGCAACACCTATCGCTTTATTAGGGACGCAACAGGTGGTAGGAATGTATTATTGGATTCTTTGCGAGGTAGAGCTGCCAGAAAATCGCGGAGAAACATTGACGGTCTATCAGATTTATCAAAGTCCGAGTGATGAAGTGGCCTTGATTGAGGCTAAGCCATATGAAAACCCGTCATCAACGATCAACCAACTCAAAATTTCAGCATAAAAAGTACGAGCAATGGAGTGGCAAAGGCCAACAGGAATCCATTGCTTTTTTTGCGGACTGGCATAGCTTGAATGCTGGTTATTCATTTAACGTTTTCCATCAGGCGTGATCGTTCTCCTTGCAAGCACATTCGTTATGATCAATATAAAAGAGGACGAAAGATAAGTTTCGTCGAACAAAACGTTGCCTAGTGGTTCATAGGCGGCGTTTTTCTCTATTTTCAACAGGAAGCAGAGTTCATTTCATTTTATCCCTTGCGATTGCCGTAATTAAAACACCGTTGACTATACCTAATAGTAGTGTTACTATAAGTAATATAGAAAACGTTTGCTAAGGAGTAGTGATTGTGATGGATATTATTATACTAGGGCTTTTAATGATGCAGAAGTGTACGATTTACGAAATGCGCAAACTGATTGAGAACAGATTTTCTCTCATTAGCAGTAATAGCATGGGCAGTATTCAGGCGGCAATTAAAAAGTTGTCCGCTAAAAATATGATTATTTTTAGTGAGTCTGTAGAAAATGGCGTTAACAAAAAGGTGTATGAAATTACGACTGAGGGGAAGGACTATTTTTATTCCGGCATATCTGCACCTATGCTGTATAAAGAAAAGAATATGGAATTATGCAAATTCTTCTTTATGGGATTCGCGGATAAAGAGAAACGGGTCGAATTGATTGATGCCTACATTGGCGAGTTGGAAAAGGAACTTGCTGTGTTGGAAGGAGTGAACGCGATCGTTTCTCCCCGTCATGCTCCGAAAGGCGAGGAGCTTGCTGCAATGCACGAAAAAGGTGCGGCTCATGAAATAACAGAAGAGACGGTTAGGGACATCACTGTTTTCCAGTATGCCACACTTGATTTATCCATCGACAAGATACGGTTTGAAATTGGTTGGTTTCAAGATTTCAAGAAAAAGGTTGTTGCCATGGAAGGGGGTAATTTGTAATGGCTCATGAGCTGGCTATTTCATTGCAGGCGGTGGAAAAAGCTTGGGGCAATAAGAAGGTCTTAAAGGGTGTTGATCTATCTGTGCCCAAAGGCAGTATTTATGCTTTGCTTGGTTCCAACGGAGCGGGGAAGACAACGACTATAAAGATCCTTTCCACCTTGATTCACTTGGATAGTGGTGTGGCGAAGATCTGCGGCTATGATGTTACCCGTCAGCCGGAGCAGGTACGTGAGCAAATTAGTCTGACCGGTCAATTTGCGGCTGTGGATGACGTGCTGACTGGACGTGCGAACCTGCGTTTAATTGGGGCGCTGCGCCATCTTCCCGATGCCACTACTCAAGCGGACGAATTGCTGAAACGCTTTGGGCTGGAAAATGCCGCCGAGCAACCGGTGTCCACCTACTCCGGCGGTATGCGACGCAGGTTGGATATTGCGATGAGCATGATGGGCGATCCGGCTATAATATTTTTGGATGAACCTACTACCGGGCTTGATCCGCAAAGCAGAGCTGCAATGTGGAGGATTATCAAGGAGTTAGCCGGTTCGGGAGCGACTATTTTATTATCGACGCAATATCTTGAAGAGGCGGAGCACTTGGCGGACCGAATAGCGATATTGGACGATGGTGTGATTGTTGCTGAAGGGACACCAGGAGAACTAAAACAGAAACTTCCTCAAGGAGTCATCGAGTTTGCTTTTCAAAATAGGGAGGATATTTTCACTGTATCGGAGCTGCTTTCAGACTTTAAAACAACCTCAAATGAGGACATGCTTTCATTAACAGTGGTAACGGATGGGAGCATGGAGCAACTTACCGAAATCTTTACCCGGATAAAGGAATGCGGCGTAGAAACATCTAGTTTCACACAGAAACTACCGACATTGGAAGATGTTTTCTATATTTTGATTGGCGATAAAAAGGAGGCAGTGAAACAATGACGACATTAACAAGGGCTGTAACTGACACAAAAACGATGACAAAACGGAACCTGCTGAAATCATTTGGCAGTCCCGACACGCTGATAGAAAATGCTATTTCTCCTGTGTTAACACTGATGATTTTTGTTTTTGTTCTTGGCGGCGCTATGGATATGGGCGATAGTTCCATGAGCTATGTAAATTATATTGTCCCAGGTGTCATTGTATTATGTATCGGGCAATGCAGTACCGCAACGGCGGTTAGTGTAAGTCTTGATATTGCGAAGGGGATAATTGACCGTTTTCGCTCGATGCCGATTGCCAAATCATCTGTATTGACCGGGCGAGTGATAGAGGCTGTTCTGCGTACCATGTTGACCGTTATATTGGTATTCGTGATTGCTTTGGCAGTGGGATTTCGACCAGTCGCAGGATTTGGAGGATGGGCTGCCGCTATGGCGGTACTATTCCTGTTTAGTTTAACAATAAACTGGATTTCCGTTGCCTTCGGACTTTTAGTAAAAAGCCCTGAAGGAGCAGGCGCATTTACGATGTTTGTTCTGCTGTTTGCTTATCTTAGCGCTGGATTTATTCCAACGGCTTCGCTTCCTAAAGTCCTTCGTTTATTTGCTGAAAACCAACCGCTAACGCAAGTGATTGATGCGGTTCGGGCACTGTTACTCAATGATCCTCCGGGAAATAGCTTATTCTTGGCTGTGATATGGTGTGTGGCATTATTGATTGTGGCATTTGTTTTGGCGATGCAAATCTATCAGAAAAAACTAGCAAGATAGCTGTTACGACTGAAAGGCACTTCGAGTCCTCTTGACCCGAAGTGCCTATTTATTTTTTCCCGAAGAGACTGACGTAGCGGCGAATCACGTAGTCAAAGAAGAACGTTAAGGGATAGGTCCCGATTTGGACATAGTTTTGGCTAGTGACCTGGATCGTCTGAGTAAACAAATTGGTCAGCGTATTTTTCGTATTTTGCGTAATAAAAATCGACTGTGCGGGACTGTTGTTGATCAAGCGAGTCAGCTCTGGGTCCTTCGTTAAGAGTGTTCCATAGGAGGAAATCAGAATGATTAACGCTTGATCGTTCAAGCCTTTGATGAGCTCCTTTTGTAAGGGTTCGGTTTCTCCGAGATAGAGAATTTTTCCGCTGGAAAGAAAGGAGACCTGGACTTCCTTGGCGATTTCTAAGGTTGCGCTGTAGCCCAGCAAAACCACCTCAGAAGCATCGTGGATTTTTTGCAGCAGCTGATCGATTTCAGGAATGTCAATCGATTTCAGAACGTCCTTAATGGACGTAATGATCTCGTCACTGTAATTTTCCAAATATTCCTTTGGGTCTGTTTGAAGCAGACGGTATTCCTGTTCGTTCATACGCAGTCCATTATAAGGTGGCATTCCCACCAAATTTCCTAAGGTCTTTCGCAGATCATTAAAGGAAGAAAAACCAAAATGACGGCTAAAGCGTGTCAGGGTCGCTGGCGAGACGTAGCATGTATCGGCAATTTCAGAAATGGTCATGGATTGGACCGCTTCTGAATGAGTCAGCAGGTAAATAATGATCTTGGAATAGCTGGTTTCTTTTCCATTGACATTTAAGTAGGTTAAAAAATCTAAGAGATTAGACAAAGGGTAGTTCACTCCAATCAAAGCATTCATTTTCATAAATGTGAAAATGGGATAGTCAAGATGAAAATGGCATCTAAAACATGAAAAGCTGCTTGCCCGTTCTTATGATAAGATGAAGGAAATCAAGCATGTCAATTATACAATAGACTTGAATGGAAAAGGAAGGATGAAGAGCATGAGTGGATTTCCTAAGGATTTTTTATGGGGTGGAGCAACGGCGGCCAATCAATTTGAAGGCGCTTTTTTGGAAGATGGTAAAGGCTGGTCTACAGCGGATACGGCTCGTTACGTGAAGGAAGACGGCATCGATATGCATAGCATCACAAAACCAATGACGACGGCTGATGTAGAAGCGGCGATGGCAGATAAAGAGGGCGTTTACCCGAAACGCTACGGGATCGACTTTTATCATCGCTACAAAGAAGACATCGCACTGTTTGCGGAAATGGGCTTTAAGACCTTCAGACTATCGATCTCTTGGCCGCGAATCTTCCCGAATGGCGATGAAAGTGAACCGAATGAAGCAGGCTTGGCTTTTTATGACGCCGTTTTTGATGAGCTGTTGAAATATGATATTGAACCTTTAGTGACGATCTCCCACTATGAATTTCCGTTGGGCTTGGCCTTTAAACAAAATGGCTGGGAGTCGCGGAAGACGATCGCGGCTTTTGAAAAGTATGCACGGGTTCTTTTCAACCGTTATAAGGATAAGGTCAAATACTGGCTGACCTTCAATGAAATCAATATCATCGGGATGACTGGGTATTTGAGCGGCGGGATTTTAGCTGATAAGACAGAGAATATGCTGCAGGCGCAGTTTCAGGCGGCGCACCATCAATTCATCGCTAGTGCATTGGCGGTGAAAGCATGCCATGAAATCATTCCGGATGCGAAGATTGGCTGTATGCTGGCTCGAATGGAGGCCTATCCTGAGACCTGCAACCCGCTAGATGTGCTGGAGGGAGTCTATGGGGATCATATCAATCTGTTCTTTTCGGATGTCCAAATTCGTGGATATTACCCAAGCTACATGAACAAATTTTTCCGAGACAACAAGATCACGATCAAAAAAGAGTCTGGTGATGATGAAATTCTGCGTGCTGGCACGGTCGATTACATGTCCTTCAGTTATTATATGAGCAGCATTGCGACCCATGAAAAAGAAGGCGAAGAGGTCGGCGGCAATTTGCTGGGCTCGAAGAAAAATCCGTATCTAAAAGCCAGTGACTGGGGCTGGCAGATTGATCCGGTTGGTTTGCGAATCACGCTGCATAAGCTGTATGACCGGTACCAAATTCCATTATTTATCGTTGAAAACGGCTTGGGCGCAAAAGATGTCGTAGAGGCAGACGGCGCCATCCATGATCCTTACCGCATTGATTATTTGCGGGATCACATCAAGGAAATGGAACTGGCTATCGATGAAGGTGTTGACTTAATGGGCTATACGCCATGGGGCTGCATAGACTTAGTCAGCGCAAGCACGAGCCAAATGTCTAAACGCTATGGCTTCATCTATGTGGATTTAGACGATGAAGGACAAGGAACCTTGAAGCGCTCTAAAAAAGATTCCTTTGAATGGTATAAAAAAGTGATTGCGACAAATGGGGCGGAGTTGGATTAGGTGCCCTCGGAGAATGGCGTTTTTTAGAGGCATCGCGTGAGCAAGCCTTCTTAGAAATCCTATTGCCAAAACGACAGTGTAAAATAGAAAAGTAAGATAGAAGGAGCAGTGACAAAAGACGTGTCACAGCTCCTTCTATCTTTATTTGACTATTCATTCCTATCTCTCTATTGCTAAAGGTTTTCCTCAACCGCAACGAAAAGATCCTTTCCAGGGTTAGTGGGAGAGGGAAATTGTTGACTACACCTTCAAAAAAACAATAGATAATTCTGATTAGAATAATTCTGTTCATAATTATTCTAATCAGAATTATCTTTGAAAATATGCTATACTTCTTTTAAAGAACCGAGACAGATAAATGCAGTTGGGTACGTTCATGTAAACTAAAACTGGAGGAATACAGAAATGTTTGTCGGTAGAAAAAAAGAATTAGCTATTCTCGAGAAATTATATAAGAAACCTAGCTTTGAAATGGCTGTCGTTTATGGCCGAAGACGTGTTGGGAAAACGCGTCTTATTTCAGAATTTGCAAACGGAAAACGAACGATATTCTTCTCAGCGAAAGAGGTGAATGATCGTTTAAACATTAATGGGTTTTTACAAGCGATTCAGGAAATAGTCGGTGAACGTTACGCACCTAACATTGACAATTGGGAAGATGCCTTTAATTACTTGTATGAAAAAACAAAAGGGGACAAAATTGTTTTAATTATCGATGAATATCCTTATGCAGCAAAAGCGAATAAGTCTTTGAATTCGATTCTTCAACATTTTATTGATCATAAACTCGATCGTGATAGTACTATTTTTCTCATTCTTTGTGGTTCGCAGGTGAGCTTTATGGAAGATGAAGTATTAGCCGAAAACAGTCCGCTTTTTGGCCGAAAAACTACGCCTATTTATGTCGGAGAACTGGATTATATCGATGCAGCAAAATTCCTTGAAGGTTACTCCAATGAAGACAAAATAAAATTTTATTCTTGCATAGGGGGGATTCCGTACTATCTTTCCCAAGTAGATCAGAACTTATCCTTTGATGAAAACATGGAAGAACTTTATTTTGATATTTATGGCGGTCTGTTTTCAGAACCCATTATGGTGTTGCATCAAGAATTGCCAGAGCCGAAACTATATAATTCGATTCTACAATCCATTGCAAGTGGCGCGAACACGCTTGAACAAATTCGGCAGGCAACGTATATTGAAAAAAGTACGTTGAGTAAATACCTTAAAACATTAGTGAACATGCGGATTATCCAGCGGAAACTACCTTTCGATGTTGATCCGTTAAAGAGTAAAAATTCTCACTATACATTAGCGGATAATGTCTATCGTTTTTGGTTTCGTTATGTTTTCACGAATCAAGAAGAAATCGAGCGTGGACGAGGGAAACGGTTATATCAAAGAGAAATTAAAGAAACAATGAATGAATTCATTGGTGCCCCTGCGTTTGAAGAAATCTCCATGAACTATTTATATTTCTTAGATGAGTTGGAAGAATTGCCATTCTTTCCAAAACGTACAGGTTCGTGGCGAGGAAAAAAGCAAAAGGGAGATGCGGAGGAACGTGAATTTGATCTTGTGATGGAAAACAAGAAAGAGAAGAAAATTTTGATTGGTGAATGCAAATGGCGAAATCAATTGAAGACGGTTAAGGAAATTCAAAAATTAATGAGTCACGCTGCCTATTTACCGGGATATGATGCGTATTATTTCTATTTCTTCTCGAAAACTCCTTATCCAGAGCAAGCACGTGAGCTAGAAAAAATCCACGAAAACCTAGTATTAGTGACCATCGATGATTTGTTCGATGAGAAGCTAAACGCGCTTCATTAAGCAGGAGAGGATCACGTCTATTTGTAGCCGATGTACAATTGAATAATTGTCTATACGTTCAAGGAATGATTCCGTTTATTCCTTGAACGTTTTTTCTGTTCTTTTTTTTAATGCTTCATCAATTTAATGGGACGCAAAACCTTGGTATTAAGCGGTTTTCCTGTTCTATTCTATGGATTTTCTCTTTAGAATTAGAACTATAGGATGGACGTTGGGTGAGTGGGTCATTAATGGGGGAATAGGTATGAAAAAAAGGAATTATCAGAGTTGGTTTGGTACTAGAAGGAAGAGGGAATTTTGGGTTTGGACCGTCATTGTGTTAATCCTGTTCTTAGGAAATTATCTAATGATTCCGATAACGGTTTCTGGTGTTGATGCTACGGCTATTGATACTTCTGTTGCTACGTCTACAGAGGGCAAGGCTCTGCCTACAGTTTCGGATGAACCTGAGTTTCACCCGTATTCTGAGAGTACGTCTTCTTCGGTCGTAAATGAATCTGTAAGTTCACCAAAACCGGCTACGTCTGAAACGAATGAATCGCAACAAAAAAGCCTCATTCAAGACGCTAATAAGCCATTGGGTAACCTTGTGAATCCAGATGAATGGATGTGGACGAATAAGGATGGCAGGGCGGTAATAACAAGCTATTCGGGTGATCCAGAACACATTGAGATTCCAGCGACAATGAATGGATTGCCTGTTGAAATTGATCTAGAGGCGGTACTTGGCGATGTGTTAGAGGAAAAAACAAAAAACTTTTCAATTGAGGCTTCAGCACTGGGCTCTCCTCCAGTGAAAATCACAGGGACGTTTCATGGACTGTTTGCTACAGTTTACGGTGGATCTAGAGTGGAGGGGACAGCACCGATTGAGTCGGTCAGCTTTGGGAATGCGGATACTTCTGCGATTACGGATATGAGCTATATGTTTGCTCAGTGTCAATCGTTGAATACATTGACCATCGGAGGAATAGATACACAAAATGTGAAAACGATGCATAAAATGTTTAGTTCCTGTAACAGCTTGACAGGACTAACGTTGACGAATTTTAGTACAAAAAATGTGACTGACATGGGGCGGATGTTTGAAAATTGCAGTAAACTCGTAGCTCTCGACGTTTCAAGCTTTGATACCGAGAATGTGACTGATTTCTCTTACATGTTTCGTTATTGCGGCAGCGTCTCATCTTTAGATTTAACTAATTTTGAAACGCAGAATGGCGAAACGATGCAGAACATGTTTGATCGCTGTCATAGTCTGAAAACATTGGATTTATCGAGTTTCGTTACGAGCAGTGTTACGAATATGGATTACATGTTTGGTAACTGCAAAGAGTTGCTGACTATTAAAATGGAAAACTTTGATACATCGAATGTCACAACGATGGCGCATATGTTTAGTAATTGTTCAAAGTTAGTCTCCTTGGATCTTTTGAGCTTTGATACGAGTAACGTGACGAACATGTCTTACATGTTTGCTGGTTGTCCCGTATTAACATATTTAAAAATCGGACACTTTAATTCTGCAAAGGTCACGGATGTCTCGTATATGTTTCATAATTGCTTGGCACTTTCTGCTTTGGATTTGGTAAATTTCAACACGTCAAGCGTAACTTCTGGCTATCGAATGTTTGGAGGCTGTAACACGCTCAATCAATTAAGAATCAGCGGGAAATTTACCATTCACTCCGACTTTGAATTGTTGGCGCTCTCTGCCCCTAGTAATGAAGGGAAAACTCTTACCTATTGGGTACGGGATGATGAGATGGAAATCTACGATTCGACAAAGGCGCTGATGGATGCGCATAATCAATTAGACGAAACCGCTGTTCACACCTATACGATTCAGAATAGTCATCTTGTCAGCTTTGATTTGGCTGGGGGGAGTGGCGATCCGATTCAAGAGCAATGGGTTTTTGAAAATAAGACAGTGGTTGACCCAGGCTATAGTGGAACAAAGGCTCATCATCAATTTAACGGATGGCGGTCAGAAGCAGAACCATTCGATTTTCAAACAAAAATTACCGAGCCAGTGATCCTAACCGCAGATTGGACAAAGGATTCCTATCAGGTTCGCTATCACGCAAATACGGGACAGGGAACGATGCCTAATCAGGTCTTTGAGTATGATCAAGAAAGCACATTGAGCGCAACGCTCTTTTCGAAGGAAGGCTATACGTTTAAGGCGTGGAATTCAAAAGCGGATGGGACAGGTGAGAAAACATATAACGATGGTCAGTCAGTGAAAAACCTCTCCGATGTAAATGGTGCGACGATCAATCTGTATGCGCAATGGCAGCCGATTAGTTATACTGTCAGCTTTGATAGTGAGGGTGGTTCAGCGGTAGATGCTCAGAAGTATACGATTGAAACTGGCATCACTTCCTTCCCTTCGCCAAGTAAAAAGGGCTATGCTTTCCTTGGCTGGTATGAAAACGGGAAAAAAATCGAGGCTATTCCAATTGGTGAAACGGAAAATCGTTTATTGACAGCGAAGTGGGAGGCCCTTGAGTACAGGATTACATTTGATGATCCAACTCTTTCTCCAATCACCTATACGATTGAATCTGAAACGATCAAGCTGCCCATAGTAACAAGAGCTGGTTATACTTTCTTAGGCTGGTTGGTCTCTGAAAAGGCAGAGCAATCTGTCCTGCCGCAGAATGGAAAAATTGTGCTGGAAATTCCTAAAGGAACGACAGGTGATGCGAATCTGCTGGCACAGTGGCAGCAAAACCAATACACTATACGCTTCGAACCCAATGGCGGAACGGGCGAAATGTCCGCTCTGACTATAAACTATGACGAAACCGCCAAGTTATCAGCCAATCGTTTTACGCGAGCTGACCATTTGTTTACCCATTGGAATACACAAGCGGATGGCAAAGGCACGACATACACAGATGCTCAAAACGTACGGAATTTGACAGCTGAGGCGAATGGCTCCGTCCTCCTGTATGCGCAATGGCAGCCAGCCAAAACAGCGCTGGAAGACTTAGTTAACAAAGAAAAAGAGACCAAACGGAACAAACAAGATTATACAGACGAAAGCTGGAAAAAATACGCGGAAGCACTGGCGGTTGCAGAGCAGGTTTTGGCAGATCCGGAGGCAACGTCGGAGCAGGTGGTTGCAGCATTAAGTGGTCTACAAGAGGCAATCACGCAGTTGAAACGGAATGTTCCTATGGCGACCAAGATACAAAGTCCGTCATCAAGTACGGGAGTAGGAAAAACGTCTCCAACGGCGAGTTCAAAGGGGAAGAGTTATCCTCAAGCAGGGCTAATTGTAAGCTCAGGTTTGACGATTGTCGGATTAGCAATTATTGGGGCAACGATCGCGCTCTGGAGGATGAAAAAGAACAAGTAAAGAGTTATTGAAAGGCACTGAAGATCATGAAGCAAAATGGTCTTCAGTGTTTTTTAGACAATACGACAGCAGATAGAAATGAAACCTAGGATGTCGGATGTCCGCTACGAAGAGTCAGTGAAACCTGTATATTTTGTGCAAGCCAGTCAAGAAAATTATGCCATCCAATAACCATAACAATTAAGGAACCTTTTTATTATTATGTTCTTTTTTTTGGAAATTCATTAAGTTAATGGGCGCAAGTTTAGAGGTAGAAAGCTAGTAATCTATTCTTTTCTAAAGATATTTTATTTAAAATTAGAGCTATAGGAATCGTATTTTGTTACTTAGTTTACAAGGAAGGTGTAAAAATGAAAAAACTATTACGTAGCTTGTTACTATTCATTATGCTTTTTCATAACTTCGTACCATTAGGACAACTGGTTTATTCTGAAACAATATCTGAAACTTCAAAAAACGCTGTTTCGACCGAAATGACTTCGACTACAGCTGATCAGACCACTCAAAGTACAAAAGCAGACACACAACCAACAACGACAGCCCCGTCATCAGATATCCAACATGAGACTCAACCAGCAACTGTTTCGCTAACTCAAGAAGAAAACACGTTCAGCACTACGAGACCCTCCGCTGTCCGATCCAATGAACAAAAGAATAAGAAAGCTGAAGGACCTACTTCGTTACAATTAGCGAAGGAACCTACACCTGCAATCACGATTGATTACAAGAGGGAATTATTACTAGACTTTGATTCAACTGCGAAGTACAAATTGATTTTAGGAACTACCGAACTTAGAGTAGAAAATGTCTCGGAGTACAAAATCACAGATGACATGATGGGAAAAACCAGTCATGGAAACGACTGGAAAATTATTCGTGTAGCTAGTGACACAAGTAAACAGGACAGTGATCCATTCACCCTGAATATTCCGATGCGCAACATAATCTCATCAAATTATATAACGTCGAGAGATGAGACCGTCAAGGGCGCTAATGATGGACGATTGAACATGAATTTTACCTCGTTTGCGGTGGAATATCGGAAAAAAGGTGCAGAAAATTGGACGCCAGTCGTGGGAATGTCGGTCACCGGACTAGCTCCGGGGACCTACGAAGCACGCTATCAAGCGACAGATACATCCTTCGCCAGTCTATCGCGAGAGTATGAGATCAAGGCCGGGTTAGAAAAGGAAGTAACGCCAAAAATAACAATCGATTTCAAAAAGGAATTATTACTGGGCTTTGATTCAACTGCGAAGTACAAATTGACTTTAGGAAATACCGAACTTACAGTTGAGAATGCCTCGGAGTACAAAATTACAGATGACATGATGGGGAAAACCAGTCATGGAAACGAATGGGAAATTATTCGAGTAGCTAGTGACACAAGTAAACAGGACAGTGATCCATTCACCCTGAATATTCCGATGCGCAACATAATCTCATCAAATTATATAACGTCGAAAGACGAGACCGTCAAGGATGCAAATGATGGACGATTGGACATGAATTTTACCTCGTTTGCGGTGGAATATCGGAAAAAAGGTGCAGAAAATTGGACGCCAGTCGTGGGAATGTCGGTCACCGGACTAGCTCCGGGTACCTACGAAGCACGCTATCAAGCGACAGATACGTCTTTCGCCAGTCTATCGCGAGAGTATGAGATCAAGGCTGGTTTAGAAAAGGAAGCAACGCCAAAAATAACTATTGATTACAAGAAAGAACGACTATTAGGCTTTGATTCAACTGCGAAGTACAAATTGACTTTAGGAAATACTGAACTTACAGTTGAGAATGCCTCGGAGTACAAAATTACAGATGACATGATGGGAAAAACCAGTCATGGAAACGACTGGAAAATTATTCGAGTAGCTAATGATGCTGCTAAACAGGACAGTGATCCATTCACCCTGAATATTCCGATGCGCAACATAATCTCATCAAATTATATAACGTCGAGAGATGAGACCGTCAAGGGCGCTAATGATGGACGATTGAACATGAATTTTACCTCGTTTGCGGTGGAATATCGGAAAAAAGGTGCAGAAAATTGGACGCCAGTCGTGGGAATGTCGGTCACCGGACTAGCTCCGGGGACCTATGAAGCACGCTATCAAGCGACAGATACATCCTTCGCTAGTCTATCGCGAGAATATGAGATTAAGGCGGGGTTAGAAAAGGAAGCAACGCCAAAAATAACAATCGATTTCAAAAAGGAATTATTACTGGGCTTTGATTCAACTGCGAAGTACAAATTGACTTTAGGAAATACTGAACTTACAGTTGAGAATGCCTCGGAGTACAAAATTACAGATGACATGATGGGAAAAACCAGTCATGGAAACGACTGGAAAATTATTCGAGTAGCTAATGATGCTGCTAAACAGGACAGTGATCCATTCACCCTGAATATTCCGATGCGCAACATAATCTCATCAAATTATATAACGTCGAGAGATGAGACCGTCAAGGGCGCTAATGATGGACGATTGAACATGAATTTTACCTCGTTTGCGGTGGAATATCGGAAAAAAGGTGCAGAAAATTGGACGCCAGTCGTGGGAATGTCGGTCACCGGACTAGCTCCGGGGACCTATGAAGCACGCTATCAAGCGACAGATACATCCTTCGCTAGTCTATCGCGAGAATATGAGATTAAGGCGGGGTTAGAAAAGGAAGCAACGCCAAAAATAACAATCGATTTCAAAAAGGAATTATTACTGGGCTTTGATTCAACTGCGAAGTACAAATTGACTTTAGGAAATACCGAACTTACAGTTGAGAATGCCTCGGAGTACAAAATTACAGATGACATGATGGGAAAAACCAGTCATGGAAACGACTGGAAAATCATTCAAGTAGCTAGTGACACAAGTAAACAGGACAGTGATCCATTCACCCTGAATATTCCGATGCGCAACATAATCTCATCAAATTATATAACGCCGAAAGATGAGACCGTCAAGGATGCAAATGATGGACGATTGGACATGAATTATAACTCGTATGCGGTGGAATGTCGGGAAAAAGGTGTAGAAAATTGGACGCCAGTTGAAGGAACGGCGGTCACCGGACTAGCTCCGGGAACCTACGAAGCGCGTTATCAAGCGACAGATACATCCTTCGCCAGTCTATCGCGAGAGTACGAGATCAAGGCAGGACCCGAGAGACAGGAAAGCTTGCAAGTTGAACCAAAAAGTCTAGATTTTGAGGCGCCTCTTGGTTATGATCCTAACGCCTTACTAAAGGAAATCACTATCACGAATAGTAGTGAAGATAAGGTTACGAATATCGCACTAACAACAAGCGAAACAGCGGCATTTAAAATCGAAAATACCGTGATAAATGAACTGGATGCAGGAAAGAGTGTCAATTTTACTATCGCTCCAGTGGAAGACTTAGCCGTAGGGATTTATAAAATGACTGTAGATATTTCTAGCGACAACGCGGTTACGGTATCGATCCCGGTTTCCTTCGAGGTGTTCGCAGAAGGAAAAGTTGTCGTACGTTATCAGGATGATAAAGGAAAGAACATCGCTGATACTGAAGTGTTTTCTGGAAAAATCGGTGAGCGTTTTACCACTGAACGTAAAGAAATTGAAGGATACCACTTTAAGGAAGTTCAGGGTAATTCTTCTGGAACGTTTAGTGAAAAAGAGCAAACGATTACGTATGTTTATACTAAACAAGAGACTGTCCCTGAAAAAGGCGGGGATGTGACGGTGAACTATGTAGATGAAGCTGGCAAAAAGCTTGCTGAATCTGAGCTTCTTTCAGGGAATATCGGAGCCGCCTATGAAACGAAACAAAAGACTATTAAAGGCTATTCCTTCAAAGAACTTCAAGGAAACGCTAAAGGGAACTTCACCTCAAAAGCACAAACTGTGACGTATATTTACAAAAAGACCGCGGTATCTGGTGTTACGAACGCTACTAAACCAAAAAGCGGAGGAACTACAAGTCAAAAAGGTAGTGTCAGTTCTCAAAAAGCGTTACTGAAGGCTGGAGAAACAAGAAACCGCCTCGTTGTTTTCTCAGGATTAGTCTTTGTAACTTGTTCTATCATCAGCCTCTATGTAAAAAGGAAATATCAGATGACCGATGAATAGTGAGAAACGAGGCGAGCCATGTAAAAAAGGTCCGATAAAAGCTGGATTAAAACCCTTTTTCCCTCTATAATATTAGTTAATCTGTGAAGGAGTGAACAGATTACTGAAGATCAATCATAAAAACGAAAACCTATTTAGAGCGTTATTCTAAGTAGGTTTTTTTAGAATGGAGAAGTGAAATGGGAAAAATCATCTTTTTAGATATTGATGGCACATTATGTAATGACAGCGGAGTGGTACCTGAAAGTGCCGCAAATGCTATTATCCAGTCGTATGAAAAAGGGCACCGTTTCTTTTTGTGTACTGGGCGTTCGAAGGCGGAGATTCCAGCGGACGTTCTCGCTTTGCCGATCAGCGGAATTATCGGTGCTGGCGGGGGCTACTGTGAGGTTGACGAAGAAGTGATTCTCCATCAGGTGTTTGATCCAGAAGAGTTAAAGAAGCTCGTGGACTTCTTAGAAGAGAACGGTGTTGAGTACTATCTTGAGTCCAATCAAGGGCTGTTTGCGAGTGCTAATTTGCAGAACCGGTTAATTGAGTTAACATTGAATGGTTTAGCTGAAAATTCAGCAGAAGGTCAAGAGAAAATAAACGGGATACGCTGGTTTTTGGATCTTTTGATTGATGATCCTGAACGCATCGATTATGAGGATGTCAACAAGCTGTCCTTTGTCAATCAGGCCATTCCATATGAGGTCATCCATGCGAAGTATCACGGTGATTTCCATATGTTGCGAAGTACTGTTCCCGCTTTTGGTCCAGACAGCGGTGAAATCGGACTGAGAAATATCAACAAAAAGACCGCCATTGAAACATTGTTGGCACACATTGGTCAGGAGAAAAAAGACTGCCTAGCCTTTGGTGACGGTGAGAATGATATCCCGATGTTCGAAGCAGTCGCGACTGGGATCGCGATGGCCAATGCCCATGAAAATCTAAAGGCTGTCGCTGATGAGGTCACTTATACCTCTGATGAAGGTGGAATTGCGTATATGTTGGAGAAAATGGGGCTTGTTTAATTAGTAATGGTTAAAGACCGATTCTCTTGTGGAGGATCGGTCTTTTTAGTGACTGTTCATTGCGAAGTACATGTCGGTTCTCAGGATGGGGTCATTCGTACACGGATTATCTGTGAAACAGCATCTTTCAAGTTTTCAAAATCACTCGATTCATCGGTAGCGATGGATACGACGAGATCGATACCTTCTTGTACATCAAATTGAACGGAATAGCCATTAAGCTGCAGAAAAATATCTACTGCCATCATAGCTGTACGTTTATTTGCATTATGAAAGGGATGTTTTTTAATCAGATTGATCATTAGGATGGCTGCTTTTTCCTCGATAGTTACATAAAGTTCACGACCGAATACGTGTTGAGCAGGTTGATTTACGCCTCTCTTTAAAGCATTTATGTCTTTGATTCCCAACTGCTCATCCGGTGAATAATTCACTATTTGAAACGCGTTCATCTTTGAAATATCCTCTGTCCTTAAATAGTGGATCGTCATCTATCTACCAATTCTTTATAGAGTTCATCGTGCTTCTGAACGGATTTTGCAATCATCATTTCTAATTTTTTTTGATGCTCGTCCTTTACTTCCTTTTTTGCAAAAGCTTCTTTAAGCTTCTCCTCATCAACGAAAACAATATCTGATTCACTCGCACCAATACTCTCCAAAAATTCTTTTGAGAGAGTAACGACAACTGAATTTCCTATTTTTCGAAGTTTTCTTTCTTGAATCGCCATCATAAGTCCCACCTTTCGTATATCTCGTGTATCCAGTATATCATGATCGATGAAAGATAGCGATTTGACTAATTGTTGTTAAGTGAAAGTTAGATAATGAGATTCACAACGCCTGTTCATCCATAGTAAGATAGAATTAAACCAATTGTTAAATTTAGGAGGAAATATGGAAGAACGCTATCAAGCTGCTCACAAGTACTCAATTTACAATAAAAAAATGCTAGAAAAATCTGAGTTATGCGGTTGTTTCTATTGCTGCCTGCTGTTTCAATATGAAGGCATCAAGGAGTGGATTGATGGAACTCCCGACCCGACCGCATTGTGTCCTAACTGCGGTATTGATTCAGTTATCCCGCGAAGTGAGGAGTACTCGTTATCGGTAGAATTTCTAGAGGAGATGCGAGGTGTTTGGTTTTGGTAGATAGATTAGTATCTTAGAGCACTCATTGCTTGAGAAACTAATTTATTTAAGGACTCGCATATGATACATTAATGGAAAATACAGTTGATTGGAGGTATTTACTCATGGTAACACCGTACATCTTATTCGATAGGCAATGCGAAGAGGCGATGCAATTTTATGAACGGGTTTTTTCTGGTGAAAAGAAGAATATCATGAAATACAATGATTATGTTCCAGCAGGTGTAGAGGAAGATGTCAGTAACTATGTGCTGCATGGAGAGATGGAGCTCTTCGGCACACCGTTTACCTTTGCAGATGAAGTAGCCAAGCCGGTGATTGTCGGAAATAACATGCATTTGACGATCCATCCGAAAGACGTGGAGGAAGCGACCAAGATGTTTGCTGCGCTGAAAGAAGGCGGCGAGGTCTTTCTTCCGCCAACCGAGACCTTTTATAGTCCGTTCCATGCTTCGGTTAAGGATAGGTTTGGTATTGTTTGGAATATTATTGTTGTATAGAAAGCAAAAGCTTCTCGTTCACGTCAGGGATTGGTTGGCGTGAACGAGAAGCTTTTTTATGAGAATTGAAGCGGTGGATGCTATCAATTACGGTCTAAAAATTAATTCCATCTAAAAAAATAAAAGAAATTCAATTAATACGATCATTGCAAAAAACGTAAGGGCTTTAATTGGAGAACGATATTTTTTATTTTTTCCCATTACCTTCACTTCCTCGACGAAAACAACATTCGATTCATTCACTCTGATAAGCTCTGAAAATTCTATTGAGAGAGGGTTTCCAGCAGTATCCCCAATTTTTCGAAGTTTTCTTTCATGAAATCCCCTATGAAACCGACCTTCCTATATCCGGTATATCATGATAGTTGAAGTGCAAAAGTAGAACTTCTTTTTATCAGTCGAATAACGCGATAGAGTCTTTTTTAATAGTGAAGAGATCAAAAAATAGCCTACAGAGATTTTTTACAAGAGCTACTTATATGCTATAATAATATATATTAAATAGCACGAAAGTAGGTTTAAGTATGAATAAAAAAGATGAAGCCTTAGAGATTGCTAACAGGAATAATGGAATTCTATTAACTAAACAAATTACTGATGCGGGAATTTACCGGAGTGCTTTGCAGGAACTGGAAGCAGAGGGAAAAATAATAAGAGTTCAACATGGTGTTTATGTCACGCCGGATGGATACGTTGACGATTTTTTTCTGCTACAACACAGATTTCCAAAAGGAATCTACTCTCACGAAACGGCATTGTATTTATTAGGCTATTCCGATCGTGTGCCGCTTAAAATCGTAATGACTTTTCCTCAAGGTCAGTCATCTACAAGGATGAGAAAAGCTAACATTCGACCAGTAATGATTTCAAAGAATTATGAAATAGGCAAAACAATTATTAATAGAAATGGGAGGGCTCTTTCTGTCTATACTATTGAGCGAACCCTCGTGGATTTACTAAAGCCGCGCTATGATAGCGATATGGAGCAGTTAATACCAGCGTTAAAACGTTATGCCAATAGTACAGAGAAGGATGTTAACAGACTGTTTCAATATGCAAAATTATTTGGAGTGGAAAAGAAAATGAATGATTATATGGGGGTATTATTATGATTTTCAAAAACGCTATGAGTTTTAAGGCAAAAATTAATCAAATTGCTAAAGAAAAGGGGATACCCGCACAACAAGTACAACAAAACTATCTAATAGAGATTTTTTTGGAAAAATTAGCTAGATCTAAGTATAGAGATAACTTTATCATTAAAGGTGGTTATTTGATTGGAGGGATGATTGGAATAGATTTGCGAGCTACAATGGATCTTGATACGACAATTGTGGGGATTGAATTAAGTTCTGAAAATTTGTATTCGATTGCCGAGGAGATAGTAAAGGTTCAAACTGAAGAATCATTCCAGTTATCAGTGCTGGGTGTTGAAAATATACGAGAAAAGGACCAATACCCAGGATTAAAAATAAAGCTAATTGCTAATTTTGAAAGAATCCATGAAGTAGTTGCGATTGACGTTACAACAGGAGATGCGATCACCCCAAAAGAAATAGATTTCGAATTTGAAAAAATGTTTAGCGATGAAAAAATTCAAGTTTGGTCCTATCCTATAGAAAATGTTCTTGCAGAAAAATTAGAAACCATTTTATCTAGAGGGATCGCTACGACTAGACCGCGTGATTTTTATGATGTCTTCATGTTGAGTAGTGTTCGATCAAGCAAAATAGATTACGTCATTTTAGGTCAAGCCTTAGAAAATACTAAAGAAAAGAGAAGGTCTACTTTTGACCTTAAGGATTATGATTCAATTTTAAGTGAAATTCATCTATCGGACTTCCAACAACAATTATGGATTAAATATCAGAATCAATACCCCTATGCAAAAGAGATTAGTTTTGATTCAGTTATTCATTCAATAACAAAACTAATATCAAAAATTTATGAGAGCGATCATTAAAATATTACTGTTTATAAGAAAGAGAACCTTGCAATCGTATAAAAAATATCCTCACGTCGTACACTAATTAATATGTGCTGCATGGAGAGATGGAGCTCTTCGGCACACCGTTTACCTTTGCAGATGAAGTAGCCAAGCCGGTGATTGTCGGAAATAACATGCATTTGACGATCCATCCGAAAGACGTGGAGGAAGCGACCAAGATGTTTGCTGCGCTGAAAGAAGGCGGCGAGGTCTTTCTTCCGCCAACCGAGACCTTTTATAGTCCGTTCCATGCTTCGGTTAAGGATAGGTTTGGTATTGTTTGGAATATTATTGTTGTATAGAAAGCAAAAGCTTCTCGTTCACGTCAGGGATTGGTTGGCGTGAACGAGAAGCTTTTTTATGAGAATTGAAGCGGTGGATGCTATCAATTACGGTCATTGCAAAAACGTAAGGGGTTTCAATTAGAGAACGATTTTTATTTATTTTTTTCCGTTGTACTATTTTATAAGTATTCATCATGATTAAGGAGGATAAAAAGTGAGGCATTGGATGAATAAACAAAAGAAAAAGGCTGAATGGCGATCGCCCTTCTTTAGGTTTTATGTTGGAATCATCTCTACCAGTATAACCTTCGCTATAATGGTTGTAGGCTCAATCGTTCTTCATCACGGAATAGACGATAAAACCCTTCTCGTATTTATCATTCTATGGATTTTGGCGGCCATTTTATCTGCTGTTTTAGATAAATAGATAGAAAATCAATCAGAAGTTGTTCATGAAGTATGCGAGAAGCCTATCTTATTTGTAAAAGTGCGCCCATCATACAAAAAAGTGCTACGACCTGAATATACCTAGAAGACAAGGGATATTTTTTAAAAAATGCTGATTCTGAGGCTCCGAGATTCAAATTGATCATAAACATGCCGATGATTAATAGACTTTCAGGAGTGAACATATTTTTCATCTACTTTCTTTAATCGATAGGCTTCAGCGCTGAGGACACAATTTTCTTGATTCATTAAATGACGTTTTCTCTAAAATAATGGTAACCCAAAGGAAAAAGTGTGCTGTTTATTTTACTAAATTGAAGCCCCACATTATTTACGTGATGAAAATAATATGGAGAAATAATGTATCTTTTGGTACTTCTAGAATTCTGAATCGACTAATTGCTTGATATTTAGGAAATCAAAAGTGATGCGGCTCATTAATCGAGCCGCATCACTTTTTAAGTTAGTGTCAAAAAAACGTAGGATCAACTTATGGGCAACAAAGTATTGACGAAATCAGAGAAATTTTTCGTACCAAGTAATTTGATTTGATTGTCGGGAGTTACGAAGAATTCAATTAATAAATTGAAGGCATCGTTAAAATATTTCATATCACTTTGGGTGATGCCAATCATTAAGATGAAATTGACCTTATTATTTGTCCATTGAAGAGGGACATCATTATGGATCACGCAAATAAATGATACTTCAGCATGCTGGCTGATAGTATGAGGAACTGCTAAGCAATCAGTAAACGCCGTACTAGAAACAGATTCGCGTAATAAAACATCCTCAATAAAGTTTGGTTGAATAAAATGATTTTCCAAGCATTTTTCTCCCATAAATTGAATATATTCCGTTGGGGAGTCTAGCTGAATATTTCTGAAATAGATTGCTTCATTAAACCAGCTTCTTAAGTATTTTCCGGCGCGGCTCATTTTCTTTCGTTCGTTTAAATAATCGAGTTCATTTTGGATATCAATAAAATTTTTGTTTGTAATGATGGGACTGATAGTGACGATGTGCGGATGCTGGATCGGCACCTCAACGATACTAATTAATAAGTCGCATTCGGGCTTAGACATCATAAACTGATTTAACGACATCACCTGTCGAATGGCTAGATCCTGTTGAAATTTTTTCTCAATTTGCTGGACAATCGTTTTAGATAGGTTTAAATAATCCTCTACGATAATAATGCAAGAAATACTCGCTTGATAATTCTGATTGTTTTCTAAATAAGCGCCAAAATGAAAGGTAATAAAAGCAATCTCGCTTTCAGATAAAGTAACGGCATATTTTTTTGAAAATAAATGGGCAAAGTAGACGGCCATATCATAAATAGGCGCGTATTCTCGTTTTACTTCCTTGGCGATAGGATTAGGATAGCTCAAATCGAACTGACTTCGCTCTCGAGCATTGTACATATGCAGGGTTAATTGAGAAATAAACTCCTGATCAAATGGATCAATCGTATACCGCTGAGAGACTTGGGTAACCATTTGTTCAATGGAAGAAATGAAAGAGGTATCGATGATTGATTTCAAACTATTAACATCGTAATTGGTTGATAAGAAAATCAATAGGACAATTTGTTGGTAATCTTTCTCTGGTATTTCAATTGAAAAATGATCCTCAAAATATTGATGGATACGATCGGCAAGCTCGATGATATCCTTTTTTTGTTTGAAATTTGCTAAAAAATCAGGCTCCTCTTTTTTTTCAAAGGCAGTGAGTCGGTCATTCGAATTGACTCGAATCAAAATGATTAATATATGAATCAATAAGTTATTCATCGCAAAATTATTGATAAATAATGTTGACTGGTCAAAAAGTTTGTATAGGTTCTTCATTAAGTCTTTTATATTGAAGTTCGGAAAAATTTTTTCTAGCGTGTCACCCGATGTAAAATAGCCGTAATTATTATGGGTAACTAAATAGCCAATCATTTTTCGTTTATCTCGCTCGGAACCATTCAAAAAGAAATCGTAGTTCTGGGATTGAATCGTTAAATTAAAGGGAAGAATGATATTTTTTATTTTTGGCATGCAAATATTAATAATGGTGCTTTCACTGACGGATAATCCTTCCGATAGATCGAATACAGAGACTCCTGTTGGACAGGCAAGCAGTTTTGACATAATAAAATAGATGCGTTCATCCATCAAGGGTTCCTTGTCGATAGAGGCAGGGACTTTTTTATTTAGTTTATAGCCGCTTTTAGAGGATTCGATATCTGCTAACGCGTTGCTATTAATAGCATTCACATAATTTCTGATTGTACGTTGACTTACACCCATCAAGGTAGCTAGTGAGCTTGAAGAAATCCAATCAGTTGATTGAGTCAAAATTTGGAGTAATTCCTCTTGTTTCGTCTTTTTCATAATCAATCATCCAATCATCCATTTTTTCTCAATTATAACGAAGTGCTTTTCCTATTGAAACCACTCTTTTTTCCGCTAACGGTAAAAATAAGTATATTGCCGGGGTCTGGAAAAAAGAGTAGTCGAAAATCTCAAGAAATGTCTTTATGATTAAGTTATCAAATCCAAGGAGGGAAAAGAAAATGATCAATATATTGCTAGCTTGTGGAATAGGGGCCTCAACAGGATTCATGGCGGCAAACATGCGAAAGATCGGTAAACAAAAAGGGCTGCAAGTAAAAGTGAATGCCGTCAGCAAGTCACAGGTTATGGAGTACGCGGATAAAATTGATGTTCTATTGTTGGGACCACATTTCTCGGCAGAAGTGTCGAAATATCAAGCAGAGTTAGAAGATCATCACGTAAAAGTTATGGCAATTGACCCGGATGATTATGCGGCATTAGATGGTGAAAGCATCCTAGAGGCTGCTTTAGAGCTTTACAACAGTTAGGAGGATAAAAATGAAGAAGATACAAGCATGGATTGAAAAACATATGGTTCCTATTGTAAACAAGATTACTCAAAACTTTTGGTTCGGCATAGTAGCGGACGCCATCCTGTATATTGTTCCTTTCTCAATGGTCAGTGCTATCCCTAGTTTATGGAGCATTGTTCGAACCTTTTTCCCGAATCTCCCAGATCTCTCGCCAATCAGTCAGTATTCATTTGGCTTAATTGGATTATTCGTGGTATTTATCATCCCGTATAATTGCTTAGTAAAAATGGAGAAAAAGGATCGCAGTATGATCGCTGGTTTTACTGGGATTGGGACCTTCATGCTCTGTATGAATATGACGACAACAGAAACAGGGACATTGATTGATCTTGGCAAATTTGGAGCTGGCGGAATGTTTACCTCTATGGTTATTGGACTTGCGGTAGCGTTCATTTATCGAAGTATGGTTAAGTTTTCTTTCTTTGGTGAAGACAGTCTTATTCCAGATTTTATCAAGAATTGGTTCGATAATATCATCGCCATTTTCTTAAGTTTATTCATCGGTTTTATCTTTACAACGTTATTGAAAGTCGATATCTTCTCGATGGTTCAGCTATTGATGAAGCCAGTAACAGGATTTGCACAAAGCTTGCCTGGGGTTATCTTTATTGTCTGCTTACAGAATTTGTTTTACTTCTTTGGTATTAGCGGGTGGGTATTTACGCCGGTTACGCGATCTATTACACAAGCGGCGATTGCTGAAAATGCAGCGGCTATTGCGGCGGGCATGAAACCGACGAATATTTATTCCTATGGCTTCAGTCGTTATTACCATATTGGTGGACAAGGAGCGACCTTGCCGATTGCCTTTATGATGCTTTTTGCAAAAAGTAAACGCTACAAAATACTTGGTAGAGCAACAATCGTTCCATCCGTATTTAACATTAATGAGCCGTTAGTTTACGGGACAATTGTAAATAATCCGTTCATGTTTATTCCAATGATGCTGTTGAGTGTAATTTTACCAGGAGTTGCTTATCTGTGGATCAACTTTGGATTTGGATCAGTAAATCATGTGAACTTTGATATGAACTTTATGCCGAACCCGATTTCTGCTTTTGTGATGTCAGGCGGCGACTATCGCAATGCATTATTAGTGATTGTTAATCTAATCATAGCAGCTCTTGTCTGGTACCCATTCTTTAAAGCGGCTGACAAATTTGAAGTGAAAAAAGAAGAAAAACGAGCGGCAGAAAAAAAGGCTAAGAAGCAACAGGTCGAAGGTATTGTAACGGAAGCATAAAATTTTAGGAATGGGGACAAGATTATGGACATAAATTCAGCAGCGATGACAGTAATCTTACATGCTGGTAATGCACGAGAATATATTGATGAATCACTGGATTTAATGGCAAGCTTTGAGTTTCAGGCGGCTGAAAAGTCATTAGAATTAGCAGATTTGGAAATCGTAAAAGCCCACAACGGTCAAACAGAAATTATTCAACAACAGGCAGCAGGAGAAGATATGGAGTATTCACTACTATTTATTCATGCGCAGGATACGATGATGACCATCAATACAGAATTGCATTTAACGAAAAAAATGTTACCGATTTTTCAGACATTATTTAGCCAGGTGAAAGGAGAAAAAGTATAATGACAAAAACATTTCCTAAAGGATTTTTATGGGGCGGTGCTACTGCTGCGAACCAAATCGAAGGTGCCTATAATGAAGGTGGACGGGGACTAGCGACTTCTGATTTTGCTCGATTAATTACAGATGAAATTCGTGAAACAGAAGGTGCTTTTGATGAACATGTTCCTCATAATGCAGCGTCTGCTGAAATGGTTGCTGACATGAAGAAAAATCCTGAGAAATGGGCGCTTCCTAAACGTCGAGGGATCGGATTCTATCATACCTACAAAGAAGATATTGCATTATTTGCGGAAATGGGATTTAAAGTGTTTCGATTGAGTATTTCATGGTCCCGGATTTTTCCGAACGGCGATGACGATACCCCGAATGAAGAAGGCCTAGCATTTTATGACAAAGTATTTGATGAATGCCATAAACATGGGATTGAGCCGATGGTAACACTTTGCCATTTTGATACGCCATTGCATTTAGCAGAAAAATATGGTGGTTTTCTAAGCAGACATACTGTGGACGCCTTCGTTCATTATGTTGAAACAGTTTTAAAAAGATACAAGGGAAAAGTAAAATACTGGTTGACCTTTAATGAGATCAACAATGTCTTATCTAATCCATTTACCAGTAGTGGGTTAATCTTTGATGGCGCACCTACTGCAAACACCTGCAACCCTTACTTGGGTCATTGGCAAGAAAAATTTCAAGCGGTGCATAATCAAATGGTCGCAAGTGCGTTAGCAGTAATTAAATGTCATGAGATTGACCCTGAAGCCAAGATGGGGAACATGCTTTGTCGATTAGAGAACTATGCCGAAAGTACAAAACCAGAAGATCAATTGCAGGTTCTTTTTGAAGATCATTTTAATTGGTTCTTCACAGATGTTCAGTGCAAAGGGAAATACCCTTATTACATGAAACGATTTTTTGATGAAAATGCTATTACCATCGCGATGGAAGAAAATGACCTGGAAGTGTTACAGCAAGGAACCGTTGATTTTATTACGATTAGCTACTATATGACCTATGTCATGAGATTTAAAGGAGAAAAAGTACCCAAACCAACCGGACGACTAGTTTCAGATATAAAAAATCCGAATCTAGAAATGTCTGGTTGGGGATGGCCTATTGATCCTATTGGCTTCCGAATTACTTTGAATCATATTTATGATCGCTATCAATTGCCTATCTTCATTTCGGAAAATGGTTTAGGTGCGATTGATCAGGCGGATGCGAATGGTTATGTTGAAGACGATTATCGGATCGATTATATGAAACGACACATTGAGCAAATGGGAGAAGCCATTACCGATGGCGTAGACATTTTCGGCTATGCTTGGTGGGGACCGATTGACTTAATCTCATCAGGAACCTCAGAAATGAAGAAAAGATACGGAATGATCTATGTTGACTTAGACGATTATGGAAATGGAACCGCAAAAAGGACGCGAAAAAAATCATTCTATTATTATAAGCAGGTAATTGAATCAAACGGGGAAAACTTAGAGAATAATAGTTAATAATAGAAGGCTAACTACGTACAAGGAAGTTTTATATTTAGAATTGATGACCAATCGCTAGTAAAAGGTGGTTGGTCTATTTTTGTTTTCTCAGCTTATAAAAGGGTACTCTGTGAAGCGATAAATAGGAGAAAAAATGTAAGAGTCTTTCTAGGCTCTTTCCTTTTTGTAACAGCAGGGAATTTGGATTATCTGTGATTCTCATCTATACTTTTGTTAGGCATTCTTTTTTGAGGACTGGATATCAGGCCTTTAATTGAGAACGCGTACATGCAGAGAGGAAGGGGAAGAAGTTATGAAGAAACCAATTCATGTTTTTTCGGAAATCGGTCCATTGAAACAAGTGCTCTTGCATCGACCTGGACAGGAGCTGGAGAACTTGATGCCCGATTATCTGGAGCAGCTGTTATTTGACGATATCCCATTTCTTGATCAGGCGAGAAGGGAGCATGATCTATTTGCGGATACCCTTCGCTCAAAAGGGGTCGAGGTTCTTTACTTAGAAGACTTAGCTGCGGAGTCGTTGACAAGTGACGGCACCAAACAGGAATTTTTACAGGAATACTTAGATGAAGCCTTCATCACTGATGATGATATTCGTAAAGAAATGACGAACTATTTTTCGGATATTAAGGATAATCGCATGTTAATTGATCATACGATGGCTGGGTTGAAAAGAAATCAGCTGTCGATTGGGATGCGCAACCGGCGGACTGACAGGATAGACGAGGTGTCACCTTTTTATATTGACCCGATGCCGAATTTGTATTTTACTCGTGATCCTTTTTCGACGATTGGCAGCAGTATTGCTCTGAATAAAATGTATGCCGAGACTCGTCGCAGAGAGACTTTGTATGCTAAATATATTTTCAACTATCATCCGATGTTTGCCCAAAATCCTGTGAATCTGCTGTACGACCGTGAAGATAGCACGAGACTTGAAGGCGGCGATGTGTTAGTACTTTCAAACAAGGTGTTGGCTGTCGGAATTTCTCAACGAACGGATAAGGAATCCATCAAAAAATTGGCTGCTCGCATTTTTGAAGATGAAGCAAGCTTTGAGCATATATTGGCCTTCAATATTGGTGAAGAACGGAAATTCATGCATCTAGACACTGTCTTTACGATGGTTGATCAGGATAAATTTACGATCCATCCTGAGATTGAAGGAGATTTAGTGGTCTACTCCCTAATCAAAGGCAATCACAAAGTGAACATCATCGAGGAAAAGGATACGCTGGAAAACATTCTGTGCCGCTATCTCGATCTGCCTGCTGTAGAACTGATTCGCTGCGGCGGAAACGACATTACCGCAGCTGCTCGGGAGCAATGGAACGATGGCGCGAACACCTTAGCAATCGCGCCTGGCGAAGTGATCGTCTATGATCGCAACACGATCACGAATAAGAAATTAAAAGAAGCCGGCGTCAAAATAAACACCATCCCGGGAAGCGAACTCGTTCGCGGCCGCGGTGGTCCACGCTGTATGAGTATGCCGTTTGTTAGGGAATAAGTGAGGTTTGGTAGGGGTCATCATGTGGGAGAAGGGAATCATTTATGATTATTTTAAAATAACTATTTGGCAGGAAAGTTCAAAATAACTATCGGTTTTAAATTAGGAGATCTGATTGTTACAGGAAATAGTGCTGAAAAGGGTGATTATTAAGAAGGAAAGATTGAGCGGTTAATGATGAATGAACTGTAATAGTTTTTAGCATGAAGTCGGAGTTTGCCTCGTATTGGACAATCTTTGATAGGAGTGTATTTTGTTTTCGAATTTATATAACGTGACTCTCGCAAAATATACGAGAAAAAATCATAATAACAAACTCGTTGTACTAATAACAACAGCTCATTACTATGATTAAAAAAAATATTCAATAATTTGATCTATTTTAGCCATATCTTGCAAAGGTAAGGATTCAATTTTTTTGAGCTTTCTCTCTTTGAAATCAAGTGATTTTAATTGAGAAATAAGTATTTGTCCCGTAGTATCTAAATCGTTTGGTAAAGAGTAACGTGTTGGTAAGTTTCTGATTGTAGAAGTAATCGGGCAACTCACTGCAAACATCGTTTTACGGTTAAACTCGTATCTAGATACGACCAACCCGGGACGTCTCTTTTGAATCTCTTTTCCTGCGGAAGGATCAAAATCAAACCATACAATATCCCCTTTTTTTTAGGAATATAAATTTTTTCTTCAGTCATCATAAAATCTCTCTTCCTTCAGGAGATAAATCTGCCCATTCGTCTTTTTCATAATACTCCGCTTTTTCTCCACCGCTGAAGGAATCTTCAATTTTGGGAACTAATGTGATTGTCCCATCATCAGAATAGACAACAATATACTCTTTGTTTTCTTTAGGTTTCTTTCCGTTATCTGAAGGTAAAGTTATCACTACAGAGTTCCCTTGTAATCTAGATTTTGCAACAAGCATAGTATCCCTCCTTTATGTTAATTTTACCATGTAACACTCAATCACGCATCGGATGTTTGTTTTATTTTAGTGCCTACAGAAAATGCAATTCTAATTTGAAAGAAAAATCAATTTTGAAGAGGAAAATCAATGAATAAGATGGGAAAATTTAATTAGACAACTCGGGGTATCACAAATGAAGATCCGAGTTGTCTTTATTTTAATTTCTCCTTAACAAAAATAGACCGTTCGAACGGTTATGCTAAGCTTTATAGGTATAAAAAATAAGTGATATAATAAATGAATACGAGGTAGATGTTTGGTAGATTTTATCCTGATGACTATTTGAAAGAGGAGAACGAGTTATGGCTGTTTTAGAGAATTTACTTGGCATAGATAATCAGGCTGAGCTTGCGAGAATTGAAGAAAGAACAACAAAAATCAGAGCAAAAGAACTCGTAGAAAAGAATGTCATTGATTCGTTCGAGGTAGGTACTTTTAAAGGACTAGCTCAACTTCATCATTATCTATTTCAAGATATTTATCCTTTTGCGGGGAAAATCCGAGAGGTTGATTTAGCCAAAGGCCAGTTTCGATTTGCGCCTGTGCTGTATCTTGAACCTGCGTTGAAAGAAATTGAGAAGCTTGAACAGACGAATTACGAACAAATAATTGAAAAATATGTAGAGATGAATATTGCCCATCCATTTAGAGAAGGCAACGGCCGCGCCACTAGGATTTGGTTGGATCAGATACTGAAGAAAGAAATTGAAAAGATGGTAGACTGGAACGAGGTGGACAAGGATGCCCATCTTTCAGCAATGATCATGAGTCCGGTGAATGATCTTCCAATCAAAGAGTTATTGAGACCTGCTTTGACTGATAAAATTGCTGATCATGAAATTTACTTCAAAGGGATTGATGCTAGTTATTATTATGAGGGGTATTCAGAGTTTAAGACGGAAAATTTGTAGTTGTAGAGAAATTAAACAGCCCACTAGTATAAGCGATGTTTTGTCATTATACTGGCGGGCTTTTCAATTTACATAACGGTATTGGTATCAATGGGGCACAGCAATTACACTTCAGCAGTCCCAAAAATCCCCAAGTATTTTTTTCTTTTTCGAACGAAAGTAGAAGGCTCCAAGTTCAGTGCTTCCGCAGCATCCTTGACATTTCCGAATTGTTGATAGGCTTTTGTGATCGCTCGAAGTTCAATTCGGGCAATTTCAGTTTTTAAATCAACTTTTTCGATTCCAATATTTGAAGCAAAAGAGGTGTTGTCTTGGCTAGTTTCTTTGTCATATAAAAACGTGATATCTGAGGGGAAAATCTCATCTTGCTCACTTAGTATAAAGGAGCGTTCAACCACATTGCGTAGCTCTCTTATATTTCCAGGCCAATGATAGCTTTCCATGACATGAATCGAATCTGAAGTGAATTTTTTTTGAACGTCGTATTTCTGATTTAGGCGGTCAATGAAGAAATCTGCTAACAAGCGGATATCATCTCTTCTTTCTCTTAAAGGTGGTACCTCAACGGGAAAAATGTTCAAACGGTAAAAGAGGTCCTCTCTAAACAACCCATTCTTAACCATCTTTGTCAGGTCCTGATTCGTAGCTGCAATAATTCGAACATCGATTTTTATGTCTTTTTCAGAGTTTACGGGTCGGATTACCTTTTCCTGCATAACTCTAAGAAGGCTTGCCTGAGCTTCAAGTGATAGTTCTCCAACCTCATCAAGAAAAATAGTTCCTTTGTCTGCTAAAAGAAATAATCCTTTCTTTCCACCTTTTTTCGATCCTGTAAAGGCACCTTCGTCATAACCAAATAATTCTGATTCAATCAGGTTATGAGGTAAAGAAGCACAGTTAACCGCGATAAAACTACCATTTTGTCTACTTGAGTTTTTCATTATGTATTTCGCTAGCTCTTCTTTTCCCACTCCTGTTTCACCTAGAACAAGAACAGTTGTATCTAATTTAGCGACTTTTTTTGAAAGATTCAATAAATTTAGAAAAGCTTTGTCACTACCAACAATACCTGTAGAATGCAAGATTGTGGAGCTAACAGTATCTAGCTTGTCTTTGTATTCTTCGGATTGCTTTTTGGTTATTTGATACTTTGCTTTCAAATCTATTAATTCAGTGATGTCTCTTACATTGCCAACAGTGTAAATCACATCGCCAACCTCATTGAAAACGGGTGTCATTGTTGTTAATGCCTTTCTACCCGTTTTGAACGTTTGCTCAATTGTAAGGCTTTGCTTTGTTTTAATTACTTTAAGCGCAATGGATTGTGATACAATTTTGGCTTTCTGCAGTTCTTGCATACTTTTTCCTAGTAATTCTTCCTTTTTAAGTCCAGTAATTTTTTCATAAGCATGATTGACATATATTTTTTTCGCTTCTCCATCAGTAATACATATTCCATCGTGTGATCTTTCAACGATCATACTTAAAAAATGAACAATATCAACAGAATTGCTAAGGTCATTAAGCAATTTGGTATCAAGGGTATAATCATCTTCAGTGCCACTATTCACTTTTAGCTCCGATTCAACGGTTTTGAGGGTATCTTTTTTCCTCATTTAAATCACCTCTTTTTCTCATTTTTATTCAATTATAGCATAGCCGATTAATCAGATGTTTCTTTGGTAAAATAGAAATTTTTTGATGATGATCAAACTTCATGACGATCTTTTAACTTCCTAAAAGATAGATAAATGCAGAAAGACTGCAAAGAAAAATCAGATGATTTTCTCCTTGCAGTTTTCCAGATTATTCAGATTCAGTTGATTCTTTCTTAAATTTCCAATTCCCCTCTGAGTCTAATATGTTTAGTGCATATGCAGAAATATAAGCAAGTGCTACACCTAAAAACAAAGTAATCATCAAGGGAATAGCTTTTTCTCCACCAGTTGAAAAAGTAGCTGCGATGGCGCCAAATATTGCAGGTAATTTATTAAAAAATGTTCGATCAAGAATTATGAGATGAAGTGAAGCGCAAATAGTAGTCAGAATGCAAACCGCAAGTGCTTGAGAAAGTTCACTAGAGATACCTAATGAACTCAGGATCTCGATACCTTGTAAAAAAACGATTCCCCAGAGTACACCGAGAATGGAGCTGAACGCATAATTAAAGAATTCATCTTTCTTTGCTCCGCCGTTAAAATATATCGGAAAAGCAATATAAGTCGCGTACATGACACCATAACTCGCTAAAGGAGAAATGCAATATAAAAATACGTAGATCCCTCCCAAAACACCCATCCAAAGAGCAAAATTTAAATTGAATTTTGGATTATTCATTTTCAATCTCTAAACACCTCCTCAAGAGACATGAATATGGCTGATATTCATGCATATTTTGAATGACTAACACTTATTGAAATTTTTCAGCAATTTCATCTAAAATCGGAAGAATATATTCTTTGAATTTAGGGTAGTTCTCAGAAGCAGGGAAGTGTCCAAGATTTTTCATTGCTGTGAATTTACTTCCTTTAACAATATCGGCCACCACTTTCCCGTCGGCAGGAGGTGTGTTTGGATCGTATTCGCCATTCAACAGATAGAGCATACATTTTTCAGTATCGATTTGCGCAACATCTTCTGCTGAAAGAATATGATCTACATAATAATAATAGAGATCTCCGGCGAAAACTCCAGGGCCGCCGCACATATACATCCACTGTGTCTCACGGACTGCGGCTTCTGGAGAGGTAGGTGACATGTTTAACAGCATGGCAGCACCCGTCGAAGTCCGACTCACACACGGATGATCGAATTCTCGACGAACACCCTCTACACCAAAATCACGATATTCCTTCGCTGATTTTAACGCGCCCTCCAAGGCAATCGTTGCTCGATAATTTTCAGGATAATTAATTGCTAGATCGATCGCTAAATGACCGCCCATGGAAGACCCCATATAAACTGGGCGCTCTAAGCCTAACACTTCTGAGAAGATGTTAGGAAAGTCCATCATGCCTTTTTTATCCATGTTGTATTCCTGGGTCCACCATTCAACTCCGTAAGGTGGTAAAGATTTTCCATGATAAGGCAAATCAAAAGCGATTACTCGAAATTTGCTTGTTACATCAGGATCATTCAAAAGATGCCGATATTGTCGTCCATCAGATCCAGCAGTGTGACCGACTAAAAGTGGGATGCCTGATCCAGCTTCTTCATAATAGACACGATATTCGATTCCATCTATTTCAAAATTCACGTAACGTCCGACAATTTCTTCGAATTTTGCTTTCATTATTTCACACCTCCACTTACTTGGGCTCTCATAATTGCGACCATCCGATTCAATGCAGGAAGATAGGCGAAAGTATAGAATTTATCGCTTACTTGCATACCATGACGAACTTGGGTGGTCTGTAAACATTGGAAAAATGGTTTTGGAATGGGTTTAAGCATTTGTTCCCATAGATAGTCATCCCCTTGAATGAGAATCTCGACTGTAGGATCAATGAAAGTTCCTTCTTCGTGTTTGACCAACGTACCATCAGAAAAAGTCAGAGTAAAGCAACGTTCACCTATCACAAATTGTAATCTGCCATTGAAATAACGGATTTCTCTGGAAAACTCTGGATCTTTTGTTGCAGTATTCACAAAAGTGTTTAAATCAAAATTTAACATTTTTTCTCCTCCAATTCTTCAACATATTATTCCGATAAAACAAATACCAAACAAGCTCGAAGGATGATTAAACTTTCGTCTACTGGACTTCGCTCTTGTTACATGAATTAAACAATCATCCGCATCAACTCCCATTTGCTACTTTCATCTCTCTATTAAGCAATTGCTATGCCAACTTATTGGGGTTAAAGGAAATGGCTGTATGAGGGCGAAAATTAGTATGCGCTTACATTTATTTGATGAGTGAACGCATTTTTTTGATGCAAAAATGGAATTATCGTGAAAAAATGCACCGCTTTTTTGTTTAATCTTGTGTACCTAATTATATCAATCAAAACATTTTTTTTTCACTCTTTTAATAGGAAACGTTTATTCGCAGGAGCTATGGTGCAAAAATGCAATTTATTTCTATTTGTGCAAGGAGAATCTGCAATTATTTGTCTCACTATGTTGATTTTATCACCTTTTGAAGGATGGCACGGATTTTGCTTATAAGAAAGTGAGGAAGGGAGCAAACATATTATGGCAGATTTTGAAATATTAAGTTGCACGATTATGAGAGGCGGAACAAGTAAAGGTATTTTCCTAAAAGAAGAAGAACTCTCACGCAATTTACAAAAAAGAGAGCAACAGATCTTGAGCGTTTTTGGAAGTCCCGATAAACGACAAATTGATGGGTTAGGCGGAGCAGATGTTTTAACGAGTAAATTGGCGATTATTGGTAGGTCCACTATAGAAGGGGCTGATATTGATTATACTTTCGGACAAGTATCGATTGACAAGCCAATCGTTGATTTTAAAGGAAACTGTGGAAATATCTCCGCAGCTGTGGGACCCTACGCGATTGACAACGGACTTGTAAAAGCTGTTGAACCATACACGACAGTCAATATACACATGACGAATACTAATAAAATTTTGAAAGCTAAAGTTCAAGTCAAAGATGGAAAAGCAGTTACCAATGGAGAGTATAAAATCGATGGTGTTCCAGGTACTGGATCGAAAATTGAGTTGGATTGGTCGGATTGTACTGGGGGTGTGTCTGGTGCCATTTTACCCACTGGAAAAGTTGTTGATCACATTATTGTTGAGGATCAATCCTTTGAGGTAACACTGATTGATGCTGGAAATCCCGTTGTTTTCATTACATCTAGTTGTTTAGGCGTGAATTTTGATTCTGATTTTACGAATGATGCAAAAACAATGGCACTAATTGAAAAAATCAGAAGCAAAGCTGCTGAAATTTTCGGATTAGTCGAAGCGGCGTCTGATGCTACTGAAAAGAGTCCATACAATCCATTTTTTGCTGTGGTTGCTAAGAAACAGAACTATGTCGGAATGAATGGCTTAACGGTGAATGAAGATAAAGTTGATTTTCGCGCAAAGATTATTTTTATGCAGAGCCTGCATAAGGCTTATCCCATCACTGGAACTATTGCAACGGGAATTGCTGCCAAGTTAAAGGGAAGTATAGTTAACGCTCTAATTGTGAATGGACAGTTTATCAATCAGGATCACGTGAATATTGGACATCCAAGCGGAATTGTTTCCACCAAAATTGTGTTAGATGAGAAAGGCAAAGCAAAAGTAGCGGAAGTCTATCGAACCGCTCGAAAGATTATGGAAGGGAAAGTATTCATTAATTAGAAAAGTGAGGATAGAAAAGATGGGACAAACAATGGCAGAGAAAATTCTCTCTGAAAAAGCAAAGACAACTGTTCATGCTGGAGATATCGTCTGGATTGATATAGATCGAGCAATGATGGACGACATACTTGGCCCGCGGGTACAAATAGCTGAAGGATTGAATGGTTTGTGTGAAGAGGTATGGGATACGTCGAAAACGGTGGTCATCTCTGATCACTATACACCACCAGCAAATGAGAAGCAGGCAGAAATTGTTAAGTTCACTAGGGATTGGTCCAAAGAGAACAACATCGATGAATATTATGAGTTTGAAGGACCCTGTCATCAGGTGATGGCAGAAAAAAGGCATGTGATACCGGGAAGCATTATCTTGGGTACAGATTCTCATACTTGTATGGGCGGCGCATTTGGAGCTTTTGCTACAGGGGTTGGCTCGACTGAAATGCTAGGCGTTTTGCTTTCAGGAAAAACCTGGTTTCGAGTACCTGAAACCATCCAAGTTGAATGGGAAGGTGATCTACCTGAAGGTGTAATGGCTAAGGATATTTCACTACACACGATTAAAAATATTGGACATGCTGGAGCAACGTATCAATCGGTTGAATATATTGGTGAAACGATTCGACAGTGCTCGATGGATGAAAGAATGTGCCTCAGTAATATGGTTGTCGAGATGGGAGCAAAGGTCGGCCTTATTTCTCCTGATGAAAAAACCTGGGATTTTTTAAATGAGATTGGTGCAGATTTTTCTGAATATCGGATCGAAAGTGATTTGAATGCAGATGTGTCCCAAAAAATTGTTTTTGATGCAACAAAATTAGTCCCACAAGTTGCTTGTCCCCATGAAGTAGATAATGTTTTTGAAGTTACAGATATTACTGATACTCAAATTCATCAAGCCTATATAGGTTCTTGCACTGGAGCTAGAATCAACGACTTGAGACAAGCAGCCAAAATATTAAAAGGCAGAAAAATAAAATCAGGTGTCCGCTTACTTATTTCGCCAACGTCCAAAACGGTTTGGAAGCAAGCTTTGCAAGAAGGGTTGATGGATATTTTTATTAATTCAGGTGCTACGATTCTTTCGCCAACCTGTGGCGTTTGTGTAGGATTACATTCTGGAATTCTGGCTGCTGGAGAAAACTGCATCTCAACTTCAAATAGAAATTTTATTGGCAGAATGGGTAGTAAGGACGCAGGGATCTACTTAGCTTCACCATTAACCGTAGCAGCTAGTGCGATCGAAGGAAAAGTAGCTGATCCAAGAAAATATATGAAGGAGATTTAATTATGGAGTTGATTAGAGGAGGAACCTATGTTGTTGGCGACAATATTAATACCGATATTATTTCACCACCCAGATATATGGAGTTGAGTATCGAAGAGGCATCTATTCATTCAATGGAAGCGATAGACGAGAATTTCGCTAAAAATTTTAAGCAGGGAACCATTTTAGTTGCTGGAAATAACCTAGGTTCTGGCTCAAGCCGGGAAACCTCACCACTTACTTTAAAATACTTAGGCACAAAAGCAATTGTCGCTGTTTCATTCGCCCGGATTTTTTACAGAAATTGCATAAATTTAGGGATTCCAACAATTATCTGTCCTCAAGCTAAAGAGATTAAAGCCGGTGATGAAATTGGGATTGATTTTGAAGAAGGAGTATTGATCAATCTGTCGCAGAAAACGTCATATTCGTGTAGTAGATTGCCAGAGCACATTCAAAAAATGTTAGATGCAGGTGGATTAATTGAATATTTAAAACTTGATAGTCCAACGTCTAGCAAGTTTCAATGATATACGTGACGGGAACCAAACTTATTTTTTTCAGGCTTTGAAAAAATAAATACCATATTACGAGATAGGATGTCAGTCCAACTTTTGGCAGTAGTCAAAGAACAAAGGAATATCTAGAACTAAATCAAATAAAAAAAGCACTGTTTAGTTGGATGATATACGTGGCGAGAACCAAACTTATTTTTTCGGTTTTTGAAAAAATAAATACTTAAATACGAGATAGGAGCGAGAACAATGGAGAAGGCTTTAGAGGGTGTACGAATTCTAGATTTGAGCAGAGTTTTAGCTGGACCGTATGCGACGATGATGTTAGCGGATATGGGGGCTGAAGTGATTAAGGTAGAGATTCCAAATTTTGGCGATGACTCGAGACGCTTTCCTTCTTTTCTTGAAGATGAGAGTGGCTACTTTATGAACATGAATCGAAATAAAAAGGGCATTACGTTGAATTTAAAAAGTTCAGAAGGAAAAGCCATTTTTAAAGAGCTGGTTAAAAAAAGTGATATTTTAGTTGAAAATTTCCGGCCGGGTACAATGGAAAAATTAGGACTTGGTTACGAAACATTGAAGGAATTGAATCCCTCTTTAGTCTATGGATGTGTTTCCGGCTTTGGTCATTTTGGCCCATACAAAGATCGCCCTGGCTATGACATTATTGGGCAAGCCATGAGCGGATTAATGAGTGTAACTGGTTGGCCTGGTGGGGTTCCAACCCGCACTGGAGGACCGATGTCAGATACAATGGCTGGTTTATCAGTAACAATTGGGATTCTTGGTGCGCTGCATTATAGCAAAACAACGGGAATCGGACAGAAAGTAGATGTATCTCTGGTTGATTCATTAGTAGCAAGCCTGCAGATCATCAATCAGATTTACCTTATCGAGGGCAGATTACCAGAACGTATCGGTAATAGATATGAGTCTTCCTATCCTTATGATACTTTTCCTACGAATGACGGAAAACATGTTGTAATTGCTTGCGCAAACGATAAATTTTTCGTTCTACTCGCAAAGCTTATGGAAAAAGAGGAGCTGTTGGAGGATGAACGATTTAATGTCAACCGAAATCGAGTCATCAATCATGAACAAGTTTCAGAAATTGTTTCAAAATGGACAAGAAACTATTCAGAACAAGAGGTTTTAGAGAAATTGATGTCAAAAGGCATCCCTTGTTCGCCGATTTATTCAATAGAGGATGTAAGCAAGGACGAACATATTGTGGGAGCGAGAGAAATGTTTGTGGAGGTTGACTATCCTAAAGTTGGAAAAATAAAAGTGACAAATTCACATATAAAAATGTCTGAAACGAAAACAGGATTCAGAACACCTGCTCCAGATTTGGGACAACACAATGATGATATTTATACAAGTCTGTTAGGAATGGATATAGATGAGATCAATGAGTTAAGAAAAAATAACGTTATTTAGGAGTGATGATGATGGATAATCGAAAAAATCAGATTCGTTTCATTGAAGTTGGCCCGAGAGACGGTTTTCAAAATCTTGCTCCTGAGATCAAGGTTGAAGATAAATTGAAAATCATTCACGGTTTGATTGATAGCGGTGTCAAGGAGCTAGAAATAGGATCGTTTGTCAATCCAAAAGCTGTTCCGCAAATGAGACACATGAAGGAAATTGCAGTAGATATTTTATCTAGCTACAACAAAGAGGAGATCAACATTATTTGTTTGGTTCCAAATAAAAGAGGAGCTGAGATCGCTGATGGACTGGGAATGAAGACAATAACCTATGTTTTATCAGTGAGCGAATCGCATAATAAGGCCAATGTGAATAAAAGCATTGAAGAGAGCCTTGCTGAGTTGGAGGACGTGATCTGTTCATTTCCAAATTTAGATGTTCGAGTGGATCTAGCGACTTTCTTTGGTTGTCCTTTTGAAGGAAGTATTGATGAAACAAAAGCTTTACGGATTGTTCGTAAGGTTTTTGAACTAGGAGCTTGCGAAGTAATTCTGTGTGACACAATTGGAGTCGCCAATCCTCAGCAGGTTTATGATTTATCAACGCAGGTGATCCAAGAGAACCCTGATAAGAAGATTTGCTTGCACCTACATGACACAAGAGGTATGGGACTGGTCAATACGTATGCAGGCATGGAAGCGGGAATATCTAGTTTTGAATCGACCCTTGGAGGGTTGGGCGGCTGTCCATTTGCGCCAGGGGCTACAGGCAATACTGCCACTGAAGATTTACTGTATATGTTAAATAAAATGGAAATAGAATCAGGTGTTGATTTATCAAAATACTTGGATGTTACAAGATTTCTAGCGGAAAAAATTGGAGCAGGCAATATTAACAGCCACATTTTCAATGTATATAAAGAAAAGGAACTGTTGGTTTAGCGGAGGAGAGAATAGAATGAAAAAGAATAATTTGAATGCCAAAGAATATGTAGAATCATTAGTCAATCGAGCAAGAATTGCTCAAAAAAAAATAAATTATCTAGATCAAGAAACGGTTGATAACGTTGTTGGGACAATCGCTTATAAACTAACAAGAGCTGAGCTGAAGCATGAACTGGCTGATTTTGCCTTACGTGAAACGGAGTTGGGAGATTACACCTCTAAAATTAATAAGATAGAAAAAAAGGTTAAAGGTGTGTATCGAGACATTAAGCATGAAAAAACGGTAGGTATTATTGAAGAAATACCTGAAAAAGGATTACTGAGAATGGCAAAACCAGTAGGCGTAATTGGTGCAGTCATTCCTAGTACTCAGCCTGAAATGTTACCAATAACTAAAGCGATGTTTGCTTTGAAATGCCGAAATGCGATGGTCTTTTCACCGCATCCCCGGGGGAAACAAACAACCTTAAAAGTCGTTAAGATCATGCGAGGAATTCTGAAAGATTTTGATCTGCCAGAAGATTTACTGGTTTGTACCGAAACGGTTTCTTTAGACGTTACAAACGAAATTATGCGACAAACAGATTTGATTGTTGCGACTGGCGGAGCCGGAATGGTCAAGTCTGCCTATAGCTCTGGAACGCCTGCTTACGGTGTGGGGGCAGGGAATGCAAATCTTTTTGTATCGAAAACAGCGAACCTGGAAGAATCTGCCCGCAATACAATGTTGAGTAAAGTTAGTGATTTAGCGGCTGGTTGTTCATGTGATAATGCGCTTATTATCGAGGATTCTGTATATTCTGAAATGCTTTCTGCACTTGAAAAAGAAGGCGGGTATTTATGTACCGAGTTAGAAAAGGAAAAAATACAAAAAGCGATCTTTCCAGAGTGGCCTAAAAATCATGCATTAAATCGAGATATCGTTGCTAAGCCAGTTCAAGTAATTGCTAAGATTGCTGGGATTGAAATCCCTGAAGAAACGAAATTTATTATGGTCAAAGAAGAAGGCTCCGGGGAAAACTATCCATTGTCTGGTGAAAAAATGTGTCTGGTATTAACTATTTATAAGGCGAAGAATTTACAAGAGGGAATAGACATTATTAATGCGAATCATGCATATTCTGGAGCAGGACATTCTTGTGGCATTTATTCAACAGACCCTTCTGAGATCGAAGAATTTGCTAAACAGACTTTTACCGCAAGAGTAAATGTCAACTTACCAAATAGCTATGTTAATACTGGGGATTGGCAGGCTGGCTATCCATTTTCTGGGTCAATCGGGTGTGGCACTTGGGGCGGCAATATCGTCTCTGAAAATATTTCTTTAAAACATTTTATGAATAATACTTGGATAGCCAATCCGATTGAAGGAGTTTGTCCTTCTGATGATGAGTTATTTGGTGATTTAAACTTGGAGTTTTAGGAGGTAGATTATGAATCAGTCTTTTGAATTTCCTAAAAATGAGATGTTTTATAGTACGGCATTTCAAGCAAAATACCAAGAAAGTTTGTCCTATTATTTGTATATTCCTCATAAATTTGAGCAGACACTCGACAACTATCGTTTGATCGTACTAATCCATGGAACTGAACGAGGAGCAGAAGGCTATCGAAACCGGTTTAAGAAATTTGCTGAATTAACAAACTCTATTATTCTAGCACCGTTATTTCCGGCAAATCCGATCGGACAAAAAGAATTGGCAAATTATAATATTTTAAAAGATGAAACCTATTCTCGGCGGTATGATCGATGGTTGTTAGATATTGTAAAGGAATTAAGGGAAAATTTCCCTATCGAAGATCAGTTTTATCTACATGGTTTTTCCAGCGGAGGCCAATTTGTTCATCGATTCTTCTATCTTTATCCAGAGCTGTTGTCCGCCGTCTCAATTGGCGCACCAGGAACCATCACACTTTTTGATAGTGAAGCGAGCTGGCCGGCAGGAGTAAGGGATATTGAAGAAGCGTTTGATCGAAAAATCTCGTTTTCTGATTTAAAAAAAGTAGCCGTTCAAATTATCGCTGGAGAAAATGACACAGAACCACTTGAGTTAGAATCAGGATTAGCAAGAACGCGAATCGAAAATTGCCGTTTATTGCGAGATGCTTTGAAGCGAAAAGATATACCTGTTGATTTTGAGCTGGTATCAGATGCAGGACACAATGGTTTTCTAATTTTGGATGAGGTTCAAGAATTTTTTCTTGAAAAAATGGAGATGGAGGAGAAAGCATGAGTATGTCTTGTGAAACATGTAAATTAAGAAGCATGGGGGTGGTGAACCGCTGCTTCAATCATGGAGCGTCACCAATCCCTCAAGAAGGAGAGTTTTCAAGTGTCAAAGAAATAAATCAAATTTCAGGCTTTAGTCATTCCGCTGGAACGTGTGCTCCTCAACAGGGCGCATGTAAATTAACGGTTAATGTGAAGCAAGGAATTGTTGAGGAAGCATTAATTGAAACAATAGGCTGCAGCGGGATGACGCAATCTGCAGCGATGGCGGCAGAAATTTTACCTGGAAAGACGCTATTAGAAGCGGTCAACACAGATTTAGTTTGTGATGCAATCAATGTAGCAATGCGTGAAATTACTTTGGCACTGATTTACGGACGAAGTCAGACGGCTTTTTCCCAAAATGGATTGGAAATAGGAAGTGCTTACGACGATCTAGGCGAGACGGTTAGAAGCCAGGTGGGAACCTCTTATGGCAGTAATGCGAAGGGGCCGAGATATCTCGAATTAACAGAAGGGTACGTCACTTCTCTAGGGTTAGACGAAACGAGCAGTATCATCGGCTATAAAAGTATCGATATTGGAAAAATGATGAAGTTGATTTCTGATGGAACAGCTGTTGAAGTAGCTTATCAAGAAGCGATCAATACTTATGGCAGATATAATTCTGCTATAACGTACATTGATCCAAGAAAGGAGTAGCTCATGCCAAATTTCACAAATTATGAAAGCAAAAAGAAAAATATTGAAGCCTTTCTAAGTAAATATGATATCTCTAATTTAGATCAAGCCCGAAAAATCTGTGAAGAACAAGGTTTGGATATTTTCAAGCTAGTAAAAGGTGTACAACCGATTTCCTTCGATGACGCCAGTTGGGCTTATATTGCTGGAGCCGCTGCCGCCATAAAAAAAGGTGAAAAGAAAGTTCAGGAAATTGCCCTGATTCTTGGAGAAGGGTTGCAATCCTTTTGTCTAGATGGCTCAGTTGCTCAGGAGCGAAAAATTGGTATTGGGCATGGAAAGTTAGCTAGTAAGGTTTTAAGTGAAGAAGTCGAATGCTTTGCTTTTTTAGCCGGCCACGAATCCTTCGCCGCGGCAGAAGGAGCATTGGGTATCGCACTTTCCGCAAATAAAGTCAGAAAAAAAGCACTTAGAGTTATTCTAAACGGACTAGGGAAAGATGCTGCACAAATTATCTCAAGGATTAACGGATTTACTTATGTTCGAACACAATTTAATTTTGATACAGGAAAATTGAACATCACAGATAGAATTTCTTATTCAGAAGGTGAAAGAAAGAACATTTTATGCTTTGGTGCTGATGAAATGCGTGAAGGTGTGGCAATTATGGAGCACGAGAATGTGGATGTTTCAATTTCGGGTAATGCCACCAATATGATGAAATTCCAACACCCAGTCGCCGGTGCCTATAAAAAAATCTGTAACGATAATCATAAGGATTATTTTGCGGTTGCCTCTGGCGGTGGGATTGGGCGTACGTTGAATCACGATGAAATCTCCGCAGGACCAGCGTCATACGGAATGACTGATATGATGGCAAGAATGTATGCAGATGCGACTTTTGCCGGATCATCTTCGGTGCCAGCACATGTTGCTATGATGGGATTTATCGGTATGGGAAATAATCCGATCGTTGGAGCGACAGTGAAACTTGCTGTAGAAATAAGTCAAATTTGAAAATGAATGAGAGATGTTGGGATAAGATTTCTAGAGTTTACGGAATGTGTGTGGACGAAATATCCAACAAGATTAAAATTATTTTTACTATAAAACTCAATCATCTATTGATACGCTACCTCTAACTAGGACAAAGAAATAATTAAATCCTAGTTAGGGGGATTTATTATGGGAAAAAGAAGACTGAAGCTCAGTGCTGAAGAACGAGTAATGGTTGTAGAAAAGGTTCTTAATAGAGAAATTGGATTAAAGCAAGCAGCTAAAGAAGTTGGTGTTGACCCGGTTACTATTTTGGATTGGAACGCTATTTATGAAAATGAAGGACCGACTGGATTACTCGCTGCAAAAACGAACAAGTGCTATTCCAAAGAATTGAAATTTGAAGCTGTTCTTGATTATCTGAATGGAACAGATAGTTTAAGAACAGTAGCTAAAAGATATAAATTAAGAAGTAGAACACAACTACGAGACTGGATTAAGAGATATACTACTCATGGAGACTTCAAATCAGAAAGCGGTGGAAGTAAAGTGAGTCAAACGAAAAAATTCAGTTTAGAAGAACGCCTAGAAATGGTGCTTTATTGCATTGCCAACAACTATGATTACAGTGAAACTGCCGTCAAATATCATGTGAAATACACCAATCTCTACAATTGGGTAAAGCGTTATGAAAATAAAGGCAGAGTGGCTGGGTTATTTTTGTACCTTACGGGCAGCTCACAAATGATTGGAAAAAAAGCGGTGTATTTACACCTTTATATTTTTCGTGCTATGTTAAAGGAACAGATTATGTGCGAGCTGTTCGAAGTTTCTTGTTTTAAAAAATTGTTGTTTTAATCGGATAAAGCGAGATATTTTGGTTCATGTCTACCTTGTAGTAGAGTTGCTGTGAATAACGAATAGGAGGTTGTTCCCATGACAGGATTAGTAGAGGCCTTTTTGAAAGAAACTGAAGAAAAAAAGCTGTATGTCTTAGCCGCTCAGATTCGAAAGGATGGACAGATTGTTGATGAATGGAGCAGGTTTCCAGGAAAACCAAGATTTGAGTCCTACTCTATTTCAAAAACGTTTGCGGCTGTTGGTGTTGGGATTGCCATAGAGGAAGGATTGATTTCTTTAGAGGATCGAATCGTAGAGAATTTTCCCGAAGAAAGCTATGATACGACAAATGAAAACGCTTTAAAAATAACTGTTAGGGATTTATTGACGATGACTTCGGGTGTGAGTGAACGAATGCTTCGCAGAGCTGGCTATGAACGGCGATATGAACGAGATTGGGTTCGGTATTTCTTCAAACACGCGCCTTTTGTTTATAAACCGGGAACGACTTTCCGTTACAACAATGTAAATGCGTATCTCCTAGGGGGTCTAATCGAGAAGAAATCGGGGCAGAATTTAAGGGAGTACTTAAGGTATCGTCTTTTTGAACCTCTAGAAATTCATAATGTCGAATGGACTAGCTGCCCACTGGGACACACGATCGCAGGCAATGCGCTGCAATTAAACGTGGATGAAGTAGGGAATTTTGGACAATTTCTACTAAATAAAGGTGTCTATAACGGGAAGCGTCTCTTGTCGGAAGCGTTTATTGACGAAATGGTATTTCCTCATGTTGAAAGTGATGAGTGGACTCCAAACGATCCTCCGATGAAGGCAAGCTATGGGTATCAGATATGGGTTGATCGTGGAAATGATGTCATTTTTATGTGGGGAATTCTTGGGCAATACGGCATTCTAATACCTAAAAAAAATGTGGTGATCAGCGTGTTAGGCCTAGAACCAACCGACGAGATGGGGCATGAGGACTATCCACTCTCTCCGTTGCGGCAGGCGATATGGCAAGAGCTGGTGATGAAAGTATGATGGGGAAAATGAGGATTAAAACGGCTAAAATACCAGACTAAAATCGATCAAATTGTCGAATATAGTGTTCAATCATAGTCATGAGTTATTGCGTTAAGAACAACGCAGTGACTCGTGACTATGATTTTTTAGGTCAAAATCCTTGTATGGGTGTTATGGTCAACGTTAAAAGGTATGCGTATCCACACAACCTGATAGCATCTAGACGTAAAGACCAATGCATGAAAGGACTACTTGCTAGGCGTTTGGGAAGTATTAATTGATCAATAGGGTAATCAAAAAAGGTTGTTTGGAGACTTTTTTCTGTTATTTTTTGGTGTTTTAAGAATTGACATTACAATGGTTATCTCTTGACTATCATTATTATTTAATTGATCTAAATAAATTGGTTTGTAATTCGTGAGGAAAAAGGCGTATGTTGTTGGTGTAGATATCTTAACAAAGAATTATTCCAAACAAAGATATCAGTTTTACTATTCGCAACCTATTTAGCTCAAAAAAATAGCAATAGAGCGGTTTAGCAGAATGATATTCGGCGTGAGGATCAACCAAAAAACGAACAAGGAGGAAACCCAGTTGCAAGAATACGGCATCACGAACCAAAATCTATTCACGCTATCACGGCAAACCGTCGAAAAACGGATTCGTAAATTTTACCATGAAACAAAAGATGGCACGGCCACCATCGAACTGTTGATTGCGCTGCAAGTGCGGGCGGAACTTTGCGAATCAGAATTCAAGAGTGTTCTGAGGGGATTGGCGAATTATATTTTCTTAAAAACACGATCGACTGCAGCGATGCGTCGCTATTATATTTATTTTATTGATTATTTTGGAAAGAACGAATGGCAATTATTGACTGCCAAGTTATTCCCAGCGCAAACCTATGTCGCTGAAGAGTCTGAGGAATTAGTTAGTCAACGGACGAATGAACCGTTAATGGGATTCGGTGAATCATGAGCGTGCTTCCTAGACGAGGTGGAGAAGAAATAAAAAACGAAAGGAAGAAAACTTAAAAATGAAAACGATTACGTTGGATGCGGAATTTGCTGATGAAAATGGCAGGTCCCATCATTTAAAATTAAAGCAGTTTGATCCGACAAAAACTGCGGATCAAATCAAAGCAGCCTTAACTAAATTAACTAAGCTGAATTTGTTTGAAAAAGACGGAGTGGCTTTGTTCAAGAAAGTCTTGCATGCAAGAATCATCGTGCAAGAAGTCCAAACGCTATTTGATGATCGAGAAGAGAACGCAGCTGATGATCCAATGGCTGTTATGTTGGAGTCAGCTGGAACAGAACCAGTGGTGGAATCACCGTCTGTAAAGGAAGAACCACAGCCGAGGTCTGTCAAAAATACAGGACAAGTCCGCTTTCCTGAAGACTTTACGATTACCGAAGTGCATCCGAAATCAGGCTGGCTGATCAAAACAATCGAATTACCTCCAAGTGTTCATCCGCAGGATATCAATGAAAATCAGGCCATGATGATGATTCAAGCTTGTTTGCCGTCCGGTGTCGTTTCGGTAGAAGACCTCGTATTGGACGACGAATCTACGCCAGCCAAGCTGATCATTACTGCGAGATATGAGGAGGAAGTGAAAGAAGCAATTGTCTCCGCAAACAAAGAATCGCCGCCGGAAAAACCTAAGAAGAAACGCAAACGGCTGCTTAATCGTATGCGTAAACGAGAATAAACAGCCGAGTTCTGCCTCATCGAAAATCCAACGTTGGTATGAGGGGGAATAATCAGCATTGAAAAGTTGAAAGCAAATTTTTAAGCCCGCAAACGTTGCGGGCTATTTGTCGTGGAGTCATTTATTTATTAGATGGTAATAAGGGAACAGCGGATAATAAACAGTCTCGCTCTCACTTATAGTGAAAAAATCCACATATAAGATAGAGCGTTTTCAAAAGAAAAAATCGTTTCAAAGTGTTTCAAAATGAAATAGATATTTCATTTTGAATGCTGTTTTTGATGGTTTGACACGCGTTAAGGCTGAATATGTATGGGATTTCACATTGGCACGCTACTTGCTTCTAATTAAGTAAAAGAAGGAGGCGTTTTTTAATGGAGTTAGATATTCTTATTAAAAATGGACGCGTGTATGACACTTCGTCCAATACAGATGAAGTAAAAAGTGTAGGGGTGAAAAGAAATAAGATCGTTGATATTTCTGGTGTCGATGAATCCTCATTAACCGCTGAGCGAGTGATTGATGCAGAAGGGTGCTATGTATTTCCAGGCTTGATTGATTTTCATGCCCATGTATTTTATAACGGCGCACCAATCTGTGTGGAACCGAATTCCTCATTTTTACCAAATGGTGTTACCTCTGTGGTTGATGCGGGGAGTGCTGGCTGGGGAAATTATCGAAGCTTTTATAATTCGATTATTACGCCGAGTGTGGTTCGTATCAAGAGTTATCTGAATGTCGTGAATGTTGGATTGGCAACGTTAGGCGGAGGTCCTACTGGCTATTTGGAAAACATTGATCCGAAAAACTTTAACCGCGATAAGATTATTCAAACGTTTGATGAGTACAAACATAATCTAATCGGCTTGAAATTACGCTTCAGTAAGGACTTATTGGAAGATAGAAACCTGTATATGGAACCATTGATTGAAACGATTAAGATCGCTGAAGAGATCGGCTGTCCGATTTGTGTCCATACAACGGACCCAGTGATTGATGCTGGGGAATTAGCAGAGTACTTCCGACCAGGAGACATTTACGCGCACATCTATCATGGGGTTGGCAACATCGCTTTAGACAAAGACGGTAAAGTTTTAGACAAAATCAAAGATGCTCGTGAACGCGGCGTAATCTTCGACTCATCTAACGGTGTCGCTCACTTTGACTTCGATGTAGCCTACAAAGCAATTGAAGACGGCTTCTTGCCAGATGTTATTAGTACGGACTGCACATGTAAAAACTGCTACAACCCATCAAAAGTGGTGAACCTGCCATTTATCATGTCGAAATACTTGAACATGGGCTTATCAATGAAAGACATCATGAAGGCTGTAACGACTACGCCAGCGAAAATCATGGGTCTTGAAGGCGAGATCGGAACATTGGCACCTGGCGCGAGCGCAGATATCTCCATCTTTAAGATCATCGATAAGGAAACGATCTTTGAAGATACGGTTGGAAAAACGATGACTGGAAAACAATTATTCAAGAATCAATTAACTGTCCGAAATGGAACCGTTGTATTTAGACAAATTGATTTTTAGGCCGATAGGGGGAAGCGCTCGATGTTAAATAGGAAAACAATTATAAAGTTAGCGGTGGTGCTGGCAATTCCAGTGATTTTGTGGAACATTCCAGCTCCATCTGGATTAGAAGTTGACACCTGGCACTTAGTAGCTGTTTACATTGGCTTGTTAGCTGGTCTAGTTATTCGACCAATGTCAGAGCCAGTGATCACTTTAATCATTATTGGTTTTGGCATCATGTTCATGGAGCCGGCAACACTTTTAATCGGCTATAGCGACAGCATGGCCTGGTTCTTGGCAACGGTAACAATTGTTTGTACTGCCTTTGTGAAAACCGGTTTGGGTCGCCGGATGGCGTATATTTTGTTAGGACGTTCGGGAAATTCAACTTTGGGCTTGGGCTACTTGATGATGCTGACCGACTTGATTTTTAGTCCGGCGACCGGTTCTAACACTTCACGGACGACGATCATTTATCCGATCTTCCGTAATATCGCGGAAGGGGTAGATTCTTATCCTGATAAGAATCCAAGAAAATTGGGTGGCTATTTAACCATGCTTTCATACGTTGTTTCACAAAGTACCTCCGCTTTATTCTTGACTGGGATGGCCACCAACGCTATTACGGCTTCATTAGCTTTAGAAATGTTGGATATTCAATTAACTTGGGGAACGTGGTTTATGGCTTCAGTTGTGCCAGCGGGGTTAGTTTTATTAGCTGGACCATTTGTGGTGTACAAGCTGTATAAGCCAGAATTAACTGAATTGACGGATGTGAAGATTCAAGCCAAAGAAAATCTGAAAAAAATGGGCAAGGTAACGTCGGCTGAAAAGAAATTATTTGTCATCTTTATCTTCGCTGTTTTAGCCTGGATGTTTGGTCCAAAGATAACCTTTTTGGCCTTAGGCACACAAAATGTCGGCTTTGTCTTCTTAGCACTAGTCTTAATCACCGGTATTTTAAATTGGGATGATGTGATCGGTGCGAAAGCTGCCTGGAATATTTTCGTTTGGTACGGTGCCTTTTACGGTGTTGCGACTGGTTTAGCGAATGCTGGTTTCTACACTTGGCTGGCTGATTTGCTAAAGAAAATTTTGGATCTATCTAGTGTCAATGGCCTCGTGGTCACATATGTTCTAGTGCTGGCAAGTCTAGCGGTACGTTACTTCTTTGTGTCGAATAGTGCTTTCGTGGCGTCTTTCTTCCCAGTAATTTTCGCAATCGCGATGGGGACACAAGCAGATTTGATGGTTCTAACGTTGTTGTTGGCCTTCTTTGCCAGCTACGGTTCATGGCTAACCCATTACGGAAATGGCGCTGGTTTAATCGCTTTTGCTTCAAATTATGTTTCACAAAAAGAGTTTTGGAAGATCGGCACAATTATGGTAGGGGTAGCACTAATTATATTCACCGTTGTTGGTCTGCCGTATTGGAAATTAATCGGACTTTGGTAAGGAGAGAAAAAATATGGGATGGAAAGTATTATTACCTCAAGAAATCATGGAAGAGGGTCGCGACTACTTAGAAAGTCGTGGACATGAGTTAATTACAGGTTCAGGAATGGAAACGGAAGATATTATTCGCGACATTAAAGGCATTGATGCCATGGTGGTTCGTTTATCTAAAATTACCCGCGAAGTTTTTGAAGCAGCGGATAAATTAAAAGTCATCGTTCGTCACGGTGCCGGCTTTGATACCGTTGATTTAGAAGCGGCAAAAGATCATGGGGTACAAGTCTTGTATTGCCCGACAGCGAACTCTACATCCGTTGCGGAAACCGCAGTCTTCTACATGCTTTACTGCTCACGCAACTTTACAAAAGTGAAGAACACGTTCATTGAAGATTATTACAAAGCAAAATTACGTACACCAAAATCTGAATTAGATGGTAAAACAGTCGGTATTATCGGCTGCGGAAATATTGGCTCACGCGTCGCAGAAAAATGCCGCGATGCTTTCCACATGAAAGTGTTGGCTTACGATCCTTACAAACCAGCCAAAGATTTCCCAGAAGGGGTGGAAGTCGTTCGTGATATCAATCGCATCTTTAAAGAGTCTGATTTTGTCTCGATGCATTGTCCAACAACTACAGTAACCAAAGAATTTGTCGGCAAAGAGCAATTTGAAATGATGAAACCAACGGCCTTCTTCATTAACACTGCCCGCGGCATGGTCGTCAATGAAAAAGAATTGTACGAAGCCTGCAAAAATAATGTGATCGCCGCAGCTGGCTTGGATGTCTTGCAGCTAGAACCAGTTGATCCAGAAAACCCAATTCTTTACTTGGATAACGTCGTTGTAGCACCCCATATCGGAGCCGCTACTGTCGAAGCAACCAATCGTGCCTCTCTGCATTCAGCAATGGGGATTGTTGAAGTGGCAGAAGGAAAAGAACCGAGCTGGCCAGTGAAAGCAATTGATTGGGATTCTGCAACGATTTACACTGATTTGAAGGAGGAAAAGACCGCATGTCCATTGGAAACCGCGTCTATTTAAAAAGAGAGTTACCAGAAAAAGGGTTAGTTGAACGCTTTAGAGAGTTACCTGCCGCAAACGTTGCGGATTGCATGTCGCGAACCTCTGCTTTGTCACCAGAAATCAAGCTGCAATCATCGCCAGAAAAAAGAATGTGCGGTGTTGCGCTGACCGTAAAGGCGCGCGCAGGCGATAATTTGATGCTGCATCAAGCCTTAAATATGGCGCAAGAAGGGGATGTCATCATCCTTTCCAATGAAGGCGATCGTTCACGCGCAATCATGGGAGAGATCATGTACCGTTACCTTGCGGATTTTAAAAAGGTTGCAGGGATTGTGATTGATGGACCAATCCGAGATCTCGATGTGATTGCGTATGAAAAATGCCCGATTTATGCGACTGGATCAACACCTGCGGGGCCATTCAAGGAAGGCCCTGGAGAAGTGAATACACCGATTTCAATCGGCAATATCGTAGTTCAACCAGGTGATATCATTCTAGGTGATCGAGATGGGGTAATCGTCATTTCAAAAGAAGATGCGCCGAATTTAATCGATCAAGCAGAAAAAAATGCCGAGGCTGACAGTGCGAAGGTTCAGAAAGCATCCTCTGGTTCAGCCGATCGATCATGGGTAGATCGAACATTGGAATCCAAAGACGTAGCGTTTATTGACTCCCCGTATTGCTAAGGAGACAAAAAAACGTATTTTAGCAATCCAATATAAAAGTATAGCAAGCAGAAACGGCGTAGAGCTAAGCCGTTTCTGCTTTTTTTTGTTCGTAACCTCCACACACCAAAGGGTTTAAGCCTACTAGTAGCGCCAGTTTGCCTGAAAATGAGCAGACAGAGTAATCCTGCCATTTCTCAAAATCATTTCTGGTGCAGTCGCGCATTTTGCTCCTGCGATTAAAGAAGAACGTCTGCTAGAGGTACAATAACGAATAGAAAGCTACGTAGATTTACCTACTCTTGACAGTGTGAGAATAGGTCTTTATAATATGTCGTATAGACATGTTTGAAAGGAGTGAGGGAATGTTTGACTACCTTGTAATTGGTATGGTTCTCCACGAAGAATTAACTGGCTATGACATCAAAAAACGAATTGAACAAGGAATAGGTCATTTGTATAAGGTGAGCCACGGTCAGCTATATCCGGCTTTGAAAAAGCTAACTGCTAAAGGCTATCTGACTATGAACGAGCAGATGCAGGGGAAAATGCTTAAAAAATACTATATGGCAACGGAGGCTGGCAAGGCAGTGTTTTTAGATTGGCTTTCAGCACCCTTTGACCCAAACACTGACGGAGACAACTATCTGGTAAAAATCTTTCTGCTCGGTGAATTGCCGAAGGAAATACGCACGAAACGACTACAAGAGTATGAGTTTTACACACAGCAGTTATTGGGGCAACTGCAAGTCGTGGAAAAGCAGTTATCCACCGAAAATCTAAGTGATAGGGAATACTTTGAGCTTTCAGCATTTTACTTTAGCTATCAGCTCTTGCAAAACACGACACACTGGATTCAATATATTAAGGAGGAAAGGCCGCTTGCGGGGTTCTTACAGAATGAGGGTGATTAGCTATGTTTACGCAAGCTATTAAAGTAGAAAACCTGACAAAATCTTATAAGGATAATCACGTCTTAAAAGAGGTTAGTTTCACCGTGCCGAAGGGGAAGATTTTTGCTCTACTAGGCTCTAACGGTGCAGGGAAAACAACAATCATTAAAATAATGGCAACTCTTCTACGTCCCGATGGTGGGAGTATAGAAATATGCGGCTGTGATGTTGTCAAGCAACCCGAACAGGTGCGCGCATGCATCAGTCTTACCGGCCAATTTGCTGCGGTAGACGAGCTTTTGACAGGCCGCGAAAATCTATGGATCATCGGAGAGCTGCGGCATTTGCCGGATAAGAATAAGCAAGGGGAAAAATTGTTGGAGCTTTTTCGTCTGACGACTGCAGCCGATAAGCCGGTGTCGACCTATTCGGGCGGTATGCGACGCAGATTGGACATCGCTATGAGCATGATGGGGCAGTCCCCTGTTGTATTTTTGGACGAACCGACATCAGGGCTTGATCCACAAAACCGGCTGGCAATGTGGGAGATTATACAATCAATGGCAGCCAATGGCACAACAGTATTTCTGACGACGCAATATTTAGACGAAGCGGAATACTTAGCTGACCATATCGTAGTTTTGCATGAAGGGGTAATCATTGCGGACGGCACATCAGAAGAACTAAAAGAAAAAATACCACAAGGCATTATACAAATTCAATTCAGAAACGAGCTGGAGTTGGCAAAGGCATTAGAATTACTTAGTGAGTACGCAAGTTACGGCGGTGATCGTGAGTACACACTAGATATTCAAACAGACGGTGGTGCAATGCAGTTTGCGGATATTCTAAATCGTCTTAATCAGAGTAATGTTGAAATGGTGAGGTTCGCTCCCAAGCAGCCCACACTGGAAGATGCTTTTCTTACATTGATTGGAGAAAAGAAGGGAGGATAAACCTATGCGACAAGGGTTACTATTACGCGATTCAAAAACAATGTTTGTACGCAGTTTGAAGCTGTCTTTTCGGCATCCGAGTACAATCGGATTATCTCTTTTGATGCCAGCAACACTGTTAGCGGTGTTTGTGTATGTGTTTGGTGGGGCAATGGATGTAGGCGGTTACAGCGTTGTTGACTATATCGTACCAGGGATTATTCTGCTGACCATCGGACAAGGTGCGCCCTCAATTTCTGTCAGACTAACTAACGATGTCGCAAAAGGAGTGATTGACCGCTTTCGCACCATGCCGATTGCCCAATCATCCCTATTGGTAGGGCATGTAGCGGCAACAGTTTTGCAGAGCATCGTGACTACAGCGATTGCAGTTCTCGTTTCGATTTTGGTGGGCTTCCGGTCGCAGGCTGGATTAGCTGGGTGGCTCATAGTTGCGGGCATTGTGGTGTTGTATATCATAATGATGATGTGGCTGGCAGTATTGATTGGCATGTACGCCAAAACTGCGGAAGAAGCGTCCGGGCTAATGACCCTGATTGGTGTACTGCCGTTTTTAAGTTCGGGATTTGTGCCGACAGAAACTATGCCGCCTATACTTCGCATTTTTGCGGAAAACCAGCCAATGACATCAATCATAGACACGGTTCGTTCTCTGCTCCTAAATGAACCACTATCGGAGAAGACACTGTGTACAGCGCTACTTTGGTGTGTTGGATTAGCCATTGTATTTTGGGTAGCTGCACTTCATATGTACAAGCGTAAAACAACAGAGTAATCATTATGAGCCAGTGTCATCTGTATGCACTGATGACACTCTGCTTCGCGGACTTGGCAGCACAAAGTGAGCAAGTCGCGAAGCCTTTCTTATTGCCGCTATTCGAGATGATAGCGTTTGATTTTGCGCCATAGGGTAGATTTACTGATTTTTAGTTCCTTTGCGGTCAAGGTTTTGTTGTTGTTGAAGCGAATCAAGGTGCGGGCGATTAATTCCTTCTCGTTCTCTGGAATAGACGTCGCTTCGTTTGCAGGGATTGTTTTCTTCAAACGAGGTTCGTTGTTTAAAATGTCGCGAACAAGCTCGTCATCAATGGTGGCATTATCACTTAATACAACTAGACGTTCAGTGATATTTTCCAATTGGCGAATATTTCCCGGAAATTCATACGTCGACAATAACTGAATCGCAGAGGATGAAATTTTTAACGGCTTTTTTGACCGGCCAAGGAAATAAAGTACCAATTCATTGATATCTGTTGCTCGATCGCGCAACGGTGGGATCGTTAACTGAAGAACGGCCAACCGATAGTATAAGTCCTCGCGAAAATCTCCTTCCTCCACCATGGAAATCAGCTGACGATTGGTAGCAGAAATGATTCGCACATCCACAGGGATCGATTTTGTATCACCGATACGCGTGATTTCTTTTTCCTGTAACACACGCAAGAGTTTGGCCTGGAAGTTCAAGGAAACCTCACCGATTTCATCTAAGAAAATCGTGCCTTTATGGGCGGCTTCAAAAAGACCGGCTTTTCCTTCGGTCATGGCTCCGGTGAAGGCGCCTTTCACATAGCCGAAAAGTTCACTTTCTAAGATATTCTCCGATAGCGAGGCACAATTAATTGCGATGAACGGTCCGTTTCTGCGGGGTGAACGGTTGTGGATGCTTTGCGCAAACAATTCTTTTCCCGTTCCGGATTCTCCGTTAATCAGCACCACAGATTCGGTTTCCGCATACCGCTTTGCCATTTTGATGACTGCTAACAATTCGGGACTCGATCCAATCAAACTATCAAAAGTACGGCGGGCCACAGTAATTTTTGTGGAGAGCTTCGTTCGGACATCGCCTTCCTTTACTTGCAGCTCATCAAGCTTTTCAAAGGATGCCAAGAAGCCGATTGTCTCGGATTCAATCATGATGGGCGAAAGATTAAAGATCAAGTTTTGATGATTGACGGTGAGGAGCTGGTTAATCAGATTGTCGTTTGATTCCGCGGCTTCATTGATTTTCTCTACAAGGGTGGTTTCAATGAAGGAGTCTAAGTCATTTTCTAAAAACAATTTGGCCTTCTTGTTGATATAATTGATTTTTTTATCCATCGAGATCGCGATCATTCCCGTATCGGTTGCTTCTAAAATCGCGCTGATGAAGGATTGATTTTTTTGCTTTTCCTTATCTAGCTGGACCAAATGCATCGCTTCGGATAATGCGGTTTTTATCGACCCTGGTTCTACCAGAATATCAATGGAGTGTGCACCGAGCCTTTTAGCCACATCTTCGGTTGCCTTTCCACCAATAAAAACATCAATTCCCTGATTGAACAATTCCTCTACTTTTTTAGGAATATCATTGAGGGTGTTGATTGTTGGGATGAGCATTTGATTGTCGGTGATGGTTTGAAAAGCACTCGTTTGGTCACGTATAATATCGGTGGATATGAAGGCGATGTTCTCTGAAAGCGACCGAGCTTGTTGAAAAGAGTAGTAGATATCTTCAAACGTATAGCGAACATCCACGATAGGGAGTGTCAAACGTTCTCTTAAAAACTGGACATTGTAGCCGCGGGTGACAATGACGTAAACCTTGTGTCGTTGAATGTATTCTTGAATCTGTTCAAAATACTGCTCTCCTGAGGTCTCGATGATTTGGAACTGCCGACCTAGTTCCTGCATCACCAGACGGGTCTGCTTCGAAAAATTCTCAGAAGGAGAGACGATGAGTATATTTTCAGTCTTCATAAAATCTCCTTTTTGTTTCATTTTACACGATAGGGTTTCAAAATGAAATGCGTTAAATAGCGAATGTTTTTTGACACAGACAGTTAGTTGAAGGGAAATAGCGAATTAACAAAAAGGCATGGGGTCAAATAAATGATCCCATGCCTTTTGCTGATATTCGGCGTTCCAGAATGAAGTCTTTTTAGTGAACTGAACAGGAAATCTGATGCTCCTCAAAGATCGCTTTAAAGTAATCCAAATCTTCCGTATGAAGCTGAGGGATATCGTGCATCGTGTACTCTCGTTCAAGATAGTCGTATTTCTTTTCTCCAAATTGATGAAAAGGCAGCAGCTCGACTGTAGTGATCCCCATCTGATTAAAAAGCTGAGCAAACGCTTCAGCATTTGCTTCTCCGTCATTATAGTTCGGGATGACCGGGATTCTTACTACTAGGTTCGGATGTTCGTTGAGGGCGTAGGTTAAATTATTCAAGATAGGCTTCAATGAGACTCCCGTTCCTTTTTTATGTTCGTTCTCATCATGGTGCTTCACATCGAAGTATAAAATATCGACTTGTTCAATATATTTTTTAAAAACTTCGGATCTAGCGAAGCCCGTTGTTTCGCTGGCAGTATGAATGCCTTTTACTTTTAGCTGTCGAAGCAATTCGGTGGCGAATTCTGCCTGATAAAGGACTTCGCCACCAGATAAGGTGACCCCGCCGCCAGACTCTTCATAGAACGGTTCATCCTTCATCACTTCATCAATAATTTCATCTAAGGTTTTGTATTCACCAACGGTAGTGACAGCTTTCTTTTGGTTATCCCACATGTTTTCTGGCTTGCCATCTTGTGACTCAGGGTTTGAGCACCAGTAGCATTTCAACGGGCAGCCTTTGAAAAATACGACGGTTCGGATACCCGGACCATCATGAATACTAAATTTTTGGATATTGAAGATACACGCTTTGTCATTCATGGTAAGGCTCCTTTCCTAGCTCACTTGTATTTTAGCAAATAATATTGTTTTCGTAAATAAAATATATTACGTACGAAACTTAATGGTTTTAAAATATTGTTGCATGACAGGAAATATGGTAATCTAAAAGGGATAGAGGAGGTTGACTATGACAAGGGAAGAAGAAATTATTTCGATAGTAAGCCAAAAGAAGAAAATTGAAGTAAATGAGCTATCGGAATTACTAAACGTGTCGAAAGTAACCATTCGAAAAGATCTCGATAAATTAGAATCAAGAGGCCTTTTGCATCGCCAGCACGGGTTTGCGTTATTAAATAATATGGATGATATCAACTATAGATTGGCGCAAAATTACGATTTAAAACGGAAAATTGCCTTAGAGGCAAGTAAAATCGTTAATGACGGCGACGTGGTCATGATCGAATCTGGCTCCACTTGTGCGCTGTTAGCAGAAGAATTGGCTTTCAATCGAAATGATATTACGATCATTACGAATTCATGTTTCATTGCTTCTTATATAAGAAAAGCAGACTCAGTGAAGGTAATCTTAATCGGTGGCGAGTATCAAAAGGATTCTCAGGTTAATGTCGGACCATTAGTGAAGCAAGTGATCAGTGAGTTTTACGTGGATAAGCTATTTGTCGGGATCGATGGTTTTGATCTGAAACGAGGATTCACCGGCAGCGATATCACGAGATGCGACACGACTAGAACCTTAGCAACCGCGGCGGAGCACACGATTGTCTTAACGGATTCCAGCAAATTTACTCAAAACGGCGTGGTATCTGAGTTTGGATTTAATGAGATTAGCAAAGTTTTTACCGATTCCGGGATTGAAGCCTCCACGCGCACTTTCCTAAATGAGAACCAGATCGATGTTATCACTGTGAAGTAAGCGTTAATTGACGCTATTTTTGTGGAGTAAGAATCAAAGAGCGGTATTCAAGAATTGCACAAATGTGCAGTTCTTTTTTTTGTTTTGAATATCCCTTCTTCATATTGACTAATTTTGCAAAAGCATGATACGATTACTTCGAAAGAATAATATATTAGTTACGAACGAAACAGGAGGGCTTAAAATGACGATTCAAATAAAAGAACGAGAAAGTGCAAACAGTCAACCGTATTTCGGCTATTTAACCAACCGGATGAACCAGTATCGGGAATCCGTATTAACCAAGAAACCTTATATTTGTGCAGAACGCGCATTGTTAGCTACTGAAGCGTATAAGGAAAACCAACATCAGACAAACGTCATGAAGCGTGCCTTAATGCTGAAGAATATTTTAGAAAAAATGTCTATTTACATTGAAGATGAAACCTTGATCGTCGGGAATCAAGCAGCTTCCAACAAAGATGCACCGATTTTCCCGGAATATACGATGGAATTCGTGTTAAATGAACTGGATCTATTTGAAAAACGGGATGGCGATGTCTTTTATATAACTGAAAAAACCAAAGAGGATCTACGTTCGATCGCGCCTTTCTGGGAAAACAATAATTTACGAGCAAAAGCAGGCTGCTTATTGCCTGATGAAGTTTCTGTGTTCATGGAAACCGGCTTCTTCGGAATGGAAGGAAAGATGAATTCTGGTGATGCTCACTTAGCAGTAGATTATCAGACTGTTCTAGAAGTTGGCTTGGAAGGCTATCGCAGACGGACATTGCAGGAAAAAGCGAACCTAGATTTAACAGAGCCGGAAAGCATTGATAAGTATCAATTTTACAATGCGATTTTAATTGTATTAGATGCTGTTCAAACCTACGCAGAACGTTTCTCTGCCTTAGCAAAACAGCTGGCCGAAACAGCGTCACCTGAAAGAAAAGCGGAGCTGTTAGAGATTAGTCGTATTTGTGCGAAGGTTCCCAATCAACCGGCGGAAACCTTCCAAGAAGCGGTACAATCGGTTTGGTTTATTCAATTGATCTTACAAATTGAATCGAATGGCCATTCGCTTTCTTATGGTCGCTTCGATCAATATATGTATCCCTATTTGAAGTCTGATTTAGAAAAAGGCACCATTACTGAAGCGAAGGCGGTTGAGCTGTTAACCAATCTTTGGATCAAAACATTAACCGTCAATAAAGTAAGAAGCCAAGCACATACTTTTAGTAGTGCGGGTAGTCCACTTTATCAAAATGTGACCATCGGCGGCCAAACTCGGGATAAGAAAGATGCCGTGAATAAGCTTTCTTACCTTGTCCTTCGAAGTGTTGCGCAAACAAAATTACCGCAACCGAACTTAACGGTTCGTTATCATTCAGGATTAGATAATAACTTTATGAATGAATGTATCGAGGTGATGAAGCTAGGCTTTGGGATGCCTGCTTTTAACAATGATGAAATCATCATCCCTTCATTTGAAAAAATTGGTGTCACAGAAGAAGATGCCTATGATTATAGTGCAATCGGCTGTGTCGAAACGGCTGTTCCAGGTAAATGGGGCTATCGCTGTACAGGAATGAGCTACATGAACTTCCCTAAAATCTTAATGATTGCCATGAATGACGGGATTGATCCCGTTTCAGGCAAACGTTTTGTTGAAGGCTATGGTCATTTCAAAGAGATGAAGTCCTTTGAAGAGTTGCAGGAGGCTTGGGATAAAACCGTACGTGAATTAACTCGCATGAGTGTCATCGTAGAAAATGCCATTGATATTGGTCTTGAACGAGAAGTCCCAGATATTTTGTGTTCTGCACTAACAGAAGACTGTATCGGTCGAGGGAAGACATTGAAAGAAGGCGGAGCTGTTTATGACTTTATTTCTGGCCTTCAGGTTGGGATTGCCAACTTAGCGGATTCCCTGGCAGCGATTAGAAAGCTCGTTTATGAAGATGAAAAAGTTACGCAAGAAGAACTTTGGGAAGCGTTGATGACGGATTATGCCAGTGAACGCAGCCAAGAGATCCAACAAATGATTCTAAACGATGTTCCAAAATATGGGAACGATGATGACTATACCGATCAGCTAGTGACGAAAGCTTATGACAGCTATATCGAAGAAGTCAAAAAATACCCAAGTACCCGTTTTGGCCGCGGACCAATCGGCGGTACCCGTTATTCTGGAACGTCATCGATTTCAGCGAATGTCGGGCAAGGAAAAGGAACGATGGCTACACCGGATGGACGTAATGCATGGGTGCCTTTAGCTGAAGGCTGCTCGCCATCGCATAATATGGATAAAAACGGTCCGACTTCCGTACTTAAATCAGTTTCTAAGCTAAGAACAGAGGAAATCATTGGCGGTGTCTTACTCAATCAAAAAGTCAATCCTCAAACGTTAGCCAAAGAAGAAGACAAGCAAAAATTGATCATGTTACTGCGGGCATTCTTCAATAAATTGCACGGCTACCACATTCAATACAATGTCGTCTCTAGAGAAACATTGATCGATGCGCAAAAACATCCAGAAAAACATCGTGACTTAATTGTCCGTGTTGCCGGATACTCAGCCTTCTTCAATGTCTTATCAAAAGCCACCCAAGATGACATTATTGAACGGACCGAACACGTATTGTAATCGCATTATATATCTGAGAGACGAGGTCTCTCAGATATATTCTAGGTTTAGTTTCGGTGAAAATGGCGAAAATTGTTTTTAGAAAATTTGTGAATTTCTCCACAATCAATAATAATTATTTAAAAGATGGAGCGTTTAAAAAATGGAATTTATGCTAGATACAGCAAATATTGAAGATATCAAGAAATATGAAAGAATTATTCCCTTAGCTGGTGTGACGTCAAATCCTTCAATCGTAAAGAATGAAGGCAACATTGAGTTCTTTTCTCATATGAAACAAATCAGAGAAATCATCGGAGACGACAAATCACTTCATGTCCAAGTCGTTGCAACAGATTACGAGGGAATGCTCAAGGATGCAGAAACGATTTTAGCGAAAATTGACAAAAACGTCTTTGTAAAAGTTCCTGTCAGTGAAGAGGGCTTAAAAGTCATTAAAGAATTAAAGAAACGTGGAGTAAATGTGACTGCAACCGCAATCTACACCAAATTCCAAGCGTATTTAGCCATCGCAGCAGGTGCGGATTATATTGCACCTTATTTCAATCGAATGGAAAACTTGAACATTGATCCTAGAGAAGCCATAGCTGAAATGGCGAAGGAGATTTCAAGAACCAACAGCCAGACAAAAATTCTTGCTGCTAGCTTCAAAAATGTCGGTCAGGTGAATGCCGCTTTAGAAAATGGTGCGCAATCGGCAACGATGGGTGTAGACATCATTAAGTCTGCTTTTGCAATGCCGTCAATTGAAAAAGCAGTGGTTGATTTCACGTCTGATTGGGAAGCAAGTTTTGGTGAGGGAACGACTATTTCGTCACTATAACGAAAAAAAGGGGGGCTGCTTTATTTATTAAAGAAAATGTTCCTGCTAAAAAACTAAAGATAATTGATAGATAGCCCAAGCATCCTTAAGTGATGAATGGGTTATTTTTGTTCGTAAAAGCGAAAGGAAATCCTAGTCTATTTTTATCCCATGATCGGAGCTAGTCAATAGTTTGCTACAAGTGTTGACTAGTTACCATTGCTCAAAAGCTTCTCTACACAAAAATGAAAAGGCTATCAAAAAACGTTGACAATTTGTTTAAACAAATATAGTATAAATGTATGGTTTAATGTACGAGTCAATAAACAGAAAGAGGTTATGTAAATGAGAAGCTTACGCGATACAAACTTTGTCCCTGAATGGGTCTCCATCACGAACGAGAAAGTGATTCCTCAAATCGACTGGATCAAGCATAAAAAGCTGGACGTTGCTTATGGCGATCACGATCTGCAGAAGCTAGATGTTTATCTGCCAGAGGGGGAAGGGCCGTTTCCGGTTGTCGTTTTGGTTCATGGCGGTGGGTTTGCTTTATGTGATAAACGTGATTGGCATCTGTATCCTGGCTTTTTTGCTTTACAAGAGGGCTTTGCGCTAGTTTCTGTAAATTATCGCTTACTGCCGGACATCCAACGAATGGACCCGATCAATGATCTTACGGCTGCGCTGGCTTTTATTAGAGAACATGCGGAAGAATACCAGTTTGATGCGACAAATATGTTTTTGTATGGGACATCGGCAGGGGGAAATTTGGTTTCACAGGTAGGCCTGCGTACAGCCGCTAATGGTGAAGCAGTCAGAGGGGTTGCTGCGTTATGTCCATTATTGGATTTCAGTAATGAAGCGGCTTTTATCGAAATATTTGAAGCCATCGCTCCGGAGTATATGCAGCAAAGTCGGAAATTATTGCATGACTATCTAGGCTTTGATCCACAGGTGAATCGTGAAGCGGCGAAAGAGGCGAACATCGATTATGTGATCACAGAGAAAGCACCGCCGTTTTATATTCAACATGGAACGATGGATCCAGCAGTTCCTGCGGAGCAATCGATTAATTTTGCTCGAAGTTTGGAAGAAAAAATCGGGAAAGAACACGTTGTTTTAGATTTAATGCCTGAAACAGGTCATGCTGGCGGGGGACCCGAATTTTTGGAAAAAGAACACATTCAACCGATTCTTGCGTTTTTCAAAGCTTTGATCAAGTAGTTTTCAGCGGGGCAGAAGTATTTTACTGAAGGAATGATAAAAATGTATCGAATGATCTGGCATCAAGTCTTTTCAAATTATGGCAATCTTCATTTTAAACCCAATGGCAGAACCGAAAAAATCGCTATTAAACAAAACATTTCCGGCAAGGGGATTCGAGTCGAATTTTCCAATAAATATGACCAGACTGCGATGAGCGTGAACCGTGCAAGTGTTGCGACAAATCCGCAGATGGCCAATGCGCGCCCACTCACTCTGAATGAGCAAACCGCTTTTGAGATTCCTGCTGGGCAATCTCTATGGTCTGATCTCACCACTATTGTTGTGCCGCTGAAATCGACCTTGTATTTCCAGCTGGAGATACGCAACGACGTCAATGATTTGGCTACGTCTGCCCATAATTTTTCCACTCAAATTTTTGAAACGAACATTCTTGATTTTGGCATGAATTATGTTTACGGTATGACTTCGGTAGCGATTTTGACTGAAACGAGCGGGCACACGATTGCTTTTTTTGGCGATTCACTGACAAACCAGGGCTATTATGCGGATAATGCCGCGAAAGGACTTTATGACCATATCGACGGGATCACAACGATCAATGAAGGGATCTCAGGCAATCGTTTGCTTTTGCCGGGAACCTCTGATTCTGAATGGAATGCCGGCTTTGGCGAGCCTGCCGTGGCGCGTTTTAGCCAATTAGTCAGGTATCGACCGGATGTGGCGGTGATATTGATTGGAGACAATGACCTTTACCAAGTTGGTTCGGACAATAGAACCGAAATGCCTACCGCCACAAAAATGATTACTGCATTAAAGTGTATCGTTAATGAAGCCGTAGTAGCAGGGTTGACGCCGATTTTAGTCACCCTGACACCTTTTAAAGGGGCCTTTTCTAATGGAAAAGCAGCTTGGTCAGAAGAAAAGGAAATTATTCGTAAAGCGGTCAATCAATGGATTCGGCAAAAGAACTTAATGATTGATCTGGATCGTTTTGTGCGTGATGCGGCTGATCCTAGAAAATTGGCTGAGCAGTATGATTCAGGCGATCACTTGCATTTCTCTGAAACAGGGGGAGCAGCAATTGGAGCGTATATGGCCAAAGAAATTTCTGAATTATTGAAGGAGGAATGACCGATGAAACTGACTATTATGCTGACAAAGCTGTTATATCAGCTAACGACGCTGAATCGTAGCAAGTATAATGATACGTTTCCGATCGAACCACCGGTGGAAAAATTCAGAAACGTGCCGTATTCCAGGGGGACAGATAAAAAACAGGTACTGGATATTTACACCCCAGCCGTTAAAGGAAAGTTTCCCGTCTTTATTCAAATTCATGGCGGCGGCTGGACGTTGGGCGATAAGGACGACAACATCGGTTATTGCGAATATATCGCCTCAAAAGGTTATGTCAGTGTCGCAATCAATTATAGCTTGGCACCCAAAGCGCCGCATCCGAAGCAAGAAAGAATTGTTTTTGATGCGATTAGATGGATAAATGAACACATTGCAGCGTATGGAGGAAACCCTCAACGTATTTTCTTAGCTGGAGATTCTGGCGGTGCTCACTTGGCTTCGACGGTAGCGAATGTCTGCACGAATCTGGACGCGGCGAAGGTATATGGTGTGGAACCACCGTTAAGGGAAGAACAGCTTGCGGGAATGGTTCTGTTTTACGGAGCGTATGATTTTCTGAGTGCCAAATACGCCAAGTTTCCCTTTATTAAAGTCAGCTATGAATCTTTTTTGGGGACGATGGACGATAAGAACGACCGTGAGTTCATGATTGAAGCCTCCCCGATTAATTATGTAACTGAAGAATTTCCGCGAACAATCCTTCTTTCAGGAGAAATCGACGGGCTGCACGACTCTCAAACGCTGCAATTTTCGAAGTGTCTGAAGGAAAAGCAGATTCCCGTGACAGAAGTCTTTTTTGATCAAACTCGCGAAGACGCGGTTCATGGATTTATGGTGGATTACAGTCGCGAATGTACAAAGGAGAGTATGGAGAAGGTCTTGGAGTTTCTCGCAGATAGATAATAAAAATCGTAGGAAGAGATTGGGACGGAAGTGGTCAGCTTCAAGAAATTTCGGTTTAGTTGCGAAGAAGCTATTTCTGAATCACTGTTTGATCGAAAAAAGGAGCTGTGACAAGGTTTTTGTCACAGTTCCTTTTTTTGAGCTTTTTCTGATTCTATCGCTGCGCAAATGAAACCATCACGTATTCATTCGGAATATAGCGAATAAAGGTGTGCTCAAACAAACGTCCGCTGTCGGTATAGGCGATGTTCTCAATTTCGCCAACGCAGTTGTTTTCGCCTAAATCTAAATTTTCAAAATCAGCCTCTACGGCTGAAACGACCTTCATGACGGATTTGGAGGCCGCGATTTTGAAATCCAGTTGGGTATCGATATACTCGTAAATGGAGCCCTCCGCGATTTCTGCAGTGATCGGACCTAGATACATTTTCTTGAAATAGCTGGTATCATACATCATGGATTTTTCATTGATGATCCGAAGTCGACTGATTTTATAGATACGTTCGCCTTCGTTAAAGGAAATCTTTTGAGCAAGCTCTTCAGAAACGGTGAGTTCTTGGAAATCAATTAATTTGGAAGAGGTGCTGATTTCATTATAATTTGAAAGCTCTTTTAGCCCATGAAAGTTGCCTGTTTTAAAAAAGACTTTGTCAACTTTAGACGTCTCCAGCACCACTACCCCACGGCCCTTGACGCTGTATACCAGTCCTTCGTCATTCAGTTTGGCGATGGCCCGGCGAATCGTATTTCGACTGGTTTTGAAGCGGTCAACTAGCTCCAATTCTGTTGGTAGTAATAAGGTATCGTTATAAAGGCCTTCTCGAACTTCCTTTTTAAGCTGTAGATAGATTTCAGAAAATTTATTAGCAGCCATTCAAAAACCTCCTTATGAGATATAGTCATTATAGCATATTAATGAAATATGTTTGAACAAATTTTTAGAGGAAAAGGTTAAACTACTATTGAATATTTGTTTAAACAAATGTATAATACATGTAAGGGTTTTCTAACGTTAGATTGAATTCGATTTTCTCAAGTAAGGGATATGGAGGAGGAGCAAGTAATGGAAGAAAAACAGGCACGGCAAATTGCACAACAAACATTAGCGGCGATTGGTGGAAAAGAAAACATCACCTCAGCCTTTCATTGTGTGACCCGTTTGCGTTTTATTTTAAAAGATGATAGTAAAGTGGATTTAGATAAAATCAAGAACATTCCTGGAACTTTAGGCTTTCAGAAGTCCGGAGATCAGTACCAAGTGATTATCGGTCCTGATGTAGGCACGGTTTTTGAACAAATGCACATTGATAATGAGCCAAGCAGAAATGAAGAAAACGCTGAAACGATTCCTGCACCAAAGAAAAAGCGGACACTAAAAACCGTCGGCAGTAATATTTTAGACGCCTTGGTTGGAAGTATCACACCAGCGTTGCCAGCCATTATCTGTGCCGGGATGATCAAGATGTTCCTGATGCTTTTGGGGCCAAGCTTGATTGGTGTGCTGTCAGATAAAAGTGGTACGTATCAAGTTTTAAATTTTGTTGGCGACGCCGGCTTTTACTTTCTGCCAGTCTTTCTAGGGTACACCAGTGCCAAGAAATTTAAGGCAAATCCGATTTTGGGTATGTTGATGGGGAGCGTGTTGATCGCACCGGCCTTTGTGGAGAGTGTGATGCAGGGCGCGGCACTGAATGTCTACGGACTGCCGATCACGCCAGTTAACTATTCAAGTACCGTCATTCCGATTATTTTAATCGTCTGGATGATGTCTTATGTTGAGAAATTTTTCGATAAATATATTCCAAGCAGCTTCAAAATGGTCTTTGTACCGGTTCTTACCGTGCTTGTCACAGTGCCTCTGGCGTTAGTCGTTTTAGGACCTTTGGGAAGTATTTTGGGCAATTATATTAGCGCCTTCTTGCTATGGACGCATCAAGTTTTTGGTCCGTTTGGGATCGGTCTGATCGCCGCTGTCTTCGCTTTGCTGATCGTTACTGGGATGCATCATGCGATCAATATGGCGGTCTTGGTAACCTTGACGGCGAACGGCTATGATGAAGTAGTGTTTGTCGCGGTGGCACCAGTAGTGATCGCCATTGCGGCGGCGGCCTTGGCCTTCGCGTTGAAGGCGAAGCAGCCGGCGAATCGAAGTCTGGGATTCTCCAGCTTTGCCTTGCAGCTGATCGGTGGAGTGGCAGAACCGACGCTTTATGGGGTGATGATTCCCTACGTCAAGCCGTTTGTGGCCCAAGCGATTGGTGCTTTTTGCGGGGCGCTGTATATGGGCTTTATGCAGGTGAAGGCTTACGCTCTGACAGGCTCGAACATCTTCATTTTAGCGGGGTTCATCCATGAAGACTCCGCGAATTTAACGAATGCAATTATTGGCTGCGGGATTGCATTTGTCGTCACCTTTGCTTTAGTCTGGGTGCTCGGATTTAATGAAAAGGAACAAGAAATTTTTGAATAGGTAGTGAACGGAATGATTTCAAAACTAATCACAAGATCCGATGATTTCGGATCAAGTAACGCCTCGAATCAGGCGATCTATCAAGCGTTGAAAACGAAGGACTATATAAAAAATGTCTCTTGCATGGCGGTGGGTCCCATGATGGAATCAGGCGCGGAGCTTTTAAAATCTTTGCCCGATCGTGATTTTTCAATTGGGATACACGGGACGCTTACCTCGGAGTGGACTTATCTGAAGTGGTTTCCCATGACTGAGACGAGTCAGATTACCTCATTGATTACCGAAAATGGCACTTTTCCTCCCGAATTTGGCCTTCCTGATCAGAACATCGATCCGGATGACGTAGTAAAAGAGTTTGATGCACAGCTGGATTACTTAACAAAGCTGGGATTATCGGTCAGTTACTTTGATACTCATATGATGCCGGAGCTGTATTATCCAGAATTAGTGCCGGTTTTACGCGAGTGGACCAATCAAAAGGGTCTGATCAATCACCTTGACTGGTACGATCTGAAACAAAAATTAGGGCCCCACAGCTTTGCTACAGCAGAAGTGGGCCTCACGCTGTGGACGGATTGGCTCAGTAGCTTAACGGAGGACTATCGTCTGACGCTAATGCATCCGATGCTCCCCGGTCGTGAAGGATTGTCCTTTGCGAATGACCGATCAGCGGTTGGCATGGTTGGAAACTATCGCGGGATAGAATATGAACTATTGATGTCAGGTAAATTAGAAGAATGGTGTGACCGAAATGGTATTATGCGGGTTTCCTATGAGTATGCTGCACGGAACCTTGAAAAAAAAGTGTGAGGTGAAGAAAAATGAGAGCAGAGGAAATAGAACCCCAAACGTGGCTGATCACTCGTGGAAATGGACAAGCTTCTACTCACAACTATCTGATTGTTGGTGAAAAAAAGGCGGCGTTAATTGACACGGGGCTAAAGGCAGAAGACCTTCGTGCCTTTACGGCTACTTTAACGGATAAGCCGATCATCGTGCTTCATACCCATGGACACATCGACCATATCGGCAATGATCAGCAATTTGAAGAAATCATGTTACATCCGCAAGATTTTTCGTTGTTTCAGCTCCATTCGTCGGCTGCTTTTCGCACGGAATTTTTCAAGGGCAATAAAGCAATGAAATGGGACCAGGATCAAACCGACCCTCGACAAGCGATCAATCAAACAGTTAAGCTGGAGCCGTTGACGGAGGGGATGATTGTCGATCTTGGTCAGCGGCAGCTCAAAGTGATTGAAAATCCCGGGCATACCTACGGCTGTCTTTCTCTGATTGAGGAGGACAGGAAAAGGATTTACACCGGCGATATGATCTGTGAAAAGGGGGTACTCCTGCACTTTGCTGAATCAACTGATATCGCTCGTTATAAAAAAAGTTTAGAGCATCTTCGCTCGGCTATTGCTCCTGACTATCAGCTTTATCCTGGGCATCAGCGAATGCCGCTTTCCAGCGAATGGATCGATGCGTACACCGAATGTGCAGAGGAATTGCTTGCACTCGGAAAAGAGCTGACGAAAACCAATCTGACTGAACAGGAGACTCATGAAATCTTATTCCATTCAAAAGGAAAAGCAACGATTTCTTATACAAGGGAAAAAATATTGGCGCACGAAGGGACTAGCGACAACTAAGAATTTCTCTGTTAGTACCTGAAAGGCGTATTAAAACAATGAAAAGACAGCTATCCATCCTCTAGCGTTCTGCGTAGGAGCTTGTATGAGGGAGAAGAATAAACAGACGGTCCATTTCAGACCATTTTTTTGCGCTTGGCCATTTAGGTTGCTGAGCGTTTTTTTCTTTGCTTTATCGCTACCATGTTCTTTTACCATTTGGATACCATCTATCCGCAAATAAAAAAAGAATTGGAAGAACGAAAAGTCTGATCGGTTCACCGTCCAACCATCTTGAATCGATGGTTGGGCTTTTTGTATTCACGGGATGGTCATCAAACATTTTGTAAGTAGACACTCTTCATGTCTTGAAAAGAACCTAGTAAAAAGAAACTTAATCATGCAGGGTAATTCTTTTTTAGTCGTTTCATGATCTAGGACATTTTTACATGTAATGGCCAATTAAGGTAAAATATGACAGGAGAACGTCTTTTACGCAAATAAGCGTAACGCTGAAAGCCATTGTGTCAGAAAACATTACATTCAATCAGAAAAGAGGGATAGTATGCAGGCTCAACAGGAATGGGAAATACTTTCGAATCAAATAACAGACGAGCTATGGAAAATTGTCTACCAGCGATTTTCCTTCGAACCAGATTATTATGCGAAAGATTCTCGCTATTTATTAAAGGAACCACACGATCTCTATAGCTGCAAGGAAATCGGTCTTCTCGCTGATTCTGATCCGAACTGGCGTAAAACGATTCAAGATATTTTCTGTAGATGCTTAAAAGATCAGGAGTCTATGTATGTGTTGGATTGGCAACACACCTGTTATGAATATTATCCACGAGTGAAAGTACGAAAAGAAAATCCCACCTTTATTTCGGATGAACGCTTTGGCGATGGGGGTTACTATGCTTATTTTCCAGAATTTTTCCCCGATGGAGATTACTATCTGTTTTTCTCTAAAGATTTTTCTTGGGGATATCTGACGGATCCTTGGCGGCAACAGATTTTTGTTTATGGAGAACAACTGAGACAAGAAATCCGCGCGAAAGCAAAATTTATTGGACTTATTCTGATTGAGTCTCGAGAGGAGAACAGGGAAGAAGAAACGTAAAAGACTTCTATAAAATTTTTTAAAAAAAGGTTCTTTTGTTCGTTGATTTGAACCATTCATAAGCGCATAATAATCAAAAAAGGACTGAAATCAATGAGTAAAAAAGTGTTATGGGTTTGGTCATTTAACAATCGTCAGCAAACAGTCGGTACACTTGCTGGAACGAGCGGTGTGACTCTACGACCGATCAAGTTTCAAAAAGAGATGCGCGAGGTATTAGCTCCTGAATGGGAAATTGAGTTTATCAGTGATGATTGGTCGGAGGAAATGCCCCTAGCAGACGTGATCGTTCTACCTAAGACGAATAAAACACTTTATGCAGAACGTGCCAAAAATGCGAATGTTGTGTGGGTGTCAGGTATTGAGGTCGCGGAACATGATTATGAAGGAATCAAGCAGAAGATAGTCGAAGCATAAAGAAGCTAAAATAAGCAGCAAATCATTTCTACGATCGAAGAAGGAAAACACTTTTGCAGTGAATCTATTTCGAAGTTAGTGCATAGAGCAGTCTAAATTTCGTCTCGCCTTCGGTTTCGATTACGATAAAAGAGGAAGTATCGTCGATGGATACTTCCTTTTTTGCGTTTAATTATTATGGCTACGTAATCCTTTATCGCTTTAGGTAAAAAAACTCGAAATGAAATTAAATAAAGTTGAATTTGGTCCAGGGATTTAAATATTTTAATAACACTAGTTCCTCCTTCGAAATACGACCAATTTTGTTTTTTCGAGTATCCTTGTGTGGTGTCAATACGATTTGCAATTCGTTTTTATAGATACCAAATTGGTCATTCCCGATTAAAACATCACCGAATTTGAATTCGATATTGTTGGTGTGAGGAGGGGTTTCCTCTTCTTTATAAATAACCCGTGATTGGGTGGAACGCGCCACTAACGCGTTTGTATCGCCGCGACGGAAATGCTGCATGTCGCAGGCGATTTTGCGTTCTAATTCCGTTGCCTCCGCTAAAAAATCTACCTTTAATTGGAGCTGATACCGATCCATTTCTGCTAGAGCCTTCAATTCTTCTTCTGTTGCATAAGCATTTCCGATAATGACATCATCGATGAAGCCAGTGGCAAATAGTTTTTTCGCCTGTACTTGTATTGGCAAATAACGGTCACTTTCCAAAGTTGGCAAGCCATCATTTACATTCCATGGACCTTGTTCCCCATGCTGGCTGGCTACGAAGGCGGCGGTATGAATACCATTCTTCTTAAATCGTTCACTGCACTCTAGGAAAAATTCTTCTGTTAAACCGGTTCCCACCTGCGGGTAAAAATTGTGACAGCCGAATAAATAAGGTTTATTGGCTTGATAACTCAAGATATTCTCAAGGTAAGCGACATCGTTGCTCATGTTCAATTCGATGATTAGTCCATAAGGATTATAGCTGATCAGTGCCTCGGTATTCCCATCAAAGCCTTGATCTAAACGAATGCCATCCACGCCTAATTCCGCAAAAAAACGGAGATCTTGATAGCTGATCCGCAGTTTTTCAAAGATGCGAGGGGAGATATCGATGATGGTTAAATAGCCTAACTCCTTCGCCACAGCAATGATCCTGCTGAATTTTTGTTTGGTGGCAAGGATGTCGTCCGCTTCAAGCATACTCATGAAAAGTCGAGAATACCCGTATTTTTTCCCCAGTGCTAAATAGTCTTTGTCTTTTGAAAAATCGCTATGGTCTGGATAAATGGAAAGTCCTAATTGTCTAAATGTCATCATTTATTCTCCTCTGTAATAAAGTACCCCAGAAGCATTTGTACCAACTAAAGGGATCAACGCCACTTCGGGATATTTTTGTCTGATAGTTTGTTCAAAACTTTTTTGAAGCACCTGATTATTTGTCAAAACGGAACCTGAAAGGGCAATGTTACTTTGATTTGCGCTTGGACCTATTTGATCAAGGATTGCCAAAACCTGAAGACCTAAACGTTTTCCGCAGCGCATTAAAATTTTTTGAAAGGCTTGATTTTTAGTGCCATGTTCTGCAAATGCTTTTCCAAAAGCGGCCAAATCATTGCGAGGAAGACGATTGAACAGCTGAACGGCTTCAAACACATTCTCTACGCCAATTATTGGCAAAATCAGTTTTGTTAACTCACCAATGTTCCCTTTATCCGCTTCCCTCAGCATTCCTTTAAAAGCTTGACGGACCAAATCATAGGCACTGCCTTGGTCCCCTAATAAGTGTCCCCAGCCCCCAGCGCGATAGGCTGTTTGATTGAATTGGCCTAGAACAATAGAACCTGTTCCAGCGATGACCAAGATTCCGTCTGTTCCTTGTAATCCTTTCAACATTGCCAGCTCGGCATCCGATAAGACGACTGCTGGCCGATGAAATGTCTGTTCAATAAAATCCGCGATTTCATTTTGGTTTCCAGCACTTTGACTACCGGCTACGCCAGCTAAAATTAGTTCACAATTGGCTATCGGCAATATATCGAATAATTTTGTTAAAACGCTCTCAATATTTTGCAGCGTTTGTGCGAAATGAATCAAGCTATTTCCTGGTCCCGCCTCTCTTTCGGCCAGTAATTCTCCAGTTTCAGAGTATGCCTGAGCAGTTACGCGCGTTCCACCGCTATCAATTCCTATTCTATAATTCATAAATTTTTCCTCCAAAATGCTTGACATGGAATAAAAATACGTTTACATTGTATCTGAAATGAAATTTTATTTCAAGAGAAATGAAGAAATGAAATCGAATTTCTAAAAAGGGGAGAGAAAAGGAAGATTGAAGGAGGTCAATTAGTAAAAGCAAGAACAGTATGGGAGGAACAGGAATGCCGATTTTTGCCAAAATTCAAGAACATCAGGAGGCATTTTCAAAATCAGAATTAAAAATCGCGCAGTTTATTTTGGACCAACCGCAAGAAGTGTTGGAAATGACTGCTCAACAATTAGCTAGAGCAGCTGATTCCAGCAGTGCCGCTGTTATCCGTTTGTGTAAGCGGTTAAAAGTTTATGGGTTCCCGCAGCTTAAAATAGAATTATCCGCGGATTTAAGCGGGGGAGAACTGAACCGAAAAATACAGCCAGAGGTACGAGAAAATGAAGAAATCAGTTCCATTAAAGAACGATTATTACTGAATACACAACATTCTTTAGCTGAAACAGTGAACGAACTAGACGATAGCCAAATCAGTCAACTTAGCCAATTGATTGCTCGTTCAAAGCGGTTGCTTGTCTTGGGTATCGCCGCTTCTAATCTGGTCGCTCAAGATATTGCTCAAAAATGGGGAAATGTTGGCACGATTGTTTTCGCTTTTAATAACGTAAATGATCTATTGCCGATAATAGCAAATGCAGGAGCAGAGGATATTCTCTGGGTGGTAGATAATTCTGGCGAAACCCCAGAGGCTGTACAGGCAGCCCAGATTGCTAAAGAGCGAAAGGTTCCGATCATTACGATGACGAAAAGAGGCAGCAGTACTGTCTCTGAGCTTGGTGATATTGAGATTCACACGAGTCAGCCGATCGAATTACCGGGAAGAATTGCTGCGACGGATTCCTTACTATTACAGTTTATGGCTATTGATATTATCTTTTATGATTTTGTGAGTCGGAATTACGAGTCAAGCATTTCCCAGTTGAATCAATCGGCGAAACTGGTGAAGGATTATAAGAACCATTTCTATAAAAATAAATGATACAAACTGGTGTAGGGTCAACGCCTACGCAGCTCAGTACAACCAATCTAATGTAAAAAAAGTGTAAAAAAAGGAGAAGTACCCATGGATAAATTCATGAAGATTATCGAAGAAAAACTTGTGCCGCCAATGTCTAAACTAGGGACACAAAGACATTTATTAGCCATTCGTAATGGTGTTGTGTCGACGTTGTCTCTCATTTTAATCGGTAGTTTCTTTCTTATTTTTGTAAATATTCCTTACAAACCACTAGCTGACTTATTAGCCCCTTACAGTGCAACGATTGCTTTGCCATTTCGGATGACCATGGGCTTGATGGCGATCTATGCGACCTTCATCATGGGGTCTGATCTTGCCAAATCCTACAAGCTAGACCCAACAACAGGCGGGGTATTGTCTTTAGGGGCATTCTTCATGCTGCAAATGCCAGTGAATGTGACAACTCCCGCTGATGCCCCATTAGGATTTGTTTTACCGATGGCGTCATTAGGCGCTTCGGGGATGTTCTCAGGAATCTTAGCTATGATTTTTTCTGTTGAAATCTATCGTTTTTTCACCAAAAAGAAAATCACGATCAAAATGCCAGAACAGGTACCACCAGCAGTGGCGCGCTCTTTTGAAGCTTTAATTCCAGGCGCTGTTGTTTTGGTTACGCTGTGGGTTATCCGCGATATCATTGGTTTTGATGTAAATTCCGCTTTAATGGCGATGTTTAAACCAATTACGGGTCTGTTAGGAAATAACTTATTTGGCGCCTTATTGCCAATGTTCTTCATTCATTTGTTGTGGTCGTTTGGGATTCACGGAATGAGTATTGTCGGCTCTGTTATCCGGCCAATTTGGCTAGTGATGCTAGACGACAATGCCAAAGCGTTAGCATCAGGAACATCTGCTACAAAGCTTCCTTATATCGCGCCGGAGCAATTTTATCAATGGACAGTGACGATCGGTGGAGCAGGTGCGACCATCGTTGTTGCCGCCTTATTCCTGTTTATTTGTAAATCAAAATTCCTAAAAGAAGTCGGACGTTTCACCTTGATTCCCGGGATTTTCAATATCAATGAACCAATGATGTTCGGAGCACCAATGATCTTGAATCCGTATATGTTTATTCCATTTAATTTGGTGCCGTTAGTATTGACGACAATTTCTTATTCAGCTATTAAGTTGGGGATCGTCAACGGCTTTACAACGTATCAGGCATGGACGCTTCCAGCTCCAATTGGTGGGTTCTTGAGTGCCGGGAATGATTGGCGCGTTGTCGTATTGATTGTTGTGAACCTCCTTGTCGCAGGGATTATCTACTATCCGTTCGTAAAAGCTTATGACAAGAAGATGGTTCAAGATGAGATGGCACAGGTAGAAGCAAGTGCTGCAGAATAAGTTGTAAAAGAGAGGGTGGGAAACGATGTACTGGATCGCTGTATTTGTATTTTTCTTCATTGTATTAACTGTGAGCCAATTCTTATTAACCAAATTAAAGAAAGCAGGCATTCGAATTCACCGTTGGATTTGGGCTTTTGCTTCCTTTCTAATCATGATTCTACCAAATGTTTTATTGCCAAATTTATCAGAGCAGGTAAATATCTTCCTGTATGCATTGTGCGCAGTTTTTGCGGTTAATTTTATGATCGAGCAGAGAAAATATGTAGAAGCGATGAACAATCGATACCCTACTCAAGAAAAAATAAATAGAACTTAATGCAGGACTTATGCTTCCTGATTTTTGATTGATTGGAAAAAGATTCTAATGAAAAATAAACCGGAAACAAGTGAAAACCGAGTCTTTCGGTTTTCACTTGTTTCCGGTTTTTTGAATTCTTCTCTTAAATCACTGTTTTCTGCAATTCAGTAAAGCTTTCCACCGTTTTGATCTGCTCGCTGCCTCGTGCCCAATGGTATTCTTTACAAGGAATCCCCGTTGCATTGCTGACTAGTTCTTTAAAATGTCCAACTTTCTCCATAGTATTCAGATGGAATCGTTTATTGCCCCATACGCCATAAATATCGTTGGAAGTTCCCGTTGGTTGCGGTTGATAATAAATAAACATACCGATTTCATTCCTTTCATTATTTAATATACCGGTGTCAATCGCTTCTAATTTATTTGGATTTTGTTTTTTGAGGGCATTATACGTGGGCACTAACATACTTAGATAGTGTTGATACCCACTTGCGGCATAATCGGCTTTTGCGCCACCAACTCTAAATAACCCCTTACAAAAATCTTCAATCGTATTTTTCCCTTCGACTTTGTAAAGTCCATTTCTAGCAGATAATAAGAAAGTATATGCGTTGAAATAGTCCTCCAAAGTATCAAAATGAACATAGTAGCCGCCTTCATTTGACGGTCGTGCACTGCCTCGACGCATACGTATTCCTAAGTCTGAGGGGACGTTGAAGGGTTCTGAAATGCCGCTCCAATTATTGTCGATACTTCCGACCAACGATATATTAGGATCGCCCCAATGGCTTTCAATAAACATTTGAGTAATTAAAAAACTAGGTTTCAAATGGTACGTTTTGGAATGTTGAATAATCCGTTTGATATTCTGTTCAGAAATAGCTTTACCCGCATTAACCAGTGACCCTGAATTGTATTCTGCTGACATTGATAATCCCTCCTCTTAATCGCCAAAAGTATAGTACATATCCGAAAATAGTAGCTTAATGTTTACCGAAGTGACCACTTCTTACTCATTATTATAGGGGAATACATGGTCGTTTTTGTTGCCGCAAAAAGGACATATGCTAGGAATGGTTCATCTTAAAGGTAAAAGACTATTTACTTATTTATTCAGAAATTTCTCCCAAACTTTTGTGCAAATTTCAATAAAGTGTTTAAACCTTGAATAGTAAGAAAATGAAAATCGACAATTAGGAGATTGTTATTTTATGGATAAATATTAAGAATATGAAATTTTTATGTCTTAGGAAATTTTCATTTGACGTCAAAAACCACTAGATTTCGCGGGTCTTTCCTTAAATTTTGAAAGAAAATCAGCTCATTATTTAAAAATATAAAATTGACTGTTTCATCGTAAATAAAAATGCATTTTTTTAAATTCTGCTCTATAGTTATATCGGACAATTTAATATAGAAAGAAGTGTTCCGGATGAACCGGGTGAAAAAAGCTTTTAAGAATCGTTGGCTGATCCTAATGACTGTCAGTGTACTATTTTGGGCCAAAACAATTTTAGCCTATTACGTGGATTTTTCATTAGGCGTAGAAGGGTCCATTCAATACTTCATTTTATGGATCAATCCAATTGCCACAACGTTACTGCTGTTTGGGGTTTTCCTCTACGTCAAAAAATTTAAACCAGCTTTAATCGTGTTGTTTTTGATGGATCTGCTGAATACCTTGATTTTATATTTGAACGTGATTTTTTATCGAGAGTTTACAGACTTCGTCACAATCAAATCGATTTTAGGTTTTTCAAAAGTTTCGCAAGGCATTTCCGGCAGTTCCTTTGCCTTAATGAAAGTGCATGATAGTTTATACTGGGTAGATTTGTTGGTGTTTTTGGGGATTCTGATTTATCTTTTTGCTAAACGCAAAGAAATTGACAGTAAACCCGTCAAAAAAACGTTCGCAGTGGCGCTCAGCTGTTTATCAGCGCTGATTTTCTCAGTCAACTTGTCGTTGAGTGAAGCCAATCGCCCACAATTATTACAACGGACGTTTGATCGTTCCTACATCGTAAAATACCTAGGATTGGATGCCTTTACGGTTTATGACGGTATTAAGACGGAACAGACTAATAGCGTGAGAGCTCATGCTTCCAGCAATGGCTTAACCGACATTTTGAAGTACACAAAAAGCCACTATGCAGCACCTGATCCAAGTCGATACGGGGTTGCTAAGGGGAAAAATATCATTGTGATCCACTTGGAAAGCTTCCAGCAATTTTTAATTAATATGAAGGTTGATGGTCAAGAGGTCACCCCCTTCTTAAATAGTTTAGAAAATGACAATAAGCAAACATTGGCCTTCGACAATTTCTTCCATGAGGTCGGTCAAGGGAAGACCAGCGATGCAGAAAATATGCTGGAAACAGGAACCTTTGGCTTACCACAAGGCTCACTATTTACTCAATTAGGTTCGGATAATACATTTCAAGCTGCGCCTGCGATTCTGAAACAGGAAGCTGGGTATACGAGTGCCGTTTTCCATGGAAATGTAGGCAGCTTCTGGAATCGCGATCATGTGTATAAAAATCTCGGCTATGAAAACTTTTTTGATCGCTCGTATTTCAATAAAAGTGATGAAAACTTAGGGTATGGGATTTTAGATAAAGATATGTTGAAGGAAACGGTGGGACATTTAGAACATTTGCAACAGCCGTTTTATACGAAATTCTTGACCGTAACAAACCACACACCGTATCTAACCGATGATAAAAACTTTAACTTCCCAGCATTAAAAACGGGAAATAGTACCGTAGATGATTATGTTCGGACTGCACACTATTTGGATGAATCATTGCGTCAATTTTTTGATTATCTAAAGGCTTCAGGAATCTATCAAAATTCAATCTTTATGATTTATGGCGATCACTTTGGTATCTCTGATAGCAATAATAAAGATTTAGCAAAAGCGCTAGGAAAAGACCCAACGACTTGGGACAAATTTGATGATGCGCAAATGCAGCGAGTACCTCTAATGTTCCATATCCCAGGTTATACAAATGGTGGGATACAACATCAATATGGCGGAGAGATCGATGTTTTACCAACACTTTTGCATTTGATGGGAATCGACAATCAAAATTATATTCAATTTGGTACGGATCTATTTTCACCGAAACATGATCAAACTGTAGCTTTTCGAAATGGTGATTTTGTTTCGCCAACCTACACTGAATTGGGCGGTGAAACTTATGACAATAAAACAGGTGAAAAGGTTGATCCAAAAGCGTTAAATATCGCGCCAGAAATCGATAAGGAACAGAAACAAGTGAAGCAGGCGTTGAGCTTGTCAGACAAATTGAACCAAGAAAACTTATTGCGTTTCTACACGCCAAAAGGGTTCACGCCTGTTGATCCGCAAAAGTATGATTATCACGATCTGGATAAGAAAAATGAGGCGATCGAAAAAGAGAAGGGTAGTCAATCAACGAGCCTGTTTTCTAAGAATGGGAATAAAACAACTACCGCTTTATATCCGCCGATTCAGTAGCACATGCAGGAAGCATCCGGTAATGGATGCTTCTTTTTTTAATTAGGATTTTTGTTGTTTAATAGGTGCTTAGGTATTTGCTGAGTGTCGCCTAGTGACCTCTGAGCTGGGATGCAAATGATTTATCAACGAGCGGAACGTTGGCCAATCATTTCAACAACTGGGTGATTATTTGATAGAACCAGTGGGAAATCAGTAAGATCGTTAAGTCATAAAAGGCATCTTTTAAAAGGCTGGAAGTATTTCTTTTTAAGGTGTTGAACATACGAATCATCCTTTCGAATTTGGAAGTGAACTTAACATAACTAGCGAAGCTTATGGCCCGCTTAAACAGAGCTAAGAAAGTTTAAATTATTATGCTGAGTTTTGTTTGATTGGTGAATGAATTCAGATTAGAATGGGGATATAGCGTTGAAAGGGTAGGAGAAATATGGAAAATTTTGAGCAGTTACTTCAATTGATCTTTCACCCCATTGTTTTAGTGTTAAACATTCTCTCTATTTTTATTATTTTATATGGGGCAATTTTTTCTTTTATCAAATTGATTCAATCAAGAAGTCAACAGGATTATTCTTCCGTTTTGCATAAAAACAAGTGCATCAAAGCGTATTTAGGTAGCTATATTTTGCTGAGTCTGGAATTTTTGATCGTCGCTGACATTATCGAAACGATCATCAACCCCACATTCCAAGACATTATTAAGTTAGCGATGATCGTGTTGATCCGAACGATGATCTCTTACTTCTTAAATAAAGAAATAAACGAATTCTCTGATGAACAATAAAGATTTTAAAAAAGGAATTACTTGTTCTTCTTAACAATCTAGTAATTTATAAAAAAGAAAGAAGCATTCAAAATAAGCTGAATGCTTTCTTTTTTTCTTTGCAAATTGTTATTGATTCCAGTTTGAAGGAGTGGTATGATAGTTTTGTTTCGGGAGTGGATGGGTTCTGGTGTTCCCTCTGGTCTTCAAAACCAGTATGAGGAGTTAGGAGCTTCTTGGGTAGGTTCGATTCCTACACATTCCCGCCAATTAAACTATTATGTCTGACAAACACTGATTTGACGCTAATCTCAGTAGTGTTTGTCAGATTTTTTTATTTGTGTTGACTTTTTACATCTGTTCAGTCTTTAATATTCAGGTGATTAATCGTTTTATGAAGGAGAAAGAAACATGAAGGAATATAAATTTGAATCAACAATTTATGCGTCAGAAGTCGGAAAGGGAGGAGCTTATGTAATCTTTCCGTATGATGTTCGAGAAGAATTTGGAAAAGGACGTGTCAAGGTCCATGCGACTTTTGACGGGGCGGATTATGATGGAAGTATTGTAAATATGGGCATTAAGAATGAGGATGGAAGTATTTGCTATATTTTGGGGATACGCAAAGATATTCGGAACAAAATTGGAAAAGATATCGGAGACAGTGTACATGTTGTAGTTGCAACATCTGAATGATTTCAAAAACGATAGGTGTGTTTAATTAAGTTCTTTTCAAACCTAGTTGTGAACAGCCATTAAATGAAAATGCGTATTTTTTTATTAGAGGCTTCTTGTTGGATACGTGAACAGTTTATTATGAAAATACTAAAACACGCTTGTTTTATCTTTTTCCGAATTATATGATTAATAAGTAAATGCTGTGCCTTATCAAACTACAAATATATATCAGTGACGGGGGTGCTAAGTGGGAGTTTCAAAAAGAAATAAGAATATTGAATTGCTTAGGATTATTAGTATGCTAATGATCGTTTATCATCATTACTATGTTCATAGCGGTTGGGTGTTTCCTAATGAGTTTTCTGGAAAAGCCGCTTTTATTATCATTATGGGAAGTATGGGGAGAATCGGTGTTATTCTCTTTGTTTTAATTACAGGCTATTTTTATTCACAACAGGAGCTAAAGCCGAAAAAAATTCTAGCATTATCGAATGCAGCCAGATGGTATGCTATTTTATCGCTAATAATAGTTATCTTCTTCACAGATACCAAATTGGAATTAACAGCTCAAGAAATCGTTCCTGCATTGTTTCCAGTTGGATTTGGCTATTATTGGTTTTTGATCCCGTACGTCATTCTGCTACTATTAAACCCATTTATAAGAAACTATTTAGTTAGTGTAGACAGAAAGAAAAAATTATTGGCTACATTACTTTTAATTATCGTCCTGCATATTCCCGGATTGATCGGCATTATTACACAAACGGAAGGCTATTATGTTCCCAGCAGTCTTCTCACTTTTTTTTACTTCGTATTGATAGGTGATTTATTAAAGAATTATCAACATGAATTAGCAACAAAATATTTCAATTACGTCGTTTTGCTGTTTGTTTTCAGTGGGATGTTGCTTGTATATAAGGGGCTATTTTATCAACCCTATGCTGTGGAAGATTTTCCGAAATTACCAGCGTTCTTCTTAACTGGAATCGAAAGTATTAATGCGTTAATTTTTAGTGCAACGCTTTTCGTGATCGTTCTAACAAAAATTTCCATCAAGAAGAATCTCGTTCTGTTTGTGGCACCGTTAGTTTTTGATGTATACCTTTTACACGATAATAAATACATTCGGCCATTGATTTGGCAGACGATTTTTAATAATAAAGAATCATTTGATAGTTCCTGGTTGATTTTAAGAAGTATTTTTGAACCGTTGGTTGTTTTTATCGTTTGTTTATTATTTGCCTTTGTGCGCTTTACACTATTTGGCGTAGTAAAAAGAAAGTTTCAGAAAAATTAGCTTGTCGATTTTCTAAAGAAAGGTCGACGCGACAGCAAACTTTTTATAATCCATATAGGATTGATACTCATTCACAGGAATAACCTATAATAAAAAAAGATTCTTTAGAAAAACTTTATTTTTGAAAAATAGTGCACATCAGTATATTAAATCATTGAGTAGAGGCGCTTTTCAAGCATAAAATAGTAGCTAGCTATCTTCTTATACTTGATTAGTTAGCTTGGAAAAAAGGAGATTCTCATATTATTTTGCTTTTGCCATCCATACGTGTTAAGGTAACTAAGTAATACTTTGATATGTGACTAGGTTGTTATCTATATTCTTTAAGATACTTTTTTATTACACGTCATTCTTTATTACAAATAAACACATTTGATGTGTAATTGGAGGTACTTTACATGAATAAAGGTACAGTAAAATGGTTTAATGCAGAAAAAGGTTTTGGTTTTATCACTGGTGAAGATGGCAACGACGTGTTCGCTCATTTCTCAGCTATTCAAGGAGACGGTTTTAAATCTTTGGATGAAGGCCAAGCAGTAACTTTTGATGTTGAAGAAGGCCAACGTGGCTTACAAGCTTCAAACATCGTAAAAGACTAATATTTGTTTATTTACGGATAACTAAGAAGATCGGAAACGATCTTCTTTTTTTTAATATTTGAAGGAGGATGTTCACATGGCAAGCACCTATGGATTTAAATCTCCAAAGCCCTCTTTTTTGGGGGAACGCTTCTCGGTAGGTCAAGAGGTATTTTTCGAATATAAAAAGCAAACACAACGAGGGATCGTAAAGAATAAGTTGAATAATTCAGCAATCGTAAAGATCATAAAAAGTGAAACAGAAGATTTGAATGATTTTACAACGGTGATTAGTTACGATAGCCTAGTTGATCCGGAAACAAATGTTTAAAACACGATAATTTTCTTCGAAGTAACGAGTGTTGTTATGAAAAGAATAGATAAAAATAAATAGATATACTAAACGTCCCGAGAATAACTCAAGGACGTTTATTTTTTATTCAAAAAATTCAAACACACCAATTGTACCATTTGCGCGAAAAAGAATACGATAGTTTTGATAGGCCAATCCTTCTTCGTACGTTCGAGCATAGACTTTGACGGCATGCTCAAAGGATTCCTTAGTGACCCCCAAAAATTCTGCGCACTCCCAAACGTTAGAAAATCGTTCCTTATAGCAGGCTATAATATCCTCTGGGGTTACGACTAGCGTAGCGCCAACATCCCGTGCACGTTGCTCTTGCTTCCGCTGTTCTACGGTGTCTTGGCTGATTAGGTCGCCTGAGCTGGTTAAATAGTGCGCAATTTCTTCGGCCACAGTGTCTGTCAATTCCTCGGAGGATTGTCGTGGGTTTAAGTAGATGTGATTATCGATATACAATCCTTTTTGTCCATCTGGCATAGAGGGGTCAAAAATATAGTTGATCCCTTGGAAATTGGCCATGAGTTTTTCTGCTTTATCCATCTACTCAATCCTTCTTTGCATGTTTTTGCTTAATGAAATCAATGTAATTCAAAATGTCTTCCATTTGTTCTTCGGTTACTTCATCATCTATGTGCGCAGCAACAGTCATCTGTTTTGCTGAAAAAGGATTCTTCTGTTCCCTTCCGTGAAGATAATCCAACGATACGTTAAAGAAGTCAGCAATTTTGTTTTGTGTTTCAATATCAGGCGTTCGCTTTCCTTGTTCATAGGAAGCATAGGTAGTTTTCGCAATCCCTAATTCTTTTGCCATATCTACCTGAGTGAGATGTGGTGTTTTTTTTCTTAATTTTTTTAATTGTTGAGCCAACATGAGCATATACTCCCTTCTATTTTATTGTAACACGTTACGTATTAAATTTCCTGTAAAAAAGAATAATAAATTTACAAAGTACTCGAAATGTATTACCATTGAATTAGAAAAAAGTTTTTTTGGTTTTTATGAAATACTAATCAATAAAAAAAGTCTGACAATTTAAGATTGTTTCAGTTATTTTTAGGGGGAGAGACGATGGAGAAATGGAAAAAAGATTACTTGAAGGGAATCCTACAAGACTATCCTAAGATGGAAGATTATTATCTAGAAAGAAAAGAGAAGTTGCTTTGGCACAGTAAACAAACACAGTATCGTTCCAATACAGAGGCGAAGGACAAGCAATTGTTGATCTCAATTTCGCTTGACCGACAACTAATCAATTTGGAACGAAATCAGAGGATCATTTCTCTGTGTTTAGAAAAAACGACGGAAGAAACAAGAAAAATCATCGAACTGCTTTATATGACAGAACATCGGAAGGTCAATCTTGATTTAGTCGCCGATCAAGTCTTTTTAAGTAAACGCCAGGTCATTCGTTTACGTGATGCTTTTTTTGAAGAACTAGCAGAGCATCTAGGGATCTGATGTCTTTTTTTTGGCAACAAAACAAACATACGTTCGTATAAAGTATAAGTATAGCAAGAAGAGAGGGATGAAAACTATGAGTGAAGCAGCAATTGCTTTGAAAAAGTTCAGGAAAATGCGTCAAAAATTTTGTGAGTAGGAAGTGAGAATCTTGATAATTCAGAAGGATTGATTAGCCGTTGTTTTTTTGATTATATCGATTTTGCATCATTATTAGAGAGGGAAAACACTGTGGTAAATCAATACGTTTGAAGTCAAGATGATGATAGATAAACATTTTTGGAGGTGAGAGAAGGCATGGATAACTTTATTTCGACAGTTCTCAATAATCCGGAAAGTATCGGATTTCCTGTACTTTTTGTCTTTCTCTTAGTCTGGGTGATGAAGCAGAATAATACACGAGAAGAGCGTTATTTGAGCACCATTGATGATTTGACAGAGTCACTTAAACAGATTGAGAGAATCGAGACAACAGTAAATCGAATACACGAAAGGATAAGAGAAAATGGATGAGATTTTAACACACATTTTGGCGACGGGATTAAGCTTTGCGCCGATCATGATGATTATCACAGAAGGTGTAAAGCAAACTCGTTTAGTCGCTACACGGTATTTACCGATAGTATCGCTAATTTTAGGTACAGGTTTAGGAATAGCGATGGGCTTTCTTTTTAATCAGTCGCTAGGAGAATTGGCGCTCGGCGGGCTTGTTGCTGGCGGAATGGCTTGCGGGTTGTACGACGCCACGAATAAATATGGGCATAGCAAAGAAAATCCCTGAGGACTTCAGTCTTTAGGGATTTTCTCTACTATTAATTTTCTCCTAATTTTTCTCCGCCTTTACGATCAACATCATTGGGCGACGCATCTCATCTTTCATTCCTGGAATATCCAGCATATTTTCAGGCGGCATTGGCTCGACAATACGTTTGATCTGGAAGCCATTCGTTAGTAAATTATCAAGATAGGTGGTCAAGGTTCGATGGTATTTTTTAACATCACTACCGAGAAAATGAGCGATGCGTTCTCCTTCATAAAAGTAATTATCGACAGGAAAATGAGCGATTGCTCCATTCTCATCATAAAACCAGTCTTGGGAGCCCTCTGCAGTGAAAATTGGATGCTCGACTGAAAAAATGAATTGTCCCCCAGAAACCAACCAACTTGCAATATTTTTCGCCAATTTTTCAAAATCTTCAATATAATGGATCGCTAAGGAGCTGATTACGATATCAACAGTATTTGGTTTAAAAGTGATCTCATCAATACTGTCGTGAAGGTAGGTAATAGTATCAAACGTCTTCTTTTGACGTGCGACCGCCAGCATTTTTTCGGAAATATCAACACCCATGACGGAGGCTGCACCGTGTTCTGCTGCATACAGACAGTGCCAGCCATAGCCACATCCTAAATCGACTACCTGCTTTTCGTTAAAATCGGGTAGCAATTCTTTTAACGTTTGCCATTCACCCGCTCCATCCAATCCTTGCTGACTGCGCGTCATCCGACTATAGCTCTCAAAAAATTTCTCATTATCATAAATATTTTTCATTGTTATTCCTCCATGTAATTTGTCTTTAGTTAAACTACATGGAGAACGTCTCTTTTGTGTGCAATCATCTTTATTCCTCGCTTTCGTTAAATTTCATTCATCCAGTAAGTGCGATCAATCGGTTCGACGAAAATCTCGAACTCGATGGATTCGTTTTCAATAATATGAGTAACCCCGTGAACCAACAAGAATTTATCTGGCTGTCTCAGCTGTAACGTATCGCCTACGTGAGGAATTAGTGTGAGATCCACTGTTCGTTCTTCTTTACGGGTGAGGATGTTTTTTAAGTTGGCTTTGTACATGTTTGTTCCTCCAATTACACTTGTGTTCATCCTCTTTAGTGTAACACACAAAAGAGAAAGTAGAAGGAGGATTTTTATTTGTTATTTTTTCGAAAGTCATGAAAACTTGATGCCTAGTCCATCAAAAAAAGACCGGCCAAAAATGGCAACGGTCCGCAAGTGAAAAAAACAAATTCTATAAAGGATGGGTAATACCCGCTTTTTACTATAATAGGAAAAGGCTTTCTTTGCAATTTTTTTGCTCAAAAAGAGCCGTCGCAGGGCAACGACGGCTGGAGTCCTGGGAAGGAACTCGGATAAACAAATGAACTACTGTTACCTTAATGGATTGTCGAAAAAGATACAAGAAAAATGCTCACAGGAAAATAGAATATTGGAGGAAAGTGACTGTCTAACGCTTCCATTGAATGATTTAAAGTCTAACGCTTTTTGAATAGGTGTTGAATGCCCATCAGATAAGGTGGGTTGACAAATATCTTTGACGCTTTCATTAAAATAAAGTTGATTTCGTTTCACAGATTTCTTATTTTCCTTTATAATTTAATAAAGGAGGCGGTTACAATGATTAGTAAATACAAAAATATTTTAGTAGCAATTGACGGATCTGAACATTCGGAACATGCTTTTGATGAAGCCGTCGAAGCAGCCAAACGTCACGATGCCAAGCTGAATGTTATTTCAATCATTAACGACAGTGAACTTTCCACCAGCGCTTTCTCCTTCAGTAAAATTTACGCAGCAGAAAAAGAACAAGTCGAAAACGAAATGTTGAAAAAAGTTCATGATGCGGCTCGAAAAGAACTTGAAAATGTGGAGCCTTTTGTTGAATTGGGCAGTCCAAAAGAGAAAATCGTCGAATTTGCGAAAGATAATGATATTGATATGATCTATCTTGGTGCTACTGGTAAAGGAGAAATTCGTCTGTCTCGAATCGGTTCAACCGCAGCTTATGTTGTCAATCATGCGCCATGTAGTGTAACTGTCATTCGTTAGCGGTGTTGAACGCGTAAAGAAAAGAATAGGGACATTCATTCAATTGAATAAGGATTTCAGTTCCTCTTTTCCCAGAAAAAATGGCGCGAAGTTAGGATATAAGCAACAACAAACCAAGGCAAGGACAGTTTAGAGGAATGACATACGGCAAGAAAATCAGACTTACTATTCTGAAGAAAAAATAAATTCATTCAATTGAATAAGGATTTCAGTTCCTCTTTTCCCAGAAAAAATGGCGCGAAGTCAGGATATAAGCAACAACAAACCAAGGCAAGGACAGTTTAGAGGAATGACATACGGTAAGAAAATCAGACTTATTTTTCTGAAGGAAAAATAAATTCATTCAATTGAATAAGGATTTCAGTTCCTCTTTTCCCAGAAAAAATGGCGCGAAGTCAGGATATAAGCAACAACAAACCAAGGCAAGGACAGTTTAGAGGAATGACATACGGTAAGAAAATCAGACTTATTTTTCTGAAGGAAAAATAAATTCATTCAATTGAATAAGGAGTAGATATCATGGTTAGTAGATATAAAAATATTATGGTTGCGGTCGACGGTTCGGATCAATCGGAAGGGGCTTTCTTTGAAGCGATCGGTGCTGCAAGACGAAATGAAGCTAAATTATATGTTGTTCAAGTCATTGATGATTCGAGTATTTTAATGAGTAGTGCGCAGCCGATGGATGATATTTTAGCCGAAGAATCACAACGAGCGAAGCAATATCTAGAGAAGCTAAAGGAACGTGGACGCTATCAAAATATGGAACTCGTTCAATACATTGGCAATCCTAAAAAAGCTTTGACAGAAGAATTACCGAAACAATATGAAATTGATTTGATTTATGTTGGAGCAACAGGTAAGGGACGTTTTCAACGTTTATTGGTTGGTTCAACGAGTGGCTATATTGTCAATCATGCGCCATGCAATGTAATGGTTGTACGATAAAAAAGGTTTTTGACGAAGAAATTATTCGTCAAAACCTTTTTTTAATTGTTCTTTCAAAAGTGTGTAGTGGTTCATGTCTCGCATTTTTCCGTGAAGCAATGAATCTTGTGGTTCAGTACTAGTCAAAAGAAAGCCGCAACGCTGTGCCACACGGTTGCTAGGGCCATTTTCAACGTCGACACAAAGCACTAGTTTGTTTAAGCCAAAATCATTAAAGGCCAAATGACAAAGGGCTTTGACGCTTTTTGAAATAATTCCTCGTTTGGTAAAGGAGGAATGCAACCAGTATCCGATTTCGCCCTTACCTACTTTGAGATCAATGTTATGAATATCAATACAGCCACAAATTTTTTGATCCTGTAGAATGAAAAAAAGATAATCAGTACCATCAGCATATCCATGTAGCTTCATTTTGATAAAGTTCTTTTCATCCTCAACCGTTTTTGTTTCCGCCATGACATCAATAAAGGCCTCAATGTGTGAGCGATCAGACTCAATTAAAGCTAAAAGTTCTTCAGCAGCCTCTAGCTGAGGAAAGGCAAAAGCTAACTGATCATCAATTTGATAGGTAAAAGCATTCATAGACAGGACCTCCAAAGATTATTTTATCAAAACATATCAGTCTGGAATAGGAATGTCAAAATGAAATCTAGGCAATCCCTATTTATAAACATGAAACGTTAAAACATTTTAAAGTATTTGTGTTTCAAGGGCTTTTCTTTGTCACCTTTTATAATAGTCCGTATAATTTCGAATGGACTATTGATGCTAGGTGATGAAATGAAGAAAAAAGGAATAGTAATCTTGCTGCTTATTTTAGTAGCGGCTAGTGGAGGAATTTATTATGCTCAAGGAAAGAATGGATTGTCTGAACTAATTGAGCAGCCTCAAGAAAAAAATAAGATTGTGTTAGATGTTCCCTTGGAGAGTCAATTTGACGGTGTTGCCTTAGAAAATGGTTGTGAAGTTACTGCGCTTTCAATGCTATTACAATATTATGGCTACAACACGGATAAAAATGAGCTGGCCGATGAGCTGGACTATCAACCACTATACACTGAATCAGGAAATCATGGGAATCCCCATTTGGGATTTGTGGGTGATATTACCGGTGGAGATGAAGCGATGGGTGTTGCTGTAGAGCCAATCGCAAAGCTGGCCAAAGAGTATGTCAATGATGATTATCGCGTGGCAGCCGGGAACAAAAAATCGTTTAATAAAATCATGGCGGTTGTAGCCAGCGGGAAACCCGTTTGGATCGTCGCGACCGTGGATTTTCAAGTACCAAAAGATGAGGATTGGTTATTGTGGGAGACCGATCAAGGCAGTATGTATGTCACACCATTGATCCACTCTGCGGTTATTACTGGCTTTGATCGTAAGAAAGAGGTCGTTTACGTCAATGATCCTTACGGCTATCAAAATCGCGAGATTGATTGGTCCGATATGCAGAAAGTCTACCAGGAATCTGATCAGCAATCACTGTATTTAGAAAAAAATTAGGTCGTTTTTTACCACTTCAATTCATTTTGAAGTGGTTTTTTAATGTTCGCTGAATAAAAAAAGGATATTGGAACAAACGCTGCTATTACACTGTTTTTATCAAAAAAAAGAGCTTACAAATTAGTGGCAGCTTGTTATACTAGAAGAAAAGGGGGAGGCGCCATGACTGAACGTTATTGCAATATTTTAGCTGCAGTAGACGGGTCGCCGCAAGCCCACCAGGCGTTAATGGAAGCTGTCGAAGCTGCACGAAGAAATAATGCACGTTTGTATATCGCACAGGTCATAAACAGCAGTGGGTTGCTGTTGAATCGTGCGACGCCAATTGCCCAAATCATTGAAGAAGAGAAGAAAGCCGCACTCAAGCTGTTGGAAGAAGAAGTTGCAGGAGTCGATTATTACAATAAACAAATGATTACTTGTGTGGGAAGTCCCAAAAAGGCCCTTTGTTTTGATCTGCCAGAAGTTTATAAAATCGATTTGATTTATATTGGCGCTACTGGTAAAGGTAAATTAGAGCGTATGCTTGTGGGTTCTACTACCGACTACGTAGTGAATAACGCACCTTGTGATGTGATGGTCGTAAGATAGCGAAATCTGTGCGTTTGGTCAACTAACGTAATTAAACAGGTCATCAAATAGTAAGCAAAAAGGAACTGTGCCAAACGTCTTCTTGTCGCAGTTCCTTTTTCCGATTAAACGGTGTTCCAGAAGTAGCTTCTTCGGAAATAAGCCGAAATTTCTTGAAGCTGACTAATTCTGGAACACGCCCTTTTTTGTTTCAAGGATCTTTAATGAACGCTGGGCTTCTGAAACGAACTGAGTTTCCTTTTGTAGAAGTTCTTTGCTTTGAGGGAAAGCCGAAAAGCAAATCAAAATTTTCCATTGAATCAAAACGTCAGTCTTATATGACTCTTTAATCTCTAGCAAGAGTTGATAATTTTTTGTAGTCGCTAGACAGGGATTGTAAAAGACCATATAACCAATGGCATCAATCAATTCCCGCAATTTTACATTTGGTAGTTGTGTAGCAGCATCCAAAAGGGTGGGAAAAATTTCCGGATTCATACGACCTAATGAGCGAGCAATCAAGTCTCGTGGTAAAGGGAAGGAGCTCTTTTTTGAGGGCGACACCGGAGAGTGATGTTGATTTTTTCCAATTTTAGCAAGAAACGGAAGCATTTTCTGGGCAGTAGCTGAATCACCGCTTTCTAGTTTTTCAGTAATCGCTAATCGAGTATACAGGGCAGATTCATTCACCAAAGCGTCCAAAAGAATGTTCGTTTTATCACAATTTAATAGTAAAAGCTTTGCAGAAATTGTTCGTTCGAAAGGTTTTTCTGAGGATAGCAAGCTCTTCAATTCGTCTGTTGACTTCTTTTTATAAGGGATTAAATCTTCGTTTTCGACCCATCCGCGCTGTTTTCGTTTTACGAATGTATGCAAGAATCTCACTCCTTTTTAAAAAGTATAACAGAAATTAGTGTTATATAATTTTGTGTTTTAATTCACAAAATTGTTGATTTTTCATATACCCTATGATATTATCAAAAAAAGAAGGAGTGATGGGAATGAAAAAAGTAGTTGCGAATCCAATGGAATTAAGAGATGCTATTCGTTGCGAGAAGAGAAATATTTCAATCACAGGCGGCTTTGCTAAAATGATGCAGCCTTTAGCTTTAGAGAAAGAAGCAGATGTTGAAAAACTTGATTTGCCAACCTTTGTTAAGCTGGCTTTGGATCCTACAACATTGGAGACACTGTCAACAGCATATCGAGTAGCCGCAAAAAATGACCATACTGGTTTTGAATTAGAATACGTAAAAATCTAATTTTTTTCAAATTATTTGTGAAAAAAATATCAAACTAGAATCATCCTATCCTTATAGTAATATGCTATAAGGATATTTTTCTGATCGATAAAATAGCTCAATATCAGCGTAATAATTATTTTTATAATTTATTTCTAACATAATTGGAAAAAGGGAATACTTTCGAAGAATAAAAATATTTAGTCACATTCAGAATAAATTTAAAAATGTTAAAAAAACAATTCGTAAAATCACCAAAATGACAAAGAAATCTGTTAAAATATGAATATGAGGAAGACCTCTCTCAATCTTTCTTAGCTAGTTTTATTTGACTAGCATCCCCTTTAAGCACCTTGTGATCAAGGTGCTTTTTTCTGTCTACTATTTTACTGATTATTTAATAAGAGACTGGAGGTTGTGGTCTTTTTAAGTTGGCCCTCTCACAACATTAATTGAGTAGGTTCTAAGTGTGCATAGAAGATATGCGAAAAATAGTCATTTTAGAAAACGATTACCATTTTCTGTACAAAGGTACCTGTGATTCGTTACAATAGAAAAAAGGGGGTCTTTATTATGAAGGAATCATACAAAAGAATACTTGTTGCAGTTGATTCATCTGAACAGGCACGTCGAGCATTCCAAGAGGCTATCGAAGTCACCCGCAGAAATGAAGCACATTTGTATATTTTGATCGTATCAGATACCAATCACTTAGGGGCAGAGCCCTATGCCGTAGATCATATTGTGAAAGAAGCGCAGAAGGCTGCACGCACAGTTGTAGGATCATTGGAAGAAGCGATTCCAGAGGATATCTCTTATACCACTGTCGTTGATGATGGAAATCCAAAGGCTAAAATTGTTGGCTTTGCAGAAGAGAAGCAGATTGATTTGATTTTGATGGGGGCTACAGGAACTGGTACTTTTTCAAGATTATTGTTAGGATCTACGACAGCGTACGTTGTCAATAATGCGCCATGTAATGTAATGGTTGTTCGATAAAGAGGCTGACTCATAGCTGTTTAGCGTCAAGAAATATAAAGGAAATTCTAAAAATTAGTTTTAAAATTTTTGTGAACTGTCGGCTTATTTCTGCAGACGCTACTTATGAGTCGCCATTTATTCGTGAAAAGGAGCTGCCCCAAAAGTCGATAAGACATTGAGGCAGCTCCTTTTAGCTTGCAGATTGATAAGATTGAATATCATTCATTAATTTAGTACTGCCTAAGACCGCATATTTAGCGACAATGAACTGTCCTCGTGTATTTCTTTTTCCGAGTACGACAATTTTCATACCAGCTTCTACATCAGCTAGAAAGTTTAACGAGTGAGCAGCGATTAGACAGTTGGTATTCGCAAGTTGAAAATAAACTAAAGGCTGTTGTGAAAATTGGATAATTTTTAATTTTGTGACAGTTCCCTTAATTGACTCCATCGTTTTTCCTCCTTGTGTGAATGCCTTTGAAAACAAGCTCATCATTTTTACGTTCAAACTGAAAATAGATATCCTTCTTACGTCCGGTCTTTTTAGCAGGGATGATAAAATAATCACGATTTTCGGCATCCATTTTGGCGGTAATCTGGTTCAAAAATAAAGCTAGTGGCAGTGAATCTTTCACTAAGGAATCATAGGTTCGATAAAAAATTTCAACAGAATCTGGACTAATCATAGACATGGTCATCACCTCAAGAATATTATACGAACATTTGTTCGTAAAGTAAAGTAGAAGACTAAAAACTTCTTAAAATAATGTACGCATAAATATAATAGTCATTTGAGGATTTAAAGTTCTTTTTTATATAAGACAAACAAGCAACCAAAAGAGCAAGCAAAATAATCCGATGATGCGATAAATCCTATATTTGGGTTGGCGATAAAGCCAATTGTAGAAATTAGTCATAATAATCTATCCTCGTTTCAAGTATCTAACAGATTCATCTACTGTGAGTTTAAAGCTTAATAAAATGGAAGAACACGCCTGCAAAATCTGCAGGCGTGTTCTTTGCTAAAGTGTGGACGGCTGGAATCGAACCAGCACCTCTGTCTTAAATGCGGACTACATCATTGAACGAGTAAAACACCAAGTTCATCCACGTTTACAAGTATAGCGAATCCGAAGTGGATTTGAAAGAAGCTTTCCAGCAATTAAAAAAATATTATACTTTTCTTTTTTTCTCGAATTCCTCTGAAAATTCTTTAGCAATTAACCAACCATAGCTTTCAGTAATGGCTGCGGCAGTTGATCCGTTGACAACGTTGCCTGCAACAGGGAGTTTGCCTACAAGGAAACGCGCAGTCATTTGGCCTGCTTTTTGGGCCAGAAATTGAGTGGCGAGCGCTTTTGCGGCACCTTGTTCAAGCTTGACATGAAAGACCTTGCCTAGCGCAATCACCATAGCTGTTTGAATAGGTAATAAAACGGTCGCATCAGGAAAAGGTAGTTGAGCCATTCCTGCCCCAACACCTGCAGCAGCGGTCGATGCGCTATGAATAATGAGATGGGCTTTTCTTCGTTGTATTTTGTTCATCTCTGAGTCTCCTTATTCTCTTCTTGATATTTTGTGTAGATAATTTTTGTTGAGCCAAGTCTAGCATTTTAGTTTGAAAAGAACAATTTTTCAGAATGCGTTTAAAGCAGTTTTAATGATTACATAGTGAAAAAACAAAGAGAATTGACTATTTTCATTTTTCGAAGAAACGGTAGAATGATAAAATGAAGGAGAAAGGGGCGGCAAATATGGTTGATGAGTATAAAAATATTTTAGTTGCTGTCGATGGTTCAAAACAGTCTAAAAAGGCGTTTGATGAAGCCATCAATATTGCGAAGAGGAATAAAGGGAAACTGACTTTAGCAACAGTGATTGATACGGCCAGTTTTAGCGGAACAACAGGCGGAAATTCAATTGCCTTAATGCAGGAAGTTCGTGAAAAAGCTCAGGGCATTATTACGGAGTTGGAACATCATCGCATGGCGGATGAGCAAGAGGTTCATCTATCGTCTCAAATCGTAGCCGGAAATCCTAAGCGAGAAATTGTTGAACTGGCACAAAAACTTGAGACTGATCTGATCGTGATGGGGGCAACTGGATTAGGGGCATTGTCCTTGCTATTTGTCGGTTCTACCACGGCTTATGTAGTAAATCAAGCCCCTTGCAATGTGATGGTTGTAAAATAAGTACGTAAAAACGTCTGACGGAAGTCAGACGTTTCTTTCGTCTAGCGTCATGATCAGTTCATTCCCATCGTCATAAACATACATGATTTTTGGAAATTCAATCTCCTCGTAGGCTTCGACATAAGGCGCGGTGATGCCATCAGAAAAATAAGGGTCGCTTTGGGAATAAACAACACTTAAGGTACGAGCGATTTTGTTTTTGAAAAAGTGGAAACGCTGTGGTGAAGTAAGCGGCAGTCCCTTCATCGGACGCATAAAAATCATATGCCAGATTTCTTGCTGCATATGTTCAGGAACTGTGTCGAAAGCAACTTCACTTCGTCGTGGTTTTGTCGGTTCAAACATTTTTCTCAACCCTCTCTTAGCTTTATCATATCAGGTTTTATGAAGAAGAAAAGAGGAAAGAATCAAATTCTAACTATTTAGTTCGTTAAAACAGTTTTTTTAGGTTAAAAATGATAAGGTAAAAGAGAATAGATAAAGATTTTTAGCGCATAAAATCAATTTTTTAATTAACAAATGAATGAGGGTGAAAAATATGCGTTATGGAATTTTTTTTAATCCAAATGCAGGGGATGGAGACGCTGAAAAATTAGCAAAAAGAATGCAGGAAAAATTTGAACAGGCTGGCCACTCAGCGGATTTTTTGACAGCACCGGATCCTGAAAAAGCAGTCGAAACAGTAAAAGAGGCAATTGATGAATACGAGGGGATTGTAGCGATTGGCGGTGATGGTTCGTTAAACATTGTCGGAACAGCGTTCGTTCAAGCAGGAAAATCGTTGCCGTTGGGAATCATTCCGGGAGGCACGATCAACAATTTTGCCAAACGTTGGCATTTACCTATGGATGAAGAGGAAGCAATGGATGTAATCATTGCAGGACACCAACGTCAAGTTGGGATCGCGGCCTGTCAAGATCGACAAAAGGCGGTTATTAGTTCGTTTACTTTTGGTTCATTCGCGGATATTTCCAATGAAGTTCGCCAAAGTGAGAAGCGAAAATTCGGTTTAATTGTTTATCCTTTGAAGGCCTTGAAACAGATTGGGAAAGATACGTCTTATCCAGTTGAAATTAAGGCGGATCATTTTCATGAAAAATTGAAAGTCTGGTTTTCTTTAGCGACCACGACCCATTCAATTGGCGGAAGAACCTACGTAGATTCAGATTATGATAAGTTGCATGTTAGTATTTTGCACAATATGCGCTTTCGGAAATTGCTTCAGCTTGCACGTTTCATTTTTACAGGTCGTCTGAAGGATTCTGATGCAATGACCTATCTTGAAACAAACAAATTAGAATTAACACCATTGACGGATAAGAAAATTTATTCACGGATCGATGGTGATAAGGGACCTGCGTTACCTTTAACAGTGGAATTTTTGGCAGACTTCGTGCCGCTATATGTACCTGAAAAAAGAGAAGAATGATAGGAGGGTTTAGTAATGGATAAAAATATGGAAACACTGCTAGCAAATGCAGACACATTTACATTGATCACGATTGATAATCGCGGATTTCCGCACGCAATCGCTGTATCTCCACCGCTAGAACGAAATGGTTTTTACTATTTCAAATTCTACATCAATGGTGAGGGACGAACAGCGGAAAACATTCGTCATAATCGGTCCGGCAGTTTGTTCTGTTTTGACAAAGAGAAGCATGAAAGCATCGCGTTGAAGGGGTATCTGTTTGCAGAGGAATTAGTTGAGTATAAGAAATTAGCTGCACAACTGAATGAATTTCAAAAAGAACTGAACTATGAGCATCCCATGATCGCTGTTTTTGAGACATTGAGTGTGAAGCATTATGAAAACATGCATGGAGAATTTTTAGATGTGCCAGAGAAATAAAAAACGCTCTCCCGCTTATCAGCGAGAGAGATTTTTTTGTTTAATCGACTTTAGCCGCAATAGTGCCAGAAGCTTTGGCTTTTTTGATAATGAAAGCAAGTACCAATGAGAAGATGATACAGCCAATTCCCATAGCGATGGCATACATGAACATCATGTTGAAGCCGGCTTTTCCTGGATTATTATCTAACCAGCCGCCGATCATGGTGTACATAAATACATCTGGCAAATAACCAAGACAAGAGACAATCCCGGATACACGACCGGTCATTTCCACTGGGAAACCAGCATCATCAATGATCGCGAAATACTGGCTGCGTACCACATAGATAAAGAACAATCCGAAGATAAAGTTCACAATAACAGCGACTAGCATGCCTGCGCTGGCCGGCAATACTAAGAACCCAGCGAAGCTAAGTGTCAATAAAGCTGCGCCCCCGATGATCACCCGCAGACGCGAACCCATTTTGTCAGCGATGATCCCGCCGATGATTCCGCCAGCGGCTTGCACTAAATAACGAATCGCACCGAGCTGCGCGCCGCCCGAGACAGACAGGCCATAAACATTAATGGCGAAGGTATTGATGTAGCCTAAAATGCCATACATGCTGTAGGCGAAGAATACGATCGCAACCAATACCCACGTGCGGGGGATTTTCAGCGTTTTAAACATGCCGATGACAACTTTAGAAAGCGGTTCTGAATGTGTTTCTGCTTCCGTGTCTTCAATAACAAACCAATTTAAAATACCAATGACGAAAACAGTGATGGCACACACACGAATAGCCCAAGCGGTTCCCAATACTTCATTCGAGAAGCGAACGAACACGGCATTCATTCCAACTACTAATAACCAATTTAGCAACCCTCGTAAACCTTCCTGCCAACCAAACAAACGTCCTTGCTCTGAACTATCACCCAACATCCGTGTAGCTTTGATCGCCGCTGACCAATAGGTGATGATCGTGGAAATTCCCATCAAGACGAAAATGAGCCGACTGATCTGGAAGCCCGGAAATGTCGAGAACCACCAACCTAAAACACCGGTAACCAAGAATGAAACCGTCAGCAACTTTCGAGCCGAGAATTTATCCGCAACGACCCCGCCAACAAAGTAAGAAAAGGTTGCCATTGTAGCATAACCTGACGAGAGCATCCCCATCTGTGCGTTGGTTAGATCCATCGCTTTTTGGATTGGCACATAAAAGGTTTCTCGGATATAAGGAAGCTGAAAGATAATCCCAGCCCCGGCTGACAATAGCAACAACGTTCCCCATTTTTTAACTGCTTGCTTGTTCATATAACACCCTCCTGCTTGTGAATTTTTCTGTAAAAGAACGCAAAAAAGAAGCAACGCTTAAATAAGCGTTACTTCTCTCTGGGCTCCAGTAACATCCAAAGTATAGAATTATATGAAAGCGATGTCAATGTTTTTTAAAATAAAAAAATTTCTAAGGTACGTAATTAGCAAAATTTCCTCTATAAAAAAGTCAAAAAAATGTTGATATTTCAAGGCGTATTGTATTTCCATTTTTTATTATAGGATTGACGAAACTCATGTTATCCATTAGACTGTGAAAATAAAGAGACCAAAAAAGAAATAAGTTTGAAAAAATGAAAAGTGATTCTAAAAAAATAGGCTCTCTTAATTTATGGATTTACCAAAAAGAGTTTGTGAGATACAACGTAATGAAAGCGCATAAAATTACTTGGTAGGGATAAGGATAGAAATGAAGAGAAAAATTATTCAGATGATGGAAGACAATCCGTTGATTGCCGCGATTAATAATAAACGTAGTTTTGAAAAGGCTTTGACTTGCGAAAGTGACATCATATTTGTCTTGTATGGAGATGTTTGCAGTATCGTAGACATTGTCGATCGTTTGAAGGAGGCCGGGAAAATCGTTATGGTTGATGTGGACTTGATTGATGGCTTAGCAACAAAAGAAACCGCCGTTGATTATTTAAAAAGAGCCACTAAAGCAGACGGAATCATTAGCTCGAAATCGATTTTATTGCGTGCAGCAAATGCTCGCGGACTATTTACTATTCATCGCTTCTTTTTGATCGATTCAAAATCGTTTCACAACTTGCCAAAACAGCTTGGAACCTCCAAAGCGGATGTTGTAGAGGTTTTACCTGGGGCGATGCCGAAAGTGTTATCGTGGGTACAGGATGTTGTGGATGTACCAATTATCGCAAGCGGGCTAGTATGTGATAAGGAATTAGTGATGACGGCATTACAGGCAGGAGCAGTAGCAATTTCAACGACAAACATGGATGTTTGGGACATTTAAAAAATTAAAACGGTAGTTGATGCTAAGAGGACAGAGAAAAGCGGACACCAGCTTATTTGGTGTTCGCTTTTTTGTTTGGATTATTACTTATGGGGGGATACAAATGGAAATCACAGAATTCACTATGGACTTTTTCTCACTGGCTGGAAAGGTCGCTATTGTAACGGGCGGAAATACAGGTATTGGACGTGCTTTTTCATTGGCACTGGCTAAAAGTGGAGCCAATATTCTTGTTCCAAGCCTGATCGATGATGATGGAACGACACAAAAAATTGTGGAAGAGACGGGTTCTTGCTACGTTTTTATGGAGGTGGATTTGACTGAAGAAGATGTGCCGCAGCAGGTGATAGAACATTGTGTTGAAGTCTTCGGCACAGTGGACGTGCTGGTCAATTGCGCGGGGTTATATTTATCTGATGAGCTGATCAAGTTTGATCGATCAAAATGGGACCCGATGCTGCAATTGAATTTGACAGCAGCTTTTGAGATGGCTCATGCCACAGCTAAGGTGATGATTCCTCAAAAAAGTGGAAAAATAATCAATATCTGTTCGTTGTTTTCGTTTTTAGGAGGGCAGTACTCTCCCGCGAATGCAGCGGCTAAACATGGATTGGTCGGATTGACAAAAGCATATTGCGATGAATTGGCAGCTTACAATATCCAAGTCAATGGAATCGCACCAGGTTATTTGGCAACAGATATGACAAAAAAAGATCGAGAAGATCCGGAAACGAATCACCGAATTCTCGCCCATGTTCCCGCCAATTACTGGGGATATCCAGCGGACTTGATGGGCGCACTTATCTATTTAGCAAGTCCTGCCTCGAATTTTGTAAACGGTCATATTTTAACGGTGGATGGAGGATACTTAGTTCGTTAATTTCTATCGTTGCGATAAGGAATTTTTGTCGCGACGTATTACATAATGGGATGGAGGAATCATTAGTATGATCGAGTTTGAACAGGTAGAAAAAAGGTATGGAGAAGAGGCAATCGCGGTCCACCCCTTTGATTTAACGATCGAAGATAATCAGTTTATCTGCGTCATTGGTACTAGCGGCAGCGGGAAAACCACACTGGTGCGCATGATCAATCGGATGATCGAACCATCGAAAGGCAGTATCAAGATCAATGGGCAGGATGTTACTAAGCTGAATGAAGACGAATTGCGCAGGCAAATCGGGTATGTGATTCAGAATATCGGTTTGTTTCCCCATATGACCATTAGAGAAAATATCATGATCGTTCCCAAGCTGCTGAAATGGAGCGATGAAAAAAAATCAGGAATTGCTGAACGTTTGATTCAGCGGGTCGATCTGCCTTTAGAGTATTTAGAGCGTAAACCGAAAAATCTCTCCGGCGGTCAACAGCAACGGATCGGTGTGATTCGAGCGCTAGCTGCGAGTCAAGACATTATTTTAATGGATGAGCCATTCGGGGCGTTAGATCCGATCACGCGAGATGCGCTCCAGGAAATGATCAAGGGATTGCAACAGGAAATGAAGAAGACCATCGTTTTTGTTACTCATGATATGGATGAGGCTATCAAGTTGGCTGATAGGATCATTATTATGGATCACGGGGAAATTGTTCAATATGACACTGTTGAAACGATCTTGGAGCATCCAGCCAATGATTTTGTAGAGGAACTGATCGGTAAACGAAAACGAAACAGTTTTTACAACAATGAGATGACGGTTGCTGATTTAATGGTGGCAAGGGTTGAGGCGATCTCTATTAGCAAATCAATTACGGATGCGATCCGACAAATGTCTGAAAAAAAAGTCGATACGTTGTTGGTAGTGGATGACCAGTATTGCTTAAAAGGGTTTGTCGACATCAATTTTATTGAACGAAATATTTCTAAGCACAAGCCGACTACCTCTGTTTTCGATGTGATGGCAACGGATACGGCTAGCGTGAATCAAAACGATCGAGTAGCCGATGTCATTGGCCCTTTAATCAATCATACGTATAAATACCTGCCAGTAGTGGATGATGAAAATCATCTTGTGGGGATCGTGACCCGCTCATCTTTGGTTTCACTCGTACAAGAACAATTGCAATAGGAGGCGATGACATGAATTTTTGGTCCGAATATGGGAGTGAAATCTTATTGAAATTTTGGGAACATTTCTATTTGTCCTTTTTAGCCATTTTTTTGGGTATTCTTGTGGCAGTTCCTTTAGGCGCAGTATTGACTCGTTTAAAAAGGGGTTCTGAAACAGTGATAAAGGTGGTAGGTGTCTTTCAGACGATCCCTTCATTGGCCTTGTTGTCGATCATGATTCCGTTTTTCGGAATTGGGAAAATACCTGCAGTAATCGCATTATTTTTATATTCCCTCTTGCCGATTCTGCGCAATACATATGTTGGAATTAAGTCGGTAGATGCAACTTATTTGGACGCCGCTAAGGGAATGGGAATGTCACAAATGCAGCGGTTGCTACAGGTCGAGCTACCTCTAGCAATGGGGGTCATCATGGCTGGCATTCGTGTTTCAACCGTCTATGTTATCTCGTGGACAACGTTAGCTGCCTATATAGGAGCGGGTGGGTTAGGCGATTATATTTTCAATGGTTTGAACCTATATCGGATGGATCTTGTATTGATGGGGACGATACCGATCACCTTTTTAGCCCTGCTTTCTGACGCTCTTTTGAAGCGGTCCGAACAAAAATTAACGATGAATCGAGGGTGAATCGATGAAAAAGCGAATAATACTTTTTGCGGCGATGCTCCTGCTTTTCGGAAGTTTTGTAGTGAATAATTTTTCTGCTAAAGATGACACAATTACAGTGGCAGGAGGAGTGACGTCAGAATCCCAAATCTTAGGAAACATCGTAGTGGAGTTGCTTAAGCATTCCACAGATAAGAATATTGTCTACCTAAATAACCTAGGTTCAGCAAATTTGATGCATGAAGCGATGCTGCGAGGGGATTTGGCTATCGCGCCAACAAGATATACTGGAACGGATCTGATTGGGACCCTCGGGATGCCAACGGAAAAGGATCCGGATAAAGCATTGAAAGTCGTCCAAAGAGAATTTGATCAACGTTTTGGCTTTGAGTGGTTCCCAAGCTATGGCTTTTCTAATCAGTTCACGTTTATGGTAACGCAGGAAACAGCGAAAAAATATGGTTTAAAAAAAGTTAGTGATTTGAAAAAGTGTGCGGGAAAAATGCGCTTAGGCTCTGATCAGACCTGGTATAAACGGGAAGGTGATGGGTATAAAGGTTATACAGAAGCCTATAATACGAAGTTTCAAAGAGTGTATCCAATGCAGGTGGGCTTGCTTTATGATGCTCTGGTCGCTAAAGAACTAGATGTGATTTTGGGATACTCAACAGATGGACGTGTCGGCAGTTATGATTTGGTGATGCTAGAGGATGATTTGAAGTTTTTCCCACCTTATACAGCGAGCATTGTAGTTTCAGGTGAAACACTAAAAGACTATCCAGAATTAAAACCAATTTTGCTAAAATTGCAAAACACGATTGACACGGAAACGATGCAACGCTTGAATTATGAATCTGATAATGAATTATTGGAACCGAAAATCATCGCTCGGCGCTTTTTAGAGAAACATAACTTTTTTGAGGAGGGAAGCTAATGTTTGATAATTTACTGCAATATCTAAGTGAAAACTCTTCGTACTTGATTACACAGTTTGGCGTTCACGTTTATATTTCGGTGATTGGGGTCGTGCTGACCTTCTTAATCGGGTTTCCTTTAGGACTTTTATTGTCTGAACGTCCCAAACTTTCGGATATCGTAATTGGGATCATCAATGTGATTCAAACAATTCCTTCAATCGCAATGCTGACAGTTCTCTTGATTCTGATGGGACTAGGTCAAAATACCGTTGTAGCAACGGTGATCTTATACTCACTCTTACCAATCGTCAAAAATACCTTTGTGGGGTTAACCAATGTGGATCCCATGTATATTGACAGTGCAAAGGGGATTGGGATGAGCCGTTATCAAATTTTGTATATGATCAAAATTCCGCTGGCGATGCCGGTGATTTTAGCAGGCGTTCGCAATGCGTTAGTTATTTCGGTGGGAATTACGACGATTGGTTCTTTTGTCGGAGCCGGGGGCGTTGGGGATGTGATTCTAAGAGGAATTGCGATCACAGACGGTGCTCCTATCATCATTGTTGGAGCAGTCTTGTGCGCCTTTATCGCCATAATGATGGATTGGTTGTTTGATTGGATCATGAAATAATGTTGTGAATAAGAAGACGACCGTGATTTCAATCACGGTCGTCTTCTTTACTTAATTTGCGAATGACCTCTTCAATAAACATCAACAAGATCGTTCGGGTCTTTTCGTGAGACTTCAATTGTTCATCTTGATGAGACTTAGTCAGGAAAATGATTTCACTAGCATCTAACGATAGGTCTGTGTTTAGCTCCTCCATCACCAGCAAAGATTTTGCATGGTGTTTTTTTGCTTCTTCAAAAAGGGGATCAAAGCTAGCGAATTTTCCAGCAACGGAGAAAATCAGCAGCAAAGAATCCTTCGTCAATAAATCGGGTATCAAAGTCGGCTGACTCACACGAATGACATTTTTATTTAGAGTGAAATTCAATTTGTATTCAAAATATTCCATGCAGAAGTTCGTTGGACCGTAGCCGAACAATAAAATTTTTTCCGACTGCTGAATTAGATCGACGAGATAATCAACAGCGGATTCATCAAAATTCTCCATGAACTCTTGGATACGGGCGAATTCGCTGTTCATTCTTTTTCGCTTAACTAATTCTTTTCCTGTGAGAAAACGAAAATATTCTTTATAGCCCGAGAACCCCATTTTCTTTACAAGCTTCGAAATTTTTGAAGGTGAAACTTCTGTTAGTCTCGCAGCTTCAGTGATGGTCAAATTGGGTTTCTCTTGGCTTTCCATAGTCAATTGCTGATGAATTCTTAATTCCAGATCATTTAAACGATTCAATTGAATTTTCATATTGATGCCTCCCTGCTGATCAACACAATAATGTCATGACATCAGAATAGCATAGATCGTTCATAAAAGGCAAACAATATATGGAAAATTTTCCATATAATCCAATAAAATCTGATTTAAATAGAAAATCTAATCAAATTTTAATGAAAAATAGACTCCCTCCCTTTATACTAAATTCAGGAAAAGCGCTTTCGAAAAAAAGATGAATGGAGTTAAGCGAATGAATTCTGAAACATTGGTGAAAGAAGCAATCATTAAGGACGTAAAAAAAATCGTCTCGGAGAAGCAGGTGGTCACAGATCATGAAACACTATATGATGCCGCATCTGACCGTTATCGTAAATACATGAAAGCAAAAGGACTGTTAGATAATCCACTTCCAACAGCGGTCGTGTATCCAAACAACACAGACGAGGTTAAAGAGTTACTAATGTATTGCAATGAAAATGATATCAATGTCATTCCTCGAAGCGGTAAAACAGCCACTGAGGGTGGTTTAGAAAATTGGAAGGATCTAGCATTAGTAATCGATGGTTCGCATATGAACAAGATTTTAAAAATAGATCCTTACAACATGCAGGCAACAGTTCAAGCGGGTGTCCCGTTACAAGCGCTAGAAGATGAACTGAGAAAAATCGGCTATACAACTGGCCATTCACCACAGTCAAAACCGATTGCGCAATATGGCGGGTTGGTCTCTACTCGTTCAATTGGACAGTTTTCAACCTTGTATGGCGGAATCGAAGACATGGTTGTGGGATTGGAATGTGTCTTTCCTAACGGACATATTTCACGGATTAAGAACATCTCTCGTCGGGCTGGTGGTCCAGACATTCGTCACATCGTCATCGGAAATGAAGGAACGCTTTGTTATATCACAGAAGTGACTGTGAAGATCTTTAAATACTATCCAGACAACAATAAATTTTTTGGTTACTTAGTCAACGATGTAGAAGACGGCGTGAAAGTTCTACGTGAAGTCATGGTAAACGGTTACCGTCCTTCTGTTGCACGGACGTATTCTCCTGAAGATGCGCGTCAGCATTTCTATCATTTCTACGAAGGGAAATGTGTCCTGATCTTTATGGCAGAAGGACCGGAAGGCATCGTGGAAGCGACTGGTAAAGGGATTGAGGAAGCCGTTGAGAAGTTCAAGGATGGTATTGTGAAGCAAGTAGATTCTCAATTGATCGAAAATTGGTTCAATCAATTGAACTGGACGCAACAGACGATTGATGACGAAGTGCAGGGCATGATCGATAACGACAAGCACGATGGCTACACGACAGAGGTGTCGGCTGACTGGGAAACGATCACAAAAATTTACAACAACGTCATCGACCGAATTCGTAACGAGTTTCCACGTGCGGATGATTTGACTATGTTAGGAGGGCATTCTTCACATAGTTACTTAAACGGAACCAACATGTATTTCGTCTATAACTACGATATCAACTGTGAGCCAGAAGATGAAATGAAAATCTATCATCATCCTATTCAAGCGATCATCGTGGAGGAAACATTGAAACTAGGCGGCTCAATGTGTCACCATCATGGAATCGGTAAGTATCGCAATGAATGGACGAAGGAAGAGCATCAATCGGCATACTATATGTTGGAGACACTAAAAGAGGCCTTTGATCCAAAAGGGGTCATGAGCTTCGGAAATATTTTCCCAGTCCAAGAAGGCTACAAATATCAAAAATAAAGCGATTTTTCATTCAAGGGCGATTCTTCGTCCTTGAATGACAGATAGAAATTAGGTAGGGAGGACAACCATGAAAATCATTTGCTTAGTCAAATTTGTTCCGGATACGGAGAAGTTTGAGTACGATTATGAGACGGATAAGATCGATCGCGACGCATCCAAGCTTATTTTGAATCCAGATGATAAGAATGCGGTGGCTTTTGCAATGGCGCAAAAGAAGCAAACTCCTTCTACTTATGTTGAGGTCGTTACGATGGGACCAATGAAGCTGGATGAACCGATGAAGGATTTCGTAAGATTAGGCGCGGATCAAGCCGTGCTGATCAGCGACCGCCAATTTGCCGGCAGCGATTCGCTGGCGACCAGTCGGATTATTTCCAGTTATTTGGCCTCAAAGGACTATGATCTATTGCTCACCGGCACACATACTTTGGATGGCGGAACAGGACATGTTGGGCCGCAGATCGCAGAAGTGATGGGAGTCAATCAATATTCCGATATCGTTGCTATCAAAGAGGTGACGAAGGACTATTCGATCGTGGAGGCCTTGCAGGAGGAAAAAACCTATCGGCTGAAAATTCAAAATCCCAGTGTCTTGAGTGTCACGCATCTAATGAATCTACGCTTAGGTTTTGTCAGATATGAGAATATCGGGAAAAATGTGGATGACCAATTTGTGCTAGTAACGAATGAAACCTTACAGTTACCAGCAGAACAAATTGGCGGCAAGGGCTCACCAACGAAGGTGAGAAAAAATGTCGTGGTCAAACGTGAACAAGTCGCTCATAAAGTGGTGAAGGTCGACGACGAGGGCATTGATGAAGTGGTTCATTTTCTAAAGGAAAAGGGGTACCTATAATGTTTAAAGGACTCATTCTGATAGATAACGAAAATATTGAGTATTCGCTGGACTTGATTGAGGTAGTGAAGCGATTGGCTGGTGAAGAAGCAACCTTTATCTATGGGCTAGGAATCAATTTATCCTGTGAAGCAAAAGGACTCGATGCGGTCATTCATGTGGACGTACCTAAAATCCAATTAAAGGATAGTCGAGTAGTGACAGACATTGTTCAGCAGGTTCATGAGGAATATCAATTTGACAGTATCATTATTTTAGCAACTGAGTTTGGACGGATGGTGGCTCCACGTTTAGCGATGCGACTTGAGGTAGGATTGGTGGCTGATATTACCGATATCGAAGTCGATAAACGTGGGAAGAAATTGATCCGTCCAGCTTTTTCAGGAAATATCATGGCCAGTATCGTGTGCGAGTCCTCCCCAATCATGGCGAGCGTTCATCCGAATGTCTTTCATGTGGATGCGGAGGAGTTGATCGCAGTGCCAGAGAAGCTTACTTTTGTACCAAGCAAATTGAAAGCGTCGTCAATTGAGGTGCTTGAAATTATTGAGTGTGAAGAAAATACAGTTGATATTCGTGAGGCGGATGTACTTGTTTCCGCAGGAGGTGGGTTCAAAGAGCCAATTGATCAGTTGCAAGGATTGGCTAAGGAGCTGACGGGCTTAGTCTCCGTATCTAAACAGCTAGTGGATCGTAAACGAGCACCACGAGAAATTCAAGTCGGTCAATCCGGTAAAACCGTCAGTCCAGATCTTTATATCGCTTTGGGTATTTATGGATCGACGCAGCATATTGAAGGATTAAAAAACGTAAAAGAGATTATTTCGGTGAATACGGATCTTGGTGCACCGATGAATTATTTAGCCAGCCTCGTCGTACATGGCGATGCGGCAGAATTTGCAAGGAAACTAAGTACCAAACTTAAGGGATAACCCAACCGGGTGAAAAAACAAAAATAAAGGAAAAGAAGGTAAAAAAATGGAAATTAAAGACTTTAAGATGGACATGTTTCACATCAAAGGAAAAAATGCGATCGTAACAGGAGGAAACACTGGATTAGGCCAAGCCTTCTCATTGGCACTAGCAGAAGCAGGCGCGAACATCTTCATGCCGTCGATCATGCCGGATGATCCAGAATTCAATGCGATCTTAGCAGAACGTGGCGCGAAAACGGCATATATGGAAGCGGATATTACGAAAGATGGCGTGTGTCAAGAAGTCGTTGAAAAATGTGTGGCTGAATTTGGTTCAGTGGATATCTTAGTTAACTGTGCTGGCATCTGCCCTTGTGACGACGTAGTCAGTTATGGCCGTGACAAATGGGACCCAACGATCAATATCAACTTAACAGCAGCATTTGACATGAGTCATGAAGCAGCAAAAGTGATGATTCCACAAAAGAGCGGAAAAATCATCAATATCTGTTCAATGTTCTCATTCCTTGGCGGACAATGGGCACCTGCCTATGCGGCGTCTAAACACGGTTTAGCTGGTTTAACAAAAGCTTATTGCGACGAATTGGCACAATATAATATCCAAGTAAATGGGATCGCGCCAGGGTACTTCAAGACCCATGCGGCGAAAGCTTCGATCGAAGATCCAGAGCGCAGCAAATGGATCGTGGATCACACACCAGAAGGTCGTTGGGGAGATGTAGCAGATCTGATGGGGGCGACAGCATTTTTAGCTTCAGAAGCCTCTCACTTTGTTAACGGGCATATTTTAGCTGTAGATGGTGGTTTCCTAGTACGCTAAAAACAGGGAGAACCTATTCTTTATCCCACCGATTATTCTAGGGGCCATGGCAATTTGAATGTCACAGCTCCTTTTTAAAAACCTATGATAGATAGAAAAGAAATGAGGAGACTGATGGAAAAGAAATATCTCGTTGGTATTGATGGCGGTAGCCAAAGTACAAAGATTGTCATTTTTGACTTAGAGGGAAATATCGTTGGCGAAGCGAAAGAAGCTTTGCGCCCGAATCATTTAGCAGAAGGTGTAGTTGTAGAGCACCCTGGAGATGATCTATGGGATGCGATGTGTGTCGCATCAAGTAAAGCAATGGAGCAGTTCGGCGTTCGCAAGGAAAGCATCGTTGGTATCGGCTTAGGCACGATTCGCTGCTGCCGAGTTCTAATGAAGAAAGATGGAACATTGGCTCAACCAGTTATTAGCTGGATGGATAAGCGCACCTCTGAAACTTATGTCCATGATAATCCAGACACGCAATACGTAACGTCAACCAATGGTTATTTGGCTACTCGCTTAACTGGTGCGTTCAAAGACAATATTGCGAATCATTTTGGGCAATGGCCGGTGGATTATGATACCTGGGATTGGTCCACTGACGAAGAAGTATTGAAACAGTATAATCTGCCACGAGAAATGTTGCTGGACCCAGTGAAACCAGGGGAGCAACTGGGGACTATTTCTAAAGAGGCCAGTGAAAAAACAGGATTTCCAGAAGGGTTACCCGTGTTTGCTACTACCGGAGATAAAGCCGTTGAAAGTTTAGGTGCTGGTTTGCTGCAGGAATCGACTGCTTTGGTTTCATTAGGAACCTATATCTGCAGTGTAATGGTCAGTAAAACGATGCCGCCGAAAGATGCGGTAAATTATTGGGGAATTATGTCTTCGATCCCCGGTTTGTATTTGTATGAAGGCTACGGGATTCGCCGCGGTATGTGGACTGTTTCATGGTTCAGAGACTTATTAGGTGAAAAAATCAGTATTCGTTCCGGGTATCAGGGAATCAGTGAAGAGGAATATCTGAATGAACAGGCTGCCAATGTTCCGGCGGGTAGCGATGGTCTGATGACAAAATTGGATTGGTTGGCGAATCCTTGGGAACCCTATAAGCGGGGCGTAATGATCGGGTTTAATGCGCATCACGATTATCGGTATATGTACCGCTCTATTTTAGAGGGGATTGCCTATTCTATGAGGAACAATGTGGTTAATATGGCGGAAGAAGCGGGACGTGAGATCGAAGAAATCATTGTCACAGGCGGAGGTTCTAACAGTGATTTGCTGATGCAAATTTTTGCCGATGTCTTCAACTTACCGATCAAACGAAATGTCGTGAACGGAAGTGCCAGCGTTGGTGCAGCAATCAACGCAGCTGTCGGACTAGGCATCTATGAAACTTATGAAGAAGCGGTTGAAAAAATGGTCAAGGTGAAGGATGTCTTTACACCAAAATCAGAAAATGTAGCAATTTATAAACGGTTAAATGAAGAAGTTTATCAAAATCTGACAGATTACACCGATGAAGTGTTAAAGAAAACCTACAAGGTGCTACACCCAGAGGGATAGTTTTCTGTTCTGTAAATAAATGGTCTATGAAGAGGCAATTTCCATCATTGAGGAATTGCCTTTTTTCTTCGGAAAAAACGTGGGAAGCATCGAAAAGGATGATTTTAGTCGAGAAGACGTTCTTTTCTTTCACTTGTATTTTTCTTAATTAGGTTTTATTTCAAAATTAAAAACATTTGCTAATGAAACTCGTGATCATCCTTGCTATAATAGAAAAAATATTTGAAAAGAGGCGAAGGAAGTGAACAAGGAAACGTTAAAAGGATTAATCGATGTCGCAGCAGGTCGAACGCCTGCTGATTTGGTTTTAAAAAATGCCAAGGTGATTGATGTCTATCAAGCTGAGGTTATTTCGGGTGATTTGGCAATCGTTGATGGTAAAATTGCGGGAATCAGTAAGGAATACCAGGGCAAAAAAACGATTGATCTAAAAGGAAAATATGTTGCACCGGGATTTATTGATCCCCATATTCATGTAGAATCCTCCTATGTGACGCCTGAAGAGTTTGGGCGCTTATTGGTTCCTCATGGAACAACGACGGTCCTAGCAGACCCTCATGAAATCGTGAATGTACTTGGTTTGGCGGGGTTGGATTATATGGTGGAAGCTGCAAAGGGAACGGCCTTGGATATTCGTTACATGATGCCTTCGTGTGTGCCGGCAACCAATATGGAAAATGCGGGAGCAGTGATAGAGGCCGCAGATATGATTGCTTCTTTTGAAAAAAATCAAGTAGATGGTTTAGCGGAATTCATGAATTTCCCAGGGGTTATCAACGCACAAGATGAGGTGCTAGATAAACTATTATCAGCAAAAGAACGCGGTCTGCGCATCGATGGACACTCACCGATGGTTTTTAACAAGGAACTGAACGCGTATGCAGCAGCGGGGATTGCCAACGATCATGAATGCTCTACAGTGCAGGAATTGAAGGATCGAATTGCTCGCGGAATGTATGTGTTCCTTCGTGAGGGGTCAGTCACTCAAAATTTACGAACATTATTGCAGGGAGTAACGGATAATAATTATCAGCGCTGTGTTTTATCAGCAGATGATTTACAGGCGAAAACGATGTTGGAAAAGGGGCACTTGGATAATAGCATTCGAATTTGTATCGAAGAAGGAGTGTCCCCGCTGCGAGCGATTCAAATGGCTACGATTAATGCGGCACAATGCTGCCAGTTGAATGATCGCGGCGCTATCGCACCAGGCTTAAGAGCAGATTTAGTTGTTTTTGCGGATTTGGCACAGCCAGACATTGAGGCAACTTATATTGAAGGCGAGTTAGTAGCTGAAAACGGCCGCTATCTACCCGAGGTGAATCGAATTTCGACTGAAAATGTTCAATCAAGCGTGCATATCGATAAATTCCGAAAAGAGCAGTTAGCGTTAAATTTAACTAGTGATAACGTTAGGGCAATCGAAGTTATTCCGCAAGAGGCGTTGACGAATGAAGCAATTGTTTCTATTAAAAGAGATGAACAAAATCATTTTGTCTTTGATCCGCAACAAGACGTGACGAAAATCGCGGTTATTGAACGCCATCATAATACAGGAAATGCTTTTGTTGGATTATTAAAGGATTATGGGGTGAAAAAAGGAGCGATTGGCTTATCGATTGCCCACGATTCTCATAACTTGATTGTAACCGGGACAAACGATGAAGATATGGCGGCAACTGTTCAGGCACTCAAGGAGCAAGAAGGCGGCGTAGTTTTGATTGAATCTGGGAAAGTTATTGGCAGTATGGCTTTGCCGATTGCTGGATTAATGAGCGATCTTACTGGTGAAGAAGTAGCGGAACAAGAAGCAGAGATTAATCGTCTGGCTCATGAGGTATTAGGTATTTCAGAGAAGGTTGATCCGATCATGACCTTGGGCTTTATGTCTTTAGCCGTCATTCCTAATCTAAAAATTACGGATATTGGCTTAGTTGACGTAACAAAATTTGAAGTTGTACCGATCTCAGTAGAAGAATAAAAAAACTAGGAAAAAGATTCCCGACAAAAGAATCTTTTTCCTAGTTTTTATTTTTTGGGTTTAAATAATGCAGGTAGGAAAATAAAGAATGTAAGAATAAGAGCACTCGCTCCAACAGTTAAAACTAATCTCGGTAGTCCTAACTGAGAAGCACCAGCAAAATTGCCAAATACATTTCCTAAAATAATTACTAAACTGACTAATAAAGTGGAGAGAACAGCTTTGCCTCGCTGACCTCGTTTTTCAAAATAATTAATAACTGAATAAAGACCCCAACCCAACAAAACTATTGTTACTGTATCCATAAGTTCCAACTCCCTTTCTTTGATGTATTCATCATATCAAGGACTTGAGGGTTAAAATACTTACGAAAGTGGTGGTAACCTTACGATCATGAAAGGTTGAATAGTTATTGTTTATTAAGGGAACTGTCCCTCTTTTGATAGTGGAGGAAAAGAGAAACGATCTTGCCATCTTTAAAAAAGCGAAAAGCGCGACATGCTGTTCTTTATAAAGAAGCATGTCGCGCTTTTTTAGCTAATCCAGTACTTCACCGTTTGTCCCAATTGAATCGCCTGACGCGTCATCTTCAGGTTCTTCATAGTGGAAGTTTGAAGTATCGTATTTGAAGTTGTATTTATTTCCTAAGAAGTATTTCGCGATATGCAGCGTACGATCGCTGGAGCGTTCGAGATTGGAGCTAATATCGATCAGTAATACGCCATCCGCTGCGCGACCTTCACCTTTGGTCATTAAGCGAATATATTTCTTTCGTAGTAATTCCACGAGTTGGTTAATCTCTTCTTCACGGTCTAACATTTTTTGTGCTAATTCGACATCGTCATTTTCTAGCACTTGCAATGCATCCCGAATATTTTTTAGCACCTTATCAAAAAGTAATTCAAGATGTTCATCATGAAGTAAAAATGTCTCACGACTATTAGTAGATTTTGTACGATTTCGTTTGTCTTTTGCACGTTGCTTTTCTTCAAGTGCAATTGATTCCTCAACATAGCGAATGATGTTCATGGAGTGATCACCAATCCGCTCGAAGTCTTTGGTAAATTCCAACAGCATTGCTTGTTCCTGACTCTCTAAGGGGGTTAGGACAGTTGCTGAGATTTTTACTAAGTATTCGGTTAATTCAATATCACATTGGTTAATGGCATCTTCGTATTGCAGAACATCGTCGCGCCATTCTTCCTTGGTATCATTATAGTATTTACGGGCGGATTTCACTGAAGAAAGCACATAGCTACCCATCTGGATGACTTCACTTTTGGCTTGTTCAATTGCCATCACTGATGAGGTATGAATGATCGGTTCACTCAACGTAACCGAGCGGATATTCAAATTCTTCTCACTACCAGGAACAATCTTCTTCACCAGCATTTCAATTTGAGGGATAAACCAGAATTGAATTGCCAAGTTTGACAGGTTAAAGAGCCCATGAGCAAAGGCTATCTGCATGGCAGGATTCAATCCTAATGAACTTGCAAATAGCATAACTAGTCTAGTAAATGGCGATAGTAATAAAGTGAAAATAACTGCACCGACCAGATTAAAGATTACATGAGAAGCAGCAGTCCTTTTTGCGGCAACACTAGCACCAAGACAAGCGATGACCGCAGTAATGGTCGTTCCAATATTATCGCCGAAGAGAATAGGAAGAGCTGCTGTAAGCGTGACACTGCCTTGCATGTAGAGCTGTTGTAAAATCCCAATTGTTGCACTTGAGCTTTGTAAGACCATCGTTAAAAGAGTCCCAATACCAACGCCTAAGACAGGATGGTCAGCAACACTGAGCATTAATTCATTGAACTGCGGCAAATCCTTTAATGGATCCATGGCATTTCCCATCAATTTTAAGCCGTAGAAAAGGGCACCAAAGCCGAATAAGATTTGTCCAATTGATTGTAATGAGGTCCGTTTCGAGAAAAATAGTAAAATGGCACCAGCACCGATAATCGGTAAAGAATAGGCGCTCAAGTTAAAGCCAATGATGAAAGCGGTGACAGTCGTTCCCACGTTCGCCCCCATGATAACCCCGATGGCCTGTCGCAAGGTCATAAAACCAGCACTGACGAGCCCGACAGCTAAAACAGTTGTACCGGAGCTACTCTGGATCAAGCCAGTTACAATAATTCCGGCTAAGACGGCGCGAAAAGGGGTTGAAGTGAAACGATTCAGAATTTCTCTTAATCGGTTTCCGGCTGCTTTTTGTAAGCCGTCTCCCAAATATTTGATCCCGAAAAGGAAAATTCCCAGCCCACCTAAGAAGGTGAAAAGCATTTCTTGATAAGACATAATGCGTCCTCCGCTAATTTTTTTTGCATACTACTACCAAAATAATAGATTCACAAGCAAAAAGAAAGTCTTTTATTTAAAAAAGCGCTATTTTTTTTGGAAAATTCCACTTATTTTGTCGGAATCAAGACAAATGCGAGATTAACCCGTCAAAACGGATGGAATTCTTTTGAATTTTTTAGCGCTTTCAGCTACTCTTAAAGTAGTAGGAATTTTTTCTTCAACGGTAAAAGAATCGAGCTATTTATTTCTAGAGGAGATGTGGTTGAATGCTTTATGGAAAGAAAGATCGACGTGAGGCGGGCTATTTAGATCCCATTTTTGGGTCAATGGCTGAAGATGAGTTATTACCTTCCTATCATTTAGGCGAAACGTCGATTGAACCGCGAATTGCTTATCAAATGATCAAGGATGATTTGTTAGATGAAGGAAACTCCCGCTTGAATTTAGCGACCTTTTGTCAAACCTTTATGGAGCCGGAAGCAGTTAAGTTAATGAGTGAGACATTGGACAAAAATATGATCGACAAATCAGAATATCCTCGAACGGCTGAAATGGAGAACCGTTGTGTGAATATCATAGCTGATCTTTGGCATGCCCGAGGACCAGAAAAATATATCGGAACATCTACGATCGGTTCGTCAGAAGCATGTATGTTAGGCGGCATGGCAATGAAATTTGCTTGGCGCAAGCGAGCTGAAAAACTAGGTGTCGATATCCAAGCGAAGAAACCGAATTTAATTATTTCTTCTGGTTATCAAGTTTGTTGGGAGAAATTTTGCGTCTATTGGGATATTGAGTTGCGAGAGATTCCTATGTCTGAGGATCATTTATCATTGGATGTTGAAAAAGCGCTGGAAGCGGCTGATGAATATACGATTGGGATTGTTGGGATTTTAGGAATTACCTACACCGGACAATATGATGACATCAAAAAATTAAATCAATTAGTTGAAGAATACAATCAGCAAACCGAGCACAAGGTCTATATCCATGTAGATGCTGCCTCTGGAGGCCTTTACGCGCCATTTGTTGAACCAGAGCTGGAGTGGGATTTTCAATTGAAAAATGTCATTTCGATCAATACTTCGGGGCACAAATATGGGTTGGTTTATCCCGGCGTTGGCTGGATTGTTTGGCGCGATGAACAATACTTACCGAAAGAGCTGGTGTTTAAAGTTAGCTATCTAGGCGGAGAGATGCCAACCATGGCAATTAATTTTTCTCATAGTGCATCTCAAATGATTGGCCAGTATTACAATTTTGTCCGTTTTGGTTTTGATGGCTATCGTAGTATCCATCAACGGACACATGATGTAGCTGTTTATCTAGCGAAGGAAATTGAACGATCCCGCCATTTTGAGATTATCAATGATGGCAGTCAATTGCCGTTAGTCTGTTATAAATTGGCAAAAGATGACGATCGTCGATGGACACTGTACGATTTGTCAGATCGCTTATTGATGAAGGGCTGGCAGGTTCCTTCTTATCCGCTGCCAAAAAATTTGGATCATCAAGTGATTCAACGAATCGTGGTGCGCAGTGATTTTGGAATGAGCTTAGCCCATGATTTTATTGAGGATTTGAAAGAAGCAATCAAAGAGTTGGAGAATAGTCACTTAGTCTTTCATGAAGAGACTGAAATAAAAAATTATGGCTTTACCCATTAAGAGAAGTCAGAGGAGGCGTTACAAATGAAAGTAGTTTTTCACGTTGATGAGTTGGGAATGATTAGAGAGGCCCGTCATGATATTGAGCATATTCTACTGTCCGAGCCCGATGCAGATATTGTCTTGTTAATGAATGGCGAGGCGATCCAAGGCTATCTACTGCCACGGGTTATCAAATTTATGAAGGAATACCCGAATGTAACTTATCAAGCATGCCACCATTCGATGCGCACTTTCCACGTCCGCTCGAAGCAAATGCATGAACAAGTAGAGATTATCGAGTCCGGTGTGATCGGATTAGTAGAACTGCAAGAAAAAGGATATTCATATATCAAGTGCTAAAAATTCCCCATCAAACATAAGTCCTTCAAATCAGAAGGGCTTATTTTTTTGTCAGTTTTGCTTTTCGCAGTGTGTAAGAAAAGAGTGTTTTTACTATTGCCTTAGATATTATTCAAATAAGGCTGTTTAGCAAAATGATAGACGTACGAAAATGAAAGATTTTTCGATTTTGAAAAATCCCCCTCAAGACTGAGCTAGCTGTCAGTTTTGCTTTTCGCAGAGTTTACAATCAAAAAAAGAAAACTGGTTTAGAGAGTCCTACTAGTAAGAAGTTTAGCAGAATCGTATACGTATGAAGGTGTTTCTCTAATTATAAATCAGCTAAATGAAAATGCTTGTTTGTTATTCTATCTGTACAAGTTGGATAAAAATTATTCTTTCTACTATTGATATAAGTCAGTTTGTTAGGTAGTATGCAAAACGATGGCTTTCTATTTTATAACTAGTTGTGCAAAAATAATAAGCGGCAGTTTTCAATCAGTTTATTTTTGCATGTTTAATTTGTAAAAGTTGCCATTTTAAGTAAAGGGCTTACATTGTATAGTTTTATTTGTAAGCGGGAGGTAGTTATGAGACAAGAAAAAATTGTTGAATACTTATATGCGAAGAAGCAAGCGATTGCTCCCAAGGCATTGGCCGCTGAATTTCAAATATCAGAGCGAACGCTGGCAAATGATATCAAATGGCTAAAGGAGATAGGGGCGAATGAAGGCTTCACAGTCGAACGGATTCGTTCAGCGGGTTATCAGTTGAAGGTTCTCGACAATGATAGATTCCGAAGTTATTTGATGCAATCAAAGCAGCAGGAGCAGGTGGATCATTCAAGTCCTCAGGAGCGAATCAAAAATATCGAACTGTTACTTTTGTTCCATGAAGAATACATTACGATGCAGCAGATTGCAGAATGGCTGGATGTTAGCCTGTCAACAGTCAAAGCGGATATTAAACAGGTGGAACAATTTTGTACGGACTATGAGTTATCACTTTTTAGCAAAGCCCATTATGGATTGAAGATCCTGGGAACGGAAAGCAAGAAGCGGCGGGCAATTCTATATTTGATTCGCAACACCCTTCATACACCCGTGTTAACGGAGAAATACAAGGAATTTAATTTCACCTTTGATGAAGCAGCTTTGCGTCACTTTTTACAAGAGCAGCTGCAAAAAAATCAGTTGAAGATTAGTGACATTGTGTATGAGAATATCGTTCAACATATTCGACTGCTGAGCTTTCGAATGTTGCAAAACAATACATTAAGCAACGATGAAGCTGCAGAAACAACGATTATTGATGGCTATGAACGTTTGACGGAAGAACTGGTGGCCTATTTAGAGGAGACGTATGATTTAGTTTTTTCAAATGTAGAGAAAAATTATTTAGAAGAACAGCTGCGAGGCAAATTCACAGTCCTTGAGAATGGTGACGGGAACCAGCAATTAAAGCAGGCGATTGAAAAGGCCTTGGAGCATGTTGATCGACAATATCATACAGAGTTTCGCAAGGATCAAGGTTTAGCGAATGCATTATTGATGCATGTGGCACCTTTATTGCAGCGGCTCTATACGGGGCATCAGTTGGAAAATCCTATCATTGAAGATATTTACACACAATATGCCAATGTTTTCAATGTGGCGATGGTCTTTATCAATGAATTAAATAAAGATTTGGATACGGATATCAGCAAAGATGAGATCGGATATGTAGCGATTTATTTTGCGGCGAGCTTAGAAAAACAATCCAATCAAGTGATTGATGATTATCAAAAAATTGCCGTTATTTGTTCAACGGGTGGAGGAGCAGCCTATTTATTGAAGGTCAATCTGGAACGACTGTTCAACAATGCAGAGGTCGAAACATTCGCCCTAAATGAAATGGATCAAATTGATGCGAGCTTTGATCTCTTGATCTCTACTGTCCCGTTAGAACAAGCAGATTTTGAGATACCTATCATTTATACCAAAACAATTTTAAGTCAAGCAGAGATCACAAAGATCGAAAAGGATTTAAACCTGTTGCGGGAGTCGCAAAATAAAGTTTTCGATGTGCATCAATTTATTCTCAGCCTATTCGCTGACGAATGGTTTCAAATTAAAGAGCAGTCAGAGGATTATCTAACTCTTTTAGAAAATGAAGGCGCTCACCTAGAGGAACAAGGCTGGGTGAAACAGGGCTTTAAACAAAGTGTTCTAAACAGGGAAAAGATGATTGATACGATATATCAGCAGGGCGTGGCAGGTCCTCATCCGATGGAGCAGGCGGCGATCAAAGAAGTCATTGATGTGATTTTACTAAAAAAACCGCTAATCTATCGAGAAAAGAAGGTCCGAATCATTTTTTTGATCAATATCAAGAAGGATCATTTGAACCTGCATAAAGAAATTAGTCGTTTGATGATCAAGATGATGGATGATCCGATGCTAGATACACAGCTAACAAAAATCACAAACTTTCAAGACTTCAAGTCTTATATGAAAAGCTTAATGAAAGAAGGATAAAACAATGAATGAGCAAGAAATGGATATTTTTAAAATTATTTCCGCGGCAGGTGATTCACGAGGGTCTGCGTTTGAAGCGTTGCGACTAGCCCGCAAAGGGAAATTTACTGAAGCCGAAGCAAAAATGCAGGAAGCCAAAGAAAAAAGTATCGACGCACATGATGTGCAAACCAAATTAATCACTGGGGAAATCAACGGCGATAAGACCGAAACGAGTTTGTTGATGGTTCATGCGCAAGACCACTTGATGACCAGTATTTTAGCTCGGGATTTGATTGAAGAAATGATCGGTATGTTAAAGGAACAAAGCGAAGCCAAGGCTTTGCAATAAGATAAAAATGAATTAGGAGGATTTAGAACATGAAAACATTACTAGTTTGTGCAGGCGGTTTTTCAACGACTATGATGATGGAGTCGATGAAAAAAGTAGTGAAGGAATCAAAAAGTCTAGACGAAAAGGACTATCCAATGGAGGCGATCGGAGTTGATAAGCTGGAACGGTATATCAATGATTACGATGTGATTTTAGTAGGCCCACAATTAAGTCATAAATACGATTTCATTAAGGGAGAAGCTGATAAAATCAATAAACCGACCGTCCTACTAACATCAGATATCTATGGTTCTATGGATGGAGCGACTGTTATGAAGCAGGCTTTAGTAGCGTACAGAAAAAATCAAGCACTAAAAACAAAATAGTTAGGAGTGAAAAAAATGGAAAATCCAAAGAAACAGAGTGCCTTTGATAAAGTGGAAGCATTCATTCGAAAAACATTGGTTCCAGTTGCGAACAAAGTGGACAGTAATCCGTACTTAACGGCCATCAAAAAGGGAATGGTCGTTATGACTCCGGTGCTGTTGTTGGGTTCTATTGCAGCAATTTTCCCATCAATTCCAGAGTTTATCAAGACGCAAGGGGTTGCGAACTGGTTTGAAAATTATGGGTATATCTTTGGCATTATTTCTAAGGTTTCACTAGGTCTTGTTGGATTATATGCAGTGTTGGCAATTTCGTATTTCTTAAGTGAACATTACAAGCTGTATACTGTTGGTTCGATGATGCTTTCCGCAATTGCTTTTCTCATTGTAGCGATGGATGTTGATGACAACGGAAATATCGTCGCTAGTTATCTAGATTCAAAAGGACTGTTTACCGCGATATTCATAGCCATTATTTCCGTTAAGCTGTATCAGTTCTTTACCAAACATAAACTGGTAATCAAGATGCCTGAAGGGGTACCGGATTTTGTCTCTAGTTCATTTGAATTGATTACACCAACTGCGGCTATCGGGGTACTCTTCATTGCTATTCGTGCAATCACTGACAGCCTATCTGGTGGGGTATTATTGCCACAAGTGATCATGGATATTTTAGCTCCGGCGATCGGAAGTCTAGATTCACTATGGATCATCTACCTAGTGTTGGTTTTGCGCCTTGTTTTCTGGTTTTTCGGAATTCATTCAGCCGTATTGTCGCCAATCCTTTCACCGATTGCAGTACAGTATTTATCAGAAAATATTGCTGCCCATGAAGCAGGAGAACCCTTAAGTCATGTAATTACTGGAGGCACTTTATCCGCTTATGCGAACTTCACTGGTTCTGGAGTAACGATTGGTTTGGTGATGGCGATGCTAATCAGCAAATCCTTACGCTATAAAAAAGTCGGAGCAGTCGCATTACTACCATCACTGTTCGGGATCAATGAGCCAGTGCTCTTTGGTGTCCCAATCATTCTGAATCCTGTGTTGATGATCCCGTTCATTTTCGGGGGTGCGCTTGTAGGAATGTTCCCGATGATTTGTATGAAACTCGGTCTATTAAATTTCCCGATTTTTGATCCGCCTTATGTTCCAGTCTTCATGGAGGGATTTCTGACAGGTTTTGACTGGCGCTCAATCATTATTCAGGTAATTCAAGTCGCAATGTCCTTTGGCCTGTACTTACCATTCTTTAAGGTGTTAGAGAAACAGGAATTAGAACGTGAAGCATTATTAGAAGCTGAAAAAGCCAATTCTGTCATTTCAGATGACGATGAACAATATTTAACCGATATTGATTTCTAGCCAAAAAGGACAGCATGGACTGTCCTTTTTGCTTTAAGGAGCATAGCGAATGAAACTAACTGAATTACGAAAAAAATTAATTGAAGAAAATCTGACCGGCCTGCTAGTAACAAATAAGATTAATCGTCGCTATTTGTGCGGATTCACGGGATCAAACGGTCTGTTACTCGTTACCGAGAATCACTCATACTTATTCATCGACGGACGTTATACCCAACAAGCCCAGCAGCAAACCCAAGGAGTAGATATTTACGAGATTCCGGTTGGCGGCAGCTTGATCGAAGTGGTTCGCCCATTTGTTAAAGGAGCAACACTTGGTTTTGAGGCGGGAACGATTGATTATCAAAGTTTTATTCGTTTCCAAGCATTAATGGAAGAAGTCAGTGGTCGATTGGTAGCGACGAAAAATCTGATTGAAGAATTACGTATGCGTAAAACGCCCGAAGAAATTCACGCCATCAAACAAGCGGCAAAGATTGCTGATCAAACATTAGAGCTGATTCTACCGATGATTCGAGTCGGGATGACGGAACGAGAATTAGCCAATGAAATCGATTATCATAGCAAAAAATTAGGTAGTGAAGGTCCTGCGTTTGAAACAATCGTAGCTTCTGGTGTACGAACTGCGTTGCCTCATGCTCATGCAAGCAATAAAAAGATTGCAGCCAATGAATTGCTTATGATTGATTTTGGTTCGATCTACGAAGGTTACTATTCTGATATTACACGAACCTTTGGTTTTGGGGAGGTGGCGACTCGTATCAAAGAAACCTATCAAAAAGTTTTAGCAGCTCAAAAACATGCGATTCAAACCATAGCTGTAGGGAAAACCTTAGGTGAAATTGATCAAACTGCACGGCGAGCGTTGCAACATGAAAATTTAGCGCACTATTTTAGCCATAATCTAGGACATGGTATCGGGCTATCTTGCCATGAATATCCAGGATTGTCTCCGCAAGAATCACTGACGATTGAAAAAAATATGATCTTTACCATTGAGCCCGGCATCTATTGGACTGAAAAAGGGTTTGGTATTCGGATCGAAGACGATGTTTTGGTAAATGAAGCCGGGGATGCGGAAATTTTGACACATTTTAACAAGGAGTGGATGACCATTGACTGCAACGGATAAATTATTGATGCAGCTATCCAATTTAGATGCATTGCCAGGACAAGAAACACAGGTACAGCAAGCCTTGCAAAAAACAATCCAAGGGCCAGTAAAGAAGGACACATTTGGGAATTTATATTTTGGTGATTTAGCCACGAAAAAGAAAAAAATTGCTTTGTATGCACATATGGATGAGGTAGGCTTTTTTGTTCATCGCATCACTGATGATGGGTTTGTTTACTTTTATCCAATTGGCGGCTGGTGGGGCCATGTGGTTTTGGGGCAACAGGTTAGGGCGACTTGCCGCAAGAATGGAACTGTTTTGGAAGGAATCGTGGGAACACTGCCCAAAAGCAGCCACAAAATGACAGAGGTTGTCCCCCTCAGTGAGTTGTACATTGATTTCGGTGTTCATTCAAAAACAGAGCTGGAAGCAGCCGGCTTACAGATTGGGGACATGATTCTACCGAATACGCTGGCCAAGAAAAGTTTTAATCAGAAAAAAATTATCGGCAAAGCGTTGGATGATCGAGTGGCGTGTACCATCATGGCGCAAGTCAAAAATCAGGTTGACACAAAGACGATCGAGGTGATCGGAGTTGGAACTGTCCAAGAAGAAGCGGGAACCCGCGGCTCCAAGGTCGCTGCCGCGCAGGTGGATGCAGACATCAATATCGTGATTGATGTTGCTAATGGAAAAGACACCCCGCGTGCCGCAGAAATGCCTAATCGTATCCAAGGAAACGGTCCAGGGCTGGTTTTAGCAGATAAAACCGCATTAGGGAATATGAAACTGCTAGATTATTGTAGAGAAGTCGCTGAAAAAAATCACCTTCCTTGGCAATACGACTTACTTGGCGGAGGCGGTACGGATGCAGGCTCTGTCCAATTATTCGCTGGAAAACCAACATTGGTTTTCTGTGTCCCCGTTCGTTATTGTCATTCGTGGAATTCGATGGTAGAAATCTCAGATGTGGAAGCGACCATTGAATTGCTTTCCGCGGTCATTCGTTCATTCGATGAAGGGGGTGCTGAGCTTGAGCAATTTTGATCAGCAATATTCACGCTACGGCACCTATTCGACTCAATGGGACTATGTTCAAGATCGCTTCGGTGAAAAGGAGCTATTGCCCTTTTCCATTTCGGACACAGATTTTATGCTTCCTGATGGAACGATCGATTGTTTAAAAGCAGCAGTTACTCGCGGATTCTTTGGCTATACTCGTTGGAATCATTTAGATTACAAAAAAAGCATCACTCATTGGTTTCAGCAAGAATTTGCTTGTTGGATCGACCCAGAGTGGTGTGTTTATTCTCCCAGTGTGATCTACAGTTTGTCGGTATGCATCCAGTTAATGAGCCAAAAGGGTGATAAAATCGTCACCTTCACTCCTTGCTACGATGCCTTTTTTAACTGTATTGGTGGGAACGAACGTGAATTGATCACCTGCTCACTGGAGAATGTCAATGAACAGTTCACGATTGATTTCACGGCATTGGAAAAGGTTTTTGCGATTGAACGACCAGCAATTTTTTTATTGTGCAATCCTCATAATCCGACTGGTCGCGTTTTTACAGAAGAAGAGCTGACTCACCTGATTGCTTTGTGCAATCGCTATCGAGTCGCGATAATCAGCGATGAGATCCATATGGACGTGCGTCGACCGGGTAAGATACATTTGCCTATTCTTGCTTTTGCAGATCAAATCCACGTTCCGGTCGTTTTATTGTCGTCTGCCTCTAAAACCTTTAATTCACCAGGATTAGGTGGATCTTACGGAATCTTTTCTGAAGAAGGATTGCGGGAAAAATTCTTGCGTATTTTGAAGGGACGTGATGGCTTATCTTCGATTCCATACCCCGCGCTACTAACGACAATGGACTGTTATAACAATCAAAAAAATTGGGTGGAAGAGCTAAATCAAACCATAGATGCCAATTTCTTCGAACTGAAAAAAATACTAGATAAGGATACACGAATTCAATTTGAGATTCCCGAAGCCACTTACCTCGGCTGGCTCAATCTTGAACAGTTACCTTATACAATGGAAGAGCTGCAAACCGTTTTAGTGAAACGGGAAAAGGTAGCGATTATGAAGGGAGAAACTTATGGGGCAGAGGGCAAAAGGTATCTTCGGTTCAATTTAGGTGCTCCAAAAGAAAAAATCATTGATGGCGCTGAACGCTTGATGCGAGGAATTCGATATTTGGATGAGAGATAAAAAACAGAGAAGCAGCCAATTGCTTTGGCTTACTTCTCTGTTTTTTCATTCCATTTTTTGGGGCTCCAAATATTACCTTCTAAAGCAATTTGCAAGCTTTCGTTGTCGTCTTCTAATTGCTCGATATATTTAATCGCCTCATGAACAACAAACTGGTATTTTTCATCTGAAATTTCTGCTAATTGCTCCTGCAACCATGTATTTCGCATTTACTTCACCTCAAAAGCAGTGTAGCATAGAATTAGTCGGTATTTGGTGCGTGATGCTTGGGAGGAATTATACAATGGAGATTAATGAAAGCGTTCTTATAGAAGTTCAGGCTGAATTAGCTGCAGCAAAAATTGAACTGGAGCGGTTGAAGCAGTTATCGTTTTCCAGTGAGTTGAAAGCGGAGCGGATCAACTCGCTTAAACAGGAAATCCAACAAGTAGAGCGGCTGCTAGAGGAGCGAGCAGATTCTTAGCCATCTAAATTTTCCGATGGTAAAATTAAATCAGAGATAAAGTTTGATTATTTTATCAACTAAAGGAGGATTTGTTATGGCAAACAACGACGAACTAAAAGGTAAAGTCAACGAAGCTAAAGGAAAAGTTACTGATGACGAATCAACTGAATTAAAGGGTAAAATTCAACAAGGCTTCGGGAAAGCAAAGGACAAAGCAAAAGAAACAGCAGATGATGTTGCTGGTAAGATTAACAAAAAGCTCGATAAAAAAGAAGATTAATGTTTTAGACCTGCTGCGGCAGGTCTTTTTTTGCATATAGTTTTACAGGATAGATATTATGGGAAGCAGAACTGAAACTTATTTTTTTGATCAATTGAAAAAATGAAGAATTTAACCTGAGAGTGCGGCTAAAGGTCCTTCTAGTGAACGGAATAATAATCATTCAATCATAAGTACTAGATGAAAGCCGATTCTATTTGCTATATAATGAAAAGCAAGTAAGAGGAGGGATTGGCGTGTCGCAAACTGCATTGTTGGTCGTAGACATACAAACAGGCACACTAGCACCACTGATCGCAAAGGAAAAGCTGTTGGCAAATGTGAATGCGCTGATTGATCATTTTCACAGAGAAAAGCATCCAATTATTTTTATTAAAAAAGTCGGCTATGGTGAGGTCTCACAGAAAGTGAATAGAGAACTGACAGACCAGGTGGTATCAAAGGTTCAAATGGATACCTTCAAATCACCAGAGTTCAAGAAAGTAATTGCTGAACATGATTTGGGAGAGTTTGTGGTGGTTGGTTTGATGAGTAATGCCTGTGTTCAAAGTACCTGTAAGGGTGCTTTGAGGGAGGGATATCCTGTGACGTTGATTGAGGATGCACATGATTCTGTTATTAAACCAATGCGAAATATCTGGAACAAGAAGTTACGTCATTCGGGTGTAACCCTTATGACTACTAAAAAGTATTTAGAAAAATAAAAGGAGTGAGTCGTTGTGCGTATTTTAGTCGTCGGCGGTAAAGGAACGATCGGTCAAGCGATTGTTGAGAAATTAAAGGAGCATCACGAACTGATCATCGCAGGCAGAACAAGCGGCGATGTGCAGGTTGATCTGACATCGGTTGATAGTATCGAGACCATGTTCAAAAAGGTCGGACATGTGGATGCGATCGTTAATGCTTCAGGGACAGCAAAATTTCAATTAGTAGAAGAAATGACGCCAGAGGATAATTTGGTAGCGGTTCAAAGTAAACTGTTAGGACAAATCAATCTTGCATTGATCGGTCAAAAATATTTGCGTCGCGAGGGTAGTATCACACTAACAACCGGCATTATGAAGGACGATCCAATTCCTGGTGGGGCTTCGGCAGCGATGGCGAATGGCGGAGTCGCGGCCTTTGTAAAATCAGCGGCGATTGATTTTACTCATGGGATACGGATCAATTGTGTCAGTCCCAATGTTCTGGTGGAATCCTATGAAAAATTCCAAGATTCCTTTAGAGGGTTCGTTCCCGTACCCGCGGAACGGGTTGCAATGGCGTACGTGAAGAGTGTTGAAGGCAAACAAACGGGTCAGGAGTATCAGGTGTATTAAAAAATTTCAAATAATTCGGGGGAGAAAAAATGAAAAAGAAATCAATAGGGTGTTTGATTTTTTTGTTTTTGCTTGAACTATTCATTGGAGTAGGGTTAGATAGTCAAAATGTATCTGCAAATCAAGTGAACGAAACAGTTGATAGTAGCCAGACATTAAACCCGCAGGTAGAAACTTCAACTGAGGCATTAGAAAACACAGAGAGTAGCCAAATAACAACAGAAAATTCGATGAATAATAGAGTGGAAGAAAGCTCTTCAACTGATCTGGATAATGAAACTAAGCCTTCGGACACGAAAGAAAGAGTTAGTGTCAATTATCAAACAAAAGCAGATGAAGGATGGCTGTCAGAAGTTTCTGATGGAGCGGTTTCAGGAATACCAGAGGGTTCTTCATTAAAAGGACTACAGGCAATCAAAATTTCTCTTAAAAATACTAGTGCCCCTTCAAATGGGATTGTTTATGAAAGTTACAGTAAGCCTGATGGCTGGGCTGAACATGGAAATCCCAAGAAAAACGGGGAGGTTTCTGGAGATACCTCCTACATTGAAGCCATACGTATTCATTTGATTGGAGAAATTGCCGAGACACACTGGGTGTATTATCGTGTTCAAACCGAAAAATTTGGTTGGTTAGGTTGGGCAAAGAATAATGAAGATGCTGGAACGATTGGGTATGATGAAGCTGTTCGCGGAATTCAAATTCAATTAATTGAGAAAGGCAAAAAGCCTAGTGAGGATAGTGATAAAAAGCCATTTAGCGAATATCAAGATGTCAATGTTAAGTATAAAACCCACGTTGAATCTATAGGTTGGCAAGAACAAAAAATCAACGGCGAGATTTCAGGTGCGACCGGGCAAAACAAACGAATAGAAGGAATTCAGATCTCGGTGGATCATTTACCAGAAGGGATTACGGGAGGTATTCGTTATCGGACACATGTTGAATCTATTGGCTGGCAAAATTTCAAAGAAAATGGGGATGTCGCCGGAACGACTGGACTTAGCAAACGGATTGAAGCGGTTCAGATTGAACTAACTGGAAAGTTAGCGCAATATTATGATGTCTATTATCAAGTGTTTAGTCAAAGTTTTGATTGGCTGGGTTGGGCTAAAAATGGTGAGAAAGCAGGGACAGAAGGCTTTGCCTATCGATTAGAAGGACTCAAGGTCCTTATCGTTAAGAAAGGTCAGGCGGCACCTGGGTCGATGGATCGTGAATTTATCAAATATAAGCTTCCCAAAGTGAGCTATCGCACACATATTCAATCCATTGGTTGGCAAGGTCAAAAATTCAATGGACAGCTCTCAGGAACAACCGGTCAAGCCAAACGTCTAGAAGCGATTCAATTACATTTATCTGATATGCCAGACTCTTTAAAGGGTGGAATTCAATATAGAACCCATGTACAGAATTATGGCTGGCAAGGAATGGTATCAAATGGATCTCAAGCGGGTACGACGGGTCAGGCCAAACGTTTGGAGGCAATCCAAATAAGCTTAACTGGAGAAGCAGCTAAGCATTATGACATCTACTATCGGACCCATTGCCAAACCTTTGGCTGGTTAGGTTGGGCCAAAAATGGGGAAAATTCTGGAACAGAAGGCTTCGCTTATCGCTTAGAAGGGATTCAAGTGGTTGTAGTGAAAAAAGGCGCTGCAGCACCTGGCTCAACGAATCGAGGATTTGTCAAATTCAAAATTCCTAAGGTAAGCTATCAAACCCATATTCAGTCGATTGGCTGGCAAGGTCAAAAAACGAATGGCCAACTGTCAGGCACGACCGGGCAAGCGAAACGACTAGAAGCAATACGATTAACACTATCCGATTTGCCGATCTCTTTAAATGGAGGGATTCAATACAAAACTCATGTCCAAAGTTATGGTTGGCAGGGGATGGTGTCAAATGGAGCGCAGGCAGGTACGACTGGACAAGCCAAGCGTCTGGAGGCAATCCAGATAAACTTAACTGGAGATGCAACCAAGCATTATGACATCTACTATCGGACCCATTGTCAGAACTTTGGTTGGTTAGGCTGGGCAAGAAATGGTGGGAACTCAGGAACGGAAGGCTTTGCCTATCGATTGGAAGCGATTCAGATTGTTGTAGTTAGAAAAGGAACTGCGGCACCTGGAAGTACAGCTAATGCTTTTAAGAAACAGGTTTCTAAAATTCCACAAGTCCAAAATTTATTGAATAAAAAATATAGAAATGGAAGCTATGGAATCTATGTATTGGATTTAAAAGCAAATCAGACGGCTGCCATCAATGGGACAACGAACTTCACCGCTGCAAGTACGGCAAAACTTCCGAATATCTACTATACACAAAAATTAATAAATGAAGGAAAAGTCTCTTTAAATCGTCAATTACAATATACTTCACGAGTGAATGGATTTCCTGGGGCCTATTTACCAGCTGGTGCGGGAATTTTACCAAAGATACACAATAATCAATACTACTCATTAAACGAGGTACTAAAAAATACGATTAGATATTCAGATAATGTTGGTTCAAATTTTTTGGGATATTATATCTCAAATTCTTATAACAGAACATTTATCAATGAAATTAATCGTGTTACTGGGAGAAACTGGACACAGTTTAGTTTTCAAGCATCAGCGAAAGACAATGCTCTATTGATGAAAGCTATTTATCAATTGGGTGGGGTTTCGAATCAGTATCTAACGAACACTGTTTATGACGATCAGCGTATTCCAAAATACTTACCTGTAAAGGTAGGTCATAAGGTCGGTGATGTCAGTCATTATCGTCATGATGTGGCTATTGTATATGCGAAGAATCCTTATATCCTCTCCGTAATGACAAAGAATTATACTTCCTATGAGACCATTTCTCTGATATCAAGAGATGTTTATAATTTAATGAAGTAAAAACAATAGCTAGACGATTAAATAAGACCTATTAAAGATCACTCCACTTATGTGGAAGTGGTCTTTTTTGTAAATACTAGTTTATTTATAAAAAAATAGTATCAAAAAACACTAATATGAGCTACAATACTTTTGTATACTATAAAAATAGTTTCGGACGTGATAATGTGTTAGCAAAACCACTTAACTTAGACAATACTCTAAAGGAATTGATGGAGTTTCCAGATACTGCCTTTCCTTTTGGTATTTGGCGTGATGATTTTAATGAAACGGTTGGTCAGATCTTGAATTATCATTGGCATGAGACAATTGAAATCAACCTATTGATAAAGGGGACCTTGGATTATCGTTTGAATGATCAACGGTTCGTTTTAAATGAAGGCGACAGCATGGTGGTTTTCTCTAATAGTCTTCATGGAGCTGCACTAAGAGAGAAAGATACCTCGGCAGAAATGCTGACGTTTGTATTTTCACCAGATTTATTGACTGGCGGCAATGCGGGATCGATTTACCAGAAATATTTTCAAACACTCAGTGAAAAAGGCTTTTTGGGAAAGAAGTTTGAAGGAACTAGCCCAATCGGTCAAGAATTGTTTGTGGCGTTGAAGGATTTAGTTGCAATTGAGGACACGGCCGGATATGAGCTAAGAGTACTTGCAAAGCTTAGTCTGATTTGGGAAAAAATCTTTGTCTATTTGCTGGATCAGCAAAAAACGTCAATAAGCAGACGGTCAGAAAAGAATGAAAAAGAAATCAAAGAAGTAATGAACTATATTCAACAGAATTATATGAAACGGATTACGATCCAAACGATTTGTGAGCATGCAAAGATCAGCCGTTCGGAGTGTTTTCGTATTTTTGCCCGTTTTACCCAAAAAAAGCCGATGGAATATATCAATGATTATCGACTGTCGATGGCTGTCGCATTATTATTGAATACCAGCTGGACAGTTGATCGCATTGCTCAAAAATGTGGCTTCAATAATCCTAGCTATTTTGGAAAAATGTTTAAGGAGCGGTTTAACCAAACCCCTAAAGTATATCGAATGAATCAAAGAAAAAAGATGACTGACAAAAAAGGCTAAAACAAGGTAGATTCTTCATAGTAATAATTAAACATAAATAATTTTTTCAGGAGGGGTCAAATGATAAAAGCAGTTGCGGTAGATATGGATGGGACATTTTTAGATTCAAAAGGTCAGTATGATCGTAAGCGTTTTGAGAACGTGTTTCAGGTAATGCAGGAAAAGGATGTACATTTTATTGTTGCCAGTGGAAATCAATATTACCAGTTAAAAAGTTTTTTTCCAGGAAAAGAAGCGGCGATTACCTTTGTCTCTGAAAATGGAGCGATCGTCATTAAGGATCAAGAAGTATTGAAGGAAAGTCATTTTGATCCGCAGCTAGTCACAGAAATTTTGACGTTTCTGCAGGCAGAATCAAATGAACTTGAAGTCGTAGTTTGTGGGCTGAAATCGGCGTATATGTTAAAAAATGCGACCCAACGCTTTAAAGATTTTTCTGCCTTATACTATTTTGAGTTGATGGAATTGGACAGTTTTGATGAATTGCCGGAAGATGACATTGTCAAATTCGCTTTGGATGTACCGATTGCACAAACGGCAAAAGTAGTGGATGATTTAAATCAAGCCTTCAAGGGGAAAATTACAGCGGTATCCAGCGGACATGGAAGTATCGATATTATTATTCCGGGAGTTACGAAGGGCAGTGCGATTCAATGGCTGTTAGACGGTTGGGCGCTTGAAGCGGATCAACTGGCGGCCTTTGGCGATGCAAACAATGACTTGGAAATGCTGGCTTTGACGAAATATAGCTACGCAATGAAGGAGAGCAGCCCTGCCGTGAAGGAGACAGCAAAAAATCAGGCACCATCGAATGATGACGCTGGAGTGCTGCAAATAGTAGAAGAATTGATTCATTAGTAAAAACGCGAAAGCTGTTGGTAAACAGCTTTCGCGTTTTGCTAGTTATTGGCTTCTTCGGCGTATTCCTTGAAGGACTTTGTTTTATACAAATCTTCTGTTGAGCGCTGATTGTGCTCAGAAAAGACGCTGGTTGATTTTTCACCAAGCTTTTTCTCAATTCTGTTCAAGGTTTTCGCTGAATTTTTATAACTGATTTCCTCAATCTTGACTGGGCTCAAGCCACTGTCGTAATAGAACCGCAGCAGATCCCCATTGTTGATCTGATCGGAGATGTCCAGCTGTTCCTCGACTTTCTTTTTAACTTCTTTGGCTTCTTCCAGAATTTCCGGCTGACTGAAGTTCAATAAGGCACCCGTTTGATTATCGTAAACATCGCCTTTATGGTAAGAATAGTCCTCTGTAACAAAATCTCCATTACGGAAGGCGACTAGTTGTTCTCGATTAGGAGAAAGCAGATCGTTGCCCAACAGCATTAAATTACTTGAATCATAACCGACTAAATTCAATAGCGTGGGCAGGACATCGATTTGGCCGCCGTAAGTATGATTGATCGTTCCCTTTTCTTGTCCCGGAAGATGAATGATCAAAGGCACCTTTTGTGCTTCGATGGTATCAAAGGTCGTCCAATCCTCTTTGCCAAATAATTCTTTAGTGGCCTCAATACGTGAATCAGAAATACCGTAGTGATCGCCATACAAAACGATCATAGAATTTTCGTAAAGACCACTGGCTTTTAGATAATCAAAGAATTCCTTAATAGCGGTATCGGTATAATTCGCTGTGGCAAAGTACCCGTCAATTGTTGAATCTCCTGTGTCTACCTTTGGAAAGCCGTTCTCTGCTTCTGGCAACTCAGAAAACGGATAATGATTAGAGACTGCTAAAAATTTCGCGTAAAATGGCTGCTGCAGGTGTTCCAAATAGTTCACCGATTGTTGGAAAAAGGGTTTATCGTGCAAGCCATATTGGAAAGAATTATTATCATTCGAGCTATAGTAGCTGGAGTCAAAGAAGTACTGGTAACCAAATCGTTTATATGTTTCGTTGCGATTCCAGAAATTTCCAGCATTTCCGTGAAAAGCAGCGGTTGTATAGCCTAATTTTTGATCTAAAATCGCAGGTGCGGCATTAAAAGTATTCTTTCCACCCAACTGTGAAAATAGAGAACCTTGATTCAGACCAAACAAGGAGTTTTCTAATAGGGTTTCTGCATCGCTGGTTTTCCCGGCACTGACCTGATGGTACACATTATCAAAGCTAAAGGAGCTTTGACTATGATAGAGGCTGTTTACAAAAGGCATGACCTCATGTTCTACCCCATTTTCATCCTTCAGCTTATAATCGATCAAAAATTGATGGGCACTTTCTAGATGGACATAGATAATATTCTTATCTTTCGCAATACCAAATAAATCCTGGTTTGTTTCCTTCGGCTGTTGCTTGATTTTTTCCGCTAAAACCTCCATATCATTGGGACTGGCTTGTGCGCGGATTTGCGATACTTGATAGGTTTTGACGCCGTCGTAAACGGTATAGGCATTGATTCCCAAGTATTTCACTAAATAATCTCGAGAAAACGTTCTAGTTAATAGGCCCGGTCGACTTGTTTCTGCCAACGCAATATTTCCCGCCAGAAACAGCAGCGACGCTACGGTAACTGAAAAGGCAAATTTTGCGCGCACGGGGCGAGTATCCAAAGGGATTTTTTTCAAAAGTAGGGCAGCCAACAACCCAAGACAGTCTAGAAAATAAAGAATATCATGGGGTTTAAATAGTCGAATGGCGCTTTCTCCCAACCCGCTAGCGACTTTTCCGGCACCTAAGATCGTGTCAATGGTGAGAAAGTCCGTAAATTCTTGATAGTAGACAACATTGGCAAAAAGCAAGAGGCTCAGTAATACGTAAATGAGATAGCCCGTGAGATAGGCCGCTCTTGTTCTGCGAATAAATAAAAAGATCGATAAAAAGAGCATCGTAGTCGCTACCGGATTGATCAACAGGATAAAGACCTGAAGGGCATTATCCAATCGCAAATCAAAATCTACGAGATAGGCAAAGAGATTTTTTGCCCATAATAATAGCGTTAATAGGAGAAAAAAGCCGAATCTCGACTTCAGTTTTTCTTTGATCATGTCATATCCTCTCTTAGTCTTCGTTCTAATTAGTTTATTGTATCGAAAAATCGGTTGGTATGTAAAGGCTATCAAGAAGAGTTGCCGCAAAATTTAGAAAAAAGCAATCATCCATGGATAAAACAAAAATAGCCTGTAGCTTTTGATTTTTTCCTAAAAAAGGACCGATAGAATTTTTCTATCGATCCCAGTTCTATTATTCAGTTGGTTGCTTTTGATGATCCTTCACAAAGGCTCTTGCCTCTTTATTGATTGTTTTCAAGTCACATCCTTGCTGTTTTGCTGCAAATACGCAGCCACAGTAACACTGTCGATAGACATCGTACTCTTTACACATCTCGATCGAACGTTGATAGCCGGAATTCTTTTTGAAATCACTTGGCAGGTAATGCGTATCGTAGATTTTTTGGATATCCATACCAATTTGGTTAATCAATTGACTATTTTTTTTCGGTGAGATTGTCAGTGCACTCCCAAAATAATCATATCCCCGTTCCAATGCCTCTTTTGCGGCTAAATCCAATCGCATATTGAAGCAGGCGGTGCAGCGTTTGCCGCCTTCGGGTTCTTCAGTTAGTTGCTTTTGTTGCATCAATTGTATGAACTCATTTGGTTTGTAGTCATCAACGATCAGATCCACCTGATTGCCAGTCACCGCATTAAAGTCATTGATAAATTTTTCTTGAACTAATACCCGACGTTGGTACTCACTTTCAGGGTGGATATTCGAGTTTGAAAAGAAAATTGTAACATCCGCATGCTGGGTTAAAAATTCTAACGTATAGGTACTGCAGGGGGCGCAACAAGAATGAATCAAAATTCGTGGACGAACCGCTTGCTTTTCCCAAGATTGAATCATCTTATGCAACACGCGATCATAGTTAATTTTTTGGTTGCTCATTTTTTCAACGATTTCCGTTGCATCAATTGTATTCATCAAATCACCTGAAGGTATTATAAGTAAAATTGTTGGATAAAGAAAGCTACATGAGATGTTTCTAAACATTAAAAGAAGCTGTCTTAAAACTAAAAAAAATCTGAGAATGATTGAATTATTCTTATTTTCGAATATAGTATATACTGTAAGGTATATACCGAATGAAGGTTGAAACGAAAAGTTACTCTAGCCAAGCGGTGAAAGAATCAGTATAGTGAAATTGACGTTTGGTAAGCATGGAAAATGAAACACGCGAAAAAGGGAGAAATTATGGAAGATAAGAAAACGACAAAAGCGAAATTTGACCAAGTATCCGCTGAGCTCGAAAAACGTATCCATGAAGGAGTGTATGTGAGTTCACAAAAACTGCCTTCTGAATATGACTTAGCAAAGGAGTTTGATTGTAGTCGTCTAACAATTCGTAAAGCCATTGATGACTTAATCAGTAAAAATATCCTAGTGAAGCGGCGAGGTAAAGGAAGCTATGTGATGTCCCAGCCAAAAATTCAAAGCGGTCGTTCAGGACTGCAAGGCTTTACTGAAGCGGCGAAGGCCTATGGAAAAACCAGCAGTACCGAAGTTATTTCGTTTCAAAAGGTTGAGCCATCAGAGGAGATTTTAAACGCACTGCAACTAGAAGAAGATCAACCGATTTATGAGCTGGTTCGACGCAGGATACTAGATGACGAACCAATGACGGTGGAAAAAATCTATTTATCCGAGTTTTATGTAAAAGGATTAAAAGCAGAGGATTTTAGTGGATCGCTCTTTAAATTGCTGGAGGAAAAGACCGAAATTGCCTATTCTCATCAGGAGGTGGAGGCTATTTTAGTCAAACCAGAGCTTTCAAAATTACTGGATGTGCCGATGGGAGATCCCTTGCTGCAGGTCTATTCCGTGACCTATGCACTGGACGCGACACCGATCTTTTACGATATCTCCTACTATCGCTCGGATCGCTATGTCTTTAAAACCACACTTACTCGCTATGGAAAATAAAAAAGTACAACCGAGGAGGTCTCTTATGTCAATTGATTTTCGAAAAGTGATTGAAAAAAACAAGGAACAATTCTATCAGGATCTGGATCAAGTGCTGCAAATTGAAAGTGTCAAGAGTGTGCCAGCAGAACATGCGCCTTTTGGGAAAGGCCCCAAAGAAGCCTTACTAGCAGTCATGTCTTTAGCTGAAAAATATGGCTTCAAAACGACGATCGTCAATGATGCAGTAGGGTACGCACAGTGGGGTGAAGCGGAAGACTATATTGGTGTCGTGGGTCATCTAGACGTTGTCCCAGCAGGTGATGGCTGGTCATTTCCGCCCTTCAAATTAAGCAAAAAGGGTCAACGCTTTTATGGTCGCGGAATTTTAGACAACAAAGGGCCGATTTTAGCTTGCCTATTTGGCTTGAAGCTGTTGAAAGAGCTGGATTTGCCCGTAAAGAAAACGATCCGAATCATTTTTGGTACCGATGAGGAAAATGGTAGCTCAGATATTCCGCTTTATTTGAACGAAGAACAGCCGCCACAGTTTGGTTTTACGCCTGATTGCAAGTATCCGGTGGTTTATGGCGAACGCGGAATTGTTAACTATGAAATTTTGACACCGTTTCCACAAGAAGAACTAAAGAATCTAGGTGATTTCATTGGCGATCAAGCTCGCGATCATGTTCCAGATGCGTTGTCAGTAACCATACATGGTAAGAATATTAGTGTGCAGGGCAAAAGAGCCCCTTCGAATGCACCGGAGCTAGGAGAAAACGCAATTACACTATTGGCGGAAAAAATTTTACAGGAACAAGCCGTTACTGGAACACTGGCGGAGTATTTTTCTTGGCTGGTAAAGGGCTTAGCGAATCAACATCATGGGGAAGGCTTGGGCCTTGCTTTTTCAGACGCGGATAGTGGTAAATTAATGATCACGCCCTATGAATTGATCAAAAAAGACCAGCAGTTAGCCCTTTCGGTAGCGATTCGCTATCCCGTTTCAGTTACAGAAGCAGAAGTAACCGATAGTTTGAAAAAGCATTTGCCGCCGGAGAGTCAGCTAACAGTAGTCCGTCGCATCAAAAGCAGCCATTTTCCTAAGGATGATCCCAATGTTCAACTCTTATCAGCTGTTTATGAAGATGTTACAGGATTGGATGGGACTCCGGTAACGACTACGGGAGCAACTTATGCCCGCTTTGTCCCGAATATCGTCGCCTTTGGTCCTTCATTTCCTGGTCAGAAGGGGATCGCCCACAAGCAGGACGAATATATGGATGAAGAGGATTTGTTAAAAAACATGGAAATCTATATGCGGGGAATGCTAAAACTAATTGAATAATCCATTTTTAAGGCCCAGCAAGGGATTGCGGGTCTTTTTTTTCGTTATTCTATATCTTTGGCTTAGAAAACGGTAAAAAAAGATAAAAAAATTTCAAATTTAGTATATACAAAACAGTATATACTATCTATAATGAATTCAGATTTTTAAAATGTAAACGGTAACGGGAGGAGCACGACGATGACGTGGGGAGCAATTGCGACATGGCGCATGGCACATGATGGTGTAATAGAAGCAATGCGTTTGCTAGAGAAGAAAGGGAAGGCTGGTGACGCAGTAGAAACCTTAATTAAGACAGTGGAGGATTATCCTTATTATAAATCTGTCGGTTTTGGCGGGCTGCCGAATGCAGAAGGAATTTTGGAAATGGATGCTGCCTTTATGCACGGAGATACGTTTGAAATTGGTGCAGTAGCCGGAATCACCGATGTAAAAAATCCAATCTCTGTTGCACGAAAACTTAGTAAAGATAAGTTCAATAGCTTTCGGGTCGGTGAAGGGGCAACCAAATATTCAATGCTGGAAGGCTTCGAACGAAAGAGTATGCTGACAGAACGTGCCCATAAAATTTGGGAAAAGCGTTTGAAGGAAATTCAGGAAAATAATCTGAACCCCTATGATGGTCATGATACGGTTGGAGCGATCACGTTGGACCAAAAGGGAACGATGACAGCAGGTACTTCTAGTTCTGGTTTATTTATGAAAAAACCGGGACGGGTCGGGGATTCTCCATTATCTGGATCGGGTTTTTACGTGGACAGTGAAATCGGTGGCGCAGCTGCGACGGGTCTAGGAGAAGACTTGATGAAGGGCTGCTTATCCTATGAAATTGTTCGTTTGATGGGAGATGGGCTGGCGCCGCAAGCTGCTTGTGATAAAGCCGTCTACGAATTTCATGATAAATTGACCGCTCGTTATGGTAAAGCTGGCGCCTTCTCATTGATCGCCATGAACCCTAAAGGCGAGTGGGGCGTAGCGACAAACGTTGAATTTACTTTTAGTGTAGGTAACGATCAGGAAAGCCCACAGATTTTTATTGCCAACATGGGGAGCAATCACACCACAGACATCCAGCCGATCACACAGGATTGGCTAGATGCCTATGAAAAACGGATCAAAGCACCGATTGAATAAAAAATTAGGAGAGTGAAGAAAATGAGTAAAAAACAAATTTATCTATTTTGTGATGCAGGGATGTCAACAAGTATTATGGTCAATAAAATGATGGAAGTCGTAGAAAAGCATAATATGCCGCTGCAAATTACGGCCTTTCCAGTGGCACGAGCACAGGAAGTGGTTGAAAAGGAAAAGCCGCTAGCGATACTTTTGGGCCCACAGGTAAAATTCTTGCTTGAAAAAACACAGGAACAGTTCGCTCCTCAGGGGATCCCTGTTGCTGTGATTGCACCAGAAATATACGGCATGATGGATGGAGAAAAAGCGATGAAGGAAGTTCTGAAATTGCTTAAAAAAAATAAAAAATAATATTGAACTGATTGGAGGATAAAAAGATGCAGAAGTTTTTAAACTGGTTGGAAAAAGTTTTGACACCATTAGCCAAAGTCATCGGGGAAAATAAGTATTTGATTGCGATCCGTGACGGTTTTTTGATTTCTACGCCCTTATTGATTGTTGGATCGTTCTTCCTACTTTTGGCGAATTTTCCGATTCCGAATTGGAGCAACATGATTTCTCCAATTTTAGGCAAGAATTGGGAATCCTTGATGTCGGTACCTGCTTCAGCCAGCTTCGATGTGATGACAATTTTAGCGGTTGTGGGAATTGCTTATAGCTTGGGACGGCAATTGGAAATTGATGCGATTCAGTCGGCTGCTCTGGCATTGGTTTCGTTCTTTATACTGACGCCCTACACTACACTCTTCACGCCAGAAAATAGTACGAAGGTGTATGAAGTAACGAGTTTGCCGTTAAAATGGATGGGTTCAAGCGGACTATTTTTAGGAATGATCATTGCGTTAGTTTCTACCCGAATTTTTGCGGCAGTAATTCACCGCGGCTGGACAATCAAAATGCCGGATGGCGTTCCACCTACTGTAGTGAAGTCTTTTGAAGCATTGATTCCAAGTTTTGTGGTAGTAACAATTATGTTCGTTCTCAATTGGTTGGTTTCTTTGACATCAATGGGGAACTTGCAAGATGTGATCTTTACATTCTTACAAACGCCACTGTTGAGTTTAGGCAACACGTTAGGCGCGATGATTATTGCTTACTTATTCCTACATTTCTTTTGGTTCTTCGGTATTAATGGAAGCAGTGTTGTTGGTGCAGTATTTAATCCAGTTTTACGTGCATTATCAGTCGAAAATATGCAGGCCTTTAAAGACGGGCATGAAATTCCTAATATTATCACAGGTCAATTTCAAGATATGTTTGCAACATTTGGCGGTGGTGGCTCAACACTGTCATTAATTATCGTGATGGTGCTCTTCTGTAAGAGTCAGCGGGTGAAAAAGTTATCACAACTATCGCTTGTTCCAAGTATTTTCGGGATTAACGAACCAATTATTTTTGGTCTGCCGATCGTGCTGAATCCGATTATATTGATTCCCTTTGCTCTTGTTCCTACTATTAATATTATTATTTCCTATTTCGCGATGGATTTGGGGCTCGTTCCATATACGAATGGTATTCAGTTACCTTGGACGACACCGCCGATTATTTCTGGCTTTTTAGTCAGTGGCTGGCAGGCCTCGATTTTGCAAGCGTTGCTGATCGTACTGGGAATGGCGATCTATTACCCATTCATCAAAGTGCTGGATGATCAGTATTTACGAGAAGAAAAAGAAGCGGAAGAGCTTGAAGCAGAAGAGATCGATTTTGATACTTTCGACTTTGATGAAATTTAAGATGGAGGAAGTTAGGTAAATGAACGATGAACAGTTACAAGTCGTTATGGGATTAATTATGAATGCAGGCAATGCAAAAAGCGAAGCGGTTGCGGCATTGGCGGCGGCGAAGGAAAATAATTTTGCTGAAGCTGAAGCGCGAATGAAAGCAGCTAACGAGGCACTAGTCGAGGCGCATAACACGCAAACGAGCTTGCTGACTGCAGAAGCTAGTGGAAATAACTCAGAAGTGACATTGTTGATGGTGCACAGTCAAGATCACTTAATGAATGCTATTTCCTATTTAGGCTTAACGCAAGAATTAATTGATGTTTATAAACGTCTGACTACATTAGAAAAACAATAATATACAGACTGACAAGGATAATCTCTTTGTCAGTTTTTTTATATCTCTTTAGGAGGATACAGGAGTATAATCAAAGGAAAAATGATCGGAGGGCAGGAAACCAATGAAGCCATTTAACACTTATAATGAAGAAAAACATACTTATCCAATAGTTATCAGTTTGCCACATAGCGGCACATGGATTCCAGAGGAAATGCGCTCAAGTTTACAGAAAGATGTGGTTTTAGCGAATACAGATTGGTTTTTACCAGAGCTCTACGACTTTCTAATTGCGAAGGGCTGTACGGTAATCGAAAATCGCGTGAGTCGCTATGTGGCTGATCCGAATCGTGAAAGTCAAATGGTCGGGACAAATTATCAAGAGACGGTGATTTATCAGCAAAATACCTTTGGAAAAGCCTTGTATACAGAAAAGCTGTCATCAGATATTATTACTGAACGCCTAGAAAACTATTATTGGCCCTACCACCAAGCATTGCAGAGATTAATCGATGCCAAAAAGAGCCGATTCGGAAAAGTCTATTTAATTGATTTGCATAGCTTTGCTGAATATCCCAATGGTGACAAAAATACACCGGCTGATTTTGTGATCGGAAACCAACTGGATCAAACTTCTAGTACAAAACTGCGAAAACTGTTAACATTTTTATTGGAAGAAGCAGGCTATAGTGTTTCAAATAATCATCCATTTCGTGGAGGGTTTATTACTCGTCACTTTAGCGAACTGCCCAAAATTGAGACACTGCAGCTGGAAATTCGCTATAATCAGTACATTGAGGATCGTTCTTTCGGTGAAGAGGTGCTAACAAGATATGATTCAGAATTATTCTCAAAAGCACAAGAGCGCTTAGAAACAGTTTTTGAAAAATTATTAGTAAAGTTATTAGATAGAAAGGATTTAAAAAATGAATGATCGAAACGCGTTTACCCGCAAATTATTTTTAGATTCAGGAATCGAAGCAGGTATGAGAATTTTAGATGTCGGATGTGGTGCCGGCGAAGTTAGTTTCTTAATGCAGGAGATTTTAGGGGACACAAGTGAAATTGTGGGAATCGATATTAATGAAGAGTTGATTTCGGCGGCACAAAATATTGCGACTGAAAGAGACTACCAGCATACTCGATTTTTTACTATGGATATCGCTGATGCAGCATCTGAATTGGGAACCTTTGATGCGATCATTGGCCGCCGTATATTGATGTATCTGCCAGATCCTTTTCAGGCGATCAAGGCTTTAATCACTTGCTTAAAGCCGGGTGGTCGGATCGTTTTTCAAGAGAGTGATGCTATTGGTGCGGGAGAGCTGATTGAGAAATTTCCATTACATAAGAAAGTGCAACAGTGGGTATGGGAGACGGTTGCTAAAGAACAGGGAAATATTCATATTGGTTCTGAGTTGTATACATTGTTTTTGCAGGCGGGTCTCCAGATACAGGAGGTTCGATCAGAAGCTGTTTTACAGACCATTGAAACGGGGAGTGATTTGGCTTGGTTATCAAAGGTCATGGAAAAGCGCATCATTCAAGCTGAAGTGGCAACAAAGGAAGAACTGGATGAGATTAGTGAAGAAAAATTGATGCGGGAAATGGAAAAAGCTCAATCTGTCTTCATTAGAGATATGAACTTTGGAATTTATGCTACTAAGTAAAAAGGTAAAAAGGTAAAAAGCGTTCGATCATTTTTTGATCGAGCGCTTTTTAATAGTCATTTGGATAATGGACCACGATAAATTTGACGACATTGCTGGTCTGATTGTCCCAATTGTGATCGATTGTCGAAAAATAGTGTGCAGAGTCGCCAGGATAAAGTTGGTATGTCTTTTCTTCGATCACCAATGTCAAGATTCCTTCTAAAACATACACGAACTCTTCTCCTTGATGCGGATAGGTGGTCGGCAATTCACGCTTTTCATGAGGCATGATCTCGATCATTTTCGGTGCGATCTTTTTATCCTGCGGCGTGCGGCTTAACTGCTTGTAAATCATGTTGTTTAATTTGTGGATCACCGGCTGGTCGTACCCGCGAACAATCGGTTCGATTTCTGGTTCTTCTTCAAAGAAGTAATTGATTTTTACTTTAAATAAATCTGCGATGTTCGATAAATGTTCAACGGCGATTGTCGTAATTCCCCGTTCGAATTGTGATAGGAAGCCGGTTGACAAACCCGTGGCTTCAGATAGCTGTTTAAGGGTCATCCCTCGCTCGTTACGCAAATTTTTCACTTTTTCCCCAATATTCATCTGTAAACCCCTTACATAATTAATTATTTTTAGTATACCCGAAAAAAGAGTAAATTTCTAACCATCATTAAAATGAAAAAATTCACGAAAAATAAAATAAAAAATTCATCATTATGAATAAAGCGTTTGCATTTATATCTATTGCCCTTTATAATTAAGGACGGGAGGGAAGCACGTGAAAAAACCGACGATTTTCAATATTCAAAAGTTTTCGACCCATGATGGGCCGGGGATTCGTACGACGATTTTTTTCAAAGGGTGTCCCATCAGATGTGAATGGTGTCACAATCCTGAAAGCCAAGTATTTGCACCAGAGATCATGTTAAATAAATATGGCAAGGAAGAGCTGATCGGCAAGGACTATTCTGTGCGAGAGCTCGTCAAGAAAATTCAGGCGGATCAAATTTTTTATGATCAATCAGGTGGTGGTGTGACATTTTCTGGTGGCGAAGTGATGGCGCAAAATATGGATTATGTGGTGGAATTAGCGAGGGAGTGCCAACGATTAGGGATTACTGTCGCGATCGATACCTGCGGAGTCGCGCCGACTGAAAATTATCGACGAATTCTTCCTTATGCAGATTTATTTTTATACGATTTAAAGTTCATAGATTCACATAATCACCAACTTTATACAGGTGTAGGCAATCAATTGGTGTTGGAGAATTTACGATTTTTATCAGAGCAGCAAGCTGAAATCAATCTTCGGTTAATTTTATTGGATGAAATTAACGCAGAGGAATTGGATGCAGAGGAAGTTATTGACTGGCTGGTAAAAGAAAAAATTCATGTGAGTGAAATATCGCTGCTGCCGTATCATGATTTCGGTCGAGATAAATATGAGCGACTGAAACGAGTATGTACGCAGAATTTTATCAAGCCGTCTGACGAAAAAGTGGAACGAGTACAAAAAATTTATCAAGATGCAGGGTATCAGGTATCAATTGGCGGATAAGAAGCAAACAACTTAACACATAAAATAGGAGGAAGATCAATGGCGGAATTAACATTAGAACCAACCAGAAGGGGCAGTACGGAGCGGATCAAACGATTACGGGAAATTAGCGACAAGGAATGCACACCGAGTATTTCGATGGAACGAGCCGTCCTTTTGACTGAGGCCTACAAAAAATGGGAGGGGAAAGTTTCTGCACCTGTTTTACGAGGGAAAGCCTTTAAGTACATTATGGAGAATCGAACCAATTATATTGAAAAAGGGTCATTGGTTCTTGGTGAAAAAGGAGATAAACCTTGGGCAGCTCCAACATTCCCAGAATTATGCTGTCATACTTTAGAAGACTTTGACAACATGAACAATCGCGAGAAAGTATTTTTCCGTGTGAGTGAGGAAGATCGTCGCGTTCAAGAAGAAGTCATTATTCCTTATTGGCATGATCGTGCCATGATGACGCGAATGAATCGCCTGCTGCCAGAAGAATGGCATTTATTATTCGATGCCGGCTTGTATACCGAATTTCTAATGCAGCGCGGTCCTGGTCATACGGTGGCTGATGGAAAAATGTATCAAAAGGGCTTTGCTGATTTTAAAGCAGAAATTCAACAAGAAATCGATAATTTAGACTATAACAATGATATGGAAGCGTTAAATAAACGAGAAGAACTAAAGGGCATGAAGCTAGTCTGCGAAGGAATGATCATCTACGGCAAGCGCTATGCGCAACAATGCCGTGATCTAGCTGAAACGGAAACAGATCCGCAATGGAAACAGGAATTGTTAGATTTAGCGGAAGTCTGTGACGTAGTACCAGAGCATGCACCACGAACCTTCCGTCAAGCGATTCAAATGTATTGGTTCACGCATATTGGTGTAACGGTGGAAATGAACAACTGGGATGCGTATTCTCCAGGTAAATTGGATCAGCATTTAGAGCCGTTTTATGAAAAGGATATCGAGGAAGGCCGCTTAACTCGTGAGGAAGCGCGGGAGCTTTTAGAAAATCTATGGATTCAATTTAATAATCAGCCCGCACCACCGAAAGTAGGAATTACTTTAAAAGAAAGTGCGACCTATACGGATTTCTGCAATTTGAATACGGGGGCTTTGCGTCCAGACGGAACAAGCGGAGTCAGTGATGTCAGCTATTTGATTCTGGAAGTTATGGATGAAATGAAGCTGCTGCAGCCAAGCTCAAACGTACAAATTTCTCGTAAATCCCCTGAAAAATTCCTACGTGAAGCCTTGAAGGTCTCTCGTAAAGGCTGGGGGCAGCCGGCAATGTATAACTCCGAAGCAATCTTGGCAGAGCTGAGCTATCTAGGAAAATCGGTCGATGATGCTAGAGAAAGCGGGATTTGTTCGGGCTGTGTCGAGGTCGGTGTAGCCGGAAAAGAAGCCTATGTGCTTACTGGTTACTTGAATATCCCGAAAGTATTTGAACTGGCTATGAATCGTGGCTACGATCATTACACAGACAAACAAGTCGGAATCGATGTAGGCGACTTTACTAAGATGGAGACTTATGAAGAAGTTTTTGAAGCTTTTCATAAGGAACTGCAATACGTAGTTGATGTGAAGGTCGCAGGCAACAACATGATCGAACGGATGTATATGGAGTTCATGCCGGTACCGCTGCTCTCTGTGATGTCGGATGATTGTATTAAAGTTGGGAAAGACTACAATGCAGGAGGCGCACGCTATAATACCAGCTATATCCAATGTGTCGGTATTGCGACGATTACCGATTCCTTAGCAGCGATCAAGCACAATGTTTTTGAAGAAAAAACGATGACCATGCAGGAACTATTGGCTGCCTGTGAAGCAGATTTTGAAAATTATGACGAAATCTATGATCGAGTTTATAACGAAACTCCTAAATACGGAAATGATGATGAATACGCCGATACGTTGCTGCGGGATGTGGCTGCTTCCCTACAAGAGGTAATCGCAGGTCGCCCAACACCGAAAGGATCGAAAACAGTCGTGGAATTTTTACCAACGACTTGTCACGTTTACTTTGGTCAAGTCATGGAAGCTTCACCAAACGGGCGTCATAAAGGGATTCCATTGCCGGACGGAATTTCTCCAGAAAAAGGGGCGGATCGCAACGGTCCGACTGCGGTGATCAAATCAGCGTCGAAAATTGATCAAACAAAAACCGGTGGGGCTTTACTGAATCAGAAATTTACCCCGAGTGTGGTAGCCGGAGAAGCTGGTATCACTAATATGGCTTCACTTGTACGCAGTTACTTTGCATTAGACGGGCATCATATTCAGTTCAACGTAATTGATCGTGAAACGCTGCTGAAAGCACAAAAACATCCGAAAGAGTATGAAAATTTGATCGTGCGCGTAGCTGGTTACAGCGATTACTTTAACAATTTGGAAAAAGCCTTACAGGATGAGATCATTTCACGAACAGAACAAGCTTTTGGATAAATGAATAAAATAATTTTTAAACCAGAGAAATTTTTTCTCTGGTTTTTTGTTGTTTGTTGAATTTCTAATAACAGGAAAAGGCTTCTGTTAATAAAAAACAGTTGGTTACATATAAGAAAACAAAAAGCAAAGTTTATAGCTAGCGTTAAAGAAGGCGTGCAATTGCTCAAAATGAAGTAGAGGATTCTATCAGTTTAATGAGGGAGAAGTTGGAAGGTAAAATCCTTGATTTAATTAAAGTGAAAAAGATAACTAATTTAGCAGATTAATGATAACGAATTATTCAAATCTAGAAGTGTCATTGTTTAAAAAGAACAGCTGTAATATTATTTTTTAAGATAAATAACGAAGAAATTGAGTAGAAAATGGATTGCAACGTTCTGTCAATGCTGGTAGAATGTGGTTGAGATAATTAGTCGTTTGTCGACAATCGACTAATAGTGGATTGGGGAATTTTAAAAAATACAAGTAATATTCCGAAAAAAAATATTGATCAATCAATCACATGCCAACTGTTTGTTCAAGCTCTTATGCAATGCAACAAAAAGCAAGCGCTATCAAAAAAGAGTTGTTTTATTGAAAATCACGATGGCTAAACATCGTATTTTATAAAGAAAGGGATGGAGGATAGGTATGCAAGTGTATGACGTAATTATCATCGGTGCAGGCCCCGCTGGTTTGTCAGCCGCAATTTATGCCGGTCGGGCAAGACTAAAAACGTTATTAATTGAAAAAGGAAAGGATGGCGGACAGATCATTTTGACCTCTGAGATTGAAAATTATCCGGGGAGTCTCGAAAAAGAATCTGGTCGTTCGTTGATCAAACGGATGTCTGAACAGGTGGCCTCTTTTGGGGTTGAGCGAGCTGCAGACACGATCGTTGAAGTAGATTTATCTAGTGACGTGAAAATCCTTAAAGGTAAAAAAGAAGAGTATCAGGGACGCTCAGTTATCATCGCCTCGGGGGCATTTCCACGTCCAATTGGTTGTGCAAATGAGAAGGAGTTTATGGGAAAAGGTCTTTCTTACTGTGCAACTTGTGATGCAGCCTTTTTCGAGGACATGGAAGTTTTTGTGATCGGCGGCGGAAACTCAGCAGTGGAAGAAGCCATGTTCTTATCGACCTTTGCCCGAAAAGTGACGATCATTCAGAATCTAGCAGAGTTAACGGCAGATGCCATTGCAATTGAGCAAATAATGGCGAACGAGAAAGTTCACTATGTTTACAATTCTGTCGTGGAAAGTCTTGAAGGTGACGGTATCGTTGAAGCAATCACGATCCGGAACACCGAAACAAATGAAACAACGCGCTTCGAAGCTGACGAAGAAGACGGTTTGATCGGTGTGTTCAGTTTTATCGGCTATTTACCACAGTCGAAAATTTTCGAAAACGTCGTAGAAATGGAGAACGGCTACATTAAAACCGATGAAAAAATGGCGACAAATGTTCCAGGCGTATATGCGGCGGGAGATGTTCGAGTGAAAAATGTTCGTCAGGTTGTTACTGCCAGCGGTGATGGCTGTACAGCGGCTGTCGCAGTCGAAAAGTATTTGCATCATTAGCATTTTTCTTGAAGTGTGGTTCAAATTCATTTTTCTCTGGGAAAAATGAATACATTAATCTGAATAAGGATTTCAGTTCTGTTTCTTGCTTTAGCAAGATTAACAGAATGATATACGGCATGACAATCAAATTCATTTTTTCTAAAAAAAATGAATACATTAATCTGAATAAGGAGTAGTGAAAAGATGAAAGTTCTAAATAAGAAGAATTTTGAAGAGGAAGTTATTCAAAGCGAAGGAACAATGCTGGTAGACTTTTTCTCTGAAACCTGCGAACCGTGTCAGGCATTGATGCCCAGCATTGAAGAATTCGCTGATAAATACAGTGGGAAAATTCCTTTCGCAAAACTAGATACTGCAAAAGCTAGAAGAGTAGCGATTGGACAAAAAATTCTCGGGATACCCGTCATCGCCATTTATCAAGACGGTGAGAAGATCGAGGAATTGGTGAAGGACGACGCGACACCAGAGAATGTAGAGGCAATGATTCAAAAGTATATTTAACGAGGAAACTCGTTTAAATAATAAAAAACAAGGAGGAATCAATATGTTGCTGAAAGACAAAAAGGTTATCATCCTCGGCGACAGAGACGGCGTTCCTGGTCAAGCCATTGAAGAATGTGTGAAACCATTAGGCGCAGATGTAGTATTCTCATCCACAGAATGCTTTGTCTGAACGGCCGCGGGCGCAATGGATCTGGAAAATCAAAAGAGGGTAAAAGAATTTACAGAGGAATTCGGTGCTGAGAATATTGTTGTTGTTCTTGGTGCGGCGGAAGGTGAAGCTGCTGGTTTAGCAGCTGAGACTGTAACTTTGGGAGACCCTACGTATGCCGGTCCATTAGCGGGAGTCCAGTTAGGACTTGACGTATATCATATCGTGGAACCAGAAATGAAAGAAGCGATCGACTCTGAGCTGTATGAGGAACAAGTTGGCATGATGGAAATGGTACTAGACGTTGACGATATCGTCGACGAAATGACTTCAATTCGAAGTCAAGTAAGTGAATAGGTTCAATGTGCAGCTTTTTTGATGATGCTGGACACTAGCCTGTTCAGCATCATCCCACAATTTTGAAAAGAAAGGATGTTTCTATGTATAGCGTATTGAAAGGGTCGAGCTATTTTCTTGCACATACCCCAGATATGGTAGTCCACAACGGCACTACTCAAACACTTCAAAGAAAAATTGATCCTGATTCAGAATACTTGGAGGAAATAAGCAACCATCTACGTGATTACGAAACTTGTGTTACTTATCCACCGAATCAAGTCTATATCGGAAACATGACACCAGAAGAACTCGAAACAATCGAGACCCCTTGGTACGATAAAAAAGCTGAGAACAAACGCCAAGGTGTTTTTGGGGAGATCATGCCTGAAGACGAGTTTATCGGCATGATGAAATATGTCGATGTGTTTGATTTGGTCAAATTGAACGATGAATTTAGTAAAACAGTAAAAGATAAATTAGATCAGCATCCATTATTGGATGAAAAAATTTTAGCAAAGCTTTCAGAGGAAGTATCCTCAGAAGAAATCATAGGCTTCATCGAAAATGAACAGGCTGAACCGATTTATTTTAAAGGCGATGTCGTAGGCTGTGTAAAAGCCGCTCATAATCTAGATGATAGCTTATTTGCTCATGTCATTTTTGAAAATCTTGTTTCAAAAGCATCCTGTACGATTGCGATCTTACAGTTGTTACAGCAAACGGGTATCGAAAAAAATGACATTGACTATGTGCTCGAATGTTCAGAAGAAGCCTGCGGGGATATGAATCAACGCGGCGGCGGGAATTTTGCGAAGGCAGCGGCGGAAATGGCTGGGTTGGAAAATGCGACCGGCAGCGATGTTCGCGGTTTTTGTGCTGGACCGACGCACGCTTTGATTCAAGCGGCGTCATTAGTGAAATCCGGCGTCTTCAAAAATGTCATTGTGGCTGCCGGCGGTTCGACTGCAAAGCTTGGCATGAATGGGAAAGATCATTTGAACAAAGGGCTACCGATTTTAGAAGATTGTGTGGCTAGTTTTGCAGTCTTGATCTCTGAAAATGATGGAGTTAGTCCAGAATTGAATATCGATATTGTTGGGCGGCATACGGTCGGCACAGGGGCATCACCGCAAAAGGTGATCTCTTCACTGACCAGCATCCCATTGGAAAAAGCTGGATTGAAGCTAACAGATATCGATAAATATTCCGTTGAGATGCAAAATCCAGATATCACTAAGCCAGCGGGAGCAGGAAACGTTCCTGAAGCAAATTACAAGATGATCGGTGCGCTAGCAGTAATGAAAAAACAGATTGAAAAATCCGAATTGGCTAATTTCGTGAAGCAGCATGGAATGGTGGGATGGGCGCCGACTCAAGGACATATTCCATCTGGTATCCCTTATCTTGGCTTCGGGCGAAACGACATTATGGCTGGTAAGGTCAATCGAGCAATGTTTGTCGGAAAAGGCAGTCTCTTCTTAGGTCGAATGACGAATTTGTTTGATGGCATTTCATTTGTGCTGCAAAAAAATAGCGGGAAACAGGAGGAAACTGTTTCCGAAGATCAAATTAAGCAATTGATTGCGGAAGCTCTCCGAGACTTCGCCAGCCATCTTGATGGAAAGCTAGAGGAGTGATCCTATGGCCGAAAGAGAAACCAAACAAATAATTGCGGATGTATTTCACGGTCTTGCGAACACGTTGGAGACTGGTCGCGGAGTTTCCTCAACAGTGGCTTTGACTGCCTTGGGAAGCGAGCATGACGAATCAGAGCTGATCGAAGCGGCAAAAATGGCTGCTGACAAAGGAATTTCCGTAAAAGTTATTGGCACACAGAAAATCGTCTATTCTGGAATTGAAAGCTTCTTGGTTTCGGATGCAGATGAAGGGCATCAGAAGTTGGAGGAACTTTTGGCTAAGGGAACGGCTGATGCTGGAGTGACAATGCACTACCCGTTTCCAATCGGTGTTTCTACAGTTGGCAGAGTGCTTACTCCTGCAAAAGGGAAACATATGTATCTAGCAACAACAACGGGTACCTCGGCACTAACTCGAGTAGAAGCATTGGTACGGAATGCTTTGTACGGGATCATCACCGCAAAAGCCTGTGGAATCGCGGAACCGACCATCGGATTATTGAACATTGATGGTGCCCGTCAAGCAGAAATCACGTTAAAACGGCTGGCGGAGAATGGTTATCCGATCCACTTTGCGAAATCGAATCGCAGTGATGGCGGAGCAGTGATGCGGGGCAACGATGTCCTTGCAGGAACCTGTGATGTCATGGTGATTGATTCCTTGACAGGAAATATCCTGCAAAAGATCTTTTCTTCTTATAGCACTGGTGGAAACTATGAATCTTTAGGCTTTGGTTATGGCCCCGGTGTCGGAGAAGGAATGGATCAACTGATTATGATCGTCTCCCGTGCGTCAGGTGCCCCTGTTGTGAGCGGTGCGATTGAATTCGCCGACGAGTTAATTCGAGGAAACTTCAAGCAGGTTCAGGCAGCAGAATTTGCGAAATTGAAGGAAGCCTCTTTGGATACCTTGCTGAAAGAAGCTCAACCACAAAAAGAAATAGCACATGAAGAAGTTACGCAGCCCGATAAGGAAATCGTGACTGAAGAGATTCATGGCGTTGAAATTTTGGATTTAGAGGAGGCTGTCCAGCATTTATGGAAGCAAGGAATTTACGCTGAGAGCGGTATGGGGTGTACTGGTCCAGTTGTGATGATCGCAGAAAAACGCTTATCTGAAGCGAAGACTTGTTTAGCTGCTGCTGGCTATATCGGAAGCTGATCCAATGGACTAATGATTTTTATGTAACGTATCAGAAGTTTATTCGATACAGAAACAGTCAAACTGATTTAAGCAGACCTGTTGTTATTTCTAATTTAGCAGGTAATGACAATTTGCTAGAGGATAGGAGTCGTTTTTTTTAGAGAAAATGATTTCCGTAAAAGGCGAAAGGAGCAAGTAAATGAAATTAGATATCGCAAATTTTCACGTCAAGGATATTCAATTCGGTGAAAAAACAGCATATGCCGATGGAATCTTGACGATTAATAAAAAAGAAGCGTTAGACGTGGTTTTTGAAGATGAACACATTACTGAAGCGGAACTGCATATCGTTAAACCCGGAGACGAAGTTCGGTTGGTTCCTGTGAAGGAAGCAATTGAACCCCGTTATCGGGTCGGAGGCGGACCTGTTTTTCCAGGAGTGACTGGAAAATTAATGCAGGCAGGCAACGGTGTGATCCATGCACTAAAGGATATGAGTGTCTTAGTGGTGGGGCAACATTGGGGCGGCTTCCAAGATGGATTAGTAGACATGAGTGGAGAAGGGGCAAAATATACCTATTATTCTCAACTTAAAAATGTTGTATTGGTAGCGGATACCGATGAGGAATTCGAATGGCATGAGCAGCAAAAGAAAAATCATGCCTTGCGTTGGGCAGGAATGCGTCTTGCCGAATATATCGGAGCAGTTACCAAAGGCTTGAAATCAGATGAAGTGGAAACCTATGAATTAGAGCCTGTGACTAAACGCAGTGAAGCGGTCAACAAGCTGCCAAGCGTCGTCTTTGTCTTGCAACCGCAATCCCAAATGGAGGATTCAGGCTATAACGATTTAAATTATGGCTGGGATTGCAACTTGATGCTGCCAACCTTTATGCATCCCAATGAAGTCTTGGATGGGGCAATGATTTCTGGTTCCTTTATGCCTTGTTCGTCCAAGTGGTCAACGTATGATTTTCAAAATTTTCCAATGATTAAGCGACTATACGAGGAGCACGGGAAGACTATCAATTTCCTGGGAATCATCATGTCAAATTTGAATGTTGCTTTGGAGCAAAAGGAACGGGCAGCGATATTCGTGGCACAAATGGCGAAAAGTCTAGGCGCTGATAGTGCGGTGGTGGCTGAAGAAGGCTACGGTAACCCAGATGCTGATTTCACTGCATGCTATGTAGCTTTGGAGGATGCAGGTGTAAAAACGGTCGGCTTGACCAATGAATGTACGGGGCGTGATGGCGCCAGTCAACCGCTTGTTTCAATGGATGAGAAATGTGATGCGATTGTCTCGACGGGGAATGTTTCTACCTTAATTGAACTACCACCGATGAAAACGGTTTTAGGTGAGTTAGAGGCCTTGGCGCGTGATGGTCTTTCCGGCGGCTGGTCAAATGATGAAATTCTTGGGGCTTCAGTAAAACCAGATGGGTCGATTATTATGGAAAACAATGCGATGTTCTGTGGCGACCAGGTAGTTGGCTGGTCCACAAAGACCATGGTTGAATTCTAAATTTTTCATTTGATATTTTGAAATGAACGGAAGAATCAAAATGAAGCGTTTTTCCAAAAAGAATTCAAATAGAAAGAACTAGGAGGGAAAAAATGAAAGCGATTTTATATATCAATCAGTTTTTTGGGCAGATTGGCGGTGAAGAATTCGCTGGTCATGAGCCGGAAATTAGAGAAGGTATCGTCGGACCTGGGATGGCTTATGCCAAGGCTTTGAAAGATGAGATCGAAATCACGCACACAATTATTTGTGGCGACAATTTCATGGGATCGGAAACGGATGAAGCGATCAAACGTATTCTTGAATTTTTAGACGACAAAGATTTTGATATTTTCTTTGCCGGACCAGCATTTCGAGCAGGACGTTATGGTGCGGCTTGTGGGCATATTTGTTCGGCTGTTCAAAAGAAATTTGGCGTTCCAGCAATCACCTCAATGAATGAGGAAAATCCCGGTGTGGAAATGTATCGGAAGGAAATGTACATTTTCAAAGGCGGGGCTAGTGCAGCTGCGATGCGTAAAGATGTTGCGAAAATGTCCGCTTTTGCGTTGCGTTTGTTGTATGGCGAAAAGTTACATTCAGCAGCCGAAGAAGGGTACTTTGGCCGGGGTATTCGTGATCAAATTTGGTTAGATCCGCCTGTACCAGCGACAGACCGAGTAATCGATATGCTGTTGAAAAAAGTCAGCGGAGAAGACTATCAATCTGAGTTGATCATTCCTAAATCAGAACGGGCACCAATTGCGCCAGCCATCCCAGCGGAAAAACTGGCAAAAATGAAAGTTGCTTTAGTGACTTCTGGCGGGATCGTTCCAGTAGGAAATCCTGACCGGATTCAATCTGCATCGGCGACTAAATGGGGCAAATACAATGTAGATGAGATGGACGAGCTGAAGAAGGGTGAGTTCATGACGATCCATGCTGGTTTTGACCCAGCAGCAGCCAACGATGATCCAAACGTGGTTCTGCCGTTAGATGTCATGAAGGAATATGCTAAGGAAGGAAAAATCGGCGGGGTATATCCATATTTCTACGCCACGGTGGGAACTGGAACCACACAAGCAGAAGCAACCCGGATGGGGCAAGAGATTGCAAAAGAATTGGTTGATGACGGTGTTCAGGCAGTTATATTAACCTCCACCTGAGGAACCTGTACTCGTTGCGGTGCAACGATGACCAGAGAAATTGAAAAAGCTGGGATCACGATCGTTCAGATGGCGAACCTGATTCCTGTTGCTCGTACAGTGGGTGTGAACCGGATCGTACCAACGATATCAATTCCATATCCATTAGGAGATCCTGCTACACCGAAGGAAGTCCAGCATAAACTGCGCTACCATCGTGTAGGGGTTGCATTAGATGCGTTAACCACTGAAATAGAAGAACCGCGACTCTTTGAAGTAAAAGTTTAATTGTAAGAATAATGACGAGCTGTTAAGCAACGGCTCGTCCGATAAAAAAACTTTGAAGAGGAGACGTTTAGATGAAAAAAAATGTAGTTTTTTATGTTTCTCTTTTGATTACGGGCATCATCGTATTGATTGGGCTGATTGCACCAGATCCCTTTGCACAAGCGATGAATAGCACGAAAGCTTTTTTAGTGGATACATTTGGTTGGTTTTATTTGATTGCCATGTTTGTTTTTGTCGTTTTCTCGTTACTTATTGCTTTTAGTCGCTTTGGAAAAATTAAGTTAGGGCCAGATGACTCCGTTCCTGAGTACAGCAACAAATCATGGTTTGCGATGCTTTTTGGTGCAGGTATGGGGATTGGCTTGGTATTCTGGGGAGTGGCCGAGCCGTTGAATCATTTTACGACGTTTGGCGGGACTGAAAAGGCTGCGGATTTAGCCATGCAGAAATCCTTTTTACATTGGGGATTTCATCCTTGGGCAGCCTACTCGATCATCGGAATGGCATTGGCCTATTTTCAATTCAGGAAAAAAACGCCTGGGTTGATCAGCAGTATTTTCTTGCCGATTTTAGGTGAAGAAGGCGTGAGAGGACCGATTGGAAAAATCATTGATATTTGTGCAGTCTTTGCGACGGTTGCTGGAATAGCCACATCTCTTGGACAAGGAACCCTGCAGATTAACTCGGGGCTGAATTATTTATTTGATATTCCCACCACGCGTCTTGTCCAGATCATCATCATCGTAGGACTGACTATTATTTATACGTGGACTGCGGTAAGCGGGATTGATAAAGGAATCAAACTGCTATCGGATATCAATCTTTATTTAGCGATCGCTATCCTTGTGGGTGCCTTCTTAATTGGTCCGAAAATTATGACGCTAAACATCTTTACTAATTCTTTTGGCGGCTATATCAATAACATCGTGTCAGAAAGCTTTTCGATTAACCCGTTTGGAGATAATTCGTGGCTTGGCTCGTGGACGATCTTTTATTGGTCATGGTGGATTGCTTGGGGACCCTTTGTTGGAACCTTTATTGCCCGAATTTCCAAAGGAAGAACGATTAAAGAGTTTGTCTTAGGAGTGATGATTGCTCCTTCAATGGTTTCTTTCATTTGGTTCTCGGTGTTTGGCAGTTTAGGACTCAACCTGGATATGGGGATTATTAACAAAGCCAAGGAAGTTACCGAAACAGCCCTCTTTGTTGTCTTCGGAGAATATCCGCTGGGAATGTTCTTTTCGATTATTGCTATCTGTCTTCTGTGTACGTTTTTTATCACTTCAGCTAATTCTGGAATTTTTGTTTTATCGATGTTTTCATCAGAAGGGGATTTGAATCCGGGAAATGATAAAAAAATCCTGTGGGGCGTGATCCAAGCACTTTTAGCATTGGTTTTATTGATGACTGGCGGATTGGATGCCTTACAAACTTGTTCAATTGTAGCGGCATTGCCGCTGACAGTAATCATGCTGCTATGCGCCGTATGTTTATTCAAGGCCTTAATGGAAGAAAAGAAAATACCGGATGAATAAACGGCTTCCTCTCAATTGGAAAAGCATAGTTGAATTACACATCCATGTGAATGAAAACACAATAAAGTGTTTCTGCTAAATCCAATCTATCCACGAGGAAATCAGCGATATGGGAACGGTTGAAATGGTCAAATGCCGAACGACAAGAGACTTAGCAAAGGCTTTCTGATATAATTAGTGACGTATATCTGAAAGGATGCTGATTTATTTATGGATATTATGCCTAGATACGAAAAACAAAGTTTAAGCGACATGGTAGTGTCGTATGTAAAAAATAGAATCTTGTCAGGTACGTTAAAAGGCGGCGATCGTTTAATCGAGACAGATATTTCGAATCATTTTAATATTAGCCGGGCTCCGGTAAGAGAAGCTATGCGGATATTGAACGAGCAAGGACTCATCACGTTTTCTCCTCGTAAGGGGAATCATGTGATTGAAATGGAACCGGCGGAAATAATGGAAGTATTTGAAATTCGAACCTCATTGGAAACGCAGATTTTACGAAAAATATTGCGCAATCAAATGATTAAGGAAGAGGATTTTCAACAATTGACAGAGATTGCGACGGAGATGAAAGATGGCGAGAATCGTTGCCGCACTGAAGAGGATAAAGTCTTTTTATTGAATACGTTAGATCTTTCTTTTCATAGATATCTTTGGCAATTATCGGGCAGTGTACGAAGAGCTCAAATTTTGGAAAGCTTGTTCTATCAACTATTAATCGCAATGAATGAAGATCTTTCGTCATTGGGAATTCTTGAAAAGAAATCAGAAGAGCATCTTGTTTTTGTGGATGTTTTGAAGAAAAATCAGTTACCTACAGTAGTAAGAGAATTTCATAATCACATCCAAAATTATGTGAGAGCTACGCTGCCAGAGGAAGAACAGAATTTTTGCTTGGATTGTTAAGAAAATAGAGACGTTTGCTTGTTTCTGACTTTTGGAGGAACTATGACAAAAAAAGTAAAGGTTTGGACGAAGCAGCACGAAAATATTTTACAAGTACTGGAACAAACTGGGCGATATATTGTGAAAAAAGAATACATCCAACAAAAGATGGAGGAGCACAGCAATCTTTATTTAGGTGTGTATGAATGGTATATGCATGCGGCTTCCCGCCTTGTGCCGCCGCCTCCAGATGTGAAGTATCCTATTTGGGTATCGCTTACGAAAGAGGAAAGTATTCAAAATAGCGAAGGTAACGCTATTTTAGAAATTGAACTTGAGGAGAACCAACTGATTGTGGTTGATTTATTTAAATGGGGAAATATTGTCAATCATTTGTACATTCCTAAAGATCTTGAGGATCAAAACGAACACACAAAAATGTTGGAAAAATATGGCATTGATGATATTACTGCCTTTATGACACCCTTTTATCCGAATATCAAACGAAAAATTGAGCAAAGTCATGAGCGGCTTTTTGATGATTCAAGCGTATTAGGTGAGATGAAAGTGGGGACGATATGGGAAATTCGCAAGGAATGGATTACTCAGATAACCAAGTAACACTCTACACCTCTCAAAGTCAGGTAGTCGTTGATCAGCTGCGCCAATCAGGCAGGCATGTTGTCGATGCGGCTTTTATAAAAGAGAAATATGGGGAAACCGCCCATGTCTTTTTGCAGGCGTATAGCTGGTATCGTCAACATGCCAGTAAAATCGTTGAGCGCCCAAGAGATGCTGATTCGGCGATCTGGACATTTTTGAATGCTAAATACCTTGATTACTCAGCGGACTCCCGACTCATTAAACTTCGTGTGCCTATTGAGAAGATTGTTTTTTTTCGCATGTCTGATTGGAACAGGATCTTGAATTTGCGGTTGCTGGGAACGGAAGAAGAGCAGGTAAAATATTCTGACAAGCTGAAAAGGTATAATGTGGATTATGAAGGAGATGTTTATACGACAGCTTTTTATCCGCATTTAAAAACCGAATTGGTCTGTAGTTGGCAAAAGCTTTTTCAGTATGACGACGAAATTAAGGCTACTAAACAACTGCCTTTTGAAGATATTCAAGGAGGCATCTGGGAAATTCAGCACAGCTGGGTTGAATCCTTATTAGAATGGAAAATATGAAAATGACCCGTCCAATTTTTGTTTGGACGGGTCATTTTATTTATGCAGCGGGATTTGTTTGGCGTGAACGTTTTTTAAGAAGGTTTGATCGTGTTCTACGATCAGCATGGTTGGTTTTATTTGGAGCAAAAGGTCCTCTAATTGTTTTTGATTGAAGACATCTAAATAATTTAGCGGTTCATCCCAAATGTAAAGTTCGGCTTCTTGGGCAAGGGATTTTGCCAATTCGACTTTTTTTCGCTGCCCCATGCTCATTTCTTCGATCTTATTTTGAAAGACATTTCGTTCCATTCCCAGCTTTCGCAGATTATTCAGAAACATAGAATAATCTAGCTGATTGGCCTCAGCGAAATCCTGCAGATTCCCGCGATTACTTTCATAGTTTTGCCGGACATAGCTGATTTTTACGTTGGGGCGTAGCAGTTCTCCACGCCCTTCACCTGCAAAAGTTCCTAATAGGTAATGCAATACGCTGGATTTTCCGATTCCATTAGGACCTGTCAATGCCGTGATTTCGCCACGTTTCAATTCAAAGGATAAAGCGTTGAAGAGGGGCTCTTGATCAGGATAACGGAGCGTTAGCTCTTCAACTTTTAGAAGCTGTGCATGTCTGCTTGGTGAATAATGCATCGTGAGACGATCAACATCCTCTAAATCCTTCAAAAGGCCTTCTTTTACTTCGATCTGATCATACATTCGTTGTTCAATCGTTTTTGAACGTTTCATTGTGCGGGCGGCTCGTGCACCAATGAATCCGGTATCGAAAATCCCCCCGCTGCCCTTTTCAGAGGGTTTACCATATTTATCGGTTTCTCGTGAACGCGACCATTCAGCTTTTTCAGCGGCCGTCTTTTTCAATCGACCAACTTCTTTTTTGATTTTGCGATTTTGCGCAAGTTCAAATTCGTCACGTAATTTTTTTTGTTCCTCATAGGTCGAAAAATTCCCTTGGTAGAGCACCAATTGGCTTTTTTCGATGGCTAAGGTATGATCGGTAACTTGATTTAAAAATTGCCGGTCATGGCTGACGACGATAAATCCATCTTTGTGCTGTAAATAGTTTGCAACATGCTGCCGTCCTTGAAGGTCCAAGTGATTTGTCGGCTCGTCAATTAGCGGAAAGAATTCTTCCTGGGTGAAGAGAAGAGCTAAGAGCACTTTGGTTTGCTCACCTCCGGAAAGGGTCTGATACGGCTGCCACAATACTTGTGGATCTAACTGGATCAGATTCATTTCGCGTTCCAGTTCCCAAAGCTCAAAATCTGCAACTTCCAGTAAGGCATAGTAGGTTAATTGATCCGTTTGATCAACCGTTGCTGGGAAATAAACTGGCCGCAATGGAAACTGGATATCTCCTTGATAGGCGTATTTTCCCAAAATTAATTGCAGTAAGGTGGTCTTTCCACGGCCATTGCGGCCGACTAATCCTAGTTTCCAACTGCTATCGATGGTCAAATTGGCATCTTCAAACAATAAATCGACTTGTTTATCAAAGCCAAAGGTTAAATGTGTAATTTTAATAGTAGACATAAAAAAATTCCCCCTTTTTGTTTTTCTAAGAAAACAAAAAAATCCTAACCAATTTTCAGGAAAGGATAGGAGTTGAAGGCTCTTTGCGGAGTTTGCCGTGCAACTAACAGCTAGCTCATGATAGCAGAATTCATTTTTCAAAAAGCGAAAAATGCTTCTATTTTCGTACGCAGTTCATTTTTCTAATCTGCTAAGGCAGGAAGAAAAAATGAAAAAAAGACCATCCGTTGAAATCCTAAGCCAATCCTGAAAATCTGCGCACGAACCCTATTGACATACGTCAAACGATGATCGTTTTGCAGCTTCCAACACTCGCTTAGTTTTTCAATGGCATGATCCCTCGTTTCTGTCTTTGATAAATTTATTAAAACAAAATTTTTTGGCTTTGTCAAAAAAATACGGACGCAGCCGCTTCCCCAAACATGCTACGCCCTGGAGTGATCCTCGTAATACGAGGCGAAGAAAATTTTTCTTCTATAATTATAGTAGCATAATTTTGTGAAAAAAATGTGTTCGAACACTTGAGAGAGTTGCAAGTGGAGCCGTTGTCCTCATTTTTGATACAATAGAGCAAAGAAGGAGGTGGTGGGATGAATCATGCAGGAATATATCATCGTCCCGAAAGCGAATATGCATTTCTTTATACGAAAGATTTGATGCGGATTCGTCTGCAAACGGCAAGGAATGAAATAAAAAAGGTAGGATTGATTAGCGGTGATTTTTACACGTTTGCCGAAGAAAAATGGTATCAGCAGCAACAGTCAATGAACAAAGCGTATACGACTGATACCCATGATTATTGGGAGATTGAAGTAACTGCGCCTCATCGTCGATTGGCTTATGCATTTTGCCTTACGGATTTTTCAGGGGCTAAGGTCTTTTACACGGATCAAGGTATTTTTAACTATGAAAAGCAACGATTGCTCCATGATAACCTTTATTTTAGAATGCCTTATTTTCAAGAAATCGATCGTTTCAAGACACCGGATTGGGTCGCGAAAACGGTTTGGTATCAAATTTTTCCTGAGCGGTTTAACAATGGTGATCCCTCAAATGATCCTGAGAATGCGTTGGCCTGGGGGAGCGAGAAACCCACTCGCGAGAATTTTTTTGGCGGAGATTTGCAAGGAATCATTGATAAGCTGGATTATTTAGTGGAGCTTGGAATAAACGGCTTGTATCTATGCCCAATTTTCACCTCACCTTCGAATCATAAATATGACACAGTTGATTATTATGAAATTGATCCACATTTTGGTGATAAGCAGCTTTTTCGTGAATTGGTAGAAAAAGCGCACGAGCGGGGCATCCGAGTGATGCTGGATGCGGTATTCAATCACCTTGGAGCGAGCTCTCATCAATGGCAGGATGTGATTTTACGCGGAGAGGAATCTGACTACGCCGATTGGTTTCACATCCAGACATTTCCGCCGAGCTATACCGCGATACCTGATTCAGAAAACGCGAAAAATGTGACGTACGATACCTTTAATTTTAACCCGCATATGCCAAAGTTAAATACGGCAAACCCAGAGGTTCAGAAATATTTGCTAGGGATCGCCACCTATTGGATTCGTGAATTTGATATTGATGGCTGGCGACTCGATGTGGCAAATGAGGTGGATCACCATTTTTGGAAAGAGTTTCAACAAGCGGTCCTGAAGCAAAAGGAAGATCTGTATATTTTGGGTGAAATTTGGCACTCCTCTCAGCGCTGGTTGCAGGGTGATGAGTTTCATGCAGTGATGAATTATGCGTTTACAGACAATATCAAGGCATTTTTTGTGGAGCAATCCATTTCAATTTCACAAATGATTTTTGGCATGAATCGTCAACAGCTGCTTTACCGCGATCAAACCAATGAGGTGGCTTTCAATTTGTTAGATTCTCATGATACCCCCCGTATTTTGACCTTGTGTCAAGGCAATAAGGATCTAATGAAGGCGGTTTTGACCTTCATGTTTATCCAAAAGGGCACCCCTTGTATCTATTACGGCACCGAGGTCGGTATGGAAGGCGAGATGGATCCGGATTGTCGGCGATGTATGATTTGGGATGAACAAGATAAGGAGCTTCAGACATTTGTGAAGCAATTGATTGCTTTGAGGAAGCAATTTTCGGAAGTATTTAGTTATGGAACCATGACTTGGCACTATGATGATGAGAAGCAGGCCTTTTCACTGACGCGCCAATACAAAGAAAAAACTTTAGTGGCAACGTTTAATGAAGGGGACATGTTTGAGGTGGGAAAAGCTGGCACCCGGTTGTTTGCTCAGAATTACCATGAAGGCGAGGCATATCAATTAGCGCGCCATGGCTTTGTTATTGAGAAGTACTAAGACGTTTCGATTGGAAAAAAAGAAAAAGATGATTATAGTAGATATCTGATCTGAATTTTTTCTGGAAGAAAAAATAATTACTTTAATAGGAGTAAGGGGAAGTATCTATGGTATTCATTATTGTTTTATTATCGGGAATCATTGGAGTCTTGCATTTGGTAATCATGGGGTTGGAAATGTTTGCCCCTGCGGAAAAACAGGCGAAAACATTTGCAATGCCGATGGAATTTGTTACACAGAAGAATGCTCAAATTGCCTTGAAAAATATGGGCATATACAATGGCAGTCTAGGATTGGCGTTGTTAACGAGTGTCTTCCTATTTCAAGGAGATGTAAGATTGCAGGTTCTGCTGCTATTGAATCTATTTGTAGTAATTGTAGGTGTATATGGTGGTAAGACTGTGACGAAATCAATCTATTTGATTCAAGCACTTCCGGCAATCCTGACAGTATTATTCATCTTAATTCAATTAATCTAATAAAAAATCGGTTAAGACAACACTCTTAGCCGATTTTTTTGTCGAAATTCAGCTATTGTACTGGAAGTAAAGAGCTTTATGTTATAGTAGGTAGATCAGTTATGAACGACGGAGGAAGAACATGAACAATAATGATTTATTGTTGCGCTTGCGGTATGCACTGGATATCAAGGATGCGGATATCGTAAAAGCTTTTGAATTAGGTGGTTTGGAGATTTCTAGAGAAGAAGAAAGAGCCATGCTGACGAAAGTACGTGATCATGAGCTTGAGGAGAATGAAGATTTTGAAAAAAATGTTTATGTGAAAATGATTAATAATAAAACACTGGACACCTTTTTGAATGGTTTTATTACCTTAAAACGTGGTGAACAGAAAAATAAAGCAGCGCAACCATCACAGCCTAAAAGCACAGAAATCAGACACATGAATAATATTTTATTGAAAAAAGTGAAAATAGCGTTAGCGTTGACTAGCGAGGATATGCTAGATATTTTAGCGGAGGCGGGTGTTTATCCTTCAAAAGGGGAACTTGGTGCTATTTTAAGAAAAGAGGGGCATCGAAATTTTAAGCCCTGCGGAGATAAGTATGCACGGAATTTTCTAAAGGGATTGGCGTTGTGCTACCGAGACTAACTAAAAAAACGATGAGGATCAGTCTGTTCTATCAGGACTGATCCTTTTTTGTGCGTATATGTACATGATTAAATTATATAAACATCTTATTGACTTTATATAATCCGCATATTAAACTGTTGTTAGGTTAAATAAAACTTTTTTAAGAGGAGAAGCGCATGAATCGTTGGGTTTATTTATTTTCAGAAGGTTCTAAAGAACAGAAGGATTTATTAGGCGGGAAGGGAGCCAATCTCGCTGAGATGACAAAACTAGGGCTGCCGGTACCGACAGGTTTTACGGTAACAACAGAAGCCTGCTTACATTATTTAAACCACGGCAACCAGCTGATTGATGAAATGAAGGATCAAGTAATGGAGGCTGTCGGAAAACTATCAGCAAAAACAGGAAAAAAATTTAGCGACTTAGAAAATCCATTATTGGTTTCTGTCCGCAGCGGCTCCAAATTTTCAATGCCGGGAATGATGGATACGGTTTTAAATCTAGGCTTAAATGATCAAACTGTCGCGGCTTTGGCTGAAAACAGTCAGAATGAACGGTTTGCTTATGATTGCTATCGCCGTTTGCTACAGATGTTTGGGAATGTGGTAATGGGCTTGGATAATAATGATTTTGAACACCGCATCACGGCACTAAAAAAGGTGAATGGTCTAACCTTTGATAATGAATTGACCGCAGATCATTGGAAGCAAATTGTAAGCGAGTACAAAGAAATTTATCGCAAAAAGCTGCAGCGAGAATTTCCGCAAGATCCGATTGAACAATTATATTTAGCGATCGAAGCGGTATTCGGCAGCTGGAACAATCAACGAGCCAAAACCTATCGGCGTCTTCATGACATCAGTGACGATCTCGGAACAGCCGTGAATATTCAGGAAATGGTTTTTGGAAACTTTGGGGACAGTTCGGGAACGGGCGTGGTCTTTTCACGCAATCCTTCCTTAGGTGACCCGGGTCTATTCGGTGAATATTTAATCAACGCACAAGGGGAAGATGTGGTAGCTGGTGTTCGGACGCCAAAACCGATTCAAGTCTTAGCTGATGATATGCCTGAGCAATACCAGCAGTTAAAAGGCATTTGTGAGAATTTGGAGAAACACTACCATGATATGCAGGATGTGGAATTTACGATTGAACGGGAAAAACTGTTTATTCTGCAAACCCGCAGCGGAAAACGTACTTCTAAAGCGGCGTTGACGATTCTGCTAGATTTCTATAAAGAAGGAATCATTGATGAAAAGGAATTAGTTAGTCGGATCGAAGCGAAGGATTTGGAGGCGGCTTTGCATCCAAACTTCGATGAAAAAGAATTGAAGAATCATGAATCCTTCTTATCTGGTTTAGCAGCTAGCCCCGGCGCTGCAACAGGAGCGGCATATTTTACTGCCGAAGCAGCGACCGAGGCTAAAGCCCGCGGAGAACGAGTCGTCTTAGTAAGAGAAGAAACTTCGCCAGAGGATATTGAAGGAATTGCTGTGAGTGAGGCAGTGATTACCAGCCGCGGTGGGATGACTTCACACGCTGCTGTGGTTGCTCGCGGAATGGGGATTTGCTCGGTTGTTGGTTGTGAACGGTTAACCGTTCTTGAGGAGAATAAAGCGACTGTCGGTGATAAGGTTATAGAGGAAGGCTCCATCTTGTCTGTCGATGGCAGCAGCGGAAATATCTACTTTGGCGAAATCCCAATGGAGGAAGTGACCAATACGGTTGCCTTAGATGAACTTCACGAGATTTGGGAGCGTCATGCGAAAATTAAGGTTCGTGCCAATGCTGAAACGCCAAATGATATCGAAACTGGTATGGCCTTAGGAGCAGTCGGAATCGGCTTGGCGCGGACAGAGCACATGTTTTTTGAAAAGAGTCGATTGTTGCAATTCCGACGATTGATTTTGGCGGATAGCTTAGACGAACGCTTAGAAGTGTTGAAGGATTTGAAAAAAGTACAAAAACAGGATTTCAAATTCATGTACGAAGCAGCCAATGGTAAAGCAACAACGATTCGCTTGCTTGATCCGCCATTGCATGAGTTCTTGCCAAAAGGGGCAGATGAGTGCCGTGAAGTAGCGAAGGAGCTTGGCAAGACCTACAATGAAGTGAAACGCAAAACGGATAATTTAGCCGAGGTGAATCCAATGCTCGGTTTCCGAGGCTTGCGTTTAGGGGTGGCTTATCCAGAAATTTATCAAATGCAAGCTGAGGCGATCATTGAAGCGGCTTGCGAAGTAACGAAAGAAAATGATTTTACGATCAAGCCTGAGATCATGATTCCATTTACCATTGATGCACAAGAATTTGCTCGGGTACGTGCATCGATCGAAGAGGCCATCCAAAAAGGGTTAGAAGAGCAAAAGTTAGTTGTGGATTATCAAATTGGAACAATGATCGAAATTCCGCGAGCGTGTTTCGTGGCGGATGAAATTGCCAAACATGCGGATTTCTTCAGTTTTGGGACCAATGATTTAACGCAGATGGCTTTGGGCTTATCTCGGGACGATTCACCAAGAATTATCAATCAATACATGGAAGCGGGGATTTTCGCAGATGATCCGTTCCAAGTCCTGGATGAGGCTGGTGTCGGTGCCTTGATGAAGCTGGCTATTGAACGAGGAAGACAAGTTAATCCAAAGCTGAAGATTGGAATTTGCGGTGAAGCAGCAGCTCATCCGAAGTCGATTGCCTTCTTAAATAACTTGTCTATCGATTATATTTCATGCTCGCCATTTAGAATTCCACAAGCGAAAATGACATTGGCTCAAGCTGCTCTGGAAAAGTAAGCCAAAGGACGAATAAAAAAACACTCTTATGAGTTTTTGATTAAAATACAATATGAATTCAAAAAGAGGTAGTCTTTTAAAAGGCTATCTCTTTTTTGTTATTAACACAACTATTCGAAAACTTAATATTAATGAAAGATAACAAATAAATGAGAAACCGCAAGCTTAAATGAATGAAATATAATTTGTAAACGGATACAGCCTTCGTTATACTTCTTGTAGGGTTTAAATGTGTCATGTCATAGGAAACGAACTTCTTTTTTTGATTTGCTTGGATAACATATTTTTTTTAGAAAAAACTTTATTTTTGATGAAAATCGTCTTATTTACATTAAATGATAGTTTTTTCACAATGACTTATGAATAAAAATACGGTATAATGCTGACTTGGGAGGTGAAACAAACTGCGGAATTAGGAATCATAGAATAACATTTTGATACTTATGGACGGTCTTTTCCGTTGATTGTTTTGACGTAGTTCATCCTCAAAAAGGACCGTGAATTCGTCTTAAAAAAAGTTATTCTAAGCTGTCAAAATTTGAAATCGACATTTAGACATGATCTTTCTAATGAATCTAACAGGTTTTAAACTTGTTACAAAAAAAAGAAAGCAGGGATTAAACAATGACAATTGATTGGCAAAAAGAAGTAGAAGCACGCAAAGACGATTTACTGAAAGACTTAGGCGATCTTATCCGGATCAACAGTATTCGCGACGTGGAACATGGCACAAAAGAAGAACCTCTTGGACCTGGACCAGCAGCCGCTTTACGAAAAGTATTGGAATTTGGCGAACGTGATGGTTTCGTAACGAAAAATATCGAAAACGTAGCTGGCCATATCGAATACGGTGACGGAGAAGAAATGTTCGGACTCTTAGGACATGTTGACGTAGTTCCTGTCGATGATAACTGGGATACTGATCCATTTGAACCAGTTATTAAAGATGGAAAATTGTATGCGCGTGGTTCAGCCGACGACAAAGGACCTTCAATCGCTGCTTATTATGCAATGCGTATTATCAAAGATTTAGAATTACCAATCTCTAAAAAAATCCGCTTTATCTTCGGTACTGATGAAGAAAGCGAATGGGTAGGGATTCACCGTTATATGGAAGTAGAAGAAATGCCTAAAGTAGGTTTTTCTCCAGATGCTCAATTCCCAATTATCAATGGTGAAAAAGGAATCTTATCTTATGAAGTGACTTTCGCGCCTAAAGAAAGTGCTGAAGCTGGTGACTTTGATTTAGTAAGCTTTAAATCAGGCTTACGGACAAACATGGTGCCAGGGGATGCAACAGCTGTTCTTAAAGTGAACGACGAAGCAAAAGTTGCCGACATGAAGGCGGCGTTTGACGCATTTATCGAAAAATCAGAAGTGAAGGGCGAATTTGCTGAAACCAACGGCGAAATCACCATTACTGTTATCGGTAAAGGTGCCCATGCACAAGAACCAAAATTCGGTGTCAACTCTGCAACCTTCTTAGCAGCATTCTTAGCTGACTACAACTTAGACGGCAATGGCGCTAACTATATTCAAACAATCGCTGAATATATGCACTTAGATTACAACGGTAAGAAATTAAATGCTTACACAAAACACGATGTAATGGGTGAAACAACTTCATCAGCGAACCTATTTGATTACAGTGCAGAAGGCGACAAAAAAGTGACCTTAAATGTTCGTCATCCAGAAGGCATTGATAAAGATACAATCTTGTCTAACATGGAAGAAGTTCTTAAAGCTGCAGATGTTTCAATCGCGATCATTGGTGACGTGAAAACTCCTCATTATGTTCCAGCGAGTGATCCATTAGTGAAAACATTATTGGACGTTTACGAAGAACATACTGGTCTTGAAGGCCACGAAGAATCAATCGGCGGGGGTACTTACGGACGCATCCTAGAACGTGGTGTCGCATACGGCGCAATGTTCCCAGGTGAAGAAAACGTAATGCACCAACCAAATGAATTTATGCCTATTGATAGCTTGTTCAAAGCAACAGCTATTTATGCTGATGCTATTTATCGCTTAGTTAAATAGTCGGTATTGAGAGACAGGAATCCTGTCTTTACGGGATTCCTCATCTCAATGGGGAAATGAAAGTAAGGAAGGAATTTCAAAGACAATGAAAAAACTCTCAAAAGACGCTTTTGGTGGAGTAGCGGGGAAAGATTATGTCCCGTATGTAGCAGATAAACCTAAAAAATCAGGTTCACCAATCATTATGGTATTAGGTATTTTACTTGCCGCGTTATTCGCTGCGTCAACCGCTTATTCAGGTATGAAGGCTGGTTTGACAGTAGCTGCAGGTATTCCAGGAGCAATTATTGGATCTGGGCTAGTCGCTCTATTTGTAAAGCCTAAAACAATTTTAGGTAAGAACTTATTGCAATTGATGTCAAGTGGTGGGGAATCTGTAGCATCAGGAATGATTTTCGTATTACCAGCCGTTATTTTAGTCGGCGGTAAAGTGAACTTTATCGAAGGTGTCGGAATCGGAGTTGGCGCCGTGTTGTTAGGTGTCGGCGTATTCTCAATCGTTCAAGATTACATGCTGATCAATGAACACGGTAAATTAGTTTACCCTGAAGCAATGGCTATCTCAGAAACGTTAGTGGCTTCAGATACTGGTGGCGATTCATTGAAATACATGGGAATCGGTTTTGGTATTGGTGGTATTTTAACTGCGTTAACTGGTTCTGTATTTGGTGTAATGAATAATGTCGTTAGTTTTGTAAACGAAAGCTTTTATAAATGGAAATTCGAAACAGAAGTGAACCCATTGTTAACAGGTATTGGTTTCATCGTTGGGATGGATGTTTCTGTCTTGATGTTTGCCGGATCAATCTTAGCAAACTTCGCGATTGCTCCTTTACTTGGTTACTTCATGGGTATGGCAAATAGCAACGCACATGTTTGGGACAATGCTGCTCAATTATTGAGTACGTCTAACTTTGCTGTGATCTCTGGTTCTTATGTGAAATACATTGGTGCTGGTATGATGATCTCTGGTGGTTTGATCGGCGCAATTAAATTGATCCCAACAATTATTACCTCAATCTCTGCAACCCTAAAAGGTCGTAAAGATGGTGTCGAAGCAGAAGGCGGCGGTATGTTGCCATTGATCGTAGGTGCTGTAATGGGTATCATTATGGGATTTGTGATCACTGGAAGCGTAGCGATGGCACTTGTTGCTGGTATTTTATCAATTATTTTAAGCTTCCTATTCGTTATTGTTGCGGGACGTTTAACTGGTACAATCGGTACATCAAACTTACCAGTATCCGGTATGACAATCGCTTCAATGGTTATTTTAACTTTAGTCTTCGTTATGATGGGCTGGACATCAGCAGAAAATACTCAACAATTACTCTTGTTTGGTACATTTATCGTCTTAGCGATTTCTGTAGCTGGTGGTTATTCTCAATCACAAAAAGTAACGTTTGTAATGGGCGGAAACTTTTCAGAAGGCCGTCGTTACTTCTTGATTTCTAATGTTGTCGGTGTAGTAATCGTTACTGGTATGATGGTTATCTTAGCTCCACAATTAGCGATCACTGGGTCAAATCCTCCATTTGGTTTACCACAAGCCAACTTGATGGCGACATTGACATCAGGAATTACATCTGGTTCATTACCATGGCACATGGTGATCGCCGGTATCGTAATGGGTATCGTGTTGCACTTCATGAAAGTGCCAATCATGACCTTCGCAATTGGGTTCTACTTACCAATTTCAACCACTTCTATCATTTTAGTTGGTGCATTGATCCGTCAATTGATTGATGTATTAAACAAAAAAGAAACAGAAGAAGTTGCGGAAGAACGTATCACTCTAGGTGTCAGCTTATCATCTGGTTTGATCGCTGGTGGATCAATCATCGGTTTGATCGGTATCATTTTACAAGTAACTGGCATTATCACTCCAGGAACGCCTTCAGGATTCCTAGGTTCTAACGGTGCTGCATTCTTGCTATTGGCAATCTTAGTGGTTGCGATCATTGTTCCTTTGTTAAGTGTAAAGAAAGTGAAACACAATGACTAAAGAACAGCCGCAAGCTGTAAATCCGGAAACGGAAGAGCTGTTAAAACGTGTTTACCGCATCAAAGAAGACCTGCATTATGAAGTACGTGATGGTGTCGTTTTTGTCATCACAGAACAAAATGCTTGGATTCAACGAGTCTTGCGTAAGATTCATTACAAGATTCCAGAAACTTCTGAGATGGAGTTGGATAAATACGGCAGCTTCATTCTTCAACAAATTGATGGAAAACGAACAGTGAGAGAAATTGGTGAAAATCTCGGCGCAGCTATAGAAGAAGCCAATAATCAACTGTATGATCGTTTATTGATTTATTTAAATCATTTGGAGAAGAATGAGAAATATATTGAATTAGTTTAAAACGAAGTCCTTCAAGCGTATTCGCTTGAAGGCTTTTTATGTTTTTAAAGGTGTAAATAGAAAGAGTGGTACGACGCGCATAATTAGCAAATCACTATACCTCCAATTTGAATTAAATAGCGCTTTATTATTTTACTACTTTAGATTATTATAATCTAAAGTAGTAAAATGAGGAGGGTGTTATGTTTCTAGGAAGAGAAAAAGAGCTGGCATCACTTGAACGGATGTACAAAAAGGAAAATTTCCAAATGGCTGTGGTATATGGCAGACGACGGATTGGAAAAACAGCGTTGCTAAATCAGTTTATTATGGATAAGAAGTCACTTTATCTGCCGGCAGAAGAAGTCAATGATTCATTGAACTTACAAAAATTTTCTAAATTGTTAGGCGAGAAGCTGGGAATCAAGCATTTTCCAGCGGTTGATGATTGGAACAGCTTTTTTACTATTATTAAAGAACAGCTTGGAAATGAACATTTAGTTATGGTCATTGATGAGTATCCGTATGCCGCCTCCGCAAACAAATCACTGAATTCGATTTTGCAACATGTCATTGATTATGAGTTTAAGGAAACAAATATATTTTTGATTTTATGCGGCTCCTCGATGAGTTTTATGGAAAATCAAGTGCTTGGAGAGAAGAGTCCATTATTTGGTAGAAGAACTGGGCAGCTTAAAATCAATCCATTAGACTATTACGATTCAGCTCGCTTCTATCCAAATGTCAGTGATGAGGATAAAATTAGGTATTATGCTTGTATTGGTGGGACGCCCTATTATCTATCGTTAATTGACCCGGAGTTGTCTTTCTCAGAAAATTTGCGAGCGCTTTATTTTGAGATTAGCGGATATCTGTTAAATGAAGGGATTCTTCTGATGAAGCAGGAGTTCAGAGAGCCAGCAAATTATAATGCAGTTTTACAAGCGATTGCTAGTGGGGCAAATACGTTACGAGAGATTGTTGGCTTCACGAAACTTGAAAGCAGCTTTGTATCGAAGTACCTTCTTACGCTGCAGGAATTAAACTATATCCAGCGAGTCATACCATTTGGCTCAAATCCACTAAAAGGAAAGATTAGTCAATATCAGATTACTGAGAATTTTCTTGCGTTTTGGTATCGCTTTGTGTTTCCAGTGAGAGCAGAGATCGAGCGTGGTGATGGAGCGCTTTATTTTTCATCAGCGCTTGCTGATCTATCGGATTTTATCGGACCGCTCTTTGAAGAGGTGACGCGTCAATATTTGAGAAGAATGAATGCACAAGGAAAACTTCCTTTTGTCGCCAGATCGTTTGGCAGGTGGTGGGGGAAGGACCGACAAGGCGCGGTTCAGGAGCTGGACATAGTGGTTGAATCTGTAGATGGAAAAGAATTACTAGTTGGTGAATGTAAATGGCGGAATTCATTCAAGGTGGCTAAGGCGGTAGAGGTGTTGGGCAAAAGAGCATTACATTTTGATAAGTACGCGACTCATGAATACCTTTTTACGAAGGTACCCCTAGATAATATCGGAGACGTAGAGGTTCGCAATCTTTCGCTTACCAATTACTTTGAAGAATAAGGATGGCAAAGAAGAGAAAGAGAAACGAGATAGATGTTCTTCTTTTAGTTAGAAAGAGACAAGAAAGAGGGAATAATGAAGAAAAGTGTTTTGTTTTTGGGTTTGATTTATCTGATATTTATTAGTTTGGGATTGCCGGATTCGGTACTGGGTGTTGCTTGGCCCACAATCAATGGGGAATTTAATGTCGCTGCAAGCGCTGCTGGGATTATCGCCATGATCGTCTCGATCGGTACGATTCTTTCAAGTTTTCAGACCAATCGGCTGATTCAAAAAATCGGCGTTGGTAATTTAATAGTATGCAGTATCTTTTTAACGGTTCTAGGATTATGTGGCTTTTCCGTGTCGCAAAACTTTGTCTTTCTAGTTGTGAGCGCGATTCCGCTTGGTTTGGGCGCAGGAGCGATTGATACGGCAGTGAATGATTATGTCGCACTCAATTATAAGGCCCATCATATGAATTGGCTCCACGGTTTTTGGGGTATCGGTGCCACCACAGGTCCCATTATTATGGGCTTCTTTTTAAGAAATCAAAATTGGCGGGGCGGCTATATTGTGCTGGCCAGTCTGCAATTTTTCCTCGTCGTGATCGTTTTTCTTACGCGGAAGCAATGGAAGCAACCGCCGCAGGTAGCGCAATCTGGAAAGGCGCAGGATTCAATGATGAGCCTGATCAAACAACCCGGCGTCGTCTTTTCCTTGATCTGTTTCATTTTCTATGTGGGAGTCGAAGCCTGCATGGGATTGTGGGGCAGCAGTTTTTTAGTCCAGGTAAAGGATATTCCTATATCAACGGCGGCATTCATGACATCAACTTATTATGCGAGTTTGACGATCGGGCGTCTAGCAGCAGGCTTTTTTACCTTTTTCTTATCGAGCCGAAAACTATTGTATTTAAGTGAATTGCTGCTATTGATCGGTGTGGTTGTCATGAACTTTGGCAGCGGAAATTTTGCTGCGATCGGATTTGTCTTTATGGGACTGGGATCAGCCGCGATCTTCCCAACGATGCTTCATGAAACGCCGGGACGCTTCGGGACAAAAAACTCTGCGCGGATTATGAGCTTACAGTTGGCGTTGGCATATACAGGAACAACCTGTTTACCGCCGTTATTAGGCTTTTTGGCAGATCAGTTTGGTTTAATAATTTTTCCATATCTTTTATTTTTATTTGGAAGTATGGTGCTCTTATCGACAGTGATGTTGGAAAAAGTAGTAACAGATACACGAGCTTAGTTTTCTATTAGAAATGCTGATTCTTTACTTGTTGGGGTGATCCAGCAAAAAGAATCAGTATTTTTATATTCAAAATAGAAATTATTTTTAAAAAGACTGATCGCTCTTTCAATTTTCTTTAGAAGCAACCAATGGTAAAGTAAAAAGTGCTTCTAAAAAGCTTTTAAAGACCACTATATAGCAAACCAACTTTTTACCGGATTGATTACGGAAAAAGACTCTGTTTTCTAAAAAACGCTTACAATATAAGATTAACTCAAGAAAGGGAATTGGTGATTCAATGGATAACCGAGATTATGAAGTGTTCGATATTTTAATGAAAAGCAATCATTTAACGATCACTCAAATAGCGAAGCAAATGAAATTATCCAATAAAACCGTTTCAAAATCATTAGATAAAATAGAAGAATTTTTGAAAGGGAGTGAATTGTCGCTTAGTCGAAAGCCCAAAATTGGTGTTTCGATTATTGGCGATAAAACAAAATCAAGCAGGTTTCTTAATCATCAAATGGAGCAAACTGTTCCAAATACGAAGGATGAACGAGTGCAATATCTTTGTTTTACGATTTTAAATAATCAAGGGTACTTTACTTTAGCTCAACTGTCTGATTCCTTATACGTGAGTAAAACAACTTTGGAAAAAGATATGAGTCAAGTGTACGAGATTTTTGATTATTTTCATGTAGCGATTGAAAAAATCCCTGGAAAAGGTTCCTTCTTAAATATTATGGAATATGAACGCCGGAAATTAGCGTTGGATCTGATCCATTACTTTTGGGGACAGAACTGGCAGGTCATTAATCAAGACGGACAATTTATTCACCTGATTGAGGGAATTCCAAAGTTTGCACAAATCTTTATCAATCTCGACTATTTGAAACAGATCAATCTGATCCTCCAACAATTTATTTCTCAGAACAGGATCAAGATGAGTGACTTGAATTATCAGTCTCTGATTTTACATTTACTGATCGCAGTTGAACGAATCAAAGACAATCAATTGATCGGTGAACAGTCTGCAGAAGAACGAAAACAAGCTTCAGGAATAGAGTCTTTGATCACGGAGTTAGAAAAAGCTTTTGATATCCAGATACCTGAAATTGAAATCGGCTACATTCAGGTATATTTTGATCAAATGAATCCACAGACAATCACTGAAACCGTGATTGAAGAAGAAACGATCGCTGGAATGATTCTTGAATATACGTTGTTAGATGAACGAACAGCGGTTAATGCTTTATCAGGACATATCAAACTAGCTCTGGAGCGGATCATCCATGAGTTGCCAGTCAATAATCCTTATACACAGGATATCAAGAAAAATTTTCCGCTGTCATTTGATGAGGCATTGTCCTTAAAAAGTAAACTGGAGGAGCGATATCAGGTATTCATCCCTGAAGATGAGGTCGCTTATATGGCGGTTCACCTGCAGGCGTACCGAGAACAGCTGCGAACAGAGGATACAAAAATCAAGGTTTTGCTTGTTTGCAGCAGTGGGAAGGGCACTTCGCAATTATTGGCCGCGCGAATCAAACGAACTTTTCCTGAGATTATAATCAATCGAATTTTATCAGTTCAAGAGCTATATCAGGCAACTATCGGTGAGGATCTAGTTCTATCAACCGTTAATATTTCTTTGCCTGATGAAAAATTATTGATCGTTTCACCTATTTTAAGTCAAGTTGATCGGCAGCAGATTCAATATTATCTGGATCATGATCAAAAGGAAAAACCACGGAATTTTGAGTTCAGTCGTTTGATTAAAAAAGAGTTGATTTTTCTAGATAAAAGTTTTCAAACAATCGAAGAAAGTCTTTCTTTTCTTGGGAAACAGCTGATCGAAAAGGGCTATGGAAAATCTGGCATTATTGAGAGTGCCAAAGAGCGTGAGCAATTTTCATATACTTCCTTTGAAAAATTTGCGACACCCCATGCCAATCCTCGTTACGTGAAGAAATCGGCGATCAGTTTTCTAAGATTAAGCCATGAGATTCCTTGGGGGAACACGCAGGTCCGATTTGTTTTCTTCCTTTGTGTGAAGGATGAGGAGCCCCAGCAATTAGAAAAAATATTCGATTCACTCTTAACGATTATCGATGAAAATGAAAAAGGGTACTTAGTAAAAGGTGATGCGCAACAGATTCTAGATTATTTGAAAGAAGGATTGTAGGAATGAAAGTTTTAGAGGTACTGCACACAGATCGAGTCGATCTAACGTTAGAGGCGGCGACTAAAGAAGAAACGATAAAAAAAATGGCAGGATTATTCACACAAGGATCACTTTTAACAGACGAAGAAGCTTTTGTCTCAGCCGTTTTAGATAGAGAAATTCATTCTACTACAGGTGTCGGAAATGGAATCGCCATTCCTCACGGAAAATCAAAGGCAGTCAAGGAACCAGCGATTGCTTTCGCCAGATTGACCAAAGAAATTGAATGGCAAGCCTTAGATGAAAAGCCAGTCTCGTTGATCGTGATGCTGGCGATTCCTGAAAGTGAACAAGGGGATACCCATTTATCAATTCTCTCTGAGATCGCGGTGAAATTGATGGATGAAGAAGTAATTACTAATTTAAATAAAGCGACGAATGCAAATGAGATCGTTGAAATTTTAAGCTAATAGGAGGAAGACATGATGAAAAGAAAAATTATTGCAGTGACCGCGTGTGCAACAGGGATTGCTCATACCTTTATGGCAGCCCAAGCTTTAAAGAAGGAAGCCAAAGCAAAGGGTTATTTATTAAAAGTGGAAACTCAAGGTGCAACAGGAATCGACGGCGCCTTAACGGAAAAGGATTGTCAGATTGGTGAAGTCGTGATCTTCGCAGTGGATACAAAAGTGCGTGATGAAGAACGTTTTGCCGGAAAGAAGATCTTGAAAGTACCTGTGGCTGCACCGATTAAGGATGCAGAAAAAGTTATTAGTGATGCATTGGCTTTAGTAGATAATAATTAATTGGGAGGAATGGATGATGAAAAATGTGTTATCAGAAATCAAGAACCATGTGTTGACAGGGATTAGTTATATGATTCCGTTGGTAATTGCTGGGGCAGTAATTATGGCAATTTCACGGGTAGGTGGTTCGTTGTATGGCTTAACAGACATTTGGGATGCAAAATATGCCGAAAGTGCGAATGGGATCATTCGCCTGCTCCACAGCATTGATGGTTTTGGCGGAACGGCCCTAGGATTGATGTTTCCAGTCATTTCAGCTTTTATTGCCTACTCCGTTGTTGATAAATTAGGGATCGTTCCTGGTTTAGTTGGCGGGATGCTGGTCAAAGATATCAATGCAGGCTTCTTAGGTGCAATCGCGGCTGGATTGATCGCCGGCTATATTTGTCTATGGATTCGTAATCATGTGAAGCTGCCGCAATCAATGGCATCAATCGTACCAGTCTTTTTGATTCCGGTTTTAGGGACATTATCAACCGTTCTTATTATTAATTACATCATCGGTATTCCATTTGCGGCATTAAATGTCGGCTTGGAAAACTGGTTGAATAGTCTAAGCGGCGGGAATCAGATTATTATGGCAGCAGTCGTAGGTGCGATGGTTGGCTTTGACTTGGGAGGTCCAGTCAATAAAGCGGCTGTTACGACAGCGATGGCACTACTAACTAGTCAAGTGTATGCGCCAAATACGGCAGCACAGGTTGCGATCATTATCCCTCCGATTGGATTAGGGCTAGCGACTGTTCTTGCAAAGAAAAAATACAATACAGAATTACGTGAAGCTGGAAAATCAGCGATTATTATGGGCTTAGTCGGTGTCAGCGAGGGCGCGATCCCGTTTGCAGTTGAAAGTCCGTTAAAGGTAATTCCATCAACCGTAATCGGATCAGCAATTGGTTCAGCAATGGCGGTCGGCTTAGGTGCAGTTAATCAAGCTCCGATCAGCGGCTTTTATGGCTGGTTTACAGTTGAAAAATGGCCGATCTATGTACTATCGATTGCGACCGGATCATTGTTTGTGGCTATTTCAAGTGTGTTATTACGCAAAAAGGATGCCGGAATTGAAGTTGTTTCTACTGAGGAAGAAGACTACAGCTTCGATGAGGCAGAGTGGGAAAACTAATGACGAAGGTGCATATTGTCAATCATACCCATTGGGATCGTGAATGGTACTTTACCTCGATGGATGCCTTGGTGTTAAGTGATCAATTATTTTCCGATGCGATCGATGAGTTGAAGCAGCATCCAGAAGCCAGCTTTGTATTAGATGGACAGCTGTCCATCTTAGATGATTATCTGGCGCTGTATCCTGAAAAATTGTCAGAAATTAAAACGCTGGTGGCCAATAAGCAATTGTTTATTGGTCCCTGGTATACGCAATCTGACGCGTTCTTCACTTCTGGCGAGTCAGTTCTAAGAAATGCCATGATCGGGATTTTTGAAAGTAAAAAATATGGAGACTACCTGCCAATCGGTTATTTACCTGATACCTTTGGATTCAATGCTCAGATTCCATTGATTTTAAAAGAAGCGGGGTTGGAAAGTGTCATCATGTGGCGCGGTCTGCATTTAAATAAGCATGTCAAATCACCTTATTTTAAATGGGCTAGTTTAAACGGCAAAGCACAAGTAACAGCTTTGAATTTGCCGCAGGGTTATGGCACAGGAATGCTTTTAGAGCCGACAACAGAATATGTTGATGGTCGCCTTGACCCAGCAGTCGACTTTATCAAGCAATATACGGATGGCGAGGTTTTAATCCCTTCCGGCAATGACCAGCTAGCGATCATTCATGACTTTTCGAACAAAGTCGATCAAATCAATCAACTAGGAAAATACGAATATAAAATCAGTACCTATCAGGATTTTCTAGCGTATGTGAATGAACAATCCCTTGAAACTTACCACGGCGAATTTCGCGAACCGGTGCTTGCTCGTGTGCATAAAACGATCGGTTCTGTGCGGATGGATATAAAACAGGCGATTTTTCATTTGGAGGATCATCTTGTTCAGCGGATTGAACCTTTGATGGTTATAGCAGATCAGATTGGTATAAAGTTGAGCAATCGCTTGTTGATGCAAGCATGGAAAAAAGTATTAGAATCTCAAGCACATGATAGCCTAGCTGGTTGTGTTTCGGACAGTGTCGCTGAAGATATCAAGCATCGTTTGAAGGAAGCACAGGAAATTTGTGAGAGCATCGAAAATACAATCATGAAGCAATTAGCTGATTATTTAAATTTAAGACCAAATGAAGTGCTTGTGATGAATCCTTCACCAAAACCCTTTGCTGGTACGAAAACGATAACCGTCCTATCGCCTACAGCTAATGTCTGTTTTACTGGGGCTGACTCTGTAGTGATCAAAGAAGAGTATGTAGAGAGTCGCAAGAATATTCTTGAAGAAACTCCTGCGGGGAATCGCTTCATTACAGAATCAGGCTACTATATTCTAACAGTTGAATTAACTTGTGAGCTACCAGGTTTAGGATACAACGTTTTTTCTTTCGAAGAACTTTCAGAGAAAAAAGAAGGAATCAAACAAACTACCCAACAAATTAATGGGAGACAACTCTCACTCACTTTCAGAGATGGAAAAGTTGATTTGAGTTATCAGGGGCAACATTTTTCTGATTTTCTTTCTTTAACTGATGAAGCTAATGCAGGAGATACTTATGATTTTTCTCCACTTGAAGAAGAACTGGTCGAATTATTATCTTTTGATCGCTGTGAATGTTGGATAGAACCACATCAAGAAAAAATGGTTTTAAGCGGACAAATGAAATTACCGCTGACCTTAGCTGATCGCAAAGCGAAACGTTACAATCATGAATTTTCCTATCAAATCACCTTGACACTCGATAGGAAAGATGAGCTTCAAGGCGAAATCAACTTCAAAAATTCACTGTTGAATCATCGAATTCGACTGCAAATTAAGAACAATCAATTTTTTAATAAAGCACTTGCTGGTATTCCCTTTGGATCTATTGCTCGCGAAAACGAATCACTTATTGATTGGGAAAAGACCTATTCAGAGATGCCTGTTAATGTAAATCCTTTTGAGAAGATTATTAGCGGTATATCTCAAGATCAAGGCTTGACGCTCTTCACGCAGGATAGCAAGGAGTATGAATATCAGGATGACAAATTGTGGATTACTTTATTGGCAACAACGGATAGTTTAGGTAAACCAGACCTGCTTTATCGTCCAGGACGTGCTTCTGGCGATACAACAAAAAAAGGACATATTATGATGGACACGCCATTAGCTCAGCAACTAGATCAAGAAATTGTGTTTAAGTTTGCGTTGCGTATTGATGAGCCAGACGTTACAGAGACCACATTATACAAATGGAGAGAAAAATTACTGCAGCCATCGATCGCCTATCAAAAACAGGCGTTGAACTATTTTGTGCATCGAATCGACAATAAAATTCAAACGTTCGACCAGCCTTTAACGATCGAAGCAAAAGAGTACAGTCTTCTTGAATTTCAAGAACCCGATCTGTTCATCAGCAGTATCCACCGTTCTTATTATTCGGAGAAAGCCTTTATTGTTCGATTTGAAAACCCGACAAAGGAAAGTAGGATACTACCGATTACTGAGCTTTTCAAAGGAAAAAATGTTCAACGAATCAATGCGATTGAAGAACCGATGCAACGAAATGAAAGGATTGACCCTTACAGTGTTGCAACATTTCTAATTAAGTAAAGGATGAACTGAGATGATTTCGGTCATCTCAGTTTTTTTATGAAGGAGAGAAGATGAAAAATAGTATTATTGCAAAAACAGGTATCAGCAAAGAATTATTTTGGGGTTATATAGGTCTGATTTTTTTTATGATGGGGGCAACTATTGAAACGAGTTGGTTCTCGTCATATTTGATAACTGTTGGTTTTCAAGTAAAAGATGCCTCCGTGCTTTTTAGTTTTTATGGTATTTTCGTCGCATTATTTTCATGGATTACGAGTTTTCTAGTCAATCGATATTCTGTCAAAAAAATGATGCTTTGTAGTCTCTTGCTCGCTTTTTTTAGTACAATAATTCTTTTACTTGGTTTATCAACGATGCGATCAGAATTGATTTTCTTAGGTTATATGTTTCGTGGAGCAGTGTATCCTTTGTTTGCATATTCCTTTTTAGTTGCGATCACGATTCAGACACCTAATGAGAAGTTAGGTAGAGGAACCTCTTGGTTTTGGTTGTGTTTCAATTTAGGTATGACAATTATTGGACCACTATTTGCCGCAGGTTTATTGAAACAAATTGAAGCTGCTTTTATTTTTATTATTGGTGGTGGAATGATTTTCTTTGGCGGTTTTGTTACGTTGGTGGGATGTGAATTTAAACAATCAGAAACGCACTCTGATACTGTTTTTAAAGAAATGAAGCAGGGGATATCCATTCTTTTTCAATTTCCTCGCCTACTAATAGGGCTGTTCGTGAAGGGAATCAATAATATCGGTCAGTTTGGTTTTGTCATTATGATGCCGATTTTTTTGTTGCAACATCAGTTTTCGCTAAGTGAGTGGACAAGTGCTTGGGCGATTTGTTATGTGATTAATTCCTTTGCGGGGCTTTTATTTGGTAGTTTGGGAGATAAGTATGGTTGGCGCAAAATTGTTGCACTGTTCTCAGGAACGATTACAGGGGTGTCATGCATATTGTTAATAATAGTAATTAATTATTTTCCTGGTAATTTCCTTGGTTTGATTTTTGCATTTAGTGTTTTTGCAGTGGGGATTGCTGCATTTACACCCTTATCAGCGCTGATCCCATCAATGGTTCCTGAGCATAAGGTGACTGCCATCTCAGTTTTAAATCTGGGTTCAGGGTTAAGCAATTTTATTGGCCCCGTGTTAGTTACAATGCTTTTTCAGCAGTATGGAGGAAACATAACTTTATTTGTATTTGCAATTTTATACTTTTTTGCAAGCTTTTTAAGTATCTTATTAAAAACACCAAATGAAGAAGTTTCAAAAAAACTAAACTCAATCTAAAAAAGTCGTCGTAATCGCTACGACGACTTTTTCCAGCGCTTCAATTCTGGGAAGAAGCTGTTCATAAACGCGAGTGCTTCTTCTTCTGTTTTTCCTTGTTTTTTCAGCATGCCGCTTTCCTTCATATGCTGCAAGCTGACGGCGATCATTTCCTCCATCGTACAGTCATCGACATAAGCCCCGTGTTTGTAGCAGTATAGGCAGTATTCGCTGCTTTCTGAGCCATCATGTTCCGTTCCGAAGACCCCTTTAGTCAAGGGCATTCCGCAACTTTGGCAATAAGTCATCTCACTCATGGTAATCCTCCTTTTAATAAAATCCAGTAATCGTTTTCATTGAACTTTAACCGAACTTGTTGGTAGTATTTGTTATAATTATTCTATCAGAAAAAAAGGATGCTCGTCCAACTTTTCTTTATTTATTAGGAATCAATGATATGGATACTGACGAACGATCGATTGGTGAGGAAAAGCTTGGGAATGAGTCAAAAAAGGCAGACTTATTTTTCTAAATGTAAACATCAGAATTATGATGATTAAGGAGAGAAGTCAATGAAGATCAATCAATTTGGTTTAAAGCGTGTCTCACTTGAAGAAGCAAAGAAAGAACTGGAACAGGCAGGTTTTTTAACCATCCATTCAACCAAGGATGCAACGAAATTATGGTTTGAATTCTTGCGGAAAAGTTTTTTAACCGTTCGAGACGATAGCGGCTTTGTAAATAAGCTGGGGAATTTTTTGGCGGATGAACAGACAGATCTTGCTGCATTTTATCAGTCAGGCTCTCCAGTAACAAAGGAAGTATTTTATACGATGGGTCTGCAGCAGTTAGACTTTGAGCCAACCATCGATTTTGAACCAAAGAATGTCTTAGCAGAAGCAGAAAAGATTGGTATTCCAATGATAGATGGGGATTTTTCAACTAGAGAAACACTGATTGAAGCCTGGTATTTACTATTAACCAGTCATACAAAGAATGGCTTGAATTACTTAGATAAATTGGCCTCAGAAGGCTATTTCGAAGACAAGGGAGTAAGTAAGCCTTTCTTCTTCAATGGAAAAGCCCAAGCGGTATTTGATACGTCTCGTTTGATTCGCGAAGTCGTCTATGTGGAAGCCCCATTGGATACTGACAAAGATGGCAAACGGGATTTGCTGAAGTTGGAGATTTTACGTCCTGCCGAAACAGAAGAAGGGTTATTGGTTCCGACGTTATTCACTGCGAGCCCCTATAGTCAAGGCGTCAATGGACCAGCGGGAGAAGAGCTGACGTATGATGTCAATGTTCCGTTAGAGCGGAAGGAACCAACGGAGACTACCTATGAAGATATTCGGTACAAACCGGAGCCTGTTGAGCTGCCAGCAGAACGGGAAGTGAAGGGGAAAGCGACGCATGCGACCGAAACCTTTACGCGAGAAAATAACCATAGCTTGAACGACTTTTTCCTAGCACGCGGCTTCGCGGTAGTTTATGGTTCAGGAATCGGAACACGGGATTCTGATGGGATTCAAACCTGTGGTTCGGTAGAGCAAACAACCGCGATGGTGGCTTACATTGAATGGTTAGCCGGCAATCGTCGGGCCTTCACGAATCGGACCGATAATATCCGTACTAAAGCTTGGTGGAGCAATAAAAAAGTAGCCATGACCGGAAAATCCTATCTTGGGACACTGGCAACAGCCTGTGCGACACGACAAGTAGAAGGATTAGAAACCATTATTTCAGAAGCGGCAATCTCGGATTGGTATCAGTATTACCGTGATAATGGCCTAGTCATCGCACCTGGCGGATTCCCAGGTGAAGATGCGGATGTTCTAGCAATTGAAACCTTCAGTAAAATGCGTAATGCCGGCGATTACTTACACAGTAAGAAATTTTTCTTAGATTATTTGAAGGACATGGCCGAATGGCAAGATCGGAAATTCGGCAATTACAATACCTTCTGGGATGAACGAAATTATCTGCCATTCATCAAGGATATCAAGTGTGATGTGGTGATGGTGCATGGCTTGAATGACTGGAACGTGAAACCGCGTCATGTCGCAGATTTATGGGACGCGTTGAAGGATGTTCCGGTGGCGAAGAAATTGATCCTGCATCAAGGACAGCACATTTACATTAACAATATGCCGTCATTTGATTTCCAAGATATGATGAATCTGTGGTTAAGTCATAAGCTTTACGGCGTGGAAAATAATGCCAAAGAACTCTTGCCGGACATCGTTTATCAAAAAAATACGACTCCTGAAGCTTGGGATACGTTGAAAGACTGGGCGCCAGCCAAAGAAAAGGTCTATCATTTAGGCAAAAAGAAACTGGCAAACACGGTCGAAACGGGTCGCTACACCTTCAGTGATCAATTACCAAAAGAACAATACAACAGCTATACGAAAAATATTGAGCTTTGGGAAAAAGAACTGAAAGAAGAAGGGCCAATGGACGGGCATCGTTATTTAGCGAAAACGGAAGCGTTGGATGAAGCGATTTTCTTAAATGGTCGTCCGAAGGTAAAAGTGAAAGTAGCCTCAAGCGTTGATCTAGGGATGCTGAGCTTTGAATTAATTGATTTTGGTACCGCGAAACGCTTGAAGCCGACACCAGATGTTGTTGCTTTGCATGGACTGCCATTAGGTAGAAACTGGCGTGAAGATAATCTAGTAGAGTTCAAATTAGGGGCAGCAGATGAGTACAAGCTGATCACACGTGGACACATTAACCTGCAAAATCGTGAGAATCCGTGGAAGAACGACGATTTAAAAGCCAATGAATTTGTAGAAATTGAAGTAGTCTTGCAACCAACGATGTATCATTTACCAGCAGGTCGCCAAATTGGGCTGGCTGTTTATGGTACTGATTTTGGAATGACCGTACGAGGCAATCAAGCGATTGACTATACGATCGATCTAGCAGAATCACAATTGGTTTTACCGATGGGTGAATAAAGATTTCGAACCAATCACAATCTGATTTGTGGTTGGTTTTTTCTTGGAATAAGGATCAAAGTGAGCACTAACGAGTGCTATAATGGGGAAAATGTGAAAAGGAGCAAATAATGAAGGTTAGAGGAGTATTATTAGCTTGTTCCGCCGGTGCTTTATGGGCGTTATCGGGGATTATGTGCCAAATTCTTTTTGATGAGTATCAAGTTTCACCGGAATGGCTAGCGAGTGTCCGACTTTTTTCAGCGGGTATCCTGCTTACGGGGGTTAGTTTTTTTCAGCGAAAGGAACCACGGAGACGGTTTTCTAAGAAGGACCTTTTCGGGTTGCTTCTGTTTTCGCTGATCGGGATGCTGGGTGTACAGTACACGTATTTTAAAGCGATACAATACAGTGGAGCGGCGATTGCGACGATTCTGCAATTTACCGGTCCGATTTTTATCTTTCTTTTTCTCGTCCTTAATAAGGAAAAAACAATCAATATCATTGAAGTACTGTTACTGGCAGTGACATTTATGGGTGTTTTTTTGATTGTGGCTGAAGGCAACATTCAAACCTTAAATATCTCTACAATGGGTTTTGTGATGGGAATCGCGTCTGCTATTACGTTGGCTTTTTATACGCTGCAGCCACGGAACTTGCTAGTGAAATATGGTGAGATGCGGATCGCTGGTTTGGGTATGCTGATTGGCGGGGTCGCCTTCCAGCCGATTCATCCAATGTGGCGTCCAGGATTCAAAATGGATGGTTTGTCCCTTGGGCTAGTGATCAGTATCGTCATTTTTGGAACGGCCTTGCCGTTTTTATTTCAATTGTCCAGTCTGCGGTTTATCGAAGCATCGTTGGCCAGTGTATTGACGGTGGTGGAACCGATTCTAGCAACGCTTCTGAGTGTTTTACTGTTTCACAGCCGATTTGCAGGGATTCAAGTATTGGGCTTTGCGGTAGTCATTGTCTCAGTTATCTTGTTAACACGTTTGTCGAATAAGGAAACCTTGCCGGAAGACCAATTAATTGAATAACTATATTGTAAGCTCCCCTTATCATTATTCTTTTTGCTTTATTTGGTATATGATAAGTCAGAGGAGTTGAGAATATGAAAGAACGTGTAGTCGTCTTTGGTGATGCGATCATCGCGATTATTTTAACAATCATCGTCTTGGAATTACCGATTCAAACAGCCGCAAATGGCGCGGTGAACCTATACTCATTATTTAGAGTAGTGGGCATCTACTTTATTAGCTTCTGTTTTGTGGCGAATCTATGGTTTCAGACCGCCTATGCCTTTAATAAGATCGAGCGTGTTAAAAATATAGATTTAGTTATTTACCTGTTATTGTTGTTTTTCTTATCCTTAGTGCCATCGGTTACGCGATTACTGATTGAAGATACGACAAAAGAGACCTTGTTGATCTATGGTGTGTTGACCTTGATTGTTACCTTGGTGATGCGGCGTTTGATTGTGGCATTAACAGGACAAACGATAAAAGATGAGGAGCAACGGAAGCGGCGAATCAATGAATTAAACAAACAAGATATGCTATCGATTGGCTTTCGAATACTCGTGTTAATATTCGGGATGTTTTACGTCAGACCAGCGTTGATCATCTATTTAATCCTGCCGATTCTAGCATTTCTGCAAAACATCATTGATCGCGAAGAAGACAACTTAATTGCGACATTAGATGATGATCAGCAGGCTGATTATTTTCAAGATCGAAATCAGGTCTGGGGAAATTCAATGCGGCGTTATTCAAGTCTGCTGCGTGATTCGATAAAGGGCGATGATGATCAAAATCCCGATCGCTGGCGCCAGGTCATGGCTGATTGGGAAGAGCATGTCACAAAAGAAATCAACCAGCGTAAGCAGGAACTTCCTTCTCTGAATGAACATGACAAACGGCGTGTTGAAGCAGAAATAAATCGTTTAGAAAAACAAAAACAGCGGATGGCGGTGCAAAAGGCAATGACTGAACGCCGATTCAGTCAGCCAAAAGATCAAACTGATCCACGTCTAATACAGTCAAAGAAAAGAAAGTAACTACCAAGACGAGGGTCGAAATGACCGTTCGTCTTGGTATTTTTTTTTGTATCGAGCTATAATGAGGTATAAATATCGCAGGAGAGCTAGGTGGGAAATATGGCATTATCATCGATCGAACACCCAATTAAAATGTACATTCGTCGGGATCTTGGTATTACAGTTGAACAGTTTGGCAAGCTTGCGGGCATTCCACAATCGACCTTAGCAACGTGGATCAAACGTGAACGCCGAGTCGAAAAATTGCCCATCGATTTTTACAGTGCCTTAGCTACAGTCCGCAAACAAAAAATCGAAATCGTCTATGGTGAACTTTTAGATTGGCAGCAGCGGTATGATCGTTACAAGCAGGAGAGCCTACAGACAATCGCTGAGGAGCAGCCACTATTTTCATTGGCCGCAGAGGAAGGCCGAACGATTTACCGAATGTATCGTACCAATCAAATGGAGAGCCAATTACTGGAACCTGCAAGACGTCTACGAAAAGCGATTGACCAGTTGAACCCGCAAGACTTCATTCAAGTCATGATCGAGATTTATGGAACAATCGAAGCACCGATGCCAACTTGGATCGCAAAATCCTTTAACAAAAGTGAGCTGAAGGAAATCGGTCAGGCGTTTTACAATGAACTATTAATGAAGGGATAGATCTGAGGAATTCAGGTCTATTTTTATTTAATAACATTAATTGGATCGAACAGCTCTTTTTTTAGCCAAGAGTTGTTGAAGGCTCACACGGTTGATTTTATTTCCTTCTCTTATTACTCGTCCCGTATAGCAACAACTGATCCTGAATTGTTGGAACAAACCGGTGGGAACATCTTTGCTTCAGTGAAAAATGATTACTTAGAATCAAGCGAATGGGGCTGGCAAATTGATCCACTCGGACTGCGTATCACGATGAACGATCTCTATGACCGATACCAAAAACCGCTATTTATCGTAGAAAACGGCTTAGGCGCTATTGATACACCCGATGAAAATGGCTATGTGGAGGATGACTATCGGATCGACTATTTAGTAAAACATATCCAAGCGATGAAGGATGCGGTGGAGTTGGATGGCGTGGAACTATTAGGCTATAAAAGCTGGGGCTGTATCGACCTTGTGTCTGCTGGGACGGGTGAAATGAAGAAACGCTATGGCTTCATTTACGTCGATCGCGACAATGAAGGTAACGGAACCTTGAAACCTAGTAAGAAAAAATCATTTGATTGGTATAAAAAAGTGATCGAAACCAATGGTGAAGAGTTGAGAGATTAATTTGCAACCGAGACTTGCTTTATTGCAGGTTTCGGTTTTTTTACGTTTTCAAAACGATAGTTCGGCTTGTGATTGGGGAGTGCTTTCAACGATAGGATTAAAATTTAGTTGAAGAAAGCTGTATCATGAATGATAAGAATTGGGTTCATGCGAAATATCAATTGATATAGGACTCCTTCTAAAAATGTGTAGCTATCTCTTTGCTGGTTCTGATAGAACAAAAAGGGAAATGATGAAGCTGAAATAGGTGGAGCAAAATTTAGTGATCATATCGGCTCCTTAATCTTTTACAGATGTGATAACGTGCCTTAAATCTAGTATACTTTGACAAAAGAAATAAAAACCAGTAACTGATTGTTCATGTATGAAGGAATGCGGAGGTGGCAATGATGGTTGATTTTTTCAAAAAAGGCAGGCTTAAATTACCCTCACGCCCAGTAAAAATTTATAATTTGGAAATTTCTGCTGGTAGTGCGGTATCCAAAAAGGATTTATACTTGCTCAATTTTTTTCTGAACTTTTTTCCCAATAAGGAAAAACTATGTTGTTGTATTAAAACGTACAGTGATGACGTCTTTGCCCATATTTATTGTCAGACTTCCTTAGAAGAGTGGGCTCAGTTGAACAAAGATATGGTAGAAATTACTAGATTTCTTGCGGGTCATGAGTATCCGGAAGAAGCTCTAAATTTATTAGACCTGCCAGAAGACGGTTCTTTTAATTTTTCTGATGAAGCTTTGATTCATGCAAAAGCGATTGATTTTATTAATGAGAACAGAAAAGATTTCCAAACAAAGTGTACGACAAAAGATAGTATATACTTTGACAAAAATAGTGACGTCAACTATTTCAAGATTGTTTGGGGCTTGCCTAGCTACATGAATTTCATTTCAGAAAATTTGGGATAGCGTCCTCAGTAACATCTTTAAAATGTGGAGGAACATCTACAAGCATTACAATTGAAAATAAATAGACCTGTTGGTGTACCTGTGATTCTAAAAAAACCGTGGGTGTTTAATTGGTTCTTCACCAGTAAGCTTGAATCAAGCGTCTCCCTCTAGAATGAGAAACATCGGGCTGTAAACACAGACAGTTACTTTTACCTCTAACCCGACGAAATAGGATCACCTGATCGAATATCTGGATCGTCCTTATTGCGATTTTTCTTATGGCGAAGCCAAGCGAAGAATCCTTTTTTGGGTTTCTTAGACTTATTTAACTCAGATTGTGACAGAAGAGGCTCTGAAGACGTAGTGACAGAATTTTCTTCAGTGACGATTGGTTGTTCTTCGATTATTGTTTCTTCAGATTTTGGCGAAAGGCTGCAGTTGATTGGATCTGCTTGTACTGCTAGCTTTTCTTCAATCGTAGTTCTTGATTTTGAATATAAATAGTCATAACTTCTTCCTGCTTTAGCAGGTAACTCTTCTTTAGGCTTTGGTACAGCTATAGTATCTTCTTTTACCCGAGCTTCCTCGCAGTAATCTGCATCATTTGGCGGGTTCTTTTCTTTGTCAAAAATTTCTGTTTCAATCGTCGTCACGATCTTTGCAGTTACAACTGTATGAAATAATTTGACGCCATCCTGTTCAAAAATATCAAGACTAGTCAAAAGTTCGCAGGCTTCTTTGATCGCTGGTACTGGCAGATCGGGATTCAAGCCTTTGTATGTCCAATCATGTTCTTTGCCTAGACTATTGGTAAATGTGGTAACTAAATCCTTTTTCATTTTTCTTATCCTTTCTTGGTTATTTTTGCATAGGTAAGCTTAGTTTCAAGGCTCGTTTGTTTCCTCTGGGCGGACGATTGAAATAAGAGAGTGAACGATTGCTTTGGCTTTTTCGCCAAAGCTGCGGATAGGGAATACTTTTGTAGTTAAGGCACGCCATTCAGGAGCCATAAAATAATCTTGGAAGTAGTAGAAAAAGCGTTTCATGGTTCGCGTGGCTTTAGTGTTTTCGAATATTTCTCGGACGAGATCCTTCAGAATTAAGGCAAATTCCTCCGCGCCTAGCTGGTATCTTACACGTAATGCCAAAATGTATTTGATTGTTAAGCTGCTGTTTTGAGTTTTGTAATAATAGTCGGTAATGCGTTTTTCCAACGTTTTTGGGGTTAGATTGAACAATTGTCGATGAGATAATGTCTGTTCATTCATAGTATCGCTCCTTGCTTTTATTTTTTAATAGAGGAGGGCGACGCGTATGCCGCCGATCCTCATTTCTTTCGTTTAAAAGATAACCGTTTCGATTGTCTCAACATATTTGGCTCGAATAACCTCGTTGAAAAGTTTTTCGTCGTCCTTTTTAAAGAGGTTTAATACGGTTATTTCTTCTAAAATATCTTGAATCTCTTGATTGGCTTTTCCTTCTCCCGGATTTGGATAGCTCCAGGTTTGTGATCGTCCGCTACTGGTCGTAAAGACCGCTTCAATTTTTTTCATTTCATTTTTCCTCCTGCGATTTCGTTACGCGTGACTGACTGGTGATAATTACGCCATCCAAAAGGGTCCCGTTTTGATCTAGTGCTGCCATGATCTCGCCTAGCTTGATGACCTCGACTTCTGCTGGTTCTTCTATGACATTTGCAAACGAGACCTTCTTCAGTTTGTCTACTCCAGGCAAAGTTAATTGAACTTGTAATCTGGTACTTAATTTCTGAATCATTGTTATTCCTCCATATTTTTTGTTCCGGCCGGTAATTAAAAGATAGCGGATGAGGGAAATAAATGCGAATCGCAAAATAACCATCACCCCCCTAAAATTACTGCTTTAGAGGCTGAAATCCGCATTCCTTCGTTTGAAACATGCAAAATTGGGGGTGATTTTGCAATTTTGCAAGTTGATCGAGAATTCTTTTTTTTAGTACAATAATAGATTGCTTCATTTTTGCTGGAGCAAGCTCCTTGTTCCGTCGTTATAGAGACCTTCGTTTTTATCGAACTCCTTCTATCTAACACTATAAAGAACTCGTACTCGATTCCTCTCTCCGCAGATAATTCAAAATCTTCTTCTTTCTTAATCTTATTAAAATCACTTAATAGTCATTTTGTTTTCTTTTGTAAAACAAAAAATAAGTTGAAGGTTATTTCTAATGAATTCAAACGTAAAAACCAACTAACTTATACTAATAATATTGTCAAATATTAAGCTTAAATAATGTGAATTTGGATATTATGAGCTAAATGTTGTGAAAAATAAATAATTCAAGTTAAGATAATCTTAGAAAGTGAGGAAGATAATTTATGAAACCAATTTTAAAAGATCCTAGGAAGTTATATTATCGGGATTCGTTTGAAAAACAGGATCAGAACACTCCCGCACTACAGACCAACATGAAGCCACAACCAGATTGCGGAGAAGAAAGCTATGTTGGTAATGGAAAATTAGAAAATCGTAGAGTATTGATTACCGGAGGCGACTCAGGTATTGGTCGGGCAGCAGCGATTGCTTATGCTCGAGAAGGGGCAGATGTCGCACTGCAATTCTTCCCAGGTGAAGAAGAGGATGCGAAAGAGGTCGCCAAGTATATCGAAGAAGCTGGAAGAAAAGCAGTCTTGCTTCCTTATGATTTACGCGATGACGAAGCCCCAAGTGAAATGATCAGAAAGACTGTCGCAGAATTGGATGGATTAGACACACTCGTGTTAAATTCTGCTCAGCAAATTTCTCAAGAATCCATTGAAGAATTACCAATTCAACAAGTCGAAGACACGTTCAAGGTGAATATTGTTTCGATGTTTGCCCTCGTTCAGGAAGCTTTGCCGCATTTACCTGCAGGCAGCAGTATTATTACAACAACTTCTGTCCAAGCCTTCAATCCAAGTGATCACTTGATGGATTATGCCGCAACGAAAGCGGCGATTGCGAACTTTACTGTTGGTTTAGCACAACAGCTAGCAAAAAAGGGCATTCGAGTGAATGGTGTTGCGCCAGGTCCAATCTGGACCCCGCTTCAGTTAGATCAAGGCCAACCTAAAGAAAAGCTACCTGAATTCGGTCAGGACTCCTTGTTAGAAAGAGCGGGTCAGCCCGTTGAATTGGCGCCGGTGTATGTTTTCTTAGCCTCAAATGATGCAAGCTATGTGACTGCTCAGATTTATGGTGTTACTGGAGGAGAAGCGATCAATCTGTAAGGAGGGATGCGCAATGATACATTTAATCGAAGCGATCGGGATTTCATTGATTCTAAATTTAATCTCTTTGTTAGTTAAGCGGAGACAACCGGCTGTTGCTTTGGCACGTGTGAAGAAACAGACAGGAACGGATCGTTACCGTTAAGCAATTGTTCAAACTGTTAAAAGTTTTTAAGGAGGTGCACTATGAATCGAGGAATAAAAGCAATTGGGATCATTCTTTCATTGATTTTGATCTCTGTCATGCTAATGGTCATCGCCATTAGTTCACCGTATTTGAATCTTCCATTCGGCATAAGCCGCGGAGAATTTTTACAAAACTCTTTGACAAATTACTATTTTCGCCAATACCTATTTTGGATCGCTCTAGTCGTTACAATTGTCTTAGTCGTTGTCATTCTCGTTCTGATCCTATATCCAAAGGTGAAACAAACCTTTGTATTAAAGGAAGACAAGGGACGCTTGTCTTTAGACAAGAAGGCGATTGAAGGATTCGTTCGTTCGAAATTACGGGGCGTAGGCTTTGTTTCATCCCCTGATGTGAAGGTTCGGGCGACTAAGAACAAGATTAAGGTCAAAGTGAAGGGACAGCTGACTCGAACATCGTCGTTAATTGGAAAAACCAATGCATTAATGACAGAAATTCAGAATGATTTGCAGGGAATACTTGGCAGTCAGGAAAAAATTAAAGTAAACGTTGCCTATAAGGCATTTGATGAAGAAGAAAAAAACGTCACGAATCAGTCACGCGTACAATAACGAAGACCGATTCATTCAATTTTGGAACACAGGATAACAGTTAGGAGGGAGACAGATGGAAAAATTAATCACTCAACACAAGCTCCCGATGATCTTTGGCGGATCAGGCTTGGTTCTTGCCATATTGTTTGTCACGCTGGGCTTTTTTAAGACACTCTTGATTGTGTTATTAACAGGGCTTGGTGTTTGGCTGGGAAGCTATTTCGAACAAACCGGTATGTTGGACAACTATTTCAGTCAACGGAAGAACAATTAATCATTTAATCATTGTACAAACCACTATTTAGGAGGAATTTATAATGGAAAATTACAACACGAACGGAATGGATGCAGGCGTTCATACAGATTCAGCAAAAACAAACAGTACCGCAAGCGTTAAAGGGGAATTGACCTATGACGACAAAGTGATAAAAAAAATCGTCGGTACAGCAGTGGAACAAATCGATGGATTGCTAACAGTGGATGGCGGATTCTTCTCTAATATCGCTGAGAAATTAGTCAATACAGACAATGTGACTGCCGGAATCGAAACAGAAGTCGGCAAAAAACAAGTCGCTGTTGATATGGATGTCGTCATTGAATACGGTCGTGACATTCCTAAAATCGCGGATCGAATCAAGGAAGTTATCCATGATGAAGTGGAGAAAATGACGCATCTTGACGTAATCGAAGTAAACATTCACGTTGTCGATATCAAGTCAGAAGCTGAATATCAAGAAGACAGCGAAACGGTGCAGGACAAAGTAACAAGTGCCGCAAAAACAACTGGACAATTTGCTTCAAAACAAACAGACAAAGCAAAAAGTGCCGTCAATCGCGGAACAAACAAAGCACAAGCAAAAATCGAAGAAAATCGTGAACCACGAGTACAATAATCAAAGGAGGAAGTTATCATGGGTTTATTATGGTCATTAATTATTGGAGCAGTCATTGGAGCAATCGCTGGAGCGATCACAGGTAGAGGAAACAGCATGGGCTGGATCGCTAATATCGTAGCCGGTTTAGTCGGATCAGCATTAGGTCAAGCGTTACTAGGATCATGGGGACCTTCATTGGCGGGCATGGCACTGGTACCATCGATCATTGGTGCAGTCATTTTGGTATTAATCGTGTCATTTTTCTTAGGCAGATCAAAATAGATTAACAATCGTTCACAAAAGTCTCAGATAGCGTTAGGAACAAGTAACGCAGAAAGCACAAAAAGATGCAATAGAAAGATGAATCCCAGTACCAGAGAGTGTTTCCCCCGAAGAAGTTTTTTGATACCTAAAAGATACAGTATCTGTAGACGATCTAAGTAGTTGAATGTAATTTCGAAGTATTCAAGCATTAATAGGATTTCTTGTCGTTGATTTATGAACGATGGGAAATCCTTTTTTGTCACCAAATCTCAAAGAACTTCACAAAACTATACAAAATTCTCAGATTTTTCTGAGTAGGGATCTGTATAATTATAGGAAAGAAGGCGAGAAAAGGCGGGATGAAAATGAGTATCCTCATTGGGTTAGGATTATTTTTCCTAGGCGGGTTTATTGGTGTAGCTGTGATGTGCGTTGTCCAGATAGGAAGTCTAGCGGATAAAAAAATCGTAGATACGTATTCGGAGCAGGCGAAATTGGGCAAAGGTAATTTAGAAGAAGAACACTTGATACAGTAACTTTTCTTTTTACGAAAATTTGAAGGATGATTAGAAGCACTAAGATAATAAGAAAGCCAAAAAAAGAAGCGAATCATCGCTTCTTTAAAGTTCTTCTTTGACTGTCTTAGTGATTTTTTGCAGTTCATCGGTCATTTGACCAGAATGCTTGATGATATCTGATACGCGCAGGAAGCTGTTCTTGTACATTGCTACTTCCCGAAATTTTTTATATTTTTCTTCGATTTCGTTAAAGGTTGCGGCTTTACGATCGTCATGCTCGACTGTTTCTGAGCTATTCACATAATGCATCCCTAAAAATGAGAGCGCATCATTGATCCCATCTAAAAAAGCCTCGTACTCTTCTTGACGAATCTTGCCATCAGCTAAACGCTGCCTCTGTTTTTCAATAAATATCTCAACTACTTGTTCCATTCCCCATCCTCCTATTCTAACGCATTTAACTTGTTGCTCATCCAGTTTATTGTACTATGAAACGACTCGTTTGTGTTATAAAAAAATGCATTTTTTTTGAGCAGAAGAAAAAGATTTAGGTTTTTAAATGACAGTAGAAAATTTTCGAAATAGTTTGACAGTTTTTCCTTTTTTGGGAATAATAAATGAAAGATTAAAAATAGCTAATAAATTGTTAAATTGAAGGAGACGTTCATATGGAACAAAGTAAACGCAAGCAACTATTGAAGCTGATCGAATCCGATTGTCGGTTAAGTATTGAGGAATATGCGGTGATGCTGGGCGAAGATGAAGTGATCGTTTCTGCTGAAATCAAACGAATGGAACAAGAAAAAATTATTTGCGGGTATCGTGCCTTGATAGACTGGGATAAAGTGGAGGATGATTGGATCGAAGCCTTGGTTGAGGTTCAAACGATTCCTAAAGGCGAAGAAGGCTATCGTGAGATTGCGGAGCGTGTTCGGAAGTTTCCTGAAGTCAAATCGTTCTTTTTTGTCAGTGGTGGTTTTGATTTCATCTTACTGCTGCAAGGGCGCAACATCAAAGAAATTTCTAAGTTCATTTCTACCAACTTAGCGTCAATTCCTGACGTTTCAGGAACACAGACGCATTTCTTGCTAGACAAATACAAGGAGTGGGGCGTCGACATGTATCAGGATGACTCCGACCCTAGAATTCAGGTGAGCCCATGAGAAATTTTTTAACGAAAAAAATCACAGATATTCAGCCTTCGGGCATTCGAAAATTCTTTGACATTGTTTCTGATCAGCCAGATGCGATCTCACTTGGTGTTGGCGAGCCGGATTTTGATACGCCGTCACATATGGCGCAAGAAGGAGTGCGTTCCATTCAGGAGGGACGGACGTTTTACACGGCTAATGCTGGGCTGATCGAGCTGCGTGAAAGAATCAGTGACTACCTGCATTATCGAAACAAAGTGCACTATGATCCGAAAACGGAAGTGGTAGTCACAGTCGGCGGAAGCGAAGCGATCGATATGGCGTTGCGAATTTTTGTTGATCCAGGGGATGAGGTCATCATTCCTCAGCCAAGTTTTGTTTGCTACGAGCCGATTACTCAAATCGCTGGCGGGACACCTGTGACGATCGACCTGCAAGCGAAGAATCAGTTTATGCTGACGCCAGAGGAATTAGAAGAAGCGGTTACTGAAAAAAGCAAGATTTTGATTTTGTCTTACCCAAACAATCCGACGGGTGGAACAATGGATCGCGAAGCGTTGATCAAGATTGCTGATGTTGTAAAGAAACATGATCTTTTAGTGATTACAGATGAGATTTATGCGGAATTGGTTTATGATGAGCCGTTTACTAGTATTGCGGAGCTGCCGGGAATGCGTGAACGGACGATCGTCATTAACGGGTTTTCAAAAGGCTTTGCGATGACGGGCTGGCGTTTAGGCTTCATGGCGGGACCAGAAGTATTTATGGAGCAGCTGCTGAAGCTGCATCAGTATACGATTATGGCGGCACCAACAGCGAGTCAATATGCTGCGCTGGCCGGTTTGAAAAATAATTGGCAGGAAACGGTTGAGCCGATGCGACTGTCCTATGAGGAACGTCGAAATTACCTGCATCATGCGTTAGAAAAGATGGGGCTGCCATGTTATAAAGCCAAGGGTGCATTTTATCTCTTCCCGCAGGTTAGTCAATTTGGCTTGAGCAGTGAAGAGTTTGCGTTGCGTCTATTAGATGAAGAGAAGCTGGCGGTCGTTCCTGGATCGGCTTTTGGAAAGAGCGGCGAAGGCTTCTTGCGGCTATCATATGCCTATTCGATTTATGAGTTAAAAGAAGCGATCCAGAGATTAGAGCGATTTGTGATGCGGTTGAAATAAAGTAAAAGAGCGGAGAAATCCGCTCTTTTTCGTTTAAAAAAAAACTGCCTAGAGGGGCAGATTTTAATTATTTGGGTATTCTTCTTGGGAAAACTCAGTATTTTCATATTCGCCATCATCTTTTCCATAGTAGCGGTTGTAGCGCTGCTTGAATTTACGGAAGAGGAAGACACCGAAGGCTTTGAAAATCGTGTAGGTGGGAATACCGAAAACCAATCCGAATAATCCGAAAAGATTTCCCATCACTAATAACACTAGCACGATAGTAACAGGATGGACCTTCAATTGATCGCCTAGAACTTTTGGCTCGATTACGTTGCCATTCAGAATTTGTTCTACGACCCAAACAATAATCAGACCGATCAGCATTTGGAAAGAATGTAAGACAGCGATCACTGCACAGGGAACAAACGCGATAAATGGACCGATGTAAGGAATTACCGAAGTAACGGTGACTAAGATTGCTAGGGGTAGGCTATAGGGCATACCAATAATCAGAAAACCGATAAAAACAATCACGCCATTGGCTAAAGCAACGATAAATTGGCCTTTCAAATAATCGCCGACTTGGCTGTTTAAGATTGCCCCTAGCTCATTGGAATCGTCACGAAATTTTGGCGGTAACAGCTTTAAGAAATACCCATGAAAATGGTGGGCATCCTTCAATAGAAAGAAAGTGATGATCGGCGCTGTAAACAAAATAACGAAAAATCCGCTAACTGTCGAAAATAAGTTGCCAATAAAACTCTGAAAATCGCCTAAAGAATTCGACAACGTGTTGATGATCTGAAAAACAACGTCTTCTAATGAACCGAAGACTTCCTCAATTGGGCTTTCCAAAGGGGTTCCTGAGGCGAGATTCTGCAATGTCTGATTAAAGTTTTCAACGTGTTGCGGGAAATCCGAGACTAAACTGGCTGTCTGACTGTAGATTCTCGGCACGGCCCAAACGCTGAAAGCACCTATTAATAGCAGCAAAATAATCACGATGCCGATAATCGAGTAAATCCGTTTTATCCCTTTTTTTTCAAAATAATTGACGATCGGATCTAATAAATAGTATAAGATCAGTGAAAGTAAAACTGGGGCAAAAATGGTTTTAAAGATAATCAATAGCGGGTTGAAGATGAAGCGCACGTGATAAAAAACAAAAATCAACGCACCTAATAAAACACCGGCAATCAGGGTAAAGATGAGGTTCCGGCCGCCGATAAACTTGATCCAACGGGTCGCTTTTGTCGATGGTCGTTCCATTATTATCAAATCCTTTTTCTTTTTATTGTAGCGAAGAAAGATTCACTAGACAAAAAATAGGCTTAATCATTTTTTTCTTAACATTGAGCAAAATGATATGAATCTGTAAATTATCTAAAATTTCTATTTTATTTTCACTATAACCTTTCGTGTGTTTCCTCATAAATGATAAGATGAAGCCATATCCTGGGGGATAAGAATATTTAAGGAGGTATTTATGCTTTCACGTTTTAAACAATCAAAGCTGTTTTTTTGGACTGCTGAGATTGTCTTAACAATTATCGGTATTTATTTTTTATTACAAATGCCGAACATCTTCAAACCAGTCGTGGGAATGGCTTCTGCTATTTTGATGCCGCTATTGATCGCGGGTTTTCTTTACTATATGTTTGATCCGATTGTGGTATTTTTAGAGGAAAGAGCAGGTCTTCCTCGTGTCGCAGGGTTTCTGGTTTCATTCGTTGTGATTGCCTTTATCATTGTATTGATCATGATGAATGCTGTACCGAAAATGATCGAACAAACTGTTCAACTGACACAAAATTTACCAGTTTATGCAGAAGAATCGGGTCGTTGGATTAATGATTTGGCTAGTCGGGAAGAATTCAAAAATTTTAAATTGGAAGAACAGCTGGCTTCGGCTAATTTAACTATCACTAAATTAATCAATCTTGCCATCGTGAGTGTGACCTCAAGCTTGTCACGGATTGTTAGTTTTGCGATGAGTTTCTTTGTGCTCTTGTTCACAGTGCCTTTTATTTTGATCTTTATGTTTAAAGACGGACATAAATTCTTGGATGCTGTGTCACATTTCTTTCCGATTACTATTCGTAAGGAACTGCGTCAAACAGTTCGTGAACTGAATGAAACGCTGTCTGCTTACATTAGCAGTACTGTCTTGGATGCTTTTATCATTGGGATTCTTAGTTTTATTGCTATGACGATATTCAAACAGCCGTATAGTCTGTTGTTAGCGATTTTCTGCGGAATTACCAATATTATTCCTTATGTGGGGCCATTTATCGGAGCAGTACCAGCAGTGATCGTTGGGCTATTTATTTCTCCGCTTCAGGCGCTTTATATGGGAATATCGATCTTAGTCATTCAGCAGTTAGATGGAAATTTAATCAAACCGTTATTGTTCGGCAAGTCGTTAAATATTCACCCATTGACAATCATCTTAGTTCTAATCGGTGCAGGAAGCGTTGCAGGCATCGTAGGTATGTTAATCTGTATTCCAGTGTACGCGGTGATTAAAACTTTAATCATCAATATTCATAAAATCTACCAGCTCCGTCGCGAAAGCAATCTGTTCAAAGACGGCGGAGAGGGACAATAAAAGAATTAGAAAGAACCGCTACCTAACACGCAAAGTGATATGCTCCCTATAAAGTAGACAAGGAAAAACAAAAATTCCAAATCTACTTTATAGGGAGTTTTTGTATGTCTAAGAGAAGTCTTTATTCTCCAGAAGAAAAGTATTATGTCATTTCAGAGGTAATAGATGACCGTCGTAGTATGAACAGTATCGCTAAGAAACATTCCCTTTCATGGAAAACTATAAATGATTGGATTCGCAAATATAAGGATGGTGGTCTAGAAGGGCTGAAAGAATCAAACACATGGAAACGATATGATCAGGCACTGAAACAAGCCGCTGTTTTGGCTGTCATTAATAAGAAGATGTCCGTTTTAGAAGCCACAATGTTCTTTCAAATTTCTTCGACTTCTGTGTTAAGAAACTGGATTTCACGTTATACTACTGGGGAACCGACAAAATCTACCAGTAAAGGCTGTGTACCCAAAACCATGAAAAAAGGACGTAAAACCACCTATCAAGAGCGTATCGAGATCGCTCAATATACAATCGCTAACGAGCTGAATTACACGCAAGCGATTGAAAAATATGATGTTTCATACCAACAAGTCTATTCTTGGGTAAAAAAATACCAACAACACGGAGAAGAAGCACTAAAAGATAACCGTGGACGAAACAGATCAAGCGAGTTCTTAACCGAAGAAGAACGGCTGAAATTACGAGTAAAAGAACTAGAAGCACGAAACAGGCATTTAGAAATGGAGAATGACTTCGCAAAAAAGTTACAAGAGATTCAGCGGCGAAACCGACCCTCACATTAGTGAGAAACGTTGAACTCTACCAAGCCATTTCTGAATTGCATGAAGAAAAGCATTATTCAATCACGCAACTCTGTCGATTAGCTGGGGTCGCACGCTCCTCTTACTATAAATGGTTAAAGTGGAAACCCTCCAAGAAAGAACTTGAGAATCGAAAACTAGCCAAAGAAATTAAAAAGAAATACGACAGTAAGAAAGGCGCGATCGGCTATCGACAAATTCGAATGCAACTCAACATAAAACTTAAGAAGCGCTATTCTCGGAAACGTTATTACCGTTTAATGAAAGCACTTGGGATCAAAGCAGTGATCAAGAAAAAGCGTCCGACCTATGTAAAAGCAACAGAAGCACACGTCGCAGAAAATGTATTAAACCGGAAGTTTACCGCTGAGAAGCCCAATCAAAAATGGTGTACGGATATTACTGAATTGAGATACGGTAACGGTCGAAAGGCGTATTTGAGTGCCATCATCGATCTTTATGATCACTCGATCGTTTCTTGGGAGCTCGATCATTCCAATAATAACCTCCTTGTCATGACTACTGTTAAAAAAGCCATGCGCAAGAATCCTGGCGTCAAACCGCTGCTTCATAGTGATCGTGGGTTTCAATATACCTCTTATGACTATAAAGCACTCGAAACGAACTATAGGTTCACCAAAAGCATGTCCCGAGTTGGTCGCTGTCTGGATAATCAACCGATCGAACACTTTTGGGGCACATTTAAAGAAGAGAAATTTTATCAAGAAAGCTATCAAAATTTTGATGAACTAAAGAAATCTGTTAGTAGTTATATGCGTTACTACAATAACTATCGCTATTCCGAAGCGTTGAACGAGCTTTCGCCAAACGAGTTTAGAAAGCAAGCCGCATAAAAAAACAGGAATCGAAGGACTCGATTCCTGAATAGCATTATTTTTGTTTTTTAGCTGTCTACTTGACAGGGTGCATTTCAAAGAAGTTGGGTAGCGGTTCTCTTTTTTTAGATTTTTGTGCAATACCAAGCAAGTAAAAATAACTACTTTGGATTGATGTCGTCAGAATGATGCGAAATTTTGCTGAATATTGGTCTGTTTCGTTCGAACTTGAAATGGTAGATGGCTAAAAGACCAATAAACCAAATGGGTGAAAAAAACAGCGCTTCGCGTGTGTCAGAAGCAAGGGATAAAACGAACAAAACAAAGACGAGGAAAGCAAAAACTAAATAGTTTGAATAAGGAAAAAACGGTAATTTAAATGAGTTTTTTGCTGCCAAAGCTGGCTTTGTTTTACGATAACGCATATGAGTGAATACGATCATTCCCCAAATAAAGATAAAACAAATCGTCGCGATTGAGCTGATGATTGTGAAAATATGGCTAGGAACGAAAAAGTTCAATAGTACGGCAATAAAAATGATCAAAGTCGAAAATACAAGCGCATTTCCAGGGACACGATTACGTGTCAATTTGGTAAAGCGGCTTGGTGCGCTGCCTTCTTTGGCAAGTGACCGAACCATTCGACTCGTGCTGTATATGGCGCTATTACAAGCAGACATTGCTGAGCTTAACACAACCAAATTCACAATGGAGGCAGCGGCAGCTATTCCGATTTCAGAAAAAACTTGAACAAATGGACTTTGATCCGCTGATAAGCTTGACCACGGATAAATCGACATAATCATGAACAATGAGCCGAGATAAAATAGAATGATCCGTACGGGAATGGTGTTGATTGCTTTTGGCAGTACCGATTTGGGATCGGATGTTTCGCCACCGATCAAGCCAACGAGCTCGACACCGCAAAAGGCGAAGGTCGCCATTTGGAAAGAAAGAACAAAACCACTAGCACCTTTCGGAAAGAATCCGCCATGACTCCACAGGTTTCTAATATCAACTGGGCCAGCGCTTGTTTTGAAGCCGGTGAAGATCATAAAGGCGCCCGTGAAGATCAAGACGATAATTGCCACTACTTTGATTAAGGCAAACCAAAACTCTAATTCGCCAAAAAGGCCAACGGCGACTAAATTCAAACTGAGCAACAGAAGCAACGCAATGACTTCTGGCAGCCATTGAGGGATATGGGGCAGCCAGTAGCTAACATACAAACCTGTGGCGGTTAAATCCGCCATGGCAATCGCAATCCAACAAAACCAATATGTCCAGCCAGTCACAAAAGCCGCCTTATTGCCAAGATAGTCTGCAATAAAATCTAAAAATGAATGATAATTTAAATTTGATAGCATCAATTCACCTAACGCCCGCATGATCAAGAAAATGATGCAGCCGGTGATCGTGTAGGAAAGAAGAATCGAAGGACCAGTTAATTGAATGGTTTTACCTGAGCCTAGGAACAGCCCTGTACCGATCGCTCCTCCAATTGAAATCAATTGAACATGCCGATTTTTTAATCCTCTATTCAATTCTTCATGTTTTTCCAATAAAATCAGTCCCTTTTCTAAGAATAGAATGAGTGTATCAAAAATAGCGAAATAGGTTAAAGGATATCCATTGGCTTACAAATGGCGGTCCCGCGTTCTAATAATTTAAAAATAACAAAAAAGAAAAAGAGTTGTTAAAGATTTTGTTGCGGACTGTGTTTTGCAACGGGTAAAATGCTATAATATTAAGAAAATTGTGTATTGAGATGAAACTGTAAATTCAGTAAAAAGCGTTATAGTTGTGAGTATACTGTGACTGCTTTAGATTAAACTAAGGAACAAAGCAGGAATAAGGGATACGTAGAAATAAATGAGGAGGAACCGGTTTGAACAAAAAAACAATCGGTTGGCTGATTTTAGGACTGGTTGTGTTGGGTGCTGTAGGGTTTGCCGGCTATCATATTTATCGAGAGAATGTTATCCAGTCAGAAAAGGAAACTAAAAAGGTCTTAAATGATCGTTTAACAGATCTTTATGAGGATCAACCATCCGGCTATTTTAAAGCGGATATCTCAGTTGACGCTTTTGATGAGCTAGCAGATGAGGTCAAAAGTCAGAGAGGCGAGAGTCGAACCTTAGAAGATATCGATCAGGCGAAGAAAAATTTTAAACTTCAGGAAGAGATGAATGCTCTTTTTGAAAAGGATGTCTTAAATGGGCTGGATCTTTCAGCGCACCCTGTTTTAAAGGCGCCTAGTGAAGAGAAAATCAACACACTAAAAGGTGAACTAGACGAGCGCTCAGCTAAAGACAAGTCTTGGGGTCAAGATATCCGCATGATCTTAGGGATAGCAGAAACACAATCAAAGGATTTCTCCAAAGCGGATGCTGACGTGACGAATTTGATCAATAAAGGGACGAGTTTGACTCTGACTGATTATTTAGAAGGGGTTAAAACACTGGCTGTTTTACCAGATGGTAAATATAAGGAAGCCCTACTCGAAAAATTAGCACCAGTCAAAGATCAGCTGACAAATGAGAATAATGATTTTGCTGCACAGATCCAACAAAGTGATGCCTCAATGGCCGCGGCAGAAAAAAGTTACCAAGAGCGGCAAGCAAAAGAACTTGCGGCCCGCAACAAGGAATTGACAGAATTGAAAAAAGAGTTAGCTGAAAAACAGGCGACCTATGACTCTTATAAAGATATTATTGATTCGATTGATGATAGCAGAAAAGATGACTCTTCTCGTAAAAAATCCGAAGAAGAATCTCGCTCGCGGGAATCCGATTCTTCTCGTTCATCAAGTTCATCGAGTTCAAGTTCTAGCTCGTCGTCAGAAAACCATCCAGAAGATGATTAAAAAAAAGAGCAATGATTTTTATGAAAAATCATTGCTCTTTTTTAGTATCATTTTTTCGTTCGAGGATGCTTGGTATTCTTCAAACAACGGGAAAATCTGTGTTCGTTTCTTGATATCCAGTTTGATAAAGATGTTGTGAACGTGTGTTTTTACCGTTCCTAGTGAAAGAAAGAGTTGATCTGCAATTTCCTGATTGGTTCGGTGGAACAACAAAAGCTCGAAGACTTCTGTTTCTCTCTGCGTGAATTGGTGAGCATGACAAAATCTTTGGATTAAAACGGCTTCTTCTTGTTCCTCTGTCGAGATTTCCTCCTGTACTTGTCGAACCTTTAGGAAAAAGTGAACCATCAGGAGACAGACGACAATAGAGAAGATGTCTTCAGAAATACTGCGATTATAAATTTTCGTCGTTAAGGAGCTGTATTGATCAACGTTAAAGATGACAAAACTATCTTCTATTACGATCAAAATACTAAAGAGAAGGCAGATGACTGCTAATTTCTTAAGATACCCTTTATTAAGATCAGGCAGGTCTTTTTTTGCTCCTCGCCAGCAATAAAACCCTAAATAAAAGAGAAAAACTTGATTTCCTAAGTAATAGAGCCAAACTTTAAAGGCAGAATTAGGCAGTAACGGGATCGAAATCATCCAGACGGCTAAGACGATCAATAAGGTATAGTGCAGTGGCTTAAGTGTTTCTTTCTGTAATTCGGCAATAATAGAGACTGAAAAGAAGGCGTTACCCATAAAAATAATGGTCTTAACCGCAGGTGCGCTCATAAACGCTTGGTCATAGCTTTGAGCGAAGGTATTGAGGAACTCGGTCATATAAATAATGATATTGTCGAAAATAAAAAAGGCCAGATAAAGACTGATTAACAGAAACACTTTGTTTTTTTCCTTTATATAGGAATTTATCGCAAAAGCCATGGTAATGGAATAAAGGATGATCAAAAGGATGTTATAAACAAAGATAGCTATCATATTGAATCCCCTTTCATTTTAGGATCAAAAAAACTGTTTCTCAACCTAAGTATAACATTAATTATTCCTCCTTCGCTTCAAAATACGCTAAACTTTTCCCTAAACTTTTCTAAACCCTTGAAAAATAAAAGGTTTACATCTAAAAATAAACCAGCGGTATAAAAGTCATAACTCTAAATGATAGCGTTTACATCCTTTAGCTTATCGTAAACTTGTACTTTTTCTCCTAAAGTAAAGATGCAAAAGCAAACAAATTACTTAGGAGGCGTCAACATGGCAAAAAGAGATTTCATTACAACAGAAAATTACACAAAGGAGGAGATTCAATACATCGTTGATTTATCATTGAAAATCAAAGCTTCTATTAAAAACGGTTTTTATCCGCCATTATTAAAAGATAAAGTGTTAGGTATGATCTTCCAACAATCTTCTACTAGAACACGGGTTTCATTCGAAACAGCGATGACACAACTAGGCGGACATGCAGAATATTTAGCGCCAGGTCAAATCCAATTAGGCGGACATGAAACAATTGAAGATACGAGTCGTGTATTATCTCGTTTAGTAGATATCTTGATGGCACGGGTTGAGCGTCATCACAGTGTATATGACCTAGCGAACAACGCAACAATTCCAGTGATCAATGGGATGTCTGATTTCAATCACCCAACCCAAGAATTAGGCGACCTTTGTACAATGATCGAACATTTACCAGAAGGCAAGAAAATTGAAGACTGCAAAGTATCCTTCATTGGTGACGCTACACAAGTATGTTTCTCATTAGGCTTAGTCGCAACAAAAATGGGCATGGAATTTGTACAATTCGGTCCAGAAGGGTTCCAATTGAATGATGACCATCGTGCGAGATTAGATGCGATTTGTAAAGAATCTGGCGGTTCGTATACTGTTTCTGATCAAATCGAAGTAATCGAAGGCTCAGACTTCGTTTACACAGACGTTTGGTATGGCTTATACGAAGCAGAATTATCTGAAGAAGAACGTATGAGTACCTTCTATCCGAAATACCAAGTAAACGATGAATTAATGAAACGTGCTGGCGAAAATGCGAAGTTCATGCACTGCTTGCCTGCAACACGTGGAGAAGAAGTAACTGACGAAGTAATGGATGGACCAAACTCAATTTGTTTCGATGAAGCAGAAAATCGTTTGACTTCGATTCGTGGATTGTTAGTTTACTTGATGCATGATTACGCAGAAAAGAACCCAATTGATGAAAAGAAAAAAGCAGCAGCAAAAGCAGATTTGGAAGTCTTTTTAGGCAAAGCACTATAAACCCAAGAGGTGAGGACGGAAATGATCTGCAGCTTTAAGCACCCTTCATCAAGATTGTTTCCATTCGGGGATTGAGGCAATCCTCAATCCCTGTTTCCCTTGTATCGGAAAGGAAGAAAACAATGGGAGAAAAGAAGAAAAAGTTTAGTTTGATGAGTGCAATCTTATCCGTTATCTGTGTCGTATTCGTGGCAGAGGCAGCGGCGCCGGTTGCGGCGATCGGGAATTCACAGTTCTTTTGGTGGATCTTCCTATTAATCGCGTTCCTTTTGCCATATGGCTTAATTTCTTCAGAATTAGGCACAACCTATATTGGTGATGGCGGTATTTATGACTGGGTAACTCAAGCATTTGGCCATCGTTGGGGATCGCGGGTCTCTTGGTATTATTGGATCAATTATCCATTATGGCTGGCTTCATTAGCCGTTGTTTGTCCTGACTTGTTAACGACGATCACAGGAATTGAATTTTCAACAATACCAGCAATTTTAATCGAATTAGTCTTTATTTGGGTCATCGTTTGGATCAGTTTTTATCCTGTTGCAGACAGCGTGTGGATTTTGAATGGAGCAGCTGTGATTAAGATGCTATTGGCAATCTTGATTGGTGCTTTAGGACTTTATACGTTTGCGACAAAAGGGGCGGCAAATGAGTTTACGTTGTCTTCAATGCTGCCAAGTTTTGACCTGAACAGCTTATCGTTTATTTCGGTTATCATTTTCAACTTATTAGGTTTTGAAGTTATTTGTACCTTTGCCGATGACATGGAAGATCCGAAGAAGCAAATCCCGCAATCGATTATTGCTGGTGGTTTGGTCATCGCGGCGATTTACATCTTCTCAGCGTTTGGGATTGGTGTGGCGATTCCAACGGATCAGATCAGTACCGGCAGCGGCTTGATGGACAGCTTCAAGCTATTGACAGGCTCTACTGGCGGCTGGTTCATCATTGCAATGGCGTTCCTATTCTTACTTACGCTCTTCGGTAATATGATTTCATGGTCATTGGGAGTAAACAACACCGCTTGTTATGCAGCAGAAAATGGTGATATGCCGAAAATTTTTGCCAAACGTGGCGGAAAAGACGAAATGCCAATCGGGGCTGCGATCATGAATGGTATCGTTGCTTCAGTAGTCGTGGTGATTGCACCGATTTTACCAAATCAAGATCTATTCTGGGCATTCTTCTCACTGAACCTAGTGATGTTCTTGATGTCCTATGTGCCGGTATTTCCAGCATTTTACAAATTACGTAAAATCGATCCAGATACACCGCGGCCGTTCAGAGTTGGCGGGAGTGATAGCGTATTAAAAGTTTTGGTAGCGCTACCGATGATCATGATCGTGATCTCTTTGATCTTCACAGCATTGCCTTTGCAATTTGACGCGGAAACATTGAGTCAACAACTACCGATTACGATCGGAGCTGTCGTCTTCACACTATTTGGTGAAGCGATTATATGGGTGAAAAAAATCAAGAAAAAAGGAGTAATTTACAATGGCGAAGAGAATCGAAAAGACAACACCGAAACAAGACGGGTTTAGAATGCCTGGCGAGTATGAACCTCAAGAAAAGGTTTGGATGATTTGGCCTGAGCGTCCAGATAACTGGCGTGATGGAGGAAAACCAGCACAGGAAGCATTTACTGAAGTGGCAAAAGCCATTAGTAAATTTACACCGATGAACGTGGTGGTTTCTCAGCAACAATTCCAAAACTGTCGTCGCCAATTACCAGAAGATATTACTGTTTATGAAATGTCTAATAACGACGCGTGGATCCGCGACTGTGGGCCTAGCTTCGTGATCAATGGCAAAGGTGAATTACGTGCAAACGACTGGGGCTTCAATGCTTGGGGTGGTTTGGTTGACGGGTTGTACTTCCCATGGGATCAAGATGATTTAGTCGCACAAAAAATCTGTGAAATTGAACATGTTGATTCGTATCGGACAGATGATTTCATTTTAGAAGGCGGTTCTTTCCATGTTGATGGAGAGGGCACTGTGTTGACCACTGAAATGTGTCTATTAAGTGAAGGACGCAATCCGCATATGAGCAAAGAAGAGATCGAACAAAAATTGTGCGATTACTTAAATTGTGAAAAAGTACTTTGGTTAGGAGACGGCATTGATCCAGAAGAAACGAACGGTCACGTGGATGACGTTGCCTGCTTCGTTCGTCCAGGTGAAGTGGCATGTATTTATACAGAAGATGAAAACAGCCCATTCTATGAGGCCGCTCAAGACGCGTATAAACGCTTAACTGAAATGACGGATGCAAAAGGCCGTAAATTAAAGGTTCATAAGATCTGCTGTCCAATCGAAAATGTGACGATTGACGGCAACTTCAAGATCGATTATGTAGAAGGAACGATGCCACGAGAAGATGGGGACATCTGTATTGCTTCTTACATGAATTTCTTAATTACCAATAACGGGGTAATCGTGCCGCAATATGGTGATAAGAATGATGCATTAGCCTTGGAACAATTAGAAATGATTTTCCCAGATAAAGAAGTTGTGGGTGTAAATACGGTAGAGATCGTCTACGGCGGCGGAAATATTCACTGTATTACGCAGCAACAACCACAAAGATAGGAGCTTGTCATGTCAAAAATCGTTATCGCACTAGGCGGAAACGCGCTAGGTAATTCCGCAAATGAGCAATTAACTAAAGCTGAATTAGCAGCAAAATCCATCGCTGATCTGATTACTGCGGGGCACCATGTAGTGATTGCTCACGGAAACGGTCCGCAAGTCGGAAAAATCCGCTTGGCTTTTGAAGAAACCAGCCAAAAACCAGAAGATACTATGCCATTTCCAGAATGTACCGCGATGAGTCAAGGCTATATCGGCTATCACCTACAGCAAGCCATCGATGAAGAATTGGTTTCTCGCGGCTTAGGAGATATCCCGGTTGTATCAATGCTGACGCAAGTGGTAGTAGATCCCAAAGATCCAGCCTTTTCAAATCCAACCAAACCAATTGGCGGCTATTACAGCGAAGAAGAGGCGAAAAAGCTGATGGATGAGACTGGAGATGTCTACGTTGAAGATGCGGGTCGCGGTTGGCGCCGGGTCGTTCCATCACCAAAACCGGTGGATATTTATGAAAAAGTTAGCTTACAAACCTTAGTCGACGCGGGGCAAGTCGTGATCGCCTGTGGTGGAGGAGGCATACCAGTTATTTATGAAGGCACGCGTTACAAAGGCGTCGATGCCGTAATCGATAAGGATTTTGCTGCCGCAAAAATGGCTGCACTGATCGATGCCGATGTCTTCATTATCTTAACTGCCGTTGATCATGTTTTTGTTAACTTCGGCAAACCTGATCAAAAAGCGTTGGAAACAACTTCCGTGGCAGAGATGAAACAATACATCAGCGAAGATCAATTCGCGCCAGGAAGTATGTTACCGAAAGTAGAAGCAGCCATCGACTTCGCCGAATCAAAAGCCGGTCGTCGCGCGATCATCGCTTCACTGGAAAAAGCTTCAGAAACACTGGATGGAAACAGCGGAACAATTGTGCAGATGTAAAGTTTAAGGCTCATGTCTTTTCATTTTTCAATGTGAAAGGACGTGAGCTTTTTCTTCACATTCGTTTACATTGTGATCACATTGTTTTACAATATGGTTAGAGGAGGGATTATCTTGGCTAATATCAATGTTAGAATCGACGATGAAACAAAGGAGTTATCGAAAGAGATTTTAGAATCATTAGGAATGGATTTATCAACAGGAATAAAAGTTTTTTTGAAACAAGTTATTGCTAGAAATGGGATTCCCTTTGAGGTAACCTTAAGTGAACTAGATCGATCAGTTTTACAAATGGAGCATGGTGATACAAAAAAGGTTCACGACGTCAAACAGTTAATGGAAGATTTAAATGACGATTAATGTGATAGAGTACACTCCCATTTTTAAAAAAGGTTTTAAGAGAGCTAAAAAGAAGCATTATGATATGTCTAAACTACAGATAGTTATTGAACTGATTGTTGCAGAAGAAAGGGAAACGCTCGTTAAAAAATACAACGATCATTCATTAAAAGGTTCGCATAAAGGACTTAGAGAGCTTCATATCGAAAGAGATTGGTTGCTTGTGTATAAAATTGTAAACCAGAAACTCAAGCTTTATTTACTAGCAACAGGCAGTCACGATGAAGTATTTCGCGAAAGTAAAAGTCAAATAAAGAACGTAGAATAGAAGTCCACGCATATTTAGGTATATTTTCTGATTGTTGGAGCTGGTTGAATGCATTCAAAAATCGATATGGGTTTTATCGTGTTGATTTGAACGGGTACAAACGAATACCTAAAAAATCAAGCCTTTGGATGGCAAATGTGGTTACTAGAAATGGTTTTGGGAATTAGTTGAGGTTTAAATCTGAAATGAAAACCCGCTTGCTTGGGCTTCCCAGCAGGCGGGTTTCTTGTTAATCGAGTACAATTTATTTTGTTATTTGAGTTAATAGCTTCGTGATATCTCTTTTTATTAAGCTCTGCATGCTTTCTTTATACTGATCCAGCTCCAAAGATGCCAGTTTTTCCTGGATTCTTGGAATCAATTCCGGTTTGGCTTGTGCCAAGTGGGATAAATAGGGGATACATTGCCGAACGATCGGTGCTTTTGAATCGTCAAGAACGGCGAGAATTTCTTCGAGATGTGTTTCAATGACGTTTTGTGTATCCCAGCGTGCATTGATCATAAAAAACTTAAAGGTTCGTCCGCGTCCACACGCCCTTTCAGTTGATAGGGCAGGCAAAAACATTTCCAGTTGATCGGCATAAATTGGTTTGATTAAGCAGGTATCTTCCAATTCTTTAAAGGCGCTCAACGCTTCTTTAGTATCTTTGGCGGTTAAAAGGTCCAAAATAGTTTCCATAAAATCTCCCTTCTATAGTAAAACAGTCGTCAATTTGACGACTGTTTCGTTAATCTTTTTCTTTTTCCTTCTGTTCCAATTGCTTCTTCAGATCATTGATTTGTTTATCAAGATCTTTGCTTTGATTTTTCGTATCGTCGATTTGATCTTTTATTGCGTTTACCGCAGAGTCACGTGCTTCTTTTTCACGCGCGTATTCGACTTCTTTGTTTCGATAGACATTTGTATATTGATCAGAGAGCGTTCCACCAGATGGTTCGACTTGCTGAACTAAAGCGTAAACTTGCTGTGCAAATTGATCGAAGGTTTGCCAATTGTCTTGCGAATCAGTCACAATTAATTCGAACTGGCTTAAGGTGTTGATTCGTTCAGAAATTAATTGATTACTGAAGGTTGAGGCTTCTTCAACCATTGGTGTATTTAGCTTCGCCGCTGTCAATTCATTGGCTTTTTGTTTTGCTAAAGTGTCAATATTGGCTGTTGCTGTCTGTAAAGCATTTTGACGAGCTGCCAGTACTTGCTTTGTTTGACTAGAGCGGGTGACTAATTGGTTCCCAACTTTTTGCACGGAAGAAGGCATTTGGAAATCTACATCTTCTTTGCCATTATTCAACAGATCCATCGTTTGTTTGAAGATTTCTTTGGTTGCTTGCCCAACACTAGCATTGTCTTGCGGCTGAGGTGTATCGTCACCAGCCCAGACAGCCACAGTATAATGTGGTGTCGCGCCAACTGTCCATAAATCCTTCGCTTCATCGGTGGTTCCCGTTTTAACTGCCCAAGACTGATTATGAGCTAAAGTCAGTCCAGCTGCTGTACCATCCGCATTTTCATGTACGGCCTTCATTGTGTCAATCGTTAAATAAGCCGCGTCATCGCTGTAAATTTTTTGTTGCGCAATATCATTTTGTGAGAAAATCTCTTGTCCATTGTCCTTCCGTTTGATGGTTTGGATGTTCAATGGTGTGCGATAGTTCCCTTGGTTTACTAAAGTAGCGATCCCACTAGCCATTTCTTGAGTCGTCGCGCCATAGGTCATCCCGCCGACAGCAATGATTGGATTATCATCTGCGACATCAAGTCCGGTGAATTGCATTTGTGCCAAAGGCTGATATACCGGTTCCTTAAGCTCATTTCGATTTTCGTCCGCTAATTTGTAGGCGACGACATTTGAAGAAATCGCCAAGGCATTGCGAAGTGTCAAAATGCCTTTTGATGCATTGTAAACATTATTTGGATACGTATTGTTTGGACGATCATCTGAGACAGTACTAGTCTCTAACAAGCCGCGTTCATAAGCAGGCGCGTAGGAGACCAGCGGTTTGATCGCTGAACCCGGTTGGCGATAGGAAAGAAAAGCGCGGTTGTAATGATTGCCTTCCTCACCACGACCGCCAATACTAGCGACCACATCCCCGGTTTGATTGTCGATAACGGTCATTGCGGCTTGCTTAGTGTAGAAATTGTTATCGCCGCTACGATCTTGCCAAGCGTTCATGACATTGCTGACGATTCCCTGTAATTGATCGTGCAGACCAGGATCAATATTGGTGCTAATTTGATAACCGCCAGAAAGAATTCGTTGATACACCTTGTTATAGGCTGTTTTGTATTCTTCGTTGTAGCGATCTTCCTCTTCTTTTGAATCAAACTGATATTGGAAACGGAAATCCTGTTGTTGCATTAAAATTTTAGTTGCAGAATCAACGGCTAAGGCGACTTCGTTATTGTCTAATTGGTTATTTAGCGCATTGCTATGAATTTTTGCTTCAAAATCATCTGCAACGGCCTTATCGTATTGATCCTTCGTAATATAACCTTGCTGGTTCATTTCCTTCAAAATCAGCTTGGCCCGCTTTAAGGCATTTTTCTTATTATCAGTAGGATCAAAAATCCCCGGATTGTTAGTAATCCCGACCAAAGTTGCTTTTTCCAGCAAACTGGTGTCATTGATCGATTTGCCAAAATAAACCTTCGCTGCGGCATTGATCCCATAAGCGCCGTGACCAAAATAAACGTTATTCAGGTAGTATTCTAAAATTTGATGCTTGGTAAATTTCTTTTCTAACGATTGCGCCATCACCATCTCTTCGATTTTACGAGAAATCGAAACTTCCGGTGTCAAATAAATATTTTTCACCAGCTGCTGGGTGATAGTAGAAGCGCCACGAACTCCACGACCAGTTGCGGCGTTCAGCGCGACAGTCAAAAGTCCCTGGGTATCCACACCGTGATGCTCATAAAATCGTTTATCTTCAATCGCGATCAGGGCCTGTGAAACTAATGGGTCCATCTTGTCATAAGTTAAGTAATCGCGTTCCTGCGTTTTAAGCTCCTTAATAACTTGCCCATTCTTATCCAAAATCGTTGTTGGATGGTACTGTTTAAAGTCGCTTTCTTGGATTTTTGCAGCGTGCTCTTCACCCGCATCGATAGCAGCAGTTACTTCCTTCCCGTATTTTTGGAAGAAAAAGATCGTGCCTGCAATTACCATTAACAGTATGACTGCTAGGACGCTGAGGGAGATTTTTGTTGATTTTGCTAGTTTTCCCCGTGGTTCTTTTTTGCGTGCGGTGTGTGTCTTATTTTCTTTTTTGCGTTGATGTCGTTCTTGTCTTTTTACCATATATGCCTATCCTTATAAATCATTTCTTCTAGTGTAATAGAAAATGACGAGAATAACTATGATAATCATATTTTTCCAAGAAAAATTTAGATTATTTCATAAAAATAGGCTGATATTTACTTGAAATACTTGACGCTTGCTTAATTTGTCGCCACAATAAGGGGGAGAAGAGGTGACCTATGAACACATCAAAGAAATGGTTGATCTTTTGGGGTGTGCTGGCGGCTTTGTTTGTCGGGACTTTCGGTATTATATTAAGCGGTAACTTTCCGCAATTTACGATTCCCTTCAGCGTTTTTGCTAGTGATGATAAGGGAAAGAAAAAAGAAGAGCTGCCGAAATTGAAGGTACTAGCATTAAGAGACGTCAATGATCAAACATTATTAGATGAACAAACTGAAAAAGTAGATGCTTTAAACAAAGCATTTTCGGACAATAATAATTTCTCTAGCTCTCAAGCGATGGCTGATGCAATCGAAAAAATCTATGGTCCGGCGAAAGATGGAAAGAATATTTTTAATCTTTATCGAAAAATTTATCCCATGGTAAGTTCACAGGAAAGCGGCTTTGTCAGTGTGAGCCTCATCGGATTCGGTCAACGTTTGGTAAATGATGAGCCCCTTTCAATGCAACGTCAAGTCTGGAGCTTTACTGATACGAATGGTACGCGTCATGATTACACTGTTAATTTGCGTTTTAATGGGAATGAATTAGTTGAGCTGACGGCTGAAGATGGCAGTGAAGTAAAATCTGTTATCACTAGAGAGGATACGTATCTGGATAAATCAGCAGATTTCGAAACGGCTTGGACCGAGGTAGTTCGTCGGGGAACAGATACTCAATTGTATCGAGAAATGAAGAAAGCTGGAATGGACAGCAATCAAACAGAATTTAAAGCACTGGAAAAAAGTATTGAATTAACCGATTCAAGCGGCTTTTTTGAACTGTTTAGGGATACTCGAGGCGATATTGCCCATGCTTATCTAGCTGGTTTTTATCATACGAACACGCCAACAGATGGCCAATCTGACTACTATTTCCGAGTACCGACATCTGAAAAAAAAGTTGCAGAGTTTGTAGTCGTTTATGATCGTTTGCAACAAAAGATTGTTTCAATTAATCGTAAGGACTGAGAAAACGAAGCTGCTAAGTGTAAATGATGAAAACTATATGAACCAATAGGTAGAGGTTATCTGTTTTGATAACCTCTTTTTGTGTGCTTACAAAAAATGATAAAGAAAAGTTTTCCTTGAGATGAATCTAAAAAAATGGATGAGCCAATTAATTTATTAAAAAAATTCTAAAATATGTGGAACGAAGCAAAAATTTTTGATCATAATTTGAATATTATTTTTGAATTTTGATGAAATATAGAAATATATCACAATTATTGTTATATTTTAAACAACAGGAAACCCCTTAAAAGATCACATTCTTAGAGGCGGGGAAAACCGAGAGAGGAATTCCTGTAATCGTGCATACCATTTTGGTATGAGTATTTGACAGGGGGTGGTACATGGGAGGTTGCTTCTGTTTTTGGCCAAAAACAATCTCTAAAAAATAAATGACTGCTATCTTGCTTGCGAAGATAGTAGTCACAATTGTTAGGGTAAGGTTATTTGCTGTGCATTTTTTTGCACTTGGGTAAAAGCAGAAAAGGAGAGCGAAATGAAAAGAAAAAGCTTGATGAAAAAGTTAAATGGGATCATGTCGTTGGTAACACTATTGATCATGACTGTATCTTCGCTAGGGATACCGGCACAAGTATTTGCAGCTGACAGTAATGTTCCTGCAAATTTGACAGTTAAACATAACGATACGCAAAAATGGACTGTAATTCAGTTTGATAAAGTGGAAAATGCTGAAAGCTACAATGTTTATCGATCAGAATCACAAGATGGGGAATTTGAACGTATCCAAACATTCAAGAGTGACAAAACATTTACAGTTGATGATTACATGGAATTAAAGACAAAAGGCACGATCAAGGCTGATTATCTTTACTACTATAAAGTTTCAGCTGTTGTCGACGGTAAGGAGCAGGATGCTACAGACCCAATCGCCAATCAAGATGTTGTAACGAAATCAAGTGATGAGGAGATTGAAGAAGCAGCTGAAGCTCCGTCAGCAGCGACTACTGAAGAATCAAAAGAAGAAGCTTCAGCAGATGTTGGGGTACAAACCTATGGGTCCACTAAGCATTCTTCTGGCTGTGATAGCAAGCATAGTGGCAAAACCTGTAACAACAACGCAGGAAAGCATGATGAGCATTGCGATAAGAAACATAGTAAATACCGTAAATGCAACTCGAACAATTGGAAGCATGACAATGATTGTGATAAGAAGCACAGCGGGAAAAACTGTAACAAAAACAATTGCAAGCATGACGAATACTGCGATAAGAACCACAATGGCGGAAGCTGTAACGACAATAAATGGTGTCATAAACCAACTTGTGATGAAAAACATAATGGGCATAACTGCAACAACAATTGGAAACACCATGAAGACTGTGACAAAAAACACAGTGGCAAAGAATGTAACCAAAACAATTACAAAGAAAAATGGGATGCAGTTAAAAATGTTTGTGTAACTGAAACACAACATCATTGGTTAAAACTTAGCTGGGAATCAAAAGGCAGCGATGCAGAGTACAAGATTTATCGCGCGTCTAAGAAATGTATCGATTATCATTCAGGAGATTTTAAAGAAATCGCTACAGTAAAAGGGAAAACTACCTATAATGATACTAAGCTAAATCATAATCAAACGTATTGCTACAAAGTTATGGTGAAACGTCCAAAAGTTTGTCCATATACGATCGAAACGGTCAGCAGCTCGAACATTGGTAAATTTACGACTTGCGCGACTACAAAAAATCCAAGTATTAAAGCAACTGCAGTCTCTGACAAAGCGATCAAAGTAACATGGACCAATACGAAGAGCGATAATACATCCACACGTTACGCGACAGGCTACACATTATACCGCAGCACAACAAACAACATTAACAATGCGACTGCGATCAATGTGACTGGTAAACAAGACGGTTCTGAAATGTCTTACACGGATGATGGTTTGAACCAGTGCACCACTTATTATTACTGGGTAAAAGCCAATTATGGTCAGTGGAGTAGCTGGGTAAGTCCTCAATGGGGATCAAGCTGTGCTACAACGCTTAAGAAAAAAGAGATTGGCAATGATTTGAAAGGCTGTATTAAGAATGTGCTAAAATGTGGTTGCATTCCAACACGCTATTACGGTGCTCAAATTTACTTAGGAACAAAGAGCCCAAGTTCATTAGATTATACTAAAGTTCGTGTTTATCGTCGTACAAGCAGTGGCAAGTATACTTCTGCTTATAAGACATTGGATGTTCGTTATGCGAAATATACGAATGGTGTTTATGGAAAAGGTTATTACCTTGACTATTCGCTGAGCAAAGTTTGCCTATCTAAAGGGACGTATTACTTTGCGATTCAAGCAGTTGGTTCTGATTGTGGAAAAGAGATCACTGGGCCAATGAAAGAAATCGGATGCGTAAATGTAAGATGGTAATCTGACAAAGTGATTGTCAAAATAGGGTCGGGGGTTAAAAGTGTTTTAGAAAAAGAAAAAACTGTTTTTGATTAGCTATCTAAAGATGCAAGATCGTCCAAAAAAGTGATAGGAGAGGGGTCTCCTATCACTTTTTATTTAATTTCTTCCAGATCTTGCGTTACAAATGTTTCTAGTATTTTTTCAATATCGTTGTAATCAGTTGCGCATAGATTTGAGCGCACAACGATGGATTTCTGGCCTTCTGACTGAAACTCCTTACAAAGTGGGGATGTTCCGATGATCAGCTGAGCATCCTGAAGGTTTTTGACGAATGTTAAATGATACTTATTTTTAAAATGCAAATTAATTCTTTCTTGAATGAAAATACTGAAAAGTTCGGTGTGCTCAGAAAACGCATACACCGAAATTTCGGGTAAACAGTTTTCTAGTGAATAGAGCGAGACACAGGTCAAAAATGAAAATATTCGTAATTGACGACGATCAAATCCAGGTACGGCTCGAATAAAATCGTCCCAGAAAGCATCAAAGCGAAGGTAATAATATGGAAATTGTGTTTTTAATTCATCCAACGCGATATTTTTCCTTAGTTGATCAATTAAAGAGTCGCTCAAGCGGAATAAAATTAATGAAGCATAGTGCTGCTTGAGTCTGCGTGCAATGGTCTTTTGTTCACGATTGCTCAATGGTCGGAAATGGGCTGAAAAATAGTTGCACCACTGACTAACTGCTTGGCTAAAGAAAGGCTCATCGGTCGAATTTTTTGGCTGCAGCTCAAAGTCTTTTAATTGAGAACTATAAATAGCGTAAAGAAAGAATTTCCATTCAGAGACAGTCCAAATTTTCAAAAAACTCGGTTTTTTCGGGTATTTGAATTGATTTAGCCAATCATTTTCCACTTCGTTTAGAGAAAGTATTCCTTTTTTACTCAGGGACTGGTTAGTGATTAACAACCAGAAGCAAATCATCTCTAAATTAGTCGGATCATTGACTAGTTTTAAATAGTCTTCAATTTGTTTCGCTTGTTGAACATAGTTCTTCGTGTTAATCCAATCAATTTGAGTGAATTGATGATAGAGCCCTCTAACGAAAATATAGTAGAAACAACGAATATCCACCTCGCGCCCTTTTAAGCTGATCTTTGCAGAACAGGAAATGTAAAGATCGTAGTCGTCGAGCGCCTGATTAATTTCTTTGATTTTTCGTCGTAGCTTTGATTCGCTAATATTATTGTCCATACAGAATTGAATGGCTGATACTTTTCGTTTTGCTAATACTGTACGAATGATTTCACAAGCAAGATCCTGTTGATATAAATAGCTCGTTAGTGATTGAAGGTTGGTTGAAGACCGATCTAGTTGGATTCCTCGACCATTATCCATGCGAAGATTTAATGAATAGTCTTTTTCATTATAAAGATCTTCGATGATTGATTGTAATTCTTTGCAATTTACCCGAATCGTACCAAGACTGGCATGACCGATTTTTTCCTGCAATTCTTTTAACGAGATCGGTTTTTGCAAAGCATCTAGTGTTTCGATAATCTGAATCTTCAACAATGTGTTTCTATCCATCCCAAGCATGAAATATCCCTCCATTCTTATCTGATAAAAATTAACTTCGTTGTCCTATATGATAAATTAAAATATCATTTAATACAAATAATAATTTAATAAAGGATAGAAAATAAAGCTTTTTTTCGGAAAATTTTAAAAAACTACTCTTTTTAAAATAACTATGATTATTTTTTAACTTTTGAAAATTAATAAGTTTTTTTGTTAAATTTTCGAAAAAAGCTAGATAAATCGGCGGAATGGATGAAAATAAATTAGTGATGGTACGTGTTAAGACTCAAAACGTATTTCATAGAGAGATTCGCTCATTTTGATCATTTGTAGCTGTTGTTGAATAGGAAATAGCGGACTTCACAGTAAATTTTTATGAAAGCTGTCGTTTCCGCTTTCATTCTAAGGTATAATAAATCTAAAAGGAGTCGACAATGAGAATCTCAGAAATGAAAAATATTGGTGTAGTAAATGAAGAGAAGTTAGCTCAGGTAGGAATCGTTGAGCCAGAGCAGCTGAGGGAATTAGGAACAGAAGCGGCTTTTTTGAAGATCCGTCACTTAGTTGACGACGGCGCTTGTTTGCATCTGTTGTACGGCCTAGAAGGGGCAATCCAAGATATTCCTAAACGCGAATTAAGTGAGCGCAGAAAATCTGAACTGCGGGATTTTTTCAAGCAGCTAGATTAGTTTTGGTAAAACGAACTTGATGACTCTTTTTTTCACGGTACACTACAGAAAAAAAGGATGTGACCTTTTGTATTTGATCGCATTAGTCGTTTTTATTATTTTGGTGGGCGGATACAATATCTTTCTTAGTCTTTTACGACGTAAAAAAAGAGGGGTAGCACCACTAATGGTGACTATTCAAGTAACTTTGAATATCGTATTGATTGTTGCAGGTTTGGTCTACTTGATTTTTGGATAAGAAAAAGAGGAAGACAATTGTCATTCCTCTTTTTGTGTAGACTTATGACGAAGAAACTAGCGAGCAGAGACAATCTGTGCGCCAAAGGGCATCAATGCTAACTGAGCAAGTTTCAATGATTGAGCGGCAAAGGGAATCCCTACGATCGTGATACATAATAACAAGGCACTGGCTAAATGCCCTAATGCCAAAGGAACACCAGAAACGATCAACCAAATAATGTTGACGATAAAGTTTACGCCCGTTGTATGATACACAATCTCTTTGCCAAACGGTGCAAAGCTTAAACTAGCAAATTTGAAGCATTGTAACCCAATTGGGATACCGATAATTGTGATACACCATAAGACGCCGGCTAGACACCAGGTCAATCCGCCGATCAGTCCACCGAAGATAAACCAAATAATATTTCCTAAGCAAGACATTATTTTTCCCTCCATTTGTAAATAGTGTATCATGTTTTAAAAGAATCACCTCCAACTTAGGATGGAATTTCTAGAAGTTTATTAAGGGGCAATCACAAGGCGAAGAAACTTTTTTGAAAGGAAATGCGTATGTTAGAAAAATTTACTCTACTTTCTGCGGATCGTCACGCATCAATACAAGGATACCATTGGTCTTGCCAAGACCCTTGGGCGGTACTACAAATAACCCATGGGATGGCGGAGCATTTACTACGTTATGAACCTTTGGCTAATTATTTGAATGCGCAGAATATTGCGGTGATTGGACACGATCACCTTGGCCATGGAGCATCCATTCAAGAAGGACTCCAAGGACATTTTCATGATCAAAAAATCAAGCATGGATTAGTTCAAGACGTCTATCAGATGACTAAATGGGGGAAGAAACGGTATCCTGACCTGCCTTTTTTCGTTCTGGGACATAGTATGGGATCATTTGTATTACGAAATTATCTTTATGAATATGGGGAAGAAATCGCAGGGGCCATTCTTGTCGGGACTGGTCAGCAACCGATATGGTTGACGCGCTTAGGTCAAGGCTCAGCTAAATTATTGAGTAAAATCCAAGGAGAAAAGCATCCTAGTAAACTGATTGATCGACTAGTCTTTGGAAATATGAATCGTAAAATCCGTAACAAACGGACAGAGAAGGATTGGTTAGTCAGTGTGGCGGAAGAGGTGGATACGTATTTAGCCGACCCAAAATGCGGATTTTTATTCACATTAAGCGCTTATCACGAGTTATTCTCATTGATCATTCACTCTCAGCAGCCTGCACTTTTGCAGCAAGTACCACAGCAACTGCCACTATTGTTTTTATCCGGTAAAGAAGATCCAGTAGGTGAGTATGGCAAAGGGGTAATGAAAGCAGCGAACGCCTATCAAAGGGCTGGAGTAACGCAGGTAACGGTTCAGCTTTATGAAAACGCCCGACACGAACTGCTGAATGAAACCCAAAAACTTACAGTTTTTCATGATATTTGCAAATGGATGGAAAAAATTTCTGGAAAATGATATCATTGTAAAAATTTTAGGTAATTGAGGGATCGTATGAAAGCAGAATTTTTGATTGATTATTGCCATCAACATGATTGGCAGCCACAGTTCGGGCAACGACAATCACCGATCGATATTCAAACATCTTTAGTTGAAAACAATGAGTCACTTGCAACTATTCAAATAAATTTTTCAGATAAAACAGCGACATTTTTTAATAATGGACAAAATCTGCAATTGCTAGGTGTCGGACAGGCGTGTTTTAACCATCGTGTGTTCAACTTTGTCCAAGTTCATTTTCACGCGGATTCAGAACATCGACTAAATGGGGAGTCATTCCCGTTAGAAGGCCATTTTCTTTTTCAGGCCCCTAATGGCCAGCTTGGCGTGGTTGGTGTGTTTTATCAAGTGGGTGCGTTTAATCCAGATTTTGAACAGGTATTGCATCAATACGAACAGAAAAAAGGCGAAGGCGCTTTTTCTGTTGAACGCTTGATTCCTGAAAATAAAAGTTATTATCACTATATCGGTTCATTAACAACCCCGCCGCTTACCGAAGGGGTTGAATGGTACGTGATGCACCATAGATTAGAAGTATCTGAAGAACAACTCCTGCGATTTATTGACTTACACGGGAAAAATAATCGTGAATGTCAATTGATCAATGAACGAAAGGTGTTAACTTATACAGAATAAATCGTCTAGTTTTAAAATTTTGCATTAAAAAAATTAAAGACTGAACAATCGAGTTTTTCCTTCTTAAAAACCTTGTCTGTTCAGTCTTTTTGTCATTTATAATACTATTCTCAGGTAGGCGTGCTTTGCGGAATAAGCTAGTTAAGGTAGTTCTTTAATATGAAAGCAACTCCAGAATCTTCGTTTGATTTAGTAAGTTGATCCGCCGCTTGTTTTACAGCAGGCGCAGCATTTGCCATCGCAAAACTGTTTCCGCTAAGTTTAAGCATTTCCAAATCATTTTCTTGATCACCAAAAGCCACTACATCAGACAACTCAACTAACAAGTAATTTGTTAAAAATTTTAATGCCGCCCCTTTGTTCACACCATCAGCCATCACTTCTAGCCAATATTTATCTGAATAAGAGCTGTTAATTTGTCTTTGCTCCAGTTGTGAACGCAACTTCACTAATTTGCTTGTATCGCTATCGGTAAAAGCCAACTTGAAATAACTAATGGATTCCTTCTCAATTTGTTCCCAAAGATCATCCACCTTTGATTCCTTTAAGTTGAACTGAGCGTAGTAAGGACTATTTACTTCATTTTTGTCTTGTGCAAAGGAGATACGGTCATCTTGAGTTGCACGACTAGCCACTACGGTTACCCCAACTTTCATCGCAAGTGAGAGAGCGGTATTCACAGTGGCAGGAACAATGGTATAACTTTTTAGCACGTCCTTGATTTCTCCATTTTCGATTCGTGCGACATATGCCCCATTTGAAGCCAACGTAAAGCCGCTGAGATTTAAGTGCTTAAAGACTTCTTTGGCCGATTGAATCGAGCGTCCGGTTGCTAAAACAACAATGCCGCCCTGTTGATCAAATTCTTTTAACGCCGAAGCGTTTTTTTCGGGTACATTTCCTTGTTTGTTCAGCAATGTACCATCTAAATCAACTGCTACTAATTTCATCTATATCCGTCCTTTTACGATTTGTCTAATAATAAGAGTAGAACAATTTTAATAATTTGAACAATCAAACGCTCTAATGTGAACAAATGAAACTTGGAAACAAGAGAAAATAATAATCTTTAGAAAAAATTAATATTTAAATATTACCGCCAAAAATAGGCAATTTTGATGGACTTTTTGAATAAATGAGAAGGGTCTCAAAGCAATAATTTTGCTAATTCAGAAAAAGGGGTCTAACCTGAAATTTGTAAACACATGTTATTAAAACGATAAAAACTGATAGGAGTGAAGATGATATGTTTTCAAAATCAACAGAAATACCCGTAGTAACAGCAGCAGATGAAAATTACGCTCCTTATCTGAGTGTGATGATAGCAACGTTACTAGATAATACTTCAAGAAAAACACCCATTCGCTTCATCATAATTGACGATGATCTTTCAATTTCAAGTAAGGAAAAGTTAATTCAAACAGCACATAAGCATTCGGAAACGGCTGTTATTCAATTTGTTAAGGTCGATGAAGAGACGTACAAAGACTTTTTAGTGAGCGATCACATCACAACGACCGCTTACTTTAGAATCTCTATGCCGAAGCTTTTAGCAGATAAAAATTATAAAAAAATTCTCTACATTGATTCCGATACACTAATTTTAGACGATATCCAAAAGTTATATCAACAAAGTTTAAAGGGAAATACAATTGGGGCTGTGATTGATCCCGGGCAAACCAAAGCACTTGAACGTCTCGGTATTGATTCTGCTGATTATTACTTTAACTCCGGAGTTATGGTTATTGACGTTGATCAATGGAATCAACAACAGATTACGGAAAAAACGATTGATTATTTAAAAACCAATGGTGATCGAATTATCTATCATGACCAAGATGCATTGAATGCGGTGCTCTATGAAAACTGGCATTCGTTTCATCCAAGATGGAATATGCAATCTTCACTAATTTTTGATAAACATCCAGCACCAACGAAAGAATATGATGAATTGTACAAAGCTGGAAGAAAAGACCCAGCAGTAGTCCATTTTACAGGACACGACAAACCTTGGAATACGTTAGAGGGACATCCTTACCAAGAAATGTATATGGACTTACTAAACAAAAGTATTTTTATGGAGACGGTGAATGTAAAATGAAAAATAAAAAAATTACAGTAGTATCAAGTTGCAACGATGCATTTGCTGAACACGTATCCGCACTGTTTGTTTCGGTTTTAGATAATACCGATCGTTCAACTAAGAGCTTTGATTTTTATGTGATTGACGATGAAATCAGTATTGCCAATAAACGTTTGATGCGTGAAACACTCAAAGAATATGATGCAATGCTGCACTTTTTGACAATAGATAAGAAATATTTCTCAGATGCGGTAGAAAGTGATCGAATTCCAGAAACTGCGTATTATCGAATTGCGATTCCTGAATTATTCAGCGATCAGGACCTTGAAAGAATTCTCTATTTAGATTGCGATATGATCGCATTAGGGGATATTTCGGAACTTTGGGAGATTGATTTGTCTGATTACACATTGGCCGCAGTAGAGGATGCAGGATTTCATCACCGTTTAGAAAAAATGGCTATCGCCTGTGATTCTACCAAGTATTTTAACTCCGGCTTCATGCTGATTAATATGAAAAAATGGCTTGCTGAGAATGTGACGAAACGGGTATTACGTTTTATTCACGATAACCCTGAAAAACTTAAGTTTCACGATCAAGATGCGTTGAATGCGATCCTCCATGATCAATGGCTGCAGCTTCATCCAAAATGGAACGCACAAAGCTACATCATGAAGCGTGAAGTAGAACATCCAGATCCAGAAGGGGAAAAAGAGTACTTTGAAACGCGCAGAGATCCTCAGATTATTCACTACTCTGGACATGTGAAACCTTGGAGTCCGGAATTTACCTCTTCTTTGAAGAAATATTATGAAGAATATGAAGAATTAACAGCTTTTCCAGATAATGATGATCAAGACACTCGTACAATAAAACTTACATCAACTAGAAAACTTGGGTAGGAGGAATAAGTGGTGCATAAAATGAATACTATGATAAAAAGTAAAACAGATCGGCCTAAAAATCACGCTCATAAATCTAAGAATCAGAAAACTCAGAGTAATGGGGCCGTTCGCTCACTGTTGTTCAAGATAGTATCAGTCTTTGTGATTGGATATATCACAAAGAAGATAAACAATCGAAAAAAATAGAAAAAAACGCGAGAGCTTTAGCTCTTGCGTTTTTTTCTATTTTTTTCGCCGGGGCCGCTCCCATTGATCTCTAGGCTTATGTTTGAGCTGCGGTTCTACCTCATCAATTAATTTTGTCAAGATATGATCAAATTGTTCTTTTTCCTCGTGAGTCAACGCATCTAATAAAATCGGCTGAAAATCATCACTTTCTTGCGCCGCAATTTTTCCCCGATTGGTCAAATGAATATTCATAATACGTTTGTCTGCTTGCGATTTTTCTCTTGTGATGTATTCTTTTTTCTCTAATTTTCGAATCATTTCGGAAGCGGATTGAGGTCGCATATCTAGACGGCTAACTAATTCCTTCTGAGAAATCGTTCCATGTTCACGGATGATTTGCAGAATTTGGCTTTGGCCGCGATTCCGATTTTCAAATTTAAAAGGTCCCCGTGAGTTTTCTCGAAAGAACTGCATAAATAAATTGCTCAGTTTGAAGTATTTATGTGCCAAATTTGAATCTAATTCTTTTTCATCCATTGTTTAGTACTCCTATTCATAAAGAAATGGAATAGTGACTTCTATTCATTCACTATTTTATCAGGTCACCGAAATAATTTAAAGATTTATATTGGCAAATTAATCAGGTTCCCTTATCATATTTATCAGTAAGGGTACCTGATTAAAAAAGAGAGATGAAATTATGACAGAATATGCAATCACGACAACAAATCTTGTCAAACAATTTTCGAAGAAACGAGCAGTAGATGGAATTAGCTTAACTATAAAAAAAGGCGAAATTTATGGGATCTTAGGACCAAATGGTGCTGGGAAAACAACCTTTTTACGAATGTTAGCAACACTATCACCAATTACTGAGGGACATGCGTCGATAGTTAGCTATGATGTTGCTAAAGAAGCAGATCAGATTCGCCGTATGATTGGTTTGACTGGTCAATACGCAACAGTGGATGAAGAATTAACGGCAATGGAGAATTTATTAATATTTGGCCAACTAAATGGCTTAGGAAAAAGCGGTGCTAAGCAGCGTGCCACCGAATTGCTCACGCAGTTTTCTTTGTTTGATGCCAAAGATCGAGCGATCAAGGAGTTTTCTGGCGGGATGCGCCGCAGATTAGATTTAGCAGTCAGCTTGATCACAAAACCACCACTAATTTTCTTGGATGAGCCAACGACAGGTTTAGACCCAATTACTCGTGGAGAAATGTGGGATGTCATTCGACAATTAGTTAAGGATGGTTCCACTATTCTCTTAACTACGCAATATCTAGAGGAAGCAGATCAATTAGCTGATCGGATCGCGATCATCAACCATGGAAAGTTGGTGACGGAAGGAACCGCAAATGAACTAAAAGCGCAGCTTGGAGAAACGTATTTTGACATTCAATTATCTGACATTCATCAGATTGATGATGCTGCGGAATTTCTACAAACAAAAGTAGAAGAAAGAGTCATTCGGATGCCTGACAGAGGAACTTTAGCATTAAAAATCAGCGATACCAAGAAAATGACAAAACTCTTGGTTGATTTGGAAGATAAACACATTGAAGTAAAAGAATTCGCTGTACGAAAGCCAACACTGGATGAAGTCTTTTTAGAAATCACCAAATAATTTTTTTAAAGGAGAATAAACGATGGAAATAACTCAAAGCTATGTAAAAAAGAAAAATATTAAAAGTGTGCTGAGCGATACTTTTGTAATGGTTAAACGGGATTTGTTAAAAACAAAGCACAATCCAGATAAATTGATGGATGTGACATTTATGCCGATCTTTTTCATGATCGTGTTTAGTTACTTATTTGGCGGTGCTATCGCTGGAGATGTCAAAAATTATTTACCGATTATTGTTCCAGGGATTTTGATACAAACACTCATTTCTTCAACCTCTGCGGCGGGAACACAATTAAGAGAGGACATTGAAACAGGTGTATTTGATCGTTTCAATTCATTGCCAATCGCACGAATTGCTCCTCTTGCAGGCTTATTGATTTCAGATATTGTCCGCTATGTTATTGCAACCTTTTTCTCGCTAGGTACGGGATTTTTGATTGGATGGCGGCCAGAAGCAGGGTATGGCTGGTTAGCTGTAGCATGTGTGTTAACTATCTTTGCTTGTTGGTGTGTTAGCTGGATTTTAGCCATGATCGGTATTCTAGTGAAATCAGCGGCGACGATTTCCAGTGTTTCAATGACATTAACGATGCTGTTATCTTTCTTGTCAAATGCTTTTGTACCAATCGATACATTACCAGGTTGGCTAAAAACCATTGCTACGATTAATCCGGTAACCCATTTAGTCAATAGCTTTAAAGCCATTGCAAATCATGGTGTTTTTGGTGCGGATGCGTGGTTAACAATTACAGCGAGTTTGGTTATTGTAGCGATCTTTGCACCAATCACTGTTGCTCTTTATAACAAAAACGTTTAAAAAGGAGAGAATGCGAATGATTGCTATTACAATTTGGCTACTGTTTAACGAAAAAATTAATCAGTGGATTGAAACAAGAACAGCTCCACAACCTATCTGAATAGAGTGAGTGTGGCTATTAGACTTTCTTTAAGCAGTACGATTGTCAAGCAGACAAACCTGTAGCGGGTTTGTCTGTTTTTGCGTTTTAAAAGACTTTTTTGAAAAGTCTCATTGATTATTGATGGCTATGAGTTTTACGAGATGTTTTATCAGATGATCGGGCACATTTTTTCTTGTATTAATAGGCGAATGTTATGATCGCTTTAACAGGAAAGTATCTTATTATGTTTTAGATTTATGATGGACGACGTGCCTATTTAAGAGATGGACGCATCAGGGCAATTTAGGGCGTTTGTCCACAGAAGTTACTTATTCGACTACTTTTTAAGCCTTTGGGCGGATGGCGATTGCCGTTCTTTCATGTATAGTAAGGATTAGGAATAGAAATACAACATGAAAGGAAGGATGGGTATGCTGCTCTTATGGGGACTCGTTAGTATTTTAGTGATAGTTATTATTTATCTGATTTGTCCAGGTGGGCCTGCTTGGAGCAACTATTTAGCGGATGTTGAATCATCTTTTCAACAAGAAACGGACTCTTCGCATTCAGCGATTATTACTGAAGAAGCAGTCGCTAAACTTCCCCAACCGCTAAGGAAATATCTAAAAAAGAATGGCTATATCGGTCAACCAATGATGCGCAACATGTTTATTCAATTTGAAAATACGAAGTTCCGCATGTCGGCGGATAAAGACCCAATTCAAATTGATTTCTGTCAAGTGAATTTTGTTCATCGACCGGACCGTTATGCGTTCTTAAAGGCGCGAATGTATGGTTTGCCGGTTCACGTAAGAGATAGTGTCAAGGATGGACGTGGAGCAATGATTGGTGTGATCGCTAAGCATTTTGAATTGTTTCATTCGACTGGTCCAGAAATGGATCAAGGGCAGTTGATCACGGCACTTGCGGATGCAGTTTTTATGCCTAGCTTATTTTTGCAAGAATACATAGAATGGCGAATGATTGATCAGCATACCGTCGAAGGGAGAATCGCCTGGAATGGCGTAAGCGCCAAAGGGCAGTTTCACTTTGATGAGTCTGGAGATATCGTCCGCTTTGATACCGAGGATCGTTATATGGATGAGAACGGAAAGAAAACCTCCTTGGTTCCGTGGTTTGTTCTGTATGAAAATTATCAGACCGATGGCAACTATCGTAGACCGGGCTGTGTCAGTGTAAATTGGCGGTTGCCGCGGGGGATCGATAATTATTTTGTGAGTGATCGAATCAAGATAGACTATTCAATTGAATCATTGGAGAATCCTAAAGGGGCCGGAGCAAAGGTCTCGTTAAACAGGGTTTCTTGATTTAAAAAAAAGGATCATCCTGCTGTTTTCAACAAATCGCAGGGTGGTCCTTTTATTCATATAAAGCAGCTATTTCTTTGATTTTACGCTTCATTTCTGTGCGGACATGAGAGGGTTCCAGACACTCACATTTATTTCCAAAACTAAAAAGAACATTGTAATAGTAATCATTTTCGATAAAAGGGAAGTCAACAAGATAATGTTCATTTCCATCAGGTATAAAATGTTCAAATGAGCAATAATCCAGTACCATATCCATAACTTCCCGATGAATCCGAAGTTTAATGTTAGTTTGCAGTGTGTCTAACATATTTGTAAAGTCTAGCTGTGGTTTTTGATATTGTCGTGGTGAAAACTGTTCCTTTTTTATTTGTAGATTAGTCATACGATTTAATTTAAAGAGTCGAAAATCATTTCTATTTAGACAATACCCTTGTAGGTACCACTGACTATTTTTTAGAACAAGCTGATAAGGTTCGATCATGCGTGAAGTACTGTTGCCATGCTGGTCAGAATAATCAAAGGTAAGCAAACGATTTTCCTGTAGCGCGGTTTTAGTAGTTTCAATGTAGCGCTGAATATTCCGATTTCCCAGCCAAGGACGTAGATCGAGATCGAATTGATTGATCTTTGTTTCAATCTCCTTTGCTCGATCGGCAGGAATAAAGCTTTTGACCTTCGCAAGAGCACTTGCTAATTCTTTTCCCTGCATCATGTTAGAAAAACCAGTAAGGCTTGTCAGAATGGCCGAGAGATCAGCAGCTGAAAAAACTTTTTTATCCATTTTATAATTTTCCATAATCTCAAAGCCGCCGCCCACTCCTGATGTTGATCGAATAGGAATGCCGGCCAAGTTAAGGGTGTCGATGTCGCGGTAAATCGTTCGCGGGGATACCTCGAATTTTTCCGCCAGCTCTTTAGCACCAATCCGTTTTTTATCCAATAGCAACATCGTGATGCTCAGTAGTCTATCCATTTTCATCGGCTATTCTCCTTGTAAAAAACTTTCTCATTTTTTAGTTTAGATTGTTGCCATACAGTTGTCAACGATTGCCAGGTATACTAAGGCTATAGAAAGTTATTGGAGGCGGAAATTTATGAGTACAATTTATGTTTATGTGATGGATACGTTAGCTGACTGGGAATTGGGACACGTGACAGCGGAGCTGAATTCGGGTCGTTTTTTTAAAGCAGGAGCACCAAATATAACTTTAAAAACAGTTAGTTATTCTAAAGAGCCAGTAAAGACAATGGGTGGAATGACGATTGTGCCTGATTGTGTGATTACTGACATCGAGGTAGCAGAAGCAAATGTCTTGTTGCTACCAGGTTCGAATACATGGAACGATCAAAAACATTATCCAATCCTCGAAAAAGCCAGCGCGTTTCTTTCAATCGGTGCTATGGTTGGAGCAATCTGCGGGGCGACTGCTGCACTTGCTAACTTTGGATTATTGGACGAACGTACGCACACTAGCAATGGTGCAGGCTTTCTTGAAATGGTCGCTCCTAGCTATAAAGGACAAGCATCCTATGTAGACCAACCCTCTGTAGTAGGAGAGAGTCTTATTACTGCAAGCTCTACAGGGGGTCTGCTATGGGCGAAACAAATCATTGAGTATTTGGATGTTTTTCAGTCAAACACACTAGAAGCATGGTATAACTATTTCAGTACAGGGAAGGCAGAAGATTTCTTTGCTTTGATGCAAACCTTGCCAGAAAATACTTCTGAATAATAAATCTAAAAGCAAGAAACAGCCCAAATCTATCTGGATTTGGGCTGTTTCTTGCTAATGTCCTCTATGCTTTTCGCGTTTTTTGGCTTGCTTTTGTTGGAACCGTTTGTCCGCCTGCTCGGCTTTTCTTTGCTTCTTTTGTGATTTGTGCTCCGCCTTGGCCTGCTCGCGAAGTTCGCTCATAGCAAGCTGAGCCTTAGTCGATAAGACTGGTTGCCGTTTTTCACGATTGATCAGCCGTTGCATTCGCTTAGGACTAAGCTTCTTCTCTCCGGATCTTTTCTGACTGGCAACAGTACCAGACTGCTCCAATATTTGCGGCAATTGCTTGACAACAAATTCCCACACATCAGCATCTTTTGGTTCAGGACCAAAAACATAGCGAATTGCTTGGTAGCGGTTATCAATTTCGTCTTCTATCAAACCACACCAAAAACTGCCATCGAAGTAAATCGTCAACTTCATGATGACACCTCCCTTTAAATGAATTTCAAGCAATGGACAACCCGGGAGGGCAGGTTACTGACATTTTCATGCGGCGGACTACCAACCGCCATGTGTTTTTATGCTTAACTTAAGTGTACTAGGTTTGGAGAGAAAAGCAATAAGCTCTAGAAAATCACTGGGAATTCTAATCAGAATTCTCAGCGATTTGACATTTCATTCGCCTATCTTTACTCTAGGGATGTATAGTTTAGTAAACAGTAAAAGGATAGGTGTAATCAAGATGGCCAGTATTAGAGATATTGCGAAACTAGCAGGAGTCTCAGCCGCGAGTGTCTCCCGAATATTAAATAATGACGAAACCTTTAGTATTAACGAAAATACTCGCAAACGAGTAATTGAAATCGCCAATAGCTTGAATTATTCGAAAAATCAAAATAGAAAAAATCGCGATGTTGGAGATAAGAATACAATTGCGCTCATTACTCGACATCAAATCGATAATGAAAAGAGCGATCCCTACTTTATGTTTATTCGTAAGGGTGTTGAGGCAGAGGCAAAAAAGTGGCGCTTAAAAACGTTTCGTGCATTTTCAATGCGTGATCAGGAGAAGGATATTTATCAACTAGGAAAGTATGGCGCTGTGGTAATTATTGGAGAGATGACATTAGATGCTCTAGAAGAAATACGCAAGATCAATCCCAACATTGTGTTGATTGATTCTTATTCAGAATATGCTGGCTTTGATTGCGTTCAAACCGATTTTGCTCAAAAGACCCATGAAATATTAGATTTATTAAAAAGTAAAGGACACAAAAACATCGCCTTTATTGGTGGACGAGGAAGCAGAGTGAACCTCGCTGGTGAAGTCGTTTATTATCAAGAGGAGATTCGTTCTGAGAATTACCGTCAATGGATGATTTTGAATCATCTAGAGAAGTATATACATGTGCTGCAAGACGAATGGTCTCCTGGTGCCGGCTTAGAGCTAGGGACTAAAATCGTGAACATGAAACCAAGACCGTCAGCCATTGTAGTGGCGAGTGATCCAATGGCCGTTGGAGTCTATAAAGCGGTGATCAATGCAGGACTGTCTATCCCTGAAGACATCTCAATTATCAGCTTTGATGACATAGAAATGGCGAAATACATGACACCATCCTTGTCAACCGTACGCTTAAATGCAGAAGAGGTAGGTAAGATTGGGGTTGAGTTAGTAAAGGGAAAATTATTGAATGTTCGAGGGATGCCTGTTCGAGTCGTTTGTTCCAGTGAACTAGTGCTTCGAGAATCAGTGGACGAGTGTTCAAATAAGGAAGTTTGAAATTTTTTCAAACTTTTTTATTTTATTCCTTGTGTAAACGTTAACTAAACAATTATACTGATACCAGTAAACGTTTGCAAAATAATTAAGGAGTGATTTAAATGAAATTCCTAGATAAAATGGCCGCAAAAATAGTTCCTCTAGCACAAATTATTGCTGACAATAAGTTCTTATTAAGTCTCCGTGATGGTTTCATGGTCGCATTTCCTGCTACTATGTTTGCTTCGATCATGATTATTATCCAAAATTTTCCCACGACCTTTGGCTTCGCTGATAAGTTGCCGGAGGGCGTAAATACATTTCTAAATGATTTCTTTGGTCCTGTAGGGAACGCTACAATGAGCGTTGGAACACTATTCATCGTTTTCGGGATTGGCTACCAGCTTGCGGATAAATTCGGACAACCCAAATTATTTGCAGGTGCGATTTCGCTTTCTTCTTTTCTAATGCTGCTGCCCTTCAGTAGTAATGATGAGCTAGGGACGATTATCCCAATATCAAAACTAGGTGCGGAAGGAATGTTTGTAGGAATCGTTACAGCAATGATCGCTACGATTATTTACTCAAAAATCAGTGCGGCTGGAATTACCATTAAGATGCCAGATTCCGTTCCTCCAATGATTGCACAGTCTTTTGTTGCAATTATTCCTGGAGCAGCGCCATTATTCATTTTTAACATTATTCGCTATTTATTTACATTTACAGAGTGGGGAAATGCTGTTGATTTTGTTTACCAGATTCTTCAAAAACCATTAATGGGACTTGGGGGAACATTACCTGCGGTGTTGATTGCTGTTTTCTGTATGCAATTTTTCTGGTGGTTTGGGATTCATGGAACTTTAGTAGTTAATGCCGTGATCGATCCAATCATGAATGCGTTAGCGATTGAAAACTATGAGGCCTATAAAGCTGGAGCTGAAGAGCTCCCTCATATTATTAATACGACCTTCATGGGTGTGTTTGTTAACCAAGGACTGCAATTGGGGATTTCGATTACCGCGGCCTTCTTCATTGCTCGATCGATTCGCATGAAGAAGTTAATGAAGACAATTATTGCTCCTTCAATTTTTAATGTTTCCGAACCAATGACGTTTGGCTTACCGATCGTCATGAACCCGATCGCTTTTATTCCATGGATATTGGCGCCTTTGGCTTCTACAACGATTTCTTATCTAGCAATTTATATGGGACTTGTTCCACGACCGATTGGTGCAACAGTTGTATGGACAACGCCGGTATTTCTTTCTGGCTGGATAGGTACAGGATCGGTTGCGGGTGCTATTTTACAAGTAGTCACGTTAGCGGTGATGGTTCTGATTTGGGTGCCATTCTTGGTTGTTATGGATAGAGAATATTTGAAGGAAGAGAATGACCAATTGTCGGCTGAGGCTGAGTAAAGAAGGGGTAGAACCAATGAATGTGGATACACTGAGTTATAACTATCAAATGAATGTCGGAAAAAGTCAAATTTATGAAGTCATTCATGAGGAGCAGCAACGCTACTTCCAATCAAATGGTTTTTCCAATGGGGAGTTTCAGGAAGGAGCAGAAATACCCCTAACTATGCCTTCAAAACTTGGAACAACTAAAATCCCTGCAATAATGCGACTTTCAAAGCTCACTCAAGATGAGATCGAGTTGATAACCTTTTATAACAAAGGCGAGATTATTCAACGTTATGTTTTAGATGCGCGATCTTCTTCTAAAACACAGGTCACTTATTCTGAAAGGAATTTCTTTCATCAAGCTAGAAACCAGTATAGCTTCATTTTTTTAGCTTTGCTGTATAAGTTTTTTTATAACAGAGGGATGAAAAAAAGAATGGTTTATTTAGAAAAACAATGTCGTAAAAAAGAGGAGGGAGTCGCTTGATCGACGTTTTAAACAATAATATGTTCCACCTGCATAATGAAAAAGTCAGTTATGTTATCAATATTTTACCCAACGGACACCTCGGACACGCTTATTATGGGAAAAAACTCGGTAAAATCTCGATTGAGGATATTCAATACATGACTTCAACGGAAAGCAAATCAGCAGGAACGGTTAAGTTCAGTCCAGCAATTCCTAATTTTAGTTTGCAGGATCAATATCAGGAGGTGCCTGTTTATGGTACTTCGGATTTTAAAGAAGGTTTAATCAAGGTTTCCGATGAAGACGACTCTCTATACTTAGATTTTCAGTATATTTCTCATACGATCAAACAAGGGAAGCCTAGAAGTTTAGCGATTCCTGCTTCTTTTGCAAAGGAAGGTCAGGTTGAAAGCATTACTTTCTGCTTGGAGGATAGTTTTAATCAATTAAGATTAGAAGTAACCTTTTCAATATTCGAAAATTCAGGAACGATTGCACGTGGACAAAAGCTGACCAATCTTTGTGAACGCAAAAGAAAAATTCAACGCTTTTTAAGCGGTGCGCTGGATATGAAAAATCAACAGTTTGACTTTCTTCACCTTTCTGGTGCTTGGCTGAAGGAAAGACACATAAAACGTCATTCTTTAGAACAGGGAACGGTTAGTGTGGGATCGTTAAAGGGGGCCTCCAGCCATCAACACAACCCATTTATCGCATTGCTTCCGAAAGGCTCCTCCAATCATCAAGGAGACATTTACGGAGCAAACCTGATTTATTCTGGAAATTTTTTGGCTCAAACAGAACTTGATGAATGGGACAATTTACGTTTGTTATTGGGAATTCATCCCGAGGCGTTTTCTTGGGAGCTAAAGCAAAATGAAGCATTTGAAACGCCTGAAATGCTGTTACATTATACCGATGAGGGATTAAACGGATTAATGCAGGAAACGAGCTGCTTTATTGAAAAACACGTGGTTAATCCAATTTGGAATCAAAAGGAGCGTCCAGTTGTCCTGAATAACTGGGAAGCGACGTATTTTGATTTCGATCACGACAAACTGCTTCGTTTAGCTGCTGAGGGTAAGAAGCTGGGAATCGACTGCTTTGTTTTAGACGATGGTTGGTTTGGGCAGCGAGATAGTGACCGGGTTTCTTTGGGGGATTGGTTCGAAGACTCTAGGAAGTTTCCCAAAGGAATAGCCACGTTTGCGAAGGATATACATGATCTGGACTTGCAGTTCGGTCTTTGGTTTGAGCCGGAGATGGTCTCACCAGAAAGTGAATTGTATAAAAAGCATCCTGAATGGGTGGTCAGACATACCAATTCTCAGCGAATAGCGATTGGCCGCGGTCAATATGTTCTCGATTTTTCTAATCCAGAAGTGGTAGAAACGATCTATCAGCAAATGAAAAATATTATCTCTGCCACGAAGCTGGAATATATCAAATGGGACATGAATCGAAATATTACGCAGGCCTATTCCAGCTATTTAAAACAACAAAAAATTGATCAAGCCGAATTTTTTCATCGTTATATTTTAGGTGTTTATCGTTTATATGAAAGGATTTTATCGGAATTTCCTGATGTTTTGATCGAAGGCTGTGCAGGGGGTGGAGGACGTTATGATCTGGGCATCCTGTTTTATAGTCCACAAATTTGGCCGAGTGATGACAGTGATCCAATAGAACGCTTAGCGATTCAGTCTGGGACACTTCTGGGTTATCCCCTTTCTTCTTTTAGCAACCACGTTTCGGCTGCACCGAATCATCAGGTGCAGCGTCAGACTTCTTTAGAAATGCGGACAAACGTTGCGATGTTCGGTCCATTAGGATATGAGTTAAATATTTTCGAGCTTTCTGAACAAGAGCAGGAACAAATAAAAAAAGACATTCTTTTCTATAAGAAGCATCAAGCGTTGCTGACTTTTGGCAGGTTTTATCAATTGACGGACATTCTCAATCAACCAAATGAGTATGGCTGGGCGGTGTATGATGAAGTCCAAGGACAAGGAATTATTTGTTTTTATCGAATCTTAACAGAGGCGAATAGCAGCAATCGAGAGTTTATTAAGCTTCCATTTGTAAAAGAAAATGAGAGCTATCTTGTAAATGGTGAAAAACTGTCTGGAAATGTAATGAATCGACTAGGTATTCGGAAACCTTATCAATTTAATAGTGTGAACGGAGACAAAGCACAAGTAAAGGGAGACTATCAGTCATTTGTCTATAAGCTAAAAAGACAGTGAACAAAATGAATTTAAAAATATTATCGAATCATTTGACCTTCATGAGACTAGTCATGAAGGCCAAATGATTCGTGTTCGTTAATAGTCGATTCTAGTGCATATATTTTATTCACTAAAGCCGACTTTGTTAAAAATCTGACTTTTTTATATAAAAGTATAGACATTTAAAAATATAGTATATATAATATGGGTGAATTGAAGGAATTGAGCTGCCGGTGGTGATTGAATCAGGCGGAACAAAAAGTTAGTAGAATTGCTAACGAATAGAATGTAACCGAAATCAATAGTGAAAATAGTAGCTGTCTGTTAAATCTATCAAGCATTTCATTGTTCCTAGTAAGCTGAATAATCGCGCAGGTATTATTGGCGGTCTAGAATTAGCAAAGAAAATTTCAGGAGGAGAATAAGCGATGCAGATTAAATTTCCAAGCAATTTTTGGTGGGGGGCCGCAACATCAGGACCCCAATCAGAGGGACGGTTCAATAAAGAGCACGCCAACATGTTTGATTATTGGTACGATATTGAGCCAGAAGCCTTTTATGATCAAGTAGGACCAAATGTGGCGTCAAATTTCTACAATGATTTCAAGAAAGACATCCGTTTGATGAAGGAGATCGGATTGAACTCAGTACGTACATCGATTCAATGGACGCGACTGATTGATGATTTTGAAACTGCTACGTTGAATGAAGCTAATGTTCGTTTCTATAATGACGTGATTGATGAATTTATCAAAAACGGCATAAAACCAGTTATCAATTTGCATCACTTTGACTTACCAGTAGAACTTTACCATAAATATGGCGGTTGGGAATCTAAGCATGTCGTAGAGTTGTTCGTTAAGTTCGCCGAACAGTGCTTCAAGCTGTTTGGGGATCGTGTCACGGATTGGTTTACTTTTAACGAGCCGATGGTGGTGGTTGAAGGAGAATACCTGCATCAATTTCATTATCCGAACCTTGTGGATGGGAAGAAGTCGGTTCAGGTTGCTTATAACATTCAATTAGCTTCAGCCAAGGCGATTGCCTGCTACAAAAAAGTCAATCCAAATCCAGCAGGTCGAATCGGAATCATTTTAAATTTAACGCCTGCCTATCCTGCAAGTCAGAAGGAATCAGATTTGGCAGCGGCTGAATTTGCTGATTTATGGTTGAATCAATTGTATATGAATGCCTCGACATTAGGCGAATTTCCAGCTGCCTTGACAGAAAGATTGTCGGAAGATGGCGTACTTTGGGAGACCAACAATGAGGAGCTTCAACTGATTAAAGACAACACAATTGATTATTTAGGTGTGAATTTTTATCATCCTCATCGGGTAAAAGCACCTGAGGTTTCACCCAATAGTCTAGCGGTAGATTGGTTGCCGGAGAAATATTTTGAAGAGTATGAAATGCCAGGAAGACGGATGAATGTCGATAAAGGTTGGGAAATCTATCCTAAAGCTGTTTATGATATTGCTATCAATATTCGCGATAACTATAACAATATCGATTGGTTTGTTTCAGAGAATGGGATGGGTGTTTCACGAGAGGAACGTTACTTAAACGAACAAGGAATGATCGAGGATGATTATCGCATTCAATTCATTCAAGAACACCTGTATTGGCTGCACAAGGGAATGGAAGAAGGCTCTAATTGCTTCGGTTATCATTTATGGACACCGATTGATTGCTGGTCTTGGAAAAATGCATATCGTAATCGCTATGGCTTTATTTCTACGGATATTCGTACACAAAAGAAAACCATCAAGAAATCAGGCTATTGGATAAAAGAAGTTGCCACCGCAAATAAAGTAGAAATAGCAGATCAACTAATTGCTAATTTAAATAAGGAGGATTAAGACAGATGAAAACAATAATGTTAGTTTGTTCAGCAGGGATGAGTACGAGTTTGTTAGTAACAAAGATGGAGACAGCAGCGAAAGAGGAGAATTTTGATGCGGAGATCTTTGCCGTTTCATCGACGGAAGCCAACAATGTTCTAGAAGAAAAAAACATAGATGTCCTTTTATTAGGGCCACAAGTGCGTTTCATGCTGAAGCAATTTGAAGAGAAAGTCGCCGGCAAGGGGATTCCAGTAGCGGTTATTAATATGGCCGATTATGGAATGATGAACGGACAAAAAGTTCTGCAAGAAGCCAAACAGCTAATGGGCCAATAAGGAGGGGATATAATGGAACAACAAAACTTGGAAGCAATCATGGGACTGATCATTCATTCTGGTAATGCGAAAAGCGATGCGGTTGAAGCCATTCAAGCGGCTAAACGAGCAGATTTCGTTGAGTCTGAGTCGAAAATTTCGGCGGCAGAAAATGCTCTAGTCGAAGCCCATCACGCGCAAACAGGTCTGCTTACGCAGGAGGCGCAGGGAAACAATATGGAAATTTCACTTTTAGCGGTCCACAGTCAAGACCATTTAATGACCTCGATTGCGTTTACCGATTTGGCGAAAGAAATTGTTGATCTTTACAAACGAATTGATTAAACAGGATGGAAAGAGGTGCGAATCACTAAGATTTGTACCTTTTTTTTCGTATAAAAGTATGAATCTATATAAATTAAGTTTCATACTATTCTTTCTAATTAGTATAGACCAAGATGAAGGCGCTGGGCTATAATGGTAGAGAAATCAAGAGGAGGTCATTTCAGTGAAAAAGTATATCCATATTTCAAATGATCTAAAAAATAAAATTATCGACGGCACCTTTAAAGCGAATGAAAAGCTGCCTTCAGAAAAAGAGCTGGGTCTTGAATACGATGCCAGTAAAATGACCGTTAAGCAAGCGCTGGATATTCTGGTATCAGAAGGGTTAATCATTAAAAGACGAGGTTCAGGTACCTTTATCAAAGATTTATCAGACACAGAATTAAAACGGGTCTCCATTACTAACCAATTTCGAGGAAAGACAGCTGAATATCCTCAAAATGAAGTAACGAGTAAGGTCTTAAACTTTTCGGTTATTCAACCGGATGAAAAAATACAAGAGAAGCTGAATATTTCAGCAGATGACTTTGTTTATTTTATTCATCGGGTTCGCTATGTTGATGGTGTTCCTTATGCTATCGAAGTCACCTATATGCCGATCAGTCTGATCATGAGTTTAAAGCTGGATCACGTGAAGCATTCGATTTATGATTATATTGAAAATGAATTGGGGCTAGTTATTCAAAGTGCGCATCGCGTTATTACAGTCAGAGGGGCAACCGAAGCTGAGGCAGAAGAACTAAATATGCAGGTTAATGAGCCTGTGGGAATCGCCGAGCAGGTCGGATACTTATCAAACGGTGCGGCCTTTGAATATTCTACCACCATCCATCATCACGATCACTTTAAAGCAGAAATGGTATTAACGAAGTAATTCTTAATGATTTAAACGCTTAACAGTTAGCCTGTTGAGCGTTTTTTGATGTTACAGGTGAAGCGTAGCCAAGAAAGTTTGCTAGGTTTTTTAAATAAAACGGCTTATCTATAATGGTACAATCAATATTTAGGATAAATCTATACTTTTGTATATAAATATGTAGACTTATATAAATAGGCGTGGTATTATTGGAATGTAATCGATTACTAAAAATTACGAGGTGAAGAAAAATGAATGGTTTTATGGATAAATTAAGTGAAAAAATCATGCCCTTAGCGAACTGGTTGGGGGATAATCGTTACTTAATGGTTTTGCGCGATTCTTTTATGTTGGCGTTCCCACTGACAATGTTCGGATCTATTATTGTTGTAATCAATAACTTGCCGTTTTTTAGTGATGACACGAAAGGCATGCTGTCGAACTTATTAGGGAATGGTCAAAATGCAACCATGAGCATCATGACGGTCTTTGTTACATTTGGTATTGGCTATTATTTATCGAAATCCTATGATGTCGAAGGTATTTTTGGCGGAGCAGTGGCTTTTTCAAGCTTTCTGATCCTGACACCTTTCTTTATGAGTACGGAATCTGGAGAAACTGTAAGTGGTGTACTGAGTCTCGATAGACTTGGGGCAAAAGGGATGTTCTTGGGAATGATTGCGGCTTTTCTAGCGGCTGAAATTTATTGTCGAGTAACAAAACGTGGTTGGCAAATCAAAATGCCAGACGGTGTTCCTCCAGCAGTAACAAAATCTTTCGCAGCGATGATACCGGCAATTTTAACCTTGTTAGTCTTTTTGGTAATTAATGCTGTCATGGTAGGAGCATTTAATGCCAACCTGCATGATGTCATTTATGATGTGATTCAAAAACCGTTGACTGGACTGGGAAGTAGCTTGCCAGCAACACTTGTATCTATTTTCTTCATTCAATTTCTATGGTTCTTTGGTCTACATGGACAAATTATTGTCAATTCAGTAATGGACCCGATATGGAACACCTTAATGCTTGATAATTTAGAAGCATACAAGGCAGGAGATACGTTACCGCACATTGTTACGAAACCATTTATGGAAACGTTCACTGTTGGTCTGGGTGGATCAGGAATGACGTTGGCAGTAGTGATCATCTTGGCTTTTTTGATGAAAAAGAAACAATACAAGGACATCGGTCGTTTGGCATTAGGACCTGGAATCTTCAACGTAAATGAACCGGTTATCTTTGGATTACCGATCGTGTTAAATGCGACGATCCTCATTCCATGGGTTATCGCACCAATCGTTGTGACTACTTTAAACTATTTAGTGATGGCAGCTGGCATCGTTCCTGCACCAACAGGGGTCTCCGTGCCATGGACAGTTCCGATTATTGCCAGCGGTGTCTTAGCAACCAACTCTTGGTTAGGCGGTCTGCTGCAGGTGATTGACTTCCTGGTTGTTGGAATGATCTGGTTACCGTTCCTACGCGCATTAGATAAACAACCAGATATGATTTAATCAATTTCTGAAAAGTATGGGCAGCGAGCCCATACTTTTTTATAAAGGAGAAGGAGCAGAAGAATGAATCTTTTTGTTATTGATATTGGTGGCTCGACAATTAAGTATGCCACTTGGAATGGCGAGCAGCTAGACACGAAAAAAAGTTTACCGACACCCAATTCGTGGGAAGGGATGAAGCAGCAGTTTGTTGCGGAGTTAAAAAGCTCAACACTTGAATTCTCAGGAGTGGCAATCAGTTCCCCTGGGTCAGTCGATACACAAGCGGGAATCATTTATGGATTGAGTGCGATTGACTATATTCATCGTTTTGAAATCAAAAAGGAACTAGAAAATCTTTTTGGCTTACCTGTATCGATCCAAAATGACGCCAATTGTGCTGCATTGGCGGAAGTATGGAAAGGTAACGCAGCTGAGGTATCCAACAGTGCTTTTCTTATCATCGGTTCTGGAGTGGGCGGAGCCATTGTTTTAGATAAGAAATTATATGCAGGACCGCATTTATTTGGTGGTGAATTTGGTTATATAATCTTAAACGAAAAATACCAAACATTCAGTGAGTTAGTCAGCCCTGTTAATTTGGCAAAAAATTATTCGATCGAAAAAGCAGATGGGAAGAGCTACGATGCGATCCATGTATTTGATGCAGTTCATGATGAATTAGCTATAAAGTATGTCGATCAATTTTATACGAACCTAGCGATCGGAGCTTATAATGTATTGGTCAGTTTAGATGTCGATCGGTTATTGATTGGCGGAGGAATTTCAAGAAGACCGGGTGTTGTTGAACGACTTCGTAACGAAATTGATGGACTATTAGAAGCAAAAGGAGCGCAAGATCAGACTGCAGAAGTTATAAGCTGCAAATACTTAGCAGATGCGAATCTAATCGGTGCGGTGTATCAGTTTATAACGGAGATGGATGAAGGAGGAATAGGGATATTAACGATGGACAATCGTTGATACAAATTTATTGATGATCATTTTAAGGTCATCTTTTTTTGTGTTCAAAATTATCCATACTTATTCGCAGATGTTTTATCCAATTTAGATAGCTGTTTTTTTATACTTTCTGAGTGAAGAGAAGCAGTACAAATGACTCATAATTTCTAATAGAAAATTTTTATCTTAGAAAAATAGTTAAAAAGAGCATTGACATTCCTAAATAAACATTTTAAAATGAATCCATCGATATGACGTCATATAACGTCATGTAAGAAGGAGGATTTTTTATGGATGTGAAAAAAGTAGTTGCTGAAATTGTTAAGAAGAACGCAGGAGAGCTGTCAGGGATTTATTTTGTCGCTTGTGGAGGGTCATTAGTAGATATGTATGTGGCGGATTACTTCATGAAGGCCGAAGTTTTGAAAACGGGTACAGGGTTATATACGGCAAATGAATTTGTCCATGTAGTTCCTAAACGGCTAGATGAAAACGCTGTTGTCATTCTATGCTCCCATGGCGGAAATACGAAAGAAACTGTCGCAGCAGGTGAAGTTGCACAAAAAAGAGGTGCAATTACGATTGGTTTAACGCATAATAAAAATGCTGAATTATTGAAGGTTTCAGATTACAGTTTTCTTTACGAATGGGGAGATGGCGCAAAGGTGCTAAATAATCCAATGGCGATTATTTTGGATTTGACTGTTTCGTTAGTCAATGCGTCAGAAGGGTATGAAGCCTATGAGAAGTTTCGCGAAGGGATGACGATCATTGACACTGTCGTTGATAACGCAAAAAAACAGGTTCAAGATCGGATCAAAGTTTTCGCTGACAAGTATCAGGATGAAACAATGTACTATATCTTGGGCAGTGGCCCAAGCTATGGGCATGCCTATGGTTTTTCAATTTGTTCATTAATGGAGATGCAGTGGTTAGATTCGACTTCTGTACATTCAGGCGAGTTCTTCCATGGACCGTTTGAGGTAACTGACAGAGATACGATGTTTATTCTGTTAATGAGCCAAGGACGTACGCGTGCGTTAGATGAGCGGGCAAAAGTCTTCCTTGATAAATATGCCGATAAAGTTGAAGTTGTAGATGCAAAAGAATTAGGCTTAGATTTGATTCCGGATGAGGTCTCAGAGTTCTTTAATCCAATTTTATTTTACAGTGTATTATCGGAATATCGTTCTGCTTTAGCAGACAATCGTAATCATGATTTAGATGTTCGACGTTATATGGGAAAAGTTGACTACTAGGAGGAATGGACATGAAGGTTTTAGGTTTAGGCGATAATGTTGTTGATAAATATGTAAACCTTGCAATCATGTATCCTGGGGGAAATGCGCTAAATTTTGCTGTCTTTGCCAAAAAACTTGGTCAAGACAGCAGCTTTATGGGCGTTTTTGGTTCGGATGCAGAAGGAAAGCACGTGGTATCAGCTATTAAAGACTTAGGCATTGATTATAGTCATTCGCGGTTTGAAACAGGTGAAAATGGTTGTGCACGAGTAGAGATCAAAGAAGGGGACCGCATCTTTTTAGGAAGTAATGAAGGCGGTGTCACACGGGAACATCCAATTGAATGGACACAAGCGGATCGTGAATATTTGACTCAATTCGAATTGATCCATATGGGTTTATACAGTCACGTGAACCATTTATTAAATGAGCTATGCGATTTTCCGGCAAAGGTTTCTTATGACTTTTCAGATGACTTTACCGAAGATGAAATTTTACGCGCCATAGACAAGGTCGATTTCGGTTTCTTTTCTGTCAGTCAGTTAACGAATCAAGAAACGAAAGATTTTTTGAAAAAATATTTTTCTTCTCGTAATGAAGTTTTAGTTGCTACCAGAGGGGATAAAGCGGCTATCGCTTATGATGGTCAGGAGTATTATGAAGTGGTGCCGGTCTTAAGAGAGCCCGTGGATACAATGGCTGCTGGCGATTCCTTCTTAACTGCGTTTTTAATTCACTACCTAAACGGAAGCGACATTTCGACTGCGATGAAACGTGGCAATGAATTTGCTGGTGAATCCTGCATGATCAAAGGTTCTTTTGGCTATGGAGTTTCTTACGAGTAGCTTGTTTTATCAAAAGGCATTTGATACTCTAACTAGGAGATACAATCCAGAAAAGCGAGGATCAGTCTATGTTAGATGCAGATGCACAATTACCATTATATGAACAGTTAAAAGAAGTAATTAAAAGTAAAATTCGAGATGGAGAATACAAGGAGAATGAAAAGATTCCGCCTGAGCCAGAATTAACTGAAGCCTATTCAGTTAGTCGGATTACTGTCCGCAGGGCAATTCAGGACTTGGTAAAAGAAGGTTATTTGATCAAAAAGCAAGGAAAAGGGACATTTGTAAACCAACATAAGGTTTTTCGTAAAATTGAGTATGTGACAGGCTTTACTGAAAGCTGTCTGGCGAATGGTTTTACGCCTACTAGTCAACTTTTGGAGAGGAAAATAATTTCTGCTACTCCTGAACTTGCGGAAAAGCTGCAGCTAGCTGTAGGTGATGAAGTGATTTACACTCAGCGTAAACGGATGGCTGATGGCATGCCAATCTTGCTGGAAAATAATTACTTCGACAAAAAACGATTTGAATCGTTATTGACTGCAGATTTAACAGGCTCTCTTTATCAGCTTTTGGCAAAACAAGAGGTATTAGCAATCAATCCAGGTGAGACGACACTTGAGTTAGCGATTGCTGATGATCAATTAGCGGAAATAATGGAAGTAGGAATTGGTACCCCGTTCTTTTTCGTGAACACCTTGATAAATGATCAAAACCAACGACCCATTCATTTAGGACACCAATACTATCTAGGTGAGGTCTATAAGTTCAGCCTATAATTCTCCAATAACAGGAGTGGGCGACATGCGAAAAATTCTTCGTTCTAATTACATTTTCGATGGAGAAAACTCTCCCTTCAAAGGCTATATCGCTTTTAGCGGAGAAAAAATTGAAGAAATAAAGAAAGATTGGTCATATCAGCATTTGGTTGATGATCAAACAACAGTACTTGAATACGATGATTATTTCATCATGCCAGGATTACACGATAATCATGTGTTTTTTAGCGGTTATTTAAGCATGCACGCGGGGATTGACTTAGCAGAAACAAGATCAGAACTAGAGGCTTTGCAAAAAATTAAAGATGTACTTGACCTAAAAAAATCTGAGCCTATCTACGCGTATGGCTGGTCACCGCAGGTTTGGGGAAGTTTGCCTACTCAAGATTTACTGGAACAGCTTGATTATCAGGGACCCATTACGGCAATTGCCTGTGATCGTTCTTATTGCTGGATGAATCGACAGGCGAAAGAGCGTTATGGCTTCAATGAAACAGAAACAAGTGCCGAAAGCCGTTTTCGTTTGATCAAAGAAATGCTAAGCAATCAGGAACTAGTCCAAACAGTTTATCAAGAGTTCGAACAATTATTACTTTCAAGAGGTGTGGTGTCGATCAAAGAAATTGTTTTTGATGATGCGAAATTCTTGAAGCAAATAGAAGCACGAAAATTGGCTACACACTTTTATCTTCAATCCGTAGAGCAGCCAATTGATGTGCGACTAGTTGAACAATATAAAGAAGAGCCATTTCCTGCAAAGATAACCTTTGGTGGAATCAAGATTATGGTCGATGGTGTGGTTGCAGATGAAACTGGAGATATTCTAGGAACATATTCTTCTGGTAAAAAAGGACCTGAGATCGATTATCAAGTGATTGCTGATGAAGTAGAAAAATGGAATCAATTGGCTGTTCCATGCTGTTTAACTACAGAAGGGGATCGAGCAGGATTAGAGGCTGCCAAAATTCTTAACCATTATGGAAAGCGCTTACCCGAAGGCTTGTATAATTCTATAAGTGATTTAGAGATGATCACAAAGGAAATGGTGAGAGAGATGGCAGAAGGAAAAATCATTGCTGAGATTTACCCGCAAATACTGGGGTTAAATCCCTCCTATGAGGAGGCCTACATGACTGAAGTTATCAGAAATGAGAAGAAGGCCTTTTTCAATTATCAATTATTGCGAGAAGCTGGTGTTTCAATAACCAGCGGAACGGACTTACCGCTTTTTATCACCAATTTACCTGAATCAATCGTTCGAGCCTGTTTTCGGCGTTTCCCGCATGGAAATGAAACGTGGCAACCAGAAAAAGGGCTGACAACAATAGAATTATTGCAAAGTTTCACCAAAAATGGATTTGTGGCTAATGGTAAGGAAAGTTACGGTGTTCTTCAAGTAGGGAAATCAGCAACATTTGCCATTTTTGATCGTGATTTGACACAAACTGTCTGTGAGGAAGTTGCTGACGCTAGGACCATCATGACTTATTTGGATGGTGTAAAGGTTTATGAAAAAGTGTAAATTTTGATATAACGTTATGATACGATATAAGGAGTGTTAAACTAGATGGAACTTAAGAAAAAGAAGTTTGTTTTTCCCCATAGCTATACCTTGATCTTCCTTTTGATTATTGTTGCAGCTCTGTTAACATGGTTTATTCCAAGTGGTCAGTTTAAAACAATCGTAGAAACGATTAATGGAATGGAAAAAACAACGGTTGTCCCAGGAACTTACCATCAAATTGATAAGGCCGGCTATGGACAAGGGATTGGAGCCATATTAGAGGCGCCAGCTGCTGGTGTGATCAATGCAGTAGAAGTGGTGGCGTTTGTCTTGATTGTTGGTGGCGCTTTTGGAATTATTTTAAAAACAGGAGCGGTGGACAGGGGATTATTTACCATGGCTCAATCTTTGGGTGATAAAGGGATCCTGGTGATTCCACTTTCCATGATCCTGTTCAGCCTAGGGGGCTCGACTTTTGGTATGAGTGAAGAAGTTATCCCACTATTTGCTATTTTTGTTTCACTAATGTTTTCACTAGGATTTGATTCTATGACAGCGATTTTGATTCTCTTTTTGGGTACTCAGGCGGGTTATATTGGTTCAACGATCAATCCCTTCAATGTTTTGATTGCCCAAGGAGTAGCGGATGTCCACGGAAATCCGCTGTTAATTTATCGAGTAATTTGCTGGGCAGTCATAACAGCGATCTCGATCATTTTTACGATGCATTATGCGAAAAAAGTTAAGGCAAATCCTGAATCTTCCATTGTTTATAGGAATGATCAAAGAGTGAAGCACAAATTTCAAAACTTTGAAGTTGATAAGCCATTTAGTATGAGTGATAAATGGATCATTGGTGGATTTATTGTTGGATTGATGATTATGATCTGGGGAATTATTTCTCAGGGCTGGTATATGGTCGAAATCTCGGCATTGTTTGTAGGAATGGGCTTATATGCTGGAATTGTAGCTAGATTTAACCAAAAGCAGATAGCAGAAGCTTTTGTTGAAGGCTGTGCTGACTTTGCCTATGCAGCGGTAATTATCGGTCTTGCTCGTGGCGTATTAGTCATTTTAGAAAACGGAATGATTATAGATACGATCTTGAACAGTTTAGCCAATTTGTTAGGCGGCTTGCCGAAATTCATGTTTTCAGCTATTTTATTAGTTGCTCAAGTGATTGTGACTTTCTTTGTACCTTCCTCATCTGGTGCAGCAGCGTTAACGATGCCTGTTATGGCACCACTTGCTGATCTGGTTCATATTAATCGAGATGTTGTCGTTTTAAGTAATCAGTTCGGTAATGGCTTAATGAATTTAATTTCCCCAACTGGGGGAGTTTTGTTAGCAGGATTAGCGATTGCTGAAATCAACTTTTCTAAATGGTTAAAGGTAGGATCGAAAATTTTTGTAATTTTATTCGTTGCTTCAGCTATCCTGTTGTATATTGCTACATTGTTATAAAAAATTTTGATAACCACAATAGTAGAATGTAAATAAGAAATGCAATCAACCTCTGGGATTGAAAAATCATGGAGGTTTTTCTGTGTTGTAGATTTTTTCGGAAACTACAACAATACGAATCAGACATTTTCGCAAATAAATGCCGTGAAAATATCTAGCGTACTCACGATCGTTCACGCTGTTACAGCGTGAACGCATTTTAGATTTTGTTGTGATTCTAAACGCAATTTTTTTCTATTTAGTATTATTTATTTGTTTTGTCCTCTACGACATGTATAGATTGTTTCAATAGTATTTATTTTATTATGGATATCTGTTATTTTGAATATAGCAGTTGGATTTTTTAATCATTAGATTTTTTTTTAGCGGAAAAACTATTTGAATAGATTAAAATAAACTGCTAGAACGAAACAATCAGAGTTTAAAAAGTGAATATCCTTCAATCAACAACTAGGAAAAAGGTGAGATTCCTTTACAGTCCCTCTTTCTACTGTAATGCATGTTGCAAAGTCAGATACTAGTGTGGATTGATTCGAACAAGCAATATCAGGGGCGTTTGTTTCAAAAGTTTTTTGAGCCCCCATTGTTTTTGGGGCTTTTTTTATGAATAAAACTAAAGGGGATAGAAGAATGAAGAAAAGAAATTTGTTTTTAGCACTATTTTTAAGTGTAATATTATTTAGCGGCTGCAACTCGAAACAAGGAGAGTCTACCGATAGCAGTGCAGCAAAAGAACAAGTTACAAGTACTGAACGTTCGGAGGAAAAGGCGACGATTACTTTATTAGATGGTGATAAGGAGCTGTCTAAAAAGGAAATCACTTTTAAAAAGGATCAGAAATTATTTGATGTTTTAAAAGAAAACTATTCGGTTGAAGATGACGATGGAATGATTACTTCGCTTGATGGACACGCACAGGATGCGAAAAGCAATAAATATTGGGTCTTTACAATCAATGATGAACAAGTAAACAAAGGAGCCAAGGAAGTCACGCTAAAAAAAGACGATCGAGTGGTGTTCAAACTTGAACAATTCTAGTCGAACCATTTATTCTGCATTTTCGCTGGGAGTAAAAGAATTAAGTTTGTTGTCTATGTTAGTCGCTCTATGTGTGGTTAGTCGGACATTTTTTCAATTTATTGTCAATGTACAACCCGTTACCGCTATATTATTAATTATTACCATTTATTGGGGAACGTACCAAGGACTGTTGGTCAGTCTACTATCTATTCTAATCACGAATTTTTATATGGGAATGGGTGTTTGGACGATCGCTCAAGTGAGCACCTATTTTATCATTATCCTACTAACAGGCTTGCTCAAAAAAGTGCCTAAATTTAGGCAGAGTATTTTGATACAGGCACTCTATGCAGGACTTACAGGACTATTGTTTGGTTTTTTTATTTCTGCGATTCAGGCGCCTTTTTTAGGAATTTCAGCTTTTCTCCCTTATTATCTAGCCGGAATTCCTGTTGATACCATGCATGCCGTCGGGAACGTGGTCTTCTACTTGCTATTAGCGCCTGTTTTAAAAAAATTATTAACACAGACCATTCAACGCTGGCATAAATTGCATAGTAAATAATCATTAAAAGATATACCTACGCGAGTAATCGTAACAGGTTTATCTTTTTTTACGTTTCAGAGCCTTAGGTTGGATAGAAGCTGTTTCTTTTGCTAGGTCGTGAGCTAAAATATGTCTTTATCTACGAGGTGTACGCTACAATATAGGTGTATCAAATAAATTATACAGGAGGGATTTTTGATGAAGGTTATTGTATTAGGATCTTCACACGGCGGCTATGAAGCGGTCGAAGAGTTACTATTGACTCATCCCAAAGCGGAAATTCAATGGTACGAAAAAGGTGACTTTATCTCATTTATGGGATGAGGCACGCAAATGTATCTCGAAGGAGTCGTGAAAGACGTAAATTCAATTCGTTACATGACAGCCGAAGAGATGGAACAACGCGGGGTTCGCGTTTTTACCAATACTGAAATTGCTAAAGTGATACCTGACAGGCACGAAGTTGAAGTACTCGACCATGTTAGCGGTCAGACTCGAACAGAAACCTATGATAAATTGATTTTAAGCCCAGGAGCAAATCCATTTATCCTACCAGTTCCTGGTCATGATCTGAAAAACATTGAAACGATGCGTGGCCGTCAAGACACAATCGATTTGAAGCTGCATTCTGTTGATCCAGCTATTCAAAATGTTGTCGTTGTAGGTGGTGGCTATATCGGTATCGAAGCAGCAGAAGCCTTTGCGAAAGCTGGGAAGAAGGTCACGCTTGTAGATATCATCACTCGACCATTAGGTGTGTATCTTGATCAAGAATTCACCGATATCCTTGAAAAAGAAATGACGAATAACGGCATGAATTTGGCAATGGAAGAAAAAGTCGTTGAATTTGTCGGTGAGGATGGAAAAGTCAGCAAAGTCGTGACGGATAAAGGTGAATATTCTGCTGAGTTAGTCGTTATGTCTGCTGGTGTTAGACCAAATACGGCTTGGTTAAAAGATGCTGTGGACATGCATCCAAATGGCATGATCAAAACCGATGACTATATGCGGACAAGCGCAGAGGATGTCTTTGCGGTTGGTGATGCGACGTTAATTCAATACAATCCTGGACAAACGAGCGTCAATATTGCGCTTGCGACAAATGCGCGACGTCAAGGACGTTATGCCGTGAAAAATTTAGAGGAAGCCAACTATCCATTCCCAGGAGTCCAGGGTTCATCTGCGTTGCGGGTGTTTGATTACAAATTTGCCTCGACTGGCTTGAATGATCAGATGGCAGAGCGGCTAGAAATTAAGACCAAATCTGTTTTGCTAGACCAAGACACGTTGATGGACTTTGTTCCGGCAAATATGAAGGAACGGATGCTGTTCAAATTGGTTTATGATCCAGAAACCTATGCAATCTTAGGAGCGCAAATCATGTCGAAAAAGGATTTAACCGCGAATATTAATGCAATTTCAATCGCGATTCAAACGAAATTTACGATCGAGCAGTTGGCTTATGCAGACTTCTTCTTCCAACCAGAGTTTGATACGCCGTGGAATCTGCTTAATATGGCTGGATTAAAGGCGCTTCAACAGGAGAATAAAGCTTAATCCGCAGGTATACTTTCAAAATAGAGAGCTTACAGAAAATAAAAAAGATCATTGAGAAACGTTAATCGTTTTTCAATGATCTTTTTTGCGTACTTAATTTTTATAGGAAATTTAAAAGATTATAGAGGGTATTTCTAACTAATTAGTGAAGTAATTTTCAATTACTAGGTTTACAAATAAAAATTGCATTTATACGACGAAGTTTGTAAGCCGTTTCCTCGTAGAAAAGTGAGCCACTCAAATTGATGGAAAATTACCCCGCCACCAAAGATTAATTTTCGTGAGAAAAAAATTTCTTTTATACGTGTTTCATTGATTTATTCTTTTATATAACCAAGGATGCACGAAGATATTTAGACCTACAGGAGGTGGCAACTATGCCGAGTTGAGCCAATTTCATAATTAGTTGCTCTTAATCAATTAATTTCTCTGTGTATACACTCAAAAAGAGGAGAATTCTCATAACTACTATAAAAAATATCTTGTTCATTGGTTTTTATTTTGTTAAGGTTGTAAGAATATGAGTTTTTATGAATTGTTTTCATATAATAGAACATTCTGGAGCATAAAACCAGAGCTTTTAGACTTGCTAGACTGCTTAATTTGAATTTTCTTAATTAATTGTACTCTTTTTACGATAAAACATCTCCGATAATCTGATATCTGGATTATGGAATTGTGTTCTATTTTTTACACGTTTATTGCCATGAATTGCTTTCTGAGGACACCATTGCATACAAGCTACACAGACATCACAATGTCCTCTAAAGGATGGGGTTCCATTTTCCAACACAATGTTATTTAACGGACAAATTTTCGAACAAGTTCCACATCCGGTACATGTTTTTGTAACTAAAAAATTTTCATCTTTATCTACTCGATGATTTAAATACAACCAATGAAATGCATAGTGATGTGGTAAAATTCTTCCGATTGAAGTTTTCTCACTTTTTTTTATATCTTTACTGAACTCAAGAGATAGTCTTTTCATCTTCAAAAGTTTTTCATTCATATTTTTCTTATTCAAATCGTATTCCATAATATTATTTGCGACTGTATGGATCACTTTCCCATAGGACAATTTTTGAGATTTTCTTTTTAAACTATTATCCAGAAATTCCAAAGGTGCTCCAGGTAACCCAGCGCAGGTAACTACAGAAAAAACATAGACAGTTGTATGAGCAAATTCTAATTCTCTTATAAAGTTTTCTACTATCCTCGGTAATCCCCAGAAAAAAAGCTGGGAACACAAACCCAATTTTTTTACTATCACAATAGTAATTACCAGGTGTCATTTTAATTAATTCTGCGTCTAGTTCACTCGATAGTACCTTGGCGCTTGCCAAGCTAGCTATTCCCTGTGACTGTGATCGTAGGGGCCGAGAATTCTGCTTTCCTACGCATAATTGACAGGATTTAGCTATAATTGTTTATTCTCGTGGGGTGCTCTCTGGCGCGTCTTTGTTTCGACTTCTTCTTCTGAAAAGCCGATGGAACAGGCCTTTACGTTCCTTTGTGTCTTGAATGTCAGTTGATCGATGAGTATCAGCTTGCTGTCTTTGACGGTCGCAAACAATGATTTCCACCGATGGGTCATTTTTATTGGGTGGAAGCGAGTCTTTATTAAGGTTTATTTCTGTCGCATCCTCGATTTCAATCCGCGTCAATCGATCATAGTGACGCCCGCGTGGTTGGATTGTGCTAGGGGGGATACTAGGTACTTTGGTAGCTAGATCGTTTCCTGTTTTTTCTGATTCATCGCTAACCTCAAAACAGCCAACCTCTTCACAGGTTGCTTCCATCGGTGGGGCGATTTCTGGAATCATTTCTTCCGGCGCATGTTCCAAATCAAAGATCAATGTTTCAATCGTGGTCACAAACTTGGCCGATAGGGCGGAATCAAATAGTTTTACGCCATCTTGTTCGAACAGGTCGAGTGTGGTTAATAGTTCGCAAGCTTCTTTGATTTCTTCTGCCGGCAAGCTGGTGTCCACATTTTTGTAACGCCAGGTATGTCTTCCACCGTCATTTTTCGAAAATAAGGCGACTAAATCTGTCGTTTCAGTACTCATAGAATCGTTCCTTTCTGTATTTTTTGCGCAGGGTTATTCGTTGTTCATTTTCAAGTTTCGGTTGTTTCTTCGGGACGGACAGTTGAGATAAGGGAACGGACAACAGAGAAGACTTTTTCGCCAAAGTTTCTTATGGGGAAGACACGTAGTTTCAGTCGTTTCCACTCAGGCGCTTGAAAGTAATCCTCAAAAAAGTAAAAGAACCGTTTCATCGTACGTGTCGCTTTGGTGTTCATAAATAAGTAGCGGACAAGATCCTCCAGAATGTGGGCGAACTCTTGCGCGCCAAGTTTAAAGCGGACACGTAGCGCTAAGATATATTTGATGGTTACACTGCTATTTTGTGATTCTTGGTAATACTCCATGATGCGTCTTTCTAATGTTTCTGGTTTTAGTGAAAATGCTTGGTCGCATGTCAACAGTTGCTCATTCATGGATTTCTCCTCCTTGTTTTGTCTGTAATGTAACTTTAGTAGAGGAGGGCGGTACATCTACCGCGACTCCTCAAATTATTCTTTTACGGTTGTTCTTGTGTCGTATCAAAAATCACGGTTTCAATCGTTTCGACGTACTTGGCACTTTCTACCGTGTGGAATAAGTCTGCGCCATCTTTATGAAAGAGTTTTACCCGAGTCAAGCGTTCCAATAGGGCTCGGATTTCAAGAGGCGATTTTTTTGTATCAGGATTAATCAAACTCCAGGTCTGTTTCTTGCCTAGGCTGTTTCTAAATACGGTCACTAATTTCTTTTTCATCTAGCTGCACCTCCTTATTTGGTATAACGTGATTGACTGGTTAGGATCACGCCGTCTAAGTTGCTGTCTTCAGGTGAAAGTGCCGTCAAGATATCCCCCAATTCCAAAACGGCTTCTTCCGTTGGTTCATCGATGACATTTTGGAACGTCACCTTGCTTAGTTTGTCTTCGCCAGTATCGATTTGTACTTGTAATTTATTGCCAATCTTTTGAATCATAGTGATTCCTCCTAATTTATTTTTAATTCCCAATTTTTCCTGACATAAAAATTCAGAAGATTCTTGTACATGTCTACGTTATGCCTACAGTTTTACTAAGCACACAAGTGAAACTAGTATAATCTTTCTGAAGCAAGAAGAACTGACAAAGTTGTACGGATATCCATGTTTGTGATTCTGTCCCGGCCGGTGTCTATAAGATAGTCGATTTTTCAAAAAAGTGCGAATTTGAAATTAACCACTCCCCCCCCTAATTTGACTCCTTTTGAGGCAAAATACGCCTTTTTTTAGTCAAAAGTGGTTAAATTGGAGGGGGTACGTGTCAAATTGCAATTTGAGATTCCTACGTATTTGTAGTATAATGCAAAATTTTCAAAGAAATGGATTATACATAAAGGATTTAAGATTGTAATTCTTACTTTTTTAGTTGTGTAAGGTGAATTCGTTTTACAAGAATTATTTTTGGAGTAAAGACATTGATTTTTTTAGTAAAGAAAGATGCATAAATCTTCTGTTTTGGTTAAATGAATGGTTGATAACATTGAGTTTATTTCAATGTGGCCAATGTAAAATAAGTCAAAATTTATTATTATCTTCTTCAGTAAACATAAATGTGAGAACAGGCTATTTTAACAAATTAATCATTATTTCTTTAAAAATTAGGATCGAAAATATATTGATGTACATATTATCACTAAAAAAATAAACCGAATTAGAAAATAACTATTAATATTACTAAAATCATGTGATATTCTTATGATAAAAAGAGTGATTGGAGAAGATGAAATGAATATCGCTATCTGTGATGATGACAAATTATTTTGTCAGCAAATGAAAAAAAATATTGATCATTTCTTTATAGATAAGAATAATAATTATGTTAGCGAGATTTTTCTTTCTGGAGAGGAATTATTGACCCATTTAAGAAAGAAAAAAAAGAGTATTCAACTTTATTTTCTTGATATTGAAATGGAAGGAATCGATGGTATCAGTGTCGCGAAGAAGATACGGGAGGAAGACGTGGATGCGCTGATTATTTTTATAACATGCCATGAAGAAAAAATGCCTAAAGCTTTTGATGTGTTTGCTTTTCATTATTTGATGAAACCAATTGATCAGAAGAGTGTTTTTAATATACTTAACTCAGCCTACAATTATTTAGAAAGAAAGATGACTATTTTTCAATTTGCTATCCGAAAGCAGATTTATACGCTACCTTTCTCTCAAATTGAATATTTTGAAAGTGCTGGAAGAAAAATTAGAGTACATTCAAAAAATAATGTGATCTATGAATACTATGATGTATTAGATAGAGTAGAAAACCAAATATCCTCTGAGTTGTTTGTTCGGATTCATAAATCTTATCTGATTAATTTAGATTATTTACATAAAATCGAAAGTAAAAAAGTGATTATGAGAAGCAATGCTTCGTTTCCGATTAGCAGAAAGTATCAAAAACATTTTCATCATAAATTCCGAAAATTTCATCTTAGATATGAAATAGTTTCTTTTTCTAGTGGTGATAACCATGTTTAAAGAAATCCTCTATTCTAGCTTCCTTTATACAACATTGTATTCTTTAAACTACTATCTTCTAACAAGCTATTTTTTGACTTTAAAATCAAAAGTGAATAAACAAGCAGTATTTTTAATACTGTTCATTAGCACATATATTTACGCAGAGATTAATGGATTAATAACACCATTAGGGCCTGGGACGAAACGAAAATTATTGTTAGATCTGTTAATGATCATTTATCTAATCATTAATATGGCCTATTATGCTGATACGTGGAAAAAGAAAATATTTGTATCGGGGATGCTTTTATATTTTCAATTAATGAGTGAAGCAATACTATGGATACTTCTAAATCTAGTTTATGGAGCTGATGGAGCAACTCGAATTGTTCAAACAGATTGGCATGCAGGAGAAATGGGGAATTTTATTGTGTTTTTCCTTGTTATCTACATAAGGAGAAAGGATGGCGGAAAAATTAATTATTTAACAACGAAAACAATTATTTTGCATTTAAGCATTACACTATTGTGTATAACAATGGCTGGGGATTTTTTATATGAAACAAATCTTTTTCTTGTTTTGCGTTTTCTTGTCTTAATTATTCTTTTTTACTTCTATTTCAAGCATGTAGAGACAACCGCTAGAGAAAATTATGAATTGCAGCTAAATGGACAAAAACATTTGTTAATGGAAGAGTATTATCGAAAAATCGATAATTACCACAATGAAGTTAGAATCATTAAGCACGACATGAAAAACCAACTGTTGAATTTGGAAGGGTATTTAAGAGAAGAAAATATTTCTCAAGCCAGGACGCAGTTAGGAGCGTATCTTTCAGAATTAACAAGTATTGAAAATTTTTATTTTACATCCTATCAGCCATTAAACTTATTTATCGGTCACAAATATACGAAGGCACAGGACCAACAAATTAAATGTATTTTCGAAATTAATCTTCCGCCGACTATTGAAATTGCTGAAAATGACATTATATCTTTAGTGGGAAATGTATTGGATAATGCAATAGAAGCATGCGAACATTGTAATCATGAACGATTTATTCATCTTAATTTGGAATTGAAGAAAGGATGTATGCTACTGATGTGTGAAAATAGTACGGATGGAAAACATAAAAGTCTATCTACGAGAAAAAAAGTTAATTTGACACATGGTATTGGAATGACAAGTATAAAAAAAATAGTAGAAAAGTATAATGGAGAAATGGATTATAAATGGAGCGAAAACAAATTCTTGTTAGAATTAACTCTAATTGAGTGTTAAAATTGACAATTAACAGATGATTTTTTACAAAAAAAATAGAATAGTCCTCCTTTTTGCTAAAGTTTTCATATAGCAAAAGGGAGGACATTTTTTATTGTAGAAGATTTTTTTCCTGTTATTAGCTAGAACAGGAAGTTGTTGTTAAAGAAATTGCTGATTTGTGATAAATCAATAACTTAAATAATAGAAAAATAGTGATACCACAAAAATGATTATCAGTTACTTTGTATTTTAACTTAATTTATTTGGTTAATCAATCTATTTTTAATAAATTAAAATATTTTATGTTCGTGATTGGTAATTTCTGCTTATTTTTAAAGTAGATGTAGACATTCTAATTCTGTGTTTCACCAAAAATTTAAATCAGAAAAGCGTCAATTTCGCCGTCAGGAAAGGAAGAGTTTTATGGCAAGAATTGGAGATAATTTATATAAGCGTAAAGATGGTCGTTGGGAGGGCAGATACATCAGAGATCGTAGACCAGATGGAAAAATTATTTATGGCTATATCTATCATCGAAAATATCAAGAAGCAAAAAAGCTTCTTTTTGAAAATAGGCTCGCTTATAGAAAGTACTATCAAACTTTTGGCAAACATCATGCTTCTGGACAAATGGTAAACGAATGGTTCAATTATTGGCTTGATCAGAAGAGGGCGCAAGTAAAACAAACAACTTATCAGAGTTATGAAAGCAAAATGATAAATCACATCATTCCCTATTTTCAGGATACTCAATTGAATAAACTTACAGGTGAAATAATCCAACAATGGTTGTTAAAACTTTCAAAAAGGATAAGTGCCAACTCAGTACATGCAGTTTTTCGAGTATTTAAGCAGGGAATTAAGGCGGCGCTAGATAAAGAACTACTATATAAAAGCCCATTAAAGGAAGTTATTTTGCCCAAGCAAATGAAAAGTGACGTTCGATCTTTTTCAAGAAAAGAACAGGAATGCATCGAACGTTTTTGTCAAACAACCAAAGAACTTCCTATAGTGATGGCACTGGATACGGGTATGCGAATTAGTGAAATTCTTGGACTTACCTGGAGAAATATTGATTGGGATAATCAGACTATCTCTATTGAACATATCGTTCAACGAGTCAAACAAGGAGATAAGACGCAATTGATATTCACGACGCCAAAAACCTCTGCCAGTATCCGTGTTATTCCTCTAACAAAGCGATTAATTAGATTATTAAAAAAACAAAAAAGAGAGTCTAAAAGTCAATTTATTTTTGAAGGAAATCGTGGAATGCCTATTGATCCAAGATCAGTACGGTATCGCTTTGAAAAGGTAAAAAAGAACAGTGATGTAGGTGATTTACCGTTTCATGCATTAAGGCATACTTTTGCGACGCGTTGTCTAGAATCCGGAATTAATATAACTACGGTCAGTGCTTTATTAGGACATAGTTCTGTCAAACTAACTCTAGATATTTATACTAATTCATTTTTATGTGAAAAGAGAAAGGCTATTGAACAACTGGAGAGTAGTTATTAGTGATCCGAAATAAGTCGTTATGTCGTCAAAAAGCCGTCAACATCTGTTACAAAGCTTGTTTTGAAAAGCCCCAAAAAAATTTCCCATTATAGCTAATAATAGGAACTTGAGCAGATTATCATATAGAAATGTAAACATCAGTCAGTAATTATAACAGACTTTTGAGCAATGCTAAACCAGAAAAATAGTTTTCTGTTTAGAAATATAAGAAAAAAAGGAGAGAGAAACAAATGAAGAGTTTAAAAGGAAAGATGTTAGTAAGTTTAGCTAGCGTGGCCACATTAGGAGCAGTTACGCTAGGGAGTGTTGGGGTATTTGCGGCTAATGCAGGAAATGAGAATTCTGATGTAACAGTAGGGTTTAGAAATTACACAGAACCACCTGGGACTGGAGATGGAATTCTATCTTTACAACATGTTCCAGAAGTTATGAACTTTGGTGCTTCGAATACAGCCGGTGGTACTCTTACAGCATTAACAGGTGATTTGAATGGGGCTGAATATGCGATGCTTCGCGATGATCGTGCTGTGAGTGACCCAACAGATTGGGAACTTTCTGCAAAAGCATCTAATCTTACTGCTACAGACAATAGTTCAATTATCACTAACGGTGATATCCGGATTGGTTCAACTGGTGCAATTAAAGAGTGGGGACCGAGTTCTCTCGATCCGACACAACCTCAATTAGGGTCAGACTACGCTTCACAGCCAACAGTTACTAGAACGCCTGTTGTACTGCCTCTAGATGGAACGACTTCAGATACATTAGCAACGACAAGTGATGCTGGAACTCGAGGATATTTTGCCTTGCCGCTAGATAGTGTTGAAATGAACATTACTTCTGTTAGTTCTCAAGCAGGTAAACAGTTTACAGGTACAGTTACTTGGACATTGGATGATTTAGTATAATTATGACTTGAAAGAGAGGGGAGGCTTATTCTCTTCTCTTTCATTAGTTAAGGAGCCCTATTATGAATGGATTAATTGAAAATAATTCTAAAAGAAGTCTTTTCATAGTCACCAATTTATTTCTTCTTTTATTAACAATTTTTGGCTTACTGTTTCCTATGACTGTTTTTGGAGAGGAAAGCGGTCAAATCGGTAGAAAAGACATAAATCCTAGATCAAGCACTTCTACTAGTGGTGTTGGTTTTACTGTAGAACCTGTGTTGACGGATACACAGATTGATCCCTCTAAAGGTTATTATTTTATCAGAGTGGAGCCAGGTAAAATACAAGCTATTACTCTAAGGGTGAAAAGTACAATCAAAGAATCACGGACAGTTAGTATTAGTGTGAAGGATGCTTTCACAAATGGAAACGGAGCGATTGATTATAACGGAACTGAGTTTAAACGTGACAAATCACTAATGAACTCACTTGAAGAAATGTCCTCTGTTTCGTCAAAGAAAGTTACAGTAAAAAATTTGGAAACTAAAGAAGTGACAATCAAGATTCACACACCTGTAGAGCCATTTACTGGAGTAAAAATGGCAGCTATCTGTGCCATTAGTCATGATAATAATGATAAGGAGAATAAGGAAGGTCTGTCTTCTGCATACGGTTATCGAATAGGATTAATTGTTACTGAAGAGGAAGAAATAGAAATAGACAACGGGGCATCTCTCAATCTGTTAAAGGTAAAGCCAACGGTTAATCGTGGCAAGCGAGTCATCCAATCAACATTCCAAAATCCAGAGCCAAAAATTTTGAAAAATTTGACTGTTGAAACAAAGCTTCGCAGAAAAGGGAACGAGGAGGTCTTGAGGATGAGAAAGACCAACAGCATGCGGATGGCACCTAACTCACAATTTCATTTTGACACCAATTGGGGATTGGACCCGATTGCTCCAGGAACCTATGTCTTATCTATGAAAGCTCATTCTGACAAAAAAAATTGGACATGGAAAGAAGAATTTACCATTGGTGAAGAACAAGCAAAGAAAATCAATGAAGAGGCGACTTATACAATTACTTACCCTAAATGGGTACCGATCATAGTCATCCTTCTAGGTGCTTTGACGATTTGTTCGATTGGTATGCTATATGTGCGTCGAAAAAAATGGTCTGTATCAAAATAAGTTCATAGAAAGGAAGGGGGACTTATGAGAAAATCAATGACTATGTTTGTTTTACTGGTTAGTTTATTGTTCAGTAGCTTGTTCGTGAATATCACTAGAGTGGATGCACAAGCTCGAACAGCAGTGACGATTTCCTTTAAGGAAGCAAATGATTCAATACCACTACCGAAGGAGAATGAAAATCTTCCATTGACACAAGCAACAGAAATAAGAAAAGGGGGATTTACTTCTGATTTATCAGATGCAAAACGGCTGCCAGTAACTGGTGAGGAATACAATCAAACTTTAATTAAGTTGGGATGGTTAATGTTGTTTGCAGGTATTTTCTTTTATTTGATAGGAAAACTTGGAAAGGAGAAGTATGATGCGGAAATATAAGAAAAGATTTGGTCTTTTTTTTCTATCAGTTATGCTGCTTTTTTCTAATATTTCTCCAGAGGTAGTTACAGCGGTTATGGATTTGACTACTCAATCAAATGAAGTCGCAACGAGTAACAGTGATTCGGAAGGGACGAGCAGTGAGACATCAACTGAACCAATAACTTCACAAAATCAAGAAGGACAACCTGCTGTAGAGGATATTGTAGCTGAAAATGATTACGAAGAACGAGAATTATCTGATGAAATCACAGGAAATTCTCCGCACCCAATTGTCCAAGCAGTAAAAGACTCAGAAGCTAAGCTAGTTGTTCAAAATGAAAATCAGCAACAAATTACACGGTTAGAAAAAATGATTCTCCAGTCAAAGCAAGGGGAGAACTGGCAAAATAAGGAAGAGCACCATATTGATAAGAATCAAGAGATACGTGAGATTCCTTATTCCTTTAAATATGATGTCGATACATTATCACGAATAGTAGTCGAATACACAGTCTCAGAGTTTGAGGATGGATATATAAGAAAGAGGACTAAACACAAAGCACATTACAGATTAAAAGGAACAAAGTCAGAAGAAGCTGATACTAGTAATAAAACAAAAGAATCTCAAAAAGAAAGCTCTCAAAATAATACAGATATTCCAAGTGCGGAGACTAATGATTCATTGATAAGAACTAGCCGGGGAATCATGCCCTTAGGAGCAAATATAAATTACTCGGGGGGATATACTCCAAGTACTTCTACAGGTGAAGCTGGTATTCAATCTAAACTTACCATTTCTGGAATTGGAAAAACCTCAGCAACTATAAGTGGTCAACACTATCGTACAGGCGAAATTAGAGCACCAATTTATATTGTATGGAGTAAACAAAGTAATGGTTTCGGCGCACCTATTTCTCCAAGCGATATGACAAATTTAACTACGAAAAAACAAATGAACTTTTCATCAAATGGTGAAAAGCGAGCCATGTATTTTGATGTCACCTTAAACAACTTAGAGGCAGGCCAAACTTATTATTTTTGGATGTACACTAAAACTCTATTTAGTGCTGATTACACAAAGTTTGGTACTGATAAAAGCGATGATACTGGTGTCAACACAGAGGGGTACTGGAGATACCATTTTACTACAGATTCGGTGGTAAATTTAACTGTTGAAGCGCCAAAATTCTTGTCTACAAAACATAATAGTGCCACATTAGGAACCTCATATTATACAGGAGATATCTCCGCCAATGATAGCGATGGAATCCTAAAAATGAGTGGGAACTCATCTAGTACATTAACAAATAAGGCTACGAATATTGTGCACGAAACAATCTGTGGAACATCTAATGCAAAGGGCAAAGTAAATAATGTTTCAAATGGAAGAACTTTTACGGGATTGACCGCAGGTACAAAATATAAAGCACAGCTTTCTATACGGGATTTTGGAACGACTGGTGCAGGAACTAACTGGGTAAACTCTCCTGAAACAACGATATATACTACAAATACTGTTAGTTCATTGTCACTAACTGAAAACATTAGACCACCGTTAGGCAACGTAAAAGCCTCGGCAGTATTTGAGGGAAGTTATGGATACAATAGTAACTCTACACTTGCTGCTCACCCAAAACCTACTATAAATGAAGCATTACATGTAAAAGTGAAGGAAACCTCAACTAACGATTGGGGAAACTATTTAACGACCACCTCGACTCCTGGAGTCGAAAAAATTCAATGTAGTAATGGCAAAGTGAAATTCAAGGTAACTGGATTATCTCCTAAAAAAGAATATAATGTTGCTTACCATGTAACAAACAATGGTGGAAATTCAGAATGGGGGTTTCTACCCGATGCCAACAAGAGTTTTACTACGTACGCTACTACTATGTCAATAAATACTCCACAAATTACAACTGAGAATGCAACTTCAGCCAAGTTGAAAACGGGAAACTTTTCGGGAGACTCTAGTCGTGCAGAGTTGCTTGTTGAGAAATTTACTGGGGGAACAAGTTGGACAGGAGTAACGAATAGCGCCTATGCAAATGTTCCAAAAACTACTACACAATATGCAACACCAAGTGGGTTTAACTTTGGAGGTCTATTAGCAGGGAACAAATACCGTTCAAGAGTAAAGATGTACTATAATGATTCATCTAATGGGTCGATTCTATCGGGTTATAGTAATGACTATGTTACCCCTAACACGGTTTCAAATCCTGCTGTTACCCCGGGTTCAGTACCTTCATCAATAACTAATGCTTCGGCAACCGTTGTAGGAGAATATCAGGCGGGAACAGAACACCCGAAAGGTTCGGGGGTGACAGAAGGCGTTAGCGGGAAGGGGGTACAAATTGAATTGAAATCACCTACTGACTCAGGTTTTATTGCTGCTGGAGATAAAGCGTCGGATGTTCAAATTAACTCGACTGGATCTATACCCAATATTTCCTTTAAGCTAAGCAACCTACTATCAGCTACCAGATACTCCGTTCGTTATCGAGTCAAAAATAATAGTGGGCTATGGTCAAATTGGGGAACTTCTATTTTTAACACAAGAGGTGTTCCGTTGAAACTTTCTCCGCCAATATTTGAAGAAGCAGAACCAACATCCATTAAAATGAGAAGTGGAAGTTACACAGGCGATATAGATCCTGTTTTAAATCGAGGGATAATCCAAACTGAGTCGTATAATGTCCAGAATGGAAGTCAAACAGATAAAATTTCAAAAGTAACTGATTTAGCCCATAATCCAGTTGAAAAAACTTATGAAGAACGTATTGTTACTGATCTTGACCCAGGGACTCGATATCAAGGATGGTGTGCTTTTAAGGATTACGGGTCTGATGGAACAGATGGAACATATCAGTATAAAGCAAATGATCAACAAGTCTATTTTTATACTACCAACAAGATTAGTAATCTTACCGAACCGGTAAAAGAGATGCCCACTACGACTAACAATGCAAAGGCGACCTTTGTAGGAACTTATGAGGCAGCAGAACGGCACGAGGCTCAGGTAGCTGCGCATCCGACAAAAGTTAAAGTTTTTTTGAAAACAGATAATTCAAATTTCCAGGAAGTAACAACAAGTTCTGAAGGCCCAAGACTATCAAGTGATAATGATATTGATAGTAATCAGAAGAAAATTACGTTCAAATTGGAAGGCTTATTGGAAAATACACATTACCATGTGAAATATCAAGTTGTAAATCAAGGGGGAGACTCACCAATATCTGATTCATATGAGTTTACCACGCTCGCTCGCTCGAACGGTTTTTATATCAATCAAGTACCAGAGGCTTTTAATTTTGGAACCATTGATCTCTCTGAGAATGAAATGAGTCATCCTTTACAAAATACTAATACAGGTGATTACTTCGTTGATTTTGAAAATATCAACATCAATGAACAATGGTCATTGTCTGCAAAATTAAGTAAATTACAAGTTGAGGGCGAGCAATGGACTTTAACTGGTAGTAAGATTGTAATGGACAAACAATTAAAAAAGACTGGTGATAATGGGGTGACATGGAATACTGCTGATTCAAACAGATTTGATTCAGTTTTGGGAATTAACGGTTCATTTAATTTGCCTGCTGATGGCTCTACGAGTATTCCTTTGTTTGAAACTACGGATAGTCAGTATGGTATTGGTCATTTTAAAAATGAAATTTCAACGGATTCTGTAAGACTAATAATTCCGAGAAATACTGGGAAAAAAGGTAAGACCTATGAAGGAACACTTACTTGGACGATGGATCTTTTAGAACCATAAAAAGTTGTGCAGCAGTTTCTGTTGCACAACTTATAAAAGGAGGTAGTCATATGGAGCGTTATGGATGGATGATTATTTTAGCTGTTATAGGAGCGATAGCATTGATTTCTTTTTTCTTTTTCTTATTTGGTGATTTAGAAAAGATTAAGCTTTTGAAAAAATCGAGAATTCATTATTTGTTAAATGCCTCGTTGTTTTTGATAGCATCACTATGTATAGTATTGGCAATTTATCTATACTTTGATATTCAGGAACAAGTTCGTATATTAGGGAATTTATCTTAGGAAGAGGAGAGCGACTAATGCAGATTTTAGTTTTAACTCAGAATATTTTGACAGAAAGTCATTTTCAAGAAAAACTTCAAGGGTTAAACCATGAAGTATTTTGTTCCAAAAATATGCTAGATTTATTAAAAAAGCAATCAGCTGAATGTTTCGGTGGTCACCTTTACCACATGATTATTTTAAGCGAGACATTGTCTAACCGTGAAATAATTAGTATTTTACCTTGTTTGAGAAAATTAAATGCCATAATTTTACGGAAAATTGCAGATGAGCCAAACTCAAAAGAAAAAGAAAGTTTAGAAGGACTGGATATAGATGGATGGGTTACTTCGAATATATCGAAAGATAGTTTAAGAGAAGTGTTGTCTGAAAAGGAGAAGTTGGTGGAAAAGGAAGAAACAAATATTGTTTCTTTTCCTCATGTTCAGTCTCCCACATTGGTTGGTACATACGAACAACTACTGAGCTTTTTCTCTAATACAGAAAAACGTGTAATGAACTTATTGGTTGAATCGGAAGCACGCGTTGTTTCTCGAGAGGAATTCTGTAAGCGTTTATGGGAAGACAAGCCAACAAATTCTCATCTTTCTCAATTGTCATTAACCGTTCGAAATATTCGTCTTAAATTAATCAATCATGGATTACCAGAAGACATTTTGAAAACTGAATGGGGAAGGGGATACCGGTTGTCGCATGAATTCTTTGATTTTTATCCATTAAAAATGGAAAGAATCAAGGGATGATTTACACATATAAAATGATATGATAGTAGAAACAAGGATATCTGGTTTACCAATGGTGGTGGGTCAGATTTTTTATTTATTTTCAAAGAGTCAAGGTATACAAGTTTTCTGTATTATTCCACATTGAAAAGTTGTCAAAAACGGGAAGGAAGAATTATGGAATGGAAAAGAAAATACTGATTCTTTATTTCTCAGGTGCTTCTTCAACCAGAAAAATTGCTAAAAAAATGTCTAAGGAATTTTCATTACCAGTGGCAGTTCATTCGATCGAACATGTTTTAAAAAAGAATCTTTGCATGACAGATTTTTCTGCAATTGTGATAGGTACTCCTGTCTATCATGGGGAGCCAGCTAAAATTTTACTGAATTGGATAGAACAGCAGGAGAAACTAACCAAACCAATACCCGTAATGATCTATAGTACTTGTGGATTAGGACAGTATAATACAAATCGAATTCTAGCAAAAAAATTAGTTAAAAAAAATTTAATCACAATTTACAGCACAGGTTATCGAAGTCCATCAAGTGATGGTACATTGTTGGTAACATCCGTTAATCTTCTATTTCGTTTTGAGAAAAACATAGAATCAAAAGTCCATGGTGATGTTCAAATTTTTGTTGATAAATTGGATAAAGGTCAGACTCAATTATTAATGCCTAGATTTCATTTTAGTAGCGTATTGAATTTGCCAAACAAAACCGTAGGGAAGAGCTATACATTCAGGATCTATTTACACAAAGAGGTTTGTATTAACTGCATGAAATGTAAGAAAAACTGTCCTTATCAAGCAATTGATGCCAGCAAGGCGAATAGCCCAGTGATTAATATTCAAAAATGTGAAAATTGCTATAGATGTGTTCATCACTGCACCGTACAAGCACTGTCACTTAGCAAAAAGAAGAGGCCTAAGAAGCAACTGATATAGTTCTGGAAGAATATCAACCAGTTGGTATACGCATAAGTGAATAAGAATTAGAGAAACATAGGGGTGAATCGAGAACATGAGAGTGAGATTTTTATGTAAAAGCAACGAACGTAACTATCTTTTTAAGGACGAGAAAAAGACACTAGTGAGATAAGTATTTAATTTGAGTGGCTTACCGACCCTAGGAATGCCAATTTTATTTCAAAGAAAATCTGAGAAATAGATAGCATATAAGAGAATATAGATTTAACAGGAATAGTAAAGCCAGAATTAGAAAGTGTTAAGAGTAGTGGAGAAAAAGCGTTTTTTAAATTGGGTAAATTTTATACAATATTTATGAAGTGGCAGGTTTTGTCATGGATTCGATGATGGGGAAAAATTACCTTAGGCAGTACAATGGATTCTTAAAATATATGAAACGAATCATTAAATGATGAAGGGTGAGAAAAACTATGAATGTTGAATTAAACAATATCGGGACGCAAGATTTTGAGACAGATCGACTTCTGCTTCGCAAATTTTCTTACAATGACAATGATAGTATGCGCAAGTATTGGGCAAGCAAGGAAGAGATACAAAAAATGTATTCTGAACCGGTGTATGCCACAAAGGAACAAGCACGTACGTTATTGGATAAATATATAGCTAGTTACAGTAACGATCATTATTATCGTTGGGCTATTACACTGAAAGATAATAGTGATTGCATCGGACAAATAGCCTATTTTATGATCAATGAAAAAAATCATTGGGGTGAAATCGAGTATTGTATCGGCAAGGAATTTCAAAATCAAGGATATATAACCGAAGCAATCATGGGAATTTTAGATTATGGTTTTAACAGTATAGGCCTTCATAAAGTTCAAGTTTGTCATAAAGCGAATAACATTGCTTCGAAGCGTGTGATTGAGAAGTCTGGCTTTAGGTATGAAGGAACATTACGGGATTTTTTCTACATGGAGGGTGACTATGTTGACCGTCTATATTATTCAATTTTAGAAGAGGAGTATAGGCGCCCAGAGTAGGGGCATTAATGGTAAAAAATGTTTGGTTAAGAAGATATTATAGGATCACTTTTGATTTACTTCGCTTTTTTTCACAATTAAGCAACCAATCGTCTTTTATTTTGGAAACATAGCAGCGTGTGATTTATTTGATAGGTAGTATTAGAAAATGAACGAGAATATCCAGATAGGCAGGGAATTACTGGATTTTTGAGACTTTATTTTAATCATATTATTGTTTGGAGAATTGAAAAAAATAGAAAGTGAGTGTAGCTATGAAAAAGCAGATTATCGTACTTGGTGGATCGGGGAGTATGGGTGTCAAAATTTGCAATGCGTTAGCGGAGATGATGCCTGAAATCCATATTATTGTAGGAGATTACAAGCTTGAACGAGGAAGAAAGACAGCTCAAAAGCTGCCGAACGCTAGTGCTTCTTTTTCGGATATAACCAATATTGATAGTTTGGAAGAATTAATCACAGATAAAATATCATGCGTTGTTGTTGCTTTGAAGCAAACAGAACCGATAATTCAGAGAATTTGTTCACGTAAGAAAGTCCCGTGTATTGATATAACAGCTTTTGGTGATTTTACAGAAAAAGTAAAAAATCAATTGCCTATAGATAGTAGTTTATCTGTCATTTTGCTGGATTCTTTCCAGGCATATCTGGGATAGCTGTAAAAGAATCCCTTATAGGCTTTGATCAGATTGATCAAGTAGATGTAAGTCTTTTACAAAATATCCAAGCCAATGTTGGTTTGACAGGAATGTCTGATATGTTGAAGATTATCGCTGAGCCAATAGATGGACGGACAGGATTTGTTAAGAGTCATCCTGTAATTATCAAAGATAAAGAATATCAACTACGGAATATTAATCATGATGAAATAGAAATTCTACAAAGCTATTTAAATATACCCAAGGTAGCATATCATACAAGCTGGGATAATGAAGTGTTTAATAAATTTGTATCATTCATCGTACGAACACATTCAAATAAGTTAATGACTAATCTGATGCGTTTATTGAAAATCAATACAGACAAAGGAATGAAAGAGGAAACAGCTTATCTGATAGTTGAAACTAAAGGGAAAATTAATAATAGTTACACAAAAAAAATGATCCAGTTAGAAGTTTTTTCGGATTATGGAATTACCGCTTGGGCAATTGCCTTGTTAGTAGAAACTATTTTCAACAAACCTTCGTTAAATGGGGTCCTTTATCCTTTTGAAATACTTGATTTTAATGAAATTTTAGTATTAGAGAAATGGCAGAAATTGCGTTGTCTAAAAAACAACCTAGTATAATTTAAAAAACTGGGTAATTTTCACATCGTTTTCTTGCCTAAAGTACTTATACTCTAGATGTTTAATTTTCTTACAACATTCGAAAGGTGGGTCCAATAAAACCGATCAACTTTCAAGCACCAATAGATTGTTTTACTTGGAAGCTTTCAGGAATGTCCGTTTTAGTGTGATATGCTTGTTTTAAATCTAATCGACTATTTATTAAGTCCAGCGAGATACAGCCAATTAAGGTGGTATTGATTTCACCGTAGTTGGACAGAAATTTCAGTATTTCAATGGATTTGCAAAATGAAGATAAAATGCTTAGTTCAGAATATATGGAATTAGTACTGTACTAAGATTAGTGAATTTATGTCGTTCGAAAAAATGAAAGATGTGTATGAGAGAATGCTTGTCCTTTTTGAGCAACGTATTCGGTTCAATAGATGGCAAAGAAGAAACTTATTCAATTTAGTTTATGGTACCAAGTTTCGCTATTTTAGATGGAGTTAATGCATATAGAAGGGATAGATTTATGAATAATCGAAAAATAATTAGACGTTATCTCGGAATTTCTTTTGGTTTAGCCTTTCCAATGGGGCTTCTTTTTCTTTTTCTACATAACAATGACGTATCGACAAATACGACAGTGATCGGAATAGTCGGTTTGATTGTTGGCGGAGGTTCAACCGCGATTGCCGGAGTGACTATCGCTAAATCTTCTGGAAGAGTATCAAAGTATAGAGAAATTCTAAGAGATTTTTTTAATATTCGGCAGTCAGTAGGCGCTTATTTATTAGTGATTCTTTTTTTGCTTCTTAACTTTGGTACTGCTTTTCGACCGATTTCATTGAAGCAATTTATCGAACTATTTCTTATGTCCCTCATATTTGGCGGACTTGAGGAAATTGGCTGGCGATATATATTTCAACCAACATTAGAAAAGAATCGTTCATTCATTACAGCAACATTTCTAACAGCTTTTGTTTGGGGAATCTGGCATTTTATATACTTCATAATTGATGGATCAATATTTGATATGTCAACAATGGGTTTATTGACCTTTTACATGGGCTTATTGGGAAATTCATTTGTCTTAGCTTGTATTTTCTTTTTGACTAAGAGCCTGTGGTTGTGTGTTTGTTATCATGCTTGTCTGAATGCATTTACTCAGTTGTTAGGAGGAAATGATTTGATGCGCTCAGTATTCTTTACAGGTGTCAATATTCTTATTTCATGCCTGCTAGTTCACATATTAGGGAAAGCACGTTTTTCAAAGAGTACAGGAAGTTAGAACCAAAAAACAAGAAAAGAAAACGTTGATAGATGAAAAAGTCGGGATGGATAATATGAAAACATAAGACAATATGACTTAGTTACGCAATTTAGTATTTTTTAGTTAGTTTGAAAATTTCCTTAAACGTGAAGACACTTTTATATTAATTAGAATGCAAAAAATCATTCTTGTTATCAATATCTCGTTAGGTCTTTCTTGTTGAATCTGTCAATAAAGGAGATAACAAATTTTGTATCGAAATTTTTGGTATTCTCAATTTTTTATCATTTGATTAGATCCGATCGGAGAAGGATTAGAGTGACGAGGTTTTCTTTTAGGAAAGTAAGAAAAAGATAGTCGACATTATGAATTTTTATTCTTTTAGGAGTCATTTGGCTTTTTAACATCCACCTGAATTAACGGATGATGAGAGCGCTTTTTTACCATACATTTTTTTACACCTGAATCGAAACAAATTATAAAAGAAAAAATAGGAAAGTAGGGAGAACCTTGTGGCAAGATCAATACCTAGATAGTCAAAATGGAAAAATTTTTTTGAGAAGCTTTATAAAAGATAAAAAGGCAAAAAATATACTTGTTTCCCATACGCCAGTTGTTTCAACTTCTATGATTTCAAAAGTCTACGAGCCTTTAGAAAAATATAATGTGAATATTTTTGCTTTTGACTTTAGTGGAAGTGGAAAGAGTTTAGGAACAAGAAAATGGATTTCTAAAGATAGTATTATTGAGGATTTTGATTGTGTAATTCGATATATTACTGAAACTTTTTCAAATGAAATTTATCTGTATGGAAGTACCGGGATTGGAGGAATATTTGCGCAATACTATGTGTGTGAACGAAATAATGTAAAAGCTTTTGCTCAATTTGCTTGTTTAAGTTATTTAGAAACAAAAGGACTCGGGTATCCACTTCCGCTGGTAAAAATGGTTTGTCCTATTTTGAGAGGATTACCAAATATCAAGATGACGATGAAGGCACCAAAATATAATGGTTATCATGCGAGAGAAGATAATCAATTCTATGAGGATATGCTAACTATAAATCCCAATTTTTGGAAATCAGATAGTAAATTTCTTTTGACTTTATTAGAAATGGCAGTGAACAAAGAAAGTTCATTGAGAAAGGAAATTAGAGTGCCAACACTCGTATTTAAAACAATGCACGATCGATATTTTTCTATCGAGCATTTTGATCATTATTATGAGCAGCTTTCTTGTGAAAAGAAATTGGTTGAGATAGAAGATACACATAACAGTTACTATAATAATAGTGAACTATTTTGTGAGAATGTGTACCATTGGTTTAACAACTAAAAAGTAAAATAGTGTTTATTTTTTAATTAATTTACTTAGTGATTCGTTAAGATACTAGTAGAAAGATGGATTCTTTTAGCTCTGGGTTAGATAGAGAAGTTGTTTTCGTTGCTTAAAAATATATGAATTAGCAGTATAAATTTCAATCTAAAGTTAGTTGAAAAATCGTCAATAATCAGCTACAAAATAATCGATTCTTTTAAGAATGTTTAGGTGCAGTCTTTACACGTCAAAGCGTGTAAAGAAATCTGCTGAATTGAGAGTAGCTTATGCTGTATGTGACTAAATTCAAAATAGCATTAAGGATAATCTAGAATTAGAGGTAATAAGTTGGAGCATACGCTAAACAATTAGTGAAGTAAAAAGCGTATTGAAAAAAGAATTTTGAATACAAATGGACATATTTTTCATCAAGTGACTAAGATAACGGATTTTAAAAGATAAGTAGCTATTCATTGATGTAGATGAATGGCTGCTTTTTTACATTAAAGAGTTGAGATGATGTTAATGTTGGAAATATTCATCGTTTCGTGATTAAAATAAGGGATTGTAAAATGAACTATGCTATTAACACGCCATTCATTATTATAACGGTGTTCTCATTGCTTTTTTATAGGCGATTCGAGAAACTGTCACCGTTAAAAGACAATTCAGGAAAAAAATCCGGATGCTATTTCTGAAAAGGTTTGACTTGATTTGAATGACATAAGATAAAGAGGATTTAATCTCCAAAATCGTGTCTTATCGTACTTATACGGTGTTTCAGAAATCCTAATGTTATAGCTCATTGCTTATTTTGAGGAAATAAAAAATCCTGAACGTCTCTAAAAATATTTTACAGTTTGCTACAGGAAGTAGCGTGGCCCAAGAATAACTTTTGCCAAATCAACAAATCCCTTTACTATGACAACAGAACATGCTTTGGTATGAAGAAGAAAATAATTTATTAAAGATATACTACTAGGACTTGTTTGAAAACTCCGTAAAAAAATGATATCTCTGTTAAAAATAAATGGAGTAGGATAACGAATGGCACAACAACGAAGATATGAACTGAGTGAGGAACAGTAGAAACAAACTGGCGGATTATTTTCGAAATATCGAACTGGACGTCCTTCTAAATTAGATAATCGCACCGCGGTCAATGCCATTCTTTGGATAGTCCGTAGCGGTGCTGCCTGGCGCGATTTACCAGAAGACCGATACGGTTCTAGGAAAATAGTCTACACCCACTTTTGTGATTGGAGAGATAGTGGTTTATTAGTAGCGGTCTTTCGGGTTCTTCAAGTGGAACCAGATTTTGAAAATATTAGTATCGACTTCTACATCAATAAAAGCTCATCAGCACAGTGCAGGAGCTAAAAAAACGCCAAATTGGGCAAAATGAACCAACATATTGGAAATAGTCGTGTAGGCAAGATAACGAAAATACATATGGTGGTAGATGAATTAGGAAATCCATTGCTTTTCTTTTAACTGGAGAACAAACGCATGATGTTGTTCCAGCAATCCATTGTTAGAACAAATTGAAGTTGCAGGAAGCAACATTTAGGGATTAAAACATATGGATCAGAGCCAATTCGTGAGTGGATTTCGGTTTCTGCCCAAAGTGGTGTACCTATACAATTCCACCTAGAAAAAATGCTAAAAAGTCATGAAAAGTCGAAGTATTTTTACAAAGAACGCCACCTAATGAAGTGTTTCTTCAACAAAATCAAACACTTCCGTCGTGTCACTACACGATATGATAAATTGGAAAAATTATTTTTTTAGTGTTTGTTTATGTGGCGGACATCTTCAAACTGACTCTCTAATAAGTTTGAAGATAAGGGATAATAATTTACAAAAGAGTTTGAAATGGTCTGATTCAAACAATAAATGACGATATGTCATTTATTGTTTCAGACTGTAGACAAAGTCCATTTTATGGATGCTGTCTACAGTCTTTTCTTTTATAATAGATTTATGAAATCGAATACAAGGAGTGATAGTTATGATGTCTAAAAACAATACGAACGGTAGAAATCAATTTGCGATGCTCACGATTGATGATCTGGTTCCTCAAGATCATCTTGTTCGAAAGATTGATGCCGCGCTTGATTTTGACTTTATTTATCCAATCGTCGAAGCCACTTACTCCGATTTAGGTCGACCAAGTATCGATCCAGTCATTCTGATCAAATTGGTGTTTATCCAGTATTTATTCGGCATCCGTTCCATGCGCCAAACCATTAAGGAAGTCGATACCAATGTCGCTTACCGCTGGTTTTTAGGCTATTCCTTCGAGGAGAAAATCCCCCATTTCTCAACTTTTGGAAAGAATTATGTCCGCCGATTTAGAGAAACGACGTTGTTTGAGGATATCTTTGCCTATATTTTAGAACAAGCAGTTAAAGCAGGTTTCGTAACAGAGGATAATTTGTATCTGGATTCTACCCACATCAAAGCCAACGCCAATAAACATAAGTTTACGAAGGAAATGACCCATGATGAAGCGAAAGCCTATCAAGATGAATTAGAAGATGAGATCAATCGTCAACGAATAGAGGCCGGAAAACGCCCTTTTACTTTGGACCTAGAAAAGGAAGTGAAGCTGAAAGAAAGAAAAATAAGTAAGGTTGATCCGGAAAGCGGCTACTACGTCAAAGGTGAACGAGAAAAACAATTTGCTTATTCTGCCCATACTTCATGCGACGACAACGGATTTGTTCTCAGCACCATCATAACTCCTGGAAATATTCATGACAGTCAAGTCGCCTTTCAACTCGTCAAACAATCGAAGAGACTTTTTCCTGAAATCAATTGTGTTGTCGCTGATGCCGGGTATAAGACACCTAAGTTTGTTCACTTTTTGACTCATTTGAACCTTCGACCTTGTTTGCCTTATTCAAGGCCCAAAGGGAAAAAGGGACTATTATCAAAAAACGAGTTTCTCTATGACGAGTATTATGATTGTTACATTTGTCCGCAGGATCAAATGCTCGCTTTTTCAACAGTCACTCGAGACGGGTATCGTGGATACAATTCTGATCCAAAAGAGTGTGTGCACTGCCCTCTGCTAAACCAATGTACCAAAAGTAAAAATCATCAACGAGTCATCACGAGACATGTTTGGGGAGACTTAATGGATGAAGCGGAACATCTTCGTTTAACGGATCGGAATAAATCGATTTATAAAAAACGAAAACAAACGATTGAACGAATATTTGCGGATGCAAAAGAGAAGCATGGGATGCGTTGGACCAAGTATCGAGGCTTTGAAAAAGTCGCGACGCATACGATGCTGGTGTTTGCTGCAATGAATTTAAAGAAATTAGCCACTTGGCTATGGAAAGGCAAAGAGCCTTTATTTTTTTGTTCTAAATTTCGAAAGAAATCAGATAAAAAGACGTCCCAAACTCAAATTACGAGTTTGGGACGTCTTTTGTCTACAGTCTGAAACAATAAATGACGATATGTCATTTATTGTTTGACAAACGAATGGTACTCATTGATAATAAAAATGACACATGGTCATTTTTGTGGGATGGTGTATAGACAATAAAATGTAGTAGCTAAAGAAGATAATTCCTATACGATTAAGCTGTGAAAAAAAATGAAAGAGGTGCTTGACATGGAATACGTTGTTTTGCTCTTGATTACTCTTGTTGCACTAGGGGTGATAATTTTAGTAAGAAATAGTACAGGTAAGCTTTCACCACTGAAAGACAATTCGGGTGAAAAAATCATAAATTCTATCTCTGAAAAAGTATGGATAGAAGTAAATGGTATTAAGCAGGGGATGTTTATTAGAGGTGAGAACCGTAAAAACCCAGTATTACTATATGTACATGGAGGACCTGGGACCCCTATGTTACAATTTATTTCTTATTTGGAAAAGCTTAAAAATCCTGAACGGCTTGAGAAATATTTTACCATTTGTTATTGGGATCAGCGTGGTTCTGGAATGACGTACACTAAATCAGTAGAGTTATCTGCTTTAAAAACTGAAACGATGGTTGAGGATACTCATGCAGTGACAGAGTACCTGAAAACCCGGTTTTCTCAAGATAAAATATATATTTTAGGTCATTCCTGGGGATCCTATCTTAGTGTAAAGACAATCGAAAAATATCCTGAGGATTATCATGCATATGTTGGCGTAGGTCAAATATCTGATCAAACTGAGTCTGAGCGTTTGGCATATCAATATATGATCGACCGTGCAAATAGAACAAATGACGAGGAAGTGAAGGAGAAGCTAAAGAAATTTGATTCTAATGCCAAGGAATTTCCTTGGGTACAGGAAGAAGGACATCAGCTTGATTATCTTATGACACGAACGGACATATTTAATAAATATGGAATTGGTCATTTGCACGATGATCTGCCTAAAGGACTTACTTTCAATAGCATGGTACGACGAGCATTATTTGGATTTCGAGGATACACTTTAATAGAGAAAATTAAATGGTTTTTAGGTGCCGATTTCTCAATGCTCCAACTATTTCCAGTCATACTGCACGATAATCTTTTTGTTTCATCCGTAAAATTTGAGGTTCCGTTCTATATAATTCAAGGGGCATTTGATTATCAAGTTTCTCAGAAACTTGCACAAAAATATTTTGATCGCGTAAATGCTCCCCGAAAGGAATTTTTTTTATTCGATTATCCTGCTCATTCTCCGAATTTAGAAGAACCTGAGAAATTCATTTCAATAATGAAAAAAATTGATAATCGAGAGAGAATTATGTTAAATCAACAGATTAAGTCTTAAAAGATGATAGGAGAAAAAATATGATTTATCAATCTAGAGAGGGCAGATTATTTATTAACGGAGTAAGTATGTCGTATGTAGTATTCGGTTATGGATCAACCCCATTGATTCTTTTACCCGGGCTTAGTGATGGAATCAAATCAGTCTCAGGTCAGGCTGTACCAATAGCGATTGCTTATAGAAAATTTGCCAAAAATTATAGAATATACATGTTTAGTAGAAAGGATGAAATACCGAATGACTATAGTATAAGGGATATGGCAATAGATCAAAAAAATGCTATGGATCAATTAGGAATCGAGAAATGTTTTCTGATAGGTGTTTCACAAGGGGGAATGATTGCACAGCAATTTGCTATCCAATTCCCTAACAAAGTGGAAAAGCTTGTCATTGCGGTGTCAGCTTCTCGAATAGATGAATTATGCAGGGAAGTTTTGAGTAGCTGGATCAATTTTGCTGAAAGAGGTGATTATGCATCTCTAATGATTGATACAATGAAAAGATCGTATACTCCAAAAAAACTAATGAAGATGAGAATAGTGTCTCCTGTCCTAAGTAAAATTGGGAGGCCGAATTGTTTAAAAAGATTCATAATTCAGGCTCAAGCCTGTATCGCTCATGATGTGTATGATAGGCTGACCGAGATCAATTGTTCAACGTTACTAATTGGAGGAAAGCTCGACAAAGTAGTCGGCTTCGAAGCGACATTAGATATGGCTAAAAAAATTAGGAATAGTCACCTGATTGTGTATCCAGAATCGGGGCATGCCGCTTATGAAGAAAAGCACTTTGTTGATGATGTTATTAAATTTTTAGACGAAAATAAGAATGACTATCGAGTTGGTTATAGTTAAAGAAAATATGCACACAGTCTTGAAGAAAAATGACTTTAAAAATCAGGTGAATTAGATTATTCGCTAGAATCTTTATTTAAAGAAGGATTTAGCAGATAGAGCAAGAGTTTGAAATAGTTCCCTGATTTCATTTACTAGCTGTTCTTTTTTTAGATTACTAAACGCAATGTGTCCGAGAATCCCATCCACAGTGACAGCAATGAAGCGATTGAGCTGCTCTACCGGAACCGTGAGCTGAATAACACCCTCTTGGACGCCAGTTAAAAAGTAATGAATTATTTTATCTTGCACCTGTTCTAGGTTCTGTTTGAAAATTAATTGTGGCAAAACGTTTTCTCTTTTTTGCTCATCACAAGAACTATAAACTAAAAGTTCTGAGCATAACTTGCCACCCACAGATAAGAGCAATTCTTCTAGATACCTGCCTATCGCAAGTAAGAGACTAGAAAGCATCTCTTCGTTAGGGATGTCGGCTTTTAATAGGGTATTCACTTCTTGATCTAAATCGTAATAGATTGGGATATTATTAATTAGAGCAATAAAAATTTCGTCAATATTAGCGTAATATCGATAGATAGCACCTTGACTAAAGCCGGTTTTTTTAATGATATCTCTCATGGTTACTTGGAACAAAGGCTTTTCAATTAGTACTTCACTTGCACACTTCAGAATATATGCTTTTCTCTCTGCTATATAATCATCAGAAACTTTTGGCATATCAAATTCTCCAATCTTTTAATCTTTAATATATTTGAAACCTTATTGTATAGCGAATAGAGCGAGTAGTAAAGCATAAGTGATAGAGTGTCACTTAAGAAAAAAGTATCAAAATCAAAATTTATTTTAGCAAACTTTCAGTTCAGAAAAGCCATTAAAATTTGTAGTTTTAAAAATAATATTCGTAATAATAATCATTAAGCTATTTATACTGTTGAAAGCTTTTTTCTTCCGATCTATAAATTCCGAAAGATGAATATCTCAAGTCATTATAAGCTACAGGATTAATATCGTAAGCTTAATGCGACAATGAGTGATGGACTAACTGAAAAACAGATTGAAAAAAAAGAAAAATTTGGATAAGGGAGGATACAGCGGTGCAACGGTTGAGGATGAGATTGGTATGATTCGGAATATTATCAATGCTATTAATGGGATATTCATTCTTTTCGGAGTGATTGCTCTTTTAGTAGCAAGTTTTGGAATTCTCACTACGCTATACATGTCTGTTCAAGATCGTGCTAGAGAAATTGGTTTGATGAAAGTGATGGGTTTGAGCAGTTTTAAAATAGTTATCACTTTCGGTATTGAAGCAATTTTGATTGTTTTCTAGGGTGGCTTAATTGGAGTTAGCATTACCGCTATAGTAGGGGATTTTCTCAATAATTTTGCATCAACTACTTTTTTAATGGGTCTGACAGAATTTGAATTGATTCAAATTCCATATCCAAGTATTCTCTTGATTGTTCTACTTATTATGATGATTGCATTTTTGTCAGGAACTTTACCAGCTAATCAAGCTTCGAATCTATATCCAATTATAGCTTTGAGATATGAGTAATTGGGTCATTGGTACATTGTAGCTGTAAAAAAAGTAGAACTGTTGATTTTTTTAGCAACAGTTGAATTAATAATAATTAGAAATGATCACTGTGCTTTTTTCAAAGAAAGTTTTTTAAGTCAAAGATTATGAAATGGTTGATCCACAAACAAATTTATAAAAAGATTCAGAAGATCCATATAGGTATACCTAATCATTTAACGGAAAAAAATCTATTAGATTGATTAATGTAACTGAAATATTTTTGATTTAGAAAAAAAATTAAGGAGCGTGAATGTAGTGATAGTCACATTAATAGTATTTTGTATAATTGTTACTCTTCTATTAGTTAGAGGTTTAATTCGTAAGAAATTACGAACCAAATATAAAATCAACGGTTTGGAGGGAATAGATTCAATTGAAAAAATTCCAATTAACGGTATAAATCAAATTATTCACGTTCGAGGAGAAAAAAAAGATAATCCAGTTCTTTTATATTTACACGGTGGTCCTGGATTTACTGATATGCCGGTTAGCTATTTATACCAAAAAGAGTGGGAGAAACATTTTACTATAGTTCAATGGGATCAAAGACTTTCAGGAAAAACATACATGAGTAACAAGTCTGATCAATCATTTAAACAGATCGAGGATAGCATTAATTTGCGAATCAAGGATGTTATTGAATTAACCGAATATTTATTAGACCGGTTTGAAAAGGAAAAAATTGTTTTGATGGGACACTCATGGGGAACAGTTTTAGGAACATATACCATAAAAGCAAAACCAGATATTTTCAGTGTTTTTATCAGTGTTAGTCAGTTAGTTAATTTGCTTGATAGTGAGAAACTTGGTTATCATAAAACTCTATTCTTAGCAGAAGAAAAGAAAAGTAGTAGAGATACTAGTATGCTGAAATCAATCGATCCTTATCCAGTTCTAGAAGAGGATACCCATCTATTTACAAAAAAAATGATGATTCTTAGGAAATTACAAAGTAAATATAAAATAGGTATGCCAGCATCATACTCAGAAAATTTTAGTAGTTTTGTTTTTTCACCTTATTATTCACTGTATGATTTATCTTACTATTTTAAAAATGTTTTCAGTGAAAATTATTCAATATACAGATGGCTTCATAGAGAATACGATTTACGGAAAATAGACTTGCAATTTGAAATCCCAACTATTTTTATTTATGGAGAAAATGATTGGACTACACCATCCTCTTTTTTTAAGAATGAAATATATGAGAAAATTAAGTCACCATTAAAAGAATTTCACATAGTAAAAAATGCAGCACATCGACCGATGAATGATAATAAAAAAGATTTTCTAAAGATACTAGTCGACGTAAAGAAAAAACTATGTTTGTTATAAGTTCGTTTATAATATCTGAATAAAAAAGATTAAGAGAAAGTGGTAGCCATCGCTAGACTGCTAAGATAGATAAAACAACTCGGATTTATGCAAAGGTCATTATGGAGAAAAAATGTTCAACATTTTAACACTTAATTGTAAAGAGCAACAAATTCTGATTCTATTGTAAATTGAACTTCATCAAGAGTTGATGCAAAATCTTAGATACTTGTTCTAATGGCATATCTAAACCGGATCTTAACCATTCTTCCAAAATCCCAAAAGTACCAGCTACAATAAAAAGTGCTTCTAATTGTTCGTATTCAGAAATTTCTGAATAGCACTCGTCTTGTAACACCTTCTCGTTAAAAATTTCTTTAATCTTATTCAAAATATTTTCATGGACATCCATTAATAAAAGAAACAGTTCCCTCTTTTTATCAATATATGCTGTTACTTCGTTCGTCAAAGCAAGGAGATTCTCGGATGTAACATAGGGGGAGAATTCATCGAACATCTCTACTAGTTCAGCATAAAGGTCTCGTTCAACGCTCTCATATACATCGTAGAGATCATGATAATGAAGATAAAAAGTTCCGCGACCAATGTCAGCTTTTTCTGACAACTCTGATATTGTTATTTTATTAATGCTTTTCACTTTTAGGATATCTAGAAATGCATTCTTGATAGCTCTTTTAGTTTTAGCCGTTCTTCTATCAACCATATTAAACCTCCTGTTTATGAACAAATTCGTCTTATTTGTTCAATAGTAAACAAAGCACTGTGGATTGATGATTGTTCTGTTATTTTAATTTAGTATAATATACATATGTGTATTAATCAACAATCGTTTAAGAAATTAAGGAGGGAGAATCTATGATTTTATATTTTTCTGGGACAGGCAATAGCAGAAATATCGCTGAGCTTAATGCAAAAGAAGAACTTGTTTCAATAAATAGACTTCTTAGAAATCAGACATCAGCAAAGCTCATTACTGAAGCTAGTTACTCATACAGAGAAGAATCTATGTTTTTATCAAAAAAACGGTTGACCACCGTGAATTTAAATGGAGAGATCAGAAATTGGATAATTGGAGGTTTAAGATATGGGAGCAATTCTTGTTATTGGGGGTCATGGAGACGTTGGAAGAGCAGCTGTCAAGGAGCTACTTAGGTTAACCAATGATGCTATTATTATTGGCGGACGCAATGTGGAAAATGGTGAACAATTTATTAGAGCAATTAGTGACGATAGGGTCACATTTCAGAAGATAGATATTTATGATGAATCATCGTATGTAAATAAGTTGAGCGGGGTTTCTCTTGCGGTGATGTGTTTAGGTCCAAAAAACATAAATTTCGCTGAGTATTGCTTAAAAATAGGTATTCATTATATTGATATTTCAGCTTCGAATCAAACAATGAATGAACTCGTAAAATTACCACTTTCAAGTGTAAATGCGCAGGGGATTTTAGGAGTCGGTATTTGTCCAGGACTATCTACAATACTAGTAAAAGAACTTGCGGATAATTTTGCTGAAGTTGAGCAAACAGAAATCTCACTACTGATGGAAATGGGTGATGGATATGGGAAGGATGCTTTTCAATGGTTGCTAGATAATCTGTCACAGCCTTTTTATTGGAATATTAACGGTGAACATAAGAAGCAAATGGCTTTTATTAAGAAAAAATCCGTTTATTTTGATAGAAATTCAAAATCTCATTCTGCATTTGTCTTCAACTTAGCAGATCAGCAAATTGTCACAAATACTTTAAATCATCCTAATGTCACTACTTTTTTTAGTTTGGACGATTCACTAATGCTATTTGGGATAAACATTCTAGCAAAAATACGATTCTTCAAACTTCTGAAGAATCGTAAACTGTATAATCTAGCTTTGAAATTTGCAAAGGTTAGTACTCGTCTTTCGAAGAGGTCCACGAGCTCATTTTCTATCCACGTAAAAATAAAGGGCAGAAAAGAAAATCAAAGAATCATTTTGGAAAAAGTACTTCATGGAACAAATAGCTCAGAAGAAACAGGGAAAATCGCTGCGTATACTGCCTCTAAATTGCTGGAAAGTTCAGATAAAGCTGGCATTTACTATTTGCATGAACGATTTACTTTAGATAATTTCTCGGAATATTACAAGCAAACAGGTTTTGGAAATAAAAATACTATTTAAATAGGAAGCACCTCAAGAAGTTTTCTAACTATACTAGACATTTTATTAGATTTTCTAGTAGTTTTTGTCATGAAATTGTATGAAAGTATACATGGAACCAGTAATTGTATTTTATTGGAAAACCGTCAACAATGAACGTTTTCTCTTTTCTTAACGCCATTAGAGTTGTTTTGACTACCATCTCTGGATAACGTGCATTAGTGTAAGAAAGAATTTTATCATCAAAAAAAGAAGTCTTTGTATAACCAAGACAAAGAGCCAAAACTTGAATGCCAAAAGGGTGACATTCGTATCTTATTAAGTCAAATGGGAATGAATTTTGTTCCTGCATTGGAAGCCGGCCCGAAAAAAAAGGAGAACAGCGCTGAACTTTAAACAAGCCAATACAGCTGAATGGTTTGTTGCACCAAAAGATATGAAAATAAAAGCAACTACGAGTTATAAAAAGGTTCGTGTTATTGCTCAAGAGATGGTTACTGGTCTTGTATATGATAATATTGGCAAAAATAGTAATTTTAAAGTACCAAAAGTTAGTTACGTTATGATGACTTCATCTAAAGCAAGAAGTTTCATTTTTGATGTAGAATAGATTTAATAAATTGTTCTATTAATAAGTGGTCTAATTCAGGATAATAGATAAAATTTTTCAAGTGAAGTTGAAGTATGACATTTTAATACAAAGAAAGTGGCTTAATTAGTAATCGTGTCTAGGTTATTAGTTAAGTTTTTTTGTATTATACAGGATATGAATTAGTATCTATTTTATAAAGCGAGCTATGAGAATATTCCGATGTACCTTGTAGTGAAAGAATAGATTGATAAAGTTAGAAAAGTTAAATCATTAAGCAGATAAACGAATATTCGATGATTTTGATAAGTATTTTCATTTTACTAAACAAATGGACCAAGTTGTCGTAAGAGCCATCAGTTAGGAGTATTATCATAATTTACTTTTCCGTAGAAATAAATGATTCGATGGAAAAGGAGAAATAACCATTGTTTTTTATTAGGAGACTTTTTCTAAATCAACTAGTTGTAATGTCGAAGATTACATGGGTTTTATAGTTAAACCATAATAATAATGATTATACTTTGAAGTTATTATATCAGCTTTTTTCTGATGGATTAAAGTCATTTTTTTGAGCACTTTTAAAAATTATATTAACAACAAATGATATGTCCTGTATCGTTATAGGTGTAGAAAACAAGGTGTATAGAAAATGAAGTTTAGAAGGGTGTTTATAAAATGATTAAATTATTTAGTTCAGCTAGTTGTACTTCTTGTAGAAAAGCAAAAGCTTGGTTGAAAGAACAAGGGTTAGAATTTGAAGAAAGAAATATTATGTCTGATCCGTTATCGCGTGATGAAATTAAAGAAATTTTGTCTTTAACAGAAACTGGTACAGAAGAAATCATTTCAACACGTTCAAAGGTCTATTCAAAATTAGCTTTGGATTTTGATACAATTTCGTTTAATGAACTGGTAGCCATTGTAGAAGAGCATCCAGATTTATTGAGACGACCAATTGTTACGGATGGTTTAAGATTACAGATCGGTTTTAATGAGGATGAAATTCATCAGTTTATTCCTCGAGAAATTCGCAGAATCGCATCAAGAAAAATGACGGAAGCCTTAATCCAAATGGAATTTAACACCAAACATTATGCGTAGGAAATGTTAATTATAGAAAATTTTGAGCGTTTAGACGCGTTTTAGAGAAGAATAAGGGAATATACATGAATGAGTCAGCCACTCCGACACCTGCGACTGAATCTGTTGTAGGTGTGTTGTCATTTTTGAGTTTATTCAACAGTTGATGTTTTAGGTGCGTGAGTAACAATCATTTTTCGTTCATATAATTTAAACTGAAAAACAGTTGTTGAAATTGAATTCTTTAAAGTAAGGGGAGGATAGAGATGGCTAAAGAGTTTGAGGAAAGGGCAGTTGAGCGTATGTTGCAGGCGGGGATTAGTTTGGAACATATTCAGCTACAAAAGAGAATTTTTTTTCAAAACACGGAAATAGAAAATTATTATGATAAGGCAGAAAACAGTGAGAGCCTTCAAAAGGACATTCCCGTACCTAAAATTATTGCGGCAACGACAGATTTAGATGTCGAGGGAAAATCCGTTTATGACCTCTTTATGGGAATTGGTAATGGTGATCGCGATGAAAAGAAGATTATGGAGAATTTACACTCGCTAGAAGCAAATGGTCTTGCGGCGCAAAGGGCTTTTTATTCAGGAAAGATCAATGTTGAAGGGACTTCTTTGATTAGATTCAATTATTTTCAAGAAGACGATTGCTATATTCTTCAAAATGATGGGATTCATCGCTTACTCTCAGCAAAAATGTTCAACGCTCCTGTAATGTCGGGGTTGGTCACTACGTATAGGTTGAACGAAGAGAAAAAGAAATTATATGAAGAATATGATTCTTTGAAGGAAATCTTGCGCCTGACAGATATCAAAGGATTCACGTTGGACCTTTTTCAAGAAAAAATGAATCCTAATAAAAAAAGAGAATAAAGAAACCGATCTTACCATTTAGCTCAATGGCGAGATCGGTCTTTTTACATATATCCTTCAGCTTCTTTTCGGGTCAGCCAAAAATGAATGCCTCCAGTGGAATCGGCCCAGCGATTGGGGTTGAAATTTTCCGCTACCACGTATTCTCCTACGCGATAAACAAAATTTCCATCGACATATGAAATGGCTTCGTTATAGTCTTCATTTGTATACATATCTTTAATCGTTAGTACTTTAGCTTTATCACATCGGCAGCATGTATTTGTTGCAGAAGTCCTCCGTGCGTCTGCGGGGATTAGTAATTGAACGATTCGAAAATCAAAACATTTTTTATAGCCGATAAATGGTCCTTCCGCAGGACAATAAAGGTCAAAAAATTGTGTGCGTTCATCATGGATAATGTCCGTTAAATCGGCATGCTCCAACATGGCGAAAAAGAGATTCGCGCCAGAAATATCTGCACCACGTAAGCTGCTTTTTTGAAAATCAGTTCCTTGTAACGACGCGTCTCTTAAAAGAGCCTCTGAAAAATCGCAATCAATGCATAAACAGTTACTCAAATTTGCGCCAGTTAAATCTGCGTTTGAAAAGTCCACCTGTTCAAAAGTCATATCATGAAAATTAGCTTGCTGCAAATTACGAAATGAATAATCATGATCTTTCATCGTCGCATTCATAAAGTTCGCGTCCTTCCTGTGAAATACTCTCTAACATCATTTTAGCATCTTAATAAGCAAGAAGCGATTGGGGACTTACTGAATTTTCGATAAGTGGATCCAATAAACCTGAACCATATTTCCATCTTCATGGATGAACTCTTTTTCTAAAATACCGCCGTTTTTACGAATTGTTTTGGCAGAAGGAATATTTTCTTTGTAACAGGCGACCATCACTTTTTCCAATCCTAACATTTTGCAATAGTCTAGCCCTAAGCGCAGGATCTCCGTAGCGTAGCCTTTTCCACGCTCAGTGGGACGAACGCCAAATCCAATATGCCCGCCAAATTCCCGTAAAAATTCGTTCAACTCGTGGCGAATATCGATCGTTCCGACCATTTTTTGATCCTTTTCCCGTATGGCAATCAGAGTTGTCGAGACAACCCAATCAGGAGCGACTGTTTTCTTATTGGATTGTCTAGTCAAATGAGTTAGCCAAGCACTATAGCTCTCCATTTCTGTCAGCAACGAGGAACCGTGTAATGAATCTTCCCCAACAGATAAATGTTCTTCGGTGTAATCGTGAACAGCCGCTTCATGATTCTTCCCTGGTGGGACTAGTGTGATTTTCTCCATTTCTTCACCTCTTGAACTTCGTTTCTTGTTGCTAGTGTAGCATGATTCCTCTATTTGAAGTAGTCCAATTTTCACCGAAAAGCCCTTGACCTTCATCCAAGGTTGAATGTTACGATACTTAAAAGGAGGGAAGGCCATGTGGACAATCAAGGAGTTTTCACAACTAACAGGTGTCTCGCCAGTTTCATTACGCTACTATGACAAAAAAGGGATACTGACATCCCAACGATTAGAAAATGGGTATCGGTACTATGACCAGAAGGATTTGCTGATTGTAAAAAATTTAGTGGTTCTCAAGTATGCTGGTTTTTCGTTAGAGGATATTCGTCTGCTAATGTCTTTGTACAATGAGCCTGAGGGTCAGGAGTGCAACGATAAGTCTAATGAGGTACTACAGCGTAACTTGAAGGAAATGAAAGAGCGTATTAGGATGTTTCAACAAATTATTGACGCCATGGAGGAGATTATGCCACTCTTTGAAAATCATGAGTTGTATAAATTGAATCAAACGACGTTGAATCAAAATATTGACGCGATTTTTGATCAGCTAAAAGCTTCGGAATAAAAGGAGAGAACCCATGACAAAAAAGGTGAAATTGATGTGGCTTATCGGCCTAGGTGTACTTGTTTTAGCTGGTGGCTACGGAGCATTTTATTACAAGCGGTTTATTGATTATGAGCAGGCAGTGGGAGCCATCTCGATTAATGAACCGGATCTTAGCCAACTGGAGGACGGAGAATATGTTGGTGAACACGATGTTGATTTTATTCGTGCAAAAGTGAAAGTTGAGATAAAGAACCAACGGATTAAATCAATCAAAATGTTGGAACACTATAACGATCGCGGAAAACGAGCGGATGTTCTGCCGAAAAAGATGCTGGAGAAGCAAAAAGTCAAAATTGATGCTGTTTCTGGAGCAACCAATTCAAGCAAGGTCATTCAAAAAGCGGTAGAGAAAGCTTTGGACAGTAAGTAAAAAAACGAATCCGCATCGGATTCGTTTTTTTTTTACTCAATATAGAAGCCTACGACGTTATACCAATGCCGATCATCATAATTCATGCGGTAGCGGTCAGTGGAAAAGCCGGACAACGCATAGCCTAGCATCATCAATAAAATACCAGCACCAATTAAATAAGTAGCAAGTTTAGGAACTAAATGTTTTGATTTCATACTTGGACCACCTTTCGTTGGAAGACATTGCGGCGAATAATTCCCATCAAGCTACGGTGCATATTCATAAAGACAGCACTGAATTTGTAGGTCAGCCACATGCACAATAGACCAAAGCCGAATAAGAACATTCCCGCACCAAGTTGTGTTACCCCCATAAAGAAGGAATCGAAGAGAACAAATGGGCTTGTGAAGGCCGCTGCGACGCCGCCGATGATCGTTCCGCCGGCCAAACATGCACCCGTGAAAGGAATACACCAGATAACGATATCGATACTTAATAGTACCAAAAATGCTGCAAGTGCCAAACTACCCCATAATGGGAAGCCGAGAACCAGCATCGTGATCCATAGCCAATTAAAGCGACGTGGAACCCGAACCTCCGTTGGGATACCGGCTGCTTCGTAAGCTAATTGCTTGGGATCACCTAACTTTTTGACAGCGGCGTGTTCAGAGTACCCATCCTCCATTAGATCTAAAATCATTTCGTCATAATATTCAATCAAGCGATGGACTTCGCTAGGTCTAACTTCATACGCTAAATAATTGCTCAATTCCTTGATAAACTCCACTCGATTCATTCTTCAACACTCCTTTTAATGTAATTATGAACGGCTTCGACGTCGTTCCATTCCTGCAAAAATTTCTGAATACTGGCAAAACCTAGATCGGTCAAGTGGTAATACTTTCTCAAACGTCCATTATGAACTTTTGAATAAGTAGAAACTTTTTCGTTTGTTTCTAGCCTTTTTAAGATTGGGTAAAGCGTAGACTCAGTAATCTCAAGCTGTGGCTGGATTTCTTTGACGATTTGATAGCCATAAGAATCAATCTCTACCAGTGAGGCTAAAACACAATACTCAATCAAACCTTTTTTTAATTGACTATCCATCAGCAACACCTCTCTATACGTTATACTATACATTACATAGTATAGAGGGACTATAGGACTTTAGGCGTATTTTACAAGAAACTTATAGCCATGTGAGCGTTCGATGAGGTTGATCAAAAAAAGGGGGATAAGGATTTTTTAACGAGCAATCAGCATTATGGCTAAATGAACAGCACCAATAACCCCAGCTAAGTAAATAATTGTTTTAGACAAAAAGCTGGTCAGTTGGTTCTCAGGATGCTTTCTAAAAAGGAAGTGCAGAAGAAGGTGGCAAATGAGAAATAGATCAACAACATACAGAATGATTGTACTATTTAATAGAAGCAAAAAGATTACGAGCGCATAAAGTAAAATATGCGGCAGAGTAAAGACCCAAAAAGCGGTCTCTTCAGATAAATCTTTTAAGATGATAAACATGTTCCACTCTTTATGGCGAACAGCGTCCATTTCGTGGGTCAGCAATAGGGCTAGTTCGAGTGCGAAAAGAAAATTCGACCAGTTAGACATTCGTACAGGTCAGCTCCATTCAAAAATAGTTATGAGTTAATGAGAAAACCGATTTTACTTTTCTCGTGATATTGTGAATTTCCTATCTATCACTATAGCATAAAGTGAGGGGATAAAAGGGGTAAAATAAAAGTTGATTAGGGACCTGATGGTTACATAAGGTAAAATAAGAGAAATGATAAAGATAATTTTTAACTTCGTTATTATTCGAAGTTAAAGGGGGAAACAGTAAAATGACACATTTATTTTTAGTAGAAGATGATCAGGTGATCGCAAAAAATTTGCTGATCTTGCTACAGAATGAAGGTTTTATAGTGACTCATGCGGCAAGTAAAAGTGAAGCCTTAACTCTGTTGGCTGAAAATAAATTTGATCTTGCTTTGGTCGATATATCACTTCCAGATGGCAATGGATTCACCGTTTATACAGAAATCAAGTCACAGCTGGCGATACCGGTTCTATTTTTGACGGCTTCGGACGATGAAGCTAGCATTGTGACGGGATTGAATATGGGAGCGGATGATTATATCATCAAACCCTTTCGTCCGCGAGAACTACTGGCACGTATAAAAAATGCACTGCGCAAAAATGGTCAGGGGCCGGCAATTTTTGAGGTTCAAGGACTTTATGTGGATATTACAAGCGGTATCGTGCGCAAAAATGGTCATGAGGTTTTTCTGTCAGCTTTAGAGTACCGCTTGCTATTGATATTTGTGAACAATCCTAAAATTATCCTCACACGGGAACAATTATTAGAGGAATTATGGGATGCCGCAGGAGAATTTGTCAATGACAACACTTTAACTGTCTACATTAAACGATTGCGTGAAAAAATTGAGGATGATCCAGCCAAACCGAAAATTATTCTGACTGTTCGCGGGATAGGTTATCGATTAGGAGGCAGCAATGTTTAGAAATCGGGAATTTCGCAGATTCACTGGACTTTTTCTCTTGATATCGGGCATTTTGCTTCTCATCGGCTTCAATCTAAGCAGAGCGTCTGGACTGTTGATGATGTCGGCAGTTGTACTATTTGGTGGACTTTTTTATTCTTTTACGAAGTTACGATATCAAAAAATCGCGCAATTAGCTGATGAGATCGATTTAGTTTTGCATAATGAGGATCATTTATTGATTGAAGAGCTGGATGAAGGCGAACTATCGATTTTGCAAAGTGAGATCGCCAAAATGACTTTGCGGATTCGTGAACAGAATACAGCCTTGAAAAAGGAGAAAGAAAATCTGGCGGATTCACTAGCAGATATTGCACATCAGCTGCGAACCCCATTGACTTCAGTTAACTTGCTTCTTTCGTTGGTTCAAGCTACGACCGATGAAAAGGAGCGAAAACGAAATATGCGGGAAATCGAGGAATTACTTCTGCGCATGGACAGCTTGATTACGGCTTTGTTGAAATTATCCCGCTTAGATGCAGGAGTGGTGACATTTCAGAAGACCTCGCTCAATCTTGCAGAATTGGCGGCAGCTTCAATTCGTCCCTTTTCAGTATCCCTTGATTTGCATGAAGTCCAAGTAGAGACAGCGATTTCTCCAAGTATAACGATCTATGGTGATCGAATTTGGCTTTCCGAAGCTCTGCAAAATCTTCTCAGAAACTGTATTGAGAGTATTGGTGAAAAAGGAACAATTGCTATTAATGGTACGGATAACCCTTTGTTTACGGAAATCATGATTCATGATAGTGGGAAGGGCTTTGAAGCAACAGAGCTACCTCGTTTGTTCGAGCGTTTCTATCGTGGAGAAGGCGGGAGTGAGACAGGCTTTGGGATTGGTCTGTCGTTGAGTAAAGCCATTATCCATCGTCAAGGTGGAACGATTACCGCGAAAAATCATCCAAATGGCGGTGCTTTATTTACCATTCGTTTTCCAAAGTGACGTATCTCTCACTTAGAAGTCACCAAGCTGAAAGATAAAGCTTCTATTATATAGGTGAACCATAGGAAAGGAGGCTCATATAATGGAGCTGTTAAAAATTGAACATCTTAGTAAGGTTTATGGAAAAGGTGAGAATAAGGTCGTTGCTCTTGATGACGTATCGTTGACGATTGAAAAGGGTGAATTTACAGCAATTATTGGGGCATCTGGCTCAGGAAAATCGACTTTGCTGCATATGATCGGTGGTGTAGATGTTCCTACGAACGGAAAAGTCTATTTGGATGGACAGGATATTTATGCTCAGAATAATGAAAAGCTAGCGATATTTCGCAGGCGTCAGGTCGGACTGATCTATCAATTTCACAATTTGATTCCGACATTGAATGTGGTGGAAAATATTACGTTACCGGTTTTGATGGATAAGCATAAGGTCAATCAAGATCGATTGAATGAATTGCTAGAGCTTTTAGGTCTAAGCCGGCGAAAAGATCATTTACCCAATCAATTATCAGGTGGACAGCAGCAAAGGGTTTCGGTTGGTCGGGCGCTAATGAATGCGCCAGCCGTTTTACTGGCAGATGAACCGACTGGTAGTTTGGATAGTAAAAATGGTCATGAAATCATCAAGCTGTTGAAAATGAGCAATCGTAAATACAGACAAACATTGATCGTTGTGACTCATGATGAAGAGATCGCCCTGCAGGCAGATCGCATCATCGGTATTTCTGATGGGCGTGTCACTCGTGATGAGAGGATGATTCAATCATGAACATTTTCCATAAAGTGACGCTACAAAATATGCTGAAAAATCGTGCGCGTACGTTTGTAACAATTATCGGTGTAATCTTGTCAAGCGCATTGATTACAGCCGTAGCAACCTTTGCTCTTTCACTTCAACAATATATGATGGCAGGATCTGAAAAAAAATACGGGGATTGGCATGTAGAATTTTTTGACAAATCAATTAACTTTGCTAAAGACCAAGAGAAAAATCAAGAGGTCTTAAAAATCACAATGTTTGAGGATATCGGTTATAGCAAGCTTGAAGGAGGTAAAAATCCTCATAAGCCATATTTGTTTATAGCAGGCTTCAACCAAAGAACCTTTGAGACACTGCCAATAAAAATGATTTTTGGCAGGCTGCCGAAAAATGCCCAAGAAGTTGTCATTCCCGCTCATATTGCCGCCAATGGGGGAGTAAAATACGCTGTCGGGGATAGGCTATCGCTATGTGTTGGTGAACGTCGGATCGGAAATAATTGTTTGAATCAACATGATCCATACGACGAAGCGAGAAAAAAACAAGAAAAGCTCGTAGCGAAAAGTCAAAAAAGCTATAAAATTGTTGGTATTTTTGAACGACCGGGCTTTGAAGAACAGCGTGCTCCGGGCTACACAGTGGTTACTACTACAAGCAAAGCTGTGAAGGAAAAAAATTTTAGTGTTTTTGTTACTCTTAAAAATCCTCGAAAAGCAAATGACTATGTGAAAAAAACAGCCAACAATCAGAAGTATACGCTGAATGAGGAAGTATTACGTTTCACTGGTACATCGAATGACAGAATCTTCAATTTATTATTGTATTCAGTTGGAGGAATTCTAGTTCTATTAATCATGTTGGGCTCGATATTTCTGATCTATAATTCATTTACGATCTCTTTAAATGAGCGCACTCGCCAATTCGGAATACTTTCGTCTGTTGGCGCGACACCGAAACAGCTAAGAAACGCTGTCTTATTTGAGGGATTTTGTATCGGTATGATTGGGATTCCCCTTGGAGTAATTACAGGGATTGGAAGTATAAAGATGGTTATCGGACTTGTGGCTAAAAACTTTCATAACATTTTATACGCGGATGTTCCACTAGTTTTGTCACTATCAGCTCCTATTTTATTAGCTGCAACCATGATTAGTTTGATGACAATTTTACTTTCTGCCTATCTCCCTGCCAGAAAGGCAGCAAATACCCCAGTCATGGAAAGTATTCGTCAATCCAATGAAGTAAAGCTTGCAGCGAAGGATATTAAAACAACAAAACTCTCAGGACGTATTTATGGATTGGAGGGATTGTTGGCGCTGAAGAATTTTAAGCGCAACAAGAAACGTTATCGTACAATTATTTTATCGTTAGCTTTTAGTGTAATTCTTTTTGTCTCAGCACAAGCATTTGGAAACAGTTTGCAGCAATCCGCTAAGCAGATGGTCATAGATACAGATTATGACATTGTGTTTTCCAGCACAGAGATACAGGAAGAAGCTCTCTTTCGACTCTATGATAAATTTCAAAAAGTTGAGGGGATTGCTAGTAGTTCTTATCAAGCGTTGTTGCAATATTCTACCCAAGTAAAAAATAGCGATTTTTCGTCGCGCTATCTTGCGTTGAAAAAAAATGATCCAACTCGAAAGACTGATTTAAAATTGGACATTCAATTCATTGAAGATACGGAGTATTTGAAATTTATCAAAAGTCTGAACTTACCTGTTGAAGAGTACACTGGTGAGAATGGGAAAGTACTTGCTGTCGCAAAACAACGAATCGGAAAATCGGTGAGAAAAAATGAACTGATTGATCTCTTTGCCAAAGACTCGCTGGAACTGCTTTTGAAGCCACAAATTAAAGATCAGACCTCTCTGAATGATTTGCGAAAGATACAAGTTAGGTTTGTTGATACCTATCCGATGGATACCTTACCTCGTCAAGTTTCAGAAAAGCAGGCTTATGTCTTTATGCTGATCGCACCTTATCGAATGAAGAGAAACTTTACTCCTTCTGACATCAATCAGACTTTAGGGTTAACTTTTCAATCCAAAGATGCGGGACATTCAACGGCAGAAATGAAGAAGATCATTCAAAATGAAGGGATTACAGTTCCCTACGAGTTGTATAATGTCCATGAGATTTTTGATCAGAATCGTAATACGATCTTCGTTGTGAATCTTTTCAGTTACGTGTTTGTAGCGATGATTTCCTTGATCGCCATCGCCAATGTCTTCACAACGATTTCTACGAATATTAAACTCCGGCGGCGAGAACTTGCAATGTTGCGTTCTGTGGGTATGGCAGATAAGGATTTTAATAAAATGATGATCTTTGAGTGTTTCTTTTATGGGTCTCGCTCGCTGTTATTAGGCATTCCAACTGCAGGAATGATTTCTTGGCTAATCTATAGAGCAATGGTTAAGGGAGGAGCAGAGATCAGTTATCATTTCCCTTGGAGAAGCATTTTGATCAGTGTAACGGGTGTATTTTTGATTGTGTCACTCACTATGCTTTATGCAATAGATAAGATTAAGAAGGAAAATATTATTGAAGCGTTGCGTGATGAGCTGTCGTGAGTATCTTCATAAAAAAATAGACACCCGTGCAAATTTGCGCGGATGTCTATTTTTTATACTTGCATGCGACGGATCATTTCTTTTGTAATGCGATCCACAATGTTAATGATTGTTTTAGGGGAGCGTTCGCTTCTTGGAACATCGATTCGATAAATTTTCGCTACACGTCCAGGATTGGAGTCCATCAAAACGACACGGTCGGATAGTTGAACGGCTTGTTGGACATCGTGAGTGATCATGACGATTGATTTGGTAGCAATTTGATTGTTCAACCAAATGTCTAATAAATCGTTGGACAGTTGACTAGCTGTTACGATATCTAAAGCTGAAAAAGGTTCGTCTAATAACAACAAGCTAGGTTCAATCGCTAAGGCACGGGCAAACCCGACACGCTGCTTCATCCCACCAGATAGTTCTCTAGGATAGGCCTTTTCAAATCCTGTTAAGCCGATCATTTCGATGAGATTATTGACTCTTTTTTTGATTTGTTCACGAGAAAGCCCTACACGATTTTCCAGACCAAAGCTGATATTTTTTTCTACCGTTAGCCAAGGAAAAAGAGCGAAGTGTTGAAAAACCATACTAATGTTGGCATCTGGTTCAGTGATCGTTTTATTCTCAAACGTAATTTCTCCTGTGGTTGGTCGAAGAAGTCCGGCAATACTTCTTAATAGAGTCGATTTTCCTGTTCCAGACTGACCGATAATGCTCAAAAATTCATTTGTTTTAACTGTTAAGTCGATATTTTCAAGTACTTTCAAATGGTCTTTATGCCCTTCAATTTCAAATTCCTTGCAGACTGCTTTTACGTTTAATAATTCTGTGTTTTCCATTGTCTATTTTTGCATAATCGAACGAGTCGATCATACTTCTCCTTTCGTTTGCATGCTAAAAAAATAATGGGGTAAAACTACTAATAGTGAAATTTTTCTTTAGCTACTCGATATAGCGGTTGCCAAATAAAAGCGATACAAAGTCCTACCATAAAGCACATCGCTAATGTACCCAAAGCGGATTTATCTTTTATTCCATCATTCACTGAAATATATTGACCTAAGCCTGTGACATTGATTGTTTGTTTACCCCATTGAATACTTTCAGCGGCAATGTCTGCATTCCAAGCTGCACCAGCAGCATTAATAATCGCTGTAATTAGATAAGGCAGAATCGAAGGAATTAGGTATTTGGTCCACCATTGCCATTTAGACAGTTTAAATAGTTTCGTCACGTCTCGTATGTCATCAGGAATTGCTAAATAACCGGCGATTACATTAAAGAAGTAATACCATTGACACCCAACCATAATAAGCGGCAGAATCCACCATTGTAACTTGTTAAAACCCATACCAATAACAAGAACGACAAAGGGTGTATAAACATTCGAAGGAATTGAGCCCAAAATTTGACCGATGGGTTGAACAATATTTAACCGGCGATTATCACTAGCGACCCAAATGGCTAAGGGTGTAAAGATGACTCCGGCAACAATCATTGCCAATGTCACTCTTAAAGTGGTATAGAGCGTTAATCTAGGAATCATGCTGAAATCTTGATGAGGTAAGAAATGATAGAGCTTGATCGAACAAATGATTACCACAAACGCTAGACTGACATACCATAAGGTTTTAAAAAAATTCCGTAATTTCGACACTAATCGATACAGATGATCCAATTTTAAGAAATACCAAATTTTTGGTATATCGTAGATCCAAAATCTGCTGAAACTTGCAAAACCCTTTGAAAACTGTTTCGTTAATGATGCATTTTTTAACAGTTGATAAACGATTGATTTTGGCGGTGTTGTACTTTCAACGTCTGTCTCATATTTGAAGTAATAAGTTGCCCGAACCAGCGGTTGAAATACTAAGAAATTTAGGATTACCACATTCAGTAGCAACGCTAGAACAGCCCACAAACAAGCCTTGAAGTCGGCACGGTTCAATGCCACTTGAATATATGAACCAATTCCCGGTAAAAAAAGAGTCGTATCCTTTGGTAGAGCTACAGAAGCTTGTTCACTAGCTACTAATGCAAACCAAGCCGCCGTTTGAGAAATAATCACATTCCAAAGCAAACCCGGGATCGCATATACAAATTCAAGCCGCCAAAATTTTTCCCAAGGGTTGTATTTGAATTGCTCAGTAACATTGGACAGATCCGAAGGGATAACTTCCATGATTTGGTAGAGTGTCAACATAATGTTCCATGCTTGACCAGTAAAAATTGCGAAGATGGCAACACATTCAGCACCCAACACATTTCCTGGGAATAACCCCAGCAGCCAAGCAGTTGTAAAAGTTAGAAAGCCTAATAAAGGCACGGATTCAAGAAAATTAACTAACGGTAGAATAATTCTTCTGGCAGTCTTATATTTCACTGCTAAAAGTCCAAAAACAAAGGAAAATAAGAAAGACCAAACCATTCCGACAATCATTCGAAACATCGTTCGAATGGAAAAATAACCAAGATTTGTGACGGATAAAAAGTCCTTATGTTTATTCACCGTCGATAAAAATTCTTCCGAGGGTAACGTTTGAAGCGGGCGGTTCATTTTCATCAGCGAGAAAATCAGTATGAAAGCAAAAAGAGCTAAGATAAATAGGAAGGTGATATTTCCGATAATTCTTGTAAGCTGATTGTTTTGCTTTGATGAAGCGTTGAAAACTTTCAATGTAAAAAACCTCCTAAATAATCATATTAAGGAGGTCACCGAATAAATAGACAAGTTTATAAGGAAATCACGTTAATTGAGCTTTGGCTTTCTGAGACGTAAGAAAAGGATCTTCTAGTTATCTTGGGAAAGCCTTAATTCGACAATCCCTGCTTTACTCGTTACTGTCTCTCGACATTTCCGAGCGATAACCTGTGTTCTTCAGAGTAACCTCACCTAATATGATTATATTTTATTGTGCAAACTCATCATACTCGTGAAGGATGATAAATCAATTGTTACTCAGACAACAATCACTATATGAAAGACTGTAGTCCTTACTAATAAAGCTTTTTATTATCATTACGCTTTTTATAGAAATGCTTTCCAATTTATTAAGAGAGGCCTCCGTCTATTTTTGTTTGGTGCTAAGAGCCTCAAAATAGTTAACCACTGTTAAAGAATACTTGTTATTTAATGTTTTTCCTTGCCTAATAGTCGTTTAAAAGAGCAAAATTAGGTTGGCCTAAAATTTACTGTTGGGATGTGAAAGAAATGTCGATTGAGAAATTAGAGTACTTCTACGTCATTGCAAAATACAATAGCCTCTCAAAAGCTTCGAAAGAGTTGTTTATTGGAATCTCTTCTCTGAGCTCAGCCCTTAAAAGCCTGGAAAACGAGCTAGGCTATGATTTATTTACGCGTCACGGAAAGAAACTAGTTTTGAGTGAAGAAGGACAGAGGATTCTCCCTTTTGTGAAGCGAATCATTGAGGAAGCAAAAAAAATCCATTTCCCTCTTTATCAAATGATTGATCGTCCTTCTTTTAGGGTGGGGATTAGCGAATCAGTTTTAATATTTGAAGCAGGAGAGTGTGGGTGCTGCAATGACAGCTATACGATCAACTATGTCAATGACGCTCCTTTAGAGTTACTGAAGCAACTTAAGCATAAGGAAATTGACTTAGTAATAACTAGTTGCCTGATGGATGATCCACAATTTGAGCGCTGTTCACTAATTCGTTCGAAAATGTTACTGGCGGCTAATCAATCACTGGTAACGAATGAATTGAGACAGGCGGCAGCAGAGGATCTAGAAAAATTTCCTTTTATCATTTTGACCGATCATGTGGGGCATCAACAGTTAACTCAAAGGACAGCTGAATATTTTAATATTGATCCTGAATACCTTTATTGCCATGATAGTTTAGGGATTCATAAATGGTTGAATGAGAAAAAGGCAATTTTTGTGATTCATGCAATAGAAAAGGAACTTCTGGCAAATGAATCGATTGGCTTTCTTACGTTGCCTAGTGCGTTAAGCTTGGATTATTATTTATACAAAAATAAGAACAGCCAACAGGTTTTTGATATTGAGGAAGTAGAAAATGATTTAAAGCGAACATTCAAAGAAATTGAACTCAAAGGAAATGGTATCCGTTAAGAAAAATCTATTTAAGTAGATCAAAAATCAGCGTAAGCAAGTGCAATTAACACTTACTTACGCTGATTTTTTTGTTCAAAATAGAACGTTCATTTCGTTTGGTAAATCATTTTCTGCTTAAGGAACAAACCCGTTTTTGGTTTTTACGGTAGGCAGCGTTCCAGTTTCCGTATTACCTGGTGTTCCAATATAGACATTGCCGTTCAGAGAAGTAGATTCTTTTTCCTCTGCTGCTTCATCTTGGACAGAATAGTCGCTTTGATAGAGATATTGACCATTTGTGTGAAAGACAAATGATTTTTTATCACGATCGTCTTTTTTGTCGATTCCGAGACTTACCCGCAATTCATGACTGACATATTGAATGCTATCCGGATAGAGCTCAACCATGCTGCGACCTTGATTGCTAAAGGTTCGCCAATCAAAGGTGAGTCTTTGTTTCTCATAATTGTTATAAATCAATCCACTTTCTATTAGTTTAAGCAATTGATCGGTCGTGATATCGGTTTGAATATTATTATCAAAGGAGTCGATGATACCTGTCAAATTTTTGACAACATCCTTTGATTTCAATTTTTTTCCAACGGATTGGATAATCTCTTGTTGGCGAAAGCCCCTCATTATATCGTTGTCGCTATGACGTTCGCGAGCATAGGAGAGGGCCTTTGTGCCATCAACATGCTGTCTCCCTTCATCGAAATGGATGGCACCTGGGCCGTCTTTTGTAACACCGTCAAAGGAGTGCTGGACGTTGATATCGATTCCACCGATTGCATCAATGAACTGAATAAAAGATAAAAAATTAAATACACAATAATGATCGATTGGAATCTTCAGCAATTTTTCTACCGTATTCACAGAAGCGGTTGGTCCGTCAAAAGTGTAGGCCGCTTCAATCCGTTGATTGCCACGATAGTTCTTAGCCGCGATCGGGACGAAACTATCTCGCGGGAGACTGCAAAAGGTGATTTTTTTGGTTTTGTTGTTGACGGTAATAACCATCATCGCGTCGGTTCTCGTTGTTCCTAATTTCCTTTCGATGGTGTTGTCTAAACCCATAACCAGAAAAGATTCCGCATCCTGTTTCTTTGCCGCATGATACTCGTTTTTAATCGGATGATAGCCGTTGTCTAGGGTTTTCCTTAAATGTTGGTTGACTAATAGAAAATAGGCAGAGACTGAAATGGTACACATCAGTATTAATGTGAGACCAAGTAAAATAATTTTTTGCGCTCGTTTCATGGTAAAACTTCCTCTCATTAGAACTATTTTTTTATCAACAAAAAGGATTGTCCTCTTATACACAATAAGAAGGCAATCCTTTTATGTCCTCTCATCGTCTGAGTTTTAGCACTATACAACGTAAAGAAAACTCTTAGCTATCTTTAGAAAAGCCTTAATTCGACAATTCCTGTTTTACACATTGGCATCTTTCGATGTTTCTGCGCAATAGCTTATGTTTGCATAGAAGCCTCACCTAACAAGGTTATATTCGCTTTCGGTTGAATATATAATAACGATTTATTAAAAATAAAAATAGTCGGATGTTTTTTCTTAATAATATATTTAAAAAAGAATTGATTGGATTAGCATTGCTATATAAAGGAAAAGGCTTTACGGAAATATCGGAAAGGGGATATTTCGATTTATAAAAAAACGATTTAGCTATCTTTTGATCGTTTTAAAATAACTTTATAAACAATTCATGAGTAGAGTAGAGAGAAGACCTGACGAAGTGTATTGACGATGAAATCATCTGCATCACATAACATTTTGTATGGCTAACGGGATTGTCCTTGGAGTAAGTGTCATCAATTTGGCTATTGCCTAACGAAAGATCTTGCGATATTTTAGGTGTGCCTAAAAATTTTTGAAAGCAAATTTAATGAAAGAGGGTATTTAATTGAATGACTCACAAAATAATAAAGATTTTTCACACAAGAAACATCATTTAATAGAATACGCGAATGGTCCATCGCTGGAGGAAATCAATGGAACAATAGAAGTTCCAAAAGATGTAGGTTTTTTGAAAACATTATTCGCCTATTCAGGACCAGGTGCTTTAGTCGCGGTAGGATACATGGACCCTGGAAACTGGTCGACTTCTATTACCGGAGGGCAAAACTTTCAATACCTCTTAATGTCGATTATTCTTATTTCTAGTTTAATTGCGATGCTGCTGCAATATATGTCAGCGAAATTAGGTATTGTTTCCCAAATGGATCTAGCGCAGGCAATTCGAGCTAGAACCAGTAAATCATTGGGGATCGTACTTTGGCTATTGACTGAACTAGCGATTATGGCAACGGATATCGCTGAGGTAATTGGGGGAGCTATTGCCTTATACTTGCTATTCCACATTCCGTTGTTTCTTGCTGTATTTATTACAGTGTTTGATGTTTTACTATTGCTATTATTGACGAAAATCGGTTTTAGAAAAATCGAAGCGATTGTTGTAGCGTTGATCGTCGTGATTTTTGTCATTTTTGCTTATCAAGTTGCTTTGTCGCGACCGGAATGGCACGCTGTTTTTAAAGGATTAATACCGCGATCGGAAGCATTCTCTACAACACATATGGTCGCAGGTCAAACACCTTTGACTGGTGCATTAGGAATTATTGGAGCGACAGTTATGCCGCACAATCTTTATCTACATTCTTCGATTGTTCAAAGTCGAAAAATCAATCATGAAGATCAAGAGGATATTGCACGTACATTACGTTTCTCTAAATGGGACTCAAATATTCAATTAACGATGGCTTTCTTTGTGAATTCTTTGTTGCTGATTATGGGAGTGGCAGTTTTCAGAACCGGAAGTGTCGCCGATCCATCCTTTTTCGGGTTGTTTAAAGCACTGTCTGATCCGTCTGTAATGAATAATTCAATCTTGGCTCATGTGGCTAGTTCAGGGATTTTATCGATTCTTTTTGCTGTAGCACTCTTAGCTTCAGGGCAAAACTCGACCATTACCGGCACACTTACCGGACAAATTATCATGGAAGGATTCGTTCATATGAGAGTGCCTATCTGGCTGCGTCGATTGGTTACGCGGTTGTTATCTGTGATTCCTGTGCTGATCTGTGTTTTCCTTACTAGCGGAAAAAGCGAAGTTCAGGAACATATCGCGATAAATAATTTAATGAATAACTCTCAAGTTTTTCTGGCCTTTGCGCTGCCATTTTCTATGCTGCCATTACTGATGTTTACGGATAGCCGAGTCGAAATGGGAGAACGGTTTAAAAATTCCTGGGGAATAAAACTTCTAGGATGGATATCAGTCATTGGACTAATTTTTCTGAATATGAAAGGTCTGCCTAATCAGATTGAAGGTTTCTTTGGAGACAATCCATCAAGAAGCCAACTACATTTAGCGGACAACGTTGCCTATATCATCATCGTTTTCGTTCTCTTGTTATTGCTTTGGACAGTGATTGAATTATACAAGGGAGATAAAAGATACGCGCAACAACTGAAGACGACTATCTCTGAAGGGAAGAAGGAAGATGACTTTTAACAAAATTATGGTTGGGGTAGATGAGAGTCCCGATGCATTAAAAGCGTTTCGTTATGCAATTCAAGTGGCACGTCACGAGATGGCTGAATTGATCATTGTATCCATATTAGAGGAGAAAAATATTAATGTTTATCAATCTTTAGATCGAAACTACTGGCAGAAGGAAATGACCGAACTAAAAGAACGGTGTGAGGGGTATAAAAGAGAGGCTCTCGAATACGGGGTTATTGATGTAAGAACGATAGTCAACAAGGGAAACCCTGGTGAGCTGATCATTAATAAGTTTATTCCGCTAAACAATCCAGATCTTCTAGTTATTGGAGCGAAGTCTACAAGTAGAATAAAGAATTTTTTTGGAAGCCAGGCAGCTTATATGGCAAGATACGCGAAAATTTCGACTATAATCATTAGGTAATAAGAAGTGCCGAAAGGTTCATCCGTCATAAAGACAGATGAACCTTTCGGCTTGCGGTTACCGCGGATCAATTTCATTTAACGCTTTTTCTGGCACCTGATCACGCCTAACCTCCTCATAGGTCTCAATGTGGGCACCTTTACCGGTTATTTTTAAATAGCGATTGGTCTTTAATTCAGAAATTCCATTAAATTGAATTCTGCGAGTTTTCCCATTTTCGTCAGCTGCAATTTGTTCGTAGCTAGCCGTTCCATAGCTATTGACTGACTGAGGTTTCGTTGTTTTAACAAAAAGCTCACTTTTAGGAACTAAAGGGTTTAGTTGATCAAGAGTACCCGCAACCTCACTAGATGAATTTTTTGAATAAAGCATTGCACCAACTAACAGAATAAAGATTCCTAAAATGACTCCAAGTATTTTTTTGATCATGAATTAATCGTCCTTTCAAACTTGATACAGTTAGCTTATCAAGTTTATTAGAAGCATAAATCAGGCGCGGGACCTATCTAGAACGAACAAAACTGTCACAAAGATGGACGCTCATTTCTGAACTTGATGGAGTCGATAGGAGTGAGTATACTTGTAATAAAGAAGGAATATCGGCTGATGTAAAGACAAGTGCTGTTGCAGTGGAATGAGCGAATAATAGGAGGAAATGATGAAATTTTTTCTAGACACAGCGAACATTGAAGAGATTGAACGGATCAATCAGCTTGGCTTAGTAGATGGTGTCACGACGAACCCTACGATTATTGCAAAAGCAAGGAGTTTAAAACAGTAATCAAAGAAATCTGCCACTTAGTTCGTGGGCCTGTCAGTGCGGAAGTCACCTCGTTAGACAGTGAAGGAATGATTTGCGAAGCACGTGAAATTCATCAGTGGGCCACAAATATTGTTGTAAAGATTCCAATGACGGAAGCGGGTTTAAAAGCGGTTCACACACTTTCACAAGAAGGGATCAAAACAAATGTGACCTTAATTTTTTCAGCAGCTCAAGGGTTGATGGCCGCTAAAGCTGGAGCTACCTATGTCAGTCCTTTTTTGGGACGCTTAGATGATATTGCTTCTGATGGTATCCAGCTGGTTGAGGATTTACGAGAAATCTTTGATATTTATGATTTCGATACAGAAATCATCGCAGCCAGTGTAAGAAACCTTGGTCATGTCGAGGCCGCTGCGTTAGCAGGTTCAGACATTGCAACAATTCCGGGGAATCTGTTTCCAAAATTATGGAGTCATCCATTAACTACCAATGGTATTGCTCAGTTTGAAGCCGATTGGCAAGGGTATCAGGAAAAACAAAAATAAAAAAATCAGTGGGCGAAAGAATCTTTGAACCGACCCCCAAAAGTTAGACCAAAATCTAGCTCTTGGAGGTCGGTATTTTTTATGACTAAATATAGTTTTGAATTCAAATTGAAAGTAGTTCAAGAATACTTAGATGGGAAAGGTGGTTATAGCTATTTAGCAAAGGTACATTCGGTTAAGGATAGTAGACAAATACTAGATTGGGTGAATTCCTACCGGGAATTTGGCGAAGAAGGTCTTCTCAGAAAACGTAAAAATGCGAATTATTCTGTTCAATTTAAGTTGGATGCGATAGAGTTATATCAAACTAGTGAGCTGTCTTATCGTGAAATTGCCAATGTACTTAAAATGAATAATCCGTCTCTCATTGCCAATTGGATGAGAAAATTTCGGGATGATGGTATCGATGGACTCTCAAAAACGAAAGGACGTCCATCCGCTTTGGCTGAGAAAAAAGAACAGAAAAAGAAGCGTTCAATTGAGACAACACCGGAAGAACGAGACCGTATTAAAGAATTAGAAAAACAAGTGCGTTCCCTTCAAATTGAGAATGCCTTTTTAAAAGAGCTGAGGAAGCTGCGAAAACAGGAAGCCCAACAAAGACGAACGAATCAATCGCACGAACCATCGTCAGCCTCCGAGGATCATTCAAATTAGTTGAGCTTCTTGAGACGTTGAACTTTCCTAAAGCGACATTTATGTACTGGCAAAAACGATTTGACAGAGAAAATCCCGATCAAGGAATCGAAGCCGAAATGCTTCGTATTCGTAAAGAACACAAAGATTATGGCTGTTTACGAATGACCAACGAACTAAAAGAGCGAGGCTTTCATGTCAATAAAAAGAAAGTTCAACGTTTGATTCGAAAACTAGGGATCGAAGTCCGTTCCTACACTCGGAAATCACGTCGCTACAGCTCTTACCGAGGAAAGGTCGGCAAAGTGGCGAAACACCGAATTCGTCGTCATTTTTACACGAATATCTGTCATCAAAAAATTACGACTGATACAACAGAATTCAAGTATTTTGAAATAGATACCAAAGGCGTGATCCGACAAAGAAAGTTATACCTAGACCCGTTTATGGACATGTATAATAGCGAGATTCTTTCGTACCGCATTTCAGAAAAACCGAATGCCTTGGCAATTATGGAAGGTTTAGAAGAAGCCATCGCGATCACGGCTGATTGCCCCTATCGTCGCACCTTCCATTCGGATCAAGGTTGGGCTTATCAAATGAAGGCCTATCGGCAAAAACTAAAGAAACAGAAAATCTTTCAAAGTATGTCTCGCAAAGGGAATTGTTTAGATAATTCAATCATGGAGAATTTCTTCAGTCTTCTAAAACAAGAAATCTTTCATGGGGAAACCTATCACAGTTTTGATGAACTAAAAACGGCGATCGATGACTATATCTATTACTACAACAATCACCGGATGAAACAGAAATTGAACTGGAAAAGCCCTGTTCAATTTCGAAAAGCTGCACAGAAAGCGGCATAATTGCCCATCTTAACAAACAAAAAAAGGAGTAGATTTCTCTACTCCGAAATAAGTCTAACTTTTGGGGGTCACTTCACTTGCTATTCTCGCTCACTGATTTTTTATTATTTTTTACGATTTCGACGAATCATAATAAATGCGATGATTGCTAAGATAATAACACCAGCTGCAGTAAGCCAGGTCCTTCTTTCTTCACCCGTTTTTGGTAAGAAGCCGCCTTTGTCCTCTTTTTTATCGTTGTTATCTTTCGCAGGTGCTTTGTTTTCGGCACTGTTTGTTGTTGAAGTAACTGTTGAACTTTCTGTCGTTGATGTTTCGGTTGTGCTGGAAGTAGTCACTCCGTTACGAACCTCATCCTTCTCCGCATAACGACTGATCCAAGCAATAATGCCAGGGAAGAAGTCGCCTTCAGTTCCGATCATTTTTTCTTGAATCGGTGAAATGTATTTTAAAACATTGGATAATTCTTGATTGCTCATTTGACGAATCGGCATGAAAGAACTGTTGCTAGGATACAGGGCCGCCAAATAGGCTTGCAGGCTGTCAATCTGATCAATCATCTCAAGGGCATTTGTATAATTACTTGGATTGTAATTCATAATATTTTCGATTTTATCCCAAGACAAGCTTTTATCTTTATACAAAGCTTGCAGTATACGCGCGTACCCGCTAACGTCTAAACCGTAAGTATCGGAACTGATTCGCTCACAAAGTGTCATGGCATTCAATAGTTGTTGATCAGTGTAGCTATCCACTTCGCTAGGTGTGATGATGCTTTTCATCGTTTCACCTTTTAACATCTCGCGAATCTTATTGGTATCGTGTTCACTACCAATCGGATCACTGCTTTTCTTTACGCCCGTTTCTTTTTCAATTTGATCAATCGTATCGTCTTTTGCTTGTTGAATATCTTTAACCTCATTGTTTTCAGTGATGCTGGACGAGCCCGTTTCAGTTGTCGTATTTGAATCAACTGTTGCACTATTTTCAGTGGAAACGGTCTGTTCAGTTCCGGCTGCAGGGGTGTTATTCGCTGCAGCGGAGCTTTCTGTCTCGGCATTTGCACTGATGGGGAAGAGAATAAATAGCGTTAAAGCAAAAAAAATTTTTTTCAAAGTAATCACTCCTTATGTTTTTGTTTACGTTTTGTAACAATATTGTAACATAAGAAATGTATCTGTAAAGTAAAAAAGTGAAAACTTTGATAATTTATTTGGCGGGACGGTAACCAGCCTTTTTGGCTTCTTCAATCGTCTTAAACCAAGCCCGTGGATTGGTGGTTTTATCGTAATATTTACTACCGGGAAGATGGTAGACGCCACTTTTTGATCCTTTAATCAAGCCTTGGCCCTTATCATCAATATATTCTTTTTCCGCAGAAACCCTTGTTGAAGTTGAAGATTGTGAAGTTGATTCTGTCGTACTGGTGCCATCTGCATAATTTAGTTTTACACCATTTTGCACATTGAAAATATATACATTGAAGCGAATCTCCTCACTGCCAATCGATTGGGCCATCATATGAACACCGCGTGCTAAGAGCTCCTCGTTACGAAAAACAGGAACAACGGAATAGCGGACATAATTTTTATTGCTTTTCTCTAAATAGTATTTGATATCCATCTCAAAGCGCAGCATCTCGGGACTGTTCAATTGACGTGTTCCCGTGATTAAATTTTTCCAATTGGCATTTTGTCCAGTTAATTGATACCCAATTAAGTGAGACCGATTGAATAGGTATTGCCCGTTGATTTTTTTATTATGCCAGCCCGTTGGAGTCACGCTGGAAATTTCCCCACGTTTTTCAGTCGGCATGAGTTTCTTATTCAATAAGGCTTCTGCGCCAGTCGCACGATTCAAATGATCTAAGTCCCCATATCTTTCCCAAGGACCTTTTTCAGTTGAGAGGTCCTCTTTAGAAAAAGTCGGATTGTTTTGGTTGATTTCGATGGTCTGGGTGCCTTCGTAATTTAGCTGGGCTAGATCTTGCTGAGGCGGAATAACTTGTGTCTGCGATTGATTTTGCGTTTTCTTTTCTGATTGTGTTATTTGTGGTGCATTCGGTTTTGGTTCTTGAACATGGTCTTTTACGCTATACACAGCGAAACTAGCTGCCGCAATTATGATCGCAGCAACTAGTTTAGTTTTTTTTGACAAGGGTTTTGCTCCTCTTCTGTTTAACAGTATATGAAATGTTGCTTATTCTGGTGCACCGATGATTTTGATATACTCATCAGGATTCATGATCTCAAAATGTTTTGCTACCAATTGATTCCGTTTGTTGCGGCGTCCCTCAATATGGATCATATATTTATTTTCCGGTAAACGAAAAACATAACTGGATAGATAACGGTCTTTGATCAAGACTTCGGTTTTATTTTCACCATCACTCATAATCAATAAAGACATCATAATCGGCTTTTCCTGTAACAAAATCGTCTTTTCTAATAAGCCGCGATATTCCTCCAAAAAATCACTTCCTTTTTTTAAATCTATCACTTAATTTTAGCATTTTTACGCAATTAATGCTCTAATAACGAAATAGCTCGCGTCACCCTTAGCAAATTTGATAAGATAAAAGAAAAAGTGGGTGAGAAAATGGGCATGTGGAATCCATGGCGGGGGTGTCGTCGAGTAAGTGAAGGGTGCAAGTATTGCTTTATTCATGAAGGCGATAAAAAGCGAGCAGTTGATACAAGTAAGATTGAGAGGTCGGCTCAGTTTGATGCGCCTGTTAAAAAAACGAAGAATGGGTATAAAATGAAGGGCGGACAAACGGTCTTCGTTTGTTTCTCCAGTGATTTTTTAATCGAGGAAGCTGATCCGTGGCGCGCGGAATGCTGGCAAATGATCAAAGAGCGCAGTGATCTTCATTTCATGTTCTTGACTAAACGAATTGAACGTTTAATGGATTGTGTGCCTGAAGACTGGGGCGACGGTTACGATAATGTTACGATCGGTGTTTCCGTTGAAAATCAGGCGCGCGCGGAGCAACGCCTGTCCTTATTCCAAGAGCTACCAATCAAACATAAAAATATCGCTTGTCAGCCGTTGATTGAAGAAATTTCTATTGCTGATTATTTGACGGGTATTGAATTAGTTATTGCAGGTGGCGAATACCATAAAAATGCACGCCCGTTAAATTATGATTGGATTTTGAAGTTGCGGGAAGAAACCGTGGAACGAGCGATTCCTTTTGAATTTCGTCAGTGCGGAACACATTTTATCAAGGACGGTCAAACGTATCAATTAAACTATCGTCAGTTATTTGCGCAAGCGAAAAAAGCGGGAATTAATTGGTATCCAGAAAAAGAAAACATATAAAAACGAAGTTCTCAGAAAATCTATGAATGATTTTCCAAGAACTTCGTTTTTATTCTGATAAATCCTCATCTAGTTCCTTCGCAGCCAGTGCTACACGTTTGTTTCCTTTATGCAATTCAACAACCGTCCAGACTAATAAGGCAAGCACAGCCGCAATTAAAACATACGCAATACCGTCTGCTGTAGTAATTTCTAGGGCAGAAGGATTATCACCGAAGAAGCCTTCGATTTGACTAGGTAAACCAATTAAGTTTAAGTAAGTAAGGCCGACAACTGAAATCCAGCCAAGCAGTTGAATGATTCGTTTATTTTTGAAGCGTTCACCCATTTCTGCGCTGCTATTTGTCATCATCAATAGCGGCAGCATGGAGAAAGGCAGAGCGAAAGCTAAGAAAACTTGCGAGTTGTTCATTAGATTGTTTAAAGCTTCGTGTTCTTCTACGACCGTGTCTCCCCGAGTGAGCAGCACACAAATCAATACGGGAATCACTGAAATCAATCGGGTAACTAGACGGCGAAGCCAGATAGGCATGCGCATATGCACGAAGCCTTCCATAATTACTTGCCCGGTTAAAGTACCAGTAATGGTAGAATTTTGACCGGAAGCCAGCAAGGCAACAGCGAACAAGGTTGATAAAGCGCCTGTTTTTGCGACATTCATCAAAATTCCATTGCTCATAGTAGCTGGATTGGACAACGCTTCATACAATCCAAAGAATGAAGGGTCTTTAACGGTTCCAGTTTTAAATACCGCAACGCCCATAATTAAAAGCAACGCGTTGACAAGAAAGGCTAGCGATAATTGAATGTTTGAATCCCACGTCGTAAAGCGAACAGCATTTGCGACATCCTCTTCATCATCATGATCAACCTGGCGAGTTTGTGAAACGGCTGAGTGCAAGTAAAGATTATGGGGCATTACTGTTGCGCCGATAATTCCTAAGGCACCAGTTAATGGTGTTTGACCACCAATGGCGGGACCGTTTGAAAAGGTCTCACTGGTCGGAACAAAGCCTTTCAAGACATCGCTCCAGTTAGGATTAGATAAGGCTACTTGGTAAATGAAAACAAAAAGAATGACGAATATCAAACAAACAACAATGGCTTCGATTTTTCGAAATCCCACTTTGGTTAATAGCAATAATAGAAAGACGTCAAAGACGGTAATAAAGACCGCGATAACTAATGGAATATTAAACAATAAATACAAGGCAATTGCTGCCCCGATAACTTCTGCGATATCGGTGGCCATAATCGCTAATTCAGTTAAAATCCAAAGAACAATCCCTAACGATTTACTCGTTCTAGCGCGAATAGCTTGGGCTAAGTCCATTCTGGTAACAATTCCTAGTTTGGCTGCCATGTATTGTAAAAGCATCGCCACTAAACTTGAAAGCAGAATGACTGACATTAATAAGTATTGGAAATTTTGACCACCAGTGATAGAGGTTGACCAATTTCCTGGATCCATATATCCGACAGCGACTAACGCGCCCGGTCCTGAATAGGCGAGCAATGTCCGCCAAAAGCTTTTTCCTTTCGGTACTTTGATGGTACCATTGACCTCTTCTAAAGAGAGCCCGTTTGTATGTTCTAAAATGGGATGTTTATTTATGCTCAATACACTCCCACCTTTCTTTAAACTTTTCTATTTTCTACGATGTCATCATACACCCAAAATCAGGAAATTAAAAGAAAAAGATTCGGTATGCCTAAAATCGAGCAGAAGCATATTTCTTTAGCATGAATCACTTTTATTTTACACTGATTAGAAGAAAACGAGGTGAGCCTATGACAGCATGGCATACACAATTAGAAGGTACTTGGGAAATCAAAGGAACAAATTTTCCGATGTGGTTGTCGAATAAAAGAAAAAATCCCCGAATTACGTATAAACAAACAGAGAAGAAAGCAGTGGAATTACTCGATCTAGTGGAATATGAAGTGAATAACAAAACGAAACAGATCAAAGGGGTGGATCATGTTAAAGACGGTAAATTTGTTTGGCGTGGTCTAGGAATATTAAGAATTTTAAGCAGCCGCTGGCAAGTAGTAACGATCAAAGGGGATGTACTAGTGATTCGTTTTGAAAAATCATTGATGACCCCGGCAGGAGTAGATATTTTAGTAAAAAAAGGGTCAAAGGTGCCTAATTTACAGCAACGTGTATTGGCGCATCACGAAGGTTTTGGTTTAACTGCTGAGGAGAAAGAAACGCTACGTTGGAAATAGAATGAAGTGTTAAGGGAATTCGAAAAATTCTTTACATAGGAAAAGCCATACAGCCACTTTACTTTACATTAGGAAAGTAAGTAGCTGTATGGCTTTCTTATCGATTGATACTTTACTGACTAATCTCAATCACACGATCGGTCCAATCCTGATAAAAGCCTTCCTCATGGGAAACGACGATCACCGTACCAGCGAAATTCGCTAAGCTTTCACGTAAACTGTCCTTCGTTGCTTGATCAATGTGGTTGGTTGGTTCATCGAGAATTAGCAGGTTGCCTTTTTGCATGGTCATCTGACAAAGCTTGACCTTGGTTTGCTCGCCACCACTTAAGGTACTCAACGGTTCTTGTGCTAATTGATTCGGCAGTCCGGCTTTGGCTAAATGCTTTCGTAGCTCTTTAACAGTTTCTTTTGGAAAATGTTCGCTTAAATACTGTAAGGGCGTTTGATAAGGATTTTCCCATTGCAGATCCTGTTCAAAATAATTAATTTTTGTATTTGCTGGAAAGTGAAATTCACCGGCAATTTTTGGAATCGCCCCAATCAACGTTTTCAGCAATGTGGATTTACCAATGCCATTAAAGCCACGAATCGCAACTTTTTCGCCATAGCGCAGGGTCATGTTAATCGGTGCCAACAAGGGTTTTTGATAACCAATCTCAAGATCAGTCGTTTCAAGCGCCAAAGTTGTAACGATTGGTGCGTAAGGAAACTCAAAGTGAGCGATTGCATTGGTTGAAGGCGGCGTTAAACGTTCTACTTTATCTAATTGTTTTTGACGACTTTTCGCCATGGTGGAACGTGAACCGGCCTTGTATTTGCGAATATAGGCTTCTGTTTTTTCGATCTGACGTTTTTGAGCGGCATATTGTTTCATGTAGGTTTCTTGGAACTGCTCTTTTTGTTTTAATGCTTTTGTTAAATTACCAGTATATTTGGTTAATTTTCCGAACTCGATGTCAGCGATATGGGTGGTAATTTGATTCAAAAAGTCGCGATCATGGGAAATAACCACAAATGTACCAGTAAACTCCTGTAAGAACTGACTCAACCAAGCTACATGTTCGTCATCTAAATGGTTTGTAGGCTCATCCAAAATCAATACATCCGGCTTTTCCAATAATAATTTCGCTAGAATCAATTTGGAACGCTGACCACCACTTAAATCCTCCAGTGGTGTATCCATACCTAAAACATCTAATCCCAGACCACTGCTCATTTCAGCAATCAAGGTATCAATTTGGTAGAAATCACCTTGATCTAATTCTGTCTGCAATTTTCCAGCTTTTTCTAGCAGTTTATCATCCATTGATTCACTGTAATCCATATATAATTCGCCGATTTTTGCTTCTTTTTCAAAGTCTGCCGCATAGGCAGTCTTCAAAAAGTCTTTGATGGATAATGTTGGATCGACTTCCACGTATTGATCTAAATAGCCCACATGGATGTTTTTTTGCCAGGCGATTGTGCCTTCATCTGGTAATTGTTCTCCAGTAATAATTTTGATTAGGGTACTTTTTCCTGCGCCGTTTTGTCCGATGAGGCCAAGGTGTTCCCCCTTATTCAAATGTAATTCTAAATCTTCATACAAGATCTTGTCGCCGAATTGTTGGGCGATTCCTGTTAAATCTAAGATACTCATGTTTCTCCTACTTTCTTACTCAAACTCTCATCATCTAATAAAAGAAGGGGATAGTCAAGAAAAAAAGAGTCCTTTTTAAGGACTCTACGACTTTTATAACTGAGCGGAGAACAAATACAGGACAATATCAGAAATTACATCAACAAGTTGACTAAATAAATCTATCAGATTTTTGAAAAATTGAATGATCATCTCAAGCATTTTTTACCTCCACTTATTTAAATAAACCGGCTACCCAATCAATTGGGTAAAGGGACAAGTGCAATGTAATATGAGCGAACAAATAACTTATTGCGAAGAATGGAAATAACATTTTTTTCATGAGTTTTCTACCTCCGTAATTTTCTTTGATTCAGTATAACGTGAAACGAAAGAAGGAAGACATTGATTTACCTTATCGTGAACGAACAATTATGTAAGTTGCGCATACAAAAAAGCCTCTGCTTTCAATTTTTAAGCAGAGGCTTTTAATTATAGGCTTCATTCATTGAGAGATGCGCTCCTTAGGCAGATTTTTTTAAGTCGTAGATCGCTTGTTCAATGGTGATTCCAATTCCCTGTTGACCAGTAATCGTTGAGTAAACGATAAAAACATTTTGTTCTAAATCAAACGTCACACGGTAGGGCTTTTCTTGTTCAAAAAAGGTCATCTGATTTCCTCCTTTCATTTAATAACATACTTACAAATAAAAGTATAACACATTAGAAAATAATAATAAAACAATTTTGCATTCATAATCTATTTTAATTTTTTAGAATTTGGACTAAAGGGAAAGAAGCAAATAAACGGAGTGGACGCCACTCCGTTGAACAAAAAAACATTTTTTTACCGCTATGATTCACCAATGACTTGTTCGTGTTCGGTACTCAATGAATGGGCGACACTAGCGGCACGATGTTCTGGCGTCGGGTTGAGATTGTCGAGATCTCTGAAGAATTTTGTTAATACTGGCCAAGCGTAACAGACTGTCATAACAATCAGGCTAAAAACGACGGAACTCCATGTGATGCTGTTGCCTTTTATGGAATTTCCCGATAAGTCACCGGAGAAAATAGGAATCAGATGATTATTCAAAAAGTGCATTACAACGACTGTCCAAATATTATCCGTCTTCATATAAGCATAGGCGTAAAAAATTCCAAAAGTCATACAAACGACGATTTGATTGGCAACGGAGATAATGCCATCTGCTGGTGAAGTATAATAGAAAAAGTTGAGCGGCAAATGCCAAATTCCCCAAACAAATCCTAGTAGTAAAACACCATTTAAGGCGCCGAAATGTTTTTGTAAGATCGGTTGCAGAAAATAGCGCCAACCATATTCTTCTCCAAAAAAAGGAATAAAAGAAAGAAAAAAGGAAATGGGTAAAGATATAAGAGCAACCCAAGTTGATGGATTGGAAAAAGTTTCCGCGAGTTGCGAAAAACTTCCGTCAATTATTAATGCGATCACTATACGTGCAATGTATAAAAAAAGATACAGCAGTACGATGCGAACCGCGGATTTACCGTTTTTGAGGGTCAATCCGTACGCAGTATTCTGCTCATCTTTTGCTAGGAAGAGACAAGGCAGTGATACCAAAGCGCCAATAAGTATAACTATACTCGCCAATTGGTTAAAAAGTTGTTTGCCAGTGAAAAAGAGCGAAAGACAGAGTACGATTATCAGCGTAGTTTGCGCTAAATAGCATATATAAAATGGTTTAGGAAGCAGTTTCTTTTCTTTGCTATAAAACAGTGAAGCAATCATGACGCCTGCAGCTGGGTAAAACATATGAACAGAGGCGAATAAATCTAAGTTTTTTTGTTGACCATAACCGTACCACATCAAAAATCCCATAATTACAGGCATTCCAAAAGCAATTGCCGAAAAAATCAGTAGTTGTTTCTTTTCCTTTTGTTGATTTTCGTACATCTTATCACTCCTCGGTTTATTGGATGATTTTTTGTGAGAAAAATAGTTCAATTTGAATGCCTCTATCTTTCAACTAAAGTGCTCCCGTCTCACACTTATTAAACTTTGCAATGGATCATTCAACTTTTGAAATCTGCGAAAAGTTGAACTGCCATTCTTAAATGAACTCATTTTTTGTACTTAGTTCTTCTATACAACAATTTTACAAAAAAGTACGGCTTTTGGGGAATAATCCTTTCAAATAATTGTAATAAAGTCCTAAATAAACAAAATCCCAGTTCGCCAATCAATAATTATCGAGTAAATTAAACATCTTGATAACCTACACCGTTGAAATCTATTTCCTGATCATATTCATCGATTGAAATTGCTATACTGTTTAAAAAGAAAATTTTTGGAGGAAATGCTTATGAGACGTGTAATCATCGAACAATTCGTAGCAGCCATCAATCAGCAAAACCTACCGACGATTATCCAAATGATGACAGAAGATTTTCGATTCATTGATACTTATGGAAACTGTGAGGATAAAGAAGCAATGAAGAGTGGCTGGCAAGGTTATTTTGATTGGTTTCCTGACTATTTAATCGAGATTGAAGAGTATCTTGCAAATGATCAGTTTGCGATGATTCTTGGAAGGGCGAGCGGCTCCTATCTTGGAATGCCCGATAAACGTTGGGAAATTCCTGCTGCTTGGAAAGTCGTAGTGGAGGGGCAGAAAATTAAAATATGGCAGGTGTTCTGTGATTCGAAAAAGCAGTTGGATGCAATGAATAAGTGATTCTACAAAATGTAGAGCTTGATATAGAGGCATTCCACAAAGGATAGGTGGTATGTTGGTTTTATTCTTTTTATGATGAAATGGGAAAGGGGTTTGCGGTTTGGAAATTGGAATACAAATTAAGGAACATCGAAAACTGTTGGGATGGACGCAAAAAGAATTAGCTGAGAAAATCAATGTTTCTGATAAAACTGTCTCAAGTTGGGAAACAGGACGGACATACCCTGAATTATCGTTACTAGTAGAGCTCAGCGAACTTTTCGGTATTTCATTGGACGAATTATTGAGAGGAGATGTGGAGGTCGTTAAACGAATTGATAAGGATATCAAATTGAAAAAAGTTTATAAGTATGGTTTGATTGCGACGTTACTAATCGTGTTTTTAGGAATTTTATTTCTGACTCAATACCAAAATAAAAATCAATGGGTGGATCGCTTCAATCCCTTTATGGAAATGAAGATCGGCTACGCGACATTGCCAACTTCTGTTACTTATAATGGCGGAAAAGAATACCAAAAGGATGGAAAGAAAGCTCAAGTTCCTGACCCGTATAAAAATATTTGGGTAGCAGATGATCCATTTGGCGAAGGGATGTTATTGAATTTTCAAGGTGGGCAGGCTCCAGAAGGGAAGAATTACGCTTTGGTGCAGCATAAAGGAACCTATGTACGAAGAATCTCGTTTATCTCATGGAAATCTATTCCGGGTATTTACCGTGACATCATGAGTAAGGACTATTATGAGGTCCCATCAATGGAGGACTAGAAAAGCGGCGAACAAATCAATCGATTTGTTCGCCGCTTTTTTGTAAGCTTTCGCCCCTGCCAAGGAGGTTCATTATAGCATAAATTAAACTGGTTGATTATGAAAAATTAACTGCATTGCTCGTCTTAATGGAAAGTATACGAGGCTGACAATTAAAATTGTTGAAAAGATATTGATTATAGTAGCGGGCATTGTAGCTAACGCGGCGAAGAAAGCAGGCTTCAGTTGAGCGCCAGCAATCATTGCCATAATCGTGGCTTTAATCACGGACATGATGAATTTGGCAACCCCAGCACAAAAACCGATAACGACTACTTGATGAATACGCGTAGGTTTATGTTTAAACAGGGAGAAGGCAGCGTAGGCCGCAGCCCCAACAACAAAACTTTCCACTAGAAAGTATGGAGCTTCAGCCGCAAAGCCATTTAAAATATCAAAAATAAAAAAGCCAAGACCACCTGCTAAGGCTCCTTGCCAATAGCTCACCAAAAGTACCGCTAAAAGAACGACAGAATTTCCAAAATGAATAAATGCACCAGTTGGTAGCGGGATTTTGATCATTGTGCCCATCAGGGTTAGTGCCGCAAATAAAGCGACTAATACTAAATTTTGAATACGTTTATCACTGTTCATCTGAATACTCCAATCGTTTTTCACCGTGAGTGTAGGCGCCATGCCACACGTGACCCACATACGGATTAATTTTTTCACCCATTGCGATAGCAGATTGCACGAACTCAATAGCCAGCGTGATTGCTTGTTCCAACGGATAATTCTTTGCTATAGCAGAGGTGATCGCTGCGGCAAATGTACATCCTGCTCCATGATTGTAGGGGGTATCAATAACAGGATGCGGATAGCGTCGGAAATCCCTGCCATCATAATAAAGGTCGAGGGTTTGCTCCGAATCAAATCGCGCGCCGCCCTTGATAACGACATTCTTTACCCCCAATAGGGATATTTTTTTAGCGGCTTCTTGCATTTGCTTTTCAGAAGTAAGTTCGCCTAGTTCAGATAGGATCCCTGCTTCTCGTAAGTTCGGTGTTGTGATCAACGCCTGAGGAAGCAGCTCTTCTCGTAAGGCTTGAACTTGGTCATTTTTAATAAAGTCTTGGGTTCCTTTTCCACCAATCACAGGATCAACGATTAATGGGATATCTTTAGGGATCAGCTCTTGAACCAACGCGATTATTTCTCGAGAAGGCAGCAGCCCCGTTTTTACTGCATCAATTGGACCTGCAAAGACCGAAGCAATTTGTTCTCGAATCAGCTCTAGCGGAAGGAGGCGTAAATGGTGCTTCCCGTTATTTGGATCTAAGTTAACGATCGACGTAATTGCTGCTAATCCAAATGTTCCAAATTCCTGAAAGGTTTTTAAATCGGCTTCTAGCCCACCACCGCCAGTGGCATCTGAACCGGCAATTGTTGCGACTTTTTTCATATAGTAACGCTCCATTTGTTTTTTAACAGCATATCTTTTTAATTGGAAGATGGAAACAGCCAATTGGATTTGTTTTCCCTCATCCAATTATTACTGCTGTTTTAAGCTTTCCAGCCAACTTAGATATTCTTCTTCGCGATGGATGGCATGCATGAGGATAAGGTAATGTCCGTAATTTTCTTTGATTCTTTTTTCAGGAAAAACAACTAGTTTTCGTTCTTCTAGATGAGTTAATTTTTTTTGATGCAAATCAATTTGCTGCTGGATCATCTCCGGTAGGCGTTCATCGTCAATTCTTTTTATAAAGTATAATTTCAAAACAAACTCATCCTTATTCGTTGGTAGCTCTGTTAGCGGCTCCTTGAGCCATGCTAATAAAGCGTTTCTTCCTTCAGTAGTGAGTGAGTAGACCTTTTTTTCCAGTTTTGTTCCAACGATTTCTGTTTCAAAATCGATCCAGCCTTTATTCGTAAGTTTGGATAATTCGGGATAAATTTGGCTGTGCTTCGCTTGCCAAAATTCACCTATTTCAGTTGTGAAAGCTGTTTTTATATCGTAGCCAGTTTTTTTATCATCCTGAAGCATTCCTAGAATAATATACTGTAGCGTATTTTTTTGTGCGATGTTAATCCTCTCCCTTGACAATTGTCTAAAATCATTCTATCATAATCAAGTAATCTAAAACATGTAAATAATTACATGTTGTTAATTAATCGTTTGGAGGGATTCAATTGAAACAATTTAAAACATTGGCAGATTTTGTCGGCACCCACTTTATTTATACGTATGATAACGGCTGGGAATATGAATGGTATGCAAAAAATGATCATACGGTAGACTATCGAATTCATGGCGGCATGGTCGCAGGCCGCTGGGTGAAGGATCAAGAGGTACAAATGGACCTGTTAACTGAAGGGGTCTATAAGATTACTTGGACAGAACCAACCGGGACAGATGTTGCGTTAGATTTTTTACCAAATGAAAACAAGCTTCATGGCACGATTTTCTTCCCAAAATGGGTAGAAGAACATCCAGAAATTACAGTCACATTTCAAAATGAACATATTGACGAAATGCTTGAAGCTAGAGAAAAGTACGAAACCTATCCTAAATTAGTCGTTCCAGAGTTTGCAAAGATTACTTATATTGGTGAGGCTGGGGAAAACAACGAGGATGTGATCAGTGAAACTCCTTACAAAGGGATGCCTGAGGATATTCGTAATGGCAATTATTTTGATGGAAATTATCGTCGGATCAATAACTAAAACAAAAGCTGTTCCAAGCTCGAAATATGAGCCTAGAGCAGCTTTTATTTTACAATCTGAAGTCAACATTCTGATGGGGATGTTGACTTTTTTCTATTTCGTTTTCATCCATTGGTCGCGAATTTCATCGGTTAAACGAATGATTCGTTTGCCAACTTCTGGGTATTGATTCGTCGCTAGGTTGGCTAAAGAAACACGAACGGCCCACTCGCTGCTGCCAAAAGCATTGGCCTTCAATAGCATCAATTGTTCTTTTTCAGCTAAAGAAGTTAGCACCTTGGTTACTGTCCATTTATTTTTCAAATAGTCAGCAAAAGCATTGCCGTAACGTTTCCGCGTCCAGTCTTCGTAATTGATCTCGCAATAGTAGGCTGTGTCTAAATCTTCAAGCGGTTCCTGTAGTCCTAAAGTATGAAACAAGAGTTTTTCTCGTTGACGACAAATATCCATCACTTCCGCTTTGTAGGCTTTTCCTTCATCTAATAAACTGTATAAACTGAACATTACCATCATTACTTGTTGTGGAGCGGATAATCCAGCAGCATGATTTAACGCAACATCGCGACTATCAGCAACGATTCGGTCGATAAAAGTGATCGTTGTCGGATCAGCAGTCAATGATGCATAGCGTTCGTTTAATTTTTCGATCTTCTCCTGCGGCAGGTTGGCGATCAATTCATCAAACAGATTGTGTTTGGCAACAGCGATGGTTCCCACACGCCAACCAGTTGCTCCGAAATATTTCGAGTAAGAATAAATACAGGCGGTATTGTATGGAATCTCTGAAAATAGAGACGTAAAGACTGGAACAAATGTACCATAGACATCATCAGTTAAAATCATCAATTCAGGGTTATCAGTTGCAACGATCTCTTTCAGTAAATCAATCGTGGGTTGAGCCAGTGCATTGGCAGTCGGGTTGCTAGGATTTACTACAAAGACAGCTTTGATAGCAGAATCGCGCAGCTTATTAATTTCTTCATCAGGATATTGATAGGTCATTTTACCGTCGATTAGGGTTTGCTTGGCTTGAACTTTGACGATTTCAAACGCGTATTTTGGCAATTCGGGAATTTCTAAATATGGTGCGAAAGTCGGTAGCATCAAGGCAATTTTATCGCCGCGATTTAATAAAAAGTTGTTGAGCAAGGTATCGAAAATGTAACAGATTCCAGCCGTTCCACCTTCAACCGCGAAAATATCAAAGGGAATGGTACTATCAGAGAATAGCTCCTGATTCAAATAGGCTTTGATTGGGCCTTCGCAGGCACTCAAGCAGCGTACTGGATTTGGATAGTTGTCACCGATGATGTGATCCAACATATCTGTTAACCAGGCTTCTTTTGGCATTCCTAAGTAATTGTTATCCGAAAACCAGATTTTTTTTAGGAAATCGGCGCCTTTTCCTGGATGAGTTGCTAAAAATTCAGTAAACCGTTCGCCACGGCTTGTATCGGCCTGGATCATACCTGCTGTTAATTCACCTGTTCCATACAACGTTTCCTGGGTAGCAAATTGTCCAAGTAAGAAGAAGGCTTCCCGTGGAGTAGGGGCAGTCCAATTAGGATTTCCTCGACCAGCATTTAGCAGGTTGCTAACATTTTTGTTTTCGTGGATCTTTTGTTCCAAAAAGAGACTCAATTCAAAAGGACTTAATTCTTCTAAGGCTTGTTCAGTAATTGTTGTCACAAATACGACTCCTTCTACGCTATAGTTTGGTTCTATAGTAACGAGAATAATTTTTAATACAGCGTAAATACGCTTAGAGTTTATGAGAAAATTTCTGTTAAAATCCAAAGAAATAGAGAGCGTTTTTTCTTGAAATATTCTTTAAACGTTGATACGCAAGCGAAGTTAACGCTTACAAAAATCTCAGAATTCTATTTTTGAATTTCCCGAACAGATATCAGTCTTTCGACCCATGCGATAAAGAATATTTTAAGGCATACTATTCCTATAAGTTAATTGCTATGCAAACGGATGGATTATGAAGTATATATAGAGAGAAAGAAGGAGGAATCAGAGATGGATCAATTAATTGCTATTGCATTTATCGCACTATTGGTTTTCTTTGTGGTAAAGGTAGGATCAGTCTTATGGCGAATCGCTGGTGTGTTGTTCTTGCTATTCATTATTTATGTGTATAAGGATCAAGTCATCTCACAAGTTCAAAACTTTATCGCGAATCCTAATTTTGGTGGACTATGGCAAAGCGTTTCAAGTTTCTTCGGAGATTTGTTTGATAAAGTCGCAGGATTTGTAAGTACAATCATTGAGTAAAATCGAAGGGAGTTCTCTAAGGGAGGGCTTTCTTTTTTTACTAACTCGATTGATAAAAGGATAAAAAGAGAACGAGCGAAATATTCTTCAGAAATTTTTGAATAAAAGGCAAGGGGATAGAGATCATAACAAAAGAAGTTAATAAAATCGCCAAGGGAAAAGTCGCTCATATTGCAGTGCTAAAACTGTATCAAGAAACGGAAAGCATAAAGGTAAACAACGATATATTTGCAAAATAAAATAAAGATTATTACATATCGAGGAGGTAAATTTTATGAATCCAAAAGAAATACTTTGCCAATGGGTTGACGCATTTAATAATGCAGATGTAGAAATTATTTCAGAATTATATGATGATAATGCAATAAACCATCAGGTTGCCAATGAGCCAGTTATTGGGAAAGAGGCTATAAAGAAAATGTTTGAACAAGATTTTTCTAACGCAAAAATGGTTTGTATCGTTGAAAACATTTTCGAAGATGGACAATGGGCAATTTTAGAGTGGCGTGACCCATTAGGTTTGAGAGGTTGCGGTTTTTTTCAAATAGTAAATAATAAAATTTTAATTCAAAGAGGCTATTGGGATAAGTTGTCTTTCTTAAAACAGCACAATTTGCCTATTGAATAAAATGACTATATATCTATAGGTATAGTTTGCAAATTTCTTAAAATGTGCATTAAGGGAAGTATAATAACTTCCCTTAAAAATGGTTATAATAGTAACACTGTATTAAAACATAGCCAATAGAACTAGCCTCTGCTTTAAATGAAAGCAGAGGCTAGTTCTATTTTCTTTCAACATGTGTTAAATAGTTCTCGCATCTTCGATAACTCGCCAGAACATTCTCTGGGACCTCAACGTGAGGAATAAAATTCGCTCCCTTAGGACCATACCCATTCTCATCATCGTGTAATCGCCGAATTTCACCAACGACTAATGATAGGAAATAATCTGTTTCCCACCAAGTATCCATTTGCGGATTTTTAAAGTGGGGACGGGTATCAAACTTAATCAGTTTCGGCTGTTCAAAGCAAAGGGGCTGAACTGCTGATAATTGGAGCCCCCATTCTTTGCAAAAGGTGATATGGGTACGCTTTTGAACCATTGGGTCTTGCACGAGCCAAAAGTTTTTCGGTGCATCATGCTCAAAGAGCTCATAGGAGAAACGAGCGTTTTCGCCAGTATTGGTTGATTTTTTTTCTAACAGTAGCTCAAGATTACGTGAATAGTAATGCAAAAATATTTCGTGCGTGATTTCAGCTTCAGAAAGCTGTTCCCACTCTGGTCTCACAAGCTCTGGATACATTTTTCTGCAATTTGAGATCAACGGGGCAGTACCGTGACCAATCCCGCCTACAAAAATGACTCGTTGAATCCGGAAATCCTCCTCACAAAACTGTGCAGCAGAAACAATCAAATTTGGTAAACTATTCCCAGCAATGATAAGTGTGTCAGTTTCGAAATACGGATTGTCTTGAATCGTGGTTAGAAAATCCACTAGCGTAGCAAAATCAGACATAATGCCCTCCTTATTCCTTCTTTGTATACTACTAATAGTATAGTAACAAAAAAAACAGATAGAAAAAAACTGTCAGCAAGAATTACTGACAGTAAATGTTAAAATAAGTATCGGATGAAGAAGAAAATACATAACGCGAAAAGAATAACGGATAAGCTTAACCAGGATTTTTGCTTGATCCAAAGAAATTTTCCATAACAAAAGGCTCCCGCGGCTCCCGTAACTAGGCTGACTAGATCCATTACTTCACGATCATCGATAACACGAGCCATCATTAGAATACTAAAAAGAATCAGACTAAAAATTCCCGCTGTGGCTAAAGCTAAATCTGTACTAGTCTGTTTTCGATTTTTTTCCATCCGTTTTCCCTCCGCTTCTATAAGATCATTGATCAAAATAAATAAAAGTTATTTTAAAGTTAAAATTTTGTTTTCTTTTAGGGTGCACACCTTTAAATAAGGTGAAACTGAGTTGATATCACGATCTTTGTTCTTTTTATTATAATTGAAGCCGATTACAATGTCACGTGTTTAAGAATTTACTATTTAATAAAAAAGGTGTTTTTTGGTTTTTTAGGTAGTAGATACGTTTTTTTTGGTATCAATTACTGATAAGTAGTGTATACTGGGTGGGGAAAATAGAACGAAGCATTCAAACAAATAAATGAATAATGAATGGGGTGTGTAGGTGTGACAACTTTTTATTTTGTCAGACATGGGAAAACTGAAAACAATGCTAAAGGACTTTTTAATGGAGGAACAGTCGATTCCCCTTTGATTCCCTCGGGAGTCGAAGCAACCAAACGGATGGGGGAGCACTTAAAGACTCTCCCGTTTGATTTAGCACTGACTTCTCCACAGATGCGTGCGCAAACCACAGCAAAATTGATTCTGGATGAAAATCAACATCCGACTAAGGTAGAAATTGTTGAAGATTTGAGAGAGATGCGTTTAGGCGATTGGGATGGAAAAAAGGTCGATAAGATTACTGAAGAATATCCTGAAGATATAAAGAATTACCGAAAACGTCCGGATTTATTTGATGCGAAGAAATTTCACGCAGAGTCCTATGCGGATTTAATAGCGAGAAGTACAAAAGTGATTAAGCAAGTAAGCGATACGTATCCTGATGGGAAAATTTTAATAGTAAGTCATGGAATTTTATTGATGGCTTTACTAAATACGTTAAAAGGGAGTCCCTTAGCGAAAATCCGTGAGGGGGGGATTATGGATAATTCCAGTTTAACCATTCTCAATTATGCAAATGGGGAAGTTCATATTGAAGATTGGGGAAAATCTTTTTGAATGAATAAATAATGAATAAATGCCCTATGAGATTCTATATTTAACTATTTATTTAAAAAAAATTAACGAAATAGTTGTTTGAGATATTTTTTTAAAAGAACTGGTTAATTACTGATAAATATGATAGTTAAAAGTTTAAATGATTAAAACAGTTATTTATTATTTTTCTTCATAATAAAATGAGCATAAATATATCCTCGCTTTTCCTGCAGTTTTTACGAGCAAACACTTAATTTTTGACTACAAATAATCTTGTGAATAATAAATAGTCGTGAAAACCGTCTCGATCCTGTAAGAAAAAAGTCGACTGCTTATAAATAACTTTTAAAAAACTCTTTAGCGTTTTGTGCTAAGGTGTTTTTTTATTTTATCTAGAAATTATTAAGAAGCAGATAAAAAAACTATTTTAATGAGTAGTGAGAGGTTTAAAAAAATGAAAGACAAACAAAAATCCTTTCGATCGTTTAATCGAAAGGACCCTCATTTTATTTTAATGTATACCGTTTAATCTGTTAATAAATTTTTCCGTTTTTGACGATACGTTAATTCAATCATTGTTTCTTGATCTTCCAATGGAACAGAAGCATCTGTCAAAAAGTACTCATAGCTACGGAAAGTAAAGATACCGCCATCTTGCTTAATCGCTTCTAGCAATTCCTTATAGGAATCGGTCAAGTCCTCGTAATCTCCGACATATAGTGTACGTACAGCTTGGTAGCTGGGAAGTTCATAACTTTGGAATTTCTCTGTAGAGGGAATTTCCTGATTAATTGGGAAGCCGATTTCAACATCCAGCAACTCGTCCTTAGGCTGACCATTGCTATCAAGATTTAAATAGGAGATAAACGGTGTCCCTACCAATTCGGCCCCATTTTTTTGAATGTACTCTAATAAATCCACAAAAGAAGTCCCGATGTAACTTGGCAAGTATTCATGTGAAATATGCCTAGACATCGAAACGATTGTTTGTGCTGGTTTAATGATCTTCTCAATTTGCATTCTTATCCCCCGTTTCATAACACTTAGAATGATTGTAACAAGGATTGAAATCGAATACAAATAGGAACTATTCGTTGCGTGTCTCAAAGCCAAGCACCTGACCATGTTGATTCAAATAATTAAAGAAAATGGGAAAGAGATCAACCTCTTCTTTTTCCAAACGTTCCTTAGTTTCTAGACGTTGCCAAGTTTTAGCAGGGATGGCTTTTTCTAATCTTTTTTTCGCTTGTTGAAAAGTTGGTTTTCGATGATAAACCACACGATTCAGCAGCTCTCCTTTGGCATAGAGATAGCAGTAGTAGTTCTTATTTTCTGTTAGTATTCCAACAAAAGTATGATTCTGCATGATTTGGATCAGCTGTTTATTTCTGCGTAAAAAACGTTGTACTGTTAAGTAATAATCCCACCATTGAGCGGAAGCTTCATAATCATGACGTGCACTAGCCGCCTGTACTCGCTGGTCAATACGTGTGAGTAAAGCTGTTGAGCGCCCTAAGAGGGTTTCTTTAATTTCCTGAATGCGCAAGTCAAATTCTGCTTCAGGATCGATTTCAGTATAGTTTTTTACAATACCCGCTACGTATTTTAGAGGCCCATCTAAACGGTAGGTACTGTTAATGATTTGTTTCAATTCTTGGATTTTACTTTGCTTGAAAAAAGGCCCAATGACTAGGCCAACTTCAGACCATTCACTTAGTACCTTCAGATATGGTGCTTTATCAATAAACTGAAAGTAACCATATCCTTCATAGTAATTCATCATTCGATTATAACGTGGTCGAATTTGATGAATTAAATGGCATTCTAATAAGAGAGCATCAAATTCTGTATCCACTATTTCGTAATCAAAATCGTCAATCCAACGAATCATTTCTAAAACTTTCCGAGAGTGTTGCTTGTTTTGTACGAAGTAGGAACTAACCCGTTGCTTCAAATTTTTGGCTTTTCCTACATATATAATATCGCCATGTATGTTTTTCATTTTGTATATTCCTGGTGCGCTTGGTAAATTCTTAATTTTTTCTTTTAGCATTTTTTCACCTCGTTTGTCGTATTGACCAAAAAGATTTTTAATCGTATTTTTAAAAGGTTTTTACAGAATCAATTTTTTAAGAATTTTGAAAATAATTGAAAAGTAGGCGTTTTTGGTCTATTCTCTGAAAAAATAATCTAAAATATCAAGAAATGCAGTTCTTAAACAATGACCATCCATTTCTATTGTGTTATAATTAATTACGTTAAGAAAGCAATGAGAGAGAGAAATGGAGAGATGTTAAATGTCAAATAAGGTTTTGACCAGACGTGAACTACGTCAACAGAAACGACAGAAGACCATCAATTATCGTAACATTAAAAAAGGGTCTGCTGTAGTAGGTACGGCACTAGTAGCGGTTTCAGTAGCGGCACCACTACTAAACACAAATGAAGTAGAGGCTGTTGAAGGAAATGCCACTGCAACTACGTCAAATGTTGATAAGAAAGCATTTATCAATGAAATTTCAAATGAAATCAAACCGTTAGCCGAAAAACATGACCTGTATGCGTCAATTATGATCGCTCAAGCCATCGTTGAGAGTGATTGGGGACAAAATGATTTTGCTAAAGCCCCATATTACAATCTTTTTGGATTAGAAGGTCAGTACAAAGGCCAATCTGCAATGTTGGACAAAAAGAACCAAGAGACTGGTGCTAGTGAAAAGAAAGAAATGAAGCACTATGGTTCTTATAAGGAAGCAATCCAAGATTACATCGAAATCATCAAGACAACTTCTCGTGATGGTAACGAAAATTACTTCAGTGGAACATGGCGCAGTAATGCAAAAGATTATCAAACAGCTGCTGAAGCATTAAAAGACCGCTTCAATGACGATCAAAGCTATGTTCAAAAATTAGTTTCAGTCATTCAAGAAAATGATTTGGCTAGCTATGATGCCACAGAACCAGTAACACCGCCAGTGGCTCAGCCTGCTGCCGAAACATCAACTCAACCAGTCAAGTATACAGTACAGTCTGGTGACACAGTTAGTTCGATTGCTGCACAATTTGGCGTTAGTGTTGAAGACCTTACCGCTTGGAACAATGTTTCAGAAAGCAATATTTACGCTGGACAAACAATAATTGTTGGTAATGGTACGGTAGTTAATACTACTCCAGTTGAAACGCCAGTGCAACCAGCACCAACTGAACAAAATACTACAGTTGATGTACCTATCAGTAATGATTTTACAGCAACTCCAGAAGTACCCGCTGAAACGCCAGCGTCTGAACAAAATGTAATACCAAGTCCAGTACCAGAAGTACCTCAAGCTGATAAGGTGGTACCAGAACAACCTGCAACGGAAACTCCGGCACCAGAAACACCAGCGCCAGAACAACCTGCAACGGAAACTCCGGCACCAGAAACACCAGCGCCAGAACAACCCGTAACGGAAACTCCGGCACCAGAAACACCAGCGCCAGAACAACCCGTAACGGAAACTCCGGCACCAGAAACGCCAGCACCAGAACAACCCGCAACAGAAACTCCGGCTACGGATCAGACTCGTGGGCAACAAATTGTTAACGAAGCTGAAAAATATATTGGCACACCATATGTATGGGGTGGAAAAGATACTAGCGGTTTTGACTGTTCAGGACTTACTCAATATGTTTACAAACAAGTAACTGGTAAAGATATCGGTGTTTGGACCGTTGCACAAGAATCATCAGGTACACAAATTGATGTTAGCCAAGCACAACAAGGCGATCTATTATTCTGGGGCGACCAAGGCTCAACTTATCACGTGGCTATCTCAGCTGGAGGAGATCAATATATTCATGCTCCTCAACCAGGTGAAAACGTGAAATATGGTTCGACTCAATACTATGCACCAGATTTCGGTGTTCGCGTATACTAAAATTAACTTAAAAATAATATCCAAGTGGACGTAATCCTTATTCGTCGACTTGGATATTTTTTATTGAATAATAGAAATAATATCCGCTAAAATTAGGAATAGACATTTTTAAGAATGGTAGGCAAACAGTATGCGAAAAAAAGTTTTTGAAACGGAACGTCTTTTCTTATCTATTTGGTCAAACGCCGATTTACCATTGGCAGAGCAATTGTGGGGAAATCAACAGGTAACGCATTTTATTGCGAAGAATGGCTGCTTCTCAAAAGAGCAAGTAGCCCAAAGACTAGCGTTGGAAATTGAAAGTCAGAAAACGTTTGATTTTCAATATTGGCCCCTTTTTCTAAAAGAAGGGGAAGCCTTCATCGGTTGTTGCGGGCTGCACGATTACGATTCAGAAGCGAAAATGGCGGAACTAGGGTTTCACTTAGTGCCGGATGCTTGGGGAAGAGGCTTAGCCGAGGAGGCGGCAAAAGGGGTTATTTCTTACGCAACATATCAAACGGATTTGTCGGTATTATTTGCGGGCCATCATCCAGAAAATGCTGCCTCTGAGAAATTATTAAGAAAGTTGGGCTTCAAATTCCAAGGCAAAGAATACTATCAACCGACGGGCTTGGAGCATCCATCCTACCTTTTAGTTTTAAAGGATTGTTCGTCTTCTAGAGTTAAAACGAAGAATTTTCTTTAAAAAATGACCCTGAACAATTTAAGTCAGGGTCATTTTACAGATTACAAAAATAGCAGTACTTGAAACATTTTCTCTTGTTCATTGAGTTCTTTGAACAAAATCTTCCCACCATGCATTTCCACGATTTTTTTACTTATGGCTAGTCCCAAACCACTTCCATTTTTAGTCGTACGCGAACTATCACCACTGACAAAAGGGTCAAATAAATGCTCCTGCAACTCTTTAGAAATCGGAGCCCCATTGTCTTTGATCTCAAAAATCACTTGATTTCTAAAAGAGGTGAGCTGGATTTGAACAATTGTACCTGCCGGATTGTGATGGATGCTGTTTCCAATTAAGTTGTCAAACACCCGTCTTAATTCCACAGGATCACCGATAATCTCCAGAGGTTCCTCGGGCAAATCAACCAGCCATTCAATCTGATTTTTTTCCGCTGTTTCCAGCTGATCTAGCAACGCTTCGCGAATCATTTCGGATACGTCTAAACTTAGTCGTTGAAGCTGGTAATCAGGGCTTTCTAATTTTGAGAAAACTAAGAGGCGATTAACCAATTCATTCATATGATCGCTTTTCTTAATAATAGTTGTCATTGTTTGATTCAGTTTGTCTTGGCTGACCAATCCATCGGCGACGGCTTTTGCAGAACCTTGAATGGTTGTAATCGGTGTACGTAGATCATGAGCCATATTGGCGAACAGTAGTTGTCGCTCTTTTTCATAAGAAGCACGTTGCCGATCGGCTTCTTCCAATTGTTTTGCCATATGATTAAAGGAATCTTCAATTTCAACATACTCGTACTCGGCGTTCAAATGGATTTTTTTTGAGAAATCGCCATTTTTGATTGTTCGCAAACCGTTAATTAAAACCGTATTCGGTGCGACAATATGTTCTTTGACTGATTTAGAATAACGTTTTAAGCAAAAGATGAAGATTAATACTACGGGAATAAGGATTATGATAAGTTCCTTTATAATAGAAAAGAAGACTGATGAACGAAATTTTGAAAATGTCGGCTCAAGTGTACCTAAAATGCTCCCTTGAGGAATCTTGGCGATACAAAGGTATTCTCGACCATCTCGACCTTTAAAAGGAGCGAAAGTAGCAATATAAGGAGAGCCTTTATCATTTAGACTCAAGGTTGAAGGTCCGATTTTGTAAACTTTGCGTCGAATCACAGATTGGAGTCCATCCATTTCTAACAGCTGTTTTTGAGAGTAGTGAGCCTTTTTCTCAGCGACAGTACCTTTGGTGTAAATAACATCATTATTTTCATCCAAAATCTCTAGCCATCCACCTACGTCCTCCAATATAGCAGTATCGATTTTTCTATAATCCGATTTGACGATCGTTTCAGCACATAGTTCAAGTGCAATTTTATTTGTACCTACTGAAAGAAGTTGAGCTACGAATGCTAAAATATATAAAAGCCCTAATAATAACAGTGAAGTCGTAATATACTTTTTAGTTAAAAAACGTCCTAATGTTTTTGGCTTCTTCCTCATGGCAGCATCTTATATCCTAATCCTCGGATCGTTTGGATATAAGATTCCTCCTCTCTCATTCCCAACTTCTCCCTGAGCCGACTGATGTAGACCATGATGTTGTTGTCATCAACGATATAGGAGTCCTGCCACACCGCTTCGTAAATCTGTTTTTTAGTAAAAACACGCCCGGGAGAACTCATTAATAGACGCAAAATTTTGAATTCGATTGAAGTCAGACTGATTGAGTCGTCTTGTTTAAAAAGTAGGCACTGATCCAAGTCGAGAACTAAGTCATGAAGGACAATTTTTTTGGGTTCACTGATTTCTTTTGTTCCTAAAGAATAGAAGCGGCGAAGCTGAGCGCTGACGCGGGCGACTAATTCCAACGGATCGAAAGGTTTAGTAATATAATCATCTGCACCAATGTCTAGTCCCAATACTTTATCAGCACTGGCATCTTTGGCAGTTAGGAAAATAATCGGCATATTTTTTTCGGCACGAATTTTCTTGATCAGCTGATACCCGTTCAATTTTGGCATCATAATGTCCAAAATTGCCAGATCAACTGTTTCTTGCTGAATCAATTCCCATGCTTTTTCTCCATCTGTTGCAGTGTGGACTGTATAGCCGTCTTTTTCTAAATATAAGGTGACAAAATCAATGATCCCTTGCTCGTCATCAGCCACTAGAATCGAAATACCCATGAAACAACACTCCCTTGCTCATCTAATACTATTCATTATACCGTTCAAACAAGCTATTTTATATCTACTCTTTTAAAAAGTTGAGCAGTTAAGGCTATAATAAAAGCGACTATCAAGATCGAAGACAGCAGTGCAGAAACGAAATATTCAGCTTGTCCACCAATTAAATGATTGCTCACCGATAGGGCAGAATATTTTGTAAAATCAAAAGCATTCGCATTTATCAAATAATTGACCGCAAACAAACTGACTAGGGAGAGAATAAACGCGATAAAAGGTGATAAAAACAGTCCGGCAAGCAATGTTACTGCCATGAATAATGCTAAGTGCAGAAGAATAAAGCCAATCATCATTAACATATTTGGTAGATCGATCATCGCTGAAGCGAATTTTCCGTTACCGATCGAAGATTCTGCAATGAAAAGGTAGTAACTCCCGCAAGCACTAAGGGTGAAGAGGGCAAAGGCACTTACTGCGGTAGTGACCAATGTTAAGAATTTTGCAAAAATAACAGGGCTTCTTTTTCCTATTCGAAGCAGCGTCATTTTTATTTGCCCGCTAGAAATCTCACCAGAAAAATGAAAAGCTGCAACTAAAATCAATAGAATTCCCCAGATGCCGAGTGTGTTGAAGAAGGCCCACATGGCAGAAACAAAATCGAGACAAGCAAATGTGCCGTTATTGTTCATAGTACCTCCAGTAAAGGTAACACCGCCTGTTGAAATACCAAATGCCAAAATCACAACTAGAATTGATGGAATCAGCAAAATCAAACTATTTTTTCGTTTTAAAGTTTTGATCATTTCCATTTTATAAATTGTCCATATTTCCATGAGTACTCCTCCTATTTCATCAGCTCAATTAATTGAGCCTGTTGGTTTTCAAAATGGGTGTTTTGTTCAGAATAGCCGATTACGCCGTTGCTTAGCACAAGAATAGTATACGTCAAGTCACAAACCTCTTGCATTTGATGGCTGGAGAAAAGTATAGCAGTTCCCCGTTCATGGCAAAGCTTTTGCAGCAGCTCTTTGACTTCTTCTACACCAATAGGATCTAAACCGACGAAGGGCTCGTCTAAAATTAAGAGCTCTGGTTTGGTGATTAAGGATAGAGCCAAGGCCAAACGCTGTTTCATCCCAAATGAGAAATTTTTGACCTTTTTCTTAGCAGCGGTGTCTAATTCAACAAATTCTAAGCTCTCTTGAACCATCCGTTTGCGTTCGTTGCGAGGGATTGAAGGAATTAATCGAATCGAAAGCATCAAATTATCATAAGCATTTAAATCCTCATAAAATTGAACGTCTACCAACGAGCCAATTTTCATTTTTGTACCAGTATCCCTTGTGTTCAAACGTTCTCCATTAAAAGTCATTTCACCTTTGAAGTTCGCTGTTAATCCTAAGATACATTTCATCAGTGTTGTTTTACCAGCTCCATTTCGCCCCAAAAGTCCGGTGATTTTTCCCGACTGCAACTGTAGATCAACTCCTTTTAAGATTTCATGGTGCCCATAACTTTTTCGTAAATCATTAATTTCTAAAATGGTTGTTGTCATGATTTTTCCTCCTGTTCCTTATGACTACAGTATAGAGAGGAAAACTTGCTGAGGACTGTTATTAACCTTAAAATAACCTTACAAATACAATCATTAGGAAAAGAATCAATTTCAGGAGATAAATAAGGGGGATTTATTACTTTTATTCATACTTTGGTATAATTAAAATCATAGAGCCCATAAAATTCAAAATACTGCTATAGAAATAGATGTGAGGTGGAAACCATGTTCGAAGTTCTCCTAATTATTGGAGCAATTTTAATTGGAATAATCATATATTTGTTTATTAAGCAATCACAGGAAGCAAAACAAGATGAGGGTGTTTATTATGATTTGGTTGTTTCCTTTAAAATCGAACCCGCACCAAACATCATTCAGCATCCCAAAATCAAAGATGCAGCTACTTGGCAAGTCTATGGAGAAGGTGTGTTCAGAGGGAGATCGCCGTTGACTAAAGCAGAAATGAAACGCTTATTGATGACAGAACTATGCCTATTGGAAGAAAATGTGATTGTAGTGGATGCGACAGATAGCTTCGCGAAATCGGGGATATAAATAATGAAGCAAAAAAGAAAGGATCTGACAGAATCCTTTCTTTTTTGCTATAGTAATGTCAGCTATCATTGAAAATACAGCCATGAACCTATGGCTATCAAGGCTAATGCGATTAAATAAACGAGGACACTGGTGCATAAAATGATTAATTTGCTGTTTTCATTTAAAATATTAACTTTGAAAACAGGGATAAATAAATCATATTTACGAAAAAGGAAAACGCGACCGGCAACAATTCCAGCAACAATTCCGAATAATAGTAAAAAAAGCGAAAGACTGATGATGGACGTAAGCTTCAGAAAAATGGAAGAAGTTAACACAACAGCATAAACATATTTTTCCAAAATGATCACCTGATTCCTTTAAGTATTTCGTTTCTCCTTTTATTATACGTATTCTACGTGGAGATTTGAGGAATCTAGCTATAATCGTTGGCCTATTTTTTAAGCTCTCGTAAAAAAATAGGGAAAAATGACTTTTAAGAAGATTGAAAGTCCTAATAATAAATTAGTTTTTTGCCGCAGCTTCATTTTATTGCTTAATTCTTGATAAAAATGAATGAAGGAGGAACGAGGAAAGTGATTTGGTTTATAGGATTGTTTCCAGCAGTAGTATTTTTATTCGTGTTGCCTATTTTGGAAACAGAGTTGGGGAAGAAAGATCGCTACCGGACAAATTCTGTTTATGGTTTTCGATCAACGAAGGCAGTTAAAAACGCAGAAAATTGGAGAAAAGCACAAGCGATTGTAAGAAATTCTTCATTTGTTTTCGGAGGATGTCAATTATTATTTACACTTCTCAGTAAAAGGCTTCTTCAGTGGTCAGATGATTGGTTTTTAGTAGGAAACACTGTTGTTTTCTTTTTATTAATAGTTGTCCAATTTTTTTGGATAAATAGCAAGTTAGATTAATATTTTAAAACCAGTTAAAATCACCAATAAAAACCAAACGAGTTTAAACTTTCCAAATGGAAAGAAAAATACTCGTTTGTTTTCTTTTTGTTAAGTATATTTCAAAAAAACTTTACACTTCAGTCTGCTTTTAAATACCGCCACAAGGTTGTTCGACTAATTCCCAGTTGTTCAGCAGTTTTTGTTTGATTCCCATTGTTTTGATCCAGCACATTTAGGATGATCTCTTTTGAGTAATCAAAGAGCGTTGGATTCTCTACCTTTGTTTTTAAAGTAAAGCTTCCTAAATGAGTATCAGAGAAATGCTGTAGTAAGTGTTCCTTTTTTAGCAGCTGGATCACTTGATGTTCAGAAATATAATGGGTCGTTGAATTGATCACCAGTTCCTTGATCGCTGATTGCAGTTGATTGAAATTTCCTGGCCAATCGTAAGCCAGAAATTCCTTAAGTGCATTTGGATCAAAGCCGAGAACTTCTTTGTTACATTCAATATTCATTTTGTTTAGCATCAACGTAGTGATCACACTTAATTCATGCTTTCGTTCTTTGATGGGTGGTGCATAGATGCTGGCGCAGTTTAACTCAAATAACAAGCGATGATAGATTTTTTCCTCACTGACATTATTCGTATTGTAGGTGAACAATACGTGATTTCTTTGCAGCAGTTTCGTGTTTTTTACGATTGTAATCAATTGTTCTGCGTCTCGTACCGAAAGTTGTTCAATGTTTTGGAAGAGCAAGGTATTGTTCTCGTCAACTAAAGGCCCATTGGTAGGATTCACCAAAAATTTCCACATCTTATCATTCATTAGCTTTGCGTCAATCGAAATCAGTTGATTGTTGTGTCTTTCTTGATTTAAAAAAGCTTGGTAAGCAATACTTGATTTTGCGGTTCCAGTTTCACCAACGATAATAATGGAGGTATAGAAATGATTCGTTCGACGCAGTTCTCTTTTCGTCTCCTCTTGAATAAACTGGGCAAATAAAAGTTTGGTCGTAAATATCTCGGCAACCTCTGAACGTTTTTGATAAAAAATCCCAAAGCGATTGTTAATGATCGGTGGTGTCGAAATTTTTAGATGACAGCTGAAATAGCTCTGATCCTCAATGCTCACTTTTTTTACATTAAGCATATAGACCTTGTTTTTAAAGGTATGATAGTATTGGTTTTCGTCTGTCATATCTTTTTTTGTACGCAAAAATTTGGCGACCGAGCGGGCTAACTCATTCGAGACATTTGCAAAATAAACTTGAAATTCTTCATCAACAATCACAAACGCTTGTTTTTGTTGTTTGATACTTTCTTCTAAAACTGCTTTTTCATGGGTGACTCTTTTTAATTGCTTTGCGATAGTCAAGGCTTCTTGATACGCATGCTTCACACTTTCAAATCCAGAAGTAATTAGGATCGTATTGATCGCTTTTGTTAAGGCCAAACGATTTGTAATGGCGTCACAGAGAATCATCTCATAGTGCTCTTCGGCTAGGATGTCCAAAGTCAGACTGGCATCAATTGTTTCATCTAAGGTGATAATCTTAATATTATAGCCCAAAATATCGCAGAGTAGATGAGCGGTTTCCGTGATACTGGCGTAACCAACAATTGCAAAATTATCTGTATAATTTTTTGCTAAACGAATCGTGCCGAGAATATCGTAGATGGAAATAGAAACATCGATCACCGGAATTGAAACTACGTGACGAATTAGATCCGCAGTACCGCCTCGAGAAATGATCGCGTCATAATCATTAGTATATAGTTCAGCAGCGATTTTTTGTCCTTCTTTCAGATCTGCAGTATAAATATCGGAGTCGATTTCAGTAAATTGTTTACTGACGGCGCTCATAGAATTATTGAGTTCTTCATAAGGTGCGATCCCTAAAATCTTGATTTTAGCTGTCATACTCTTTCTCCTTGTGTTTCATATTAGAACGATTATACGACAAAAAATGCATTTCAGACACCTGTTGTCCTAAAGTGTTTCAAAAATAAACGTTTTTTTCATTTATTGGATATTAAAAGAGGAGGATGCAAGCTAAAATGAAACCATGAAATCTAAGGTGGTGAACGGATGATAAAGCTATTAGTTATCGCGGATGATTTTACTGGCGCACTTGATACAGGCGTACAATTTTCGAAACAAGGTATTCCAACAGTAGTCTCCACCGATACAAATTTGATTTTTGACAAAGTAAGTGAAGATATTGATGTTTTAGTGATTAATACAGAAAGTCGTTACTTGAGTTTTACAGAGGCTTACACATTGATACACGCTATAATTGTAAGCGCTAAAAAGGCGGAAGTACCTTTCATTTATAAAAAAGTTGATTCTGCTTTACGAGGAAATATTAGTGCTGAGATCAAAGCAGCACTAGATGCTAGTCAAAAAGCTGCAGTGCCGTTTTTACCTGCATATCCTGAAATGAATCGCATCGTGGTCAATGGAGATTTATACATTAATCATCGATTGGTTTCGGAAAGTGTTTTTGGAAGAGATCCTTATGAACCAGTAACGGAAAGCAATATCTTACGACGATTAAAAAATGAAGCCGGCATTGATGGACATTTAATCAAACAAACACTTCCGGAAAAGGTGACTGGCGTGCTAGTTTTCGATGCGAAAACCAATCAAGATTTAGAACAGCAAATTGCTACATTGGAGCGATCAGACCTTTTATCACTCACGATCGGTTGTGCCGGTTTTGCGAAGATACTCGCACAAAAAATTTTTCCACAAAAAGAATCCAAAAATTATGCGTTAAAAAAACCGCTTGTTGTCGTTTGCGGCAGTGTGAATCCTATTACAAGAAAACAGGTTGATTATGTGGAGAAACAAAACTATCCTAGAATTTCTTTGAGTCATCACCAATTACTGAGAACCAACTATTGGACTGGACGAGAGGGAAAAGAAGAAATTGATCAATATGTGTCTTTAATGAAAAAGTTTCAACTGATACTTTTTGAAACGCTAAGTAAAGAAACCAGTTTGGGAATTGAAACGTACAAACAGGAGCAAGGGGTGGAGCTTTCAGACTTTCGTTTCAAAATCGGCCAGTCATTAGGTGAATTGACCCAAGCGATTTGGTCGAGGGATACTGAAAATACCTTCTTGTTTACTGGGGGGGACACGTTGTTCCAATCGATGAGTGTGTTGGGGATTAATGAAATAAAACCGCTTGCGGAAATCAGCGCTGGTGTGGTTCTTTCTTCTATTGAATGGAAAGGACAAGAAATTCAAGTCATTACTAAATCTGGTGGCTTTGGAAATATTGAACTTTTTGAAGAAATCAGTCAATTAACAGAATAGGTGAAAATGGAGGAAATATAATGCTTGTAGATTACAGTTTAAAGATGCCAAAGAATATCATCGCGGGTGAACATGCACTTGAACAGCTTGCAGATATTGTTGCAAAAGATGTTCAGAAGATCGTCATCTTTACCGATAAAGGAATTTTAGGTGCGGGGTTAGTCGACTTACCTAAAGCAGTGATTGAAAAATCCGGCGTGGTGTATACGATTATTTCGGAAATTCCAGCAGAGCCAAATTATCATGAAGCGCAGGCAATGGTAGAAGAATTTAAAAAAGAGGGCGCAGATTTCATTATCGCTATCGGCGGCGGCAGCGTGATGGATGTAGCGAAGCTCGCATCGATCCTTGCGACGGATGACTACACGGTTAAAGATTTGCTAGATGATCCATTATTGGCAAAAAAACAAATCACCAGCTTAATGATTCCTACGACCGCTGGTACCGGTTCTGAGGCAACACCGAACAGTATCGTAGGCGTACCGGAAAAAGAATTAAAAATCGGAATCGTTAATCCTGAAATGATCGCAGATTACGTAATTTTAGATAGTCGCATGATCAAAAATTTACCGCAGCCGATTGCTGCTGCTACCGGAGTTGATGCTTTGTGTCACGCAATTGAATGCTTCACATCTGCTAAAGCAAATCCAATCAGCAACACGTTTGCTTTAGAGGCACTTGATCTGATCATGAACAATATCATTGAAGCCTGCACAAACTCTGAAGCCTTAGAAGCGAAAAGCAACATGCTGTTAGGCTCGTTCTACGCAGGAGTTGCGATTACTTCTTCAGGAACGACGGCCGTGCATGCATTATCGTATCCACTGGGTGGAAAGTATCATATCGCTCATGGCGTTTCAAATGCGATGCTGTTAACACCAGTTATGAAATTCAATGAACCAGCGATCAAAGAATTACTAGCGGTGGCATACGACCGAGTAGTAAAAAATGGCGAGAAAAATTTAACTGTGATTGAGAAATCTAGTTACATGATCAATCAGCTAGAGGAAATCGTCAAAGTATTGGAAATTCCTACTAGCTTGAAAACGTTTAATGTGCCGGCTGAAGACTTGGACGGTTTAGTAGCTGCAGGGATGGAAGTAACACGCTTGCTAGTCAACAATAAGCGCGAAGTGACACCCGAAGATGCAAGAAGCATCTATTTAGAAATTTTATAAAAAGGAATGGGGCAGAATAATATGGTAGAAATCAAAGGAATCATTTCTCCGATTTTAACACCAATGAAAAACGATGAGAGTGTTAACTATGAAGAACTTCGTATACAAATTAATCGGATGATCGATGGCGGTATCCACGGAATTTTTGTTTTTGGAACCAACGGAGAAGGGTACATTCTTTCAGAAGAAGAAAAAGTTGAAATCATGAAGGTGGCAGTTGAAGAAGTAAACGGGCGCGTACCTGTTTATGCTTCAACAGGACTTGTAGGAACAAAAGATACGATCCGTTTGTCACAGAAGGCGAAGGAAGTTGGCGTTGATGTACTTTCGATCATTACTCCCTCGTTTGCGGCAGCTTCTCAAGAGGAGCTCTACACCCATTTCAAAACAGTAGCGGAAAACGTCGACATGCCAATCGTTCTATACAATATCCCAGCGCGAACAGGCAACGCCATTGCACCAGCAACTGTTGGTAAATTAAGCAAGATTGACAACATTATTGGGGTAAAAGACAGCAGCGGAAACTTTGACAATATCCTGCAATACATTGAACAGACTCGTGAGCAGGAAGACTTTGCCGTTCTTTCAGGGAATGATTCCCTAATCTTGTGGACGTTGTTAGCAGGCGGACAAGGTGGAATCGCCGGTTGCTCGAATATCTATCCATTTGTCATGGCGCAGATTTACGAACAATTCCTAAATGGAGAGATTGAAAAAGCAAGAGCTTACCAAGACTCGATTCGTTCATTCAGAGACTGCTTTAAATTTGGTAATCCGAATACGATCGTTAAGCATACAGTAGGTTTATTGGGATACCCAGTCGGCAAATGTCGTGCGCCGTTCAATCAAGTTTCTTCGCAAGCAACGGAGGCGTTGAAAAAAGTAATCGCAGAAAATCAAGAAAAAGGCATGAAATAGAATGGGAGAGTCAAAATGAAAAAAATCGTTGGAATCACGATGGGCGACCCAGCTGGAATTGGACCAGAAATTGCCATCAAAGCATTAAATAAACAAGCGTTATACGATCGTTGTCAGCCACTTTTGATCGGTGATAAAAGTGTGCTGCACTATTATTTGGACAAGCATCCAGAGTTAGACCTAGCTATAAATGTGGTGAAAACGCCTAGTGAAGGGAAATTCACGTTTGGGACAATCGATTTGATTGATTTAGCTATTGTAAAGATGGAGGATTTACCGATTGGCGAAGTGTCTAAAGTTGGCGGAAATGCTGCCTTTCAATATGTAAAAAAAGTGATCGAACTAGCGATGGCGAATGAAATCGATGCGACGGTAACCAATCCATTAAACAAGGAAGCGATGAATGCTGCGGGGCACCATTACGCCGGGCACACGGAAATCTACGCGGATCTAACCGGAACAGAGAAATACACCATGATGCTGGCCGATGGGAATCTGCGAGTGGTCCATGTTTCGACTCACGTTTCTTTAAGAGAAGCCTGTGATCGTGCGACGAAAGAACGGGTCTTGGATGTCATACGAATTGCTGATCAAGCATGTAAAAATCTAGGGATTGCGGAACCGCGGATTGCCGTGGCAGGATTGAATCCTCATTGTGGCGAAAACGGGTTATTTGGACAAGAGGAAATTAAAGAAATCAATCCAGCAGTAACAGCAGCACAAGCAGAAGGCATTAAGGCTTATGGTTCGTTACCGGCTGATACAGTCTTTTCTAAAGCGAACGGCGGTATGTATGACATTGTGGTTGCGATGTATCACGATCAGGGCCACATTCCATTGAAAACATTAGGCTTCGTCTATGATCAACAATCGGGTGCGTGGGAAGCGGTCAAAGGAGTAAACATCACTCTTGGGTTACCGATTATTCGGACTTCTGTGGATCATGGAACCGCCTTTGACCAAGCAGGGAAGTGGACAGCCAGTGAATTCAGTCTTGAAAATGCTATCGATTATGCGATTCGTTTAGCTGAGAATTCCTAGGAGGCTGAGAAATGATTATTGATGCCGTAGCAAATCTACATCACTATACGAAATTATTTCCTAATATCCCTGAAGCGCTTGAAGCAATGAACGGGATTGAGCAACAGGAATTTGACAAAAAGTATTTCTTCGAGGGTGGTTTCTTCTTCTTTCAAGAAGGAGCGACCAAACCCATTGAAGAGACGCAATTCGAAGCGCATCGAGACTTCGTAGATCTTCAGATTGTCTTAGAGGGTGAAGAATATATCGCTTGGAACAAAATTGACGATTTAACCGAAGCAATCCCCTACAACGCAGAAAGAGATGTTCAAAAGTTTACGGGTAAAGATAAGCACAAGATGAAGATATCGGAAGGCATGGCATACATTTGCTTTCCGTGGGATGGTCATAAAGCGGTTTTTCATATCGATCAGCCGCTACATTTTAAAAAAGCAGTCATTAAGTTAGCACTTGATTAAAAAGGAAGCACTCTGGAAAAAATAAGTGAACGACTGCCGATGAAAGTTAGTTGGATGGTTTGTGGCATGAATCGTTTACTTAATTTTTCTAGAAGAAAAAATAAACATATTAATAGGAAGAATAAGGAGGAAAAAGTATGACAGAGTTACCAAAAGTAAGACAATCTGAACCAAATGGCGTGGTTTATCGGGATGATTTTATGAATGTAGATTTTGGATTGATTCCCACTGGCGGAAAAGCAACTGCTCATGCACCCGCATTAATTGAAACGAAGGATGGCGGTATGCTATGTGCATGGTTTGCTGGAAGTTTTGAAGGAAGCGGAGACATCTCCATTGCAGTTTCCAAGCTAGACCCTGAAACGCAGGTCTGGTCTGAAGCGGAAATCGTTTCTAAAGGTGAAGACCGCAGTGAGCAAAATCCAGCCTTTTTCAGAGCACCGGATGGCGAGATTTGGTTAATTTATACTTCTCAACTGAGTCGTCAAGAAGGCAAAGACAACATGCAGTTTACTTCTATTATAATGGTTCAAAAATCCACCGATGAGGGTGTGACGTGGAAAGAACCTGAAGTATTGTTCAATAATGAAGGAACCTTCTCTCGACAAGCAATTCAAGTATTGAGTAATGGTCGTTGGATCTTTAGTACTTGGTTATGTGAAGATTCACCTGAAGGATTAACGAATGATCCAACAGAGTTTCAGGTTTCAGATGATCAAGGAAAAACGTGGAAAGCTGTTCGGATGCCTGATAGTAATGGGCGAGTACATGCAAATCTAATTGAAGTAGAAGAAGGACATTTAGTTGCCTTTATGCGTAGTCGCTTTGCGGATCATGTTTATAAGAGTGAATCATATGATTTCGGTGATACTTGGTCAGTTCCAGAGGCGACTGTTCTGCCAAATAACAATGCCAGTGTGAGTGCAATTAAGCTGCAATCAGGTGAAATCGCTTTAGCTTATAATGTGAACGCTGCCAATAACGCGGAATTCGGAACGGTCGCTTGGCCTGGCTTACGAAATCCAGTTGCTGTTTCAATTACAGAAGATCATGGTAAAACTTGGCCAATAGGAAGAGTCTTTGAACCAGCTGAAGGCTATATCGGAATCGAAAACAAAACGAATAACTCGCAACACGAATATCCGACTCTTTATCAAGACAGCAATGGGGTGTTACATTTAGTTTATGCCTATAAGAATCGTTTGTGTGTGAAGTACGTTCGTTTTACAGTAGAAGATTTATTTGGCGGAAAAAGAGAAGCAGAAGGTGTCTATAATCCAACTTCGGGTGAAGGCGTTTAACCTAAAAAAATAGCTATGTGAAATTTCCAGCATCAGTGTGTTGCGCTGCAGAGCGACCGCTGCTCAGGACTTAGAATTGCGTTTACTGTTGATACATAGGGCGTTGATCTTCCTTATGTATCAATAGCAAATAGAAATTAATCCATTAAATCGAATAAGGATGTCAGTTCAACTTTTCGCAGGATATTTAAGAAGAGAAGTAACCTTCAAAGGATGAATAAATTAATATTGATAGCGCTTTAGTTGAATGATATACGGCATTCGAATAAAACTAATTTTTCTATGAAAAATTAATCCATTAAATCGAATAAGGATGTCAGTTCAACTTTTCGCAGGATATTAAGAAGAGAAGTAACTTTCAAAGGATGAATAAATTAATATTTATAGCGCTTTAGTTGAATGATATACGGCATTCGAATAAAACTAATTTTTCTATGAAAAATTAATCCATTAAATCGAATAAGGAGAATACAAAAATGACAATAGAAATGATTCTCGCCCTGGGTATTTTGGTTTTCATGATCGTCTTGATCATGTCTGACAAATTGGCCTTTGGCGCTCCACCTTTGTTGGCCTGCTTGTTATTGGTTGTTACGGGCTTATCTACGGTTCAAGAGGCTTTTGCAGGATTTGTAAATTCAAGTGTAATTATGGTAGCAGGATTTATGGTTGTAATGGCAGGCTTAATGAAAACCAGTTTGATTGGCAGGGTCCAATCCACGATGATTTCTTTGGTTAATCGTGGCGGCTACAAAAGCTATGTATTACTGCTGATCGTTGTGATGCTTGGTGCGAGTCTAACGGGTTCTGGATCTACTGGGTATTATGTTCTTATTTTATCGTTAGTATCGATGATTCCTTATAATAAAAAAATGCCTACATCAAAATTAATGATGCCTTTAGGTTTTGCAACGAACCATCCGTTACTGCCTTTTAACTGTGCGTTATTTTACGGGGTGACGGTTAGTGTATTAGAAACAGCAGGCTATAAAGAAACAATTTCAATGCCGAAATTTGCAATCGTTAACTTCATTTTAGCAATGGGTTTCCTAGTTTGGAGTTTGGTTGCCTATCGTTTATTGCCAGATCACCCAATCACTGAACCTGCCGAAGAAGACAAAAAAGAAGAAGCAGAAGTAATAGTATTGCCAGCATGGAAAGAAAATCTAACCATTGCGCTATTCATGTTGAGTGTGGCCGGTATGATGATGATGAATACTTTAGGTGATGCTTCCTATGTGATTCCTGGATTAGCAGGAGCGATCCTATTAGTGATCAACGTACTAGATTTCAAAGAAGTGCGTGACAGCATGGGTGCCCCGGTTATTCTGATGATGGCAGGAGTCATTGGAGTGGCGGATGCCTTAGCAAATACTGGATTTACAGCAATGATCGGAGATTTAGTAGCAGATACTATTGGAACAAACTTCCATCCATTCTTCTTAGTCCTGATTTTTACTTTATTGACGAGTACTTGTGCCACCTTTACTGGTTCGAACATGGGGTCCGTATACATTTTTGCTCCAATTGCGATCGCGACAACGATCAGTTTAGGCTTAAGTCCTGTTGCAGCGGCAACAGCAGTGGTGATTTCTGGCTGGAATGGTGGGTACATGCCAGTGGATGGTATGCCAGCCATGATCATGGGGATGGGAAAATACAAACTTCCAGAGTTTTGGAAATATTCAGTACCGATGTATTTGATTCGAATTGTCGCGTTAACGATCGGGTCAGTCGTTGTCTTTCCATTTTAAGCTGAGGTGATCAAATGTCTTTGAGGACGTTTCAAGGAAAAGTGGTGCTGGTAACTGGAGGTAGTCGTGGAATTGGCAAAGAAATTGCTCTCCATTTTGCTAAAGCTGGAGCGTCGGTAATGATATGCGGAACGAACCTCCAGAAATTAAAGAATGTGAATGCCGAGATTCAAAAGCTTGGCGGGATCAGTGATTTTATTGCGACCGATGTTTCTATTGCCGAAAACTGCGAGATAATTGTAGACGAAACACTGAAACGCTTCAATAAAATTGATATACTCGTCAACAACGCTGGTATCATCGAGCGAAACGCTACACTTGAAACCACATCAGAAGAATGGAAAAAAGTAATAAGTGTCAATTTGGACGGGACATTTTATCTTTCAAGAGTTGTCTTAAAAGAGATGAAAAAGCTTGGAGCAGGAAATATACTTAACATTACTTCAACAGCTAGTGTTGTGCCACATCCAAATGCTTCACCCAGTTATGGGGCATCAAAAGCTGCCATTACTTATTTAACTAAGCATTTTGCCATGGAATTTGCCAAAGACAATATTCGAGTAAATGCCGTTCAATGTGGCCCAATCGAATCGGAAATGACAGATCAATGGTCAACGGAGTATCGTCAAACTGTATTGGAAAATATTCCATTAGGTCGTTTGGGAAAACCTGCCGATGTCGCAGAGGCAGTCATGTATCTGTGTTCGAATCAAGCTAGTTTTATAACAGGGGCCAGTTTAACGCTTAGCGGCGGCAAGTTAATGCAATAATGGTCAGTTTACAGGACTGTGATTCTTTAGAATTTTAATACCCACATAAGGGAGTAACCAGCAGTTAAAAACTGTGACAGTATCACCAATACCGAAAGAAATTTTCTGGTACTGTCTTGAATGGTGAGACTTGTGTATGCCTTTTTAGACATACACAAGTCTCTTTTTTTAAGAAAAATTAGGAGGAGCCTATGACAGAATCAACTAAAAAGCAACGTATAACGGAATTTTATGCAGAAGATGCAGAACTTGTATTGACTGAACTGCAGTCTTCAAGTGAAGGATTAAGCAGCAATGAGGCAAAAAGCCGCCTAGCTGCGTATGGAAAAAACGAACTGGCAGAGGGAAAGAAGAAGAGTTTACTAATGAAATTCGCGGAGCAATTCAAGGATTTTATGATCCTCGTTTTGCTGGCGGCGGCGATTATTTCAGCGATTGTCTCTCATGAGATCGTGGATTCGATCATCATTTTACTGGTAGTGATCATCAATGCGATCATGGGTGTTTTTCAAGAAGCAAAGGCGGAACAAGCAATTGAAGCGCTGAAACAAATGTCGACGCCAAATGCGACTGTTTTAAGGGACGGGCATACGTTAACAATTAAAAGTGATGAGTTGGTTCCAGGAGATATTGTAATGCTGGAGGCAGGAGATGTTGTTCCGGCGGATATTCGATTATTAGAAGCGGCGTCATTAAAAATCGAAGAAGCAGCACTGACAGGTGAATCGGTGCCAGTAGAAAAAGAAACAGGTGTCTTGCCAGCTGGCGATATCGGCATCGGTGACCGTGTGAACATGGCCTTTTCAAATAGTAATGTGACTTACGGACGCGGCAAAGGTGTCGTAGTAAATACTGGAATGAGCACGGAAGTCGGAAAAATCGCTGATATGCTAGCCCAAGCCGATGAAACAGAAACCCCGTTAAAAAATAATTTAAATGACTTGGGTAAATTTTTGACCATAGCAATTATTGCCATTGCAGTAATTATGTTTATTGTGGGAACATTGATCAACGGGACTTCGTTTGTTGATATGCTTTTGACTTCTATTTCATTGGCCGTAGCCGCGATTCCTGAAGGATTACCCGCGATTGTTACGATAATTCTGGCATTAGGAACGCAAGTAATGGCCAAGCGTAATTCTGTCATTCGTAAATTACCAGCTGTAGAAACGTTAGGAAGTACAGATATTATCGCTTCCGACAAAACGGGGACGTTAACGCTGAACCAAATGACCGTAGAAAAATTGTATGATGAGTTTCAGCAGAAGTCGGCTAAATCAACGATTGGAACTGATAATTTGGCATTGAAAATTATGAATTATGCTAACGATACAAAAATCGCTCAAGATGGAACCTTGATTGGCGATCCAACGGAAACGGCGTTAGTTCAATTTGGGATTGATCAGCATTTTGACATCAACCAAAGTCTGATCAGAGAACCGCGTGTCGCAGAATTGCCGTTTGATTCTGATCGCAAATTAATGAGTACGGTTCATCAACTTGCCAATGGAAAATACCTAGTTGCAGTCAAAGGTGCGCCTGATATCTTAATCCAACGAGCTACTCATGTATTTATGGATGGACAAGAAGTTTTCATGTCTGAAAAACAACGTAACGAAATCCTATTCAATAATGCTGATATGGCGAAACAGGCGCTACGGGTGTTAGCCATGGGGTTCAAATATCTTGATGAACTTCCTCATGAATTAACCACAGAAGTGCTTGAAAATGAGTTGTGCTTTGCCGGTTTGGTCGGAATGATTGATCCTGAGCGAAAAGAAGCAGCTGAAGCTGTACGAATGGCGAAGGAAGCAGGAATTCGACCGATTATGATTACTGGTGACCATAAGGATACTGCTGAAGCGATTGCGGTTCGTTTGGGAATCATTCATGCAGGAAATTCCAACGCAGTCTTAACTGGGGCAGAGTTAAATGAGATGAGTGATGAAGAATTCGCGAAAAAAGTCTACAATTATTCTGTTTATGCTCGAGTATCACCAGAGCATAAGGTGCGAATCGTAAAAGCTTGGCAGCAGGAGGGCAAAGTAGTTGCGATGACCGGTGATGGTGTCAATGATGCACCGTCGTTAAAACAAGCCGATATCGGTATTGGCATGGGAATCACTGGGACAGAGGTCTCTAAAGGGGCCTCGGATATGGTTTTAGCGGATGACAACTTTGCCACAATCGTTGTCGCGGTAGAAGAAGGAAGGAAAGTCTTCTCTAATATTCAAAAAACCGTCCAATATTTATTAGCAGCAAATTTGGGTGAGGTGTTGACCCTGTTTATTGCCACATTGTTTGCTTGGGATACCTTGCTGCCGATTCATTTATTATGGATCAATTTGGTGACCGATACTTTTCCAGCGATTGCCTTAGGAATGGAACCCGCTGAAAAAGACTTGATGAACCATAAACCGCGAGGCCGAAGTTCCAATCTATTTTCTGGCGGCGTGTTTAGCAGCATCATTTATCAAGGTATTTTAGAAGGCGGCATTACGCTATTTGTCTATTGGTTCGCAATTCAGAATCCAGCACATACGGCTTTAAATATGCCTGAACTCTCTACGCAAGCACTTTACCAATTACAGCATGCGGATGCGTTAACAATGTGTTTTGCAACACTCGGATTTATGCAATTGTTCCACGCCTTTAACGTGAAATCTGTGAAGCAATCGATTTTTAAGGTGGGAGCATTCCGTAATAAAACCTTTAACTGGGCAATTTTACTTTCCTTTGCTTTGATGGGAGTAATTATACTTGTGCCCGGACTTAATGATATTTTCCGGGTCGCATCATTAAATGGTGTGCAATGGGGTGTCGTCGCAGGATCGTCCTTTGCAATCATTCCAATTGTGGAAGTTGTAAAATTTTTTCAACGAAGAATTTTTACTGAAAAGGTCGAAGAAGCAGTGACCGAATAAAAAAACAGGCAATGTACAGAGCTTCTGTACGTTGCCTATTTTTATATATTAAGCGATTTTCTTTTTGGGACAGACATATTTCATTGTCGTAGTCCCAACAATTATTGTATTCACATAGATTTGTTCGATGATTCCTGTTACTTTTTCTCCGTGGCAGTCAACCGTAGTAATTTCATTGCCAATAACGTATTCCATCAATACCCCATCCCTTTCCTCTGCCATCCTAACATTGATTGATGACTCAATCTCTTCAATTATTTACTATTCAACGAAATTATTAATAGTGCATATCATTTGTTATTTTACTTATTTCAATAACATACGTGGATTGTTCCACTTTTTTCGCAGGATTAAAAAAAGAATCGAATGACCGAAACTGCACATTGCCTGATCATTATCTTCTTTGTTATACTAATAATGAAAATAAATTGAACACCTTTTTAGGAATGGAGTATGTCTTGTGAGTGTCGCAGGTATCTAATCAATGAGCTGAATAGTCAAATAAACTTAGGTTTATTTGGTGTGCTTATGAAAGTGATATCTGTCGAATGAGTCGTAGCGTTGTATTCTCAGTCGATAGGATGACTATCGGCTTTTTTTGTTTATTTTTTAGGTGGAAAATTTATTTTCAGGCAGATATCTCTAATCAAAAAGGAGAAGAGATCATCTATGAAGACAACTAGTGAAAAAACAGAAGAAATCATCGCTCAAATAACAGCTGTACACAAGGATTTATTTGAGATCACCTATGATAAAGGAAACGCTTTTGCGCGCGTGAAGCGTGGACATTATGACCTGGAGGAGGAAATATATCCGACGACAGGGGACTATGTGGCGATCGACTGGCAGGGGAAGGACCACAGTATTATTTTACGAACACTGCCCCGCAACTCGGCCTTATCACGCATGGATTCTGCGGAGGGCAAGGAACAAATGATTGCGGCGAATTTCGATTATATTTTCATTTTACAATCACTGAATCACGATTTTAACCCGCGACGTTTGGAGCGGTACTTGACACTAGGCTGGCAATCTGGCGGAGTGCCGATTGTACTGTTGACCAAAACGGATCAGGTAAAAGAGTATTCTGAACAGTTTGCCAAAGCTCAAGAAATTGCATTAGGCACTGAGGTTTATCCCATCAGTGCAGTGACCTCTGAAGGATTAGCCGCATTGGAGTCCTATCTGGAACCAGAGAAAACGGTCGTTTTGGTTGGTTCATCGGGGGTAGGTAAATCGACCCTGCTCAATCGCTTGTTAGGAAAAGAAATCATGGAAACACAAGCCGTTAGAGAAGAGGATAGCCGCGGCAGACATACGACCACGCATCGGGAACTATTTATTTTAGAAAACGGGGCAAAAATTATTGACACTCCTGGTATGCGAGAAGTCGGAATGTGGGATGTATCGAAAGGCTTGGAGCAGAGCTTTGCTGACGTGGAGGCTTACTTTGGGAATTGTAGGTTTAAGGATTGCCATCACCAAAGTGAACCCGGGTGTGCGGTAAAGGAGGCCTTGGCTAATGGTGAACTAGCGCGAGAAAGATGGGAGAGCTATCTCAAGCTCCTTGAAGAAGCGCAGTTTACCAATGATAAAACCGCCTATTTGCAGAAAAAGAAAGCTTGGCTGAAAGACCTCAGTAAGTCTGTTCGAAAAATGAATATTAAAAGATAAATCATTGAAGAATCGTTTTGAGTGTTTCTGCTCTAAACGATTTTTATTTAGCTGATCGAAAAATTTCTAACTTGATTTGACGATACAGGCTATAATAGGTTTAATGATTAGGATAGCAACACGAAGAGAGGTGATCTCATGAAATCAAAAAAAGAACCAGAACATTCGCTGGCAGAAAGACGCGAGCAGACTTTGCAGAATACAGGTCAGACAGGACTGCCGCCCGTTTTGGCAGAACGGATCGAGCGCTATCCAGAAAACAAACGCCGACCTGTTAATAAGACCGTCTTCAAAAATGAGTATTTCCAATTGACCTTCAATACGCGAAATCATTCGATGGCGATCTCTTCAAAGGGGGATCTGGTTTATTCTGCGATTCCCTATGATACGGCTCGAAATTATATTCAACGTGCCGCGATTCAATATTTGCTTCATCCAGAAGAGATTCGGCGCTATATCCAGCTGCATCAAACGACAGTCGAGAAATATTTAACGCTGAGTATTTTTCAGGTGACAGGTAATCGAGTCGCTGAAAGTTCCTTTGAGGTCAAGCAGGCCTACAAGGCGATTCTACAGAACCCGTTATTGGAAATTCAAGTTGCTGGGCGGCTCATGCAGCACGATGAAACCGGACCGTTGTCTGCCAATCTCGCAGGTAAATTTCTCTTTAGTGAAAATGTAAAAACGGGGATCTCAGGTTATATCTCTGAGTATTTGACTTTTGTCGTTCAGGTGGCTAATTCGTTGCCGCTAATGATCAATGGCAAAGAGGTTCAATTGCTGGATACAGTGGAACAAGACCAACTGAAGATTGAACAAGGGTTATCGATTCATTCGGACATTGAATCGGGGCTATCTTTGCTGCCGCAAGAGGTGAAACAAGGTGTCGAAAATGCGCTCGTTTCTACAGAGGCGGTTCAACTGATCAATACGCAACCGCTTTTACGTTCACAATATGGCGAGGAACTTTCCAGAACACGAGAAAATTATGTCGCTCACAGTGTCCATCCCGATGAAGCAGAAAAATACTTTAAAAATGTTCATTCAACTGAAAATCGTAATATAATCAACGTGATTTCCGATATTCATGCCAAAGAGGGCAAACTACCATTTATCAATCGGAATTTCAATGTGTTGGTTGGTGATGTCTCGGATTCTCATGTGGAAGATTCAGAAATAGAAGGGCTATATGTCATCGGTGGGCACGAATTAGTCGATATTTTACCTGAAACGACCGATCGAACAGACGAAGAATGGGATAAATGGCGGCCGTTTTTTAACTACGAATGGTTTAAAGAATTGGTGGCAGATCCCGATGAAGCATGGTATCTATTGCCGACAGGTGAGCACGAATTTTATGAAGTGGTCAAATCCGAAATTGCTAAACGTTTTCCCAAAATGCAACTACTGAATAATGCCAGTGTGATTCATAATGGTGTTCGCTATATTGGGCTGACGATTCCCGTCGCATTAGTCAGACGAAAAGAGGCACTGCAACGCTTTATTTTGGCATCATTGGAGAAAATCTTAGATAAAGATGTCAAAGTACCAACGGTGATCGTCTCTCATGTACCATTGTTCAACGAGTTGAGCCTCCTACCGGAAACCAGCGATGCTTATAATAAGGACTATGTTTGTGAAGAGCCAAAAATCGAAGAACTATTCAAAAAGTACAATATCATTGGCGCCATTCACGGACACCACCATATTCCAGCATCTTCAAGACGTTTTAAAAATGTCGACTTTGCTGGAAAGCGACTGTTTGTGGTGTGCTCGATTTATTCGAAGGTGAATACCGGATTTGAATTGATGAGTCTGCTGCAAGACATCAAAAAAGAGTAGAAACGGCTCACGTTTCTACTCTTTTTGGTGCTATTTATAACGCGTCCGCATCAACAGCGGCCTGGAAGGTCGGGTATTTGGCTTCAAATCCTAAGTCTGTTTTGATCGCGCTTGTATTCAAGATCATGCTGAAGGGATTATTTGCTGGCAAGGTGTCCGCAGCAGCGGCAGTGTTGACTGCTAGCAGTAAATCAGCGATGCTGGTTGGCTCATTATCGGCAACGTTGTAGATGCTTCCTAGGACCATTGGTTTTGTTGCCGCTAAATAAAGTGCTTGGCAAATATCATGATGATGGATCATTGACATTTTTTGTTCAGGATTCCAATGGCTCATGATCGGTGCGAATTCTGATAAATGTTGATCGCCATCGCCATACACAAAAGCAAAGCGGAGAATTCGAACATCAAGTTTTGCTGTTTCTTGCATGTCTAATAGAATTTTTTCAGCAGCGACTTTGGTTTTTGGATAAGTCGCTTGCGGCTCGACCGGATCGGTTTCCCTGCATTCCTGTTCTCTTTGAATGTCCATGTAAACAAGACTGGTACTGCTGAATACAAATCGTGAGACTCCTGCAGCAACAGTAGCGTTTGCTAAAGTCTGTGTGCCGTCAACATTGGCCTTCCATGCGGCCTCATCGCTAACATTGCGGAATTGAGCCGCTAAATGAATCACGACATCTGTTCCTTTGATGAGATCAGCCAATTGTTCTTGATCAGATAGATCACCGAGAACCAATTCGGCGCCTCGCTCCTCCAAAAAACGGGCACGCTCTAAGTCTCGCACAAGCACCCGGACCTCTTCGCCTTTATTTAACAGATAAGTGGCAAAACGACTGCCGACTTTTCCAGTGGCACCGGTTAAAAAGTATTTCATAAAAACTCTCTCCTTTGTTATCAAAATCATTTACTTTATAATCATAGTTGAAGAATAAGAGCTTATCCTGATGCTGGTTATCCTACCATTGAGAGTGTCAGGCTAAGAGAGGAGTACAATCATGAATGAATTAACCACTACAAAATCGATCGGCGCGTTTCTTTCCTCTGCACGAAAACGAATCACCCCTGAAACAGTCGGTTTACCCAATACTCGTCGAAGAAGAACTCCAGGATTGAGAAGAGAAGAAGTCGCAGAACTGGCAAACATTGGGGTTTCTTGGTATACCGCAATCGAACAAGGAAAAAATGTTCATCCGTCTTTGCAGGTATTGGAAAGTATCGCCGCAGCGCTGCAGTTGACTGCTGCTGAAAAAGGCTATCTATTCGAACTGGCGAATTTATCTGAGGGATACCTGACGAAAGAAAGTACCGAATTGAGTGATGGAATCACTCGAATGGTCGATGCTTTAGACCCGAATCCCGTCTATGTGATTGATCAATATTGGAATATCATCTATTGGAACCATGCTGCAGAATTCATTTTTCAATTGCCACAACATGCTTTAGAAGAAACCAATTTGTTAGAGCATTTCTTATTGAGTGAACATATGAAGAAGCTGATCCCTAATTGGCAAAAATATGCCGAAACAATGGTGGATCGCTACCGTGCTGACAAGGCGAAATATCCTCATGATGAGAAATTTCAAGTAACGATTGATGAGTTACAAAAAGAGAGTCCTTTGTTTGCCAAAAAATGGGTAGAAGAAACAATCACGGTTCCAGCCGACAGCTACAAAAAATGGCAGCATCCAGAGATTGGAGCGATCGCCTTTGACCATATGAATCTGCTGTCGTCAGAATCACCGAATTATACGATCAAGCTATTTATGGCGGATGGTTCAACGAAGGCAAAAATAGAGAAGAATATGCATTGAATTTCTGTTATATAATACGGCACAAAGCGCCAGTCGTTATAAAATTCGGAGGTGGGCTTCCAAAAAAATATTGAATTAATGGAAATCTCAACAATAGTTGAAAATGCACAAAACAGGCTTCTATGATAGCAGAAGAGCCGAACTGCTATCATAGAAGCTTGTTTTGTTTAGAATGAGTGGCTAAGACGAGCACGTTGGTCAGTTGTTTTCACGATAATAGACATTGATTTTTATATCTTGATCATGATTGCCAAATCCCTTGCCGAATAAGGTTAAACCACCTTTGTTCTTGGCATCTGATTCAATTTCAAAACGCAATGTGATAAACTCTTCTTCATGTAGATTTAAATCATCAATTGATACCTCGGAATAGGACTGACCATCAATGCCAGTATCTAACTTGTTTACACGAAGATGCTTCAATAACCCATATTGACTAAATTCATCTCCCCACCAAAGCGGTGTATAGCGCCCTCTAGTATCAGAAAAATTTCCAGGAATTGTATAGACTGCCACTCTTTTTTCATTAATAAAAATGGAAACATCGCTTGGCCAAACGTTATTTGAAACGGGAAACTCCGAAGCAATTTCGAAGCTAAGTTCTAGCATTTCAGGGAGTTCATCTTCATGTAGCATATTGGGAATTTTATATTCAACAAACCCGTTATTAAACCAAAGCAATGCGGCATCTACCCGTTTTTCATCCATGAAATATTTTGGTTCATCCGTCAAACCAACGATATCCTTCAGAGTGGCGAGTCCACATGTCGGTTCCACATGAAAATCAGTAAAATGACCTAAACGCAAGTTGGTTTGGTAGGATTTATATTCTTGGTAGACTTTTTCTGGAAATGAGAGATTAATATTATCAACTTTCAGATAAACAAGCTTTTTATTCCGATTGGCCCCGATCCCTCGTTCCGATCCCAAAAGTCCAGCATCTTCCATTTGTTGTACGTGTCTAGTCACAATCGCGTTGCTAAGTTTTAGCTCTTTGGCAATCTCTCCGAGACTTTTTTTACTATTTCCAATAAATAGTAAGATATTAATTCTTGTTTCGCTAGCTAACGCCTCAAAAACTGGTAGAGAATAGGTGCTCAAATCTAATTCCATATAATCCTCCTTTTTAACTGAATAGTTAAACTCGATGTTTGTAAAACTAGTATAGCATAATATCGTTTTAACTAAAAAGTATTATTTGATTTACTTGGTATAATTAACGTTGACAGCGCTTTCTGAGGATGGTATTTTCAGTTCAGAACAAATAAATACTTTGCGTTTGACCAATAAGTTAATCCTTTTACGTGTAACGTACGGATAACGATTAACTTATTAGTAAAAAGGAGGAAAACGAATGAAAGTATCAAAGTTGGCAAGTTTAGTAATTGTAGCAGGTGCGTGTTTAGGAATGCTCGCAGGCTGTGGTGGGGGAGGATCAACCAGTAATTCTTCCGCAAAGGATAAAAAGGAAATTGTCTTCTGGAATCCATTTACCGGTGCCGATAGCGAAAATATCAAGAAAATGATCAATGATTACAATGATACCAATCCAAACTATAAAGTAAAAAATGTTGCCATGAAAGAAGTGGATATGTATAAAAAAATTCCGACAGTGGTAAGTTCAGGGAAAAACATTCCAGACTTGAACATTGTACACGCGGAACGAATCCAACAATATAAAGACAATGACATGCTGACAACTTATGATGATGTGCTAGGCGATTATCCAGAGGTAAAGGCTGAAAACTATGTTGAGGCTGCTTGGAGCATGGGAGAATTGGATGGGAAACGTTATGGACTTCCATTAGATATTCACTCTTGGGGTACCTACTATAACAAAGCTCTGGTGAAGAAGTATTGTCCGACTGCTTTAGATGATGAGATTGTAACATTTGACGAAATCATAGAAGCAGGCAAGAAAGCAAAAGCGGATAATATTTCTGCTATTGGTGAAACCTGGGTTAAACCGAATTTTCTTTCTGTTTTAAAGCAAAAAGGAGGGCAATTATCTGAAAACGGCATTGATCCAACTTTAGACACGGCGGCTTCAAAAGACTCGATCAATGAATGGCGTGACCTTTACGAAATGGGCATTACAAATAAGGACGGGGAAGATGCAACACAAATATTTGTATCTGGAAAATCGATTTTCTTGCCAGAAGGAATTTGGGCTCAAAATACAATCAATGAAGCAGAATTTGAATGGGGATTTACTAATTCACCTCAGTTATCAGATGACTTGAGTAAAGCCGTCAATTGGTCTTCATCACATCAATTCGTCATGTTCAATAATGAAGATCGTTCAGATGCTAAGACGAAAGGAATCATGGACTTTATTGAATGGCTGCGTACGAATTCTCTAGAATGGGCTAAGGCTGGTCAGAATCCTGCATCACTAGATATCTTAAATAATGAAGAATATAAAAAAATGCCACAATCATTATACATGAATGATCCAAAAGAACGTGATACACTAACGATCTTTGATTATAAATACAACGGATACGTTTCTGAATACCTTGAAACAAACGGTTTTGATACTATTTTCGGTAAAAAATCGGTAAAAGATTTTACAGCAGGTATGCAAAAAGAAGTGAAAGAAAAAATCGCGAAAGATAAAACCAATAAATAAGTAAAGAAGTCGTGGTCTAAGAAGAGGCTTTAATCTGAGATCACGATTTTCTTCCTTATATGAAAGGACGTAAGCATTATGATGTCAGTAGCCGAAAAGTCCAAGCCCAAAAAGCAGATAAAACTTGCGATGAAGCCCTGGTTGTTTCTAGCACCTCATTTAATTATCTTTTTGATCTTCTTTCTGATTCCTTCAGTTTTTGGTGTTATCGTATCTTTTACGGATTGGGATCTAGTCGGTTCACCAGAATTTGTGGGATTCGCTAACTATAAAGAAATCCTTTTTAATCAGGATTCGATCTTTTATGAACAGTTGCGAATTGGTCTGAAAAATACTGTTTTATTTGTTATCTTTACCGTGCCATTTTGTATTATTGTTCCTTTATTGCTAGCGGCTGCCTTAAATGCAAAGCCAAAATTTTGGAAAGTTTTCCAATCATTGTTTTACCTACCTTCATTATTTGCGATTTCAGCGGTGGCGATTCTTTGGACGATGATGTTCAATGTTAGTTTCGGTCCGATTAACCATCTTCTAGGAACGGATATTCCTTGGGTGGGGATTCAACCATATGCATGGATAACTTTAGTAGTTGTCACTGTCTGGTGGGTGATTGGACAAAACATGATCATCTATCAAGCAGCATTAAACGGGATATCGAAAGATTTTTATGAAGCAGCGGATATTGATGGTGCAACTTCGGTACAAAAGTTTTTTAAGATTACACTACCAGCAATTAAGGGTCAAATTTTATATACGGTTGTAATGACAACGATTTCTCAATTTAACGTCTATGGCCAACCATTAATGGTAACTAAAGGCGGTCCAAATGATTCGACACGAGTCCTTTTAATGTATATTCAGCAAAATGCCTTTGGTTCTGGACAGTCAATCGCAGGGATGTCTTCTGCTTTAGCCGTGATTTTAGGATTGTGTATCATGGTCGTTTCTGCTATTCAGTTTGTCTTGTTGAGAAACAAGGATTAGGAGGGAAGGAATAATGAGGAAAAAATCAGGTACAAGAATCGTTGCTTTTCTATTTTTGTTTGTTATGGCGATCATTTGGATGTTGCCTCTGCTTTATGGCTTTTTCACTTCCTTTAAATCTCATGGAGAAATCATGACTAGCGGGTTTAAAATTATGCCCGCAGAATGGGTGATGAGCAATTATACAAATTTACTTGTTAATAATACTAGTGCGCCGTTATTAAGGTGGTTCTTAAATTCGATGTTTATCGCAGTGGTTCATACAATATTGGTATTGTTCGTAGTATCTTTTTCAGCTTTTGCTTACAGTCGATTGAATTTTAAGGGGAAAAATGTTTTATTTTCTTTTTTGTTAGTGACAATGATGTTTCCCTCAGTGGTGAATTTGATTCCCCTTTATAAAATTGTTGATATTTTTGGCTGGGTGAATACACCGATGGCAATGATTGTTCCGGCTGCTTCTGGAGTGTTCAATATTTTTTTGGTTCGGCAATTTATGGATAATATTCCAAAAGATTTTGATGAGGCGGCTCAAATTGATGGTGCAGGTGAGTTCACTATTTTTACAAAGATTATTCTGCCATTAGTAAAGCCCGTTTTGTTAGTGGTCGCTTTGTTTTCATTTACGGGTTCGTGGAACGATTTCTTGTGGCCTTCGATTGTGTTTAATGATGTAGAGCGGATGCCGATTACTGCGGGTCTGCAATTGCTGCAGGGAATGTATGATGTGAAGCCTGGTTTATTGATGGCCGGGGCATTGATTGCGATTGTTCCGACATTCATTTTGTATCTTTTTGCACAGAAGTATTTCTTACAATCAATGTCACTTTCAGCCGGAGTGAAAGGATAATCTTATGAGTCGAAGAAAAGAACGAACGTTGATAAAGATTATGGGGATTTGGCAGGTGATAGATGGTCTTATTACGATTTTGTTTTATGGTGTTTATCAGGAGTTTTTTGCCAATAATAATACAAGTAGTTTCAGTAAGCAGTATCACGGAATAAATGCCCTTTTTGGCAATGCTTTTTTGTTTATTTGTGGATTTGGGACATTACTGATTGGGTTAGGGTTGTTTAATCTAATTGCCAGTCAGAAATATGTTAAGGATGATCAGGTGGTTAAGTCCATCGGGGTTGTTTTATTAATCCAAGCATTATTTTCATATGTGATTTTTGATGTGATCAGCTTAGTTTTAGGAATGTCGGCGGCAGTGATCCTGCTAGCAAAAAATAAAAGTATACGCTTAAGCAGTCAGACTGGTTAAGCAAGAGTAGGAGTAGAGAATGAATAGAAATGAATACCCGCGTCCGCAATTTGTTAGAGATTTTTGGATAAATTTAAACGGCGAATGGCAATTCGCTTTTGATGATGATGACCGAGGAAAAAGAGAACACTGGTATGCTGGTAAGAAGTTAGATGGCACAATCAACGTGCCATTTGTCTATCAATCAGAATTAAGTGGGATTAATGATCGTACCCCCCATGATATTGTTTGGTACAAACGGACCTTCGAGGTACAGGCAGAAAAAAATGAGCGTGTCATTCTACATTTCGGTGCGGTGGATTATGAAGCGGAGGTATATGTCAATGGGCAGCATGTCCGTCATCATATTGGCGGGAATACTAGTTTTTCAATCGACATTACAGATCAATTGAATGAAGCTGCCACACAAGAAATCAGTGTGCGAGCTTTTGACAGTCATTATGATGAGTCGATCCCGCGTGGCAAACAGTTCTGGGAAGATGAATCTCGAGGCATCTGGTATACGAACTCTACCGGAATTTGGCAAACCGTTTGGTTAGAGATCGTTCCAATGAATTATATCAAAGATGTCCGCATCACCCCGTTGTTTGATGAAGGAAAGGTTTCCTTCGATGTGGAATTCCCTGCGATTCATCCGAAAGCTTCATTGAATTACGAAATTAGTTACGGAAAAAATTTCATTGCTTCGGGAACGGTGGATGTTGTCGCTGAAAGAACGATATTTGATGTGGAGCTGATTCAGAATCACATTTTTCGAACGAATTATCATAGTGAAGGGTGGACTTGGACACCGGAGACCCCTAATTTATTTGATGTTACTTTCTGTCTGAATACAGAAGGTCAAACGGAGGATAAGGTTTCCAGCTATTTTGGATTGCGTAAGATTCATACAGAAGATGGAATGGTTTTTTTAAACAATAAACCTTATTATCAGAAATTGGTTTTGGATCAGGGGTATTGGCCAAGCGGATTACTGACTGCTCCAACGGATGCTGATTTTGTTAGGGATATCGAGTTAGCAAAGAAAATGGGCTTTAATGGCTGTCGGAAACATCAAAAGGTAGAGGACCCGCGTTTTCTTTATTGGGCGGATAAACTTGGCTTCATTGTTTGGGGGGAATGTGCTGCACCTGCGATTTACAACCATGATTCCGCTGAACGGTTAGTGGGAGAATGGTCGGATATTATTCGTCGTGATTACAATCATCCATCGATTATCACTTGGGTACCAGTGAATGAAAGTTGGGGAGTACCAAATATTTCCTTTAATCGTCAGCAACAGCACTATACTCAAACGATGTATCACTATCTAAAATCGCTTGATCCTACGCGTTTAGTCATTTCAAACGATGGTTGGGCACTGACAGATACTGATATAGTTGCCGTTCATAACTATGCGCATGGTGAAGAAGAGGAAAAAGAAAAATACCTGCATTTTATGGACAGTCTCTCAACGGTTGAAAAATTAATCACCAGACGGTCTTCACCATGGCCGATATTTGCTAATGGGTTCTCTTATCAAAATCAACCAATTTTATTAACAGAGTTTGGCGGTATTGGTTTTGACGTTTCTGGACAACCCGGCTGGGGATATACCTCGGCAGAAAATGAGGAGGATTTCTTACGAGAGTATCGTCGAGTGATGGAAGCTGTATTTGCTTCAAAAAGTCTTTGGGGATATTGCTATACGCAGCTAAGCGACGTTGAACAAGAAATCAATGGCTTGCTCACCTATGAACGTGAACCGAAGTGTGATTTGAATGAACTTGCTAAGATCAATGGTTCGTATCATTTGATGGCGTTAGATGGTTTTGGCAACTAAGGACAGATTCGTTCTATTGATTAGATGTTGAACATTCTTAGAGAAATACTGAAGTCGCCAGATAGTCTAAATGATCTGCCTAGTGTGCGATCAAGAAAATCACTTTTTTGAAAAATGGCGTATTTTAAGACTTCAATAATTCTTTTTGAAAAGATACTACTATGTCATCATACGAGAGAAAAGCTAATTTGATGAAAGGGTCGCTCGATCTAGGAATTTTATTCAAGGAGAGAAATGACAGTGAGGCAAACAGTTCAGGTAGTTGACTATGACAAGGAATGGCCTAAGCAATTTACGGCTATCAAAAAAATGTTAAATAAAGAGCTAGCTGATTCTGTGGTTAGCATAGAGCACGTGGGGAGTACCTCGGTTCCCAGTTTGGCTGGTAAGCCTATTCTAGATATTGATATCGTGATTTCTTCAATGGAAGAATTTCCTGATATAAAAAGACAATTGACGAATCGTCTTGATTATATTCATGTGGGAAATCAAGGTGTTGAGGGACGTGAAGTTTTTGAGCGATCCTACAAAGATGAATTCATGGCATATCACTTGTATGTTTGTGTGTGGGGAAGTCCCCCGTATCGTTATCATATAGAATTTCGGGATTATCTGAGAACGCATCCAGAAGCAGTCAAGGAGTATGCGCAATTGAAAAGAGTATTAGCAGTGAAACACGCGGATAATTTAATGGCCTATTTTCATGAGAAAAGTCAATTTGTCGAGAAAATCCTCCAAAAAAAATAGTGAATACCCAAATAAGAGAAGCATCAAAAATCCATTAGCTGCCAAGACTCAGGCATAAAGAAACGGGAGATGGAAAATGGTTGAATTAGAGCTAAATCACATTTATAAAAAATATGAAAGCAACGAAAACTATACGGTAACGGACTTTAATTTGCAGATCAAAGATCGAGAGTTTATCGTTTTCGTTGGTCCATCTGGTTGTGGAAAATCAACTACCTTAAGGATGGTTGCCGGACTAGAAGATATTAGTGAAGGGGAGTTCAAGATCGGTGGTGCACGAATGAATGATGTTGCGCCAAAGGATCGTGATATCGCAATGGTTTTTCAAAATTATGCACTCTATCCTCATATGACGGTTTTCGATAACATGGCATTTGGTTTAAAACTGCGAAAATTTGAAAAAGCTGAAATCAAAGAACGTGTGGAAAATGCGGCAGAAATATTGGGACTAACTGAATACCTGCAAAGTAAGCCCTCAGGACTTTCAGGAGGGCAGCGTCAAAGGGTTGCCTTAGGTCGTGCGATTGTCAGGGACGCACGAGTTTTCTTGATGGACGAGCCTTTATCTAATTTAGATGCAAAGCTTCGGGTCGCCATGCGTGCGGAGATTGCGAAACTACATCGCCGATTAAATACAACAACAATCTATGTCACACATGATCAAACGGAAGCAATGACGATGGCTGATCGAATCGTTATTATGAAGGATGGACTGATTCAACAGATTGGTACGCCTCAAGAAGTTTACAACACACCGAAGAATAAGTTTGTAGCAGGCTTTATTGGTTCACCAGCGATGAATTTCTTCCCAGTGACCTTAGCAAATGGCTATATCACTGACGGGAAAGGTCTACGGTTACGCGTTCCCGAAGGTAAAAATAAAGCGCTGGTCGAAAAAGGCTATGAAGGTAAAAAAGTAATCTTTGGGATTCGGCCAGAGGACATTCACACGGAACCAATCGCTATTGATGCAGCGCCCGATTCGACAGTCCGAGCAAATGTGGTGGTATCGGAATTGCTGGGAGCAGAGACGATGCTATATACGAAAACAGGGGATACGGAATTTATCTCACGTGTCGATGCTCGCGATTTCCACGAACCAGGCGTGGTAATAGAGCTGGCATTCAACATTAGTAAAAGTCATTTCTTTGATGCAGAAAGTGAAGAAGTCATTACTTTTTAATCTAAACAACTTTTTCCTATGTGTGTTCACCGGATTATCAGGGAAATAATAAGGTTCTTTTTTACAGTAAGAGTATCTAAAGCAGGTATTCTTGGTGTGGAAGAGAATCTTTTTTAGTATTTTTACGGAAAAGAGCTCCCTTTAGAGAAACAGGATGGCAGTTACTATCTCAGGTATTACCACTTCTTAAGAGGAAAAAAAGTACGGCTAGAATTTGTTCAAGGGAGAGTTAATAGGATCTACCTGTGAGAAAGTAGAAAGCTAGTAAAGAAATATTCGCAAATTTTTTCGTTTTCTTTAAACAAGGAAACAGCAGATCTATTTTTCTTCTTCACTCAAGACAAAAAAGAAATTACGATTGTTTTAGTGTTGTGTTTTTTCTGAATTAACTTATTGTTTGATGCAAAAAATGCTTCGTGGTGAAATTGTTCGAATTATTTTATGGAAAAAGCCATCAAGACTGACTTTTTGCTATAATGAGTGGAGTTATCCAGTTTTATCGAAAAGGAGAAAAACATGTTAAAGCGTTTTTTTAGTTATTATCGTCCTTATAAAAAATTGTTTATTTTGGACTTTACCTGTGCGGTATTCGCCGGTCTTTTAGAGTTGGCGTTTCCGGTGGCTGTGAATCAGGTGATTGATAAAATCATGCCGCAAAAAGAGTTTCGCGTGGTGCTTATGGCTTGTCTCGCACTCTTTTTATTCTATGTGTTGAATACGATCTTGCAATATATCGTGGTCTTCTTCGGGCATAAATTAGGGGTCAACATCGAAACGGACATGCGGCGGGAATTATTTGCCCATTTGCAGACGCAGCCCTATGAATATTACGACAATCAAAAAACTGGGAAACTGATCAGCCGCTTGACCACTGATTTGTTTGAAATATCAGAAGTTGCTCATCATGGTCCAGAAGATGTATTTATTACGATCATGACGCTGGTGGGGTCATTTTTACTGATGCTTAACACGCATGTAAAATTGGCTATTGCAACATTTGCATTGTTGCCGCTGATTACGGTCGCTCTCGTATTTTTTAATAAGAAAATGACCAATGTAAACACGCGGATTTATGAAAATTTAGGAGAATTTAATGCGGGAGTAGAAGCTTCGGTTAGCGGAATTCGCGTAACTCAATCTTTTGCTAATGAAGAACATGAATACCATAAGTTTGGAGGCTTGAGCGAAGCATACCGTAAATCAAAGATTATTTTCTATCGGGTAATGGCGATTAGTTCGGCTTATAATTATTTACTCATACGTCTGATTAACTTGTTTACGTTGATTTTTGGATCGTACTATGTCATTCAAGGAGAATTAACGAATGGGCAATTTGTCGGTTTCATCTTATTAGCCAATGTTTTTATTCGTCCAATTGAAAAAGTAAATAATATGATTGAAAGCTATCCAAAAGGTATTGCGGGGTTTAAGCGTCTGACCGAAGAATTGGATAAAAAGCCGAATATCGTTGACCTGCCAAATGCAATAGAGGTGAATCATCTGTCAGGAGATATCAACTACGAGGATGTATCATTTTCCTATGCAGATGGGAAAAAGGTGTTAAATCACATCAATCTTTCTATTAAAAAGGGGGAAACAGTAGCTTTCGTCGGCCAAAGTGGTTCTGGGAAAACGACATTGTGCAATTTACTTCCGCGTTTTTATGAGGTAACCAGTGGGAAAATTACCATCGATGATATAGCGATTCGCGAGATGACGTTAGCCTCTTTACGAAATCAGATTGGGATTGTGCAACAGGATGTCTTCCTGTTTCCAGGGAGTATCCGGGAAAATATTGCTTATGGACGGTTAGATGCTAGTGATGAGGATATTTTAGCAGCAGCCAAACTAGCCCATCTTGATGGTGTATTGGAAGAAATGCCTGAGGGAATTGATACTCAAATTGGTGAGCGGGGTGTGAAACTTTCTGGGGGACAAAAACAACGGGTAGCCATTGCCCGAATGTTTCTGAAAAATCCGCCCATTTTGATCTTGGACGAAGCGACTTCTGCCTTAGATACCGAAACAGAACAGGTGATTCAGGACTCCTTGAATTCACTAGCGAAAGGGCGAACAACCATGATCATCGCTCATCGTTTAGCCTCGATTAAACATGCCACTCGTATCGTTGTCGTTAGCCCTGAAGGTATTGTAGAGCAGGGGACCCATGAAGAATTAATGGTTAAAGGCGGAGCCTATCGCGCGTTGTATGATGCCCAATTTAGGAGATAAACGAGTTACTGTAATCAGAATTATGAAAAGCTAAATGTTGGCGGGAAAGGTTAAAGGAGAGAAAAAGATGGGGAATAGCGAAGAGTATCAAAAACAAAAAGTGATGTTTATTTTACCTTCTACTGTGGTAAGCAGTCCTGATAGTCGGATGTTTGTACTTTCTCAGTATCGTGAACCGGTCAATCGGATGCAGGAGTATTTTGGTAATAATTATTTGGTTAAGTCAAACTTTCTAGACAATATCAAGAAGTTCGATGATGATACGATTTATTTGATTCCTGAACAACTGCGGCATGTGATTGATTTTGAGAAAATCAGTAAACGAATCATGGTTCCTTCTAGTATTTTTGGAGATGAAGTTTTAGAAGATATTCGCCGTGAAGTGGCTGTCCTTCAAATGAGTCGGCGTATCTAAAATTTAGGACACAAGCTTTAAGCATGTGCACTTTTAAACGGTAGACGCTTCATTGTTTTGTTAGTATTAATTTCTTTCTGCAATTGTTTGATGTAGGCAGTTGTTTTCGGGTTCTAAAGATGCGTTAAAGCGTATAAAGCAATCGTAGTAATGATGCTTGAATGAGTAAAATGTGAAATAGAGTATTCAAAATAAGTGGGTTTCCTATATCATAGGAAACCCACTTATTTTCATACTTATAAAAAGTCTTGAACTAGCTTCCTATTTTCGGGTCTTTTTTCAAGTTCTAGCTGGGCGATCTTATGAATTAAGGTATCAAGTGTAATCTCATTCATTTCTTCTTCAACTTTTTTTTGCAGCTCAGTATATTTTTCGCTTAGTACTTCTTGAATATTTGCGCCAACGATACAATTTGGATTTGTTTTTGGATCTATTTGAATTAAGTTGGTGTTGCCTTCGATACTTTTATATATTTCTAACAAAGTTATTTCGTCAGGTGATTTGGCTAGAGTAGGGTTTGGCTTGCCAATTTGGGTGAGGATTAGTCCAGCTTTTTTTAGTTGGCTCATGATTTTTCGAACATTTGCTGGATTTGTTTCCACACTTCTAGCAATCATCTCACTGGACAGCGTGTCAGTTCCTTTGCAGATTTCGATATAAGCAAGGATATGGATGGCATCACTGAATTGTAGCGAGTATTTCATGACCTCAGCTCCTTTTGTAATTTTCTTTCTTGACATATCTTATCATACTACTTATGATTATAGGTGTAAATTATAAATGTACAGCAAACGAAAAGGGGTAGAGGATATGAATTATTTAGTAACAGGAGCAACCGGTGGATTTGGCAACTATGCGTTAGAGTTTCTGAAAGAGAATGTGCCGACCGAGAATATTTTTGCCATGGTTCGAAGTGAAACTAAGGCCGCTGCATTAAAAAAAGCGGGTATAAATGTTCGAGTTGGCGATTATGGAGATAAGGATTCTATGGAAAGAGCGCTTGAAGGGGTGGATCGGTTGTTGTTTGTTTCCGGTGCACCTGGAAATCGTCAGCAGGAGCATGCAAATGTAGTAGAAGCGGCTAAAGAAGCGGGTGTATCTTATATCGCTTATACAAGTTTTGCTAAGGCGGATAAAGCGACTAGTCCTTTAGCAGCAGACCATCTTTTTACAGAACGATTGATTGAAAAAACAGGCATCCCACATACGTTTTTACGTAATAATTGGTATTTAGAAAATGAGCTGCCATTAGTAGAAGCGGCTCTGAATAGCGGGAAATTTGTTTATGCGGCTGGAAACGGTAAGACTGGGTGGGCACTGAAAAAAGAATACGCAGAGGTTGCTGTAAAAGCTCTTTTGGGTGCAGATTTTCCAGCAATTCTTGAGTTATCCGGTAAACCTGTAGATTATCAAGTTTTAGCGAAAGCTTTAGAAACTGCAACAGGAAAAACGGTTGACATAATAAGCTCAGATGATCAAGGCTTTATTGCTAACTTAGTTGCTAACGGGGTGCCTGAATCAGTCGCAGAGATATTCTTAACCTTTCAATATGATATTAAAAATGATCAATTAGATGTTACTTCTACGGATTTTGAAAAGGCCTTAGGAAGACCACTACGGAGTATAGAAGCAGGCCTTAAAGAGCTTCTTGATTAAAGGAAGGAATGGAAAAGAATGCACTATGCTGTATCTGGCGCTACTGGAAATTTAGGCAGCCGTGTCATAAACGAGCTAGCCGGATTGGTACATGTGGAAGAGATTGTTGCGCTTGTTCATTCGATGGAAAAGGCTAAAAGCTTACAGGAAAAAGCAATCACTGTGAAACAGATTGAGTATTCAGGCATTGGAATCATGACGGAAGCCTTGCAGGGGATTGATTTACTAATCTACATTCCCAGCAAAACCTACGATGTTGTTCAACGCGTACTTGAATTAGAAAATACCTTGGTGGCTATGCGTAATGCGAAGGTCACAAAAATAATTTTTGTCAGCTTCTTTGCTGATCAAGAAAAGAATCCTTTTACAATGTCACCTTATTATGGTTATGCATCAAGACGCTTAGCGGGGGCTGAACTAGCCTATACAATTGTCAAAAACACGTTATATGCGGACCCTTTGATTCCTTATTTACCTGAATTGATCGAACGGGGAAAGATTATCTATCCAATCGGTAAAGAGAAGTTATCGTTTATTTCTTTAGACAACAGTGCAGAAGCCCTAGCAAAACTGGCTGTAACGCCTAGCCTCAGAGATAGTGGGCAGAGCTATTTACTAAGCCAACTGGAGAATTACTCGATGATAGAACTAAGTGAAATCATGAGTGAAGTTACTGGCGAGAAGATTGGCTATCAGCCGGTCATTCTAACGAAATTCGCGGAAATTTATCCGGATGATGGGGATGAGTTAGCCTCCATGTATCATGGAGGGGCTCTGGGAATGCTAAGGGCGACTACTGATGATTTTGAAAGAATTACTGGGCATACACCGATGTACATGCGAACATTTTTATCCAAGCACTACAAAGGATGATTGGAATAGCTGCTAGTAATTTGTAAAGTTTTTCGAGAAAATACGTTACAAAATGAAAGCCGAACACGCTTTTACTTTCTGGAATGAAAGTGAAGGCGTGTTCGGCTATTTAATTTATTTAGAGATTATCTCAAGCATACTAGCAAGATCCTCTGCAGCCATTTGAACCTTTGATTTTTCAATCAAAATATTTTTACCCGTCATGATGTAGGAGGGCATGATTCGAATATTTTGATAGTAGAGTTCAGTTTTTCGGATTTTATAGGTGGAGATGGCAGGGACAGCATTTCTTTTTGTCGCCTTTTTAGTGATTCGGTTAAAGCATTTTTTTGCAACATCGCCCATTAGCATGATTACTTGAACATTTGGAAAAAGTGTTAATTCCTTTTCCAAATAGGGCAAACTTTTCTCAATACTATCATTATCAATGGTCGTTTCTGATTTAGGGAACTTGATCGCATTGGTTAGATAAATGCCCTGTGCTAAAATTTCTTGAATGGTGGAAACATCGATACCGGCTTGTCGAAATAATGGAATGGTGGTTTCCATGTAAGCGGCATTTTCTGAACCGTAAAAATCATTTTGAGGATCGGCAGGAACAACCTCATTTATCATAAGCGCTTTTATCGATTTTGGATCAATTTCAATGTTGTTTAATTGAACGTGATTATTGCTACCAACGGATTGTTCAATTTCTTGTTTGATGTTCATATTTTGACCTCCTTTATATCTAGTATACAAGATAAATCTTGACAGGGAATGTCCAGTTTACCAGAGTGGTTATTACACATGAGTCATAGTGACTGCCAATGATTCACTTATCACTTGCTAAGCAAATAATTTTCTTTCAAAAATAAATCGTGTTACGGTAATTTTATCAAGTGATAAGTGGAGGTCTTTTTTATGTTTCTAGCAATTAATGAAATTAAGCACTCAAAATTACGCTATACGTTAGTGATGGGTGTCATGTTTTTGATTGCCTATCTGGTGTTCTTTCTGACTGGTTTAGCCTATGGGCTGGCACAGGATAATCGAACAGCGGTAGACAAGTGGAATGCTGATACTATTTTGCTTACGGAAGAAGCGAATAACAACTTAAATATGTCGATGATTCCTTTGAAAACCTTTGATGATGTCAAGGCGGATGAAAAAGCCTATCTTGCTCAAACAGCGGGAGTCATAAAAGGGGACAGTGGAGAAAAAATTGATGTCAGCTTTTTGGGGATCGATAAGGATCAATTTTTAGCACCAAAGCTGACCAGTGGCAAAATGTTTTCTTCGGATGACGAAGCCGTAGCAGATAGCTCATTGAAGGATGAATATGATTTAAAACTCGGTGAAACAGTTAAAATGGCAGGGAATGATAAAACATTGAAAATCGTCGGCTTCACCGACAATGCGAAGTTCAATGTTGCGCCCGTCCTATATACGACCATTGGCGCTTACCAAGAAATTCGGTTTGAAACGCAGGGAACAAGTGAGAATACCAGAATCAATGCCATTATTACCCGAGGCAAGGTGGACTCAATTCCAGATGATTTAGAAAAAACGAGTATTAAGAGCTTTATCAATGAGTTGCCTGGATATAGCGCACAAGTTTTAACCTTTGGTTTTATGATCGGTTTCTTGATTGTGATTGCTGCGATCGTCATAGGAATTTTTATTTACGTGCTGACCATGCAAAAAGCGGAAATTTTTGGTGTTATGAAGGCCCAGGGAATTTCTAGTCGTTATATTTCTAACTCCGTAATCGCTCAAACGTTCTTATTGGCAACTGTCGGAGTGGTGATTGGATTGGCTGCGACACTAGGAACCGCGCTGATACTACCGGATGCCGTTCCGTTCCAAGTAAATATGCTGTTCTTTGGTGGAATCAGCGTGTTAATGATCTTAGTCGCATTGATTGGTGCGTTTTTCTCAGTACGAACCATCGTTAAAATCGATCCACTAAAAGCAATCGGATAGGGGGAAGAAACATGAGTGCAATTGAATTTAAACAGGTAGAAAAATCGTTTAAAGATGGCGATTCAACGATTGAGGCACTGAAGGAAACCAATTTTTCTGTAGAAAAAGGAGAATTTGTTGCGATCATCGGTCCTTCTGGTTCCGGGAAAAGTACATTTCTGACGATTGCCGGAGGACTACAATCACCATCAAAAGGCGAAGTGTTGATTAATGATGAAGACTTCAGTGAGAAGAAAGAAAAAGAGCGAGCAAAATTACGTTTTAAAGAAATTGGCTTTATTTTACAAGCCTCTAATCTCGTCCCATTTTTAACGGTTAAAAAGCAACTGAAATTGGTTGATAAAGTGAATAAGAATAACAATACAGAAGTAGCAACTAACTTGTTTGAGCAGTTGGGAATCGCTAGCTTAGCAAATAAATATCCGGAAGATCTTTCTGGAGGGGAACGTCAACGGGTCGCAATTGCCCGGGCGTTGTATCATGATCCGACAATTATTTTAGCCGATGAACCAACCGCTAGTTTAGATTCCGAAAAGGCGTATGAAGTCGTGAAAATTTTAGCCAAAGAGACAAAAGAAAAGAATAAAGCAACGATCATGGTTACCCATGATACTCGTTTGGTGAAATTCTGTGATCGAATTTTGGAAATGAAAGATGGGATATTAACAGAAAAGAATATTTCAGAAGAGAATAAGTAGGATTATCGCGTATAATAGTCGTATCAAAGAAAAAAGAGGCGATTCCATGTATGAAGAGATTTTAGATGTTGCCGAAGAATTATTTATGAAACAGGGATACAATGACACGTCTACTCGGCAAATCGCGAAAATTCTTGACATTACCCAACCCAATATTTATTATCATTTCAAAAATAAGGAGGAAATTTACTTCCAAGTCATGCAGCGCCTAGCAAGAGAAGTTGGGAAAAACCTAACAGAATTAGCTGAGATAAATACCAATTTTGAGGAGAAAATCTTAGCGATGGCCTTCTATTTGCAACAAAGGCACCCCTTTAGCTTGTTTATGATGATGCACGATATTCAGCATACGTTGAATCCTGAAACAGCCAAACAATTATTTTCACTGTGGCAGGAATCTTATAAGCAGCCGTTTCTTAACCTATTTGAAGGGGAGGCTCAGATAAGGACCTCCGTCGATCCGAATTTTGCTGTTCGTCAATTGTTTATTTTGATATCGGCTTATTTGGACTCACCCGCAGAGGTGCGTCAAGAAGATTTGGAGCAAGCTATTCAGCTTTTTTTCCACGGGGTACTAAAGAAATAAACTTAAAAACCCATCGTCATTTTGGACGATGGGTTTTGACTATGCTAAAACTGCTGCGATCATATCAGGTAATTCTTTTTTCATAACGCGTTTAGTATTTAGTGCGTCCGTATAAGTAATTGTTTGATCTGCTGCGACCGTCGCTAATAATTGACGGTCTTTTTTTGGTGGGTTATAGAAGACTTCGATCGTTTTATCAGCATCCGACCATTCAGCAGAGTAGTTTGCTTTTGATTTCAACGATTGATTTAACGCGTCAGCTTGTTCCGCAGTTACCGCTGTGCTCGCAGGTTCTTTGACCACGTCCGCCAAGATATCTTGAGCCAGTTCTGCTGCTTTATCCGTATCTTCACGCTCGGCAGCAGGTGCTTCAGTTTTAAAGCTTTCTGACCATAAATTGTAAATACTGTTGGTTAATTGATTCAATGTGTTGGTTTGCGGTTTCTTAATATGTGAATCAACTAACTCTTTAAATGAATGATCGTGCTCTGCACTTTGGATATGACGTGTCTTACCGTCAGGTGTTTTTTCATCAAGATGAATTTGATGTGTATTTACTTTGTCAAAATAAATTTTTACATCACTGTGGATGTGGTCGGCAAGTGTACTTTCCACTTGAGCAAAGGTTTTGCTGATTTGTTTGTTACGATTTTTGATTGATTTTTTGATACTTTTTAAATTCACGAGTATAATTCAGTCGCTTTCTTTTAAGAGTTGTTCTAATCCGATAGTATTATAGCATACTTCGTAAAAAAATCAGTAAGAATACGATAAAAGAGGTTATTTCAATTAAAAAAACGACATTCCATTCAAATATCCTGTGTAGATTTCAAAAAATGCTTTGATTTTGTCAAATGATAGCAGGCTGTTTATAAATAGAGAGTAAAAAAAGAATCTCGTCATTTCCAAATGAAAGTGACAGAGACTCTTTTTCGTTTATCTTAAGTCATCTAAGAATTCGGTTTTGCCAGGATCAATCTCATCCCTCATTTTGATAATCTTGGCGGGTGTACCAGCAACAACCGCACCAGCAGGCACATCTTTAGTAACGACCGCTCCCGCTGCAACAACGGCGTCTTTCCCGATACGGACCCCCTCTAAAACAACCGCATTGGCACCAATTAAAACATTATCTTCTACAACAACAGGGGAAGCACTAGGTGGCTCAAGGACACCAGCCAACACGGCGCCGGCTCCGATATGGGCATGTTTCCCGACCGTTGCACGTGCGCCAAGAATCGCACCCATGTCGATCATGGTGCTTTCACCGATGGATGCACCGATATTAATGATTGCCCCCATCATAATGACGGCTTTATCACCGATCTCTACACGGTCACGGATCAACGCGCCTGGTTCGATCCGTGCATTGACCGTTGAGATATCCAGCATTGGGATTGCTGAATTTCTGCGATCGTTCTCTACATGCACATCACTGATTTTTGCTTGATTTTCGTTTAAAACCTCTTGTACCGCTTGACTTTCACCAATCAAGATCCAGGTTTGTTCTTGACCGAAAAACTGAACTTTTTCTTTGGTGATGCCTGCTAAATCGCCTTGAACATAGGCTTTTACAGGAGTCATTTTTTCGGCATTCTTAATATATTTTGCAATTTCATAAGGATCGGTTAAAGTCATTGAATCTGCTCCTATCTCATACTAAGGTAATTATTTTTCAAAAGGCGAAAAATACGTTTTATTTTCGCCACGTATATCATCCAACTAAAGATCTTGAATTAAAATTAATCAATGATTCATGACTTAATAAAAATTCAATTGTAACTGCCAAAAGTTGGACTGACAGTCATTTTTTTAATTATTATTTTTCATCGATCAATTTTTCCATATCGTATAAACCAGTGGACTTGTCACTGATATATTTTGCAGCTTTCACTGCTCCGCTAGCAAAAATATTTCGCGATAAAGCCAAATGATTCAACTCGATCACTTCGTCAGGTCCAGCGTAGATTACCGTGTGTTCACCGGGAATCGTACCGCCGCGAACAGCATGGATGCCTAATTCTGATAAAGGATTTTCTAAATCATTGCCATGGCGCCCATAGATATAGGTTTTCTTTTCTTTCACCGCATCATTGACCGCATCGGCCAATAAGAGGGCAGTGCCGCTTGGAGAATCCTTTTTCTGATTGTGGTGTTTTTCCACGATTTCAATATTGAATTCATCCTCTAAGACTGGTGTGATCTCGCGAATTGCTTTTGCCAAAAGATTAATTCCTAAAGACATATTGGCTGAAAAGAAGACCGCTGTTTGTTCTGCCGTTTTAGCTAGTTGTTCTTTTACTTCATCAGTCAGCCCGGTCGTGGCTACAACAACTGGAATTTTCTTTTCTCCACAATAATCTAGAACAGCCGGAACTGCGGTATAGTGTGAAAAGTCAATGACTACGTCTGCATGTACCTGACAATCGGCGATTGTTTGAAAAGTAGGGAAGTCTGCTTTGAAGACCTCGCGATCAATTCCCGCAACGACTTGCATATTTTGTTGCTGAGCGATCATGGCTTGTAGGACTTGTCCCATGCGGCCATTGGCGCCGTTTAAGATAATATCAATCATTTAGCAACCTCCAAACCATAAGCAGCCATTTCCTTTTTCAAACCTTCTACAGTTTCTGCTTTCGCCGCTGAAAGAGGAAGGCGGAAGTTTGGTTCAATTTTTCCTAATAGCCCCACACCAGTTTTGACTGGAATAGGATTTACTTCGCAGAAAATGGCATGGATTAATGGAATCTGTGCCAATTGAAGTTCTTTTGCTTTTGAAAAGTCGCCATCTAATAAGGCTTGCGTCAATTCATGGGTTTGCCGTGGAGCAATATTGGCAATGGTTGAAATAGAACCTTTTCCACCAAGAGCCATGATTGGTAAGACTTGATCATCATTTCCAGAATAGATCGTGAAATCTTCTGGCATCAAACGGGCAATATCAGCAATTTGCGAGATATTTCCGCTAGCTTCCTTGATCGCAACGACATTAGGAATTTCGCTTAATCGTTTCACCATTTGTGGAGTGATATTCATATTGGTACGTGAGGCCACAGAATATAAAATAATCGGCAAGTTCACGCTCTCTGCAATTTTTTGGTAATGTAAAAAGAGGCCTTCATCTGAGGCTTTATTATAATAAGGAGTCACAATCAATAGAGCGTCGGCACCAACTTTCTCAGCACCTGTCGATAATTCGATGGCATGCTGCGTGTCGTTTACGCCGGTTCCTGCAATGACTGGGATTCGTCCATTGACTTTTTTGACGACTGTCTCGATTACAGCAATATGTTCATCATTGGCCAATGTGGAGGCTTCGCCAGTAGTTCCGCAAGCGATGATTGCGTCGGTTCCTTCGCTGATTTGCCACTCAACAAGCTCCTCTAACTTCTTATAATCAACAGCACCATCGGCTTTCATGGGCGTAACTAGAGCAACACCAGATCCTTCAAATATTCTCAAGGGAAACAACTCCTTCTTCAATTTTTTTCAAAGTCCCTGTAAAAAGGTCTTTAATAGTAGAATTATATCTTAATTATGAGTGCCTGCCAACGAAAATCTCATGAAATTTTTAATCAGGAATAGTCAAAAAAACAAGGACGCCTAATGTCCTTGTAAGTTTAATCGGTATATGAACCATAGATTGAGACTGGCGATCACTAAATAAATGGTGCCGATCTTGGGGCCAAAGAGCCCGAAATACGCAAAAGTTCCTAGCGAATAAACGATAAGTTCTAGGATTAGTTTTGCATTTCCAGTCAGGACTGTCGGAGACTTGGGAGCACCGTATTTCGCCCAGACAAATGTAATAATTATCGCTAACGTAGCAAAGATTATTTTTTGATACAGGTTTTTTTTGATAAAAGTTCCACTGACAATTCCTCCGACGGTTACAACTTCTAATAAAAAGCGAATACCTAAGATAATACTAGACAAGGGGACAACCTCCAATGAATTTTAATTTAAATAAAATACCCATTTATCGAGTTGATTAAAGTATAAATGCGATCGCCACGAAAAGATAAGTCCAGCGAATATCTTTTTGACAAAGAAGATAGAGACATCCGGCGACTATTGAAAAAAAGATCGTATACAACCCACCACTAAATCCTTGAAGTAGAAAATGAATCAGCCCCCAAGTGATCGCAAGTAATAATCCTCCACTAGGAAATCGCTCCGATAGCCTAAATTGAGACTCGAAAAATTTCTGACCAAACGCAATCACTAATACAATTAAGCTACATTCGGCGAAATAATAGAGTAGGCGAACACTAAAGGCGACCATACTTTTATTTAGTTCACCATTGAATTCGACAACTGGTTTAAACCCGCCAAAGCCGATTGTAGAAACCACAATCACAGCAAATACTAAGCTGACAATTAGTACAAGGTTTTTCTTTTCCAGCGGCCGAGAAATGCTAAAAACATCAAAGTGAAAGCGACTCTTCGCATAATAAATCAAGAAAAGAGAGACGGCTGACCATAAAATTGCCGTCAACACAGCGCTTAAAACTAAACTCAATCCACTGATGACCATCCCGAGAATTAATTCCAAACTAAACCCTGCAAATGCATAGAGTGCCAACCATAAAAAATCGACTGGCAAAATCTTTTTTTCTTTTTCCAATTTGGTTCCTCCAAGTATCTTTTTATATAGTGTATCAAGTAGTTAAGAGATATTCACCAATAAAATGAATAAATCCAAAGTAAACAATGAGAAAGATTCGGAGTATTTGTAAAACTTTAGATTTCAAAAAAGACGCTCCGCAATTTAGCTCTTTACAGCGGTTCTTATTATCCGCTACACTTGAATTGTGATTTGTTGAACGATGCTGCTTTTGTTGTGAAATACTAGGGGGGTGGGAACGATGCAGGAAATTATGACTGCTTTTACATGAATGTGAACAAGTTCATACTTAGAAGTTTCTAAGAAGCGCAAAATGTTTCCTACTCAATGGCGTCTTTCCCTAATCTTAGGGAAAATTGTTCACAATAAGAGGAGAAATAGCAATGATTTATTTAGACAACTCCGCAACAACTTTAAAGAAACCTGATGTAGTGGTTGAGGCAGTAATTGCTGCGTTGCATCAATTTGGGAATTCTGGACGTGGCGTTCATGAGGATTCCTTGAGGTCATCTGAGGTGATTTTTCAGACGCGCCGTTCGTTGTGTCGGTTATTCAATGGAGAGCAGGCACGACAAATCGTACTTACTTCAGGTGCGACAGAAAGTCTAAACCAAGCGATCGAAGGCTTACACACAGGGAAGGATCATGTCATCACAACTGCTTTAGAGCACAATTCTGTTTTGCGTCCGCTTTATCGATTGCAACAAGAGAAGGGCTTGGAGTTAACGATCATCCCAGCTGATGAAAAGGGCCGATTAAATTATGCTGATTTTAGTGTGGCAGTAAAAGAGAATACAAAGTCAATGATTGTTACTCATGCATCCAATGTAACCGGCAATATAGTAGATTTGGAGAAAATTAGCTTAATTTGCCGGGAAAAGGACCTTCATTTGATTGTTGACGCTTCCCAATCGGCAGGGATACTGCCAATTGATGTACAAGCGTTAAATATTGATCTGCTTTGTTTTACTGGGCACAAAAGTCTCTATGGACCGCAGGGAACCGGCGGATTGTATGTGCGTCCAGGAATTTCAGTGCGTCCACTGAAGGTTGGCGGAAGCGGGATTGATACATTTAATTCGCAGCATCCAGGGATTTTTCCAACGGCTTTAGAGGCGGGGACATTGAATGGCCATGGAATTGCTGGACTAGGTGCTGGTGTCGACTATATTTTGGAACAGACAATCGAAAAATTGAACAAGAGAACTAACTATTTGACCCAGTTTTTTTATGAAGAAGTGTCAAAAATCAATGATCTGATTGTCTATGGCGATTTTACAACGAAGAATCGTTGTCCGATCGTGTCAGTGAATCTTGGTAATAGAGATTCTGCAGAAATCAGCGATTTGTTGGCTCATGATTATGGAATTGCCACGCGTTCCGGTGGTCATTGTGCCCCGTTGATGCATGAGGCGCTGGGAACGAAGGAACGAGGAGTTGTTCGTTTTAGTTTTTCCTCCTTTACGACTGAACATGAGATTTTGGAAGCAGTTAAGGCTTTACAAAAAATTAGTCAAAAGGGGTAATATTCAATGGCAGATAAAAAGATGTACTTAACAGTTGGGTTGGGATTTGGTCTCATCGCTATTTTACTGGCCTACTTTGGTAATCCTGCAAATATGGCAATTTGTGTGGCTTGTTTTATTCGTGATATTGCTGGATCAACCAAGCTTCATGGGGCTCCGCCCGTTCAATACCTAAGACCAGAAATTATTGGAATTATTTTTGGTGCGATGCTAATGGCGATTCCACGTAAAGAGTTTAAAGCAAGAAGCGGTTCTTCTACTGGAACGCGTTTTTTACTAGGTTTCATGATGATGATCGGTGCATTGGTTTTTCTAGGTTGTCCGCTTCGTATGATTCTTAGAATGAGCGGTGGCGATTTGAATGCCTATGTTGGCTTGATTGGTTTTGTTGGCGGGGTATTGACGGGCAGCCTCTTTTTGAAGCAGGGTTATACTTTGGGGAAACCACAGGATACGAAAACAACTAGCGGCCTTATGGTTCCAGGCTTCTTTTTAGCTTTATTTGTTTTATTTTTGATCGTTCCATCATTGTTTGTCGTAAGCAAAGAAGGTCCAGGAAGTATGCACGCACCGGTAATGATTTCATTGATCGGCGGGTTAATCTTTGGTGGCTTGGCACAATTATCCGCAATTTGTTTTTCTGGTAGTATTCGTGATATCTTTTTAATGAAGAATTTTAATCGAATCACTGGTGTGCTGACTTTATTCGTTGTTGTTTTAATTTATAACTTTGCGACAGGGAATTTTCATTTAAGCTTTGTGAATCAGCCCATTGCGCATACCGAACATCTTTGGAATATTCTTGGTTTGTATGTGGTTGGCTTTGCTGGAGTATTGCTTAGTGGTTGTCCGCTTCGTCAGTTAATTTTGACGGGTCAAGGTTCTTCGGATGCCGGAGTAACAGTGATTGGAATGTTAGTGGGTGCAGCTTTTGCTCATAACTTTGGCTTGGCTTCTTCGGCAGAAGGAACCACTAGTTTTGGTCGAATCGCAGTCATTTTATCTATTGTATTACTATTTATCATTGCCTTTACCAATTTAGAGAAAAGGCTGCGTTCTTCCGCAAATTAAACAAGTGAGGGGCAAGTTATCATGTCAAAAGAATGGATGATCGTTACTTTCGAAACAGAATATGACGCCTTACAGTTTGCTGATTTATGTAAGCCAGCGAAGATAGAAGGTCGTTTGATGCCGATCCCGCGAAAGCTTTCCGCTGGCTGTGGCATTGCGTGGCGTTCGGAAGTTCTTCTTGAACAACAAATTCAAGAACTTGTCCAGCGGCATGCAGCGGTGCTTTCTTGTGAAGTCGTAAAAATTAGCTTATAAAAAAAAGAACCTGATCAAATTCAGGTGTTCTATTTGATTGATCCCATGTTGTAGAGTCATTCGATTGTGATAAGAGCAAAATAATACTGTTAAAAAAGATACGCCTATTTTTGAAATAGGTGTATTTTTTTCAATAACTTTGAAAATTTCAAAAACAAATTAATGACCGTTGATGCAATCTATACTATAATATGAGAAACTATCAATGAATTTCTAATCTAAAAAACAGGATTCTAAGAATTTTTACGAAATGAGTGAGACGATGATTGATACGAAGGTCAAAGAATTAGAAGAATTAGTCACTACCATGCGCCGCGAATTGCACCAGATTCCTGAACTAGGTTTGCAGGAGAAACAAACGGCAGCATATATTCGAAAAAAGTTGGCAACCTTTGGTGTCACTGAGACGTATGAAGTCATTGAAACAGGTACGATTGCCGTCTTGCGCGGAACCAAGCCGGGTAAAACGTTGGCCTTTCGCTCAGATATTGATGCGCTGCCAGTAGAAGAACAAACGGGCTATGAATTTGCTTCAAAAACGCCTGGCAAAATGCACGCCTGTGGTCACGACGGACATATGGCTACTCTACTAGGTTTTATTGCCTTTTTACATAAGCATCCGGAAAAAATTCAAGGAACCCTTGTCTTTGTCTTTCAGCCGGCTGAAGAAGGACCGGGCGGAGCGGAATTAATCATGAAGTCCGGTATTTTACAAAAGCTAGGGGTAGAAGAAATCGTGGGACTGCATGTCTTTCCCGATCTTCCAGCAGGGAAAATTTCTTGTCGGCCAGGGCCAATGATGGCACGTAATGCCGAGGTGACCATCACAATCAAGGGAGTTAGCACACATGGGGCACAGCCACAGCTCGGAGAAGATGCAATTGTTGCTGCTGGCGGTGTGATTACTGGGTTGAATAGTATTTTAGCTCGAAATATCGGACCACTAGATAATGTAGTGTTGACCTTTGGGACGATCCATGGTGGAGAGGCGATGAATATCGTTGCTAAGGAAGTTGTTTTACATGGAACGATGCGGGCCTTTGATGATGCAGTATATGATGAAGTCGTTCGACGGACCAAATTAGTCGCCGGAGAAATCGCTAAAGGCTACGGCTGTGAGGCAGTGGTTGATTTCAATCATATGTATCGAGTGGTCGATAATGATGCTGAAATGGTGAAGAAGCTAGAAAAGGTTGCCGCGGATTATTATGTGGAAACACCGCCGTATTTAATTGCAGAAGATTTTTCTTGGTATCAGCAAGAAATTCCGGGAATGTTTTTCTTCTTAGGAATTCGTGATGAAGAGAAGGGCTATACGTATCCGCTCCATAGTGGAAAAATGAAATTTGATGAAGTGAATCTCTTACTAGGAATTCAAACTTATGTGAATTTGATTGCCGGATTAAACGATAATTAATTGAGGGGGCTTATAATGGAAATTGAAACAAAAAATGGTCATTTAATGTGGGATGGCTGCGATACTGTTGCTTTAGCAGAGAAATTTGGAACACCGCTATACGTGTTTTCGCAAACTATGATTGAAAAGAAGTGCCAAGAGCTGCAACGGGATTTTGTTGAAAAATATGAGAACGTTCGAGTGGCCTTTGCTAGTAAAGCTTTTTCAACATTAGCAATGCTAAAAATTATTGAAAAACAAGGCTTTTCTTTAGATGTTGTTTCTGACGGTGAATTGTACACGGCGATCAAAGCTGACTTTCCCGCTGAGCATATTGAAATGAACGGCAACAACAAATCAATCGAAGAGCTAGAAATGGCGATTGATTACGGTGTTGGACGAATCATTATCGACAGCTTGCAGGAAGTCGATCTGATTGCGGCAATCGCCAAAGAAAAACAAAAAGTGGTAGACGTTTTGTTCCGTATTACACCGGAGGTTAATGTTCAAACCCATTCATTTATTTCGACGGGCCAAAAAGATTCAAAATTTGGTATTCCGATTGATGAGACGATTTTATTCCCGCAAATCGAACATGCGATTGAAACACCAGAAGTGAATTTTTTAGGCTTCCATTTCCATGTAGGCAGTCAATTATTTGATAATCATGCCCACTTAGCAGCGGTAGAAATTGCTTTAGATTTAGTAAAAATGGTGAAAGCGCGTTTTTATTATACGATTGAGGAATTGAATTTTGGCGGCGGCTTCGGTGTTCGTTATACGGATGCAGATCAGCCAAAACCCTTTAGCTATTTCACTGATCCCATGATGGAGAAAGTACTGGCTTTTTGCGAAAAGGAGAACTTTCCGCAGCCAGCGGTTGTGATTGAGCCAGGCCGGAGCATTGTGGCTGAAGCTGGAATCAGCTTACACAAAATCGGTGCGATTAAAGAACTTCCGGGATTGCGAAAATATGTCAGTATTGATGGCGGAATGACCGACAACATTCGTCCAGGTCTTTACGAAGCGGAATATACAGGAATTTTGGCCAACAAAGCAGATGTTAAAGCAACGGAAAAAGTGACCGTGTCAGGCAAAGCCTGTGAAAGTACCGATATTTTGGTGAAAGATATTGATTTACCGACGGTTGAAGCAGGCGATCTGTTCGCTACTTTTTCAACGGGGGCTTATGGCTATTCTATGGCTAGTAATTACAATAAATTAGCGATCCCAGCTGTGGTATTGACCAAAGCGGGTCAAGTTGAAATTATCGTTAAAAGACAGACGTTGGATCAGATCATTCAAAATGAAGAAATACCGGAATTTTTGAACTAGAAATTCTTGAAATGAGGCGGATGAATGGAAATTCCATTTTATAAAATACAAGGTGCTGGAAATGATTTTATTTTGATTGACAATCAAACCCTTGCTCTTTCCAGTGCCCAGTTAACGACATTTGCGGCTCGGGTTTGTACCCGTCGTGTTTCAGTTGGGGCAGATACGTTGATTGCAGTAGAGGCGGCCCGTGATTCTGGCGATTTTTATGCGCGCTTCTTCAATGGAGATGGATCGGAAGCCGAAATGTGCGGCAATGGCGCTCGCTGTGTGGCGCGCTGGGCCTTTGAGACAGGCATAGCTAAAGAAAAAATGATCATTGAAACGATCGCAGGCAATGTGCCAGCAGAACGTTTAGACAAGCGGACCTATCGTGTTCAATTGAACTCACCGACCGTTTTCGAAGCAGATAAAACGATTCAGGTTGATGGAAAAGCCGTAACCGTCGACTATGTTGAATTGGGGAATCCAGGGATTCCACATTTAGTTGTTCACATCCCCGACTTAGCTATGACCGAACTAGAATCGATCCTTGATTTTGCGAGAAAATTGAGAAATCATCCCGCTTTTGAAAAGGGCGCCAATGTGAATTTCTATGATCTGTTATCTGATCAAACGGTAGTGGAGCGTACTTATGAACGGGGCGTAGAGGATTTCACTTTGGCCTGTGGTACCGGTACAGGTTCAACAGCGTATGCGTTGACTAAAAAAGGTCTGGTCAAAAGTGATCCAGTTGTGATTGAAGTTTTAGGCGGACAGCTTCAAGTGAATGTTGTCGAGGATGACCTTTATTTAATCGGTGATACGAATATGGTCGTCAAAGGAACAATTTTAGATGAAGATTTAGCGTAAAGAAGGATGGCCAAGTTTGGTCATCTTTTTTTACGCTAGTTATAAATAGTCTTAGAAGGGACTTTTTCGATGATTGCGGGTTAAATCTTGTTTATTGACGCAGAAATTTGTAGGACGTATCATGAGATGAATAGAATTACTTAGGAGGCTGACATGGAGAAATTTAAAAAGATGGTGGCAATCGAGCCAACCAAATTATTACCTGAATGGGATGAAAAACTCAAAGAGCTAGCGGAAGAAGCGATTTTTTATGAAGACATACCGACGGATACGGCAACGATCATCGATCGAATTGATGACGCGGATTGTGTAATGTTGAGTTTTACCAGTTTCATTGATAAGGAAGTCTTGGATGCTTGTCCGAATATTCGTTATATTGGGATTTGCGCCAGCTTGTATGCGCCAGAAAATGCGAACGTAGATATTCTCCATGCAGAGAAAAAAGGGATCGTGGTAACAGGTGTTCGTGATTATGGCGATGAAGGCGTGAAGGAATATGCCATCAGTGAGCTGGTTCGCTTATTACAAGGTCGCGGGCCTGCGATGTGGAAGGATGAACCGATGGAATTGACTGATGTCAAAGTCGGTATTGTGGGCATGGGAACAGTCGGCAGTTTATTGGCAAAAACTATGAACTTTTTTGGTATGGATGTTAACTATTATAGTCGAACACGCAAACCTGAAATTGAAAAAGAATTGGATATGACGTATTTATCCTTAGATGAGCTGTTAGGTAAGGTAGATATCTTGATTACCTGTTTGAATAAAAATGTTGTTCTATTAGATGAAGCGGCATTTAAAAAATTTGGTAATGGAAAAATTTTGATGAACGTATCGATTGCTCCATCTCATGAAGTGCCAGCATTAAAAAATTGGTTGGCTGAACCTGGGAACTATGCGTTTAGCGACACTGAAGCGGGATTAGGTGAAGAGGTAATCGGTTTGCCAAATGTTTTTGCTGGTAAAACCAATGCTGGACTGACTTCAATGGCAAAAGTTCGCTTGGCTCAAAAAGTCATTGCTAATATTGAGGAATTTCAAGCAAATCATTAATGGGGATTTTATGAAGATTCAAGCGCAATGTCGTTTGGGTCTTTTTTAACGTCCAAGTATATGTGAAGAAACATCACGTGAAATGTTGCTTTTTTCAAATTATTTTTATCTCATGTCATATAATATTACATAAGTTATTGAAATTCCCCTGAAAACTCGCTATGATAATAAAAAATGATGGTTGCGCGTATTGAAAAGAAATGGGGAAAAGAGATGGAATATCAATACTTAGTACAGGTAGAAACGGTTGTTGGAGAAATGACGGAGGAAACATTCACTACTTATCGCGAAGCGCTCTGCTATGCAACAAATTATGCAAAGGTCAAGATGAGTAGAGTATTTCGATCTGGTGAAATACTACATGAATTTAACTATTAAGCATTGAGTCCATTTGGTTTCAAAAATGCACGTAGAGTTGAAAAAAGGCTTTGCCACTATGGACGAAGCCTTTTTTTTCGTACTTGAATGACATTTCCTGCAACAAAAATCAGAATACCCAGCCAAATAAAGGCAAAGGCAATAAATTGAGGCAAGGCGTAGGGCTCATGGAATAGAAAAACTGCCATCACCAGCATAATTGTCGGGTTCACGTACTGGATGAAACCTAACGTAATATAGGACATTTTTTTAACAGCTGTTGCAAAGAGCAGCAGAGGGATCGCAGTCACCACTCCAGCACCCATTAATAGTAGATTCGTGCTCAATGAGTAATTCATGAAGCCAACCGGTGAAAGGAAAAATAAATAAATCAGGCCGATTGGCGCGATGATTAATGTTTCTAAAGTAATGCTAGTCGCAGAACTTAGTTTTAATTGTTTTTTTGTTAAACCATATAAGCAAAAGCTAGCTGCGAGAAAAAGCGAATTAAAGGGAAAAACACCGGTTTGGATCGTCAATAAAACAACTCCGGTCAACGCGGACAGGCTTGCCAATTTGGCTTGTTTTGATAGAGGCTCTTTTAAGTATAAAGCGCCGGCTAAAACATTTAGCAATGGGTTGATATAGTAGCCCAGACTTGCTTGCTGAACCTGCCCAACCGATACCGTATAAATGAAGATTCCCCAATTTAGTGAGACAAAGATCGCTGCCATAATAACGGCAAGAACATTTTTTCGATTTTTTAAAAGTGCTTTGACTTCTTGAATGAAGGTGGACATTTTTTGTAATACCGTCATATAAAGCAACATAAAAACCAACGACCAAATGATTCGATAAAACAAAATATCAATAGAGCCGACACCGCCTAATAATTTCCAATAAAGCGGAAGAATACCCCAAAGAATATATGCACTAAATCCATAAATTAACCCTGAATCCTTTTTCATCCGTACCTCCTTGATTGAATCGTGTTTTATTATTTTAACACAAATCATTAAGAGAGAATTTGAAAAATTAGGATTTGATGATCATTAAAGAGAACACTGTTTAAGATTAAATTACCGATCTTGTGCTTCTTTGATTGCTTTGAAGGCATTAATACCAAAAGAAATCATAAAGAAGAAGCTTGCTAATTTTAAGATTGTTCCTGATTGAAAGGCAAAGAAAAGTGAGACAAACAGATAAGAAAGAGCTAGATAAGTGTACATATTATTGAAGCTTTTCGGTTTCATGAGGATCACCTCTTTAGGGGAGTATATTCTTTTATAGGATCTCCGTCAAAACAACGAACTGGGAGGAGCTGCTTTCACCAAAAGTAAAGTGAAAGTCTTTGAAAATGGGGTTAAATGTGTAGGATTTTAAAGTTATCAAAAAAGGAGAATAAGTATTTTCTGACAAAAAAGAAAACACGGAGGCCGGTATATAGACTACTTAGTATGAGAACGACTATCGAAATTCGATACTCCGATCTAAAGGAGTGAACGATTCCTTTGAAAGCACCAATGGAAAGTAAATCAGTTAAAAACTTTCCAAAAGTAAAGTCAGCAATTAATAAACCACCCAATAGTAAAGTGAATGAGACATATACCGCTTGAAGAGCAAACTCGAGACTAATCCATTCTGTTGTTTCACCAATAAAACTCATGGTTAGAAAAGAGGGTCGTTGATCATTTGCTAGCTGAAAAAATAATCTGCGAATCCCACTGACGGTATTGATAAAAAAAAGAATCGCAATCAACAACGAAATAAACTTAAAAAAAGTCAGAAACATTCCACTTGGGGAAATAAGATTTGCAATACCTATCGATCCCATGGAAGCAGCTTCATTAACTGTGTAAGTATACCAATGAGAGATAAATAAATGCATGTTCAAAAAGAAATATGACAAAAAAGCAAGCAACAAAATTAGAATACAGGACAGGGTCATTCCTGAAGTTCGAATTACATTCTTACTAGCGTTTTGAAAAACATAATAAGCTTTGATCAAATTTCTTCTCCAATCTAATTTTTTTAATAATTTGAAGTATTCTCAATGATTTCAACCAAGATAGATAAAAACAATATATCTAAGCACAAAATGTATCGAAAAGGGATCTGAAAATGAGAGTAGCGAAATAAAAGAGAAAGTAATTTCACAAATAGCTTTCCAATTGCCAAGCAAGTATTCGAAATACTTTCCAATAATAAAGTAATTATTAAAATTGCTATTCTTCAATTTTATAGTATTTTTCCGATTTTAAAACAGCGCTAATAAGATAGATAAAAAACAGTAAAGAGGGAACTGCAAATAGAACAATCGCCAACGAGCTCTTTGTTGCGGCGTTCAATATCAAATAAAGAAAAATAGCGATAACTATCATATAGATCCCGCCAGCAAAGGCACATCTGCTAGCTATTTTACTGATGGTCTTAAAATCAACTAGTTGTTTTTGTTTTTCAGTCAGATTGTTATAACCAGCAATAAGCGTTCACCATTTTTGATGGGCAAACTGAAAGCTGCAAACAAAAAAGAGAATGGATAGAAAGAAAATAAAACAATAAAATAAAAAAATCAGCATAAGGTTTACTCCCTTGTAAGTTCTGGTGCTTTAGCCGTCCATTCCATCAAAAATTCCATTTCATTTGTTTCAGGCTCTTTTTGTTCTTGAAGAATTTTAAAATCTTGCTTCAAATAAAATTGAACAGCCCGCTCATTTTTTTGATAGACGGACAAGGTTAATTTCGAGTGCTTTGCTTTTATTTTCGCTACTAATTGTCCACCGATGCCTAATGATCGGTAGTCACTTAACACAAAGATTCCAGCGACATACGTATCAATTAGTCCAAGAAAGCCGACGATTTTGTCGTTATGATAATAGGCATAAAGTTCAGCAGTTGGAAGGGTCTCTTTGACTGTCTGATAATTTTCGAGCCAATAATTTTGGTCAATAAAAACGTGCGCCTCTAAGTTACTCTTTAACCAAATAGAGGCAAGTACTTCTAAGTCCGTGTCAGTGATCGTTTCAAGCAATTGAATCATAATAAGCTCCTAATTCTTCATAGTAATAAAGATCAGTTTTTATCAGCTGATTTAAAAAGCGGTTCTTTTGCGTTTGAGTAATAGTCCTTATTTAATTTATCCTCTGATTTGACACCCAATAAGGAAACGAGCATCGGACTGAACCCTAAAATACCAAGAACTATCGCTAAGGGAATATAAACACGCTTTTTTTCAAAAAGAGATCGTTTGTTTGCCATGGAAAATGCTCCTTTTCCATCATTGTAGACTAGAGATAATTTGATGGCAAAGTTTTTTTGATAGACTAAAACGCCTCTATCCAACATAGATAGAGGCGTTCGTTATTTAAGGGTTATCCAATCTTAGTCGTTCCGCTGCCAATATGAGCGACATAGAAGTCCGGAGCGTATCCAACGATCTCCATGTATTTATCATAGACCTTGTTTTTGAAGGTTGGGATTGTTTCTTCTTTTACGACCGCGATCGCGCAACCACCAAAGCCGGCACCAGTCATTCGGGCACCAAGGACACCGTCTTGTGCTTGTGCCGCATCAACTAAGGTGTCTAATTCGATCCCCGTTACCTCGTAATCGTGACGAAGCGAATAGTGAGAGGCATTCAATAATTTTCCAAAGGCTTCTAAATTGCCCTTTTCTAATTCCGCTTTTGCCTCTAATGTCCGTTGGTTTTCAGTCACCGCATGGCGCGCCCGGCGAATCAAGGTGTCGTCACCGATCAGATCAATATTTGCTTCGAAGGTGGCTTCATCCAGATCGCCTAATGCTTGAATGTCCAGTTTCCTTTGTAGACGAGCAAGTGCTTCCTCACATTCGCTGCGACGTTCATTGTACTTGGAATCGGCCAGTTCGCGACGTTTGTTGGTATTCATGATGACAACCGCATACCCATCCAGCTTCACTGGAACCATTTCATATTTTAGTGTATTAGTATCCAACAAAATTGCTTGATCAACATCACCGAAGCCGATAGCAAATTGATCCATAATTCCTGAGTTAACGCCAATAAATTCATTTTCGACTTTTTTTCCTGTTTGAACTAGTTCAAGCCGATCGGTCTTTAAATCAAACAAATCTTCTAAAACCACACCGACCAATAATTCTAAGGAAGCACTGCTGGATAGTCCGGCACCATTTGGAATCGTTCCTTCGACCAATAGTTCAAAGCCATGCTCGATTTCATGACCAGCATCCTTCAGTTTTAAAACCATGCCCTTTGCATAGTTGGCCCAGTTATCTTTTTTATCGTAGTCTAATTGATCGACATCAAAGGTGATGACACCAATATCTTCAAAGTTAGTGGAATAAACCAAAACTTTCTTGTCTTCTCGCGGAGCCGCTACACCATAGGTACCGTAAGTGATGGAAGCAGGGAAGACGTGACCGCCATTGTAATCAGTATGTTCACCAATCAGATTGATCCGTCCAGGTGAAAAGTATTGGGTCGTTTCTTTTGGTCCAAAAATCTCAGCAAATTTTGTATTTAATTCGCGTTTAATTTCCATGAGTATTCGCTTCTTTCAAGATTATTTTATAGTCAGTAATTGTTTCAAATGGTTCGTTTGCAGGTAGGGTGATCGAGCCAAATTCAGGAAACTGTTCTGCTCCGGGAGCAATTTGTGTTTCAAAGGTAATGCCGCCGTGGTGAGCGAGTTTTTTTCCTTGCATCATCGGTCCGTCCTCACCAAAGTTAGCAGTGAAGATAACAACACTGGAAGAATCTGTTGAAACAATTAGTTCAACACTTCCATCCGGGCTAGTTAGTGTCGCTGCAGGTTTGTTCAAGTCGCTTTCTTTTAAGAAGAAGGGGTGGTCCAAACCATTACATAGATTTTTTTGTTCGAAATCACTAGCGAAGAGGTCAGTCAAAGTTGTTTCCGTTTGAAAATCAAATGGTGTATCAGTGACATTCATGATTTCGCCAGTAGGAATGGTATCTGGGCGAAGAACAGCGACAGAGTCACTATTTAACCAGAGCTTGTGTTCGTCGATTGCTTGGGTAGCATCACCTGTCAGGTTGAAATACACGTGATTGGTTGGATTAAACAAAGTTGTCTGATCGCTGACCGCTTTTGTAGTCACACGCCAAACATTTTCATTCGTCAGGGTGTGACGAACCTCGACTCTCAAATTGCCAGGGAAACCATGTTCACCATTCGGGCTAGTCGTTGTGAAAATAACGGATGCCTCCTGATCGCCATTTTCGATCGTGTAGTCCCATTTTTTTGTTTCAAAGCCAGGTTTGCCGCCGTGTAAGGAATGACCGGTTTCAGGGTCAATGGCTACTTGATAAGCTTTCCCGTCAAGTGTGAAGCGGCCATTTTCGATTCGACCAGCCGTTCGACCGATTGATGCGCCGATAAAGGCATCCTTTTCTAGATATTCCTCAGCTGAATCAAAGGCTAAAATTAGTTCTTTGTCACGTCCAAGGCTGACGATGCGTGCGCCTAGATCAGTTACCGACAGGTGGAAACCGGATTCATTTTCGATCGTGATTAATTGATAGTCTTTGCCGAAATCTTTTTTTGTAATTTGCATATAAAAACCTCACTTTTTTGTAATAGTAAATTTGTCATGTCCTACTAAGTTTAGCGATTTATTGATTCAGTGACAAGGACTAAAGTTTCAGCATTCACCCTTGAGTTTAATGTAACAAGAAATCGCTTTCTTTCAAACGTATTTCTGTGACGAGTATTTAACTTTTTGTTGCATTTTTAACCAATAATAGATAAAAAGACCCGCTAATGAGCAGGTCTTCTACAAGAATCGCTAAGATAAAAGAGGAGCAAGGCGCATAAACCTAGAATGAAAGAAAAATTACCAGCATAATCATAAATAAATCATACCTTTCCAACCGTGTTATCAGGACAATAACAATAAACGGGCAGATAGCAGTTGTAAAAACTTGTAATACAAATGGTCTATTCTCAAAATCCATGCATAGTGGTTTGTCAGTAGTAACCATAAGACAAGCAAAATCACTGCCTGGGAACTTCTTTCCGTTAAGTGACCGGATAAAACAGTCATAAAATCAGGCTGAAAATTCCAGCTGTGACTAGCGGAACGAATAGTGTGAGCTTGGAAAGTAGTCCGCCGATTTTTTGGGTTTTTGCGTAGCGGGTTAAGGTACTGGATTTTTTCGCTAAGTAAAAGTAGTAGAAAACTAACAAAAGAAAAATAATTGAAATCAACAACTGATCCTTCCTTATTCATAAGATAGAAATAACTTCAAGATACAGATACTTTATACATACCACGATATGAAACTAGCAAAGGGAAACTGTTACCATTTTCTTCGATAAATTTTCCAAAGCTCCTTTAGCAGCCAGATAAACAGAACCGGCATCATAACAATCAAGAATAACAGAAAAATTTCCCGGTAAGAGAGGTCATAATCAATGAAGGGATTGTTTTTTTGCAAGAGCAAGGTGCTAGGGACGATTAGACAGAGTAGAATCGCTTGAGCAAGTTCCTTTAGACTCGTTTTCAAAAAAATCATTCCTTTCTTGGTTCAAGAAAGCTTTTTGATTTTAGCATAGCATGAAAGCAGGAGTGATTGATTCATTCACCAATAGTTTTGAATACAAGCAAAAAAATGGGGGATTTTCATGTATAATTTAGAATGAAATCAGAAATGGAGGAGCATGTAATGGAGCAGGCAATTTTTTTAAAAAAGGAACAACGTCAATTGAAAACTGATCTCCATTTTGATTATTGTGGCATTTCAAAAACGTTGCCTTTTCATGCTTTTGGACCGGCGATTCGACAGAATTATACCTTGCATATTGTCATGGAAGGGAAGGGAACCTATCAGGTCAAAAATCAGCACTACCATTTGAAAAAAGGGGATCTATTTTTGATTCGTCCAGGGGAGTCGACCTTCTATTTAGCTGATGGAGAAGATCCTTGGATGTATGGCTGGCTCTCTTTTGGCGGTTCGGCCGCGGATGAGATTATTCGGCATTCGCAATTTAAAAAGGAACAATACACGATGGTCTCTTCAGATACGCAAAAATATATTGAGACAATCTTGGCTTGCTTGCCCTTTGCTGAGAATACGTTAACGTGTGAACTGCATTTAAATGAATTGACCTATCGCTTTTTAGCTACGCTATTAGAAGATGGGGGAAGGAGTCATTTAGGGAATAAAAAAGTTTATTCCCCATTGGCGGTGGCGACTGTTGAGTATATCGAGGCTCATTATGCGGAGCATTTAACTGTTGAAGAAATTGCGCATCAGTTAGCAGTCAATCGCAGTCATCTATCGCGAGTCTTTCGAAACCACATGGATATTAGTATCAAAGATTATCTGTTAGGAGTACGGATTAACCGAGCAGCGTTTCTACTCTCCATGACAGATGAAACCGTCGAAAGTATTGCCGAACAAGTTGGCTTCAATAGTCTTGTTGTTTTTAGTCGGATGTTTAAAAAATTGACTGGTGAAACGGCCACTGCTTACCGCAAGCGAATGAAAAATGAAAACTTTAAAAATGTTTCGCTAAGTGAGCTAACCAATCAATTGGAAAAACAAGCGGTGATAAACCGAGCCACTTAGACAAGAGAACGTTTACAAAAAAGAGGTGTTATTCTATACTTAAATATATAAGTATAGAATTTTTTTTGACATAAATTGTTTATTTTTGTGAATCCGATCACTTTTAGAATTGTTAGAATGTATGACAAACATGGAAAAAATGAATGGGAGGGATCCAACCATGAAAAAAGCAAGTGAAATGACTATTGAGGAGCTTGGTGCGTACATTGATCAGTCGGTGCTGAAGCCAGATTTTACGGAAGCAGAGATTCGTCAATACATTCAAGAAGGAATTGATTACCACTGTGCAACGGTTTGCGTGAATCCAGCTTCGTTGGATATTGCAGCAGAAATGACCAAAGGAACGGACACTAAGATTTGTGTTGTTTGTGATTTCCCGTTTGGAACGAGTACAACGGCTTCTAAAGTGATTCAAGCAGAAATGTATTGTCAGCGTGAAGATATTTTTGAATTAGATATCGTCGCAAATTTTGGCTGGATTCGCAGCGGGAAATATGATGATGTTACCAAAGAGCTGAAGGTAATCGTGGAGACTTGTCATGCACATGATACAGCTGTGAAGGTAATTTTTGAGACGGATACGTTAACCGAAGAGCAAATTCGTCAAGCCTGTGAATGTGCGATAGCAGCGAATGCTGATTTCGTTAAAACAAGTACCGGTTTTATTACTGGTTATGAAAGCAAAGGAGCGACCAACGAGGTAATTCAGATCATGATGGATCAATGTAAAGGACGAATCAAGATCAAAGGCAGTGGGGGAATTCGCACGCGGGAGCATTTCTTAGAGTTGATCGATATGGGCATCGACCGCATGGGTATCGGCTTCAAATCAACACCAGTCGTTTTAGGGTTAGATAAATAATATGGAAGAAAACTTACTTTTTGAAAAACGAGCAGATTTTCGCAGGTGGCTCACGGAAAATGCAACAACTAGTGGTGGTGTTTGGCTGGTCTTTGGCAAAACGAAGCAAGTAAAGACTTTAAAAGCTGGCGAAGCATTGGAAGAAGCCCTGTGTTTTGGCTGGATTGATGGGGTAATGAAAAAGGTCGATGATGATTCGTATCTCAAATATTTCGCTGCACGACGTAAAAATAGCAAATGGTCTGAAAAAAATAAAAAAATCGTAAATAAACTGGAACAGCAAGGGTTAATGACCGATCTAGGGCGTGAAAAAATTACAGAGGCCAAGCAAAATGGTCAATGGGCGAATGCCACCAAACCATCGGCGATTACGGAGGAACAAATTGCGGAAGTCGCGACGTTATTGAAGGAAAATGCGGAGGCCTCAAAGAATTTTGAAAATATGCCGCCGTCTGTCAGAAAAACCTATACGCGTGCCTATTTTGATGCCAAAACAGACGCTGGAAGAAGCAAACGGCTCGCGTGGATGATGGACCGCCTAGAAAAAAACTTAAGACCAATGTAACGAAACGCTGGAATCAATTTAAGATTCCAGCGTTTTATCGTGTTTGATATAAGTCGACAATTCTTTTTGATAATTTTGCCAGTCGGCTTCTCCAGTGTTCAGATACTGGGCTAATAAATAGCCAATATAGGGACCAGTAGTCAATCCTGAGGAGCCAAGCCCACTGGCAACCAGCAGTTGATCCGTCAACTCACCAAAGAAGGGAGCAAAATCAGAAGTATACGCGCGGGTGCCGACGCGATAATGAAAAGGTGCAGCTAATAGCTTCTCGGGTTCAAACAGGAACTCACGAGCACTATTCGTAAGTTGCGCAAAGGCTTCTGGAGTTTCTGACAAGTCCCAAGCGGCTTCATTTTCGTGAGTCGCTCCTAGTAAGATTTTGCCATTTTGGAAAGGAATTAAATCGGCTTCACCATCCAGCATGGCAACAGGGAAATCACCGCTGGTCTTAAAGGCTGTTTCAAAAACCAAGAGCTGTCCTTTTTGTGGACGCAAATCCACTTGATAACCTAAAGGTGCCAACAAGTCCTTCAAATGAGGGCCGACAGTTAAGATAATTTGATCAAAGGTTGCTTTATTTTCACCGTAGCTGACTGTTTTTTCATCTGTTAATTGAACACGTTGGGAAATAAACGTCACATTTTTTGCTTCTGCAAGTTTACGCATCCGAAGCAAATAGGCTTTTCCATCTAAACGGCCGCCGCCACTGATTTTCAGAGCAGGCAATGGTTTTAATAAGGGTAATTCTTGCTGCGTTTGTTCTCCAGAAAGCTGTTCAATTGTACCGATTTCTGGTGCGCTTTTTTTACGTTCTTCAGCTAGTCTTTGCAGTTCGACTAATTGTTTGTCGGGACGTAAAAGCAACGTGCCGGATTGCTGATAAATCGTGTGATCTAATTGGAAATCTTGGATCAATTTTGGGAAGAAAGAAGCACCATCTTTTGCTAATCGATACCATTGTTTGTTTCGACGTTTGGATAACCAAGGTGAGATGATCCCTGCACTGGCTTTGGTGGCCTGTCCTGTTGGTTCATCAAATATGGTGACTTGATATTTTTTTTGTTCTACATAATTTGCGAGCGTCATTCCAATGATGCCCCCGCCAATAATTGCGATTTTTCTCATAGAGTTTAAATTCCTTTTCTATCTTAAATGGACTTGACCATATGATCATATCACTAGTTTGCGAAAAATGCTTTTGGGATATTTTATGTGAAAATAGTATCAAATCGCCTTTTTGGTAATCAAATCCATTTAAATAAAGCTATTTCTCTATAAAACTAAAATATTTTACTTTACCTGTCGTAGTAATTGTCGTACAATGATTACAACGACAGATGAAGTAATTTCAGGAGGTGGCAAAATGATTTCGAGCGATGGGATTCGCGGGTACAATGACGTCATCATTTTGTCCGTGTTGAAGGATGGCGATTCTTATGGCTATGAGGTTTCCCAAAAGATCCGAGCTGTTAGTGAGGAAATCTATGTCATTAAAGAAACGACGCTCTACTCGGCGTTCAACCGCTTAGAAAAAAACGGCTATATCCATTCTTATCCAGGAGAAATTACCCATGGAAAAAAACGAACGTACTATCATATTACTGATAAAGGTCTGGCTTTTTTAAAAGAGAAACGAGACGAATGGAAGCAAACCAAAAAAGTTGTGAACCGATTTATGAAAGAAGGGTAAAAAATGGATACTATCAAAAATTATGTGGAGACCTTATTTCTAGAGTTTCCGAAGACAAAAGAGGTCTTACGCGCAAAACAAGAAATTTTAACGATAATGGAAGATCATTATCTGGCTTTATTAGATGAAGGAAAAAGCGAGCATGAAGCAATTGGGCAGGTCATTAGCGAGTTTGGCTCTATCGACGAGCTGCGGGAGGAATTAGAATTCGCGACGCGTGAAAGGGAACCAGAGAACGGGATTGAAGAAGAGGAAATGTATGACTATCTAACCAATCGTAGAAAAGATGCGAGAGGATTGAGTCTAGGAATTAGCGGCTGCCTGCTAGCTGTGGGGGCATTAATCGGATTAAGTGTTTATGGTGCTGAAATGCTGGGGCTACTATTATTCTTTGTTACTATAGCGATTAGTGTTGGGGTTATTATTTATAATGGAATGCAATTTTCTAAAAATAACCGAATGTTGAATGATCGTTATATTCCGGCACATCTGAATATGGAAGCACAAAAATTGAAGCAAGGTTATCAAAAAAGTTTTCAAATAAGTCTCGTCTTTGGTATTTGTTTATGTGTATTAAGTGTCTCTCCACTTTTCTTTTTCCAAATGTTCACTTATGCTGAATATGGAATGCCCTTCATGTTTCTATTTTTAGCGATCGGAGTTTTCCTGATTATTTACGGCAGTATCATTTACAGCAGCTTTGATAAATTTATCAAAGAAAAGTATTTTATTGCTGACGAGGATGAGTTGGGACCGAATGCGATGCAAGCTAAGTATGGTGATGCAGCGCGTACCAAGCATTTACTTGAAAGAGTTTATTGGCCGATTGTTGTGATGATTTACTTTGGCTGGTCCTTCATGACTGGATCGTGGGGAATGAGTTGGATGATTTTTGTAATGGCCGGTATTTTCTATAGTGTCGTGGAGGCCATTTTCGTAAAAAAGTAGCATAGGTTTTATAAGTTGAAAGACGTTCTGAGCATAACAAGTTGCTCAGAACGTCTTTTTAGGTTGTCATCTTATTTTACGCGGTGTTTATTAGGACATTTTTCTAACTGAATCTTTATTAGTAAATGATTGACAAAAAATCAAATTAAACTTAAACTTAAAACGAACATACGTTTGCTTTTTTTAGGAGGTGGTTTGATGAACATTTACGAGGGAGAACCTGTCAGAGATGTTTTCTGTATGGACTCCAAAAGCTTTTATGCCAGTGTGGAGTGTATTGAGCATAACTTAGATCCGTTGAACGATCTATTAGTTGTGATGAGTGGGGATCGCGAGAATGAGGGGTTGGTTCTAGCGGCAAGCCCAATGGCAAAAAAAGTTCTAGGCATCAGCAATGTTAGTCGGGGCTTTGAAATTCCGAACCATCCCAATCTTCATATCGTGCCGCCGCGAATGACGCTCTATATTCAATACCACATGCGCATTCAGGAGATTTTTCGTTCGTACATGGCAGAAGAGGACATTCATACATATAGCATCGACGAACAATTTGGTGATTTGACCCACAGTTGGAAATTATTTGGTAAAAGTTCGGCGGAAGTTGGCAAGCAGATTCAGGAGGAAATTATTGAGAAGGTGGGGATTTATACCTCATTAGGAATGGGGGACAATCCTTTATTAGCCAAAATCGCGATGGATAATGAGGCCAAGCATACTAAAGAGCGGTTTGCTCAATGGCATTACCAGGATGTACCTGAGAAAATTTGGCCGCTTCGCTTAAGCGATTTTTGCGGAATCGGCAATCGGATGGAGCGCCGCTATCAAATGATGGGCATGTATACCATGGGTGATTTGGCCCATACTGATCCGTTTGTTCTGAAAAATCAATTTGGAGTAATGGGGATGCAACATTACATGCATGCTTGGGGGATTGATCGTTCCGTTCTTTCGCAAAAGGACTTGTATCCTACTAAGGAAAAATCAATTGGCAACTCACAGGTTTTACCAAAAAATTATGCTCATAAAGGTGATATTCTAACTGTTATCGCTGAAATCTGCGAACAGGTGGCGCAACGATTACGTAAAAAAGATGTATTAGGGGGAACCCTGCACTTAGGGATTGCCTATGCGTATTTTGGCAGTGGAAAACGCGGAGGCTTTCATCACCAGTTGAAAATTCCGCCGACCTATCAAGCTCGCGAACTGACAAAAGTAGCTTTTGCGTTGTTTGAAAAATACTGGGACCATTCTGAAGTTCGCAATATTTCCATTACGGTATCTTCTTTACGTCCAGCCGGAAATTTGCAATTAAATTTGTTTGAAGACCCTGATCAATCAATCAAACAAGAAAAAATTGATGAAGTCATTGCACAAATTCGCAGTCGCTACAAATTCAGTTCAATTGTACGAGCACATTCGTTAAATGAGGGTGCAACAGCAATTAAGCGAGCCGGCTTAGTCGGTGGCCATGCGGGTGGAATGGAAGGAATGGATTAGTTATGATCTACGACGATGAAAGTGCAGAACGCCTATTCATGGAGGCCAAGCAGGTTTATCAGGATCGCGGGATGATAAAGTGGATCGGTTTTTATCTTTCGGATCATACAGCCGTATTGAATAAAGAGTCAAAAGCACGAAATCACATTAATGTCGAGAAAGAACAGATGACCTTGGAAGAAATTGGTGAGGTTCTGCAGCAGGCGTATTTGCAAAATAAGCGAATTGCTGTTCAACTGGAGGCCTTGGACGATGAGGGAAACTATTTGGATGATTTAGTGGGAAGGCTCATTGGACAAAGAGAAGAACAAATCTATTTAAATGTAGAGGAGCGAGGCGCAGTTCATTTAGCGATTGAGCAAATTCACCATGTTGAAATTTTAGGTCCAAAGAAAATTCTGAATCAAGAGATTACTAAATAAAGACTGATTTCCACAAAAAACCATGACGCTAAAAAACGTCATGGTTTTTCAAATGATAACTAAAATAATTTGATTTCATTTAACGGCCAAAAGCGTAAAACAACTTTTCCTTGAATCGTAGATTTGTCAACGAAGCCAAAAATCCGACTGTCTTTAGAGATTAAACGGTTATCGCCTAAGACGAAATACTGATTTTTAGGAACCGTTACTTCAAAGTCATTTGTAAAACTTTTAGCATTGGCTGCCTGTTCTTGGAAAGCAGAATTATAGGAATACTCCTCAAAAAGCTTATCTTTTTTGAATTTTTCTTTGAAATCATCCAGATAAGGTTCAGCATATTCTTTGCCGTTGATCGTGAGAACATTATTTTTCATTTCAACATGATCTCCAGGTAAGCCGATGATCCGTTTCACCACATACAAATTTTGATTGTCAGGTTCTTTCGTAGTAATAATATCCTGTCGTTTTAGATTGGATATTTTAGATGTGATTAAACGTTGATTGTCGTGAAGCGTTGGATCCATCGAATGTCCTTCAACCTTTACTGGGGAGAAAACAAACATCCTTGCTAAAAATATTAAAGCTATGATAATGACTACGGGAAGCCATTCTTTGATTATTTTATTCATAGGGTCACCTCATTGCTAGATTTTATCATTCTTCAAAACAAAAAGCTCCTCTTAACCTCCAATTTGGTTAAAAGTTGATTAAGGGTAGAGAAATTTGAGTGATTATGGGAAACTTAGAATACGATATTTAAAAAAGAGCAGTATAGTTAAATACTTTAAAGATGTGCAAAATGACAGACACGTAATAACCGCTTAATTAAAAATGAACTACAATAACTCTGAACAAGGAGCAAGACAATGAAAAAGAATTATCCTGCACCACCGATTTTGCCGAAGATTTTTTCTGAGGATTTCTATTTAGAAGATGAGGCGACCATTGAAGATGTACATGGGATTGATGTTGATTATAGCTATTTAACCTGTGAAAATTTAGTACTGCGGCGTTCGATTTTAGAAAAAATCACGATGCAGCGGACTAAACTGTATCGTTTTGAAGCGAGCAATGTTGTCTTCAAAAATTGTGATTTTTCAAATCTGGAATGGATTGGCGGCAGCTTTCATCAAGTAATTTTTGAAAGCTGCAAACTGACCGGCTGTAATTTTGCGGAGAGCTATTTACGAGATTGTCAGTTTAAGGATTGTGTAATCAATTTTGGTTCATACAGTGCCACGAATTTGAAGAATGTGGCTTTCGAGAATTGTCAAATGACGGATAGTGAGTTCTTTGAGGTCACTTGGAAGCATTTATTTTTGACTAAGAATGATTTGGATAATAGTAACTGGATGCGGACAAAATTATCTGGCTTAGATTTTACCACCAATCAATTTCACAAAATTGCTTTTTCGATGGAACAATTAAAGGGATTAAAAGTCAATTCTTATCAAGCTATAACGATTGCGGCTGGACTAGGCCTGCAAATTGAGGAGGCATAAATGAAACGTGAACAAAAAAATATTCAAGGAATCCCGGTTGTCTGCTGGGGAGAACCAAGTGAGCAAGCAATCCTAGCTTTTCATGGCGACCAATCCCACAAAGAGGATACTGTTATCCAATTGTTAGCAGAAGCAGCCGAGGCAAATGGCTATCAGGTTTGGAGCTTCGATCTGCCAGAACATGGTGAACGAAAAGGGTCTAGTTATCCGTTAAATCCACAAAATGTCGTAGCCGATGCAACTAAAATTTTACTTGAGCTGGAGAAGCAAACAAAGAAACTTTCGTTATTTGGCTGCAGTATTGGCGCTTATTTTGGTATGTTGGCGTGTCAGAATAAACCAATTGAACAATGTCTATTCCTTTCTCCGATTGTTGACATGCAGCAATTAATTGAAAATATGCTGTTTTGGTCGGGATTGACGCCTATTGATCTGCAAAGGGATAAAATAATCGAAACACCAATCAAGACATTGGAGTGGAATTACTACAATTATGTTGTTAAACACCCGATTAATTGGACAGCTCCAACAAAAATTCTTTATGGCGGAAAAGATAACTTGACTTCGAGGACAACAATTGAAAAATTTTTAAAAGCATCCAATAGTTCAATGACAGTTTTTGAAGACGGGGAACATTTTTTCCATACACTAGAACAGTTGGAAGTTTATCAGGACTGGTTGGACAGAATATTTAAAGAAAAGGTTGTGCCAGAAGCGATCAGCTTTAAGAAATAAGAAGGAATTTCCGAAGAAGCAACTTCTGGAGCACCGTTTATTCGGAAAAAGGAACTGTGATAAGACCTTTATCGCAGTTCCTTTTTTATTGTTCCTCGGGTTAAATACCATAAAAAAATTATTATTTCTAGTGAATTTTTAGTAAAGTATTTTATAAGCGATTTTAAAGATAATCTGAAGTATGACGATTTTTTTTGCTATTTACGGATAAAAAAAGTAGTATTCTTTGTGAAAGTAAATATAAGTAAACTTGTTAGGTGAGGCTCCTAAACAAATATAGGCTATTGCGCAGAAACGTCGAAAGACGCCAATGTGTAAAATAGGAATTGTCGGATTAAGGCTTTTCATAAAATAGCTAAGAAGTAATTCTTTACGTTGTTTAGTGCTAAAACTCAGACGATGAGATTGATTGTGTGAGACACCAAACTTGTTAGTATTTTTTTGCTAACGTTTGGTGTTTTTTTAGGTTATTTACTGTGGACTCTCTCGTCTCAAACAATTACTTGATGAAGGGAGAGATATACATGCTAAAAAGAAAAAAGATCGATTGGCTATTGTTACTACCTTATTTGGGAGTTAGTCTAATCGGTCTTTTAATTGTTTTCAGTGCGAGTTCTTATCGCTTGATGGCAGAGGGTGAGAATCCGTTAACATTATTTAGTAAGCAAGCGATTTTTATGGGGCTGAGTTGGTTGCTTATTGCGTTCATTTTTCATGTAAAAAGTCATGTTTTGACAAAGGGAATACTAGCAAAAGGATTGCTAGCGATCGGATTAGTTAGTCTGCTACTGGCAAAAATAGCGGGCGTCAGCATCAATGGTGCACAGAGGTGGGTGTCTATATTAGGAATCCAATTCCAGCCTTCGGAAGTGACAAATGTGGCATTAATTCTTTATTTAGCTTACTTTTTCCGAATAAAACGGACAAGACATGAAATGCTGGTTCCCGGTGGACTTGTCTTGCTTAGTGGATTGTTGATTTTACTCCAACCAAAGGTCACAGGTGCGATCATTATCTGGGGGATCGCTTTGGTAATTATAACTACTGCGCAATTGCCCTATCAATTGTCAGTGATTCTCTTTTTAACGATTTTCCTAGGTATTGCTGTGATAGGAGGAATGATTCTTTTTTTAGGGAGTCATCATCTGTTGCCTGAACTATTCGCTCACACGTATGACCGTATTCGATTAGTTAGAGATCCATTTTTAGATCCCTATGGGAAAGGATTTCAAATGAGTAATTCCTACTACGCCCTTTATAATGGGGGATTTTTCGGACGAGGATTAGGAAATAGTATTACCAAAAAAGGCTACCTTCCAGTCGCCGAAACGGATTTCGTTTATTCGATTTTGGTTGAAGAATTAGGTGTAATTGTTGGATTACTCGTTTTAGCGTTACTTTTTCTGATTGCCCTTCGTTTATTTGTTCTGGCATCGAAGGAAGTAAATCAGCAAGTTAGTTTGATTTATTTCGGCGTGGGAAGTTTACTTTTGCTCCAAACGAGTATCAATATTTCGAGTATTTTGGGTTTGATACCCATGACAGGTGTTCCTTTGCCTTTTATTAGTTATGGTGGAACCAGCTACTTGATTCTTTCTGCCGCTCTGGGTATCTGTTTAAAACTATCTTCGGAGGTCCGAACGCATGATGAAACGATTGAGTAACGAATTTAATTATTCTCTCTTTTTACCGCTTTTCTTATTCTACTTAATTAGTATCGGCGTTCAATCATTAGCAGCTGGACTTGATGGTGTCGATGTGAAAAGTGTGGTGGTCAAACAGATTCTTTTTTGTCTGCTTTCATTAGCTGCGATGGGAATAGTGAGTCGAATAAAAACGGCTTATCTATTAAAATATGCGCCACATTTTTATGTTCTTTCACTGGGATTGATGGCTCTTTTGTATTGGTTTCATGACCCGGCTATGTTTGCAGTGACAAATACGAGACGGTGGCTACGAATCGGAGGGTTTTCTTTTCAGCCTTCAGAATTAATGAAGCTTAGTTTTATTCTCTTCATGGTTCGACTAACCTTAATCGACGAAATGGCACATACACAACAAAGCTTAAGGAATGATCTGCGCTATATTGGGAAAATTTTATTATATAGTTTACCAACGTTTTTACTAATGTTCATGCAACGTGATTTTGGTACAAGTTTAGTGTTTATCGCTATCTTAGGTGCGCTATTTGTTATTTCTGGTGTCCATTGGAAAATTCTTCTCTCAATCACTGGAGCAGTTACCGCTTTAGGAAGTACATTATTAGTTTTGGTGTTTAGTGAATGGGGGAATAAGCTGCTTTATTGGCTACATTTTAAAACCTATCAATTAGATCGAGTTCGAGCGTGGGTCGATCCCTTTCAGTATCGAGATTCCATTGCGTATCAACAAGTACAAAGTCTTTATGCGATCGGTTCAGGCGGATTAGTCGGACGTGGTGCAGGACAAAGCTCTGTTTATGTACCTGTTCGTGAATCGGACATGATTTTTACAGTCATTGGGGAAGGGTTCGGATTTATCGGTGGAACAATGGTTATTTTTCTATATTTCTATTTATTTTATCAAATCCTTTCCGCGGCAATCAAAACCAACAATAAAGCCAATTTATATATTGCTGCGGCATTTGTTTTTAGTCTACTGTTCCAAGTTTTTGAAAATATCGGTGCAGCGATTGGTATTTTGCCACTAACTGGTATCCCATTGCCAATCTTGAGTCAAGGGGGAACTTCCTTAATTGTTCTAGGTATCGGTTTTGGAATCATGATGGGGTTTAAGAAAAATTGAATGGAGAAACAAATATGAATATGCGAAAGACCTTTCTTCTAAGTAGTGCAGGCGCATTGCTTATAGTATTTTTATTTACCATGGCAGTCATCCTGAATGCACCATGGCTGAGTCATTTAGATCATTTATTTATTCAGTATCGATTACCTGATATTTTTGCTGTAACAACGTTTGCGGGCGCAATTGCCAAATTTGCTACAATTGGCCCGATGGTAGGAACATTTGGTGTAATAGGTATTATTCTTCTGCGGAGAAGGCTTAACACGTTGACTGTTTGGTGCCTTGGCAATCTGATTTTTGTAAGTGGAATAGGTTATTTATTGAAACAGCTTATCCAGCGATCACGTCCGGATCAAATACAGTATATTTCACGCTCCTCCTATAGCTTTCCTAGCGGGCATTCACTTTTGATCATGACGTTTATTTGTTCTGTAATGCTAATTTATTATTTTATTGAGAAGAAACCGCCGCTAATGGTAAAGGTGATACTAATTTTCTTACTGATCACAATTGCAGGTGGCAGAATTTATTTAGGGGTTCATTATATTAGCGACATCATCGTCGGTCTCTTTTTGGGTATTGCAATTACACTTGGAACAGCAGGACTTTTTTACCCATATTTGCGACAAATGAATGTAGAAGGAACTAAAAAAAATCGATTCGCAAGGTGGCAAAAGGTGCTGTTGGTCCTCTTGGCAATTTTAGTGGTGCTTGTCTCAGGATTGAGTGTTTTTGCAATGAAACTTTATCATAGTTCACAAAAAACAATCAATTCTATGTATTCTCCCATTGAAAGAAGTAGCCAGAAAAAAGCACCAGAAGCTTCCGAACCCATGAGTATTTTAATTTTAGGGATTGCAAATGATGCGAAAAGAAAAACCGACTTTCGAGCAAATACGATTATGGTGGCTACGTTGAATAATCAAACAAAGCAAACAACGCTAGTAAGTATTCCTCGAGATTCCTTTGTGGAAATCGCGGGTGCTGATTATGAGGACAAGATCAATCACGCACATTCAATCGGCGGACCGGAGATGATGATGGACACGGTTGAAAAATTTTTGTCTATTCCGATCCATCATTATGTCTCAGTCAATATGGACGGATTGCAGACCTTGGTGGATGCGGTCGGAGGGGTCACAGTCGACAATGCTTTTGCTTTTTCAGCTGAAGGAATTGATTATCCCAAAGGAAAACAGCATTTAAATGGTTGGGAAGCGTTACAGTATTCTCGGATGCGTTACGAAGATCCAACTGGAGATTATGGTCGACAAGGAAGGCAACGAGAAGTGATGGAATTGTTGATCAATAAGCTGCTTTCGACCAAAAGTATTTTTAGTTATCAGAAAATATTAGATGGCATTGGAGAAAATGGGAAAACAGATCTGACGTTCAATCAAATGCAAACCATTTTGACCGGCTATCATTCTTGCTTGTCAGAGATCGATAGTCAACAGATTCAGGGGGAAGGTTTTACAGGTGATGGTTTTACTGGGGAAGAGGGGATTTCGTATCAACGCATACCTCAGGAAGAATTAAATCGTGTGAAAAAGCTTTTGCACAAACAATTAGTTTTAGAGGAAAGTGGGCAATGATTTATTTTATTGATTTCATCTATTTGATTTTTAAATAGGGTGGTCTATCCTTTCTGGCTAAAAAATAGTTGCGCTATAATAGCAGAAGAAAGGCGGGAAATTATGCTTAGTCAGATAGGAATATTACTTGTGGTCGGTGTATTAGCTGGCATACTAGGGTCGATCTTAGGGATCGGCGGAGGAATTATTTTAACGCCTTTTTTGACGTTAGTCATGGGATTAGACATTCAATATGCGATTGCTGCCAGCATTGTCTGTGTCATTGCAACAAGCTCTGGTGCAACAATTGCATATTTGAAGGATGATATGTTGAATTTAAGGGTAGCGATGTTTTTAGAAATTGCTACAACGATTGGTGCGATCGTTGGGGCATTGCTTTCGGGGATTGTCCCTACAGGATTCTTGTTCATTCTATTTGGCGGTTTTTTGCTGTTTTCCGTGATGAATATGATTCAGAAATTACGAGGTAAAACAGATAAAACAATTATCAAATCGGCGGGGGATTCGTTGGCTGAAAAGTTGAAACTGAATGGTTCATACTATGATAAGGTGCTGGAGAAGCAAATTGACTATCAGGTAGAAAAAGTGCCGGGCGGGTTTGCTATGATGTTTGGCGCTGGAATTGCTTCAGGTCTTTTGGGTATCGGTAGTGGTGTTTTTAAGGTAACGGCGATGGACACCATCATGAAAATACCTTTAAAGCCATCAAGTGCTACGAGTAATTTAATGATGGGTGTGACCGCTGCGGCTTCCGCGATGGTTTACTTTTTCAGTGGGGCGATCTTACCGCAAATCGCAGCGCCGTTAGCTTTAGGTGTGTTAGTCGGGGCAACCATTGGCTCTCGGATCATGACACGATTAAAACCAATGGTAATTCGAATGATCTTTATTCCAATTTTATTGTTTATGGGACTTCAAATGGTCCTTCGTGGATTCGGGGTGATCATCTAATGGACAACAAGGAAGAAATGTTGAAGATTGAGCGCTCCATTGGTTACATTTTAAGGATCGGGGTCATTGTCTCTGCCGTAATTATACTGATAGGAATGGTTCTATTATTTTTCCAACCAACGACTAACCAAGTACCGAGTAGCTTAGAGTTGATTTTTAACGGGATACTTCAGTTGAATGGGGAAGCGTTTATTGTGCTAGGGCTGTTTTGTCTGATTTTGACCCCAGTATTGCGAGTTGTGGTATCGATTTTTGCTTTTGGGAAGGAAAAGGATTATCTGTATGTCATAATTACCCTGATTGTTCTGGTTATTTTAGTGATTGGGATGAGTCTTGGTTTGGTTGAAAAATAAATAGTAAAAAATCCGATCAACAACACTTGTTGGTCGGATTTTTTTTAACTTTTTCGTGTTAATATCTGAGTGGTCAAGCGCTCTAAATTTTCTTTTGTGTTGAAATAGTTCTCAGGTAATTTTCGGATATCCTTTAGTGCTTGCTCAGTATACTCTGTTGCTAGCTGCTTCGCGTAGTCCACACCACCTGATTCTGTAACCAATTGCTGAACTTTCAGAGTATCTTCAGCGGTCATGTGCTTTTGTTTTTCTAAGTAAGGACGTAATTGACTATTATCTTGATTGAGTGCATAAATCAACGGCAGGGAATAAACGCCTTGGCGAACGTCCTCTAAGACCGGTTTACCTAATGTTGCAGCATCTGCTTGATAATCCAATAAATCATCCATGATCTGGAAAGCAATGCCGATATTTTGTCCAATCAGACCAGCTTTTTTGGCAAAGCGTTCACTATTGCCGCTTTCAAAGGCACCGACAGAACAGCTCAGGGCAAAAAGCTCAGCTGTTTTTCCTGAAATGTTTTCTAAGTATTCATCCACGGTTTGATCAAGTTTGTAGCGGTCATCCATTTGACCCAATTCACCATCGAGAATTTTTTCCATACTGCGAGAATTCAGCTGCAAGCTTTTTAACGACGTTGAGTAATCGGACAATAATTTAAAACAGCAAATAAACAAATAATCACCAGCATAAACGGCGGTATCGTTACCAAAGGTAGAACGAATCGTTGGTAATCCGCGCCGTAATTCAGATTCATCCACGATATCATCATGAATTAGAGTAGCTGTGTGAAGCATTTCGATCGAAGCCGCTAATGCAGTAGCTTTTTTTTCGTCTTGGTCTGGCCCGAACTGAGCAAATAAAAGCTGATAAGCAGGGCGCAATAGTTTGCCGCCTGCGTGGATCATATCCAACACAGCAGATTCAACCTTTTTATTTTTTAATTTCACCACGTCTTCCATTAAATGGAGCGTAGTGGTCAGTTGTTTGGCAAGATCCGGATAATCTTGCCACATGGAGTGAAGTTTCATTTTGGCTATCCTTCTAATCCTTTTTCAGATTTTTTTTCGATTCATAATCCAATTGGAATTTTTGCAGAGCCCGCACGTGCACTAGCAAATAATTGCCTGCGATTCCAATAACGATACCAGCAAGAATGCCAAGCAGGGACATGACTGGTAAGTAAAGCATGACCGTCCAAGATTGCGCGATCCAACTGGCAACGATAAGCTGCCCCACGTTATGCAGGAAACCGCCGGCAGCACTGATGCCGATGATACTGACGCGTTTAGGTCCGAGACTTTTTACCAAAAGCATCCCGAAATAGCTCAACAGGGAACCACTCATACTATACAAAAAAGTCGAGACCGTTCCACCTAGGAGAGTTGTCAAAATCAGCCGCATCCAAATTAAACGAAAGCTGTCTCTTTTGGGCATCGTAAAAATCGCGATAATGGTAATTAAATTGGCGAGTCCCAATTTAGCTCCCGGCGCAAAGGCGAAAGGCGATGGGAACATATTCTCAATCAGGCCCAGAATGACACCTTGGGCAACTAGGAGTGCTATGTAGATTAATTTTTGTGTTTTATTCATAGTGAAAGCAGCTAATAAATGACACTGCCGGGTTCCCCTCCGTCTGAGGATTTAATTTCAATGAGTAATTTGTGAGGCAGACAAACGATTGTTTCGCCAGATTGTTTAATCCAACCACGACGTACACAGATTTGATCACCGCAATTTGCTTCTTTAATTCTGATACGACCGTCTTTGACTTCAATCAAGTTATAATCACCGTCTGAATCTTCGTAGCGATAGGTGTAGCCTTTTGAGCTATCAGAAAGATCAAAGGTCTTGATCTTTTTTCCGTCGACTGAAAGAATGGCCTCTTGCATCGGACTAGCAGTCCGATTGAGACTGAAAACGATGATAGGAGCAAAGGATAGTACGATCAAAATGAGTACGATGATGCCGTCCCAAGGTCGCAGCAGACTATTTTTTGCAAAATCCTTCAGCTTCAAAGTTTCCACCTCATTTATTTTTTTGATAATTTTATAGTAAACGTGTGAATCTTTTTCTTATCATAACATAAAGAAAGTTCTAAAGAGGGAATTAAGCCCTTTAGAACTTTCCGTCAATATTCGTCAAATGCTGTTGACTATTTTTTTCCGTAGATTGATCTTGGTGTTCCATACCACCATCTGCCAACCGTGCGTTGGATCCATGGAATTACCCAGCGATCAAGCCCTAGAGCTCGACCAGAACCGTTCATTAAAGCAAAGGCCACAAAGATAAACCAGATGTTGACCCAGTAGAACATACCGGATAGACAGAAGACAACCGTCAAGCCGATAGTTGCTGCACTAGCTAACCATGTAAATAGACCAAAGATCAAGGCTAAAGCAATCCCAATTTCAACAAAGGTCATGAATTTTTGCATAAATAAAGCAACGTCTCTATTCGGCATCATGAATTCCATGATATTTGAAAACCAGTGAGGCATTTTTTCAAAGACCGGCATTGGATTTTCACCAAAGGCATAGCTAAAACCAAAATGTGTTACGGTAGTAGCCGCATCTGTAGCTCCTCCAGCAGCGCCAGTAGCTGCTGTTGTTGCTTCAGCCGCATGTGATCCAGCTGCGGAAGCCCCTGTAGTTACTTGTTCTTGTAACCAAGGGAAAGGGAAGACTACTTTATCTGTAAACCACGAACCACTGCCGAACCACGAACTTGGATTCAAATAACTGCCATCACCAACGATTTTTTTCGAAGATTCAATCAACCACATCGAACCATAGAAAACCCGTAATGGTACACTCCATAGGACATTACCATAACGAGAAGAATGTCCGCGAGTTACGTTGCGGTCGTTCTTGATATGGAAAAACTCGTGCATCATGTATTGGAACATATAGTAGCCTGAACGAATCGTAAAGAAATACAACAGGTTGACCAGATGCTTCACTACGATTGCTAAAAAGCCAGATAGATGGATCTTGTCCATCAAATTAGCAACGCCCCATTTAGAACCAATAGAAACCATAAATCCTTGATAATTACTCTTGAATTCGTGTTTCGGGGTGTTTTTGATTTTGGCAACGATATTTGCTGCTGCAGTATGTCCAGTTTGCTCAGCAGCTTGGACAATTTGTGGTGTTGGCTTGCCATCGTTGTTTTCTTCATAATGAACCAAGTCGCCGATAATGTAGATATCTTTATCTTCATAGCCCTTTGCCTGCATGTATTCATTAGCATACAAACGTTGACCGCGGGCAGTTTCTAAACCAAAATCAGCCGCATCGGAGGTTCCCTTTACACCAGCAGTCCAGATCAATGTGTTGGTAGGGATTTGTGACCCATCTTTTAAGACAATATGATCCGCTGTTACTTCAGTGATTGGCGCTCCTTTTTTCAGTTGAATACCTTTCTTCATCATGAAGCGCTCTGCTTTTTCCGCATCTTTACGGTCGAGCATGTTCAAGATGGTAGGAAGGGCTTCCACGACCATCAAAGTAAATTCTTCTGGACGCAATTTATGTTCCTTCGCTAAAACATTCTTCCATTCCATCAGTTCACCGATCATTTCGATTCCAGTGAAACCAGAACCACAGACTACGAAAGTCAACATTGCGCGACGAGTCGCTTCATCTGGCTCAAGCGCAGCCTTCGCGACAGTATCTTCAATATGTTTTCTGATTTTGATCGCGTCTTCCATTGACCATAAGGTAAAGCCGTGCTCTTTAACACCCGGTGTACCAAAATCATTTGGTTCGCCCCCCATACCGATGATCAGTTGATCAAAGGGGTACTTGCCTAATTTTGTTTTGACAATTTTTTTCTCTTTATCGATACCGATAACAGTGTCAGTAACTAATGAAACATTTTTTTGACGAGCAAACAAACGTTGCAAGTCGTATTGAACCGCTTCTGGTTCAACACGTCCACCAGCTACTTCATGTAATTCGGTCATCATTGTATGGTAAGAGTGACGATCGATCAACGTGATTTCAACGTCATCTTTTTTTAACTTTTTGGCCATGAACTTCGTTGCTGAAACACCTGCATACCCTGCACCCACAACAACAATTTTCTGTTTTGCCATTGATAATCCGCTCCTTTTAAATGATAATGACTGCACAATTATGAAGAAATGATAATACCTGAACAATCGAATATATTATACATATAGTTCATTTCTTTGTCTATAAGAACTATTCTAAGGTAATAATAATGGTTTTCTAACAAAATGATTAGAAAAAAGCGATTATATTTAAAAAGCATTGTACAAAATTAAACGAGTGATTTAGAATGATTTTGTTTAAAGAATCACAAAAATTAATAAAGGTGGAGTTTTATCATGAAAATGAAAAAAATAGTATCAGGATTTGCTGTGGTAGCATTCTCAACACTAGCTTTAGCTGCGTGCGGTGGAAACAACGATAAGGACACAGCGGCAAGTTCTTCAACAAGCTCTTCGGAAGCTGCTAAACCTGCTGAAAAGGAAGCTGGGGCTGATTTAAAAGACGGCACTTACAAACTTGAAGAAAAGAATTACGCGAACGGCTATCGTGTGGTTTTCGACATGACGGTTAAAGACGGAAAAATCACGAAATCTAACTATGATTATTTAAATGAAGACGGCAAATCTAAAAAAGACGATGCCGATTACGAAAAGAATATGAAGGAAAAAACCAAAACAGGTCCTAAAGAATATATTCCAGAATTGAATAAATCTTTAGAACAAACACAAAATCCAGATGCTGTTGAAGTAGTAACAGGTGCGACACATTCAAGTGAAAACTTCAAAAACTATTCTCAACAATTAGTTCAAGCAGCTCAAGCTGGAGATACAAAAACAATTGAAATCGATAATGGTGCTGATTTGAAAGACGGTACTTACAAGTTAGAAGAAAAGAACTATTCAAATGGTTACCGTACAGTTTTCAGCATGACTGTCGCTGGCGGAAAAATTACAGAATCTAACTTTGATATGGTAGACAAAGACGGCAAATCTAAAAAAGACGATGCCGACTACGAAAAGAACATGAAAGCCAAAAGCGGTGTTGGACCAAAAGAATACATTGAACAATTAAACAAAGGTTTAGTTGAAAAAGGCGCTCCTGCAGACGTTGAAGTAGTAACAGGTGCGACTCATTCTTCACATGCTTTCCAAACATACGCTGCACAATTAGTGAATGCTGCTGAAAAAGGTAACACAGCAACAATCCAAGTAGATAACATTGTAACGAAAAAATAATTCCTTTATTTTAGGGAATCTTAGAAGAGCTGGGGTTTCCCCAGCTCTTTTTTGCTAGTTTTGCTTTGGCAGTTTATGTGAATCAAGGTCAGGTTAACAGAGGATAGTAAGAAAAACGGTTGAACTGTTTAGCAAAATAGTATGCGTGACGAAAATCCGACTCATTTTTCAAGGGTTTGGAAAAATGATTTCATTCAAATGAGGTAGCTTCAGTCCAACTTTTCGCAATTATAAATCAATAGTAGATTGAAAAAATTTTTAATCTTTAAAGTAATAGTAAAATGATAGGCAATCATGAAAGATTTCCCAAAATACTTTGAAAGTATCGTCAAACACGCTATGATAAGGTGATAAAAATTTGAATAAAAAGGAAGTAGCGAAGTGAAGAAAAGAACAGTGTTTTTGGTTTTAGGGTTTTTATTAATTCTTCTGACTGCTTGCGGCAGCAATAAGCCAAAGATTAATGAGAAACCATATGAAGATAAACAATTTTTAATGGGTACATATGTCCAGATGCGCATTTACGATGATGGGAAAAAAGCCGCACTGAAGCCCGCTTTTCAGCGCGTGAAGGAGTTGGCGGATAAAATCACAGTTAATCAGGATGGCTCAGAGATTGATGCCATCAATCAGGCGGCTAGAGTGAAGCCGGTCAAAGTTACTGATGACATGTATTATTTATTGAAGGAAGCCTACAAATATAGTCAAGACTCAAAGGGCGGCTTCGATATGGCGATTGGATCGATCACGTCCTTATGGCGGATCGGTTTTCCTGATGCTCGTAAGCCGGAGCAAAGTGAAATTGATCAGGCGTTGAAATTGGTAAACTATCATGACGTTGAATTTAACGATTCAGATAAGACTGTGTATTTAAAAGAAAAAGGGATGAAGCTGGACTTGGGAGCAATTGCCAAAGGCTACATCACTGATGAAGTTGTCAAGGTATTGAAGGAAAATGATGTAACGACAGCGATCATTGACCTCGGAGGAAACGTATATGTCATGGGACACAGTCCTCGTGGAAATCAAAAGGAAGACTGGACTGTCGGCATTCAGGATCCAAATCAAGCGCGCAACGTTGTCTTGGGTAGTGTCCCCGAAAGTAACATGTCACTAGTTACATCTGGGATCTATGAACGTTATCTAGAAGTTGATGGCAAAACCTATCATCATTTGTTCAATCCTAAGACTGGTTATCCTTTTGATAACGACATCGCCGGAGTAACAATTGTTTCAAAAAAATCAATTGACGGTGACGGCCTATCTACCGCAGTCTTTTCGATGGGTGTCAAAGAGGGAATGAAATACGTAGAGGGCCTAAAGGATACAGAAGCGATCTTTGTTACGCGAGACGATAAGGTTTATGTCACATCTGGATTGAAGGATGTTTTTGAGTTAAATAAAGAGGCTGGATATAAGATGGGCAACGATAAGGATTTGAAATAAATGACAAGAGAAAGCTTTTTTGACTTAGTTGAAATCCGCACAAAATTAGCGAGCTTATTTCCCTTTTTGATTGCGGTGTTGTTTACCAACACATATTTTCATTCCTTCCATTGGGGGAAGACACTCTTTTTCTTCTTTGGAATGCTTGCTTTTGATATGGCGACGACAGCGATCAATAATTATATGGATTTCCGTAAGGCTCGTTCGGAAGAGTATAAATACCAAGAAAATGTTATTGGAAAGGAGCAGCTTTCAGAGCGTACGGTTGTGCGGATTATTTTTGGCCTGATTGGTTTTTCAGCAATCGTCGGGATTACTTTGGCGATTCAAACCGGCTGGCTGCTGCTGTTAATGGGCTGTGCCTGTTGTTTTATCGGAGTCTTTTATACTTTTGGGCCGATTCCATTGTCTCGGATGCCTTTAGGGGAAGTCTTCAGCGGGGTGACTATGGGGTTAGGAATCTTTGCGATCACGATTTATTTGAACACATATGATAAAAAACTTTTTTTTATGGAGCTTGACTTGAAGCATTTTGCGATTACCGGAAGCACGACGGCCGCGCTTGCTGTTGTCTGGGCTTCAATCCCCTTGATCGCTACGATCGCGAACATCATGCTAGCGAATAATCTTTGTGATCTGGAGCAGGACATTGAAAACCACCGCTACACATTACCGTTTTATTTAGGGAAAAAGAATGCAGTAATCTTGTTCAATCTTTTAATGTACAGTTCATATGCTGCAATCGTAATTGGCTTGATCGCAGGAATTTATCGTTGGCCAATTTTATTGACCTTCTTGAGTTTGATAAAGGTTTTTCCGCAAACCAAGGCGTTTACTGTGGAACAAATCAAAAGGAAGACCTTTGTAATGTCGATTAAAAACCTAGTTGCTTTTAATAGTAGCTATGCACTAGGTTTGTTTATAACATTACTTTGGGAATTTATTCGTTAAGTTAGAAACATCCCGCCGCATAAGCGACTTTTAGGCGGGATTGTTTTATGGAAAATAGATTAATACTAAGAATCAACGAATCAATGAGGGGGAACTCATGGATAATAGGAAGAGGCTAGAGGCCGCTCAGAAAAAAATGACCAAAGAACATTTCTTTGAGCTTGTGCAAATACGTACAAAGTTTGCGGGGATCTTTCCCTTTGTGATTGCCGTTTTATTTACTAACACGTACTTTCATTCTTTTCATCCAGGAAAAACACTCTTTTTCTTTTTCGGTATGTTCGCTTTTGATTTGGCGATCACTGCTATTAATAACTATATGGATTTTAAAAAAGCCCATTCTGAGAAATACAAATACGAAGAGAATCTGATTGGCCGAGAAAATTTATCAGAAAAACAAATTCAGCGTTTGATTATTGGATTAGTTGGTTTTGCTGCAATTATCGGATTGATTTTGGTGGTGCAAACGGGTTGGATGCTATTGCCGATGGGTGCGGCGTGCTTTTTTGTCGGTGTCTTTTATACATATGGACCGATCCCGCTTTCGCGCATGCCTTTAGGTGAGATTTTCAGCGGAGTAACCGAAGGGCTAGGAATTTTCGCTATTACAATTTATTTGAACACATACAATCAACGACTTTTCTATATGGAGCTAGATTTCAATCATTTTGCCATAACTGGAAATACTATGGCGGTATTGGCAGTTATTTGGGCGGCTCTACCCCTAATGTTGACGATTGCCAATATCATGCTGGCAAATAATATCAGTGATCTGGCTCAGGATATCGATAATCATCGTTACACATTGCCTTTCTATATTGGTCGGAAAGGAAGCGTAAAATTATTTAATATCTTGATGTATAGTTGCTACGGAGTAATTCTGATCGGTTTGCTGGCAAGCATTTATCAGTGGCCGATTTTGCTGACTTTTGTTAGTTTAATAAAGGTGATCCCGCAAACGCGAATTTTTACGAAGGAACAAATTAAACACAAAACCTTTCCAATGGCGGTAGAAAATCTGATTGTGTTCAATAGCTGTTATGCAGTTGGGCTACTGGTAACAATGATTCTACAGCTTATATAATAGAAGAAAAACCGGTGATCCGAATGAAGTGCCCCCCAAAAAGGTTAGACCAAAATCTAACTCTTGGGGGGCACTTCAGGAATCTCCGGTTTTTCTTTTAACCTATTTGGATCAGAAAAATGATCAAGCTAATCAAACCTAATCCTGTAACGATCGAAAAGAGAAGCTTGTCTCGTCTAGTAGTAAAGACGGGTCGATGATACGTGTGGCTGTTCCACAACCAGAAGACGAAGCCCAATGCATAAATACCGATACAATAAAGCAGGTTTAAAATGCCAGATGAGTACAGCATGTAAAGGCCATAAATAATTCCACCGATAGCTAAAAACTGCTGTCCATTATGTTTTTTTCTCTTAGCGATCTGCCATAAGAATGCGGCAGATAAAACGTAAGGAACAAGGACCATCGTTGTAGCCGTGTCAGTTACAGCTTGGAAAGCGTCCATCGCCCAGCGGGAGATTATGAAGACGATTTGCATGATAACCCCATTTAATATTAAGGCGTTTACTGGCGCATTTTGCTTGTTGGCTTTTCCTAGGAATGCTGGGAACATTTTATCCTGTGCTGCATCAAATGAAATCTCTGCAGCTAAGATCGTCCAAGAAATCCAAGCCCCTAGAACGGAAATAATCACGCCAATATCGATCATACTGCCAGCCCAAGCACCAGAAGAAGCCCGTAAAACACCGCTTAATGAGGGACTCGGTAGATTGGCTAGTTGTTCCTGTGGCAACGAACCAAAACTTAGCATCACGATTAACACATAGATTGCCAAGGTAGTTGCGTAACCAATCAGGGTTGCTCGACCAACGTCACGAGCACGCTTCGCTCGTCCGGATAAAACAACGGCTCCTTCGATACCAACGAAGACCCACATCGTTTGCAACATGGCGTGACGAATTTGGGTCGGCACGGATCCTAATTGCTTCCCGTTAAGCATTAAGTTCTTCGCAAAAACATCCATTGAAAAGGTATGGTATTTGAAGTGGATAAATAAGAGAAAAATAGCCATTAAAATCGGCACGACTTTGGCGCTAGTAGCGATCGTATTTAAAATACTAGCTGTCCGAATTCCGCGAGCGACTAAAAAGATGACGCCCCAAATCATGAAGGTACCTAAAAACAAGCCAATCTGTCCACCGGAACCGCCAATAGAAGGAATAAACTTACTCAAGGCATCTAAAAATAGAATGACAAAAGAAACATTTCCAATAATGTTACTTAGCCAATAGCCCCAAGCGGAGTTAAAGCCAATATAATCGCCAAAACCGTCTTTTGCATAGTAATAGATGCCGCCGATAATCTCAGGCTCTTCCTTTGAGAGAGTCTGAAAAACCTTGGCGATAAAAAAAACGCCAACTCCAGTAATTAACCAGGCAAGTAAAGAAGCGATGACGCCGGCTGATTGAGAAATACTGCTGGGCAAATTAAAAACGCCTCCACCCAACATTGAACCAATTACGATCATACTTAACCCTAATAAGCTCAATTCTTTCGTATGGTTATCAGGTAGTTGATTCTGTTCCATAAAAAATTACTCCTACTTCGTATTTATGTGTTTTTTGTCTAAAGTTAGGTTGACTATTTTTCCAGCCAAGCTGGAGGTGATAAATGCCGTATAGATAACTTAAGACACACTCTTTCTATCTAAGCACATTTAATTAAAAATAACCATAAGGAGAAGATAAATCTAATTAGTTTTTAGTTTAGAAGCTTTCCATTATTCTTTCATGAAATTCAAAAGAAATCGAATATTCGATTTTGGACATCTTGAACATCTATGGTTAGCCGAGTTGCTGAAGAATCATCAAGTAATTCTTGTATCTTATTAATAGTAATTTTATGTAGAATGCGAGAGGGTTATAAGAAATAATTTTACTTAATAATAGAAAGACGATTAATAGTTTAGTTCAAACTTTTTTATTGATAGGGTGTTTTTTTATTATACAGAGTGATAAAATTGAACCAGCAAGGGGGGCTAAGATGATTGAAATACGAGTAGCAACACCTGAGGATGCAGCAGCATTAGTGTCTATTTATGCACCTTATGTAAAGGAAACAACAATTACATTTGATTATGAGGTACCCAGTGCAGCAGCATTTGCTAAAAGAATAACGGAGACCCTGCACACACATCCTTATTTTGTGGCAGAAGACAATGGCGTGATTTTAGGCTATGCTTATGCACATGCATACAAAGAGCGAGCGGCCTATGATTGGGCAGTCGAAGTAAGCGTCTATGTAGATCGTGAGAAACGCGGCAATGGCGCTGGTAAATTGCTTTATTGCGCCTTAGAGGAAACCTTGAAAAAACAAAATGTGGCAATTTTGACTGCCTGTATCACTGGTGGGAATCAAGGTAGCATTGTTTTTCATGAAAAGCTCGGTTATCGAGAGGTTGCCAATTTTCCGAAAATCGGCTATAAATTTGGTCAATGGTTGGACGTTATTTGGCTACAAAAATGTCTAACGGAGGTAGAAGGGAAGTTGCCACCATTTGTCCCTTATTCTCGACTATAAGAGAAAGTAAAGTTAGATATGGTTAGAATTCGTTAATTATATTCTAATGAAATTCATTATGAATTGTTACGCGCCTATACCAATGGTTTGCTATCCTTGCATTGTAAAACATAAGGAGGCCCCTAATAGCACAATGAAACGAGAAAAGAACACTTCGAAAAATGAAGTAAAAACCACCGACTTTCTATTGGAAATGTTGGCGTTGTTCATTCTAATTTCCTTAACTTTTTATGCCATTAGAACCGGGAAAATTTTTTAAACAAGGCATTTCGGCAAAGTATTTAGAAGAGTAAAAGAAAAGGCATTCTGAACATCTAAATTGGGTGTTCGGAATGTCTTTTCTTATTGGTATGGCTAGTGGGTTAGCTTCCAGAAAAATAGTTTATGGTTTTTATATAAAGTTTATCTAATGGTTGGTCAGTTGTTCAAGCTCTTGCATTTTTTGAATAACCAACTCTGGCGTAATGATTTCCTTCATTAGATGAATCATCTCATCGGGCATACAAGTTCGTTCCGATATAGCTTGATATTCCTGCTCTGTTAAATGTAAATTCATAGCTGCTAAATTCGTCGGCAAATCTAATTGATGATAAAAAGGCAGTAAGCGTTCAATCTCGGCCAGATTATTTTCTATCATCAATTGAACTAAAATACCATAGGCCACTTTATTTCCATGGAGCTGTCGATGACTGGCGGGTATAACGGTCATCGCATCATGAATCGAATGAGCACCAGCAGTTCGGCCATATTCATCTCCAAAACCACCCACCATTCCAGCTAATAGAATATTCGCCTCAACCACATCGATGAAGGCTTGATTGGTTTTCTTTTGGTCCATTGCATCTAATGCGGCCGCACTCTTTGTTAAAAGTATCTCACGACATTTTTGGGCCGCAAACTCGGCAACTTGAACTTCAATCGGCTTAACCGCTAATTGAGAGATAATCGCATGGGATTCATACCATTTTGCGAGTGTATCGCCGATTCCAGCGATCATTAGTTCACGTGGAGAGTGAAGAATGATTGCTGGATCAATCAATACTAGATCACTGGCTTTAGGAAAAATATCATAACGCAGCATCACGCCTTCTTCGTTGTAAACCACACTTAGTGGTGTATAAGCAGCACAAGTTGCGGCTAGAGACGGCAAGATGATGATCGGTAGGTTGGTCTTATAAGCTACGAATTTCCCTAAATCAGCTACTTTTCCGCCACCGACCGCGATAATCCCGTCAAATTGATTTCTTTTGCATAAAGACGCAAATTCTTCAGCTGCAAAATCGGTACATTGTCCCCCATAGTAATGAAAGGTTTTTGTTATTGATAGTTCTGGGAAATACTCCTTCACAGCGTTCCAGGATTTTTCTCCGTGAAGGATCAGAAGATTTTCTAGTTTTCTTCTATTAAGGTGAGATTCAAGGGAATCCCAAGCATTTTCCTTTAGTTCATATTCTTGCGGTGCCCCCCGCACGATCAATTGTTTTGTCATAGAAAAACTTCTTTCATCATTTTTTTAGATAAATCTTTTTTTATTATAATAGTTATGGTAGTATGAGAGCAAGTTATTTTTGAATATTTATTCTTAAATTATTCGTATACTTATATTATTATTCAAAAGGGGCGGGATGGATGAAAAAGAAAATTGGAGCATTACTTACAGTATTGCTGGTGGCATTGAATTTTTTACCGGCAAAAGCACAGGCGGCAGAAATGGATCAAATCTATGAGCGGATTCAGCAGAGCGGAGAATTAGTCGTTGGCTTATCTGCCGACTATGCGCCGTATGAGTTCCATGCAGATGTCGATGGCAAGGATAAAATTGTTGGTTTTGATGTCTCGATTGCAGAAAAAATCGCAAAGGATATGGGCGTCAAATTAAAAATTGAAGAGCTTGGTTTTGATGCACTGTTAGGCGCTTTAAAAACCGGCAAGATCGACCTGGTTATTTCTGGTATGTCGATCACTGAAGAACGGTTGAAGGAGGTTGATTTTTCTGATCCCTACTTTGTTGTTCAACAAAAGGTGCTGGTTCGCAAAGACGATAAGAACAAATTTAAAACGACGGCTGATTTTGATGGCTTAGCCGTTGGGGCGCAAAAGCAGACGACGCAAGAGGACCTAGTGAAAAATGAAATGACCGGTGCCGAACCGACTTCACTTCAGAAGGTCCCAGACTTGATCAATAATTTATTGAATAAAAAAGTCGAAGCGGTAGTGCTGGAGCAGCCTGTCGCTGAGGCATATGTCCAACAAAGTGACAATGTGGCGTTGGCTCCTGTCAAGTTTGAGCAGGGGGAAAAGGTCACTGCCATTGCAATGTCGAAAAATACACCAGAATTGAAAAAGCATGTCAATGCTTCAATTAAAACGATCAACGATAAAGATTTGCTGAAGGACTATCAAGAGGAAGCGAATGAGTTGATGTTCCAAGATGAACAATCCTTCCTGCAAAAATACGGGCCGTATTATTTAAATGGGGCAAAATATACGATTTTACTGGCTTTTGTCGGTGTTCTATTTGGCTTGATCTTTGGTAGCTTGCTGGCGTTGATGAAGTTAAGTAAGAGTAAGATACTAAAGGCGCTCGCAGTGGTCTATATCGAATATGTTCGTGGTACACCGTTATTGGTTCAAATTTTTATCGTGTACTTTGGAACAGGCGTTCTGGGATTAGACTTGTCGAAATTACTGGCTGGCTGTATCGCGGTTTCGCTGAATAGTGCGGCTTACGTGGCGGAGATCGTCCGAGCGGGGATCAATGCGGTTAATAAAGGACAGATGGAGGCAGCACGTTCTTTAGGAATGAACCAAAAAGAAGCGATGCGTTTCATCATCTTCCCGCAAGCTATCAAGAATATTTTACCGGCATTGGGAAATGAGTTCGTTACGATCATTAAAGAGTCCTCCGTTGTTTCTGTTATCGGGGTGTCGGAGCTGATATTCCAAACTGGCGTGGTGCAGGGTGCTAGCTTTAAGCCATTCTTGCCGTACGTATTGGTCTCACTGATTTACTTTGTGTTGACCTTCTGCACGTCTCGTCTATTAGGTTTCGCTGAAAGGAGAATGGGTCTGAATGATTAATGTAAAGCAACTGTCAAAAAGCTTTGGCGATAATGAGGTATTAAAGGCAATTGATCTGACGGTCAAGGAGGGTGAAGTGGTGGTCATCATCGGGCCTTCAGGAAGCGGGAAAAGTACAATTCTACGCTGCTTGAACCTGCTGGAAGAACCAACTTCTGGTGAAATCTTTTTTGAAGGGCAAAATATCACTGCTCCTGACAGCAATATCGATCAGATTCGCCAGAAAATGGGGATGGTGTTTCAAAGCTTTAATCTCTTTCCCCATATGAGTGTGGTGGAGAATTTGACCATTACACCAATAAAGATCAAAAAAGAAGACCCTAACAAAGCTAAGGAACAGGCCTTGTCATTGCTAGACCAAGTTGGCCTGAAGGAAAAAGCTGACAGCTACCCCGCTAGTTTGTCTGGTGGACAGCAGCAGCGGGTGGCGATTGCCCGGGCGTTAGCAATGAATCCCGATGTGATGCTCTTCGATGAGCCGACTTCAGCGCTTGATCCGGAAATGGTTGGTGAAGTGCTGGCGGTCATGCAGGATTTGGCAAAAAAAGGCATGACCATGGTAGTCGTGACGCATGAAATGGGCTTTGCTAAGGAAGTGGCAGATCGCGTGATCTTTATGGCGGACGGCATCATTCAAGAAGAAGGGACACCAGAGGAAATCTTTGAACGTCCGCAAAATAGTCGGACGCAGGATTTCTTAAATAAGGTATTGTAAGAGTAAGGGGGCAACGAGGATGGATAAAAGTAAAATCGCGCGACGCTTCCAGCAGCCGGCAGAGAATTTGCTGATGAAGATCGCTGTTTTAGCCAAGGAGAAAGAAGATATTATTGATCTGTCGATCGGTGATCCGGATTTGATTACGGATCCGGCGATCATTGAAGCGGCATATACCGACGTGAAAAAGGGTGCGACGAATTATACCGCACCGGACGGCAGCAAAGAATTTTTGACAACCGTTGTTGATTTTTATCAAAAGAAATATGGTTTGAGCTTTCAAACCAATCAGGTTCGGGCTACAGTTGGGGCATTGCATGCCATGTATCTAGTGATGCAGGTGCTGCTTGATCCCGGTGATGAAGTGATCATTCACGAGCCGTATTTCTCGCCTTATCGCGAACAGGTCGTACTATCGGGCGGAACACCAGTGTTTGTACCGACCTATGAAGAAAATAGATTTCAACTAGCGGTGGCGGACTTAAAAGCGGCGATTACGGAGCGAACCAAAGCAATCATCATTAATTCGCCAAATAATCCAACGGGAGCGGTTTTCTCTGAGAAAACATTGAAGCAAATTGCAGAAGTCGCGATTGAAAACGAGCTCTTTATTATTTCAGATGAAATCTACGAGGATTTTGCTTTTAAAGAAAAATTCTTACCCATGGCTCGTCTGGCTCCAGAAAACACCATCACCATCAGCGGTGTATCGAAGGGCTTTGCGATGACGGGCTGGCGGTTAGGCTATCTGATCGCTCCGAACTACATCAACCAAATTGCGGGAATGATCAATGAAAGTATTACGTATTCCGCACCTACAGCTTCACAGCGTGGCGCGATCTATGCGTTGAAGCATTATGATGAACTCGTACCGCCAACCGTTGAGGTGTTTAAAGAGCGTTTGGCTTACATTGAAAAAAGAGTTGCTGAAATTCCTTATTTATCCTTGCGTCCAGTTGCCGGCAGCATGTATGCTTTTATTAATATCAGTAAAAGCGGACTCGACTCAGTGACATTCGTGGAACAGGTCTTAGAACAAAGCGGGGTACTGTTTGTTCCAGGAAAAGCCTTTGGGGCAACCGTGGGAGATGCTTATATTCGGTTAGCCGCGACTCAGCCCACGGAGCTTCTAGCTGAAGCGTTTGACCGACTAGCGAAATTAAGCTTTTAGCTCGCAAAAGCCGGCAAATTCTGAGAGGTATTCCTTTACGGGTCACAGTATAGTAAAAGCAGGAGGAAGATGGATGGAGTGGTTAGATCATTTTAATAGTAGCATTGCTTATGTAGAGGAGAATTTAGCAGGAGAGATCAATTTGGACAAAGCGGCTCAATTGGCTCAATGCTCCAGTTATCATTATCAGCGGATGTTTTCGTATATTGCTGGCGTCACGCTAGGTGAATACATTCGCCGCAGAAGGATGAGTCTGGCGGGGGTGGATCTGCAACGCGGTGAAAAAGTCATCGATGTTGCTGCGAAATACGGCTATGATTCTCCTACATCCTTCAATCGTGTGTTCAAAAACGTTCATGGGATTACACCAAAGGAGGCAAAACAATCCGGAGCAAAATTGACTAGTTACCCAATGTTGACCTTCAAATTGACCGTAAAGGGTGTGCAGGCAATGGAATATCAGTTGATCGACAAAGAAGCGTTTCATGTGACCGGACTTAGCTTGAAACTTGAGCAGGATATGGAAGTAGCGCAAACACGGATTCCGCAATTTTGGAATGAGGTAAGTGCCAGCGGAGATCTGCAAAAATTACTTCCGTTGATGGATCAGAACAATCCTGGCGTGATGGGAGTCAGTATGATGACCTCAGAGATTCAAGATAGTTGGGAATACGTGATTGGAGTAGTTAGTGAAGAGACTGCGGAGGGATTTGTCCATTATGAAATACCAGCTGCAAAATGGGCCGTGTTCTCAGGAACAGGACCGATGCCAGGCGCAATTCAAGAATTGCAGCAGCAGGTGTTTACCGAGTGGCTGCCAACATCGGGTTTTGAATATGCTGAGCTGTCAGATATTGAGCTGTATTTGGATGCCAATCCAGAAAATGCGCAATTTCAAGTTTGGCTGCCGGTTCGACCGAAATAGTAGAAAGATGAGCCTGTGACTAATTGAAGTCACAGGCTTTTACTTGTTATAATCAGGCTAAGTACGAAAGGAAGTCTGGAATGAAAGAAATTATTGCGCAAATCAAAGAATATGAACCATTTACAGAACAAGAGGCAGCCGATAAAAAGTTGTTTTTAGATGAACTGCAATTTCAAGATAACCTGCTGACGCGGGAAAATCCGGACTATCATTTTTCTTCATCAGCCTGGGTAGTCAATCCGAGTTATGACAAAGTACTGATGGTCTATCACAATATTTATCAGTCTTATTCTTGGAGCGGTGGACATGCAGATGGCTGCGACGATCTCTTGAAGGTCGCGCAAAAAGAATTGGAAGAGGAGACGGGAGTCAAAGATTATCGATTAATTCATGAAGGCTTGTTTGCCTTTGATATTTTGCCTGTTTATGGTCACTATAAAAATGGTGTATTTATCAAAGACCATTTCCACATTAATACGACCTATTTATTTATGGCGCCAGAAAATCAGTCGTTAAAAGTGAAGGAAGATGAGAATAGCGATGTTAAGTGGATCAATACCGCGGAGATCGATACGGCAGTCACGGAAGAAGAAATGAAAGTTTATTACTTTAAAATGATCGAAAAAGCGCGCCTGCTTAAGAATGAAAAGCGTTCGCTTTAGGCTGGTTTTTGCTTTATACTATTCCTGAGTGGAATAGAGGTGAGGAAATGGATCAGCAGAAATTACAGCTCTTTTTAGATTTGACTGAAACCCTGAATTACACCGAAACGGCGGAACGCAATTACATGACACAGGGAAACGTCTCGAAGAAGATCAATGCGCTAGAAAAGGAGCTGAATGTTCCATTAATTGATCGCAGAAATCGTCAAATCCAGCTAACCGAAGAAGCAAAGCAGCTGCTGCCGGATATTAGACGGATCGTCAGAGATTATCAGGTATTAAAGGATACATTGACAGAATATCAGGAGAAAAAAGAGCGGGTGTTGACGGTCCATACGATCCCGACAATGCCGAATTATCTGGGCTTTGATCTATTGACTGCATTTTTGAAGCAGCATCCTGAGATTCATCTGAACTTGAAGGAATCGGAAGCGATGGCGTTAGGTGAAGTTGCAATCGAAAAGAACAGTCTTTATTTTTTCCGTTCGTTGACGAAGCCTAACGATAGGCATTATCTCACGACTGAAAGAGACCGTTTCGTGGCTGTCTTGCCGCAAAAGCATCTGTTAGCTAAAAGTCGAAAAATCCCACTTGAGGCGCTGGCTAAAGAGAATTTTTTAATCCTTGGACAAATCGCAAAGCCTTATTATTCAGTAAAGGAGCTTTGCCGTGAGGCTGGCTTTGAGCCGAAGATCACTTACCAAGGAACGCGAATTGATTTGATTTTACGTATGATCGAAGAAGGCTTAGGCATTTCGTTAATTATGGAAAAATCATTAGGCAGCTCCTTACCAGAGCAATTAATTGTACGTGAGATCGAACCAACGAAGGAAAGCTTTTTGAATTATTATTTATCGGATGAAGCCGATGCCCCAGCGCCAAAGAAGTTTTGGCGATTTTTACAAATAAATCATTCCGATATGGAATAGAAATACTTGGAAACCGAATTGTATTGTTCTTTTGATGGGCCTAGACTTAGCTTATCAAAAGAACGATTCAAGGAGGCTTTTTTTATGTCGACACCTTATGATTTACGCAAAGTTTTAGCTGAGCTACAAGAAATTTCGGGAGAATATCATGAAACCAATATGGAGGTAGATCCCCATGCGGAGCTTTCTGGTGTTTATCGTTATATCGGTGCAGGGGGCACAGTCAAGCGGCCAACACAAGAAGGACCCGCAATGATGTTTAACAACGTCAAGGGCTTTCCAGATACCCGCGTATTGATTGGTGTTATCGCCAGTCGTGATCGCGTAGGGAAAATCCTGCATCATGATCCGAAGCAGTTAGGACGCTTATTAAAAGATTCGGTACAACATCCAGTGAAGCCAATCAAAGTCACAAAAGCTGAAGCGCCTGCTCAAGAAGTCGTCCATCTAGCAACGGATGAAGGTTTTGATATCCGAAAAATCTTGGCTGCTCCGACCAATACTGAATATGATGCTGGTCCTTATATTACAATGGGCGTGGTTTTTGGTTCAGACCCCAAAAAAACCATGAGTGATGTAACGATTCATCGAATGGTTTTAGAGGATGAAGAAACGATCGGAATGTACATTATGCCTGGTGGACGGCACATCGGTCATTTTCAAAAACAATACGAAGCTTTGAACAAACCGATGCCGATCACGATCAATATTGGTTTAGACCCAGCGATTTCCATCGGAACCACCTTTGAGCCGCCAACTACACCGCTTGGCTACAATGAACTATGGATCGCCGGAGCCCTGCGGCAAGAGCCTGTGCAGCTTGTTGATGGAATAGCGGTGGATGAAGTGGGAATTGCTCGATCGGAATTTATTATTGAAGCAGAAATCCTGCCTCACGAAACAATTCAGGAAGATATTAATACCAATACGGGCAAGGCCATGCCGGAATTTCCCGGCTACAATGGGGATGCCAATCCAGCGGTGAATGTGGTGAAAGTCAAAGCCATCACACATCGTAAGGATCGTCCAATCATGCAGACAACAATCGGTCCTTCAGAGGAGCATGTCTCGATGGCGGGGATTCCCACGGAAGCGAGTATTTTGGATTTGGTGGACAAAGCGATTCCCGGCAAGGTAACAAATGTCTACAATCCTCCAGCAGGCGGCGGCAAGCTGATGTCGATCCTACAGATCCACAAAGAAACCGAAGCCGATGAAGGTATCCAACGTCAGGCGGCGATTTTGGCATTATCTGCCTTTAAAGAGTTGAAAACCGTGATTTTAGTGGATGATGATGTTGATATTTTCGATATGAACGATGTGATGTGGACCTTGAATACCCGTTTTCAAGGCGACAAGGACATCATTGTGCTGCCAGGGATGCGCAATCATCCATTGGATCCTTCAGAACGACCAGAGTATAACCCTGCATCCATTCGGTTCCGCGGTATGAGCAGTAAAACGATCTTAGATGGGACGGTACCATTTGATTTGAAGGAAGACTTTATTCGAGCAGAATTTAAAGAAGTAGCAGATTGGAAAAAATATTTAGAGTAGGTGAGACAGATGAAAAAGAGAATCGTCATTGGAATAACCGGCGCATCAGGGATCATCTACGCCATTGATCTAATCAAACGTTTGAAAGAGAATCCGATGATTGAAACACACGGCATCATCAGCGATTGGGCGAAACAGAACTTAAAGCTGGAATCAGATCTAAGTCTAAAAGAAGTTGAGGACATGCTGGATTATCATTACAGTAATCGTGATCTAGGTGCAGCAGTCGCCAGCGGGTCCTTTTTGACTGATGGCATGGTGATCGTACCCGCCAGTATGAAAACTGTCGCCGGTATCTCAATGGGCTTTGGTGAAAGCTTGATCTCGCGCGCCGCCGATGTCACTTTGAAGGAGCAAAGAAAATTAATCGTAGTTCCGCGAGAAACGCCCTTGAATGCGATCCATTTAGAAAACCTAACAAAATTAGCACGATTAGGGGTTCAAATCATTCCGCCAATTCCGGCATTTTACAATCAGCCAAAAACAATCGATGATCTCGTGGCTCATCAGTCAATGAAGCTGATGGACGCTTTAGGTATAGAGAACCATGTCTCTGGGCGGTGGAAAGATCATGGGTAAAACCTTTATCAGAAAAAAATCTGGGTACGAAATTACTCTGATGGCAGAATGGCTCGGAAATGATCTATTGCTAAATCTTTACGGCGGGGATACACCCCATATCGGGACCGTGACTACCTTTTCTAACGACGACACGCAAACGCGGCGTTTTCCCAGTCATGACGGTCGATTCCATAAGGATGATGTCCTAGCTTCGCTTTTACTAAAGGCGATTCAGTCAAAAATTCCGGGGAATTGCGTTATTACGGCAGGTGTCCATGTAGATCATATCTCGCAGGATCAGATTGCGGCATCATTTTCGATGACAGAAGAGCTTGCAGAGGAGCTGGTTCTTTGGATCGAAGAACACCGGTTAGCAAAAAAACCACAATATAATTAATCCAAGCTGCCTAGCTGTTTGTTAGGCAGTTTTTAATATGGCTAAGCATTCCAGGGGCCAACTATCCATTCGTCTCAGGATGTACATAAAAAATGCAAACCAGCTGCTTTTAAGCCGATATCGTTACTTGCTTATGCAGAGTGGATTACCGACTCAAAAACAACTAACGCCTGTTGATACAATTTTTTTCTTATCAGAATTTTTCCTAGTAAATAGTTATTTAAAAGTATATAAAAGCAGCACTAAAGACGATCTATAGGGAAGAAAGGCAAAACCATGAATAAAAAACCTTTATTTTAATCATGTTGAATTGAAAAAAGTATTGTATTATGATTAAATTCACAATTAAATTGATCGGAGGGTGAAGAAATGAAAAGGATTGTTTTGGTGTTGTTGGGTATTTGTTTGTTCGTTGGCGGTTGTAGTAGTGGGGATTCTGAGGATAATAAAGCACAAGAATCCTCTACAGAAACAAAAGTCGAGAAAAAAACAGCCAGTTCTGAAAAGGCAAAGAAAAAGGTAGCGATGCCGCTTTCTCTGGGGGCAGACGAGAACGGTGAACTACCTAAAGAGAACGGGGACTATACCCCTTACTTATTTGTTGAAGTTCCAGAAACCTATAGTTGTTTGACGTATAATACACTTTTTTCCGAGGTCAATGATTCGGGGGAGACGGTGGCGGAGGTCTATTACACCCAGGGACACCCGAATGTGAAGGATTGGATGGAGGAAGATGAAAAGAGTCGCTATGCAGGAATGCCCTATAATTATGTTTTTTGCTTAAATGAAAATACGCGTTCTTCATGGTTTTCATACACATTAATAGATGAGGACAATCTAAAAAGAATACAAGAAAAATATCCAACGAGTGATTTTGATCAATACGCGCCGTTAAACATGGAGAAAAAAGCGATCGAGATGACTATCGAAGAGGATGCTAGTAAATACACCGTCTTAAAGAAGGATAATGGCGAGGAGCAGGCTGCAGGATTTACTTACACATATGACTATTTTCTGGCAGAGGATGATGACAAGGATCGGGGGATCTATTGCGATTATACCTTCAACGTGGGGGATGGTACTGTTCTATACTATTCGCTAAAGGGTTATGAATCGGAAATGAAAATTTCAGATTTCAATACTAAACAACATGGTAAAGAAATTGCTGAAAGTATTAAAATCGAATAAACGAGTTCAACAAGGATAAACGGCTGAAAGAAACTCAGCCGTTTTTTTGCAGCACTAACTATTAGCTAAAAAATTTCAAAATGTGACATATGTCCTAATTGTTTTTGAAGAATAGCCATAGAATAAGGGCATAGGAGGTGTTGAATATGATGATCCTTATTCTATTAATCATTCTTGCTGCTGTTTTAATGGTTGTTCGTAAACAACAAAAGGCTCAAGCGCAAGCGCACTATTGGACGCGGCTCAATGAGTTGGAAAACCAACGAAAAAAACAAATTTTAGCGACGGCGATTAAAATGCAGCAACGAGAAAATTGTCGTTCAAAAACCGATAACAATTGGAAACAGGCTAGCTAATTTTTACTCAGTCTGTGTTCCTTCGGTCAAATTACGCTTGAAATTTCCCGATTCCATTGGCAAGTTATTTCAGTTAAACTAATTGAAAACGAGCAAAGGACAATCGGATATGCTGAACTATGAATTGAAAGAATTGCCCGCTTTTTCCGTTATTGGCTTAGAGCAGGCGTTGACGAATCAAAAAAGTAAAAATCTTGAACGCTGCCTGTCATTTTGGCCGCGTTTTAATGCTCAGCTCAAAAGCAATGGTTTGAGCCAGTCAAATGGAAATTGGACCAAATTTGCTTTTATGGAGCGACGGGAGGGACAGCTTTACTATTATTGTGCGATTCCGCGTCTAAAGCTGATCCCAACGAATTTTATTTCGAAGGATATTTCTGCCGGCAGGTATTTAGTTGTGACGCATCAGGGTGCGATGAACCAAATCTATATCACCTATGAAGCGATTTATCAGGAACTGATTCCAAAGCTTGGACTGACCTTAGTGCAAACGAATTTTCTGCATTTTGAAAAATATGACCAACGATTTCATTGGAACCGAAAAGATTCGATCACCGAGCTTTGGATACCAGTAAAAATTGAACAGACGTAACGGCGGTTTCAATAATTGAGTTATCCTATTAAAGAGTCAATTTTTCTCTCTACCTGATTGTGCTATACTTTAATTATTCATTAATGATGGGTAGGAGGAAAATTATGAATAAAAATGAGGTTTTGGAGTATCTTCGTAAAAAAGATTTTTGGTTTGAAGTGACGGAACACAAGGCTGTTTATAACATGGATGAACTTTCCGAGGTAGCTTTGCCATATCCAGAAGCGGATGCGAAGAATCTTTTTGTTCGTGATGATAAAAAAAGAAATTTTTATCTAATCACGGTAAAGGGTGACAAAAGAGTTGATCTAAAAGAGTTCAAAAAGAAACATGACACACGCCGCTTGTCTTTTTCATCGGAGAACGATTTGATGGAAGTGATGGGCTTAATTCCCGGCGCGGTGAGTCCTTTCGGGATATTTAATGATGTAGATCACAAAGTACACTTTTTTATTGATGCGGACTTCTTTGAACAGCCAGGACTTATTGGCGTTCATCCGAATGATAATACAGCAACAGTATGGGTAAAAACGGAAGATTTAGTGACGATTATTAAGGAACAAGGAAACCAAGTAACGGTGGTCGAGTTCTAAAGTCTAAACATTTAACAGTGCTGTGACGTTAACATAAGCTTGACTATAGTTGCTGAATACTAGCAAAATCTAAAACACTCAATCGAGTGTTTTTTCTTTAGGCTGATTGTCATAAAGCCGCTTTTCTCGTATAGTGAATAAATAGGGGGCGATAAACAGTGATTGAATTAAAAGGTGTAACAAAGATATATGATCAAAAAAAGGCGTTAGACAATTTAAGTTTAACGATTAAGGCCGGCGAGATTTTCGGCTTTTTAGGACATAATGGAGCTGGAAAATCAACAACGATCAAAAGTTTAGTGAGTATTATTGAGCCTACGAGCGGTGAGATCTTGTTTGATGGGAAGAATTTAAAAGCGGATCGATTAGCGATCAAGAAAAAAATTGCTTATGTACCGGATTCACCAGATATGTTTTTACAACTGACCGCGAACGAATACTGGGATTTGCTCTCTGCGGCATACGAATTGCAGGGACAGGAGCAACGCCGGCAAGAGTTGATCGAGCTGTTTGATTTAGTAGGGCATGAAGATGAAACGTTAGAAAGCTTCTCTCACGGGATGCGGCAAAAAACGATCATTATCGGAGCGTTATTGCCTGATCCAGATATTTGGATTTTAGATGAACCACTGCAGGGGTTAGACCCACAGGCGGCCTTTGACTTAAAGGAAATGATCAAACGACATGCCGAAAAAGGGAATACTGTGATTTTTTCGACCCATGTATTAGATACCGCGCAGCAATTATGTGATGAATTAGCGATCTTGAAAAAGGGGGAGCTGATTTATAATGGCTCTGTGGACAATCTGTTACAGGATTATCCAAATGAATCACTAGAAAGTGTTTACCTTAAAATGGCGGGACGTCAGGCTGACGGTGATCTGATTGCTGAAATTGAGGAGCCTGCCCATGAATAGTAAAATCATCAAGCGCTTGATTGCAGTCAATATGCTGTATGTCAATCCTTCCTCTACTAATCAAATTCGTAAAAAGGGCCATAAAGGCAAAAAGGTCATCCGCAGTATTGTTCAACAATATCTGTTGTCTGGTGTGATTTTTCTAGCAATTTACGGAGCAACCATGGTAATGATCGACTTTTCTAAATTACCGGGCTTTTTTACTTATTATATGATGTTGTTTGCTTTAATTGGTTTTTCCCAATCATTGTCAGCGATTTTTAACGTTTTTTTTGAGAGCAAGGATTTACAAGATTATTTATCCTTGCCGATCAAGCAAGGTGAAGTCTTTGTCGCAAAGTTTTTGGCGGTGGGAATGACGATCGTACCTTTCCTATTACCATTATTGATTTTGTTTTTTCTAACTTCGTATAAAAGTGGCTATCCGATCATAATCGCTATCTTAGGAGCGATTTTGTTGTTCATTATTTTCTTTACGCTATTGTTTAGTTTATGTAGCCTAATTGTTTTTAGGATGACAAAAACAAAATTGTTCAGACAACATAAAAAACTGTTTACAAGTTTGATGTTAGGCTTTTCGATGGTCGTTTCAGTCGGCGGAGTCCTGGCGATCAATTTTACTCAAAATACTGTAGACCATTCAAACAATACTGGAATGGTAGACCGTCATGCATTTGCGGTCTTTATGCCGTTTTATCGAGTCATGCATGAGTTGTTTTCGGTAAATGGAATGATTACTTTATTTATGTTGCTGGCATTAACAGGGGTGCTCTTGTTAGCCTTGAAATTCTTTGTGATCCCAAGTCTATATGAACAGTTCAGCGATGAAGGTTCACGTACAGTGGCAATAAAGCGCAAACGAAGATCCAACCAGTCCTTGAGACAACTATTGGCAAGCTACAATCATCAATTGTTGAAAAATCCTAACTTTATTATGCAGGTCTTAACTTCATCTTTGATTATGCCAATCGTTATGCTTGGAACAATCTTAACAACTAGTCCGTTTAACTTGCAAAGTTTAACACCTAAGTTTATGGGCGTATTCTTTGTTGCGGGACTTGTTTTTGCGACGATTATGTTGAATCAGACATCGTTTGTCAGCAATCTGATTTCTTTAGACCGTGAAAATTTTACTTTTATCCAATCTTTACCACTATCATTAGAAAAATACCTTCGCAAAAAATTCTGGGTCGGCTGTAAAATTCAAATGCTGATCGCTGGTGGGGTAGGGGTGCTGATTTCTATTGTGTTACGATTTCCATTATATCTCTCGCTACCTTTTATCGCTGGAATATTATGGGGAAGCTATTTATTGTCACTGTACTTTTTTAGCCGAGACTATCGTCTTTTGAACGTGACATGGACCAATATTAGCCAATTGTTCACACGAGGCGTGGGAAACTTTGGCTTGATGCTATGGATGTTTGGATCACTTTTCGTTGGAGCGATTTTGATTGTGCTATATGTGGTTGCGGTGATAATGAACATTAATCCTATCCTATTGAATGGTGGGGTAATGCTTTGGTTAGCAGTCCTATCGGGTGCTTGGATATGGATCAATCGAAGTAATTTTTGGAAGAAATTACGTGACTAACGATTATTAGACAAAAAAGAACCTCGAAGATTCGAGGTTCTTTTTTGAGGGTTGAGTTTACATAAAAATATTATTACTTATTCCACGAAGCAGAAAGATTAGAATAATTTTAGTTTTCAGATGAATATTGATGTGTATTTTATGGTAAAAAAATAAAATAATTCCAATCTAATTATCATATAAATAGGATGAAGATATACGATTCAAAATTAATGCTCATTTATATAAATAATTTCTGCTGACTTTTCCACCCTTTAACTGTATTTTTTTAATTTTAAATAAAATTTTTGAGATAAATAGGTAGCGCTTTCTAATTTTGGGTTATTCGAACAGGGTTTGATATAACGAGAATAATTGATAGTGTAAGAAAATAATAAAAGAACAAGTTAAAATCATCTAGCTAGCAATGTTAAATTCTTGTTATTTTATCATTTAAGTGATTTGGTCGGATAACTTCGTTCGTAATTGTTATCGTACGATTTTTCAGAATATTCAATGACTTTCACCATTCTTGCGCTCTGTCTTTTTTCATTGTAAAGTAACATTTAGGGATTTCTTACATTTAAAGTGTTCTTGTTCAATTAATAACTAATTATAAGATCGAAACACAATCGTAATAAGAAGCCCTAGAAAAATTGAATAGGAGTGGTTTCAATGGCCAAATCAGAGAAAGGCATGACACTGGTTGCGTTAGTCATGATGATCTTTACCTCGGTATTTGGGTTTGCTAATGGGCCAGTAGCCTTTTACTTAATGGGTTATGGGTCGATCGTCTTTTACGTTGTCGCAGCAATTCTATTTTTTATTCCATTTGCATTGATGATGGCGGAGTTCGGTTCAACGATCAAAGGCGAAAACAGCGGGATGTACAAATGGCTGGAGGTCAGCGTAGGGCCACGTTTCGCATTTATCGGTACATTCATGTGGTTTGCTTCTTACGTTGTCTGGATGGTTTCTACCTCATCTAAGGTTTGGATTCCTTTTACTACAGCATTTGCCGGGAGTGACCAAACGCAAAAATTACATATGTTTGGTATGAATTCGACTCAAGTTGTTGGATTACTGGCGTGTGTTTGGATGATCATCGTAACGTTGGTCTCGATCAAAGGGGTCAAAGGAATCGTAAAAATCACTAGCTTAGGTGGGATTGCGGTAACAAGCTTAAACGTTGTTTTAATCGTGATTTCTGGTATTATTCTGGTATTAAATGGAGGGCACTTAGCACAACCATTTAACCACATTTTACATTCACCAAATCCTAGCTATCAAAGCCCAATCGGTCTTTTAGGCTTCGCGGTATTTGCAATTTTTGCTTATGGTGGTTTGGAAGCTGTTGGGGGAATGGTTGATAAAACCAAAAACCCTGAAAAAACCTTCCCTAAAGGTGTTGTTCTATCAGCATTGATCATTTCAGTTGGTTATGCATTGGGAATCTTCTTATGGGGTGTAAGTACGAACTGGCAAGACGTGTTATCAGGTGATTCAACAAACTTAGGAAATATTTCTTACGTAATGATGAACAACTTAGGTTACGTTTTAGGTGACGCTATGGGTCTTGGTCATGGCGCTGCCATCAGCATGGGTAACTGGTTTGCTCGTTATACTGGTTTAGGAATGTTCTTGGCTTATAGTGGTGCGTTCTTCACATTGACGTATTCGCCATTGAAGACGTTGATCATGGGAACACCGAAGAAATTATGGCCTAAGAAATTTACTGAATTGAACGAAAATGGTATGCCAAGCTTTGCTATGTGGGTACAATGTGCGATCGTTGTTGCGATTATCTTGATCGCTTCATTCGCTACACCAGATCCATCAGCTTTCTACAATATTTTGACTTTGATGGCGAACGTTTCAATGACATTACCATACTTGTTCTTGATCTATGCGTTCCCTAAATTCAAACAAAAACAAGGGTTGGATCGTCCGTTTGAAGTGTACAAATCTAAGAGTATGACAATGATCATCAGTGTCGTCGTCTTCCTATTGGTATTGGGTGCGAATGTCTTCACGATCTTCCAACCAATCATCGAAGGTGCTGGCGCTCGCGATACATTATGGATGATTGCTGGTCCAGTTGGATTTACCGTAGTTGGGATTATTCTTTACCAAAACTATGTACGTCGTTCAAACGCAAAATAATTTCTATTGAAGTCTCGACAAATTTATGTCGAGGCTTTTTTTGTCATAAAACAAACATATATCTTATGAACGTTTAAATTAATTTTTTGTCTGACTTCCTTTTCTGATAAACTGATTAATATCGGAAGGAAAAGAGGGTAAGAATGAAGCTGAGAGAGATTTCGACTATGGTAGTGTTGTTAGGACTTCTTCAATTATTGAGATGGGGGATTAAGCAAACAATATTTTTATTTGTTGATCGGACGAACTTTACAGATCATTTGGCTTCGATGACAGCAATGAGTACGCTGACTGTTTTAATTTTATTGATTTCAAAAAAAAGAAAAGTTAAACTGAGTGTTTTTCCTGAGAAATTTACCAAATCGTATCTCATTGGCACGATCATCTTTGCGCTAATACTTGTATCGACACCTGCAAACTATACTGGAGATATTCAAGTGATCATTCTGTTAGGATACAGTAGTTTAGTGACGCCAATCTTTGAGGAACTGATTTTTCGTGGGTATGTTTGGAATCGGTTGTCCGTTATTTTTAATCGCGAATCAACTGTTTATCTCGGGTCGTCATTTTCGTTTGGCATCTGGCATCTCGGATATCTTGACTCATTGACTTTTCGAGTGGAGACAGATCTGGTTAAAGCACTGCTTTGGAAGGTGATTACGGGTTTATGCTACGGGTTAGTTCTTGGACTACTACGTTTGAAAACGAGAAATTGCTATTCTACCATGTTGCTGCATGGTACGATGAATGTTTTTGGGCGATAAAATAAGTTGTGTTAAAGATTGATAAATAGGGGTTTTTATCCATGATAAAGACTTTTGACAAGTATGAAAAGGCAGATTATAAAGAATTTTGCTGGTGAAAATCATAGGGAAGCCTTATGGTGAGGATGAAGGAGCGGATGAAATGAATTTAAGCAAACAGATTAAACGATTGAGGGAAGAAGCAGGATTTTCTCAAGAGGAATTATCCGAAAAAATTTACGTTTCTCGTCAAACAATCTCAAATTGGGAAAATGAAAGGAGCTATCCTGATATCCATAACCTGTTATTGCTGAGTGTTCTTTTTAACGTGACTTTAGACGAACTTGTCAAAGGAGACGTGGAAACAATGAAGAATGTGATCAAGAAAGACGAAATGAATAAGTATAGCTATATCATGTTGGGAACAATTGGGGCAGCTGCGATTCTATTCGGTCCTGTATGGAAGCTTTTTGGCAATAAAGGACTTTGGATTCCATTCATTTTATGGGTGATTGGCATGTGGGCGGCGTTAAAAATCGAGAAAATAAAGAAAGAGAAAAATATCAAAACCTACAAAGAAATTGTCGCTTATATGGAATGTGAGGATGTAGAGGAGAAAAGAAAAGAGCGGAGTTTCGGGAAAGATTTTCTTTCTCAGACAGTGATCGTTATTGTTTTTACAGCGATTGTAATGGCAGTATTATTAGCAAGTTTGTGGATTAGCGGCAAGTTTTAAATAGTTGAGAAAAGGTGTTTAAGGCTTGATTTCATCAGCTTTAGACATTTTTTCTTCTTTTTAACATAAAAAGCTGTCAAATTTAAAAAAAGCAATAAAATTGGACAATTTTTTTCGGTAAGCAGTGGTGAAATTTCATATAAGCGAATATGTAGAAAGGAAGAAGTGAAGTTGAACATACAATGAAATAAAAGATGCGATGAAAATTATTGAAATAATCATCGCGATTTTTGAACGTAATACGTTAGTCTTCAGTGCTCTTTTTTTATCTGTCTGGAGGTTTTTCAATTCCGAAGTCTGATGATGCACTCCATCGATTTAGGTCTATGATTAGGCCTTATTTCAAAAAATGTAATGATTTGGAGATAGTAATTTATTGTTTATTCAAGAATAAGAAAGATTAGCGTTTCAGCGCGAAATAATTATAAATAGTGCGTTTGTTCAACAGGAGAAAAAGTAGGAAAGACAACGACAAGTTTTGAAAAAACAGCAAGAAAGATAAACCACAATCTTCTGTTAAGAGTTTTTAAAAAAGAAAAGAGGTAATTAGAGAAAGCAACCTTTTCTTATCATAGAAAAGGTCTATTTATCATGTAGCAAATTTCCTTTCAAAATAAACCAAAGCTTTTCGTGATATTGAATTTTAGGGAGAAATATCCTTCAGTGAGTTGTAGCAAAATATCCAATGTAATTAAGTAACTAGAGAGAAGTAGAGTTTATTTTGTAGTATCATTGGCTTTGAAAAAAGCAGAAAAGGTAGTCCCATCGTCGCTTTTAATGAATACTAATTCCTCAGAGTTAGACGCTTCGATAGCCTCAATGGCTTTTTCAGATTCTTCCCAAGAATCGTATGCTGCCATTCGAATGTGACCACCATACTCATCCTGTAACAACTGAATAGTACTTTTTGTATGAGAGACTGAAACTTTTCTTATCTCATGATTTTCATCTCTCTTTACTTTTAGGGTAGCTTGTTTATTGAACATACTATTTGCGATGGTAGGTTGTACGAGCGTTGTTTTCGTTCCATTAGGCAAGGTATCGATTATTTTTCCAATGAAATAACCATCATAAAAATAGATGCTGTTATCGCCATCCTTTTCCTTTTTTACAATTTCTGAGTAGTCCGAAAAAGCATAATGTGTGATTTCGGGTGTATTGGATGTCTTATTTTCCATAAGAATAAAAACAAAAACAATAGTAAATGAGAGAAGGGAAACTATGAGGGTCACAATAATTTTTTTAAGCCGATCATTTTTCTTCGTTTGATTAGCCATCGTATCAACCAATTGATCATCTTCATTGATAAGCTGATCCACGGTTATATTATAAAGCTCACTTAATGAAACAAGAATGCTAATATCTGGATAAGTACGGTTAATTTCCCAGCTTGAAATCGTTGACCTTGAGACATTTAAAATTATCGCCAATTCTTCCTGTGTATAATCATGCGCGACACGAAGCTCCTTTAACTTACTTCCTATTTTCAAAATAAATCCCTCCTATGCTTAGGTAAATGATTAAGGTTAAAAACAGTGTACCTGATTGGTGATTAATCATAAAGATACTTTTTGTAACAGTGGGTAAATGGCGTTTTGTGACAATATGTAGCAAAAAAAATGAGTATAAAAGAAAGATTTCTGGTTCTAAAATCGTTGAATCAGAAATCGTCTATTTTTTATTCTCAAAAATAAAGCAGGATGAAATTAGCTAAAATCTCCTGATTAATGAACAGTTTTCTGTAAGCAAATGTGAGATTTTCTGAAATCGCACTAGATTACAGTGTAATTAATTAAAAATTAGGCTTTTATCATTTAGGTACATCTGTTATAATTGTCATCACATCTTAAAGCAAGTTATCCTCTGTTTTTCCTGCTTTGACAGGCGGCGGTATCAGGCTTAAAGAGAAGATTTTAATTTTCATAATAGAAAAAAGGAGAGAATAAGTATGACGATTTACAATTTTTCTGCAGGTCCCGCGGTACTACCAAAAGCTGTGTTGGAGATCGCACAGTCCGAGATGCTTGATTACAAAAATAGCGGCATGTCGGTGATGGAGCTGAGTCATCGTTCCTCCTTGTTTGAAGAAATCATCCAAGATGCTGAAAGCTTATTGAGAGAACTTATGGCGATTCCCGACAATTACCAGGTCTTGTTTTTACAAGGCGGCGCAAGCTTACAATTTACCATGCTGCCGTTGAACTTGGCGCAAGGAAAGAAAGCTTTATATGTAAATACCGGTTCATGGTCGAAAAAAGCCATCAGTGCAGCCAAAGCACTTGATAATGTTGAGGTAGAAGTGATTGCTTCAAGTGAAGATAAGAATTTTACCTATATTCCAGAACTGCCAGAAACGGTCGATCAAGAGGCCGCCTACGTGCACATTACGACGAACAATACAATAGAAGGAACTGCTTACGCAAAGATTCCCAACTTCGGCAAGGTTCCAGTAGTGGCGGATATGTCTTCAAATATTTTAGCCAACGATTATAAAGTTGAAGACTTTGGCGTAATTTATGCTGGTGCACAGAAAAATATTGGTCCGGCTGGGCTCACAGTTGTGATCATTCGTGAAGATTTGCTCAATCAAGAAGCAGCCTTTGCACCGATGCTAGACTATGCATTGCAGGCGAAGAATCATTCACTTTACAATACACCACCGACCTATGCGATTTATATTGCGAAGCTGGTCTTCGAATGGGTGAAGGAACAAGGCGGGGTCGCTGGAATTACGGCGAAAGATCAGGAAAAGGCGCAACTATTATATGACGCGATTGAAAAATCTAGCCTGTTCACTAGCCCAGTGGAAAAAGCCAGCCGCTCGATTACCAATATTCCTTTCGTCACAGGGGATGAAGACTTGGACAAAGCCTTCAATCAAGCAGCTTTAGCTCAAGGGTTTGAAAACTTAAAGGGTCACCGTTCTGTTGGCGGGATGCGGGCGAGTCTTTACAATGCTTTCCCAATCGAAGGGGTCGAGGCCTTAGTCGCATTTATGGCGGAGTTTGAAAAGGAAAATGGAGGGAAATAAATGTTTCAGATTAAAACATTCAACGCGATCGCTCCTGAAGGAATGGCGCGTTTAGATAAAGAAAATTATCGTATCAATGAAAGCGAAGAACCAGATGGCATTATTTTACGCAGTCAAAAACTGCATGATTATGATTTTCCCAAGTCAGTTTTAGCAGTCGCACGGGCAGGTGCAGGTACGAATAATATCCCTGTGAAAGAGTGTACAGAAAAAGGAATCGTGGTCTTTAATACTCCCGGCGCGAATGCCAATGCGGTAAAGGAATTGGTAATCGCAAGTTTACTATTGTCTGTTCGTCCGATGGTCCAAGGGATCAGCTGGGTGCAGACATTAGAAGGTGCGAACGTTGATGAACAGGCCGAAGCACAAAAATCACAATTTGCCGGAACAGAGTTAGAAGGCAAAAAGCTTGGGGTTATTGGTCTTGGCTCAATCGGTGCGATGGTTGCTAACGATGCCTATCGTTTAGGAATGGAAGTTACCGGCTATGATCCATACGTATCAGTCGATACGGCTTGGAGTATTTCTCGTCGCGTGAAACGGGCGAAGGATTTGAAGGAAGTCCTGACCAATTGTGATTTCGTCACAATTCATGTGCCATTAACTGAACAAACGCGTCATTTGATTGGGACAGAAGAATTGATGCAAATGAAAAAGACTGCTCGCTTGTTGAATTTTGCGCGTGGTGAGATTGTAGATACTGACGCAGTAGTGAAGGCCGTTAACGAAGATCGAATTGCTGGTTTTACTACAGATTTTGCGGAGGAAAAATTACTGCATAACGATAAGATCACGGTATTGCCGCATTTAGGTGCGTCAACCGAGGAAGCGGAAGTTAACTGTGCCAAAATGGCTGCTCGCGGCTTGAAACGTTTCTTGGAAACCGGAGTGATTAAGCGTTCGGTCAATTTCCCGAATGTCGAAATGGCCTTTGAATCACCATACCGTATCACGATTATTAACCGCAATGTACCGAATATGTTAGGGTTGATCGCTTCTGAGATCGCCTCTTTAGATGTCAATATCGACAACATGGTCAATCGAGGGAAGGACGATCACGCCTATACATTGGTGGATGTTTCAGAAACTAATCCCGATAAAATTGCGGCGATCGTTGAGCAATTAAGCAAAAATGAAGGCATTGTCCGTGTTCGCGCGATCAAGCGGGATGAGGAGAGTGAATTTTAATGGTCCAAGTTCATCCTTTTAAAGGAATTCGTCCAGCAGCGGATTTGGCAGATAAGGTAGCGGCGTTACCTTATGATGTAGTGAATTCACAAGAAGCCAAAGACTTAGCAGCGGATAATCCTTACAGCTATTTCCATATTGACAAGGCGGAAATCGATTTGCCAGCAGATCTTTCCCCCTACGATGAAAAAGTTTACCAAAAAGCAGCCGCTAATTTGGCCGAGTTTTTAGAAAAAGGCTGGCTTTTCAAAGAGTCAGAGGCCTACTTCTATCTTTATGAGTTAGTGATGAACGGCCGAAGTCAGACCGGAATTGTCGCATGTACGTCGATTCAGGATTATATTGATGAGAAAATCAAGAAGCACGAATTTACGCGACATGAAAAAGAGATTGACCGGATGAATCACATTCGAACGTGTGATGCGAATACTAGTCCGATCTTCTTGAGTTATCGTCCCCAAGTGGAGATTCAGACGATCATTAAGTCGTGGCAAACAGCACATGCACCGGTATATGACTTTACCAGCTACCATGAAGTAACTCATCGTGTTTGGGTGATCGACCAAGCGGATACGATTGATCAACTAGCTAAATTGTTTACCGATGTAGATGCTTTATATATCGCTGACGGACATCACCGAACCGAATCCGCGGTGAAAATCGGCTTGGAAAAACGTGAATCTGGTGAGCAAAATCCAGAAACCGAGCAGTTTCTATCGATCATCTTCCCAGAAGATGAACTAGCTATCTGGGAGTATAATCGCGTGTTGAAGGAGACTCCTCCGGCTGATTTAATGGAGCGTTTAGCCGAAAACTATCAAGTAACTAAAACCGGCGTCAAAAAACCTGAAAAAGCCGGCGAATGTCAGCTTTATGATGGAAATGCTTGGTATACTTTAAGCATCAAACCGGAAAAAGTTCCGACTGATCCAGTAGAAAAATTAGACGTGGCCTTGCTGCAGAAATTTGTGCTGGAAGAGATCTTCGGAATCATGGATATCCGCACGGACAAACGAATTGATTTTGTCGGCGGGATTCGCGGTACGGAAGAGTTAGAAAAATTAGTCGATTCAGGAGATTGGAAATTGGCCTTCTCCATGTATCCGACGCAAATGACCGATCTTTTAGCCGTGGCAGATGCGAAGAAAATCATGCCGCCGAAATCAACTTGGTTTGAACCGAAGCTGTTGAGCGGATTATTCCTGCATGATCTAGAAACGAAATAGACAGTAAACTCTCGAAAGCAATTTCGAGAGTTTTTTATCTTTCACAATATTATCTTATTGACTATAATGTGTGCCGCACAGTATAATAATAGTGAAGAGGTGATCACATGCCAGATAAGGATATTGTTCAGAACTATGTCACGGAATTAAAAAGAGGAAATTTAGTTTTGGCTGTCTTAGGCAGCTTGAATACGCCTCACTACGGGTATGCACTGCTGCAAACTTTGCAGGAACGGGGAATGGAGATCGAGGCCAATACGCTCTATCCCTTGCTGAGAAGACTGGAAAAGCAGGAGCTACTGGAGAGTGATTGGGATACAACGGAAAGCAGACCTCGTAAATATTATAAAATCAGTAAAAAGGGTATAGAAGTTAGGGAAAAATTGTTTGAAGAATGGAAGGAAATGCAAAAAAGTTTAATTGGTATCTATTCGGAGGGGTAAAAAATGGAAAATCTTGTGGAACGTTATATAAGCGCCGTTGTTCAGCAGCTGCCAGAAAAAGAAAGAGCAGAGGTCGCTAGAGAATTACGCAGCAATATTTATGATATGCTGTCGGAGCAGCCAAGCGATGCTGAAATCAAAAAGGTATTGGAATCAATGGGATCGCCGGCAAAGCTGGCGGAACAATATCGCCAGAATCCACGGTATCTCATTTCTCCGCAGGTCTATGACGAATACATTCGCTTACTAAAGCTCTTGGTTCCGATTGTCGGGATTATCACATTAATCGTCGGCGCAGTTTCAGGAGTTTTCGAGACCCTTCAGGAGAGCGGGCCTCAAGTCAGTCAGGTCCTGCAGGTGATGTTTCAATCAGGAATTCAAAGCGGGGTGTCCGGTGTCCTCCAAACATTGGTTTGGACGACGATCGGTTTTGTGATCGCGGAACGGACAGGTGTATTGAAAAGCAAGAAGCCAGACGATTGGAAAGTGTCAGACTTACCCGCGGTGAATACGGAAAAACTGATTCCGGTTTCTGATCCAGTAGCAGAAATTATTGCAGCGCTAGTGTTTAGTGTCTTTCTAACCTTTGGGGCATTGAACATGATTCCGCAAGTTTTTTCAACGACCGGTCATACGATCGTTAATGTACCCTTGTTTAGTAATAGTTTTACGACATTTTTGATTCCGGTACTGATCATTGGTACTTTGTTGACAGTAATCGTTGGTGCATTGAAATTAGTAGATCGCCGTTGGACGAACCGTGTGTGTCTGTGGTCGATTATTGACAATGCAGTTTCGGCAGTTATGTGGGTTTTCTTATTGATGCACAATAATATTTTTAGCCAGGAATTAGTCGAATTGCTTCAGGAGCAAACGTGGTCTAGCGGAGATGTTCTGCATTATATTTCTACAGGAGATACGGCAGCGATTCGTTTGATAATTAGCCTGATTATTGTGGTCGTCTCTGCCATTCAAATTATTTCAGTGCTCTATAACCGCAATAAACGAAGTCACTATTCAGGCTATGTGAATCAAGAACAACTATAATGGAAACTGGCAGATAGGCTCTCGCATGGAGAGTCTATTTTTTCCTTTCTACTTTAGTTAAGAGTTAAGCTTGTTTCGAGAGGAATAGAATAACTAAATGGTATACTTTTGTCGAACGGTTTTAGCAGAAGGGATATACCTAAGCAAAAAGGACGCTTTAGGTTTGTTATTGAAGGAGCGTTAATCAAAAGTGAAAGAAGGTGGGAAAGTATGAATCGTGTAATAAATTATTTCAGAGACAATCGTTTAATGAGTATTTCGTTAATTTTAGCAATTCTTAGTTGTTTGATCGGCCGCTTTTCAATTGCGTTTATTGATGGCAAGGTGATCTTTAGTTTGTTTGGTTTGATGTTGTTGATCCAAGGCTTTGAGCAGGTAGGACTTTTGCGCTTCGTGGCTGAGAAGCTGTTGCATTTTTCTAAGAATAGCCGTCAGTTGGTTCAACTGATGATTCTTTTAGCTTTAGTTGGTTCAATGTTTTTGACCAATGATGTGGCGATTTTAACTTTACTACCGATTTATTTGAAACTGCTGTCGATGCTGCCGAAATTTAAAGGCCGCTTTCTAGGTAGTGTCTTAATTATTGTAGCGGCGAATTTAGGAAGCAGCTTTTTCCCGTTTGGTAATCCGCAAAATTTGTTTTTGTATGATTATTATCATGTGCCATTGGGACAGTTTTTAATTTGGATGTCATTGGTGCTTTTAGTCAGCTTGCTGCTATTGGGACTGTTGACCTTACTGGTGGACAAGGATTCCTTGGAGGCGATTGATTTAAAGGAGGAGCGAGTGGACCGTAAGGAAACGCTGCTCTTAGCTGGATTGATGCTGATTATGATTTTAGTGGTGCTGAGCGTTCTGCCGTATCAATGGGTGATTCCTTTAGTAGCACTGGTGATCTTGTTTTATCGTCGTGAATTGTTCAAAGAGGTGGATTATGGACTCTTATTGACCTTTGTCAGCTTCTTTATCATCGTGGGAAACATCGGTGAAGCCAGTTTCATTAAAGATTTTTTGAAGTCATTGAATGGAAAACAGGTTTATTTAGCTGGTTTAGGATTGAGCCAGGTTATTTCTAATGTACCGGCAGCTTTCTTGATTGCTCCGTTTACAAGCAACCAGCAGGCCGTCATTTTGGGAGTGAATATTGGTGGATTAGGGACGCTGTTGGCTTCGTTAGCCAATCTGATCGGGTACAATCTATTTCGAATTTATTATCCTGATGAGACTAAAAAATTTCTAGGTTTGTTTAGTGTCGTCAATTTCGGGCTGCTATTCCTATTAGGTACGATCTTTTATTTTTTCATCCATTAGAAAGTGCCAAGAATTCCTAAAAATCAGGTAAGTTTCTTATGGGAATTCATCCAAAAACACTGAAAACGCTTTAAATAGTGTTAAGCTAGCCTTGTGAGAAATGAGCAAGGAGGATTTTGAGATGAATGATAAGACAAAAATGATTCATGGCTACCACGCATTTGATGAAGAAACCGGCGCTTCGTCGATTCCAATTTATCAATGTTCGACCTTTAAACAGGCATCTATTAAGGATGGACAGCCATATACCTATTCCCGTTTTGGCAATCCAACCCGTACCGCGTTAGAAGAAGCGGTTGCGGCCCTGGAAAATGGGAAATATGCGACCGCCTTCGCATCAGGAATGGGTGCGATTTCGGCGGTCTTGCTGAGTTTTAGTCAAGGTGATCATCTAGTTATGTGCAAGAGCATATACGGGGGCACATTCCAATTAGTCAATGAAGTCATGAAGCGCTTTGGGATCGAAGTGACCTTTGTCGATGAGACTGATTTAAATGAATGGGAGCACGCTATCCGACCAAATACGCGGGGGCTTTATTTAGAGACTCCGTCGAATCCATTGCTTTCAGTGACTGACATCGCAGGAGTCGTAGCAATCGCGAAGGCACATCATCTAGTGACGATGATCGATAATACCTTTATGACACCACAATTTCAGAAACCACTAGCTTTAGGAGTTGATATCGTGATTCATAGTGCCACCAAATTCATCAATGGCCATAGCGATGTTGTGGCAGGCTTAGTCGTTACCAACGATGAGGAATGGCACAACCAAATCCGGCTGCAGCAAAAAGTACTCGGCGGTATTTTAGGCGTAGAAGATTGCTGGTTGACCATGCGGGGCTTGAAAACGATGGGGCTGCGGATGGAGCAAAGCGCTGACAGCGCAGAAAAAATCAGTCAGATGCTGGCTAATCATTCAGTCGTAAAGAACGTCCACTATCCTGGCTTATCGAGCCATCCGGGGTATGAAATTCATAAGCAACAGGCAACTTCTGGCGGAGCCGTCTTATCTTTCGAATTAGCCAGTCAAGAGGCGGTGTACAACTTTGCGGATGCATTACAAATTCCGATTGCTGCTGTCAGTCTTGGCGGGGTGGAGTCAATTTTGTCCTATCCAGTTACCATGAGCCACGCTTGTGTGCCGAAGGAAGAACGAGAAAAGCAGGGGGTGACGGACGGCCTGCTGCGTTTGTCAGTAGGAATTGAAGACACTGAAGATTTGTTAGCCGATTTGGAGCAGGCGTTGGATAAGGTTCGCGTAGGCGTTAAATAGATTGAGAGAGGGCACGTTGGGAATTACTTCCTAACGTGTTTTTCTATGGTTGAGAGCTTTGTCCATTTAATTAAAGCATCATTTTAAATAAGTGCTCAATTGATCCTATTCTTAATGAAAATACATGTTCATCTTTTAAGAAAATGATACCTTGCTATGAACTAATTCGGTATAATGGTATCATCTCTTAGAGGAAGTGAAAGTCATGCTTGAAAATCTTTTGCACCCGGAAGTCTTGCTCTCAAACATCATTGTTTGCTTAGCAACTTTTTTGGTTACGCGTTGGGTGCTTAAACGAAAAGTAAAACCGCAGCGAAAGAAAGAAACCATTCAGCTTCCGAAGCAAACGGCAGATGGAACAACAGTTTTGGAGGCTTCGTTGGCAACGCTGCGATCGTATAAAAATAATCTTAACCAATATGGTTACGTCTATTTTCAAGAAACGACACCGATCGTGATTGAACAGTTGAAGGCTGAAGCTAACAGCTTGATACCTTCTGAGACAAATCAACCGATTCTTGAGCTACTACAAAAGAACTATAGGAAACTCGCCTCGTTTCAGCACCAGGAGGCTAAAGACACAAAGAAACTGGAATTAGAAGTGTTGAATCATGTCAACAAAACGATCATTGATTGGCGTAATCTCTTGAAGGAAAGTAAGTAAAGAAGCTGCTGCTTGATTAGGCTGCTTTTTTTACGATCATTAACAAATAGAACTGTTAAAACTAATTTAATTGGATATTTCAGTGAAGCAACTCGAAGCACAAGTTTTCGCGTTGCTTCTTTTTTAGATTGCTTTATAGGTTATTGTGATTAGCACGGAGAGTTTACTCTAGAGAAGAAGCCTTATAGAACGCAAAAAAACTGCAGAATACTTATCTGCAGTTTTTCGTGATTATATTCGTAACCGTCGACGGATGCCATCGACACGTGGACCTAATAATTTATCAGCCATTCGTGTTTTTAAGGCTAGAACCATATAAGTGAATCCGCCAAAGGCCGCAACGATCAAAATAATGATCATGGACTGCATTTTAGAGTCTGAGCTCAAAACGATTTCGCAGCCGAATTTTACGACATAGGCAACGACGCCCATGATAAGCGACATCGCAGTGACTTTAGCAATAGAAGTGACCGTTTCCCTAAATGGAAACTGGGAAATGACATGGATTCGGTCTAACAGAAACATATTGGCAACCAAAAATCCAACGAAAGAGGCAATCAATGGGCCATAAGCTTCAAATAGATACGTTAAAGGGAATTGCGCGACGATTTTCACAAAAATCCCGATACATAGATACCAAACCGCTTGCATATTACCGTCTAAGCCCTGGAGCATCGTTGAACAGACCATGAATAAGCCCATCATGATACCTACCACACAAGAAGCGGCTAATAATTCTGATCCAAGTGAATTTGGCCAGTAGAATAGAGTGTTCAACGGATAGGCCAAGACAATCATTCCAACAGTCGCCGGCATCATTACAAAGAAAAGCAGTTGAATGTTATTGGTTACCAATTTGGCTAAGCCTTCGTGATCCTTTTTCGTAAAGCGCTCTGTAATCAGCGGCAGACCAGCTGTCGCCATAGCGGTACCTAAGGCGATAACAACCATCGTTAGTTTATCTGGATTAGCCGAGATCAATGTAAAGAGGTCGGCATTTTTCGCTGCAGAGTAATCGGTCACGATCGACATGATTTTTTCAAAGGAATATTGATCGATCAATTTAAAAATACTGATCGCACTGCCGACAATAATAAAAGGAATCGCCTGTTGAATCATTTGGATAACGAGTTGTCCTCCGGAAAAGGTAATCTCGTTATTACTTTCTCGAATTAACTCGCGAAAAGCTGAGCGTTCTTTGAGTAATGAAAATAGTAGGACACCCATTGCAAAAGCCACACCAATAAAAGCCGCAAAGGTTGAATGGACGACTGCTGTTTTATAGCTGCCGTTGTTGATCTGCATGATAATAAAGGCGGAAGCCAGCATATAGCAGACCCGAGCAATTTGTTCAATAATCTGAGAAAGTGCATAAGGCTTCATGTTGTTGTTTCCTTGGAAGAAGCCGCGAATGACGCTCATCGCAGGAAAAATCAGTAGCACCACACTTAAGGAGCGCATAACAGGGATAAGATCCGCATTTCCCTGAGACAGATAGGGCGCACCCAAATACATGATGGCAGCACAAATAATTCCGCCGATCGTCATTAACCGCATCGTATAGAACAGTAATTTTTTACTTAATCCATACTCATTCATCGAATTGTAACGGGCTGTTTGTTTCGCTACTGCCGCGGGAATACCGGCGGTAGAGATCATTAAGAATAGTGCATAAACGTTGTAGCCCTTAGTATATAAATAGTTTGCTTCTAAGCCATGGGGCTGCATCCAGGCGATCCATGGAATCACGTAGACAGCTCCCAATAGCCGAGAAAAAATATTACCGACGGTCAGCCAGGCTGTACTTTGAACCATCTTTTCTTGAGCAGTCGATTGCTTCTTGGGATTAGCCGATGTTGCTATGGTCGGTTCCTGCTCGGAAGTCTGAGGAGGATGTTGTTTATTTTTTTTCTTTTGCGGCGCAGCCGCTTCATGATGATAACGAGCGACTCGCGAAGGAGTTTGATTCAACTCGCCATCTTTTCTAGTATTTTCAGTCATATAAACCAGCTTTCTGCAACAGTATCTCCCATATTTTACCTGTTCTTTCGTCATGTTACAATGCTGTGTGACAATCTTTAAGATTTAGGAATAAAGGTATTGATATGTTCAGCGAAACTTTCCAAATTTCTTGTTTGGATATAGACAGAGCCCCGACCGTGAAACTCATTCACGACGCCTTCACCAGTTTTAAAACCAAATGTACCTGAAGCAACTCGGATGTTGTAATCCAGCGAACTCGTCCAAGCAATCACGTGCTGGTTGTCGATAATAACAGGAGAATGTCCGTCTAGATCAACCTTCTCCACATCTCCAAAGGATGAGACTAAAATTTGTCCTTGCCCAGTGGTTTCCATAACAAAAAGTCCACCAGTTCCACCTAAAAGAGCGCCAGAAAGCTTTTGTCGTTTCATGTCATAGCTGACATTTTCTTCGCTAGCAAGAAATGCACCGGTATTCAAACGCCAATGCTCAGCACCGACATCTAAGGCGAAAATTTTCCCTGGTACGGCAGGAGCAATCGCAATCATTGCTTCATTGGAGTGAGCTGTAGCTGTACTGATAAAGAAACTTTCACCACTAGTTACCGAACGACCTAAAGCACTCAAAGCACCGCCTAATCCCTTTTTTCCATTCGTATTCATGTGACCCTCTAATTCGATATCGCCTAGTTGATAAACCATCGCGCCGGGTTCAATCCTTAATTTTTCTCCTCGTTGCAAATGAACTTTTGCAATCGGAGCAAAAGTGCTGTCTGACAATTCATAATTCATCGAAAAAACTCCCTTCATAGGCTTTTGCCAAAATTATATCATTTTCCGTATCTTTTCTGCGAGATTTTGCTAAGATTGTTAAAAAGGGATTTTAGTATGGAGGAAAAGTATGGAAATTTTAGCTTTTGAACAGGTTCAGTTTATTCGCCAACAAAATGCGTTGCTTCAAGATATTGATTGGCGCATCAAAACTGGGGAAGATTGGGCTGTACTGGGATTAAACGGTGCAGGGAAGAGTTTAATGCTGAATATGATTTCAGGCAATCTATGGCCCTCTAGTGGCAAATTAACAGTTTTAGGTCAGTTGTTTGGTGAAACATCCATCCCTGATTTGACGAAGCGAATTGGCTGGGTGAGTCAGTCGTTACAGGAACGAATACATCGAGAAGAAGAGGCGGAGTACATTGTGTTATCAGGAAAATTCGCCAGTATTGGAATTTATCAGAAATATTCAGATATAGATCTGGAGGAAGCAAAACAACTATTAGTTTCACTTGGAGCAAAAAAATTGATCGGTAAAGTATATCAAGTATTGTCGCAAGGGGAGAAACAAATTGTCTTGATCGCACGTGCTTTAATGGCAAAGCCTGAACTATTGATATTAGATGAACCCTGTAATGGACTTGATTTGTTTGCTCGAGAAGATTTATTAGCGCGAATTGAGCAAATGAAACAGGCAAAAGATGCACCAAGCTTGCTCTATGTGACCCATCATACTGAGGAGATTCTGCCTTTACTTAGTCATATTTTGATGATCCGCGATGGAAAAATCTTCAAGCAGGGCAAGCGGGAGGATCTACTAAAAGAAGCGGTATTGAATGACTTTTACCAACGACCAATTACAATTCACGAGATGAGAGATAATCGCAGGATGGTTATTCCCAAATAGGCGAATAAAAAAGGAGCTGATTTAAAAGTCTTTTGGACTTTCGGATCAGCTCTTTTTCACGAATAAACAACGGCTCATAAGTGGCGTCTGTGAAAAAAGCTGAAAATTCACAAAAATTTTAAAACTGTCGAATCGCTATTTTTCACCATCAGTTCCTATGTTTCTGCGTTTCTTGGCAATTATTGGTATTATCTTTTTACTTCATAAATAATGAAATGAAAATATCGCAAATAAAATATATGCTCATTTAATTAGGTAAGTTTTATATGTAATGAAAAGCATTAATCAACTCGGTTCTATAATTATCAGTTGATTTTGAATAAATTAATTCTCTTGATTTGATTCGCAATGATTCTCGTAGAGATTTATAAACTTATAATGGTTCATTTCAATAAAACGCTAAAAAAAGGATAAAGAACAATCCGTTTGAGAAAAATTATTTTTTTATTCGATTAAACTAACATTACTTTAATATTTTATTTATTGGTTATTTTATGATTGGTTTGGATCTATAGGTGTTTATAAATGATCCGGTGCATATTCCTATTATATAAAGGTTCAATTTAAATTTAAATCAAATTCAGTATTGTGATGAGGGTATCTATAATCCTTTGTTTTTGTTATAATAATAACTGGTATTAAATAAAAGGAGGATAATTTATGAAGAGAAAAAGTGTCTATTTGTTTTCGGCTGCTATCTTGGGTTTTTCACTTGCTCCTTGCAGAGTTTGGGCAGATGAAGCTGCGGAAACAGTTGTGCCGGTCGTAACAGCAGAATTAGTTGAAAGTCCAGTAATGGAAGAACAGCCTGCTTCAGAAGTAGTGGCAACAGACGATGTTCATGCCGAACCTGAAGTTGTTCCAGAGGTAACAGAAGTTATTACCGAACCGATAACGGATACTTCTGAAGTTGCCATTGAAGAAGTGGAAGTTGGAACAATTTCATCTGAACATGAAGCTATGACAGTTTCGGATACAGAAAAAGTCACAACAACTGAAATGAGCATTCAAGAGAAGGCTGCACGGACGACTACACCAGTCTTGAAGGACCAAAATGATGGAAAGATTGTTGATCATGATAAGACAATTACCGATGAAAATGCGAAAATCCCTGCTGAATACAATTTTATGCCCAACTTTGATCACCTTGATGGCATTGAAATTACATCTGCTAACGGTTACAGGGAATTATCAAGCTCTTTTGCTTTTGATTTAGAAAAAGCTACTAAAGGCTCAATCACAGTAGTTTTTAAAAATGTTGGTAATTATAACGGGAAAGTAATTGATATGAAAGTGACAGTCAAAGACTGGACAATCTTAACAACTAGCGGCAGATCACAACAGCTTAATATCCATAAGAAAAATGGGATCACTATAAATGGCATCAAGGATGTCCTTTTGAATTATGCTTTTCTTGACAATTTGACTGCTTCTACAGTCAATGTTTCAGGTTTTTTCAATTTCACCGACATTGATCTTTTGCAAAGCATCGATCTGTTCGATAATAACAACGTACAGAACTATTATGTCACAAAAGGCAACGAGCTTTATTACAAAATCCATAATGGCTATATCAAAATTGGTGAGATCAATCAAAAGAACACGAATCCGCTGGATATGGATCACTGGCTGACCTACACTTATAAAGGTGTGTCTAACTTTGATGTTCGTTACAATCAAGATTATGAAACAGGGGCAGTTTTTAACTATACCTATCAAGCGCCGGTTGTAATCGAAGAGGTCCCAACAGGACCAGAAATGGAGGAGCCGGAAATTACTCCTGAGACTCCAAAAAAGGAAGTAGCAGAAGAAAATAAGGTCGAAGAAACACCGGAGGTCAAATCAGAAGTGGTTAATCTCGCCGTTAAAACAGAAAAAGCTGGAGTCGTTGAGACGAAGGTAACGGAGGCTGAGCCGTTGAAACAGGCGATGTTGCCACAAACGAATGTTCCAAGCAGTTCAATCTTCACCATTTTAGGCGGCACTTGCCTAGTCCTACTTAGTGCAATTTTCGTAAATAAGAAAAAAGTCTAATAAAAAACCTGCTGAGTCATTTCAGCAGGTTTTTAATGCTATCGTAACATTGTTTCGGAAGTAGCTGCTAGATATTCATCCACTGCAGTTAATAAAGTAATCATTTTCTGCGTATCAAAAGGCGAGGCGAGGTGACCTAATTCGACTGTTTCTAAAAAGGTCTTACTTCCGCCGATTCGACAAATCTCAAGATAATCCTGCCAAGTTGTCGGATCGTTAAGGACAATTTTTCGTTGCCAGAATTGTAACGCACATACCTGAGCTAAAGTGTAGTCAATGTAATAGAAGGGCACTTCAAAAATATGGCCTTGACGGTACCAGTAAATTCCTCGCTCTAACGCCTCGGAAGCCTGATAATTTCGCTCTGGACAGTAGTTGCGTTCCAGTTCACGCCAACAATTTTTCCGCTCAACAGCTGTCCATTCAGGATGTAAGTAAACCTCCTCTTGAAAATGATCGACTAAAGCACCGTAAGGCAAGAATTGCAGCGCGCTGCTTAAATGAGCAAATTTGTATTTTTCACTAGCGTTTCCAAAAAAATTATTCATCCAAGGCCAAGTTAAAAATTCCATACTCATGGAATGAATCTCTGCAGTGTCGGAAGTAGGAAAGACCAGTTCCGGCTCTTTGATCCAGCGAGACAGATAGCTTTGGAAGGCATGTCCTGTCTCATGGGTCAAGACATCGACATCGTCTGACGTACCGTTAAAATTGGCAAAAATGAATGGCATTGCCACTTCATCGATAAATTCACAATACCCACCGCTTTGTTTTCCAGGACGACTGGCTAAATCCATAAACTTCTGTTGTGATAGTAAATCAAAGAAGTCGCCGGTTTCCTCTGAAAGTTCATGGTACATCATCTGGGCCCTTTGAACTAATGTGTCACCATCGCCTTTTGGACGGGGATTCCCATTGGGATAAACTAACGGCAAATCAAAATGTAAGAGGGTGTCAACACCGAGACGATCTTTTTGCCGTTCGTAAAGTTTTTGATTGATAGGAACAACTTTTTCGATAATAAACCGTCGGAAGCCCTGCAATTGCTTTCGATCATAGCTCCAGCGATTCATCAAACGATCACCGTATTCGACATAATTTTTGAAGCCTAGCTTTTGCGCCTGCTGATGACGTAGTTGCACCAGACGATCAAAAATTTCGTCAAATTCTCGTTCATGTTCGACAAAAAAGCCCTCGTAGACTTCTTGAGCTTCTTTCCGTATTTCCCGATCTGGATCAGTGAAAAAGGCGGATAACTCGGATAGGTTCCGTATTTTACCGTCAAATGCTAATTCAGCAGAGGCAATAAGTTGTGTGTATTGGCTGATTGCTTCGTTTTCCTGCTGTTTCAGTTCAATAACCGAATCATTTAAAAGACGCAGCTGATCTTCTGCAAAAAGAAAAAGTGTCGCTGGGAAATCTTTTTCTAATTGTTTCCGGTAAGGGGATGACAATAGACTTTTGTAAAAATGATTATGAATCTGATCAACTAAAGGGCTATGGTGATCCCAAAAATCGTTTTCCTCGCGGTAGAAGTCGTCCTTTGTATCGATTGAATGTCGAATATAGGCTAATTTCATGTTTTTAGCCATTGTTCCTCGTAAGTGATTGAGTTTTTCTAAGGCCTCTTTAGCGGTAGAATAATCTGATGCCTCAGCAAAGGCAAGATTAATTTGTTGGAAATGCTTTTCATATTGAGTGAGATCAGGTCGTTGATATGAAATTTCAGAAAAAAGCATAATGAACCTCCTAATTAAAAGAATCTCTCTTATTATAGCAAAAAACCTGCCAGCAGCATGCCGGCAGGTTCTTCCTGTTTTATGAATTCATCATTAATTCTTCGTTTAACAACTCATCAATTGGAGTGTATTCCATACTCAGATCATTAGCTACTGGTTCAATCGTTAGCTTGCCGTTGTAGGTATTGACGCCACGGCGAAGAGCCAAATTGTTCTTCAAGATTTCTTCTAGCGGGTTATTCGCTAATAGATTTGCATAGGCCATTGTGCTATTGCTTAAAGCATAAGTCGCTGTTTGTGGAACGGCACCAGGCATGTTGGCTACTGCATAATGAACGACCCCTTCAGTCACGTAAGTAGGATCATCATGAGTGGTTACACGATCTTCTGTTTCAAAGATTCCCCCTTGGTCAATTGCCACATCGACGATCACTCCATGATCCGGCATTTGAGCGACCATTTCTTTAGTAACTAATGTCGGCGCCTTGTGTCCAGGAATCAATACTGCACCGATAACCAAATCAGCAGTCTTTAAGGCTTCTTGAATATTGTAGCTGTTAGACATCATGGTTTGTACACTGTTGCCGAAGATGATATCTAATTCTTTCAAACGAGGAACACTAACATCCAGTAAGGTTACATTGGCTCCTAAACCTACAGCTAATTTTGCGGCGTTCAAACCAACGACTCCGCCGCCGATCACTACAACGTTTCCGCGACGCACACCAGGAACGCCAGATAGCAGGATACCTTTCCCGCCGTTAACGCGTTCTAAATAATTTGCGCCGATTTGTGCGGCCATACGGCCTGCAATCTCGCTCATCGGAGCAAGCAATGGCAGGGTGTTATCTGCTGGTTGGACATTTTCATAAGCGATCGCATTGACACCGCTTTCGACTAACGCTTCAGTCAATGGTTTGTTTGCTGCTAAATGCAAATAGGTAAATAGTAGTAACCCTTTGCGGAAATAGTGATATTCTTCAGGTAGCGGTTCTTTGACCTTCATAACCATTTCGGCCGCCCAAACGTCTGCTGCATTGTCGATGATCGTCGCACCTGCTGCAACGTATTCTTCGTCGGTAATGGCCGAACCTTTTCCAGCATCTTTTTCAACTAATACTTGATGACCACGATTGGTTAAATCAAATACTCCAGATGGGGGAAGGGCAACACGGTTTTCATTGTTCTTGATTTCTTTAGGAATTCCTATAATCATTTGACACACTCCTTCTTAACTATTCGTATACGAAGTGGATTCGCTTACAAAAACAATTGTACAGGAATTTCGAACAATTTCAAATAAGAATTTGCAAAGTTTTTACGCTCATTGAACTATTATGACCGAATGAAATCCTTTACATTTTCTAATCTTTTATCGAAAGTCCTTAGCTAGCTCTTAACAATAAGGGAAGCCTGATAAAAAGTTATTATTTCTATAATAAGAAATAAAATATTTGCGAAAATAGAGTCTACTAGTGATAATAGAATAAGGAGATTAAGGAGCGAAGTCATTATGCCAGATAAACAACGTATTGATCAATTAAAAGAGCAGGTTAGCTTTTTAGAAGCTCGTCTGACTCGTTATGAAGAATTATTGAATGGTTCAATTTTAAAACGAATGGTGTTCGGTGGAGGGAGACGAGCAAAACTCAGTATTGCTGAAATCGTAATTAGCATCATTGTATTACTATACACAGCCTTCAAAATGGAGTTAACTGCTATCTCCGCAGTGATTATCGTTTTGGCATTAATCGTTATTCTATTTTCAGCGCTCCAACTAAATGTGTTGCGAAAAAAGAATGGAATCGATAAATATCAACGGATGATTAATAGTTTATCCGCGGAAAAAGCGTCAATGGAAAAGGAATTAGCACGGTTAGTTAACAAAAAAAATGGACTTGAGTAAGGATACTCAAGTCCATTTTTTTATGAAAGTGCGAGTTGGCTGTTTTTTTCACTGATTTGATCGACCAGCGTTTGAATCTTGTTAAGAGAATGAAGACTAGGGCAAAGTTCCACAGCAATGATCGGTGTTTGACAATCAGGAACATCGAAGGTGGAGGTACTGATAACAATATCATGTTCTTCAAAAACTTCTAAATAACTCTTATTATGTAATTTTGTGACGTTTATTTGATGAATCGTATAATTTCCTCGAAGTGAAAAGCGCAAAAGTTCTGTAAGTAAGCTTTCCTGCATCACTGAATCAGTTGAAACAACTAAAAGATTAACAGGTTGATCAGATTGCTTCATTCCGTTTAAACAACTAGGAATAGTAGCCACTATCTGATAAATATAGTTATCAATAAACTCACTCGATTTAAACAGATGATAGTTGTCAGTGAACTCTATGACGAGCTTGCGCAATTGGTAAACACAATGTGCATGAAAAGTTTCCAGCAGTCGCAAGCAGTCTTTTTTTCGGTCTTGAAGGACGCTGATCAATTCCTTTGTTTCTGCATGAAAGAGATGCTGATTGATTAAGATGGTTGCCAGCTGGTCCTTTTGTTGTTCCGTTAAGGGCTCAGTAAGCATTTGACTCAACTTTCCTGCCAGTTCATAGTGTGTTTCATAATGATAGGCTAACGAAAAATTACTTTTCAATGCTTTTTTCTTTTGTTTACTACCTAGTAAGAATAAATCAGAGTAAAGCAACCAAAAACTATCTTTCATAACATCTACGGAATAGAGAATCTCTAGTTCTTCTTGCAGGTAGGGAGCAAAATTATTGATAGCCTCTTGTTTAGGAGGCTTAATTGCGGTGGATCTTAATTTTCGTGAAGCAATATAGTGCCCTCTTGAGACGCGTACAAGACTGATAAAAAAAGTTAAAGACAGACGATTATACTGAGCCAGAGAGACAGAGAGTTCATTTTCCTCAATCATGGAACGCACAATTTCATCACCAAAATGAAAAAATTCCAAGCTAAAACGCGTGTTTTCACGAGCCAATTTTTTTTCAGTGTAGTACAAGAAAAGTAAATGGCGAATGGCCACTTCATCTCCTGTTAAGCGAAAGGGACGACGCTGGATAGACATCTTCCAGCGTCCTAAGGTTTTTTGTAATTTCGTCATAGCAGCTTGAACAGCTGTTAAGCTACAAAACAGTCTTTTTGATAGCTCAACTAAAGTTAAACATTCTTCAAATAAGATGACTTCTAACAATCTAAAAGCCAAGGAATTAGTGATTAGTGTAGAATAAAGAACATCGATTGTGGCGTTGTCCTTGAGTTCTAGTTGATACAGACTATTTTCACGTACTATTTTATAATAATCACTTTGGTTGTTAATGGTAGTAATATCACTTAAAAATGCAGGCGTCGTACATTTAGTAATTGCTGATAATTCTTCGCTTGAACGAGGATATTGTGAATAGTAGAGTGTCTCGACCAAATGTAATTGGCGTTGACTGTCTCGTTTAAGCAGACGGCGTAAGTTCATGGTGGAGTTCCTTTCTTAATGGAAGTGAATCAAATTGATTAATACATTGTTGAATCCGATCAAAATCTTTTGCTGTTGGAAAGGCATTGATGGCAATCAATGGACAGGCCGATACTAAACCGATCATCGTGACATTCGTAACGATCAGATCGTATTGACGAGTTAAGGCTGTCAATTGTTCTTGAATAATAAAGGGTGTTTCAAAATATTCATATTGAACAGAGCCTTTAATGAAATCAGGAAAAACGGAATGCCAAAACCGTTCATGAGTCGTGGAAGTATCCGACAGTAGCAGAACTTTGATAGGTCTGACTGAATCTACCAAACGCTGCAACAGATCATCAATCATGGTTATCAAATGACTAATATAAAGCGGCATAAATTCTTTCTGTTGTGAGGAAGCAATAAATTTAGTGACGACATTTTCAAGTTTTTTAATTTCGCGATAATATTTTTTGTCAATCAAATTTAGCATGGTTTTCTCTGTTTCCTGAAGTATTTCGATTGAGTGTTTCCTAGACAAATGGCAAAATAACTCATTTCCTAACAATCGAACCGTTTCATCTACTTCACTTTTTGATAAAGGGACAGTCAGTAAGTCGCTGACTGCTTCTAATAGTGAATAATGAGTATCGTAAAATTTTGCTAGATGCCGATTTTTCTTTTGAGCAAACAACTGCTGTTGCTGATTCAATATTAATTGATGCGAGAATAACGGCCATAGGCATTCTCTTAATTTACTATTTGTAAATACGATTGAGGTTTCTCGTTTGATTGCATGGGCTAAGGAATCTAGTTCTTTCACATCGGGAATGAGTAATCCACTAGCCTTGGAAAGGCTTTGCATGCTATGGCCTTTCTTTTGACGATAAAGCCCAATCAAAAAGCAGTGCATCAACTGAAAGTGAACAGTCATATTGTTTTTAATCTGATTTTCTTTCAAGATACGTCGAATGAGTTCGTCAACAGAATTTACCAGTCGTTGTGAAAATTCATAGTCAGCAAACCTCATACGAGATTCCTTAAAGAAAAGATAGTATAAGTGACGGATCGCACCTTCATCGCCTTCCATTTGCAATGGGCGGTGAGTGACGGTGATCCCCCATTTCGTTACTTCCTTCTTAATGCTTATTAAATAGCGCTGCATGTTTGAAAAACTACAATTCAATCGATCAGCAATCGGCTGAATTCTGTGACTTTTTTCAAAGAAAAGACTGTTAATGGCTTGGTACTCCAAGCTAGTCCGTAAAACGTAAGCATAAAAAACATCAATCGTTGCGTTAAAATCAAAATCAATCGTGTATAGTCCTTTAATTTTAGTAATTCTAAATGGCAAGTTTTCTCCATTAAGAAATTTTATATCCGTGATTAATATCGGTAGTGAGCAATTCAAAAGCTCCAACAATTGTTCAGATGATAAGAAATCTTTTGCATAATATAACTCTTCAACTAACTGTAAACGACGAATTGTTTCTTTTTTCATTAAACTTCTCAAATTCATATTAAAACCCCTTGGATATTTTTTTATTTAATATAATCTCAAAAAACTTGTTAAAACAAGCGTGGGAGTCCTAATTATTTGTTATTTGCGTTATTTAACAAATTATCAATATAGAATATTATAATTTAGAATACCAATTTAGTAAGGAAAAACACAAATAATTTAAAAAAACTTCGAATAATTTTTTTAATTTTTAATTTCTAATAAATAAAAAAAGAAAAATCTAAAAAAGGAGAAAAAGGAGTGTTAACTGTTGCCTTTCCCCGCAAGAACGAATAGAATTATCTTTGGAATACATTAAAAAGATAGTGGAGGCTATACATTATGATCAATAAACAAAGTTTAGTTGAACAAGTAGCAGAAAAAACTGGATTGACCAAAAAGGACGCAACAGCAGCTGTAGACGCTTTATTTGACGGCATTCAATCTTCATTGAAAGACGGCGAGAAGGTTCAAGTAATCGGCTTTGGTAACTTTGAAGTACGTGAACGTGCAGCACGTAAAGGCCGTAACCCTCAAACAGGTGAAGAAATTACCATTGCAGCTAGCAAATCACCTGCTTTTAAAGCTGGTAAACAATTAAAAGACGCTGTAAAATAGTTAATGAACGCCCGCTCATATGAGTGGGCTTTTTTTGTTTGTCGTACGAAAACTATAAAAAAAGTGTAAAAAAAAGTTTGTGAATTGAAAATTTCTTGTGTCTTTTGGCGAAAAAGAGTATATCTTAAAACAGTAAAAAAGTTGGAGGAGTCACATGTTTAATTTTCTACCACATTCGATTCTGCAAATGGGCACGATTTTCCTGTCGATCATCATCGAAGCGATTCCTTTTGTTTTATTAGGATGTCTTATTTCCGGTGCCTTACAAGTTTTCTTAACACCTGAACGGGTACAGAGGATTTTGCCTAAAAATAAATTTTTAGCGATTCTAGTGGGTTCCTTCTTAGGATTCTTTTTTCCTTCTTGTGAATGTGGGATTGTGCCAATTGTCACGCAATTTATACGAAAGGGAGTCCCAGAACACACCGCGTTTGCTTTTATGGTAACCGCACCGATTATTAATCCGATCGTCCTGTTCTCGACGTATATCGCTTTTGGAAATAGCACGCACTTTGCGTTGTTGAGGGCTCTTGGCAGCTTTGTTGTTGCGTTAATTGTCGGATCGTGGATTGCTTACCTTAATCACTCACCGATTCTTAAAATGGAATTAACCGAGCAATTAGACCATCAACATGAAACAAAAATAAAGAAAAGTATTAAAAATGATAGTTGGTCAGTATTAGTTCACGGAATTGATGAATTCTTTGATACGGGAAGATACCTCATTATTGGCGCTTTGATTGCCAGCGGTATGCAAGTGTTTTTACCCACACAATTTATGCTGCAACTAACCTCATCAAAAATTGTCGGTATTCTAGTAATGCTGTTACTAGCCTTTACCATGTCCCTTTGTTCTGAGGCTGACGCTTTTGTTGGTTCGTCTTTATTGAGTCTATTTGGTATGAATGCGGTCGTCGCCTTTCTCGTTTTTGGTCCAATGGTGGACATTAAAAATTTAATGATGATGAAGCGCAGTTTCCACGGTAAGTTTATTTTACAGCTGATTGTTTTGATTAGTGTGATTGTAACGATCTATGCGCTAGTAATATAGGAGGAAGACGAATGATACGCTTTTTAATTTTATCTGGCTACTTTGAGTTAATGATGTATTTGCAGGTTTCCGGCAGATTGGATCAATATATCAATGTTCATTATCGGTATCTCATTTTCCTGACGATGGCGTTATCACTACTACTTGCTTTAGTTCAGTTGAAAATTTGGGCTGACGGCGGGAAAAAGGGCAGTCATGATCATGACCACGACCAGCATCATGACCATGATCATGGCTTGACGAAGCCGTACCAACGAGGGATTGCCTATGTCTTACTTGTTTTGCCTTTAGTAGTGGGTACGTTGTTTCCAACGATCAGTTTGGACACAACGATCGTTGAGGCAAAGGGATTTAGCTTTCCAGTCAGTAAAGAATCAGTGGGAGATCCCGAGATGAATACACAGTATCTTAAGCCTGATACGAGTATCTACTATAACCAGAGTGACTATAACGAACAAATGACGAAGCTGATGAAGAAATATGAGACCGATCAAAAGTTAACAGTTACAGATGAAAATTATTTAGAAGTGATGGAATTAATCTATAATTATCCGAATTCTTTTGTTGGGAAAAAGATTTCTTTTACAGGCTTTGTTTATGAAGCTAATAAAGAAAATCAGAAATACGATTTTCTATTCCGCTTCGGAATCATTCACTGCGTAGCCGATTCTGGTGTATTTGGTCTCATGGCGAAGCTACCTGACCTTTTAATGGTTAAAAATAATCAATGGCTTCATGTTGAAGGAACCATCACATTGGATTTCTTTGAACCCTTTGACCGTCAAATACCATCAGTAGAAGTCAACGATGTGCAAACGGTGAGCTCCCCTAAAAATCAATATGTCTATCGAGCGTTTTAATTCGAGAAATCAGACTGTAGTTGACATCTAAATTTTAGATGTTCACTACAGTTTTTTTATATAAAGTAGTTCAGATTGGGGAAAAAGGTGCATTTGAAAATTTCTAGCGGTTCAAGATAGTTTCCGAAATGCTGCAAATTTCTAGTATAATAAAAAGAAAAAGTAGAAGGAACGCTAATGACAAATAAAATATTTCTTGTAGAAGATGATTCAACGATTGTTTCTGTAATCCAGCAACACCTAACTCAGTGGGGTCTAGTTTGTGAAGTGGCTACGGATTTTCAACATGTTTTTGAGGAATACCAAATTGCACAGCCAGATTTAGTCATTTTGGATATCTCACTTCCATACTTTAATGGTTTCTATTGGTGTCAAGAGATTCGTAAGGTCTCAGAAGTACCGATTATTTTTCTTTCTTCTGCTAAGGATCAGATGAATCAGGTAATGGCTCTGAATATGGGCGCAGATGAATTTATTGAAAAGCCGTTTGAGTTGACCATTCTATTGGCAAAAATTCAAGCGATGTTGAGACGTAGCTATAAATACGGTCAACAGTTGACCTATTCCTTTGGGGAGTATCAATTCAAGCCAGCGATCAATCAGATCCAATCACCGAAAGACCATCTACCATTGACCCCAAATGAATCTCGAATTTTAAGTGTGCTATTTGCTACGCGGGGGCAAATTGTGCCGAGAGAGCAAATTATTGAGACACTTTGGCAAAGTGACGATTTTATCGACAATAATACCTTAGCAGTCAATTTGACACGCTTACGTAAAAAGCTAAAGGATTTTGGAATTGATAGTTTAATTCAAACAGTCAAAAATAAAGGGTATTTAATTGAGGAAAAACAATGAGACGTCTAGGCAGCTTTCTTTATGAACGTCGGATGATTTACGGAATGTCCATGCTATTTTGGGGGATAATTTTTCTGACCTTCTATCTTTACGAGCTAAGTCTCGCACCGTTTTGGGACGGTTTCTTATTTACAGTATTTGCTTTAACTGTATATTCAATCATTGCTTACTATCGCTATTTTAGGAAACAGCAGCAGTTAGAACTATTAGCAACGAAGGATTTACAGTTAAATAGTCTAGTTTTTCTGCCTAAAGCAGAAACCTTGCCTGAAAAGACATATCAAGCAGTTCTGCGAATGGTTTTAGAAGCTAAAAACCAGCAGCAGGAGGCTTTACAGCAGAATCAAAAAGAAATGCTGGATGATTTTGGATTGTGGTTGCATCAGATTAAGACACCGGTAGCCGCCTTAGATCTTCTGATTCAATCCGGTCAGCTGGATTCTCGCACAATGAAAAATGAACTTTTTAAAATCAATGAATATTTGCAAATGATCTTAAACTATATGCGGCAAAATTTAGAGCAGTCAGATTTGGTTTTTCAGCAGCTCTCGATCGAGAAAATCATTAAAACAGTAGTAAAGAAATACGCGACTTTTTTCTCTCAAAAAAACCTAAGCCTACAGCTTAAGAACTTAACTGGAACAGTGTATTCAGATCAGAAATGGTTGATTTTTATTTTAGAGCAGGTCATTTTTAACGCAATCAAGTATTCAGAAAATGCAGCAATCACTATTTCCTTTGAGAACAATCGATTGATGATTCAAGACGGCGGAATGGGAATTCGATCAGAGGATTTGCCGCGAGTTTTTGAGAAGGGCTATACCGGCATGAACGGTCGGGAACAACAAAGAGCGAGTGGTCTAGGGCTCTATCTTAGTCAGCAGGCTGCGAACAGACTAGGTTGTCGTTTATATCTTGAATCACAGATAAAAAAAGGAACAACGGTGACCATCGTTTTTCCTGAAGAAATAGCAGCATTTGAATAAATCCAAACTTTCATAAATGTAAGTTTGGATTTATTTTCGTAAGTGGTGTTTCCACAGGCAAGATCCTATGATGGAATAGAGGGCTAACCGATTAATAATAGTGTTAGCTCAATTACCCTTTCAAAGGAACTAGGAGGAACGTATAATGAATGAACTTTTAAAAGTGGAAAATATTAAGAAGATCTATCAAACCCAGTTTAAGGGAATGCCTGTTGAAGCCTTGAGAAAAATTGATCTGTCCGTTGACAAGGGTGACTATGTCGCAATCATGGGAGAGTCGGGATCAGGGAAAAGTACGCTATTGAACTTAATCGCAACCTTGGATAAGCCATCTTCAGGGACTATTTTATTAGACGGAATGGACTTAAATACGATCAAGGAGAAAAATGCGGCCGCTTTTCGCCGCGACCATCTAGGCTTTGTTTTTCAAGATTTTAACTTGTTAGACACATTCTCAGTTAAAGATAACATTCTATTGCCGTTAGTTTTGTCTCGCATGCCCGTCAAGCAATTGATGGGAGAATTAAAACCAGTTGTTAAAGCTTTAGGTATTGAAAAATTATTAGAAAAATATCCTTATGAACTTTCAGGCGGACAAAAACAGCGAGTAGCCGTAGCACGGGCAATTATCACTAATCCAGATTTACTGTTGGCGGATGAGCCAACGGGGGCCTTGGACTCAAAAACTTCTGAGCAGCTGCTAAAGATATTTCAACGCTTGAATGATAATGGGCAAACAATTCTAATGGTGACCCACAGCTCAATCGCAGCTAGTCACGCGAAGCGAGTTCTTTTTATCAAGGATGGTCAAGTCTATCACCAGCTGTACCGGGGGAATAAGGACAATTATGAATTTTTAGAAACGATTAATGAAACATTGACTGCCTTGCTATCAAAGGAGGTGTAGCAGATGTTTTATGCAAAATTAGCTGCTACAAATTTACGTAAGAACCATCGTGGTTATTTGCCTTTCCTAATTTCGATGCTGTTTTTAGTCGCCATCAACACGATAACTCAGATGATCGTAAATAACGAGGGGATGGATTCATTACCTAGCAGCGCATCTGCCAGAGCAATGTTTGGGTTAGGCCACATTGTCATTATGATCTTTACAATAATTTTTTCCTTCTATACGAATAGTTTTCTATTGAAACAACGAAAAAAAGAATTAGGTTTATACAATATCTTAGGCTTAGGGAAACGTGAATTGTATTTGTTAATGATTTGGGAGTCGTTGTGTAGCTTTCTTGTTGTAATTATTACTGGTTTGATTACCGGGATCGTGCTATCGAAGTTTTCCTTTTTAGTGTTACATCGTTTGATCGGGGTGGGAGATGATTTTGTTTTTAAACCAATGCCAATTAGTTTAGTCTTTGTCTCCCTTTTATTCGCAGGAATTTTCTTTCTGCTCTTTTTAATTAATTGTTGGCAGATCAAACGAACGAACCCTATTACTCTTTTACATGGAAGTAAGAAAGGAGAGCAGGAGCCGAAAGCTCGCTGGGTGATTGCTATTTTAGGATTGGTGTGTCTAGGGGCGGGGTATGGCATTGCGGTGACTATTAAATCACCAATAGATGCCTTATCATTGTTTTTTGTGGCGATCGTATTGGTGATTCTAGGAACGTACAGCTTGTTCATTACAGGAAGCATCGCCTTGTTGAAGCTTCTTAAGAAAAATCAACGCTTCTATTATACAACGAATCATTTTATTTCTGTTTCTAGTATGATGTACCGAATGAAGCAGAATGCGGCAGGTTTAGCTAGTATATGTATTCTCTCGACCATGGTTTTGGTTACAGTAGCGACCACTGCGAGTCTCTTTTTCGGTTCCAAAGATGTACAGGCGACACGCTATCCAAGAGAGGTATTGACCTCAACAAAACTTCAGCCTGATAAAGTAGAAGCGATCATCCATTCGGTGAGCACTGAGAAACAGGCGACAGTCACGGATAGCGTCTATTTAAAATCAACCCAAAGCTTTCTTTTTGAACCGAAAAATGGCTCTTATCAGCTGTTAGATCTAAACTATTTTTACGAATCTTCTTCCTCAGAGTTTGCGACAATGCGCATGATGACAGCAGAGGAATATCAAAAACATACACAAATTGCGCCTAAGTTGGGGGAGAATGAAATTTATTTTTATCCAGTCAGCGGTAAATATGAACGAAAAACGATCGAGTTTCAAGGACAAACGTTTAAGATAAAAAAAGTAATCAATGACTTTCCAGGTATTAAGCAACAAGAAGATATCGCAGATGCCTTTATCGTGGTCGTGTCGAATCAATCTGTCATTGATAAATGTTTAAAACAATGGTACCCAAAGGACTCTGATAAGACGCGCACCACTCCAGAGTACAATTTTATGTTCAATTTTAAGCTTGATGGAGAAAAGAAACGGCTAGATTTTGTCCAATCATTGAGGCAGCAACTACAGCAGCAGCTAGGAGAGGGACAATATACGTTTGATGATGAAGAAACCTTTGTAAAAGAGAATCAAGTGTTTACTGGAGGATTCTTTTTCATGGGAATTATTTTTGGTGCAACCTTTATTTTGGCAACAGCCCTGATTATTTACTATAAACAAATTTCTGAAGGGGTGGATGATCGAGAGCGCTTCGAAATTTTACAAAAGGTTGGAATGAGTCATCACGAAGTCAGAAAAGTGATTCGCAGCCAAATTATGATGGTCTTTTCTTTTCCATTAGTAGTGGCAGTGATTCATTTAAGCTTTGCTTTTCCATTAATTCGGAAGTTGCTCATTTTATTTGGTTTGGTAAATTGGCAATTGTTCTTGTTAGTCTGTGGAATTGTCACCATTATTTTCGCGATTCTTTATTTTGTGGTTTACCGATTGACAGCTCGTAGTTATTATCAATTGGTTGAACGAAGAAGTTAAAAGAAACAGCACTGGCGTAAATCCAGTGCTGTTTCTTTATAGTAGATAGGTTCGATCGAAAGTAATTGTTAATTTGGCAGGCTCATTTTGGCTGACAAAGCATTGACTGATCTGATCCTGTAACTGTGAATTGCTCATTTTTTTAAGGTCTTCTGGAACGACTAAATCAAAATAAATGGTTTCAGGAGTGGTAGATTTATCCACTCGCAGATCATGAAAACGTAGATGCTGATGAATATCCTTTAGAATCTTTTTAAGTTCCGGAGCGATTCGCTTAAAGTCAGGATCATCAATTGGATAGGGATCTAGATGGCAAACTAGATCAACTCCTAGGTTCTGTTTTACATCATATTCGATTGCATCAATTACCTCATGAGCATGAGGTAAACTCCAATCTTGATTCACTTCAATATGAACTGAGGCGAAAACACTGTTTGGTCCATAACTATGAATCAGCAAATCGTGATAGCCGATAATATCAGGGTAATTGTCCAAGTGTTTGCGAATAGCCAGTACTTCCTCTTCTCGTGGGCGAACCCCCATTAGATCATTAATAAAGCCCATAATCATTTTGATTCCAGAGTAAATAATATACAAAGCGATCAAAAATCCAATATAGCCATCGATACGCCAACCGCTGATCCATTCGATAATTGCTGAGATTAATACGGCAATAGTGGTGTAAACATCATTGATACTATCCTGAGCAGTGGCTTTTAACGTGTCTGAATTAATTTCACGACTTAATCTGCGGTACATAAAAGATTGCCAAAACTTCATCAAAATGGAGAAGACTAGAACAATGTACACGATCGGTGAAAGTAATACACTACTAGGATGAATAATTTTGACAAAAGAACTGTCTAAGAAACGAATACCGACGTAAGTGGCTAATATCGAAATGACAAAGCCGCTGATATATTCAAATCGTTCGTGACCGTAGGGGTGGTCTTCGTCGGCGGGTTTTCCAGCAATTTTAAAACCGGCAAGAGTAATGAAAGAAGAAGCAGTATCTGAAAGATTGTTCATCGCATCGGCCATGATTGAGACACTGCCTGAAAGTGAACCGATAAAAAACTTGGCAAGGAAAAGGAGAAGATTTGAAAAGAGTCCCAAAATTCCTGCTAGGATACCGACACTGGTTCGCTTGTTTCCTTTCCACCGATTTGTAATTTTATTTATTAAAAAATTTAGCATAACACTCATCCTTATCAATCAATTACTAATAGTATAACCGAAAAAACGAGCATTAAGAAGCCAAATCAATTGAAGACTAAAAAGGTAAACCTCAAATGATTAAAGTTTACCTTTTATAAAAATGAGTAATTTGCTTTTTTAATAAAAATTTTTCAGATATCTCAGCTAATTAAAAGATAAACCCTTTATAATTGATTATGTAAGAGGATTCAATAATGGGAGGTATGAGTATGGAGAACCAAGTAGACATAACTTTATGGAAGATTCAAACAAGTAATGTCGTCACTGCATTAGAAGACTTTATTGAAGATTGGAAAGCTTCGAGAAATAGTGATCTTGATGAATATCTAAGGAGCTACCCAGGCTATTTTCAAAGTGACGAAGCTACCCGCGAAGCCATTCGTTTAGTGCTTGGTTACGCAAAGGAATTGATGGACGGTAAACGTGACACCGTCGGATTTTATGAAAATAAAATTTGGCGGACAGAAACTGGTGAAAGTGTACGAATGACTCATTTTCATGAACGTTCGATTTCGAAGTTGATGCAAAAAATTGTCAAGGATAAAGAAAAAGCGAATGCTTAATAAAAAGGGCCTGCTATATAGGCCCTTTTTTCTATATAAAAGATAGAAGGGATCGGTTTCTCAATCTAAGCATATTCAAATTGAAGAAGAGGACTCATTAATATCAATCTCAGTATTTTTGCGCACTCATAAGGATGAACGCGACTTATCGTCTAACTCAAATCAAAAAATACTAATAATGATGGAAAAATCTGTGGTTATCATTTTTTTGCTAATGATCCGAGATTTTTTTGTTTTTTGGCGTATGTTAAATTAATAAATAGTTTATTTTTCGAAATTTAAAAACAATCTATTTTTTTAAAGTTCATAAAAAAAGAATAAATCATCTGAATATACATAGTTGATTTGGTTTTCTCTCATCCAGTTTAAGTCTGCATTTTATATTTTTTATTAATGATTAAGGCTGATTTATCAAGCTTTAAACAAAATGAAGGATATAAAAAAGAATTATTTTTTTCATGAATTTTGATAATCTTGAAGATTTTGTGAACAATGACCTTGTCTTTAGACAGGTCTTCAAATTAATGATATTATAGTAAGTAATTAAGGAAAATAATTATATGTGAAAATATATTTATATTAGAAATGAGGAATAGGGATGAAGTACAATAAAATTGTTAGTCTTTTAGCGTTAGGCAGTCTTTTTGGTCCGACTCTATTGACTTCACAACAAGCTTTTGCCGATGAAAGCAGTACTGTTTCCAGCAATCCTGCTGCAACTTCATCAAGTCAACAAACATCTGAAAGTTCAAGTACTGAAAGTACGGAAAGCTCTGAAACGCCAAATCCTGGTCCAACCGATCCTACGCCTGAACCAGCAAAACAATATAGCTTACTAGCAAATGGTAGTCCAATCGTTAATAATACAATTACTGATGCAAACGGCAATCAGATTAACTTTCAATATACATCAAATGAAGGATTAGTCGCTAATACGGCTGTTCATTATGTGGTCTCATTGGCGAAAGGATATGAGTTAAAGGAAGTTAAAATTGTCAATAATGCGACACAAACTGCTGTTTTTTCAAGCGGAAGCGTCAACGGACAATTTTTAATGCCTGAATCGGATGTTTCAGTCCAATTTGAAGTCACACCTGTGAAGGCGGAGGAAAAACCAACGCCTACGCCAACACCGAAACCAACTGAAAAACCAGGCGGCAGTACTGGAAATTCAAACAGTGGAAATAAAGATAAGCCGGCAGGCAGCTCATCAAATGGAACCAGCACTACTGGTGGACAAGCAGCAGCTCGTCAGCCAGAAGAGAGTTCGGTAGCTGATGTTCGTGTCCCTTCAAATCAAAATGCGCCAACCTTCAGTAATGAGGTTCAAACAGCGATCGTTCAAGAAGCCTATCGTCATTTGGGTAAACCTTACGTATGGGGAGCTAAAGGGCCAAATGCTTTTGACTGCTCAGGACTTGCTTATGTTGTTTATGCGAATGCGACTGGTCATAATATTGGCGGATGGACAGGCGATCAACAATACGCAGGAACTCAAATTCCAGTGAGTGAAGCGCAACCTGGAGATTTATTATTCTGGGGAGCACCCACAAGTGTGACCACTCACGTAGCGATCTACATCGGCAATGGTCAATATATCCATGCGCCACAGCCTGGTGATGTGGTGAAAATTGGCAATATCAGTGACTTTGCTCCAACATTCGCTCTTCGTGTGAATGTTGCAGGTTTACCAAAAGCAACAGGTTCTTTGTCAAACGCCTTTGGACAATATAGTACGAATCAACCATTTATTTTCAATAAGAATCAAACAACAGACCAGTTTATTAAGAAAATCGGTGAAACCTCTCGCGAAATTGGACAAAAGAATGGAATTTATTCTTCTGTTATGATTGCTCAAGCCATTTTAGAGAGTGGTTCAGGAAATAGTTCATTGGCAAGTGAACCAAACTATAATTTGTTTGGTATCAAGGGCAAGTTCAAGGATCAAGGAGTAACCTTCCAAACTTTGGAACAGGATAAAGATGGAGCCAGCTTCCAAATCACTTCTGAGTTTAGAAAGTATCCTTCCTATAAAGAATCATTGGAAGATTATGCGAAGCTAATCAAAAAAGGAATTTCAGGCAACGCAGATTTTTATAAGGCAACTTGGAAAGATCAAACAGAATCTTATAAAGATGCAACTGAGCATTTACAAGGGCGCTATGCGACAGATAAGCAATATGCGGAAAAACTAAATGCAATTATCAAAGCCTACGATCTAACTGAGTTTGATCATGCGAAAGAAACGAAAGAAAAACCGACTGGACCAGAAAAAATTGCATCAGAAACGAAATTTGATGTAAATGATCAAATTCAATCGAAATTGATTGCTAGCATCGTGAACAACCCAAGGATTCCACAGGTGATGTCAACCAAACATTTTGTTAATCTTTTTCGAGGAGAAAGCTTAATTGCACTGGCTGCAACGGCTTTACCAACGAAGAAGATTCAATCGGAGGTTATCCCTACGGTTTCATCTATTTATATCAGCTTGAGTAATGGTTTTTTGGCGGTAATCCCACCAATGAAATAGCACATTAGGCAAAAAAGCAGCCAAGTTTTACTTGGTTGCTTTTTTGCTTTTACTCAATCCCAACATATGAGAAAATGGAACCGTATTCTTTTTACACGAACAAAAAGATAAAGAGTAAGTTCACAAGCGGAATAATTTTGTGAAAATTATTAGCAAATCTGAAAAAGATAGAAATTGGAGAAAAAAGACCAATAATTGTTTTTTTATAGTAGGAGAGATGACAATGAAACGGAAGCAAGATAGTTTGATAACGAAGCAGCGTTTGCTGGAAACTGCATTTCAAAATTTTTATGAGGTAGGATTTGAAAATACTTCTTTAGACAAAATATCAAAAGATGCGAATGTTAGCCGTGGAGCTGCGTATTGGCATTTTAAGAATAAGTCAGAGATTTTCGGTGAAGTTGTTTTGATGACGATTGAAAAAATCAAATCTGAAAAGCGTGAAATTATGGTATCTGAAGAATTGAGTTTTCAAGAGAAAGTCGTGAGAATCCTAGTAGTTCCGTCAAAAAACCAGATGGGATTTAAGTTTATGCAGCAATCCTTAAAAACACTAGAGGTTTACCCAGAATTTAATGAGTTGCTGGAAACATTTCGTGAAACACGGGGAAGGCTTTATAAATTCTTTTTAGCTGGATTGAGAGAAGAAGGTTTAAATGAGAATGATGCCGCGGCTGTTTCAAGCATGCTGTATAATTATTTTGAAGGCATGTATGGTTCGGGAACCCCTGATGAAGTTACAAAAAATTACACACCCGAAGCTATCACCCGCAGTATTTCGATTATTTTTAAAAACGCTTAAAAAAAAGAAGAACTTGTTTGCATCAGCATTTTGCAAACAAGTTCTTTTTTTCACTAATTTGACAGCGCTTTCATCTATTGGGTATATTGAGGTTGCAAGAAACATACACTAGTGTATGTAAAAATGAAAGGGGCTCAAGAAAATGACAATTGAGGAAATGGTACAGCGGGCACGTGTCGCAATGGAGGAAATCAGCGGATATGATCAAGAGCGAGTGGACAAGATGCTTTATGTGATTTCAAAAGCGGTTTTTGAACAAGCGGAGCCATTAGCCAAATTAGCGGTGGAAGAGACCAGATTAGGACGTTTGGATCATAAAATCGGTAAAAACCAAGGGATGGCAACCAATATTTTTGCGAGTTTGAAGAACAAGGCTTCTGTTGGTGTGATCAGAGAGATTCCTGAAGAGGGATTGGTAGAAATTGCTCATCCTAGAGGAGTCATTGGTTCTGTTACACCAACGACTAATCCGACAATAACTCCTTTAGGCAACGGCTTGATGGCACTTAAAGGAAAAAATGCCATGATTGTATCTCCACATCCTCGTTCAAAAAAGACAACAAAGGAAACCATTGAATTGATGCGTGAAGCACTTGTGAGTGTAGGTGCTCCAAGAGATTTATTACAAGTCATCGAAGAGCCTAGTATCGAATTGTCACAGGAATTAATGAAGGCTGTTGACTTGATCGTTGCAACCGGTGGACCAGGATTAGTAAAATCCGCTTATTCTAGTGGACACCCGGCGTATGGGGTAGGGCCAGGAAATGTTCAAGCGATTTTGGATCGTGATTTCGATGTGGAGGCTGCTGCAGAGCTTTCAGTCATTGGTCGCTCTTTTGATAACGGAATTGTTTGTGCTTGTCAACAAAGTCTGATTTATCCGCAAGAAAAAGAGGAAGAAGTCTTTGAAGCGCTGCGCGGTAAACACGCTGCTGTGGTGACTGATAAAGCAGATTTGGAGAAATTACGGGATACTTTATTCCTTGATGGCAAAGCCAATCCAGCGATGATTGGTCAGGACCCACAAGTCATTGCAGATGAAGCAGGGGTTCAAATTTCGGCAGATAGTCAGATCATTGCCGTAAAGGTTGAGGCAGTTGGTAGTGAAGAATTGTTCTGTAAAGAAAAAATGGCACCAGTATTAGCGTTGAAAAGCTATGATGATTTTGAAGAGGCCGTGGCTTTTGCCCAAGAAAATCTCATGCTAGAAGGTTCTGGACATTCTGCGGGTCTATTCAGCCACAGTAAAGAACATCAACTCTATGCAGGACAAGTCTTGCCAGTCAGCCGATTAGTAGTTAATCAGCCAACGATTGATGCTGGCGGATCACCAGCGAATGGCTTAAGTCCAACTGTCTCACTTGGCTGCGGATCATGGGGCAACAATATTATCTCAGAAAATCTGAATTACACTCACCTGATTAATATTTCAAGAGTTGCATTGCCAATCCCACCAAAACATGATGGCAATCCTTGGGATTAGGTGAATAGTATGAAAAAATTTGACGAGTTACTGACAAACTTTTCCAGCGATCAAAAAATCCGTATCGGTGTGGTTTGCGCGAACGACGAGGTTACAATTCAATCCGTTTTTAACGAAAAAGTTAGAGATTATTTGGAACCAATCTTGATTGGTGACGAAGAGAAAATGATTCCTATTTTAGCGAAAAATGGGTTTTCGGCACGTCTCGTTTCTGCAGTGACAGAAGAGGACTGTGCAGCGATTGGTGTGGAGATGGTTAAAAAAAAGGAAATCGATTTTCTCATGAAGGGACATATTCAAACGCGGACCTTTTTGAAGGCAGTAGTCGATCGTGAAAAAGGTATTGCTATCAGCGATTTATTAAGTCATGTGGCACTGAATGAAATTCCTGCTTACCACAAGCTGTTATTAACCACTGATGGTGGCATGGTGACGGCTCCCAGCAAAGAGGATAAAAAAATTTTAATCAAGCACGGGATTGAAGTCATGAATAAAATTGGGATTGAAAAACCAAAAGTTGGCTTGTTAGCTGCTGCTGAAAAGGTCAATCCCAAAATTGCTTCTAGTGTGGAAGCGGAAGAAATCATGCAGGAACTGCAGGCAGAAGCGCCAGACAGTTGTTGGATCGATGGACCAATCTCATTAGATCTTTCATTAAGCAAAGCGGTTGCGAAAATCAAACACTATGAAAGCCCAGTCGCAGGAGACGCAGATATTGTAGTAGGACCAGATATAACTACGATGAATGTCTTAGGCAAGAGCTTGACGATTTTAGCAGGGGCAAAGATGGCTGGCTTGATTATGGGCGCCAGCGTACCAATCGTAATGGTATCACGGGGATCTACGGAAGAAGAAAAAACATACTCGATTTTAGTCGCAATGTATTGCAGCAAGAGGTGATAGCAAATGAAAATTTTAGCAATTAACCCCGGCTCGACATCAACAAAGGTTTCTTATTACGTGGACGGCGAGATCATTAAGGAGCAAGGAATTTCACATTCCACTGACGAACTGCGGAAATTCCAGAATGTCATAGATCAAATGGAGTTTCGCCGCGATATTTTATTGGCATTTATGCAGACAGAAGGCATCAATCCCAAAGAGCTAGATGCTGTGGCTGGTCGCGGAGGAAGCTTGCCACCTGTTTCATCAGGTGCGTATGAAGTGAATGATGAGATGATTCATTATTTAAAAAATGTCACACAAATTGAACACCCTTCTAATTTGGGAGCAATTTTAGCCAATGAAATAAAAGAACAGGGTAGCAAAAAGACGATTGCGTTGATTTACGACCCTGTCTCGGTTGATGAATTCGAAGATGTGGCTCGTATCTCAGGATTAAAAGGGATTGAACGCAAAAGTATTGGTCATGCTTTGAATATGCGTGCGGTGGCAATGAAGGTTGCACGGGAAGAAGGATTTGACTATCAAAAAGCCACACTGATTGTTGCTCATCTAGGTGGCGGAAATACTATCAGTATCCATCATAACGGTAAAATGATCGATCTGATCTCTGATGATGAAGGGCCTTTTTCAACCGAACGGACCGGTGGGTTACCATTGAAATATTTGATGCCGCTGTGTTATGAGCATTCTTTAAAGGACATGCTGCGGCTTTATAAGAGAGAAGGCGGACTAAAATCTTATGCCGGAACTAGTAATGCTAAAGAAATTGAAGAACGTATTCTGGTAGGGGATAAGGAGCTAAAAATCGTTTATGACGGTTATATTTATCAGATTGCCAAAGGGATTGGCGGCTTAGCAACGGTTACTTGTGGTGCTGTCGATCGAATCGCCCTGACCGGTGGGGTGGCCTATTCAAAAATGGTGGTGGCAGAATTAAAGAAACGAGTCGGTTTTATCGCACCAATCATTGCTGTACCAGGGGAACATGAGATGATTGCCTTGTCAAAAGGGGCAGAGCGTGTGGTACTTGGAGAAGAAGAGATGAAGGCATTTGTTCGTCCGAACGACTAAATGATCGATCAACTATTTAACAACTACTTTTTAAATAAGAAAGGGGCAGTACGAATGAAAATCAAAGCGGCATTAGTAAAAGAAAAAGGGGCGCCATACGAAATCACTGAATTGGACTTAGCGGAGGTAGGATCAAAGGATGTTTTGGTGAAAGTCGTTGCGTCAGGATTATGTCGTTCAGATTATGGAGAGAGGAATGGGAATAGTATTAACTTCCCAAATGTCTTAGGTCATGAGGGAGCAGGAATCGTTGAAAAAGTCGGGAGTGCAGTAACTTCTGTAAAACCAGGAGATCATGTCATTCTATCTTATGCATATTGCGGTGAATGCAAGCATTGTGTCGAAGGACACCCATCCTCTTGTGAAAAATGGTTTACGGTTAATAATCTTGGAAAAAATCCGCGAGGAGAATTTATCTTGCATACGGAGGATGGTACGGAGGTCAATAACTTCTTTAATCAATCGTCCTTTTCCACGTATAGTTTGACGGAAGAGTCAAATGTCGTAAAAGTGGGTAAGGATGTCGACCTACGATTACTTGGTCCGTTAGGTTGTGGGCTTGGAACAGGGAGTGGTGCAGTTCTAAGCGTTTTGCAACCAAAAGTGGGTGAAGGAATTGCTGTTTTTGGAACTGGAGCCGTCGGATTTGCCGCAGTTATGGCTGCAAAAATCGCTGGCTGTTATCCAATCGTAGCGATTGATATCAATGACCAGCGTTTGGAAAAAGCCAAGGAATTAGGTGCGAGCCATGTCTTTAATAGTAAGGAGGCTGATCCAGAAAAATTCATCAAGGATTTAACCGATGGACGCGGCTTAGACTATGTGATTGATTCGACTGGTGTTGGGCCTGTCATGACCAAGGCACTCCACTCAGTGAGCAATTCAGGGACCTTCGTACCATTGGCTGTGACTCAGAAAAATTTTGAAGTGAATACCTTCTTTGATTTAGTCTTCGGTAATAAGAAGGTTCGTGGTGTCCTGATTGGAGACACAATCGCGAAATACCACTTACCGAATTTGATCGATTTTTATAAACGTGGCGAATTTCCGTTTGATCAGTTTATCAAATTCTATGATTTTGAAAACATCAATCAAGCGGAAGCAGATTCCATTAGCGGTGAAGTCATTAAAGCAGTTGTCGTGATGGATAAAGACTATCAACCACCAAAATGATAGGAGGAGGATGATATGAAGAAAGGGGATATTATTTGGGGTATTTTGTTAGCAAGTCTGCTGGCCTTGTTCCTAATACCATCCACAAGAGATCCGATTTTAATTGCCAGTGAGGCGCATCCTTATATTGGGGGCTTCATCAAGTTTGCGATTTTGGCGACGATGGGGGATATTCTAGGTAAGCGGATTGCTTCTGGAGAGTATCAATTATCCGTACAGGTCATCATGCGCGCCATTGTTTGGGGGATCATCGGCTGTATGGTCACACTTGTTTTTCCAGTTTTCATGGGAGGGGCCGGTGCCGCACAGGCAGGTGGACTACTTCCGTTTGCAGGAATTTCATTTGTTCAGGCATTTTGTGGAAGTAGTATCATGAACCTAACCTTTGCTCCTGCTATGAATACCTTCCATCGAGTGTTAGATATGTGGATTGAAGCTTCTGCGAATAAAGAATCGGTGAATTTAAGAAAAATCATCAGCCAGATTGACTGGGTGAACTTTGTGACCTTTAATTGGTTGAAGGTGGGCATCTTTTTCTGGATTCCCGTTCACACAATCGTTTTTCTCCTTCCGGAAAATCTTCGTGTGATTGTCGCGGCATTCTGTTCTATCGCCTTAGGAATTATCTTATCCTTCGCGTCAAAAAAGAGCAGTTCGTCACCTGAAATAGCGAATAATGAAGGTGTTTGATCCATTTTAAAATGAAGACTGTCTCATTTATTGAGACGGTCTTTTTGAAAGCAATAAAGGCTTTAATTGGGTAAAATAGATACATAGTCTATTGAAGATAGGTGATATAGAGGCAAAATGATTGATAGAGCTTTGATTATCGTGAGAAAGGAGGAAACTTATGTATGAAGTGAGAGACTTATCAGAAATTGCGTTTGCGAAAATAGCTGAATGTATGCAAAAAGCTTTTTCTGATTATTATGTAGAAATGGAATTGGAAGAGGAGGCACTTGCTCAACGTTTTCGAAGCGAGAATGTTCGTTACGATTTCTCTTGCGGGGTATTTGATGGGGATGAGTTGATCGCGCTTTTGTTGAATGCAGTTGGTGAATACAATGGAAAGAAGGTCGCATTTGATGCGGCAACGGGAGTGGTTCCGGAACATCGTCGTAAAGGGCTCTATTCTAAAATGATGGACTTCTGTATGTCTTTATTGAAACAGGATGATTTTGCCTATTATGGACTGGAAGTGATTCAAACCAATGCACCGGCCGTTGCAACGTATCGTAAAATGGGATTAGAAGTTGTGAAAGAATATGCGTGTTTTCGTGGAAACGCTCGAAAATCAGCACAAGGGACTAGTAGTTTTCGCGAACAGCCAGTGTCGGATTTTCCACTAGAACAATTGAAGCCATTGGTATATGATGCGCCATCGTTTGAAAATCGAAGTGAGATTATCCAAGCATTTCCTGAAGAGTACTGTGTGATGTATTCAGGAACCCTTAAGAATTGTGAAGCCTTTATTCTTTATCAAAAGAACAATGGACATGTGAAACAATGGGGCAGAACAGAAGGAAACTTAGTTAAATTAGGCCAATTGATAGTCAATCACAGTCGCCGTTTCCCTGAGATTCGGTTGCACAATATCAACTTCACGGATGCGGCATTAATTGAGCATTTAGAAGAACTAGGCTTCAATCATTTCTGTGATCAATATGAAATGAACATGACATTATAGAGGTTGTGACAGAAGTGGTCAGCTTCAAGAAATTTCGGCATATTTCCGAAGAAGCTACTTCTGGAACACCGTTTATTCGGAAAAAGGTGCTATGACAAGACTTTTGTCATAGCCCCTTTTTTATGGATTAATATGAAGCTCCATTTCTGGAGGATTGACGAGTGTATCCTTGACCGGACAGGTTCTTTCAATAAAAGCGACTAAATCCTTGATTTCCTCTTCCGTATTGTCTGCCTCAATGTAATAATTTGTAATGATTTTGGAAAATCCTACTTTTATATCTGGCTTGCCCTTTAGCCGATCTGAGTCAATTTCTCCTAAGATTTCTACGCGCATCGATTTCAAATTGATTTTCTTAGCTTGATAAAAGAAACGCACCACCATCATTTTACAGGCGCCTAAAGAGCAGAGGAGAGCCTCCAGTGGATTCATTGCTTCGTTCGTGCCGCCAACGTTTTCTGGTTCATCAATAATGAATTCAAAGCCGCGAGCTGAACATTTCAGTTGCATGCCACCTAAAGATTCTACTTCTGCTTTTAAGATTTGTTTGACCATAAAAATCCCTCCTAAGCTTTTCCTTAATCATACGAGTTTTGGATCAAAAATTAAATAACTTGTGCAATTTTTCTCAATATTTCAACTTTTTCCAAATTTTTATTGAAAATAGTGTGAAATTCTTGTATGATACCTGTACATTATGGCTTTGGCCAAGAAGGAAGGAACCTTATGAAATCGGATTTATTTATGGAAATTGAAGAAACACCTGCGGCTGAAAACGAAAAGCATGTGAAAACTAACTCAACTTTGATGTCTCAGCTGGAGTATTCAATTAGTAAAAAAATGGATTTGTTTAATTCGAGTTTGCCTCGTTATGCAGTACGTTCTATGTACGCTTGTCTATTTTTAGCGTTAGGAACGGCTATTGCTTTTTATATTGCCATTCGCATGCAAGAAGCGATTCCAGGTTTGGAAAAAATGGCTTATGCCTTCATGTTTAGCTGGTCGTTAGTCATGATCCTATTCATGAATGCAGAATTAGGAACATCAAACATGTTGTATACGACTATCGGTGTTTATAAGAAAAAAATGACTGTGTCATTTGCGTTTAAATTATTGTTTACCTGTATCTTGTTCAATCTGATCGGTGGAGTGCTCTGTGGGTACCTGTTATCGTTAACTGCACCATTTGGCCATTTGGAACCAGATAATTATATGTTTACCGGGATTGCCTCGAAGTTGACAAAATCAACGAGTCAGATCTTGGTAGAAGGCATGTTTGCCAATATTGTTGTTAACACTGCTGTATTAGTGAGTTTACGAATGAAGGATGATGCTGCAAAAGTTATGGCAATTATCTTTATCATTTTCATCTTTGCTTTTTTAGGCTTTGAACACGTAATCGCCAACTTCCCAGCGTTCTCTCTAGCATATTTTGCTTCTCACGGGACAATCGCTGAAATGACTGCTGGTAATGTGGCTCATAACTTATTCTTCACGTTGATCGGAAACTTCATCGGTGGTGGATTAGTCATGGGGTTAGGGTATGCATGGTTAAATAAAACTGATTCAAAATATGTTGATTAATAAACGTTAGGGATTTCTCCCTAGCGTTTTTTCTTGCGCTTACGGAAAAGTACCCCTATAGTTAAGAGAAAGAACCTGATCAAGGAGGGGATTGCATGGATTTGTACTCAACCATTTTTTCTCGAAAATCGACCCGTAATTTTAAAAAGGAAGCATTGCAAGAAACAAAGTTAATGGAGATTGAAGACTTTATTAGATCTATTTCACCACTTTTACCAAATGCAGAGATTACGTATAAACTCGTAGGACCAGAAGGAGTCAAAGGGGTGGGCGTACCCAAAGCCCCGCATTATCTTTTGGTTTATGGAAAAGAACAACCATTACGTGATGCTTGTGCAGGCTTTTTGTTTCAACATGTCGATCTGTTCTTATTTTCTCAAGGATATGCGTCTCGATGGGTGGGGATGATGAAGCCGACAGAATCTGACGAAGATTACATTATCGGATTGGCTTTTGGTGAACCAGTGGAACCTGAGGTGCGAAGGAGGGGAGATTTTGAGCGGAAATCGCTAAAGGAAATATCAGAAGGAACAGATCCACGGATTGAAGCGGCAAGAGTTGCACCATCTGGTTTAAATGGGCAGCCGTGGTATTTTATCGCAAACAACGGAGCCATTTATGTATATCGCAAGAAAAAAATCAACGGACTCCCTGGAATAATGTATAAGCTGACAGAATTGGATGTTGGGATTGCTCTTTGTCATCTAGCAGTCGCAACGGAACATAGTGGAAAGGAGTTTGAATTCGTGAATAGTAAGGGAGCACCGTCTGTTTCGGACGGATATTTTTATATTGGAACAGTGAAGTAGAGAAATAGGAGCTGAGCCCAAGGTCTTTTAGACTTTCGGCTCAGCTCCTATTCACGAATAAACAGCGACTCATATTTGAGTTTTTTACTATACAGTTAGTTGGTTACTTGGCAGCATAACCAAACAGCTCCTTGAATAGTTTTACGAGGTCTATCTGCAAGACATCTTTCATAATATAGGGGGCCTTTTTATGATAGGCGGCTGCAGCACTTTCAAACAAAGCATACAGCTGATCACCCTCGACATAGATTTGCTCAAGATATGGCGGTGTTTCGATAATTTTTATCGCTTCATCAAGATTCGAAAAATCAGCTGTTTCATTAATATCAAACACAAAGATTTTACCTGGTTGTTTGCCCCACGATTGGGAGAGCAGCAATAAATTTTTGTAAATCGTTACTCCTTGAATCTTTTGCGGAATTGCTAAGGTGTCAAAAGGAGATTTCACAACGGAATCGTCCACGATCAATTCTAGGTTTCCCTGCTCATCAAGGGGGTAACAACAGAATTTTCCATGATTATCCAAAGTAAATAATGCAACATACAGGTAACCTTGGTCGTAGGTTATGGCTGATGCCCGCGGAAGTTCTTTTAAAATGATTTTCTGCTGATAAGCGATAGTTATTGGATCTTTCTCGTATTTTTCGATATCCGATAGTTGAATTGCAGCTACTGCCGCATGTTTTTCTGAAGTGTTGCTGATCCAAATTTTTTTATGAATCGGATCATAGGCTAATCCGCCAGCATGAGGTAAATCAGGCAGAATCACCGTTTTGATTCGCACACCAGTTATTCGGTCCAAGACATAAATGACAGAACGATGCTGATGATCGTGGCAATAGGCTGAGATCAGTAAATAGTTTTCAGTTAAGGTCAATCCTTGAGGTGTCATGGAGTGACAGCTTTCTCGTTCATTTCTATAGTTAAGCGAGATTGTCTTTTTTAAACCGGGAATAGGGTAGGTAAGTTCTGCTCTTGCTTCGAAAAGAACAGGAAAAGCTTGCCAAACTTTTTTATGATTATAAAAGCTCCCTACTAGAAAATGGCGTAACCAAGTAATTAATTTAAGAAAAGTAGTTTTCATCGATTTCGCCTCCAATGTCTTCATTTTAGCAATTTATCAGCCGTTCGAATAGTCAAAGGAACGCACTTAACTACATTTTTTTACCAAAAAATGTTGACAAGTTGAAAAAAAACGAGTAGTATTCAAAAAAATAAGAGTCATACAAAAGAGAAGTAACATAAATGAGCCTTTTCAGAGAGCTGATGGTGCTGTGAATCAGTAGGGATTGTTATGCGAATGGACTTTTGGACGAAGCTTTGAACAATAGTAGGAGCTTCCGGGAACTCCCGATACAGAGTAAGGTCGTTGTTGGACGACTGATTGAGAAATGCCTTGTTTGGCATACCATTGAGGTGGCACCGTGGATTAACCGCCCTCAAACCAAAGTTTATTTGGTTTGAGGGCTTTTTTTTTGTGAGTTCCACTTGGTACTTTAGTGCCTTAGTGGAATCGTATGCGCGATGAGAATCAAAATCATTTTTCGTGGTCTTAGAAAAATGACCTCCTTACACCGAAGCAGCTGTCAGTTTTTCTTCGCACTTTAGTGCGATTAGAAAAATGATATGCGTACAAAAAACAGAGAATTTTTCCAAATAAAAAACAATCAAAATCATAAACAAGAGAAGTAACTAAGATAGAAAAAATCACAGAAAGTTTCGGTTGATGAGAAGAAACATTTTTTCCTTAGTGAATGGACTTGTTGGAGCGTTCTTGAACCATAGTAGGGAACGACGGGAGCTCCCGTTACAGAGTACGATCGTTGCTGGACGATTAGAGTTGCTGTTTGCGAACAGTAAAAAGAGGTGGTACCGTGCTACTTGCGCCCTCAAACCAAAGCTTATTTTGGTTTGAGGGCTTTTTTGTGATTTTTGAGAAATGAATTTACTTGAGCTAGCTGAAAAATTCTTAAAAGGGGCGAGATGATGAGAAAAACGAAAGTATTAGTCAATAAGGATTTAAATCCACTAACGATTTATTACTGTCTGAGGGATCGCGGGACATGTTTATTTGAACGAAAATCTGAAACAAAGGATTATGCGATTATCGCTTTTGATCCAGTCAACCATCTGAGTTTCAAAGATGGCGTGTTTCATATCGATGACACTAACTATCCTTGTAGTGATCCACTGAAGGAACTAGAAAAATTTGTGTTAATTGAGGAAGAGAATCAAGAAGAGTTGGTTTTTCAAGGCGGTGCGCTTGGGTATGTTGGTTATGATGTGGCGGCCTGTTACGAACAGATCGGAGACATTCCAGAAGATGAACTGGATGTGCCGGACCTGCAATTTTATTTATATGAATCTTACGTGATCTATGACAGGCAAAAAGAATCTAGCACATTAGTAATTGGGAATAGCTACAGTAAAGACACCGAAGAGCAAATAGATAAGCGATTGACTACGCTTGAGCAGTTGCTGCTAAAAAAAATCAATTTGCCGGAGTTGAAAATGGCGACGTTAAATTTTACGAGTAATTTTTCGCAGTCAGAGTTTGAAGCGATCGTAAAACGGGCGAAAGAACGAATTGCAGAAGGTGATCTATTTCAGGTTGTGCCTTCTCAACGTTTGACAGCCGAATTTAACATGGACCCATTTACCTACTATCGACAATTACGAGAAAGCAACCCATCAGCTTACTTATATTACCTTGATTTTGCGGATGTAAAAGTTATTGGTAGTTCCCCAGAAAGTTTAGTAACCGTGGCTGGGCAAGTAGTGTCGACAAATCCAATTGCTGGTACGCGAAAACGAGGAGCGAATGAACAGGAAGACCAAGCGTTAGCGAAAGAATTACAGAATGATCCAAAGGAAATTGCAGAACATCGGATGCTGGTAGATCTTGGCAGAAATGATTTAGGTAAAGTGGCCGTTCATGGATCAGTAACGGTGCCAACCTATTTGACAATTGAGCGCTATCGATTTGTTATGCATCTTGTATCCGTCGTTACTGGAAAATTAAAACCGCATTTCACAGCGATGGATGCCTTGAAAGCTACTTTACCAGCGGGAACAGTTAGCGGTGCACCAAAGATTCGAGCAATGACTCGCATTTACCAATGGGAAACAGTGAAGCGGTCGATTTATGCAGGCGCCGTGGGTTTTTTAAGTCAAAACGATCAAGCGGATTTTGCCATTGCAATTCGTACAATGGTCATTAAAGACAATCGAGCGCATGTTCAAGCTGGAGCGGGAATCGTCTATGACTCTGAACCAACCAGTGAATACCAAGAAACATTACAAAAAGCGAAAGCATTAATGGAGGTAGGACAATGATTTTACTTGTCGATAATTATGATTCTTTTACCTATAATCTGGTCCAACTTTTGCCAGAGAATATCCGGATTCTACGCAATGATGATCCAGAATTATTCATGGCAGCTGAAGAGGCTTCTGCGATTGTTCTCTCGCCAGGACCAGGTCGACCGGCGGAGGCTGGAATGATGGAAATGTTGATTCGACGATTCTATCGCAGGAAACCAATCTTAGGTATCTGCCTTGGACATCAGGCCATCGGAGAAGTGTTCGGTGGAAAGATCGTTAACGCTCCAACCGTTATGCACGGTAAACAGTCGTTTCTACAGGGAAATACCAAACGGCAAGTCATGCGTTACCATTCACTGATGATTGATCCTGAAGAGGTTCCGCAGGATTTAGAAGTTATCGAAAAAGCAGAGGATTGCATTATGGCTATTCGGCATAGACGTTACCCCGTATATGGCCTGCAATTTCACCCAGAATCAATCGGAACGGAAGATGGCGCTAGCTACCTTCAGCAATTTTTACAGAAAGTAGGGGTTTAAATGCAAGAATTATTTGAAAAAGTCTATCGTGGCAACGATTTATCAACGATTGAAATGCGACAAATTGGCAAGGCGATTTTTGAACGACAATTAACGGATAGTCAGATCAGTGCGTTACTGGTGGGCTTGAAGGTCAAAGGAGTAGCGGCTGAGGAATTGACAGGATTAGCCCAAGTCATGCAAGGAAAAGGTACACCGATGATGGCGGCTCCTGCTGGAGTAATGGACAATTGCGGTACTGGCGGCGATCATTCTCATAGTTTCAACATCAGTACGACAGCGGCGTTTGTATTGGCCGGTGGGGGTATTCTAATGGCCAAACACGGCAATCGGAGTATTTCCAGCAAGTCTGGTAGCGCGGATATTCTAGAAGCTTTAGGAATCTCGTTAACTGTCAGTCCAGAAAAAATTGATTATCTATTGAAGGAAGTAGGGATCGCTTTTTTATTCGCACCTACACTACACCCTGCGATGGGAGCAGTAATGCATATTCGCAAAGAGTTAGCCACTCCGACCATTTTTAATTTGCTAGGTCCTATCATCAATCCTTATCCATTAGAGCATCAATTGATGGGCACGTACGCAGGAGATTCTATTGTCGAGACCGCAAAAACTTTGGGGCAATTAGGACGAGAGCGAGCAATTGTCGTTCACGGATATGGCGGCATGGACGAGGCAAATCTAGCAGGAACAACCCATTGCGCGTTTTACCAAAACGGCGCAGTCGAAGAATTCTCCTTCGATCCTGAAGAAGCTGGTTTTAAACGTGTGCCATTAGAGGGAATTATTGGCGGTTCTGTCGAAAAAAATAAAGAAATTTTACTTTCTGTTTTACGTGGTGTGCCATCTGCCCATTATGAAACGGTTCTATTGAATGCAGGATTAGGCTTTTTGGCTAGCGGACGGGTGAAAACATTATCTGCTGGGATTGCTGAGGCCGAACAGTCGATTCTTTCTGGAGCAGCCTATGATCGTCTGCAGCAACTAATTGCAAAACAACAGGAGGTGGCGTAGTTGGATTTCTTGACTCGGATTTTATTAGAAAAGGAAAAAGAAGTTGAAAACTTGACGGCTGTTCAAGCAGTAAATGCTAAAACACGTCCGTCCTTTTACCAAACGGTCAAAGATCATCCTGAAAAAATGCATGTGATCGGCGAAATCAAGCGTGCCTCACCTTCGAAAGGAACGATTAATGAGCATGTAGACATTTTAAAACAAGCGAAAGAGTATGAGAGAGCTGGAGTAAGTGCTATTTCAGTCTTAACCGATCCAATATTTTTCAAGGGTCGGATCAATGATCTGGCGGCGATTACTCAAGTAGTGGATGTTCCGGTTTTATGTAAGGATTTTATTATTGATGAGCGGCAGCTTGATCGGGCAAAGCAGGCTGGAGCAAGCATCGTATTATTGATCGTCGCAGCGCTCCCCGTTACGCGATTATCTGAGCTCTATCAAGGAGCCAAAGAGCGGGGATTAGAAGTTTTGGTAGAGGTTCACGACGAAAATGAATTGCGGCAGGCACAAGCAATCGGAGCTAAAATCATCGGTGTCAACAATCGCAACTTAAAAACCTTTAAAGTTTCACTACAAACGAGTGTTAATTTGGCACAACCAGTAGATGAAACAGTCTACATTAGTGAATCGGGTTTCAAAACAGCTGAAGACGTTGAAAAAGTAAAACATGCTTATCATGGCATTCTAGTAGGGGAAACATTGATGCGTGCAAAGGACCCGGCAATAACAATCGCTGAACTGCAGGTGAATAGACAATGACTCAAATCAAAATTTGTGGCTTGAAAAACCGTTTGTCCATTGAAGCGGCAATATCTGCTGGCGCTAATTATCTGGGATTTGTCTTCGCAGAAAGTCCGCGACAGATGTTGCCAGAGGAGGTTCGTAAACTAACCAGTGATTTGCCGGATGAAGTTAAAAAAGTTGGTGTTTTTGTTTCACCATCAAAAGAGGAAGCGGAAGAAAAAGCAGCTATCGCTGGTCTGGACCTAATCCAAATTCATGGTAAGACCGAGCTAACCGAGCTTTCTTGTCCGATCATTCGTGCCTTCAGCATCAAAGAACAAGAGTCTTTCTATTTTTATCAATACCCACATCTTTTGCTAGATGCGCCACCAGCGAAACTAATGGGGGGGAACGGCCGTACGTTTGATTGGCGTTTAGTTGATCAACGGCACCTGCCGAAGGAAAAACTATGGTTGGCTGGAGGCTTGACTAGTGAGAATGTTGGCGAAGCGATCCACTATTTTCACCCTCGAGTGGTGGACGTCTCTAGTGGCGTTGAATCTGGAGGAGAAAAAGACATCACTAAAATCTATGCCTTTTGTCAAGCAGTAAAAGCAACGGATACTCACATGAATGTTAAAGATCAAAAATAGACGAATAAAGAGGAGCGATTATATGTATCAAGAACCCAATAAAGCAGGTTTTTACGGTGAATATGGTGGAAAGTTTGTCCCAGAGACGTTGATGTACGCCGTTCAAGAATTAGAAAAAACGTACGAAGAATCGAAAAAGGACCCAGAATTTCAAGAAGAGCTGAACTATTATTTGAAACAATATGTCGGACGAGAAAATCCCCTTTACTTCGCGGAACGTTTAACCAACGAATTAGGTGGGGCTAAGATTTATTTAAAACGTGAGGATTTAAACCATACGGGGGCTCATAAAATTAACAACGCCTTAGGACAAGTATTACTGGCAAAGAAAATGGGCAAACGTAAAGTGGTGGCTGAAACAGGTGCAGGTCAACATGGTGTGGCAACAGCCACAGCAGCGGCACTATTCGGAATGGAATGCACAATTTTCATGGGAGAGATCGATGTGAAACGTCAAGCATTGAATGTTTTTCGGATGGAGCTTCTAGGCGCCAAAGTTGAGAGTGTTACTTCTGGTAGTAAAACCTTAAAGGATGCGGTAAATGAGGCGCTGCGCTATTGGGTCGCGACGGTGGAGGACACCCACTATGTAATGGGATCTGTCTTAGGTCCCCATCCATTTCCTGAAATTGTGCGAGATTATCAAAGTATCATTGGAATCGAAACACGACGTCAAATTTTAGAAGCAGAAGGGCGTTTGCCTGATTTAGTAATGGCTTGTGTTGGTGGGGGAAGCAATGCAATGGGGATGTTTTATCCTTTTATTGAAGACAAAGAAGTTCGTTTAATGGGTGTGGAAGCTTCAGGTAGTGGATTGGATACAGAAGAACACGCGGCATCTATTAACAAGGGCAGCGTGGGAATTTTGCACGGGGCTAAGATGCACTTGCTGCAGGATGACGACGGACAAGTAATTGAAGCCTTTTCGATATCAGCTGGGTTGGATTATCCCGGAATTGGTCCAGAACATTCCTTCTTGCATGATATTGGACGTGCGAAATATGCGGCGATTAATGATGAAGAGGCCGTTGAAGCTTTTCACTACTTATCTAGATTAGAAGGGATTATTCCAGCTCTGGAAAGCTCGCATGCTTTGGCACAAGTCGTGAAAGTAGCACCGACAATGGCAAAGGATCAGATTCTTGTGATGAATCTCTCTGGTCGCGGTGATAAGGATGTCCAACAAATTAAAGAACGAATGGAGGCAACAAAATGAAGCCATTAACGGAAACATTAAAAAGCAGATCCGAGACGGAAAAATTATTTGTTCCTTATATCATGGCAGGAGCACAGGGATTAGATAAATTAGAAGAAGAAATAGCCATGCTGGTGGAGCAAGGGGCGGCAGCGATCGAATTGGGCGTACCGTTTTCTGACCCAGTCGCCGACGGACCGACGATTCAGGCTGCTGGATTACGCGCCTTTGCTCAACAGGTGACGTTGAAGAAGTTGGTTGAAAAGCTTCAGGAAATTCGTTCGGGAGCGCCGCTGATTTTAATGGGCTATAGCAATTCCTTTTTTCATTATGGAATCAAAGAGCTGGTAGAAGATCTGGAAGAAACGGATGTGCAAGGACTGATTATTCCAGATTTGCCTTATGAGCATCGTGATTTAGTTCAGCCTGATTTAGGAAATATGGCTTTATTGACATTGGTTTCACTAACCAGTCCCACTGAGCGCATTGAGGAATTAGTCGCTGATGCCGAAGGATTCATTTACGCTGTAACAGTCAATGGAATTACTGGAACAAATCAAAATTTCCGAGACGATTTAATGGCACATTTAGCGAAGGTGAAAGCATTTAGCAAAATTCCAGTTTTGGCAGGATTCGGTATCTCAACCAACGAGCAGGTAAAAAACTTTCAACAGGTCTGTGATGGTGTGGTAATCGGCTCTAAAATTGTTCGTTCTCTAGAGCAAGAGGGCACCGAAAAAACGGGTGAAATGTTAAAGGAGATTTTACAATAGGATTTCATTTGGTGTTTAATTTTTTTAGCGTTATACTTGAGTTACCATGAAAAGGGAGAGTGTTTCAAGTATGACAAAAAGAGTAAAAGGTTCATGTACCACTGTACTAGTCGGAAAGAAAGCATCAATTGATGGCTCAACTATTATTTCAAGGAACGATGATGGGCATGAAGCGTTAGACCCACAACGTTTTGTGGTAGTTCAACCAGAAGATCAACCAAAACATTATCAAGCAGTGATTAGCGGCGTGAAAGTTGAATTGCCTGACAATCCAATGCGCTATACCTCAATGCCAAACTCGATTTTAACCAACGGTATTTGGCCGGCGGCGGGAATCAACAGTGAAAATGTCGCGATGTCTGCAACTGAAACAATTACGACGAACCCAAGAATTCAAGGACTTGATCCATATGTCGAAGGGGGCATTGGTGAAGAAGATATTGTTACCTTGGTTTTACCGTATATTCACAGCGCCAAAGAAGGGGTAGAACGTCTTGGTGCTTTATTGAAGGAATACGGAACTTATGAACCAAACGGCATTGCTTTTTCTGATCAAGACGAAGTTTGGTGGTTGGAAACCATCGGCGGACACCATTGGGCCGCAGTTCGCATCCCAGATGACGCTTATGTTGTTGCACCAAATCGCATGAATATTGATGACTTTGATTTTGATTCTGAGGACACGCTTTGTTCAGACGATTTAAAAGCGTTGATCGAAGACAATCACTTGAATCCAGACTATGAAGGCTATAACTTGCGTCATATTTTCGGAAGCTCTTCCATTAAAGATACCGTTTATAACAACCCACGTGCTTGGTACGGTCAAAAATATTTCACTCCTGAAGTAGAACAAGATCCGATGGATCAAGACTTGCCATTCATTTGTCGAGCAAATCGAAAAATCACGATTGAAGACGTAAAATTCGTTTTAAGTTCTCACTTCGAAAATACAAAATACGATCCTTACGGAGATGGTACGGAAGCAGAAAAAACCTTGATCCGTCCAATCGGGATCAACCGTAACCACAATGTACACATTTTACAAATTCGCAACCATGTTCCCGCTGAAATTGCTGGCGTGCATTGGTTAGCTTATGGTGCCAATACCTTTAATACTGTTGTGCCGTTCTATTCAAATGTGAGTGACACACCAGCTTGCTATAAAAATGCGACAGGTACCTTTGATTTGAATAATATGTACTGGTTAAGCTGTGCGACTGCTCTTCTAGGGGATACGGATTATAATTTCTATGTGGACTTCCGTAACACCTTCGAATTAGAAGCAATGTCAACGTATCGCGGCATTCAAAATGAAACAGATAAGGCGATTGCTGATCAATCCGATGTTCAAGCATTTCTAGAAACTGCGAACGAAAAATTAGCAGACGAATCATTGAAACGTCAAACGAAACTATTTGGCGATATGGTGATCTCAGGATCAGAACATATGAAATTACGTTACAATTTAAATGACTAAAGGACAGCATAAAGGAATCCTCCGAAAAAACGGAAGGATTCCTTTTTTTGAAGATTTATGTCATTTTTGCCACGAAAAGATTCGGATATCAAAGTAGAAATTTCTTGAAGCGTTGGTGTCAGACCTTTTTAGCTGAACCGAATCCTTATGGACAATTTTGCAAAGCATACTCAATAAAGAATTGACGATTGCCTGTTATACTGATTATGAAATAGAGAACGGATATGCAGCAACTATTTTTCAGACAAGAGGAAAGGGAGCGTGTAATGATGAAAAAAGCAATCTTGATCGTCAATCCCAGTTCTGGGAATGAAGAAGCAAAAGAATATGCCGGACAAGCACAGGAAAAATTGGAACAGTTTTTTGATGATGTCCAAGTAAAAGAAACCGAAAAAGAAGGCGACGCTACAGAATTTGCTCGCAAAGCAGCTGAAGAAAAAATCGATAGTGTCTTTGCAATGGGGGGTGATGGAACAGTCAACGAAGCGATCAGTGGATTGGCTGAACAAGCATACCGACCGAAATTTGGCTTCTTTCCATTAGGAACAGTCAATGATTTAGGGCGTTCTTTAAAAATTCCGATGGACCCTAAAGAAGCCATTGAGTCCTTTACGACCGAACGCACCACCTCGTTAGACATTGGCAAGATCAATGACGATTACTTTATGAATATCGTTTCCGTTGGCAGCATTCCTGAGGCCATTAGTGATGTTGATGTAGAAGAGAAGACGAAATTTGGTAAATTAGCTTATTTTGTCAATGGCGTTAAAGAAGTTTTTAACGATGAAAATTATCACTTCATGCTTGAAATTGATGGTGAAAAGACCGAGATCGAAAGCAGCGCAGTGGTGATTGTCCTGACTCGGACTATCGGCGGATTTACCCATATTGTTCCCGAAGCAAAGATTAATGACGGTCAGCTTTATCTACTGTATTTGAAGGATCAAAGCATCACAGATCGATTGAAAAGTGTACCGGATATTATCAAGGGTGTGGATCAATCCACCGAGAATATTGGATATACTGCCTTTAAAGAAGGTCATTTGACGGTGAAAGAAGAGGTTGAGCTTCATCCAAGTGTTGACGGAGATGAAGGACCGGAGCTGCCATTAAGTGTTAAAGTATTGCCGCAGCATTTGGAAGTCTATTATGGAGCTGACCAAGAGAGCTAAGCAAGACCACCAGTGATGGTGGTCTCAGACTGTAGACAAAGTCCAATTTATGGATGATGTCTACAGTCTTTTCTTTTATAATAGATTTATGAAAACGAATACAAGGAGTGGTGTTTTATGATGTCTAAAAACAATACGAACGGCAGAAATCAATTTGCGATGCTCACGATTGATGATCTGGTTCCGCAAGATCATCTCGTTCGAAAGATTGATGCCGCGCTTGATTTTGACTTTATTTATCCAATCGTCGAAGCCACTTACTCCAATTTAGGTCGACCAAGTATCGATCCAGTGATTCTGATCAAATTGGTGTTTATCCAGTATTTATTCGGCATCCGTTCCATGCGACAAACCATTAAGGAAGTCGACACCAATGTCGCTTACCGCTGGTTTTTAGGCTATTCCTTCGAGGAGAAAATCCCCCATTTCTCAACTTTTGGAAAGAATTATGTCCGCCGATTTAGAGAAACGACGTTGTTTGAGGATATCTTTGCCTATATTTTAGAACAAGCAGTTAAAGCAGGTTTCGTAACAGAGGATAATTTGTATCTGGATTCTACCCACATCAAAGCCAACGCCAATAAACATAAGTTTACGAAGGAAATGACCCATGATGAAGCGAAAGCCTATCAAGATGAATTAGAAGATGAGATCAATCGTCAACGAATAGAGGCCGGAAAACGCCCTTTTACTTTGGGCCTAGAAAAGGAAGTGAAGCTGAAAGAAAAATAAGTAAAGCTGATCCGGAAAGTGGCTACTACGTCAAAGGTGAACGAGAAAAACAATTTGCGTATTCTGCCCACACGGCTTGTGAGGATAATGGCTTCATTATCAGTACGATTGTGACACCAGGAAACATTCATGATAGCCAAGTTGCTCATCAATTAGTGAAACGTTCAAAACGGTTGTTCCCAGAAATGACGTGTGTTGTTGCGGATGCTGGATACAAGACACCTAAGTTTGTTCATTTTTTGACCCGTTGGAACTTGCGTCCATGTTTTCCTTATACACGGATTAAAGGGAAAAAAGGACTATTATCAAAAAACGAGTTTCTCTATGACGAGTATTATGATTGTTACATTTGTCCGCAGGATCAAATGCTCGCTTTTTCAACAGTCACTCGAGACGGATATCGTGAATACAAATCCAATTCAAAAGAGTGTGTGCACTGCCCTCTGCTAAACCAATGTACCAAAAGTAAAAATCATCAACGAGTCATCACGAGACATGTTTGGGGAGACTTAATGGATGAAGCGGAACATCTTCGTTTAACGGATCGGAATAAATCGATTTATAAAAAACGAAAACAAACGATTGAACGAATATTTGCGGATGCAAAAGAGAAGCATGGGATGCGTTGGACCAAGTATCGAGGCTTGGAAAAAGTCGCGACGCATACGATGCTAGTATTTGCTGCAATGAATTTAAAGAAATTAGCCACATGGCTATGGAAAGGCAAGGAGCCTTTATTTTTTTGTCCTGAATGTCGAAAGAAATCAGTAAAAGGACGTTCCAAACTCAAATTTCGAGTTTGGAACGTCCTTTGTCTACAGTCTGAGACCACCAGTGATGGTGGTCTTTTTGTTTATCCTTCTTAAGAGAAAATTCTCATTCAAAAATGAAGAACATAAACAAGCTCTAAGTGAGCGCTTTATCAAGCAAGGTAAATTAAAATAGAATATTTTTGGCAAAAATCATCACCTTTTTGTTTAAAAATAGTTATTTACCTTTTTGGTCATTTCTCATGAATAAGAAGCGCTTAAGCTGAACATTTGGCAATTTATTTCTTAAGGATTATAGTATTTATAGAATTAGATTTATTTTAGTTCTGTTATTCACAATACAGGGGAGGAAATAAAAATGGATATAGTGACGTTGGCCCGTTTTCAGTTCGCCATGACGACGGTTTTTCACTTTTTCTTCGTACCATTCTCGATTGGGATGGTTTTGGTTGTTGCCATTATGGAAACGTTATATGTTAAAACGAAAAATGAAAAATATCGTCAATTGGCGAAATTTTGGGGAAACATTTTCCTATTGAGTTTTGCGGTGGGCGTCGTGACTGGGATCATTCAAGAGTTTCAATTTGGAATGAACTGGTCGGATTATTCTCGGTTCGTCGGTGATATTTTTGGCGCGCCATTAGCAGTGGAGGCTTTACTAGCGTTCTTTATGGAGTCAACGTTCTTAGGACTCTGGATTTTCACATGGGATCGAGTAAAACCAGGCTTACATGTCTTCTTTATTTGGTTAGTGACGATTGCGTCGATGCTATCTGCGTTCTGGATTTTAGCCGCAAACAGCTTTATGCAGCATCCAGTTGGATATGTGCTTCGCAATGGTCGTGCGGAAATGTCTGATTTTGGTGCGGTAATCGCCAATCCAAAAGTGTGGTATGAATTCGGTCACGTAATTGCAGCGGCGATTACAATGGGCGGAATGATCGCTGCTGGACTTGCTGCGTTCCAATTATTGAAACGGAAAGATAAAAAAATGCGGGAATTTTTCATGAAATCCATGCGGATTGGATTGGTGGTTACACTATTCGGCTCCGTCCTAGTTTTAGGTGCAGGAGATGCGCAGATGAAGGCATTGATTGAAACGAATCCTATGAAGTTCGCGGCAATGGAAGGAACCTATGAAGATACCGGAGATCCGGCGGCTTGGACTTTAATTGCGTGGGACAATGAGCGGGAGCATAAACAAGTGTTTGGCGTTCAAATTCCATATATGTTGAGTATTCTATCTTATAATAAACCTTCTGGTTCAATTAAAGGAATGGATACGGTTAACAAAGAATTAGTTAAAAAATATGGAGATCGGAACTATTATCCGCCAGTTAACGCATTATTCTGGAATTTCCGGATCATGGCAGGCTTTGGTATGCTCATGTTGCTGGTGGCAATATTCGGTTTGTTCTTTACTCGGAAGAAGAAACCAATTTTATACGAGAAACGCTGGATGCTTTGGGTGATGGGACTTTGTACCTTCGCACCATTTTTAGCAAACACAGCAGGGTGGTTAGTCACAGAATTGGGACGCTATCCTTGGACGGTTTATGGTTTATTTACTATCGAAGACAGTGTCTCACCAAATGTTTCAGTAACTTCTCTATTGATTTCAAATATCATTTACTTCCTTTTATTTTCAGGTTTGGCAGTAACGATGATTTATTTAGTCAAACGTGAATTAAACAAAGGACCCGGACTTGATCAAATGAATCAGGATACTGACTCAACTGATCCTTTCGATAAGGGGGCGTTTACTCATGAGTAGTTTACAATTATTATGGTTTATATTGATCGGTGTCCTGTTTTCCGGCTTCTTCTTTCTAGAAGGGTTTGACTTTGGTGTCGGTATGTCGGTACAAACCTTAGCACACGATGAACATGAAAAGGATCAAATCGTAGAAACAATCGGGCCGGTTTGGGATGGAAATGAAGTTTGGCTCTTGACGGCTGGCGGGGCAATGTTTGCCTCATTTCCTTATTGGTATGCCTCATTATTCAGTGGCTACTATTTAATTTTGTTCATCATACTATTTGGTTTAATCATTCGCGGAGTTTCCTTCGAATTTCGCAGTCACATGCCGAAGGAACATAAACAGATTTGGAATTGGACACTGACGATTGGTAGTTTTATTGTCCCATTTTTCTTTGGCGTTCTATTTATTAGCATGATTCAAGGCATGCCATTGGATGCCAATCACAATATGATGGCGACGTTTAGTGATTACATTAATCTGTATTCATTGGTAGGTGGCGTAGCTTTAACCTTACTGTGCTATTTGCACGGCTTAAACTACATTGCTTTACGTACCGAAGGACCTGTTCGTTATCGGGCAAAAAATTATGCGCAATTGTTATATGGTGTGTTGTATTTTGGCTTAGTCGCATTTGCTATCTTGATGTACTTTAAGACAGATTTCTTCCAAAATAACTTTGCAGTAACCTTAAGCTTATTGGCAGTGATTGTGCTGCTAACGGTGATCGCAAACATTTCTGTCTTTAGAAATAAGGAAATGCTGGCCTTTATCACTAGTGGACTAACTTTGATCGCCTTAGTGGTGTTATTGTTCAGCGGGTTGTTTCCAAGAGTATTGATCAGCTCAATTCCAGGAAATGATTTGCTGATCGAACATGCTTCTTCAAGTCCATATACTCTGAAAGTCATGTCCTATATCTCATTGACGATCTTACCATTTGTCCTAGGATATACCGCTTGGACCTATTACATTTTCCGTAAACGGATCAAACACCCTCATGAGGTTGGAGTAGAATCGAATTATTAATAGTGATACGAAAAAGTTATTAGGATAAAACTTAGTTAAAAACGAATACTTTAGTAGGAGTTCAATTATGATCGACAAGAAGTTATTACAACTTCCCGGTATCAAAAAAATTCTGATGTTGCTTGCAGGATCTGCTATCCTGCAAGCAATCTTTATAATTGGACAAGCATATGGCTTGTCCATGACGATCACGCATTTATGGAACGGGGAAGAATTAAACAACCAAATAAATTGGCTATTGCTATTCTTCGTGTCTTTTGCGTTGCGTCATCTGATGACTTATTTGCGAGAGCATATGCTAGAAGAATATGCTTACCAACAGGCGAAAGATTTACGTAGTCAATTGTTGCGAAAAATCTTTCGGTTAGGTCCGCAGGTGGTGCAAAAGCAAGGAACGGGGAGTGTAGTCACCACTGCATTGGATGGAATTGATCAGGTGGAAGAGTATCTGCATTTGATCTTGCCTAAAATGCTGAATATGATGATCATTCCTTGGATTTTATTAGTGGCTATCTTTTTACTAGATTGGGAATCAGGCGTTGTCTTATTGATCGTTTTCCCTTTGATCATCATCTTTATGATTATCCTAGGCTATGCGGCTCAGAGTAAAGCGGATAAGCAATACAAAGTATTCCAAGTGTTGTCGAATCATTTTATTGATTCCCTTAGAGGGATTGACACCTTAAAATTCTTCGGAATCAGTAAACAATACAGTAAAGGTATCTTTTCTACCAGCGAGCGTTTCCGAAAAGCAACAATGAGTACGTTGAAGATCGCGATTCTATCGACCTTTGCATTAGATTTTTTTACGACCTTATCCGTAGCTGTCGTGGCGGTTTTGCTTGGGCTGCGTTTGATTAATGAAGGAATCTTCTTATTTCCGGCATTGACAGTCTTGATTTTAGCACCTGAGTATTTCTTGCCAATTCGTGATTTTTCTAGTGATTATCATGCAACCTTGGATGGAAAAAATGCGATGGCTGATGTGAATCAGATTTTAGAGTTGCCTGAGACTCAAGATGCGATGATCGGTTTATCCGCTTGGTCAAATGATAGTCAATTGAGCATCAAGATGCACTATAACTATGCCGAAAAGCTTGGAGCCGCAGTTGATTTTGAAGTAAAAGGGTACAAAAAAATCGGTATTATCGGGGTAAGCGGGTCTGGAAAATCAACATTGATTAATTTATTAAGTGGTTTTTTACGCCCGACTAATAGCCAGATACAGTTTGATGATCAAACCTTACCCGCTTTTGATCAGCCGCAATGGCAGGAGCAGTTGATTTACATTCCGCAAAATCCTTATATTTTTCAACGTTCGGTACGGGAAAATATTGCTTTTTATCATCCGCAGGCTAGCGATGAGGAAATTATGAAAGCAATCGAAGTCACTGGATTGACCGAGCTATTAAAGGAATTACCTGAAGGTTTGGAAACCAAGTTAGGTGAAGGTGCACGAACACTTAGTGGCGGACAGGCGCAACGAATTGCTTTAGCCCGTGCCTTTTTAGATCAGGAACGGAAGATTTTACTTTTTGATGAACCGACGGCTCACTTGGACATTGAAACAGAAGTTGAATTAAAGGAACGAATGCTGCCGTTGATGGAAAATCGTTTAGTCTTTTTTGCAACCCATCGACTCCATTGGTTGGCAGAAATGGACTATCTGTTAGTGATGGATCATGGCAGGCTCGTTGAACAGGGGACTGTCGCAGAACTGCAACAAAGAAACGGGGCCTTTACGAAACTGAGTCATGCATTGCGAGGTGAAGAGGGATGAAGCACATCGGATTATTGAATGTCTTTAAAACAGATGAATGGGTCAAACCTTTCTTTAAACAATATAAGAAATCCTTGATTCTTGCGTTGACACTAGGCTTCATCACGTTCTTCTGTGCAGGGGCTTTGATGTTTAATTCGGGTTATTTGATCAGTCGGGCAGCTTCATTGCCGGAAAACATATTAATGATCTATATTCCCATTGTATTGACGCGCGCTTTCGGCATCGGTCGTCCTGTTTTTCGTTATGTAGAGCGTTTGGTTAGCCACAATTGGGTCTTGAAGATGACTTCGAATTTGCGCGTAAAATTGTATGATTCGTTGGAGCAAGACGCGGTTTTCTTTAAACAAAACCATCGAACGGGGGATATTCTCGGTCTGCTTTCTGAGGATATCAATCATATCCAAAATCTGTATTTACGGACGATCTTTCCTACTATTATTGCCTGGCTGCTCTATGCCTTTGTAATTATCGGGATCGGTTACTTTTCACCTTTCTTCGCTTTAGGCATGTTGTTGCTATTAGGAGTCGTTGTATTTTTACTTCCCTTATGGTCAGTAATCATCAATGGTGCCCGCCAAGAACAGCAGAAACAGATGAAAAATCAGTTGTACAGTGATTTAACAGATAATGTGTTAGGGGTTTCAGATTGGATCTTTAGTCAACGAGGGCAGGATTATGTGAACCACCACGAAGAATCTGAAGAACCGTTGCGAGAGGTGAATCGAAAACTACAGAGCTTCCAACGCAAGCGCAATTTTATTTTACAGTTGATGTTTGGTGTGATTACGATTGCCTTGTTAGTATGGACTAGCCGCCAATTTCCTGGAAATCATGGGGGAGCAGCCAATTGGATCGCAGCTTTTGTCCTTTCAGTCTTTCCGTTGATTGATGCCTTTGCGCCGTTGCCAGCGGCAGCCCAAGAAACGAACAGTTACAAAGATTCGATCAAAAACTTGAATGATCTGCCAGCGATTCAGAAAATTGATGGACCGATCCCAACTGTTTCAGGGGCGTTGACTTTGAAAATCGACAATGTTCATTATCATTATCCCGAAAGTACCAAAAGTGTTTTATCGGGTATCAAGTTGACCTTGGAGCCCGGCGAAAAAATCGCGATTCTGGGACGCAGCGGGTCTGGCAAGAGCACGTTAGCAAATTTAATTCGCGGCGATTTACGGCCCACTGAAGGGGCAATTACGCTAAATGGGGAAGAGACCTATACATTCGGTGATGACATCAGCAATTACCTTGGTGTTATCCATCAGACACCTTATCTATTTCACACGACAATTGCGAATAATCTGCGAATTGGGAATGAAGCGGCGACTGACGAGGAGCTTTGGCAGGTGCTTGAACGAGTTGGCTTGAAGGAATTGGTGGAAACTTTGCCAGATGGCTTGATGACAATGGTGGATGAGGCCGGTTTGCGCTTTTCTGGTGGTGAGCGGCAGCGTTTGGCGCTGGCACGAATTCTGTTGCAGGAAGCCCCCATCATTTTATTGGATGAGCCAACTGTCGGCCTTGATCCGGTCACGGAGCAGGCCTTGATTCACACCTTTTTCAATGAGCTGAAAGATAAAACAGTTATTTGGATCACTCACCATCTTCAAGGGATTGAGGCGATGGACCAAGTCATCTTCATTGAAGATGGTCGGTTGAGCATGCAGGGCAGCCCATCAGAATTAGCACGAACGAATGCTCATTATAAAAAGCTGAAACAAATCGATCAGGGACTTATATAATTAAATCCTTAAAAATCAGATACCTTCTTAGAATTTAAGAAGGTATCTGATTTTTTTACTCCTAATTAGATGAATAAGCCGTTCCTTGAGTCCAAGGTATAATGAAAACGATACTTTGATTTCGATTAACATTTATAACTTGACTCCCACGTTACGTGTTGGTTCATACTAAGAATAAGAAAGACGAAGGAGGAAAAGATTATGGCAAGACCAACAACCAAAAATGAGTTGATACAAGCGGCAAATGATAACTATAAGAAAATGATCACGTTGTTAGAGACAATTCCTTCAAAACAGTTAAGCAGGCCATTTACTTTTGATGTGACGAAGGAAAAGCAAGCTCACTGGCAACGAGATAAAAATTTGCGAGACGTCTTGGTTCATCTTTATGAGTGGCACCAATTATTGTTGAATTGGGTAAAAGCAAACCAAGCAGGTGAGGAGAAACCGTTTTCGAAAGAAGGCTATAACTGGAAAAATTATGGGGCGATGAATCTTGAATTTTGGGAGAAACATCAACAAACAAATTATGAAACGGCACTTCAGCTTTTAATTGAAAGTCATAAGCAAGTAATGGCGTTAGCAAAGGAATTTTCAAATGAAGAGTTATTTTCAAAGGGGACGTTCTCTTGGGTTGGCGGCAGCACACTAGGTAGTTATTTTGTTTCTACCACAGCGAGTCATTATGACTGGGCGGCAAAGAAAATCAGAAAGTTCAAGAAATCCTTGTAGTAAAGGGGTAGATTTTTCTGCAATGCTTACTTCTTTGAAAGAACGGACTAAAAATATCGCAAACAAAATAATGAGTTAATTATAACTACCAGCTATTAGGTGAATGACTGACCTGCGCTCTTTCTGGTACAATGAAGAAAAAGTCGGTTGGAGGTAGGCTATGAAGAAAGGCAAAGTTGTTCTAGCAGCTGGCGTTCTCGGTGCCGCTGCGGTCATTATTAAAAAGAAACTGATTGATGAAACCATTACTACACATTTGATTCCTCGTCATTGGGATGAGGCGGAAATCAAGCAACGGTTGCAGGAGTTCACAGAAATCTTAGCAAGCGGAAGCGAGGAAGCATTTGCTTCGTTTATTTTAGGGAATGAGAATAAACACTTCAACTCATTAAAGGGAAAAGAATTGACCTTTTTGGAAGCTCATTTTGTTGATTTATTTAAGGTTAGAGGAAACAAATACAATAATCTACGCGGCTTAGTTTCTTATCGTGTTGCGACACCAGAGAAGGAATACACCTATTTGATCAAAGTAGCACGCTTAGGTGTTGAGCGTTTGGACTGGTATATTCAACAAGTCGTAGAACAGGATCATGGAATTAAGTATCCGAATCAGTACCTGCTTCAGCTAACACCAACACGGCCCAATGAAGAGCTTTGTCAAATCGAGACCGATGCAGGACTGATTACTATGAGACTCTTTTCGCAGGATGCTCCTAAAGCAGTCAAGAATTGGCGTGGCTTGGTAAAGCAAGGCTTCTATGACGGTACGCCATTTTCACGAGTAATCAAGGATTTTGTCATTCAAGGCGGTGCCCTAGATGGTTCTGGAGATGAAGCGCAATCAATATATGGAAGCTATTTTGAGGATGAGGTAGATGAAGGACTGTATCATTTTGACGGCGCAGTCTGCTTAGGCAATCATGGTCCGAATACTAACGGCAATCAGTTCTACATCGTGGAACGCAATCATGTAAATAGAGATCATTTGTATCGGATGAATCTACCGTTAAAAGTCCGTTCACATTATGAAGCAGTTGGTGGGATTCCCGAATTAGATGGCCGTTATACCGTCTTTGGTCAAGTCATTGATGGCATGTCTGTCGTGCGTGAGATTGCCAGTCAAGAAACGGATAAAGAGGATGCGCCGCTCAATCCGATAATGATCCGCAAAATTACCTTTAAAAAGTTCGGACACTAGCGTTTTATGTACTGACAGAATCTACCCAAAGAAGGTGAAGAGAATCAACGAGTTAAATAAATACGGACTTTTAAATTCGCTTTTAGGAATCCTCAATAATTATGATGAAGATGATTCAAAGGTGACAATTGCCAAGTATTTCTTAATCCATTTTGACAGACTAGATGACATCAACATTTTTGATGCAGCTGATGAATGTTTTGTAACACGCACATCAATTCGTCGCTTTGCGAAATTTATTGGGTTTGACAATTTCCGTCACTTAAAAAAAGATCACGAACAGTATGACTATTATTTACAATTCGATGATAGGGAAGACTATCCTGATTATTTAGCAGACCAGATTATTCAAATGGCAGCGAACCTTCGAAATGTCGTTGGAACTGACATTGATGAAATTGTTAGAACAATCATTGCCTCGCGAGAAATTATTTTTTTAGTTTCGGATATCTATGGAGCAAGATGTTTGGAGTTTCAAAAGGAAATGATTTTTTCGGGAAAAATGGTTCGAATCGTATCTTATAATTTTTCCGATAATAAGGTACTTAAACGGATTGTTCCTAGTGATCTTGTGATTGTTATTTCTGTTTTAGGCAGTTTTACTTATCAAATAGATGAGTTTATCAGTCAATTAAGCTGTAAAAAGGCCATCATGACTTCGATGGATGATCCCGACATGCTAGGTAATTATGATTTGGTTCTTCCAATGGGAGAAATTGGTCATCCATCCTCCAAAACTGTTTATCACACCCTAGCAATTGAGTACTATCTAGACGTAATTTACCATGAATATCAACGACAAGTGAGAAAAAAAGGGACATAATCTGTTCCTTTTTTTTATTTGGCATTTGTTACACTATAAATGAATTCGAATTCACTATCTGCAGATAAAAACCAAACAAGGGGGCTTTCCGAATGTCCAATAAAGAGTTAAGTGAAGAAATACTGTCAGGCTTTGGCGGTAAAGACAATATCTTAAATGCTACTCATTGTGCGACTAGACTACGTTTGACGATAAAAAATGAAGATGTGGTAAATGAAGAATCGGTAAAGGAAATAAAGGGGGTTTTAGGGCTAGTCAAAAATGAAAATGAATATCAAGTAATTATCGGTACAAGTGTCGGTGCTGTTTACCTAGAGTTTAGTAAGCTGGGGGATTTTGGAAGCGGTGACAAGGGTGGCGGAGATTCTGCTACAACTGTTGCCTCTCAAAATAAAGAGAAAAAGAATTATTATCTGATTGCTACTGACTTTATTGCCGGGACTGTATTACCAACGCTGCCAATTATCGTAGCTGGTGGAATGATGAGCGCGGTTTTGGTAATGTGTAAAACCTTCTTTAATTTATCAACAGAAACGGGAACTTATTCTGTATTAAATTCAATTTATACGGCAGCCTTTACTTTTCTCCCAATATTTGTCGGTTACAATGCCGCCAAAAAACTAACGATCAATCCCATGCTAGGTTCCTTATTAGGCGCAGTATTGGTCTCACCAGATATTAGCGGAGTGGAAAAGCTCGATTTTCTTGGTGTTCCAGTGACCACAGCAAATTATGGTAGTACAATTTTACCCGTCATCTTTGGTGTTCTCTTTATGGCGCTTGTTTATCGACCTTTGGATAAATATATTCCAAAGGAAGTGAAATTTTTCTTTGTGCCCTTATTGACTATGCTGATTACGGTTCCTGTAACTTTGGTGTGTTTAGCGCCAATTGGCACTTGGTTAGGTCAATGGATTGGTATTGGTCTACTCTGGATGAATACAAATCTTGGCTGGTTATCGGTAGGAGTGATCGGTGCTGCATCAGCTTTCTTAGTCTTTACAGGAACAGGGACAGGACTTTACGCGGCGATCTTCCTAGCTTTTTCGGAAAATGGCTTTGAAAATTTTATCATGCCAGGAATGTTAGCGGGAAATTTAGCAATTGGCGGTGCTGCAATTGCCGCAATGACACTTGTAAAAGACAAAGACACCAAAGCAATGGCCTTTTCATCAGGCTTAACCGCTGTTTTTGGAATTACTGAGCCAGCAATTTTCGGGGTGCTGATTCCCTATCAAAAACCCTTTATAAGTGCAGCAATCGGCGGTGGTATCGGTGGATTATTTGCCGGTTTAACCCATGTGGCGGAATATGCATTTGTTTCGCCTGGTGTTGCAAGTATCGTTGCCTTCATTAATCCAGATGGCACTCATAAAAACCTGATCATGGCGATCGGCACAATGGTGTTGGCATTTGCAGGTGCGTTTATTGCAACGAAAATAATCGGAATCAAAGAAGGAGTGGGTGAGTAATATGGAGAAAAAAAATTATGTATTTCCCAAAGACTTTTTATGGGGAGGCGCTACTGCGGCAACGCAATGTGAAGGTGCTTGGAATAAAGATGGAAAAGGAGCCTCTGTCCTCGATCATTGTACGAATGGGGATCGAGAACATCCGCGAAAAGTAACAGACATAATTGATACGGAAAAGCATTTTTATCCAAGCCATCAAGGTTGTTTGCAGTATGATCGTTTTGAAGAAGATATCGAATTGTTGGCTGAAATGGGCTTTAAAACGTATCGGCTGTCAATTAATTGGTCGCGTATTTTTCCAAACGGCGACGACGAGGAGCCAAACCAAGCAGGATTAGATTATTATCGTAGACTATTCGAAAAATGTCGTGAGCACGAGATTGAACCAACTGTTACCATGACTCACTATGATATCCCTTGGAATATCTGTGTAAAATATGGTGGCTGGACAAATCGTAAAGTGATTGATTTATTCTTGAAATACGCTGAAACAATTTTGACGGAATACAAAGGACTCGTTACTCGCTGGCTAACACATAATGAAATTAACTTTGGTACGATTTCTTATGGGGAATTGATCACCTCTGGTATTCTGCCTAAGCATCGAAAAATTGTGATGCACGACGCGGATGCGACGACCGAAGATATTAACAATCGTTTTCAAGCTCTGCATCATGAATTTATTGCTAGTGCTAAGGTAGTACAACTGGCGCATGAGATTGATCCGGCTAATGAAGTAGGCTGTATGATGTGCGGCTTTGCCTTTTACCCATTGTCTTGTAAACCCGGTGATGTGGCTGCAGCGCAGCGGGATATGGAAATTTGGAATTATTATTGTATGGATGTGATGTGCAAAGGGAAGTATTCTTATTGGGCGAAACGCTATTGGAAGGAAAACGAGATTAGTCTGGCAATTTCAGAAGAGGATTCCAAAATTCTGGAAAACGGTACTGTTGACTTTATTAGTTTTAGCTATTACCGTACGGATTGCTCCACCGATGAATTGGAAAAACATGAGGGATCCACCGATTTTGGGATGCAAAATCCACTACTGGAAGCTACTGAATGGGGGTGGACGATAGACCCGGCTGGTTTGAGATGGCTGCTTAACGAGTATTATGCACGCTATGAAAAGCCGTTGATGATCGTTGAAAATGGTATTGGTGCCTATGAAACGATGGAAACCGATGGAGCAATTCATGATACCCATCGTATCGAATACATGAGAGAACATTTTAAAGCGATGGCGCTAGCAATCGAGGACGGGGTAGAACTGATTGGTTACGCTTGCTGGAGTGCCATTGATATTGTTTCCGCGGGAACCGGAGAGTTCAAGAAGCGATACGGATTGATTTATGTCGACGCGGATGATTTGGGGAACGGAACCTATGACCGTCACAAAAAAGATTCCTTCTTCTGGTACAAAAAGGTTATCGCCTGCAATGGTGAGTGCTTAGACTAATTGCTACATTCATAAACCAGTGAGCGTGAACACATACCTCACTGGTTTATGTTATTTTACATAGATGAACGATGCGAAGAAAATCAAATTAGAGAACAAAAAAAGTTAAGGAATGCTTAAATTGCGCTTCCTTAACTTTCTTTATAATACCATGTTTTTAATTATTTTTCAAGATTGTCTTTTGCGTTAGCTTATGCTATTAGGTCTATGAAAGGAGTGGATAGAGCAATGACGAATTTCGATTTATCGTTATTTAACCAACTTTTAGCAGAGCAAAAGGAGGAAACAAGAACAACAATCAACCAAGCACTTCAAGCCAACCACAAGAGCTTTCAATTATCTGTAGCAGAGTTCACCGAGATTGCTGAGGAAAGAGCGCAGCTATTTAAGGATCATCATTTACTTGATTTCAGTTGGGAGAATTCAAAAACAGTCGCACGTTTCTTGGCAGAACAGCCAATCTATTACAAAAGCGAATACATGGAACATTACTCAATTTGTCAAGCGCTCTTCTATTATCTGCGAGCGTATCATCCCGGGCAGGTGTCGGATCAAGATATTCTCGAAGAAATCGAACAACGCTATCAAAAGTATCAAGGAGACTTGGATCTACTGCAGGGCTCCTTTGAGGATTTTCCAGACTTGGATTCGGAGGAAGACGAATGAAGAACGAAGTGTTAGATCCAGATTTTTATCCCTTTTTCATGAGGAAATTACAGGAGCACTTGAGCGGTTCAAGTGTTATAACGATTGATCAAGCTGAGAGAATTCAGCAATCGATAGAATTTGTTCTAGCCCAAGGTGGTGAAGGCAGCTTACCAGAGCGATTTGAGCAAGGCAAACATCAGTTAAAGCAGCGCTTGAAAAAATTGCAGCAGCTTTATGAAACGATTATGGCTAATTATCAAAGTTTTGAAATTGACTCCCTAAAAGAAAGTCTAATTGAAATTGGTCATTTTTTTAAGACCTATGATCTTGAATATGGGGCTGCTGAAAACGATCAAGCCTTTCTCGATTATCAACTCTCGGTAGCTGTTCCCAAAGATTTTGTTGGACTTGAATATTATGAACGTTACTTACAAAATCTAGCTGCTGAAGTATTCTTTCTTAAAAATATTCCTGAACATCAAATCTACGAGTTGTTAGATTGCTATCAGGAGAAGCTAGGCTTTGATTATCGTCAGGATGTTAATAATCTATTTGAGATTGTCTTTCGGCAAATCGTGGGGAAAATGCTCATCGCTAAAAAAGAAAATGACACTTTATTACTTAACCGAGTCGAAGCTCAATATGCAATGGTTCAGATCCAAAATGAAGATTTGCCGTCTAAGTTAACCCAATTAATTGAACTGAATCCCTATTATCGACATGTATTTGAACAATTTAAAGAAACTATTCGTCACTTACAAGAGCCTGAGCGTGCGTTTGAGTTCTTTTTGAGTATCACTGCAAAGAAGCGGCGTTTAGAATTACCACCTACGCTATCGGTTATGCGTTTCAATCAACTGCTCGAAGCCTATTCTGTAGCTGATCAACAAGAGAAAATCTGTCTGATTTCCCAAAATATTTCCGCTCCTAGTGACTTTGAAGAATTTCTCAAAATTACCTCAAATACACCAGAGTTTTATAAAAGACTTTTTAAAGAGCTAGAAAAAGACTTTATAATAACTTTGATACTATATGTAATGAAGAAATATAGATGTGAAAATTATCAAGCTATCATTGATTTAAAGGGAAAAAACAACTTTTTATACTTTTTAAAAGACTATTTAAAATCTTTATCAATCAATGATCAATCACAGCTTTTTTCTTCTCTAGAAGACTATCAACTAGTTTCGTATGACTTTTCATAGATAAAAAAGTCATGAGGTTTCCTATTCCTTCAAATTTTGCTCGACCAGTTTTGTCTCTAAAAAAGAAAGTTATGAAATTATTCAGCAAAAACTGATTATTGCTCACTTTATTTGGATTCTTATTATTTCAATAGTTATTTTTTAAGCAATATTCCAGTGGCAGGGCCCATTTTCCGTTAATTTGTAGGCAAATAGCAGAAAGCTTTTTGCTTAGGAGGAAACAGAAATGAGTACCTATTTTAAATTTATAGTAATCGCTGCACTTTTTCTATCAACAGGAGCAGCATCTGTATTGGGGCAATCGGTGAGTAGTTCTTCAAGTACGACCGATCAAAAGACTGTGGAGCAATCAACAAGTAAAAGTAAAGAAGTTGAGTCATCAATGGATGAAGACTCTGCCTCTACCACTAATTCAAGTCAAATACCTGAAAACAGTAGTCAGTCAACCAAGCAAAGCAATAGTGAAAAGTCAGAAGCTTCGACAGCTTCTGAAGAAGCAAGTCCAGCTGTTGCTCCTGTAGAGACATCGACGGAAGCAACGGATGAAACGACGCGACCAGCACCAACAATCAATGAGGCGGAACCAAACAACACGGCAACGCCTGAACCAGCGACGCAAAACGCGGCAACACCCGAACCTGTAGCCATGCAGGCAAACCAGTTAAAAATTGGCGGACAAATGATTTCCTATTTAAATGCAGGTCAAGGGAATGGGCAAGCAATCATTGATGCCAATCCCAATCTTGTAGCAACATGGGGTGGTGCGTCTGTACAATCAGGAAATGATGGTGCCAATACACACTTTATTGGACACAACCCTGGAATCTTTAACGTGTTGTTTTCAGTAGGTGTTGGGGAAACAATTGATATTTCTGACAGCTCAAATAACCTAACGACGTATACAGTTTCTCAAATTGTTACCGTAAACGATTCTGGAGTAGCAGCAGATGGCACAGATTACTGGGATCAAATCACCGGCTCTGGTGGCGGCGAACGGATTAGCTTGCAAACATGTATCAATGATGACTACAATTTGATTGTTTTTGCCAGTAAATAGAATAGTAAAAGAGGCGTCCCATCTTAAAGTCAGATCTTTAAGTGGGTACGCCTCTTTTTATTTATTGATTAGTTCCTCAGAGAAATAAAGCTCTTTGGCTGTTTTTGATTTAATATTCCCGAGGGCTTTCAAATGCTTTCGTGCTTCTCTTTTTTGATGAGCTACAATAAAGTTCCAAAGATTTTCTCGATCAGATGCAGAAAAGAAATTATTGACGATCAAGACATTCTCGTTTTCATAGCCTCTAATTGGATTATTGCTTAAGACAATGTCGTAAGTGGCAAAGTTTTCAAAATCATCAGGTCCAGCTGAAATGACGGGTTCGTTAAATGTATCAACGGTAATCCAATTACTATAATTGGCGATTAGAAAATCACGCAGCATTTCTGCATGTTTACGGCCCAAATCACTCACTACATGAATCGTAACCTTTTGTCTTAGTTTTTCCAGATGAATAGGAAGTTGAGACCATTCCTTCATTAACAGGAAAAAGATATTATTGATGCGTATATCGGTCCATAATTCAGGTGATTTTTTTTCAATATCTTGCAAATGAATCTTTACAAGCGTTGAAAAAATCGGGTATACGAGCTGGATTTCTCGCGCAAATTTACGGTGTTTATCAAAGAGCATGACTTGTCGGTAAGGGTAGAAATTATATTCTACATACCAAGACATCATCTCCTGCATGATTTTCCGTTTATCATCTTGATTCAGCGGATACTCGATGCCTTGAGAGAGATTTTTCAAAAAAGTATCAATTTTACTGTTGATTCGAACGATTTGCTCAGGATTGTCCCAATTGTAGAATTCATGGAAAACCGTACGGCTGACCTCTCGGTACCATTTCTTTGGCAGTGTAAAATCGGTATGAGCCAGCAGATGTTCTGCGAAAGGTCGACTGAAATCCATCACTTTGTCGATCGTGTCATCTTCTTCGGCATAAATATTTTCGGGTAAATAGAAGCCTTGATGCATACGATTTAAAGTCACCAAAAACAAATAGGCCGCTTCCTGAATTTCACGATCGTCCAAAGAAACGTCAAAGTCTGTGGATGTCCGCATAATAAAGCAAGTAGTTTCTTCATGATCTAAAGTAAAGGGCCATTCATTCGCCCCATAGGCTTCAGTAAAGTATTGCTGATAAAAGAAACGCACCCAGCGTTCATCTGGTCCAGTAATCCGAAAAGGAGACCGCTCAAGTTGGAGACCACGTCGTTTTAGGAAATCTTCTAAAGCATTAACCATCCGGTAAAACGAAGCCTCACTCATAAATAATTCGTTGATCCAATATTCTGCATCCTGATTGGACTCATACAGCATTTTTTCAACGAATTGAAATTCATTGGATTCACTATAGATCAATCCATAAACATTCCCCAGTTTATTTGAGGTGATATTGTTCAGACGTACACCTTGAAATTTAGAGTATTCAATATAGATGTAGTCGCCCCAAAATTCATTGATATAATCAATATCGGATAAAAGTGTTTTAGCTGAACAATCAATTTTGCGGGCAGCCTCTTTGATGTCACACCAAGCCGGCAGCTGATCCAAAAATTCCACAAATTGAATTCGGCGGTAAGTAGAGGAGTTAAGTAATTGTTTCATATTGACTCCTTTCGAAAATAATTATTTATAATCATAAGTTTACCGATTTTCTTAAAAAAAAGCGAGTATTTTCAAGCTAAATGTTATGGTATGATTAAAAAAAACAAAGGAGTACATAATCGTGATCAAATTAGAGAAAGTTATTGCCCCAAAATTAGATGGAAATGTATTGCCTGTTCAACTAACCGATGAAACAATGGCTGCTCGTAAAGCCAATCTCTTAAAAAAAATGCAGGAAGCAAACTATGAGGCTGTTGTGATTTACGCTGATTTGGAGCATGGTGGAAATTTCGAATATTTCACTGGTTTTGTCCCTCGTTTTGAAGAAGCGTTACTGGTGATCCATCAAAGCGGAGAAGCTTATTTAGTGTTAGGAAATGAGAACCTTAATAAGGTGCCTTTTGCGCGGATAGAGGCAGAAGCGGTTCATATGCCGCATTTTTCATTACCGAATCAGCCAATGGAAACGACATTAAGTGTGTCGGAGATTTTAAAACAAACCAAACTGGAAAAAGCGGAAAATATTGGTTTGATTGGCTGGAAAAACTTTACCAGTCGACAGGAGGACAATGCGGTCCTGTATGATCTGCCTTATTTTCTAGTAGATGGCTTAAAGCAAGCTGCGCCAGAAGCAAGTTTAAAAAACGCAACTAATTTGATGATCGGAGAAAACGGTCTGCGCACGACGAACAATGCCAATGAAATCGCGCATTATGAGTTTGGTGCCATGGTTGCTGGGAATTGTATTTTGCAAGCTATGGATCAGTTAGAGCTCGGAAAAAGTGAAATGACCATTGGCGCTTACTTAAATGATTTAGGGCAAAGCCCAAGTGTCGTGACGATTATGGCAACGGGTGCGCGCTTTGAAAAGGCAAATCTTTATCCAAGCGCGAAGAAAATCCAGCTTGGCGATCGAATTTCTATGACTACGGGCTACAAAGGTGGTCTGCAAAGTCGCGGCGGATATGCCGTTCACTCAAGCAACGAGCTGCCCGAAGGAGAAAGGGATTATTTGGATCGCGTAGCAAAACCTTATTTTAATGCTGTTAAAACGTGGTTTGAGACGATTACAATCAACATGCTGGGTTCATCATTATACGATAAAATCGAAGAAGTCTTGCCAAAACAGCAATATGGCTGGCATTTGAATCCAGGACATCTTTGTGCCGATGAAGAATGGCTGGCCTCTCCTGTTTATCCAGACTCGAAAGAAACAATTAAAAGCGGCATGATTTTTCAATTTGATATCATTCCTTCTGTCCCTGGCTATTCTGGCGCCAGTTGTGAAGGTGGTGTTGTACTGGCAGATGAAACATTGAGAGCAACTATTCAAAAAGAATACCCAGAAATGTGGGAGCGGATGCAGGCACGCCGTAAGTATTTAATAGAAGAAATTGGAATCAAATTAAGTGAAGAGGTTTTACCAATGTGTAATGCTACAGCGTATTATCGGCCATTCTTCTTAAATAAAGAGACTGCTTTGACAGCTAAATAAACAACGAAAAAACACTTGAATAAACATTTGAGTGTTTTTTCGTTGCTTTATTTTCTATAAATCATGGATTAAGTAAAGAAATAAACGTTATTGAAAATATTCAGTAGCAGATTATTAGATAAAACGTTATACTTATTATAGACAGGCAGTCGGTCGCGAAAAAAGGGAATGAGAAGAATGCGGATATCAAAAAATCCTGTTGTACGAAAAAATGAAATTTTGGACGTTGCCGGAAAGCTTTTTGCAGAGAAAGGATTTGATCAAACAAGTACAGGTGAAATCATCGCAGAAGTAGGAATTGCCCGTGGAACCTTGTACTATCACTTTAAATCGAAGGAAGAAATTATGAATGCGTTAGTTCAACGAACAACAGAGCAGCTATCAATTGCGGCCAAGCAAGCTGCAGATAATCAAGAGATTCCGGTTTTTCAACGGTTTGTTCAAACTGTATTAGCGCTACGAGTAGATACTTCAGAGGATGAATTATTGATGGACTATGTTCATAAGCCGCAAAATGCTCTAATGCATCAAAAGGTTCAAACTGCTTTAGTCCAGGAAATTACTCCAGTGTTAACTAACATTGTTGAGGATGGAATCAGGCAACAGCTATTTCAGACAGACTATCCATACGAGTCGGTAGAA